>CAZBEB010000015.1:0-113241 GCA_964490805.1 uncultured Geobacter sp.
CTCAAGAAGGCTGCGTGACTCTTATCTTGTGTCCAGGGTACCGGGCGCGTTACACCGGTTATAAACGTTCATCAGGGTGTTGCTGGTTTGGCAATTAATAATTCGGCCGCCCCTTATGTCCAACGTTGTGTGGCCGTACGAGGGCAGGTACGCACTAAATATCGGTGCAGGGAACGCAATATTGTTCAGGTTGAACGTGGGGTCCAGCATCTCCATGCGAGACTCTTCTTCCAGCAGAAACAGTGATGTGCTGCCAGAGGGTGCAGAATTTATGTCGAAAATCGGAGCAATAAACGTTGAATGGTATTGTACCCCTCCCCCTTGGGTAAATTGGGTGTTTGATCCCGCTACGGTGACAAATTTCACGTTTTCGAATCTCGCCCTGCGAAATTGCAACCATCCATAGACGTTTGTTCCGCCGGTATATCCATTTGTTACGACAAAGTTATACTCAGTAGCCAAGAATATAAGGTTGCTGTTCCAAACAACTCTGGCGTTAGCAGAGGCCCCTGTTGACCATGTAAATGTCCCACTATCACCAACCCACACAGATCCGGCATCAAATACAAAAATCACCGGGCTGGATTCTGTGCCTATCGTTGTAGATGTGATTATTGCAGTTGATGTCGACGTTTCCGACAGATTGTTGGCACCGTTTTTAGTCCGGACATAAATGACGTCGCCGGCGGCAACCGAACCATACCCAGGCGTGCCGATGAGTACATTCTGAAAACTGTTCCATGCGCCAGGGGCGCCCGCACTTGCCGCCTGGTTGCTGGCGGTGCCGTCGCCGTTATATGTTGCACTGGTGTCGATGTATTTATTTGCCATGATTTATGTCCTACACATCAAATCTAAAAGAGAGGGCGGCTGTCTGCCGCCCTCTCTTTTAGATTAAGATATCGCCGGGCGGCCGTTTATATAAACATCGAACTTCTTCTTGCTGATCTCGACCCAGGCGATTATCTCTCCCGGTTTCTGGGGCGTGATGGTGACCTCCAACTTCTGCTTTGTAGGATTAGTCAGGTTAACCCAGGTTGCAGAGGACGCTGCCTGTACGGTTTGAGACCTGGTGATGGGTGTGCTGTTCCCATCGTCCGCAAATGTCAATTTGGGACTGTTGGCATCCCCGAAGTATGCGACGCACAGCTTGATTTCGCTTTCCGTCAGGGCAGTCGCGCCGTTGTCTTGCGCGATCTCGACCGTCAGCGTTTTCGCAACGCCGGTCTGCTGATTATCCACCGGCTCCAGGGCGACCTTCAGTGGAGATTCGTCGGAAACAATCCCGAACGCGCGCGTGAGTAGCGAATATGGCACCCCGTTTTTCGATGATCCTCCGGATACATAAACGGTCTCAGTGTTCCTGGTATGCCCCTCGCAACTCGTGAAGGATTTATACCGCTCATTCCACATGCCGAGCACTTCTATGGTGCTGCCGCTGAATCCGAGAGGGTTAGTGGTCTCATACGCATCGTAGGTTTCCGGGGTATAGGTGCTAAAACCGTTCACAGGCTTAGAGCACGAATCCACAACAACATCCACGGCGGCATGGCTGTCCAAATCAACCAACTGCGTGTTATTGAAATTGGTCAGGTCACACCCGAGGAATTCAACCCGGCTATAGCCGTAACCGTATGAATCGACCAGATACCCGTCACAGGTGATTTGGGTCCTGCCGATCGTGCATTCTTCAAACCGCACATGCGCCCTGCATACAGTAAGGAAGTCCATGTTAGGGGGTATGATGAATTCGCACTTCTTGAAATTAACCTTGGCATTCCATGCGTAATAGGAGTCGTTCACGTTGCCTATTTTGAGGAAACTGACCCCGTTCGGAGTCGCTCTGAGCTCCAGAGTACAATCGTTGAACTCGCTCAGAATGGGGTATGTCCCGCCTGCGTTAAAGTAGAACGCATCGGTTGTCATGAGTTGCCCGGCTGTCCCTACTCTGAAGGTGATGCCGAAATACTTGGCCAGATCCTTGAAGTAGAACTTCGCAGTGCCGGACGTATTTTCCTCGGCCCCTTTGCGATACAATCCGGTGGTTTCGTCTACGCTGATAACCGGGATAAACCGAAACGCCGAAGGGTAGGCTGGCCGGATAGTCTTGCTGGCGGCCCATGTGTAATTGTGAAGGTGGCCCACGTAGATCGTGTCGAATTCAGTGATTGCCGAATCCAGGGCGGCGTCAATGGACGCATGTGGCGCGTTCCAGCTTTCGCCGGTGCATTCGGTCCAGACCGCTGTGCCGTCAGAGGTGGTTGATTGCGCGGTGAGAATCCATGCCGGTTCAGCCGCGCCGGACGTGCCGGGAGTGGTGCAGCGGAATACCCGCTCGTTACCCTGGGCAGGGGTTGCCAACTGGCGACGAAGAGCTCCCGCTGCATAAACGGTGTTCGCTGCCCACTGGGCAACGGCGGCATGTTTATTTGATGAGCAGTAAATTGTTTTCACAAAGTCTCCTATTGATCGTTCTCCACAACAAAGCTCACCCCGTAGACGGCAAGCCCACCTTTTGCGTAGAGGAGCTTATCGGCTGCGGGCCAGAGCCAGCCGTAGCCGGTGTTGAACTTCTTGAGAGCGGCGACCACGGCCTCCATGAGCTGGTAGCACTCCACGGCTCCGGTGGTGCGATCACGGCGGTTGGATGCGGTGATGATGGCGTTCCACACCATCTGTTTACGGGCGATGGCCCCTCCGATGGTAACGGGCTGATCGCCGAACTCTCCCTCGCCGTAGGCCAGGTGGAAACTCGGCAGATTGCGGGGGACTTTGAGCAGATCCTCCAGCTCACCCTGCCAGCCATCAATGGTGGCAAATGCGGGTATCTGATCGGAGATGCGGGCCAGTATTGCCTCTTGGGTTTCGACGAGCATCAGTAGTTGTCCAGGACTGTTTTGGTGAAGATCCGTTCGGGCGCTGCGACTTTGCCGGCTCCGGAGACGGTGCTCGGGGTTTCGACTCCGGCTGCGCCCAGGGCGATGACCCCCGACTGGATCTCGCGCAGGATTTTCAGGGCGGCCTGCTGTCGCTCAAGAACCGGCTTTGGAGTCTCAAACTCGGCCCGACGGCTGTAGAGGCTGTAGACGGTAAGATCGAGGGCGAGGCTCTTGATGATGCCGGGGGTGGTCTCCAGGGGGAGGGTGTACCTCCCCCGGAGATATCCGTCGATCAGCTCGGCGGCGTCGGCTGCATGCAGCTCCACCAAGGCCGAATCAACAACGCCAAGGTTGTCATCGTCGGTTAATTGGATCAGGGTTTCCTCGGAGATCCGGCCAATGATGTCGGGCTGGGTGCAGTAGGGCATTTACTTCCCCTTCCCCTTGTTGCCTTTGTTTTCCTGTGGCTGAGGTGCTGCAACAACCTCTTCGGTATCCGCAAGCGGAGCAGTCTGCTCTTCGGCTATCACCGTCTCAGCAGCAGACGTTTCTGGTTCCTCCAGGGCGCCATCTACCAAGGCAGCTTCAACGACCGAAGCATCTTTCTGGAGATCCTCCGGCCCGGCGGTGGAGGTTTTAGGCGGATAGGAGTTGGTTTCTGCTATAGCTTCTACGACAGAGGCAGAAACAAGCGGTGCTGCCTGCTCGTCGGTAAGCTCCACCTCCGCGCCGGGCTCGTGGCGCACCTGGTCGTGATCGATGGGGCTCTTGACAAGGTATTTCATGGATTTCTCCTGGGCTGATGGGTGTAGGGGCAATTCATGAATTGCCCCTACTGGTCACGTTACGCGATGGCGTTCTGGAAGAAGTAGCCGAGGTCGTTGGCGATGATGAGCTCCTTGACGGACTCGCCCACCCGGACCCGCTCACCGCCACGCAGGCCGATATCCGGGTCGGGGACGGAACCTGCTATCCGGCTGCCGAATTGTGCCGTGAAGCCAAAGGTAACGCCGCCGCGGGTGTTGGCGGTGCGGTCGCGGTAAATGAGGGAACAGTGGTTGCCCCAGGTACGGGCGAGGCTGACGGCCTGGCCCTTCTTGGCGGTGTTGACGTAGGCCTCTCCCACCTGGACGTCCTCCAACTCAAAGAGGCTCGCGATGTCCTGGCGGCGGGCAATGCCGCTATCGCCGGAGTTGCCGAGGACCGCCTTCACGATCTTCGGGTGGCGGGCCAGGGTGGAGAATACCTTGCGCCCGATGACCATGACGTTGGGGCGCATGATGCAACCATCCAGGGCATTCATGATGGCCGCGATGGGGTCGGAGTTGGTGAAGTCGCTCCACTGGCTGGTGCCGCTCAGTGTGGTCCGGTTGGTGGTGGCATAGGTGTTGAGGTTGAATAACAGGTTGGCGGCCCGCACCTCACGACCGAGGAGGATCAGGTTGGTGATGTTCTCCACCGCCTGGCCGCGGGGGTCGATGTTGGCCGGCGCGTTGTCGATATCTGCCTGGGGGATCGGGTCATCGAGACCGAAATCTTCGGTAGATCCGGTTTTCTCCGTGGCTCCGAACTCCACCTGGTTGGGGGCGGACTTGCGGCCCACCTTGGTGTCGGGCAGCGTAAACGAGTCGCCCAGGGCATACTCGTAGTACTTGAACTCCTGCTTGCCGACCGACACGCGGGGGAGAACATCATCGGCGATGAGCCGGCCGTTCTTGTAGGCCAGGGCAACCGCCATGAGTTCGGGCTGAATGGGAAATGGAGCGTTAGGCATGGTGAAGCCTCCTTATGAAATGGTTATCCCTGAATGCGGCCGGGGGCGATGAGTACGGCACCGATGTCTCCCGCCACTCCGCTTACTTCGGCGCGGCCGATGACGTTGGCGTTGGCTCCTGCTGCCGGCGCGGAGGTTACAGCCTTGCCGCTGGCGTCGGAGGTGAGCCAGTCTCCCCGGGTTACGGTGCCGCCGTATTCCACGTCGGTAATGCCGGTCTTGATGATGTCGACCCGGCCACCGGCATCGCCCCCTACAAAGCCTGATACGCCCATGAGCGCTTCAGTGCTGGCGGTGGATTGCACCACGTAGTCATCGGTGGAGCCGGGCTTCACGATACGGTATTTGGCGACCGCCGTTTCGGCGACGTAATTCTTGATGAGGCCAGGATTCATTGCTTACCTCCCTTAGTGATGTGCCTTACGGCTTCGCTATAGCTGATGACGCGGCCTGCCTTCTCCTCGGCCTCCTTGAACTCGGCAGCCTTGGCGGCAAGGGCCTCGGGATTGGTGACGTCAACGGCGTCCGCCGCCTTCTCCTTAGTGGCCTGCTCCGAAAAGCTCACCACCTCGGGAAGAGCCTTCAGGCTCTCCTGGTAGACCTCCAGCGGCGTCTTTTTGACCGTGGCGCCGTTCTCCTGGAACTCCATGGGCTCCTTGTCGGCCAGGGAGTGCATGACGCCGATGATGGCCGGCCGCATGGCCGGGGCGATGCGGGTGGGGATCGAGTCGCAGAAGGCGGCGAACTCGGCGTCGCGGGCCGCCGTGGCCGCGGTGGCGGCGGCGGCCTTCAGTTGCTGGTTCTCGGTTTCCAGTGCCGTTACGCGCTCACCGAACTCGGCAAGCTTCGCGTTGGCCTGGTCGAGCTCGGCCTGGAGCTCTTCGGGCTTCTTCATGGTGTGATCCTCCTCTGAGAATGCTGGCATTGGGGCTTCAATAGCTTCGGGGGGCGGTTCGGTGAGGGTTTCGATCTCCCAGTCGCTGACGATGCGATCGGCCTCTTCGACGCCGGCGGAGCCGATGATGTACTCGCGCAGGCGGCGCAGTACGCGCCCCACGGTGGACATACGGTGATCGGAGAAGTCGATGGTGATGGCCTGGTCATCTTCGGCAAAGGCGATATCGGCAAGGCCCTTGATGGCGGGGGGCATGGCGCCCAGGAAACCGACGTGGCGCAGGGTGAGATCGGGATAGAGGGAGATGGAGCGCTTCTTGTAGCGGCCGGTCTTTACGGCCTCCTCAAACTCGGGCATCACCTCGCGGAACTTGCCCAGGAGGATCTTCCCATCCCGCTTCAGGGCCTCGACCCATCCGAAGGCCGGGGCGTTGTCCGTGGGGTGCCCTACGGTTACGGGGGCTTCGTGGGCGGCGGGGTCGTACTTCGCCACGATGGCGTCGAGGTCGGCCTCGGTCCATTCGCGCGTATTGCCGGTGCTGTCGGTCTGCCGACCGGCCCGGAAGATCTCGATCCATTTTCCGTTCATGACGCCTCCTGTACTGGAGGCAACATAGCGGCGATGCGGGGAGGGTTATAGTAAAGGACTTTGAAAAGCGACAGGGGGGTTCAGGGGTGGGGGTATGCAAAGGGGGTGTGAAAATTTCGCGGGTGCCGTTTAGAAACCGTGTTTAAACATTGTTTAAAATTTCGCGTGTGCCGTTTTCCGGTTGCAGCACAGGGGTCGGGTTAGCTTGCAAGCCAAAACGGCTTAAAACGGATTTCAGCGCCCCGCGATAAAATCGAGGGTGGCGGTCTCCATCTTGCGCAGACCGGCGTCGGTCAGTTTGAGGTATGGCCGGGCCGGAATGGTGATGGTGTAGGGGCCGTGGGTGACCCTCATGGCATAGTGGGCTTTCTTCGGTTTGGCGAAGCGGTCGCCGAGACCGGGAATGCCGAAGGTCATCTTCCCCCGGTTGATCTGGCTGAAGTGAATGACCCGGCTGCCGCCTGTGCGGTTGATGGTGCCCCCCAGCTGCTGGATGCGGCCGTACTTTTTGTTGGTGCCCACCACGGCCCGGTTCGAGTCGCTGAACTGCTGGATGGATGAGGCAAGGCCCCCCTGGCTCACCTGGAGGATCTGGCCGGGCCATTTGCCTTTGGCCGCCCGTGCCCGCTTGGTGGCGGGACGCAGATCGACCCACCGGGGGCGTCCCTGGGCCTCGAAGTTATCCTCCACGGCATTCATCATGATGCCGGCAAGCCTGGCCATGAGGGGACGGGGGTTATTGCCCCGCTCCACATATTGCCGCAGGTGGTGCATGGCGGTGGCTCGGCCTTCGACGCGGAGGGTTGTCATTGCTCGGTCTCTTTCCGCCGGAGCAGATCGGCCAGGGCACGGCGGCGATCGCCGGGGGCATAGTCCCACCCGGCATCGGGGGTAAGGGCCACGGGTCGGCCGTCAAGGCCGGTGCCGCTGAACGATTTCACCATGGTGCTCTGGTGGCGGGTCAGGGGGCGCTCCACTTCGCCCATGATGCCGGTAGGGTTTTCGCCCGTAGTGCTCTGGACCTTGGCACGGCCGTCGCGCACCCGCTCGGCCAGCTCGTCGGCATCGAGGGCGCGCACCCGGCAGCGGCACCCCCAGCCGTTGGGGGGATAGTGGGATTTCCAGAACGGATCATCGTGGCTAAAGGCGCTGCCGTTAAGGGCGCGGTGGGCGGGGCGGGTGCGGCTGTCGAGCACGGCTACATACAGCCACCAGGGGCGATCGGCGGTGTTTTCTTCCATGGCCCGCTGCCTGCCCGCCATGTAGGCGGTCTGGAGGTTGGTCTGGTAGATGGTGCGCAGCCGCCACGGCGAGCCGAGTTGAGCCTCGCGTATTTCGCCGGTGCGCTCATCGAGGATTTCGCGTTTACCCCACCACCCCTTTTTCTTCAGCAGCGGCGTCAGCCCGGCGCGGAACTCCTCCAGGGTCTGCCCCTCGGCAAGGGCTGCGGCCACGGCGGCACGGATATCCTCCAAGAGATCGGTCTCCATGGCCTTGGCCACGGTGAACGCCACATCATGGGCCTCTGCCAGCATCTCGTGCCAGTCAAAAGTGATTTGATACCCCTTGCCCCGGAAGTATTCCATGGCCAGTTCCGGAGGGAGCTTGACGGCGTAGGAGAGGTCCACCTCAGTCATCGGCGTTCAGCCTTCCCCACGCTTCGGCCACAAACATGGCCCGGGTGAGCATCTCTTGAAGGGTTTCGGTGCTCATGTCGGGGAAGGCACCGGCGAGCTTCTCCATGATCTCTTCAAGGGATGCTCCGCCGTTGATGAGCTGTAAAACCGGCGTCAACGGCTGTTCAACCCAGTTTTGCAAGACAGCCGGGTCAATGGTGGCGGCGGCTTTGTCAATGGCGGCCTGATCGGGAAAGGCGGGGGCTTCGGCAAAGGCCGGCCCCTCAATACCCCCCCGCCCTTCGGGTACCTCCCCTATTTTATAGGGGAGGCTGGGCGGTTCGGGTTTTTCGGCCTCTTCCAGGTCATCGTCCTCCAGGTTGTAGGTGCGCTGGTAATAGCTGCGGGAAAGCTTCAGGCCGCTTTTCTCCAGGCTGGCAGTGAGCTTCTCGTCCCGCTCGGCCTGATCCTTATCAACGTCCTCTTCTTCCCATAATGAGAAGCTGGGCACTTCGACATTGCCCCAGTTCAGCTCGGCGATCCAGCGGATGAGTTGATTCATGGTGGAGCAGACGAGCTTCTTGTCGGCGTCCTTCAGGTCCTCGCGCACATCCCGGGCCGCGTCCTCTCCCCCGAGCTTGCCGCTGGTGGATTGGCCCGCCCCGGCGTGCCCCAGGATGATGGTGGAGATGGCGGTGTTGGCCTCGGCGATGATGTCCTTGAACAGCTCGCTCGATGCCCCCTTGCCGGGAGCGTCCTTCAGCTCCACGGAACTGTCATCGTAGATGACGGCAATGGCGTCCTGGACCATCTTCTCCAGCATCTCGGAGAGTTCGTCCATTTCCTTCTTTTCGGCTCCGCGCCGGATCTTACCTACGGCAAAGGCCTGCCCGTATTTTTCGGCAAAGGTGATCCAGAAGCGCCACCCCCCTTTTTTGAAGGTGACGGGCCAGAAGCATGACGCCAGGAGCCCGAGGCCGTAGGGGTTGGCGTAGCTGGCCTCGGAGGTGGGGCAGAGGATAGCCCTGGGGGGGAGTTCCTCTCCCAGAAGGCCGCTATCACGGGAGCGGAACCGCAGGGCATTGTCGGTACCGTAGAGGAACCATTCCTGGGGTTTCCCCACCACGTCGGTGGGGAGGAGGAGACCTCCATGGTTCTGCCACAATACCTCCAGAGGCTGATAGCCAAAGAGCCGCGCCTGGAGGATCTCGCCCATGATCCGCTGCACGTCGAGGGTGTTGGTGAACAGATCCTCAATAACCCGAGCCTGCCGGCTCTTGACTTTGCCCTTCTTCCCCCGGTCGATCTCCCACTCAAGGGAGAGCGTCGCTCCCTTGCGGTTCCCCCAGGAGCCGCCGACGCGGTCATCCACCAGGAGCTCTTTATAGATGATGATGTCTTTGCCCTGTTTTTTGAGGACTGGGTCGGGGTTGGGGAGCGATAGCCCGAGACCGTAAAAGTCTACAGACCTGGAGCGGACGGCTATTTCACCGGCAAGGGATTTGGGGGTGCGTGCCATGGGTGTGACCTCTTAATAGTTTGCGACCAGTTTCGCGGCCTCGCGGGGGGCGCGGCTTACGACCCGGGCGGAATAGGTCGGCCTGGTTCGTGCCTGGACTGCCAGAGCTTTCGCCCAAAAGTGGTCAGCGTGGCCGGTCGACTCTTCACGATCGGCATCGAATCGGAAATTGCCGGTAGATGTCGCGACCTTCTTTATCGTATGGAGGCTGTTACGGATTTGCGTGTCGGCCGGGATACGGTCTTTGCGGTCCTCGAAGTTTTTCTTGATACCGGTGGCTAAAGCCTCTTTGTTCTTGGGCGTGAACGTAACCGGCTCGACCAGGTTCGGTCCGAATACTTCAAGAGCTTCTTCTGCCAGTTGCATCCCGACTCCTGTTTCGTCGATGCAGCCGCGCCGCATCTGCGGTAGCCGGAACAGGGAAAAGAGCACGAGGCGCTGCACCCCGAAGGGTTGTTTTTTGAGGTCAATAACAGCCCTTGATCGGGCTGTCTCTCCCACGAGTTCGTCAAGCCAAATGATTGATAAATCTCGGCGACGGGCCACGTCAAATCCAAGGAAGAGCTCACCAGGAAACAGTACCTCAGCAAGAATCTCCCGTCCCGCACTGAAAGGCGGGGGGTTCTCTTCCGATTTATGCTCGGCATGGAAATCAATAGCAGCATTAATGAGCTCCTCGGCCCAGAGGGGCATGGGATCGAGTTGGATATCCTCTACGCTCTCTATCAGGTCGTATGGCAGCCATGCCGTGGCTTCATCCAGGAACTCGCAGAGGTACTCCTGATGCCATGCCTCGTCATCGGCCAATGCCAGTCGGAGGTCTTCGGGCTCTATTTCGCCTCCGTCTTCGTCATATAGGACCAACCCCATGGCAACAGCGTCGTAGATGTCGACCTTGTGCTTGGACCATCCGCCCCGCTCACCCTTAACTTCGTGCTCCACACCCATGAACGTTTGGAGCGTTTTGGCAGTCCAGAGCTCATAAAACTTGTTCTTCTTCCCCATCGGGGTGGAGATTATCCGTATTTTGTAACCACGGGTAACGGTCGGGAAGAGGGCCTTCCAGATGGCTCTCGAATCCTTGTGGAATGCGAATTCGTCAAGGAGGATATGGGCTGAGTGGCCCCTTGCGGTAGCCGGGTTGGCAGGGAGGCCTATAATTCGGCTCCCGTTCGGGAAGACGATCTCCAGCTGCTTGTATTCGGAATCCCCTTCCTTGAACGTTCCTTCGATTTCTATAACCGCAAGGCCGATGGCGCGGGCGTGCATTGCGGCCGTGGCCATAAGCTCCCGTGATTGTCTTTCGCCGGCGGAGAGGAATACCCATTTGGTTTTGTGCTCGTAGCAGTCGATGACCGCTTCCAGCGATGTGCCGAAGGACTTGCCGCCCTGGCGACTCATCATGCCGATTTTGAAACGGCTGCGATCCTCTATCCAGCGTTTCTGGTAATCCGTAAGTTTGATAAGAGGCTCGAAGCCTGGCGGGAACTTGGCCTCTCGGTGGCCTTGGTCGGTAGTAGGAATGCCGGTCGGGGCGTTTTGGGCCTTTTCAGCCGCCAGCACCGCATCAGGCCGAATCGTGCCAAGGAAGAAAAAGAGGACCGCTGCGAAGAGCGTTATGCGTAAGGGGTTAAGATGCCAGGCCATAGATCACCTGTTTGATGTAGGTAAGTGTTTCGGGCTTGATCTGCATGGTGTCGGCTGCTTTATCCATTTCCTTGGCGGCGTCATCAAGCGCTTGTTTCCTGATCTCGCCTTCGCGCTTGATATTGATGGTGGCGCTCTGCTCCAGGCGCTGGACAGCCAGGGCCAAGGCCTTCACCTGGTCGATGGTGGCGGCCAGGGTCTCCGGGTCTTTCAGGTCGGCATCCTGGATCTTGAGTGAGATATCGAAGGCCAGGGTCCGGAGGATCTCGTTGATCAAGAGCCCCATCTGCCCCTGGGGGGCTGCCCCCACTTTGGAAATGAACATGGAAGCCACGTCGCGGCTTTGCCTGAGCTTCTCCCCCACCTCGGCCATGCGCACGGCGTAGCGGTTCACGGCGCTCTTGCTCACCCGATCGTCGTGCCCCTCGGCCTCAAGGATGGCGTTGATCTTGGTGGTGGCCTCCAGCTGGGTGACGCGGGGATCCTGGAGCAGCTCCTGGAGTTGCCCCTTGATATCGTCGGGCAACTTGTCGATGGTGGACGCCTGGGGCATGGTCAATCCCTCGGCCGCGGGCGCTTGACGCCGGGCTGGCTGGCTTTGCCGCAGGCGACGTCGCAGCCGCGGCCGGTGAGGGTGGCCACCTGGACGCCGACGACGTCATTGGCGGTGAGGAGCCCCTGCTCCGCGAGCCAGGCGATTTCGGTGCGCACGCGGTCGCGGCTCACGCCGTGCCCAAGGGCCTCCAGCATCGACTGAAGGATGGACTCGTTGAGGGTGTAGGACGGGTCCTCGCAGAGGCATCGCAGGATGACAAGGCGGATGTCCTGGGTTTTCAGCTCGGCGAAACTCATTATTTCTTTCCTCCCTGCTCGATGAGGAATTCGTTGATCAGGTCAACGGCACGATTGACGCCGGACATGCGGCCGTCAAGGTTGCCGATCTCTTTGGAGAGGATGCGCATGGAGTCGGAGAGCTCCTTAATCTCGCTACGGCTGGGGAGCTTGCTGACTTCGAGCTGGAGTGCGGACAAAGAGGATTCCAGCTTCTTGGTACCGGCCTGGTGTGAGCCGCACTTGCCGTCGCGTTTCACTTTTGCCTCCTCCAGCTCCGCCCGGGTGGCCCTCTTGGCAACGGCCTTTTCGAGCTCCTCGAACCGCACCGTGGTGACCTTTTCGCGGTTCGACCGCCAGGTGTAAAGCCAGTTGCCGGCAACGACCAGCAATACCACGACGTCGATCCAGAATTTCCAGACTGCATAGTTCACAGGGGCCTCCAGTTTTCATGAAGTGATTGGCACCCAACGCACCTGGTGCAGCCGGGTTGAGCTTCGCGGCGCTTGGCCGGTATTGGGCGCTCGCAGTCGATGCAGATGAGCGCCGAATCGGCCACGGTGTAGGCCGGCCGGCGCTTGTGGGCGGCCAGGGCATCGTCCAGGAGCTGTTCGTTGATAGCCTGGGCGCGGTCGATATCGTCAGGCACGGGCGCGGGCCTCCTCTTCGGGGATGAGTTCGTCGACTTGGTTCTTGTTAGCCCAAAATGCGGGGCCGCCGAGGTGCTGCACGGCCTCGTAGTACGTGCGGGCGCGGCGGCGGCGAAGTGCTCGCAAAATTCGCCATCCGCCGGCGGCATTGATGAGCCGCAGGCAGTTGTTGAGCAGTACACGGTCGGCGGAGTCCTTATCGGCCAGGGTGGCGCCGGTGGCGTACATCCAGTCGTGGATATCGCAGGCGGCGGAGATGCTGAGGCCCCATACGGTGTCGGGGACGATGTCCACCTTCCATCCGCCGGGGCCGCAGCCGTTGACCACCTGGGCGCGCACCTCGGGAGAGGCGGCGATATAGCTGGCCGGGGCGTAGAGGGGGCAATTCATGAATTGCCCCTACTTGTCGGCGTCTTTGGCTACCAGGAGCCCTCCGCCCCCCAGGGTGGCGGCCGCTGCCTGGCCGATCATGGCGATATCGGCCTTGCCGGACATCTGGCCGTAGATGGCAGCGCCGGAGGCAGCCAGGGTGAGGATGCCGAGGAGGGTGGTCTTCCAGTTGCTCTCTTTGACGCGGGTACGGATCTTCTTTTTTGGCATGGTGATGCTCCTTTTAGCCCCAGAGGTTGACAATACCGGGGTGATAGACGGTTTTGCCGTCGTGCTTGATAGCGGTAAGGCTTTGCCGGCGGGGGCGGTGGGCCAAGCCCAGGTGTACCCAGCCCGTGGGGCCGAATTCGTAAATCACCTGGTCGTAATCGGGGATCATGATTTCAATCTGGCGGCAGACGTCGATATTGGGGATGTCCACCACCGTGAAATCGACCGCCAGCCCCAGGCAGTGGGCCGAGGCGGGTGAGCCCCCCACCGCCTTGTTGACGGCCGGAGAGCGGTAGCCGCTGGTGATGAGTATCGCCCTATGGAAGTACGCCCGGATCAGCTCCAGGGTTTCGGCCACTTCGCGCAGACCGATGAGGATGTCGGTTTCGGGGGTGTTATCTAGACCCAGGCGCGTTGCCGTCGGGCTCGCGGTCAGTTCCCGGAGCGTAAAATGATCGGTCAGACGTTTCTCGACCACGTAGCTTTTCCTTTCGGCGGCGGCAATCGGGCCGGCACAGCTGTGTGCCCTGGCTATAGCTCAACGGGCAGCATTTCTGGTACTGGCAGATGAATCGGGGCATGGGCGGCCTCGACTAAATGGACCGGGGCGGGAGGTAGCCTTCCCGCCTTGTGTCGGCTCTGAAAAGCCGCCGGTCGGTTTCGGTGGGGTGACTATAGGAGGGTTTGCGGGATGGTTATAGTAAAGGGGTTTATAAAGAGAAAGGGCGCCGATGGGGCGCCCTTTGGGGATGGATTGTCAGCCAAATTGTTTGAGTTTGTTTGCCCGCGCTTTGCGACATTCGGGCTTTCGACAGACCGGCATGGGGTCGGGAGGGCCGGGTATAGCATCCAGTTCGTCTCCACATATCGAGCATTTTTCTTTCATTGGTTGTGTTCCTCCTTTCCGATAACGAGCGCTACGACCGGGCAAGCCGGTCAAGCGCGGGGGCCGTTATGACTCAACCCGCTCCATTGCCAGTCGGTCATTCCTGCGGGTCTCAGAATGTCCGTGTAGTGCTTTGGTCGTGCCAGCATGTCGCGGTAGAGCGCCATCTGGTTTGCCGCGTATTGCATCGGCTCGCCTGGGCTCTTGCTTTCCCTTGCGTGCAGTCGCCACCATTTGGCCGTCCATCGGTAGCACTCCGGTTTCGGCGTCTTCGCTGCCATATCTCCGGCGTAGGCCATAGCGTGGCGCAAAGTAGTCTGTCGTTTCAGGCCCAGAGTCATAACCCGTCGCTCAACCCCGTTCGCTTTGCTCACTGGACGCCCCGCGATGAGGCTGCGGGTCGCCGGTTAGCTTTGCGTTATGCCCTTAGTCGTGACAGCCACAATTTTTCGGGCAAGTGAATATGGTCGGCCCGCTGGCAAACCCGTTGTACTCGTCGCCACGATCACAGCAGTTACATTTCTGGGCTTCAACTTTCCCTAAGATTTTGTAATGTCTCGGTAGCGCACCACCATCAACTTGCGCCTGACTCCAAAGATGACCATTTTGGTCGATCAGCATCCCGTCTGCCGACCGCTTCGGGAACCTGCCATGCCATGCGCCAGTATCGCACTCAGAGCAGATAGGTTCCCCCGGTCGGGTCCAGTAGTTGCCGGTAGCGGTGTTTTCGACACAACCGCATTTTGTGCAGCGAAATAATGGCATCACTCTTCCCTTTCTGGCACCAGAGACGGGCATAACCCGCCAGTGGTGCTATCTCCGCTGCGCTCCGTAGCACACCGGCAACCCGTTATAGCGCACGGCCAGATTTCGACCGTGCGCCAAGGTTTACTACTCTACAACGCCCCAATCATCGGCCAACATATCAGCCTGAGACGCAAACCACCCCGGTTGCCAAACCTTCTAAGCCGTCCACATGACAATGTATCCGCCACACTCGAACGCTTCAGTAATGCCGTGTGCCTGTGTTCGTTCGTTCGGGTTATCAAGTCGGTTAATCTCTCCGGTCTTCAGTTTCTCTTCCAGCACGTCCATCAAGTCGCCGATAGTCATAGCCCCTCCAGAGCTTTCCGTCCTGCGGACATGATTACGCCTCCAACCCTGGGAGTAATACCCCCAAGAAACATCCGCTATACCTAGAATTTTTCACGTTTCCTCCACATGAGCATTTATCAGTTGCGGTTCCATTCCCGCCTCGATCGCATTCTGAGCAGTCAACATAAAGCGCCCCACGCGTGTCTCTTGTGCTATGTTTCGCCTTCTTCATTTTATGGCTCCTTTCGCCGCATAGGCTTGTAAAATCCGGTAACATACGGGAGGCCCATCGTCATCCGGGCCGCTGTCATGGGCAGCCAGGTTTCACAATCGTCATCAAGGAATTCATCGGTTTTACGGATGATTTCCCCTTCTTTTAATAATCTGTAGCCCTTGCCGGGTGATTTGTCGCCCACTGTTCCCTCCGCTATTTGAATTTTCTTAGCATCCAGTCGATAATCACCCCGGACCACGGGGCGCACACTATTATAGCCAACAGCAGAACCGCTTGCAGGGTTTCCATGGCTACTCCTTAAACCGTGCTTTCAGCACATCGTAAAATTGCCGGGCCAGTTCGTCTGGAAGGGCAACGTCATCAAGAATAACCGTGCCTTCAGCATCCACGCTAATATTGGTTGGCTGGATCTGTAGCACTACGTCAGGGATGCACCCGGCCCGCGCGATCACATGAACTGATTTGGTTATGCCTCGGAGTTCGTGCCCGCAGATCATGACGCTGGTTTCGCGACAAGGAGTAGGTGTCAACACAAGGTGTGTTTTTGCCATCTCATTTCTCCTCTCCCCCAAACGGCAACGCCGGTTGGGTGCGTTTGAATTCGCGCCGTCGGACTGCGGCGACGATCTGATAAAATCGCTGCTCGGTGATGCGGTGTTGCTGCATGAGGCGCAGTTTGGAGGGGTAGCTGCCGTCCCATTCGCGCCAGATGGAGTAATCGCGCCGCGATAGGTCGTAGGCGACTCCTTTGGCCACGTAGATTCGTTCGCCGGCCCATTCGCTGCGGACCAGCTCGGCTACTGTACGGGCGTGGCGTTCGGCGTCGGGCTCGGCCACCCCCTGCTCTGCAAGGATGGCGGCGCTGGCTTCGTGGAGTTGCCGCAGGTTTTCGGGCTCGGCCTGGGCGGGGGCGGCAGTCGGTACGGTACCAAAGAGGCCGTCTTGTATGGGCTCTACCGGCGCGGCCTTGGGGCGCCCCTTGGGGGTATAGTGGTTGCGGCCGCTCCATTCGCGCCGGATGTACTCGGTTACGGCAAAGGCCGCTTCGTGGGCGACCTCGGGGGTTACTCCTCTGCCGGCCAGGGCGGTGGCGATCTTGGCCCAGAGGTCTTCGAGGACTTCGGGATAATTGTCGAGGTGCGGAGCAATCATCTCTTCTCTCCGGAGAGGTCCCAGCCTTCGCGCTGGGCCTGTTTGCGCAGGGCTGTGATGATCTTGTATAGCTGGTCGGTTGAGACAAAGGCGACGCGCTTGATGGGGACGCCTTCGGGGGTACGGCAGATTTTCTCCGCGAGGGCGTCGGCGTAGCTCCAGGGACGTTTGCCGACCGTCAGAAGCGCTTCGATTTTGCCGAGTTGATCGGCCCGCGACCCGCCACGATCGATGTTCTTGGGGCGGTTGCCAGCGCGGCGCGGCGCGGAACGTTTCTCCCAACGGCCGATGGCTACGGCTTTGGTTTCGAGGTCGGCGATAAGTTGGTCGGCTTTGGCAAAGGAGAGCTTGGTGGATGATTTGACACCGTATCCTGCCAGGATGGCACGGTAGGTTTCTTCATCTAGCCCAAGAGCGCTTTTCAGGGTGTGAATCTTGGTTATCTGGACTTTTGACGGCATGTTCACACCTCCTTTAACGGGCTGAGGGCGGCTAGTTTTTCGTTGATGGCCTGCATGACCCACGTATCTTTCTGGAGCAGCAGTTCACAAGCTACGGCTACGACACCGGGAATACGACGGGCGCCGGACTCCCAATCCTGATAGGTGCGGTAGGGGGTACGGAGGCTTTTGGCCATTTCGGCCTGGTTGAGACCGAGTGTCGTGCGCTCTGCTTTAAGTTCGGCTGGGGTCATTGTTTGCGGTTTCCGTTGTATTCTGTACGCATTGCGTGCAATTTGAGGGAGGATTACCCCCCCCCCTCGTTTTCGGGCCAAATGAAGCGCGACTGATACCAGCCGCTTTCGTCGATCTTTACCATCCCATGTTCTGTTTCCATTGCCGGTATCCCTCGAAGCCGGGGCCGAGGTCGAGTTGCTCGGGTTCGTCTCCCCTGCCTTCGGCTATTTTTGCAGCGAGGCGTTCGGCCTCGTCTCTGGGGAGCCCGCCGTCGATCTCCATGATGGCTGCACGCTCCTGGATATCCAGATCGGTCACGGGATATAGCGCGGGGATACCAGCCGCAGTTTGCCCGAGAGGAATAGATCAACAATGGTGGCTATGTCATCGGCAGGTTCGTGGCCGTCACGCCGGGACTCGGCGGAAAATTTCGTGATGATTTCCGCATTCTCTCCGGTGAACTGGAGGAGAATGCCGCCTACGGGAGCAGCCGTAGGGTTGGCTTTTGTCAGGCCGGGACATCCTGCGCATACGTGGTAGCCGCGCCCACGGTTGAATCGGCACTGGGCCGTGGTGATCCGCGCGGAGAGCCGCTCGCATTGGCCATGCTCGGCAAGTGCCGCGTCAAGGGCGGCGCTGTCGGCCGGAATGCGTGCCGGAGTTGGGTTGGCGTCGACATAGCAAGGGTCCATGATGGTTCTCATAGTGCCTCCCAGATCAGAGTGACCACGTAGATGCAGCAGCCGCTAATCCAGTTCAGAACAAAATTCGAGATGCCGATCTCTATGGCCGCACCCCTTACTATGGCCATGCAGAGGATAAGAAGTGCGGCCATAATTAATGGCGGCATGATATTGCCGACCTCTGTGATAAATATCCGGATTAAGCGGGTGACGACCGTCATTTCTTTTCCTCGTATTGCCAGTCCTTCAGCAATTCAATGCTCTCATTGTTTTTTTGCAGATGGCTCTTGAGTGCTTTGAACGATGTCCAGTAGGGGTAATAAGCGGTGATGGACTCACCTGGGTCTATCCCGCATTCCTTGAGTTGCCGTTTGTTCATCTTCTTCATCCGGGAGAGGGCTTTGGCGGACCAAACTGACTTCTTTACCGGACGGAAGAAGCGGCGGCGCTCTTCACTCTCGGCTGTTAACCATTCGCCTTTCAAAATTCCATTAATATATGGAACAATGAGCAGCTTCATGCCGTAGCGCATGATCTTGAGGGTGAGGTGATAGCCGTCACACATGAGGCCCACTGGGGTGTAGTGCCGTATCAGCCGTTCTTCAACCTGCGCCCATTCGTCTTTGGTAAGGGTCTGTTTCATGTTGTTCTCCCTTGGCTGCATCGTCAGGCCCGGAGCGCCACCTCCGGGCGACCGGAATCCATTAATTTATGGACTCCGGTTTCGCAGGGGGTTACCTTATTGTGGCCTCACGGTCCCCAGTCTCTGAATCGCAATAAATTTGCAATACCAGCCCACCGTCAAAAGCGTCTCCAACCGACATGTCCTCTGGGAGATCGGCTATGGCGGCTCTGAGTTCACCAATGGTGTAAAGGTCTTTTGTCTCGCGCTCACGTACCCACGCCATCACGCCACCTCCCTATGCCGCCGACAGATCAAGGCTAATATGTCGGTAATTGCCGTCATCCTGTCGTTCGTAGATACGGATATAGGCCCTGGTAGCGGCTATCTGTATGCTCTCGGCAATGGCGTCCATGGCCCGCTTCCAGGTTTCGTTTTCGATGTTGACGCGCTTCAGTGCCAGGATGCGCTTGGTGTTGACACGCCCCTGCTTGTCTACCTGGAAGGCGTCGGTGATGAGCACCCGCAGTTCGGCACTGGCGCCATTGCTCCACTCGACAATGCACTCGTCGATCAAAGCTTTGGCCACCTGGAGACGTTCGTCAAAAACGAGCTGCTCGGCCATGTCTCGGCAGATTTTGTAACTGCCGTCGAAGCTGCGCAGGGTGATGTTGCCCTTGCCGCCGCCAAGGTTGGCGCCGAATCGCTCGGCGGAGAGTGCGACAAAGGCCTCGATGTCGCCCATGGTTTTCTCTTTGAAGGACTTGATGAGGGCGGAGAGGTTGATGGCGTTGGAGACGATCTCGGCCACGAGAGCGTCGCGGGCGAGGTCAATCTCTTTAACCATTTCGCGGGGAACGAGACGCCCCTGGGCGTCTCTGAGATATCCTTCGGGGATTGCTTGCATGTGCATTATTTACGTCCTTTCTTTGCGGGGCGGGTGCGCTCTTCTTTGTCGAGCTGCGCCAGCATCTGGTCGGTTTTGGTGTCGAAATAGCTTCTCTCTGCCTCAGCACGGTAAGCCATTGCGGCAAGGACTCGGTCCTGTAAGGTGTGCATGCGGCCAAGGAACCCCACGCATCCCCCGACTACCAGTGCAAGAAAGCAGCAGGCGATCAGGTGGGGTATGCTCATACCCTCGCCCTCCGCATGGAGGTGAGTGCTCCGTTGCCCAGGAGCAGGCCAACCAGGCAGCGGCTGGTGGCACGCTCGGATAGTTGGCGCTTGAAACGGTTGTACTTGCGACGGGCTTCGATGTGTTTGGCGATTGCTTTGAACATGGTTAAAGACTCCTTTTGATGCTGTCGGCCTGTTCGTCGGCCTCTTTGGCGGAGTTGCAGTGCGCGCAGATAAGGACGCCGCAGGCGAAGCCGGCATAAAATACGGCTATGATTTGCAGGACGGTGATGGTCATGCGGCGTCCCTCCCGGTGCGCTCGGGGTTTATGATCCAGTTGCCATCGCTATTTCGCACGAACGGCGGCGGGGTGATACGGTTGCCGTACTGCCAATTTTTGAGTTTTATGTTGCAATTGCGGCAGAGTCCCAGGGGAGTAGATTCTCTTACGCGGCCGGAGCAGCCCCGACGGGTGCAGGGGACCATGCCGCGTACAGGCCGACTGTCGGCGTTCTTTTGTTCAGCGGTGAGCGCCGGGGCCTCGGGCCTGGGCTTGGCGATGCGCCAGCCACAGGTGAGGCAGCGGATTGCTTCTTCGCGGTCATCACCAACACCGTAGTCGTCGCGGATCAGGGCGATGGAGCCGCATTTTTTGCATGTTGGTTTCATGGCCGGCCTCCTTTATCGTTATGCGGGCATTGCTGGCAGGCGCGGTACATGCGCACGAAGAAGCTGTTGCCGGTGCATGAGCCGCGACGGCGGTGGTCGCTGCATTCGCCCAGGGGGATTTCGCCCAGTTCAGGGCACGGCACGACGGTGGAGCCGTAAATCTCATCAACCCGGACGAGGAACTGGGTAAGGTCGCCGCCATAGTTGCCGTGGTAGACCTGGTTAATGGTGCTGCGGCTGTAGCCGAGCGCCTTGGAGACGGTTCCCTGGTTGGTTTCGTCGACTTTGCGGCGGAATGTGGTTAGGAGGTCTTCGCGGGTCATTCGACACCTCCTTGTTCGTCGAGCTCGCTCCAGACGACTTTTTTGAGGTTGGGGTCGTAGAGTTGGCGGACCCGCTGGATCTGGGGTGGCCGGGGACCAGTCCATGACCGTGACAGGAGGCTGTAACGAGCCATGGTGCCGGGTCGGCCCGGGGTAACGGTGGCGAGGTAGCCGGCGGCGCTGAGATAGCGGACATAGTGCTTGGCGTCGCTCTCGGAGACGGAGCAGGCCTCGGTGGAGGCGTGGAATGCGAGATCCCGAAAGCTGAATTCTTTGAGGACGCGCATGGTGTTCCACATTTGCACTCTGCCCTGCCCCATGGTTATGGCGGTGCCATCTCTGCGCACGCGGGGGGCGTCGACGCCGCAGTCGTTAATAAGGGTATAAACGGCTTTCAACGTACCGGGGCGCGATGAGGAGACCATCTCTTTCTTGAGATGGCCGGCAGCGGCAAGACCGATGAGGTAATCGCGAATGGTGTCTTTGCCCAGGCGGAGTTTTGCCCAGATACCGCTGACGGTGACGGATCGCTCGGCCCGGATGAGCGCCCAGATGGCGTCGCGGGTTTCGTCGGCCCCGAGT
Organism: uncultured Geobacter sp.; assembly: GCA_964490805.1. Classification (GTDB taxonomy): domain Bacteria; phylum Desulfobacterota; class Desulfuromonadia; order Geobacterales; family Geobacteraceae; genus Geobacter. The sequence goes on from CAZBEB010000015.1 coordinate 21,040, forward strand.
TTGTGGGTTGGTTTTCGGCTCATGTGCATTACCCCCTGCCGCCGCTCGGGGACGGATCGCCAATATAGAGCGGGCGGTTGCCCCATGTGGCGAGGTCGATGGTGACAAGACCGAGACCAAGGGCGGTCTGCTGGACCAGCTCTAGGTTGACGCAGATGCGGCGGGCGGAGCCTGCGGCCTTAGAGTGGATGTGGGCAAGCAGATCGGGGCTAACATCAACGCTGCGGCAGTAGTAGTCTGCCAGGAGGGTGGCGTCGTCAATCTCCAGGGGTTGTGCATAGGCCCAGTCGAGTATCCGGCCGTGGAAGCGCTCCCACTTTTTGAGCTTTCCGGGGAGTTGCTCTTCGCCGATGAGCATTATGGGGGCATGGCTGCCGTCGTAGATATCGCGGACGATCTCGACGGCTTTTTTCTCGACGATGTGGTCCATTTCGTCGATGATGAGGGGGCGGCGGCTGGCCTTTAGCTGGTCGCACACTTGGTCAACCATGCTGTAGACGCTCTTTTCGGGGGTGATTCCCATAATCTGTTTCAGCAGGTGCTCGAGGAGCGCCTTTTTGGTCCAGCAGGATTTGCACTCAACGTGGTAGGCATTGAAGTGGTTCATGAGATAGCTGGCGGCGCTGGTTTTGCCGTACCCGCTACGGCCGCAGAATACGATCATCCGCGGCAGATGCGAGGCGGCGTCGATTGCCTTGAGCATTGCCTCTGTGGCCCTGATGACGTTGCTTAGGCCGGTGATTGTTCCGTTGACTGCTTTGACTGGTTGTGGCACTCTGTATTCCTCCTTTGACTGGATGGGGCTATTTGCCCGGAAAGGGCCGGTGTTCACGCACCGGCCTTTTTCTATTTAATGGCCGCAGCGGGTTCGCCTTCGACGATGAGAAAGGCTCTGCATTTGGCGCTTTGGCCGAATACGCGGTAGAACTGGTAGTCTTCTTCGCTGATGATTTCACCGGCGGCGAGGGAGTCTCTCAGCCCTTTCCAGCGCCGGAAGCGGCTGCGGTCGCTTTCGGCTTCCATGGTGCGGACGTTGCTGGTGGCGCGGCGCTCCATTTCGTCGATAATCCGCTGCTTGGCGGCAAGTTCATCGGCGGTGGGCAGGGGCGCGGCAGGGGTCTCTCCGGCAAGGGCGGCGGCGGCGTGGCCGGCAGCGGCTAAGGCAGGGGTTTCGTGCCGGATTTCGGGCCGGGGGAAGTAAGTGACGTTGGCCTGGTTCTGGGCGGCCTGCTGCTCACGGTATTCTTGGATGAGCTCACCAACTGATTTGCCGGCCAGTTCTTTACGAGCCTGGCGCTTGAGGCTTTCGGCGGTTTTGATGATCTCTTTGTGGTGATACCTGGCTATGGCTGCAAGCTCGGCACGGGGGGTGCCGCAGAGTTCGGGGTTTTCGGCTACGAAGAGGAACCGTAGCACGCCGGTTTCGGAGTCGGGGCCGTAGACTACGATCTTGCCGACGTCATCGGTGCGATACACTTTGACCTGCTGGCCGAACCACTGGGGCAAGTGCGGGTGGTAGTATTCGATTTTGTCAACCTGAATGCCTTTGCGCTTGGTGGGGGTGGCCCACCCGCCTTTTTTGGCGGCAGGGGACAGAAGGACGTCGAGGGCGCGCTCGTCGGCAATGGTGTGGATGGGGTGCGGCCATTCGGAGACGATCTGCTGGGGGGTCTTGCCGGTTTCGGAGTGTACGCGCTGATTGTCGGTTGCGATCCAGCGATTGAGGAACTGCTGGAGATCGGTGGCGGTCATTTTTATCTCGATGAGTTCTCCCTTGGTCATGAGCCGTTTGGCAAAGGAGTTGCGCGCTTCGATGTTTTTGCGCTCGGCGATGTTGTGGCCGCAATAGCCGGGCAATAGCTCTATAAGGTCGTGCGAAAGGTGCCGCCAGGCGCGCTCGACAAAGGGCTTTTCTTCGGAGGCGAAGGGCTTGCAGATGTGGTAATCGATTTCGAGGTCGCGCATGGCTCCCAGGAAGTGGTTGGAGATGTAGGGTTTGCCGTTGTCAATGACGATGAGGCCGTGCTTGGGTACGCCCCAGGTGAGGAGCGCCCGGCGCACGAGCAGGAGGTTATCGGCGGCGCGCTCGGTTTTGCTGACGTAAAAGAGCTTGCGGCGCGTGCCGACGTCGATAATACCCATGATTTTATGACGGCCGTCGGTGAGGAGCAGGTCGGCTGGGGTGGCGTCGATCTCCCACCGCTGATTGGGGCCGGTGATGCCTTCGCCAACACGCCCGAAGGCGGGTTGGAAGGTGCCCTTGGCGCTGTCGGGGTTGACGATGTGCGCCCACTCGACTGGGTGGGCTTTTTGCCAGGCTTCCATCCATCGCTGTACGCTTTTGTCGCTGACCCAGGGGCCGCCGGCTACTGAGGCGCGCAGGTATTCGTTGGCGTGTTTGGCCTTGATGTGAGGGTGTTCGATCATGCAGGCGAGCAGGGCCTTTGCCATGGGCTTTATGGGGTTGCCGTCTGCGTCGGTGCCATCAATATAGGTGTCGATCTTGCTCTGCCCTTTGCGGTTGCCGTAGCAATCGACGAGCCCCATGGAGCCGAGTTGATATTCGGCTGTTATCCATTTGCGGATACTGGAGGAGCTGACGTGAGGGACTTCGGCCCGTACCCATTGGGCAATATCGACGTGGCCCAGGTTGTATTCGTGGGCGAAGAGATCCTGGCCGAGTTTGGTGGCAAGCCCGGCGGCGGTGATGTAGGAGTTACAGGCTGTGATTATCTCCACTTTGGCCAGGGCGGCGCGGCGCTGCCATTCCGGTAGCCGCTGGAATATGGCGAGGCTCTCGGCGCGGGCTTCGGTACGCAGGCGCTCGGCCTGTACGGCGTTTATCTTGATGCAATCAGTAGCCTGACGCACTGGCTCGGGGGTTGCGGCGAGATGTGCGTTGACTGTTTGGCGTGCAAGTTCTTGCCTTGTTTCGGCTGGGAGACATGAGAGAGAGTAGGCTTTGCCGCCGCCACGGCCTGACCTCTTTACTGCCTGCCATGAATGGCGCTGGGCCATAATCTGTACGCCACGTTCGGACGTGGGCATGCCTGGAAGTCCGGCGAGTTGCTTGGCGGTGTAATGGGATTCGGTGGCGGTCATTACTTGGTCCCTTCCAGTTCTTGGAGCAGGAGTTCACGACGGCGTTTTTCCCGCCTGGCTTGTCGCTCGGCTTCGTCGTATGTTTGGATCTCTGCCCGGAGGGCGTCAGGGCCTTTAACTACGAAGGCTCCTGCGGCTTCGGTGATGATGCGGGCGAGTTCCATGTTGCAGGTGCAATAGCAGAAGGCGGCATAAAAGCGGCCGGGCATTTCGTGAGGGTGACTGTCAGATGTCCAGTTGTTGATCATCGCGACGGTGATGCGCTCTCCGGTGAGGTCGCTCATTTCGTCAGCGAGAGTTTCACGACTTTTATGAACCTGGTGAATTGCGTTCTTTATTGCGGAGTCGATTTGGATACGGATGTCAAGCCGACCAGGACGGGTAGCTGCTCGTTCATCCCGCTCACGCCTCAATAGGTCGAACAGGTTCATCTGGTTGGGGTCCGTGACTAAACTTTTTTTGCTTCGCGTCATTGTGTAAGCCCTGTTTGTGGGTTATATTTCCGGCATATTTGCTATATGAAACATATAGTGGTTATGCGGCGTCTCCCCAGAGCGCCTGGTAACTTCTGCCAAGTCGCAGCGCGATGTGCTCCTTTACGCGCCTAGACTCAAAGTACTCGCCGAGAACGCCCGAAATTACGCACGGGGTGACGTCGAGTTCTGCGGCCAGCTCTTTTTGCTTTATCCCTTGTTTTATGAGGAGAGCTTTGATCTTTCGCCCCCTTCTGGAGGGATGTTTTTTAGTGGTGGTATTGGTGGCCAAAACAGGCCTCCTTTTTTCGGAGTCAAAGCAAAACTTGTTTTATAGACTACTCCGAAAAAAATAATAGTCAACGGCAAATTCATTATTTCGGAGTTTGAACGTGTTAATTGTTTACTTTTCGGGAGACAATAGTGGTTAAAACTACTAATTTTCAGCTAGTTACAAACTCCGAACTGCCTATTATTTTTTTCGGAGTTCTTTCGGAGTTCTCATGATAAACTCCGAAAAAGATAATAGCGGTCTTATTTCGAGGCTTGAGGAGCTTATGGCGGACGAACGACCATACTCCTGGGCTAAGCGGATTGGCCTGTCTCCAGCTACATTTGACAGGATGTGGAAGAAGGGCATCTCTCCGAAGGCGGATGTGTTGTTGTTGATTTCGGAGAAGACTGGGTGCTCTATTGATTGGCTGCTAAAGGGCAAAGTCGAGACAGAGGCGGGACGCGGATCTGCACCGGGATACCTTGTGTGTGAGGAACGCGCAGATTGCCCTGTCACTGGAATGGTTAAATCTAAAGATCCCGTTATGGCCGAGATTGTAGATATTCTGGAGAACGATCTTCCAGAGGATAAACCCTTTATCTTAAAGATTCTGCGGGGTAAACAGCAAGTTAAGGAAGGGCTCCAGGGGATGAATCCCAGGTTCTGATTGTTAGGAGAAAATATGTGGAAATGCCCGCCATGCGGCAATGAGAATGATAATGAGTCTGTAAGATGCTTTTCCTGTGGGGCTGAATACGATCCGCCTGAACACAAGGAGTCGCAACATCGAGTATTGTCTGTGCTGGAGCAAGCTAAAGCCGCCAAGGACGCAGGTGCCAGGATTTTTCAGGCGGCTCTGCCATTAAGTACGACCACAGGTTTTACGGTTGCAATGGTAGGCGTGTTCACAACGACTAAGGACGTGGAGCACGCTTCAATTCTGGATGGTATCGAGGCTCAAGGATGGCGGCTGGATCACGTAGGATATGTATATAGGGTGACTGGGACGACAAGCCGTGATAAGTTCTTTGCAAGTGGACAGCAAGAAGCGGTTTCTGGTGAGATCATAGGAGTATATTTGTTCCGCTCAACCTGACAAATTGGCCTTGCTGAAGAGTAAAACCATCTGTCCAAGGCCCGTTTGTTCGTTTTGCTCATCTGTCTAAACGTGATTTTTTTCGGTTCGATCTAACTCCTCTAAACTACCATCAACACTAACGTTCCCATTATCCCCCGCGCAATCCCACTATATCCCGCCATTTGTCAATAGCATGTGTCTAGTCACAATTAAGTGAGTCGAAACCAGCTATGATCTTGGCGATGCTTGCGGCCGTGTAGGGCTTTTCCAGTGCCGCACAGAAACCGTACTCTTTGAAGTTCGCCATGACGGGATCATCGGAATAGCCGCTGGAGACGACCAGTAACGCATCCGGGTCAATGTCGCGGATGCGCCTGGCAGCCTCGGCCCCGCCCATGCCCCCCGGAATCGTGAGATCCATGATCACAACGGCAAAGGGGGTCCCCGCTTCCTTTGCCGCACGGTATGACGCGATGGCTTCGCCCCCATTGCTGCAGGTTGCCACGACGTGCCCAAGCCGCTCCAGGGCCATTGCGGCAAAGTCTCTGACCATTTCATCATCATCCATGACCAGGATTCTGCGGCCGGGCTTTCCGGCCACCGCCCCCGTCTCCCTCCGGTGCTCGATGGATGCGGAAGCCGTTACCGGGAGATAGAGCGTAAAGGCCGTCCCGACTCCGATTGCCGATTCGACGGTAATCTGGCCATCGTGCTTTGCAATGATTGCGTGGGTTGAGGCCAGACCGAGACCTAGCCCGCTTGCCTTGGTGCTGAAATAAGGGTCGAAGATTTTCTTCTGATCAGCTTCGGTTATGCCACTTCCCTCGTCCCTGAATATTATCTTCACATACTCGCCGGCGGCAAGCCCGACACTGTTCTCCGCAGAGAGAACAACCGTTGCCCCGCTGACCGTCAAATTCCCGCCTGCGGGCATAGCCTGTACCGCGTTGACGATAATATTGTCGAATGCCTGGCAGAGCTGAATCTCATCCCCATCCACCGCTGGAAGGGCATGGGGCATGTCAACTCTTCCCTTTACCGCCGTTCCGCTGAGAAAGAGAGCCATCGCGCTTTGTATGATGTTCTGCACAAAAACCGGTTTTTTGACCGGCTGCCCCCCCTTCGCGAAAATAAGCAGCTTCTTGACCAGTTCTGCTGCCCGTATGGAGGCTTTCTCCGCGTTTTCAAGGGAACCATAGGCCTCATGGGTGTCATCGAGGAACATCTTGGCGAAGGAAATATTTCCCATGACCCCGGTGAGAATATTATTGAAGTCATGGGCAATGCCGCCGGCCAGAACGCCCAGGCTCTCAAGTTTCTGGGTGCGCAACAGCTGTTGTTGGAGCATATTTCTTTCCGTTACATCGATGGAGAGAACGGCTAGCTGGGACACCATCCCGTTCTGGTCGAATATGGGGTAAAAATGGTTTTCCAGCTCCAATCCAGCGCGGGAATCGGTAAAAACTTGCGGTTTTCCACTCCTGAACACCTCTTCCGCCTGCATCATGCGGCACTCATGGAGATCAGGGGGGCCGAACTCCGCCACGTTATGCCCCTGTATCCCGTCGAGGCTTTTGCCCAAGCGATTCGCCAGGGACTGGTTCCCAATTATGATGGTTCCATCCTTTTCAATAAGGAATTGAGGCTCAGGGTTCGCGTTGATAATGGAGCGTAAACGCTCTTCGCTCTGCCGCAAAAGTTCTTCGGCACGCTTTTGCTCGGTGATGTCAAGGGCCGAACCGAAAAAGCACTCCAACTCACCATGCTCATCAAAACAGGCGGTATTCGAATCATGGAGCCAGCAATAGCTGCCGTCTGCCTTTCTTAAGCGGTATTCCAGATCAAAGTTGACGGCAGTACCGGTGCGTGTGCGCAATGTCTCTTCAATATGACCAAAAATACGCTGCCGGTCATCGGGATGGAAGTATTCGGGCAGTTGTTCCAGGCTGGTTTTCCTGAACTCCGCAAGCTGGTAGCCGGTAATTTTCTCAAACGCCGGCCCGATATAGTCGTAGCACCCCTTCTTCACATTCAAGCGGTACAGGATATGCTGAGAGTCGTTCAACGCCTGCCCGAAACACTCACTGACATAGTTCAGCTCCTCCCGGTTCTTCTCCCTTTCGGTTATATCCCTGACCGACTCGATGCCGCCAACGATGGCGCCGTCGGCATCACGCAGCGGGGAGGACGTTATCTCCACATAATGTACCTCGCGGTCAATGACGACGCTCGTCTCACGCTGGTGACTGAGGCCGTCCCCGAACGACCGCAGCAGGTGGCATCCCTCGCACGCTTTATCTTTGTGCTGGTAGGCCGCGTAGCAGTATTCCCCGGCATGATCTCCCATGAGCTGCTTGTGTGCTGGATTTTGATAGAGGATTCTGAGGTTTAGATCCTGCACGCTGATGGCGTCGCGGATGGCTGTCAAAATGCCGACAGAATCCAATATGTCTTGTTTGTTCTTTTGCGGATTATCCAGGCTGAAGGTCATCTTTCCCCTCACAAATCCATTGTCGATTCAGAAACCACCGGGTTTGCCGTTCCGACGGCAGTACCCCCGCGGAACTCGTTGAAAGGTGCGGTCTGCCAAAACTTGCGACTTAATGAAGTTAGCATCCATTACGCAGAAAGCAAATATCATGCGGAAAACATGGTTGTTGCTTAAAAATAATGTGTGCTTCACTTCACCATGCCCATTTCTCCATGGGAGAAGTTGAAAAAAAAGGGGTGGCAATCAGCCACCCCTTTTCCATCATATCCAAACTATTAATTCTTTTAGCTACTAGTGACCTCCTCCGGAGAGGAAAGCAAAGAGCATCAGCACCGTCAGCGATATACCGATAATAACTGCGCAGAAGCCAAAGGTCTTGACGATGAAGTCATAGGCAACACCACTGGTTTTCTTGGCAGCGAACTGCTCGGTGATTCCCAGTTCTTCATACCGCTTCCACTGATCGCCCCGCTCTTCGAGGAACTCATGCTTAGGAAGCTGACCGTTGAAGATGACGAAGTCCATGGGGAACTTCTCAGGACGGCCGTGGGTATTGAAGAAGTGGACCGTGAAGATGAAGCCCGTGGCGAGAAGCGCCTCGTCGGAGTGGACGATGGTGGCCACGTTGAACATCCAGCCCGGGAGGAAGCTGCCGAAGAACTCGGGGAACCAGAGCATCAGGCCCGAGCCGCCGATGGCGAACATACCCCAGAAGACTGCGATGAAGTCGAATTTCTCCCAGTACGTCCACCGCTCAAAGGTCGGCTTCGGCCCCCGGAAGAGGAACCACCGGACCATGCCGGCCACGTCGGTGATATCGCGAAGGTTCGGCATGAGGGAGTCAGGACCGAACATGCGCTGGAGCCAGTTGCCCTTGAGATCCTTGCGCACGAAGAGGAAGTGGAAGGAGAGGAGCAACGAGCCGACAAAATAGACGAAGGTAACGCAGGCGCCGATACGGTGCACGAAGGCCGCATTGGCGGAATGCCCAAAGATGTGGTCCATCATGAACTTCGCCCACTGCTGATCGCTGAACTTGAGGGGGAGCCCCGAAACGGACAGCAGGAGGAAGCTGATGATAACCAGGAGGTGCAGGGCTATGTGACGGCGCTTGAAGCGGCGGTACACCTTGTGCCCGTCTTCAACATGGTGTTCCTGGTGACCATTGATGAGGGCCTGCTGCTTCTCGCGGTTCTCCACGAAGCCCCGGAACATCCAGAGGAGGGTGTGAACCCAGAACACGGCGAAGGTGCTGACGAGAAGGCCGGTCATGGCGATGAAGGTATAGAAAAGAATCGGATACTTCTCACGGTCATGGGAGCCGTGGGAGTAGAACTTGGTGAAGAGGGGCGTCGCCTTCTCGTGGCACTTGGCGCAAGTAGCAACGAGGTTCTGGGGGTTGACGCTGGAGTTCGGGTCCTTTGCCGGCAGAACACCGTGGGCGGTGTGGCAGTCGGCGCAACCGGCAACCTTCTCGGGGAAACCGAGACGGTAGTTCTTGCCGTGATAGCTTTCCATGAAGGTTTCGACGGCAACGGTGAAGACGTTGTTACGCTCCATCATCTTCTCGTCGGCGTGGCACTTCATGCAGACTTTGGTATGGAACTCCCGGTTCTCCTTGGACTTCGGATCGCCAAGAGGCTTGATGGCATGGAGGTTATGGCAGTCATTACAGGCAGCAGCGTCCATATTGCCGGCGGCAACGCCCTTGCCGTGAACGGAATTGCGATACCCGGCTTCCTTGTCATGGCACTGGATACACTTGGCCACAACCTTCCGCTTATCCTTGTTCCAGTAGGTATGGGTATGGATATCGGTGTGGCAGTCGGCGCACATAACTTCTTTCTGTGCGTGGACGCTGGCGTAGTGCTCGGAGTTCTCCTTCTTGTGGCAGCGCTCGCAGCGGACCTTGTTGACCTTGGTCTCGCCCCGCATGTGCTTCGCAAGATCGGTAATCTCCACGTGACAGCTCGTACAGGCATTTTTACCGTGAACGGATGCCGCAAATGCGCTTGCGGAAACCTTGCCGCTGTGACAGCCGAGACAGGTGGCAGGATCGATTGCCATGCCGCTTTCGGCAGCCGCAGGCCGTGCAACCGCCATGAGCAGCAGCAGTACGGGGAACAGCCGGAAAACCTTCGACAACATGTATGCTCCTCCTTGTGAGGTGTTTTGCTTGTCTCCCGAAAATCAACGGTAAAACAAGTTATGATTACAGATGGTCAAGATGTCTGATTTTTGATCGGAAAGTGCGGGATTTCAATATTATGTAAGAGTATTCAGTAGGTTAGAATAGAGGTATAAGTCGCCTCAAATAAAACGTTATTTTACGCATTAGAAACCGCTCAACAAATTAACGTCAATCTCGCCGATAGTAATACCGAGGGGGGTAAAATGCAACAAAATAGTATACTTTTTTTATACATAGACGCCTAAAACAAGGGGCACCTGGAACAGGTTGAACACAATATGGTTACAGCCCTTTGCCGGACAGCTCCACCGGTCTCCCTCCATGACGCGGCAAAGACGATCCTGTCAGGGTTTTATGGTAATGACCCCCTCGGCCGCGGCAAATTCAAGGAACTCCGCCGCCTCCTCCCCGGAAAGGCCGAGCCGTGATGCGACATCACCGGCCCTGTGCTTGCCGTCAAGCCCTTCGAGCAGCAGGAAATAGGATTCCATGAGTGACTCGGTAAAAACCTCACCGCCACGGGGGTAAATAACGGCCCAAGATTTACCGGGAGAGAAACAGGCGCAGATTTCTCGCAGATCGACATCGCCGGCTTCCAGCAAATCGGCAATTTCGTAGGAAAAGCGGGCAAGTCTTGCGGATGGCGCAAGATGCGGGCGCTGGTCGAGCATATTCATGGCGGCCAGGCTGCGGTCGGTGGGAAGTTCCGGCGCCGGCGCCAGAAGTGCAGCTGCATAGTGGTAGTGGTAATCGACCAGATCAAGGGCGGCGGGAAGCAGCCGGGCACGCTTCCCGGTAAAGACATGACGAAGAAAAGCCCGCTGGAGCGACCAGATCGCCTCATCGCTCAAAGTCTCTTCACGGGGAACATCCCCCTCACGCTCGAGCCACTCCCCGAAGGCATCCAGGAACTCCGAAGGAGTCAGGGCAAGCGGCGCGACAACCCCGTTAAACCAGGCAACGGCCCTCCCACGGCTGTAGAAAATGTCGCAGGCGGCGGCCAGCCGTGCGGCGCGCGCCATATCCCGGGCCGGAAACTTCGGGGCAGAGGTAACGGTATAGGGGGGGCCCGAAAGGTGGGCCAGACCAGCCTTCCCGGCACGCTCGGCAAGGGGGGTACCGGGGAGGACGGCAAGGGGGAAGATATCCAGATGGTTCGGATAGAGCGCCATGGCAAAATCCAGGGAGCGCCGGAACCCGGCAAGGGAATCGCCGGGGAGCCCATAGATGAGATCAAAGCCGAACACGGCGCCGCTTTCGTTCAGGAGCGACACCCGCTTGCAGAAGTCATCGGGGTCGAAATGACGCCGGATCCCCTTCAGCACGACCGGATCGGCGCTCTGGAGGCCAATCTGGAGCGAACAGGTAATCCCGGCAAAAAGCCGGGCCATCTCCCGGTCCACGAACTCGCTCCGGACTTCGAAATGGAAGTGAATGTGGGGGGCACGCTTGCGAATCATGCGGAGAATGGTTTTTGCCCGCTTCGGGTCGATATTGAAGGTGGAGTCAAGAACGAACACCTGGGGAACATTTGCGCGCACGAGAAAGTCCAGTTCGGCGTCGATCCGCTCCAGCGAAAACCGTCGCACCCCCTTGGTTCCCTTGTAGTCGAAACAGTATTCGCAGGCGAAGTCGCACCCCCTGGAGAGCTGCCAGAGGAGCCCCCCATGGCGGGCGGGTTCGATCACACCCGAGAGGAACGGCGACGGCACGGTATCGATGATTGCCACGGGTCTCTGGGGACGGCTTTCCAGCTTCCCCCCCGCAAGCCGGGCGGTCCCCGCACCGCCGAATGGGGGCTCCCCGGCGCAGAGGCGTGCCGCCATCTCCAGAAAGGGAACCTCCCCTTCACCGAGTATCAGGAAATCATACCCTCCCCCGGTGAGCGTCCCTAGGGGGTCCGCCGTCGCCTGGGGACCCCCGGCAAAAACCACGAGCCCCGGCCGCTCCCGCCTCAGCACCTCCGCCAGCCTCGAGGATGCATCAAGATTCCAGAGGTAGAGGGACAACCCGACGACATCGGGACCATGGGCGAGAATCCCGGCGGCACAGGCTTCCGCGGGGTCGGCAACATAAAAGTCGCAGAGTTCAACTTCTACGCGGGAAGCCAACTCCTCATCGGTTGCGAGATACGCCTTGAGAAATGCATTGGCAAGGGGAACCGATTGCGGCGAAGGGGCAGGATGGATTGCGGCAAGGACGACCTTCACGGGCTCCTCCGATGACAAAGTGTGAAGAGAGACGCCACCATGAACCGATGCGCCAGCGGCATTCAGGGGGAACGGCGCGGACGGGCCTTTATCTTCGGCACGCCGTTTTCGACGACGATCCGGAACTCCACGAGGTCGGTGCCGTACTTGGCTGCGATCGCCGGTTTCTGCTTGGCGATTGCGGACGCGACCATCTCTCTGGTGACTGATTCGACGGGAAGGTTACAGGAACGGCGCGCTTCGATGAACTGACTGTAGAGCTCGTCGGCCTCGTCGCGGGGTTGGGTCTGGTTGGGTTTGGCGGCCTGGTCGGGACGGTCATGGATGGCCATGCGGAAGCGGTCACGGGAGTACCGTCCCTCCTCGATGAGACGCAGCGTCCGGTTCCAGTACTGCCGATAGGAGTTAAGCTTCGCCACAAGGGAATTATACTTGAAGTTCAGCATGGTATTGACGATTTTCGTGTTGGTGTACTTGCGCGCCAAACGGTCAACCGTCTCCTGGAGGCGAACGGGCTCCCGCTTCTCCAGGCCGAGAAAATACTGCTCATACCTGATAATCAGTTCATTGAGACTCTGCTCGAACTGGGCTATGTCTTCCGGAATCCCCATAGGCTCTCCAGTTACAAACTATAGACAGAAAGCCTTCCCGTGTAAAGGCGAAAGCTTGCCCCGCCGCGCCGTCTATTCGCTTGACGCGTTCGCGAGGCATCGTATAAAGTAAACCTTTTCAAATTCACCATTTTCACCCAAAGGAGTGGCCGCCATGGGCGATGTTGCGGCGATAATCCTTGCCGCCGGCAAGGGAACGAGAATGAAATCCGATCTGGTCAAGGTGATGCATCCCCTGGCCGGCGAGCCGATGGTGGCATGGCCCGTTGAGGCAGCGCGGCAGGCGGGAACATCCCGCATGGTGCTGGTGGTGGGTCACCAGGCGGACGCCATACGCAGCCACTTCGAAGGCTCGGAAGGGATGGCTTTCGCCCTCCAGGAGCAGCAACTCGGCACCGGTCACGCCGTGGCCAGCGCCGCCGAGGCTTTGAAAGGTTTTGAGGGAAGGGTACTGATCCTCTGCGGCGACGTACCCCTAATCCGGCCCGAAACGCTCCGGGGGATGATCGACGCCCAGCGGAGCACCGGAGCAGCCCTCACGGTTCTCACCACGCGGCTCACGAACCCCTTCGGCTACGGCCGGATCATCCGCGGCTTCGACGGCCGGGTCATCCGCATCGTGGAGGAGAAAGACGCCACACCCGAGGAACGGGGGCGCACCGAGGTTAACGCGGGCATCTACTGCGCCGACGCAGAATTTCTCTTCGACGCGGTCAAGAGGATCGACAACAACAACGCCCAAGGGGAATACTACCTCACCGATATCATAAACATGGCCAACGAGCGGGGACTGCGCTGCACCGCCCATCCCGTGGCCGATCCGATGGAAGTCATGGGAGTGAACGACCGGGTCCAACTGGCTGACGCGGCGCGGTCAGCACGGCAGCGGATCAACGGTGCCCTCATGCTCGACGGAGTGACCATCGTGGACCCGTCAGCCACCTATATCGACCGGGGAGTGACCGTGGAGCGCGACACCACCCTCTGCCCGGGAGTTCAGCTGACCGGCGACACACGCATCGGTGAGGGCTGCGTGATAGAAACCGGCGCCGTCATCAAGGGAAGCACCCTCGGCAGCGGTTGCACCGTAGAGCCGGGGGCCGTAATCCGGAGCTGCCGGCTCGGAAACAATGTGGTCGTGAAAGCAGGCTCCGTCATGGAGGATTCCATCATCCACGACCACACCGCCATTGGCCCCATGGCGCACCTGAGGCCCGGCACCGAGCTCATGGCCCACGTAAAGATCGGCAATTTCGTGGAAACCAAGAAGGTCACCATGGGTGAAGGCTCCAAGGCATCCCACCTCACCTACCTTGGCGATGCCTCCATCGGCAGCAACGTCAACGTGGGGTGCGGCACCATCACCTGCAACTATGACGGTGTGCGCAAACACCGCACCGTCATCGAGGACGATGTCTTCGTCGGCAGCGACGTCCAGTTCGTGGCGCCCGTCACCATCGGCCGCAACTCCCTCATCGCGGCCGGCACCACGGTAACCAGGGACGTCCCCCCCGATTCCCTGGCCATCGCCCGGGCACCCCAGGTCAACAAGGACGGGTGGAAACTCAAGCAACGGGACCAGTAACCCCCTTTTCAACCAGAATCTAACGGAGATTTCTCTATGTGTGGAATTGTCGGCTATATCGGCGCCCAGGAGGCGACCCCCATCATCCTCGACGGGCTCAAGCGCCTCGAATACCGGGGATATGACTCGGCGGGGATCTGCACCCTCCAGGAAGGGAAGGCGGACAAGCGGCGCAGCGAAGGGAAGCTCATCAACCTGGAGCGGCTCATCCAGAGCAACCCCCTGATAGGCCATATCGGCATCGGCCACACCCGGTGGGCCACCCACGGCCCTCCCTCGGAGCGCAACGCCCATCCCCACCAGGCCGGCGCCATCATCGTGGTTCACAACGGTATCATCGAGAACTACCTGGAGCTGAAGCAGCGGCTGGCGGCAACGGGGCGGGTTTTCAAGAGCGATACCGATACGGAGGTCATCTCCCACCTGATCGATGACAAACTCGCCGGCACGGGCAACTTCGAGCAGGCTGTCCGGGCGGCCCTGGCCGAGGTGCGCGGCGCCTACGCCCTCTGCATCCTCTGCGAGCGGGAGCCCGGTGTGCTCATCGCCGCCAAGCAGGGTTCCCCCATGGTGGTCGGCCTGGGCGAAGGGGAATACTTCGTCGCCTCCGACATTCCGGCAATCCTCTCCCACACCCGGGAGATGGTCTTCATGGAAGACGGCGAGATGGTCATCTTCCGGGACGGACACCCCACATTCTCAACCGTGGCCGGAGCCCCCCTGGACAAGCAGCCGCGCCACATCGACTGGTCCCCCCTCATGGCCGAAAAGGGGGGCTACAAGCACTTCATGCTCAAGGAGATTTTCGAGCAGCCCCGGGCGGTGCAGGACACCATCACCGGCCGCCTGCTGGAGGAACATGGTGACGTGCGGCTCGAGGAGATGAAGCTCTCCGACGAGGAGTTGCGGGGGATCGGCCGGATCTGCATCGTCGCCTGCGGCACCTCCTGGCACTCGGCCCTGGTGGGCAAGTTTCTCATGGAGGAGCACTGCCGCATCCCGGTGGAGGTGGACATTGCCTCCGAGTTCCGCTACCGCAACCCGGTCATCGACGCCAAAACGCTGCTGCTGGTCATCTCCCAGTCCGGGGAGACCGCCGACACCCTGGCGGCCCTCCGCGAAGCCAAGGCCCGAGGCGCCGTAACCGCCGCCATCTGCAACGTGGTGGACTCCTCCATCGCCCGGGAGGCTCACGGCGTGCTCTACACCCATGCCGGCCCCGAAATCGGGGTGGCCTCCACCAAGGCCTTCGTCACCCAGTTGGTGGCCCTCTACCTCTTCACCATCCGCCTTGGCCGGGCCGTCGGCACCATCGACTGCGAGCGGGGCCGCGCCATGATCTCCGGCCTCCTCAAGGTGCCGGGGCTCCTGGAGCAGGCGCTGGAAACCAACGAGCAGGTGGAGCGGATCGCCCGCCGCTACATGAACGCCCGCGACTTCCTCTACCTGGGGCGGGGCATGAACTACCCCATCGCCCTGGAAGGCGCATTGAAGCTCAAGGAGATTTCCTACATCCACGCCGAAGGCTACCCCGCCGGCGAGATGAAGCACGGCCCCATCGCCCTCATCGACGAGGAAATGCCGGTGGTGGTCCTAGTGCCGAAAAACGCCACCTACGAGAAGGTCCTCTCCAACATGGAGGAGGTTATCGCCCGGGGCGGCCGGGTCATCGCCATCTGCTCCGCCGGCGACGAGGAGATCGGGAAAAAAGCCGAGGTAACCCTGGAGGTCCCCACCGACGGTGTGGAACTGGCCCCCATCATCCTCTCGGTGCCGCTCCAGCTCCTGGCCTACCACGTGGCGGTCCTCAAGGGGACCGACGTGGATCAGCCGCGGAACCTGGCAAAATCGGTCACGGTGGAGTAATGCCGAGCCGGTGAAAATTGAGTTGTGCCGTTTAAATGGCTGCCGCTGATCAGGCAGCCATTTTTTACTTGGCGCAAATGTTGTCCCATCGGCATGGACCATGGCCGGCAATGCGGCAACAAGCAGCACAAATTCCGGATCTTACAAGCGAGTTCCCATGGAAATAACCACCACCGCCCCGGCCCTCACGCCGGCTGACATGACGCGTCGCCAACTGACACGCCTCGTTCTCATCCTCGGGGCTCTGACCGCCTTCAGCTCCATGTCCATCGACATGTACCTTCCCGCTTTTCCCCAGATAGCCCGGGACCTCGGCGTGTCGCTGGGCACGGTGCAGCTTTCCATCTCCGCATTCCTGTTCGGTTCGGCCGCGGGGCAGCTGTTCTACGGCCCGCTGGCCGATAGATGGGGAAGGCGCACCCCCCTCCTTGCCGGGCTGACGCTCTACGTTGCCGCGTCATTCGGGTGCGCTGCCGTCCACACGGGCGGGGGACTTCTTTTCTGGCGCGTGGTGATGGCCGTAGGGGGCGGAGCCGGCATGGTCATCTCCCGTGCCGTGGTGCGCGACCTCTACGACACCACCGAAGCGGCGAGGATGTTTTCGCTCCTCATGCTGATCATGGGGGCGGCACCGATCCTGGCCCCCATGGCGGGGGGGCAGCTTCTGCTGGTCACCGGCTGGCGGGGGATCTTCTACTTTCTGGGGATATTCGGCATCCTCTCCCTGGCAGCGGCAATGGTATTCCTCCCCGAATCGCTGCCGCCGGAACGCCGAAGCCGGAGGGGCGCAACCGAGATGGCTGCTGTCTACGGACACCTTCTCCGCAACCGCCGCTACCTCTGTTACGCCATCGCCCTCGGGTGCATCGCCGGCATCAATTTCTCCTACATATCCGGCGCGCCGTTCGTCTTCATCGAACTGAACGGCATCTCTCCCCAGCATTTCGGCCTCTTCTTCGGCGCCAACGCCATTGGACTGATCGGCGCCTCCCAGGTGAACCGCCGCCTCCTGCGCCGCTTCAGCGCCCAGCGAATCCTGAACGCCGCTTTCACCGTCAACGGGACGGCAGCCCTTCTCCTCACGGCGTCGGTATTCACGGGAATCGGCGGTTTCCCTCTCCAGGTACCCCTCCTGTTTGTCTGCCTTGGCGCCACCGGACTCCTCTATCCCAACGTGACCGCCCTTGCCCTTGCCCCCTTCGACAAGGCGGCAGGAAGCGCGTCGGCACTGCTGGGGACAATCCAGTATTCCCTCGGGGCAACTGCGGGGGCTCTCGTGGGGACGCTCCACAACGGGACGGCCATGCCGATGACCGCCACCATGGCAGCATGCGGACTGATGGGGTGGTGGGCCACCCGAACGGCAAGATAGGCAGAAGCAGCACCAAAAACTGAGACAGGAGAACAAATCATGTCAACCGTAACCGTTGTCGCCAAGGTAACCGCTAAAAAAGATGCGGTTGATGCCGTCAAAGCCGAACTCCTGAAACTGGTACCGGAAACCCGCAAGGAGGAAGGCTGCCTGGAGTATCGCCTGCACCAGGATGGGGACGACCCGGCGGTATTCGTCTTCTACGAGAACTGGAAAAGCCTTGGGCACCTGGAGCAGCACATGAAATCGAAACACTTCCAGGCATACGTGGCGGCAGTCGAAGAGATCATCGACGGAAAGGCTGTTCATATACTGGCTGAAATCGCCTGAGGGCCGGGCCCTTGCCAACCGGCTGATTCTTGCTAAAGTTCCCCTATGAGCGAGATTATCTGCGACGATATCGGACCGGCCAGGGTCATCCACCTTTACTCAGCCAGGGAACGGCTCCGGGCCGTGCTGGTGGTGGACAACACCGCCCTGGGCACCGCCATCGGAGGGGTCAGGGTTTCGCCCCGGGTGACCACCGGGGAGATATTGCGACTGGCGCGAACCATGACCCTCAAAAACTCGCTGGCAGGGCTTCCCCACGGCGGCGCAAAGGCGGGAATCATCGCCGATCCGGCAACCATGGACAAGGAGCGCTGTTTCCGGGTCTTTGCCCGCATGATCAGGGATTGCACCGACTATATCCCCGGCCCGGACATGGGCTGTGATGAGACGGCCATGGCCTGGATCCATGACGAAACCGGCAGGGCGGTGGGGCTCCCCCAGGAAATCGGGGGGCTCCCCCTGGACAAGCTTGGGGCCACCGGTTTCGGACTTGCTGAATCTGCCGAAATTGCCGCACCCATGGCCGGCATCGAGTTGCACGGGGCGCGGGTGGCGATCCAGGGATTCGGAAGCGTCGGGGCGGCGGCCGCCCGTTTTCTGACCGCCAGGGGTGCGATCCTGGTGGCGGTGTCCGACTCGAAGGGGGGGCTTCACGATCCGGGTGGAATTGATCTGCAGGTGCTGACAGCGGCCAAGGAAGAGTCCGGGAGCGTTGTGGGCCACGGAAAGGGCCGCCGGATACCCGCAGAAGAGTTGTTCGGCGTGGCTTGCGACATACTGGTCCCGGCGGCAACTCCGGACGTGATCAACGGGGGCAACGCAGGAGCCATTGGCGCCCGCCTGATTCTGCAGGGAGCGAACATCCCGGCAACACGGGAGGCCGAGGAGACGCTTCACCGGCGCGGGGTTCTCATCGTACCCGATTTCATCGCCAATGCCGGCGGGGTCATCATGGCAGCAATGGAATATGCCGGCAGAAGCGAGCAGGAAGCTTTCGCAGCCATCGGGAGCCAGATCAGGAAAAACACCGGGTTGGTACTGGAGAAAGCAGCAGCCGGCAAGATCCTTCCCCGTGCGGCTGCGGTCGAACTGGCCACGGAGCGGGTACGGCATGCGATGGCGTACCGTGATTATTAGCAGCGTTCTGCCCGAGAAATAAGTTTACAACCACGATTTCAGTCAGGTAAGCTGGCATCATCCTAACGCCTTGAAAGTACGATGATGCCCATATTTATCCCGCCATGCCGCCGCCACTTCACGAAGCCTTCATCATTATTCGCCCTTCTGGCAGTTCTCATCTTCATCACCGCCGGCTGCGCCGCAGTACCGAGGCCCAGAGAGCCGTTCACCCCCGGCGCCACTGTTGAAACCCTGGCGGCGTCGGTATCGCTGTCGGTGAGATCACCCGAAGGGAGCAGCGGCGGCACCGGCTATCTCCTCTACCGGCACCCCGACCGTTTCCACCTGGTCATGCTCACCCCCTTCGGCTCCACCGCCCTGGAGTTCTTTGCCCGGGGCGACAGGGTCACCGTCATTTTACCCTCCAAGGGGGTGGCCTTCGCAGGGGCCATCAAGGATCTGCCGGCAAAGGGGGGACTTCAGGGATGGCAAATGATGCGGTGGGTTATTGAAGAAGATCCGCTCTTCGTCCCCGGAACCGCGGGCACCGTCGAGCGGACCGATGACAAGGGGAGGGAAACCGTCGCCCGCTACGACGGGGAAGGGCTCCTCCAGAGCAAGACCTCCGAGGATGGAGAGGCGGTTTACCGCGACTACCTGTCCGCCGGGGGGGTTCCGTTTCCCTCGATCATCGAATTTAGCGATAACCAGGGGGTTGAAGTGAAAATATCGTTCGATGAGCCGGAAGTGAATGGTCCGATAGACGACTCTTCCCTCACCCCCAACCTGGAGGGACTCACCCTTCTACCGCTGCAAAGCATGGTGGGAAACTAGCATTTGCGGAATTGTACATGCTGCACAATGAGAAAAGGGCCGGCATAATGCCGACCCTTTTCTGCTGTTCGCCCAAATTTGTTGTTTTCAGGATACCGCTTCGTCGAGGGTGATGATCCGTACTTCAGTTACCCCTTTGCCGAGGAAGCCAAGTTTCCTGGCCGCTGCCCGGGAGAGATCGATAAAATGCGACACTCTTTTCCGGCAGCGATCGGTTATGGTGACCGTCACCTCCCGGTTGTTGGCCAGGTTTACAACCTTGACCTTTGTCCCGAGGGGGAGGGTGGGGTGCGCGGCAGTGAGTTGCTTCGGATCGTACCGCTTCCCCGATGTCATTCTTCTTCCGTTGTAACGTTTCGCGTAATACGAGGCGGTCCCTTTGACCCCCTCATCCGCTTTTTCAGCCGCCGATGCGGCCTTCTCCGTTGTTGCCTTTGCTGCAATTTCCTCTGCTTGCAAGGACAGTGTCTGGATCTGGAAAAACGCCTGGCAGAAAATTACCATTATGGCCAGGCGCCCTTTCCGGGTTACAGATACCAATAGGCACCTCCTTCTGGGCGAGGCGCTTTTATAGCATAGCCACAGAATCCGGGTCAAGAAAAAACATGGCCCGACAGACTACTTTATTATTAAAATCAGGCAGTTACAATTAGCCAAAGAGGGGAGCTGCCGAGCGGGGAATGACACCTGCGGCCTCCGCCCGCCCAAGAAGAGTGGCCACTGCCAGCTCCCCCTCGGCGCCGAGCTGAAGGGAAAAGTCATTCACATAGAGACCGATATGGGCGGCGCAGACCTCGTCGCTCATCTCCTGGGAGTGAGCCCTGATATAAGCGGCGGCTGCCGAGGGGTTGGAACGGGCATGGGCCACGCTCGCCCGCAGGGCGGCGTCGATGGCGGCAACGGTTTCGCGGCCCAAAGAGCGCCGGGCGACGATCCCCCCCAGCGGGATGGGGCAACCGGTTTCGCCCTCCCACCACGCACCCAGGTCCAGAAGCTTCGTGAGCCCGTACTCCGGGAAGGTAAAGCGTGATTCGTGAATGATGACACCGGCGGCAAATTCGCCCCGCGCTACACCCGCCATGATTTCATTGAATGGAAGATAGACCAGGTTATCGAGGGAGGGGTCGAAGAGTCGCAGAAGAAGAGCTGCGGTAGTGTAGCGTCCGGGGACGGCAATCGGCTTTCCCCGCAAATCCTTCATGGAGCCGGTTCCCTTTGTAACGACCAGGGGGCCGCACCCCCGCCCCAGGGCTCCGCCCGAACGGAGCAGCAGGTACTCGTCACGCAGAAAGCCAAGGGCATGGTACGACACCTTGCTCACGTCCAGCACACCTTCAAGGGCGAGGCGGTTCAGGGTTTCAACGTCCTCCAGCCGCTCCCGGAAAACAAGCCCCGGTGTCTCGACCAGGCCGTGCACCAGAGCATGGAAGATATAGGTATCATTGGGACAGGGTGAAAAACCTAAGGTAAGATCTCGCATCGGTCACAGCCCCCCATGAAATTCGAGATATTTGAGGACAAAACGCTGGGCCGTCTCCACGGCAAGGGGAATGTTCCAGGCGGAGAGGTCGCGGTCTTCGACCATATTGCTGATGCCGCGGATCTCCAGGCAGTCCACCCCGTAGAGCAACGCCACGTGCGCTGCGGCGGCGCCTTCCATATTCTCGCAGATGGCATCGAAGCGCCGCGCCAGATCGTCACCCCTGGCCGTGGTACCGCTACAGGTGGAAACGGTCACGAATCTGCCGCGTCGCACCGTAATCCCCTGCGCAGCTCCCAGTTGAACGGCCTGCTCCGCCAGCAGCATGGTCAAGGGGAATTCATTGAAAAAACGGCTGCCGCCTCGCACCACCTGCGGGATTCCGATGGATTCCAGGGACTCCCATCCGGCAGGGGTCAAAACCCCCTCGTCGCCATACACTTCCGCCGACGCAACCGCCAGGTCCCCCACCTGAAGCCCGCTCCCGCCATAGGCCCCCGCGCATCCGACATTGATGATAAACCGTGGGGTAACCCGCTCCAGAAGCGCGGTGAGCGCCGAGGCGGTATTCGCCTTGCCGATTCCGGTAACCGTCAGAAACAGCGTGGCGCTGCCAAGTTTTCCCCGGTAAATTTCGCAGCCCGTCCTTGTTCCCGGTTCCGGCCCGGCGCCAATGCTCCGGACGAGCAGCGAGAGCTCTTTGTGGGTTGCAGCGGCGATAATTATGGGTGCCATGGGTAGAGTCCCGCGTCAGGCTGAAGGATGCAGGGGGAGATATACGGTGAAGACGCTTCCCTTGTTCAGTTCGCTCACCACTTCAATTTTGCCGCCGTGGGCCTCAGTGAGAGTCCACGCCAGCGAGAGGCCTAGCCCGCAACCGCCGTCGTTCCGGTTGCGCGCCTTGTCGACCCGGTAGAAGCGCTCGAAGATATGCGGGAGGTCATCGGCCGGAATGCCCACGCCGCTGTCGATCACCATGACACGGGCAAATGCGCCGCTGGTGTTGAGGATCACTGAAACCTCTCCGCCGGCGGGAGTGTAGGCGACGGCATTGCCGAGAAGGTTCATGAATACCTGCCGCAACCGGAGCCAATCGCCTCTGATGGTGACCGACTCCTCAGCGGTAAAGGTAATTTTGAGCCCCTTTTCCTGATCGATGAGCCGCGACTGCTGCACCAACTCCCCAAGGAGATCGCCCAGGTCGATGGGGGTGAGCTCGAGTTTGAGCCCCCCTTCTTCAGCCCGCGAGATCTCCAGCAGCGCCTCGATGATTTTGGACATCCGGTTAATCTCTTCCAGGTTGCTCCGGAAAAGCTCCCGGAATTCTTCCGGTTCGCGGGCCCAGCGCAGCCCCACCTCGGTCTCCCCCCGAAGAATGGTGAGGGGAGTCCGAAGCTCGTGGGAGACGTCGCCGGTAAACTGCTTCACCCGTCTGAATGCGCCCTCGAGCCGTTCCAAGGTATCGTTGAAGGTTGTGGCCAGCTGCCCTATCTCATCCTGGGGATTCACCACATCCAGCCGCAGGCCCAGGTTTTCGGCGGTAATCTTGCGGGCGCTGCGGGTGATGAAATCGACCGGCTTCAGGGCACGGCCGGCCAGGAACCATCCTCCGACACTCCAGAGCGACAGTGACAGGGGGATGGAAACCGCAAAGACGACCAGAACCTTGTCGAGGGTCTCGGCTGCCTCCCGCATGGACGATCCCACCTGGACTATCTGCATCAGCCTGCCGTTCTCCATGATGGGATAGCTGATGGTTCGCACCGGATAGAGGCCCAGGCTGACCTTGGTCTCGTAGGTTACTTTTCCGGCCCAAGCCCGTCTGCTGGCCGCCTTGCTCAAGGAAATCCGCAACTCCTCGGAGCTCTTGGACGAGGCAGTGGTCCGTCCTCCTCCATCAAGCACCTGAACGTACTTGCCGGTCAAACGGTTGCCGATGAAGTCTTCGAGAACCTGGTCGAAGACGGACGGCCCGGCGCGGCGGAACGGCTCCAGCGTCGGGCTCGCCACGGCCTCGGCCACGGTGAGGAGCTCCCGGTCTATCTCCTTGGTGAGCTGATTCTGCAGAACCAGATAAATAAAGGAACTGAACAGAACAAGAATTACCGCCAGGGTAACCGCATACCAAAGAGTAAGGGAAAAGCGAATCGACCGGAAAAACAACGGGTCACTCCTCTTCCTTCAGGATGTAGCCCACTCCCCGCACCGTGTGGATCAGCTTTTTATCGGCTTCGCGATCGATCTTCTTCCGCAGGTAGTTGACATACACATCGATGATGTTGGTAAAGCTGTCAAAGGTGTAATCCCACACGTGCTCGGCGATCATGGTACGGGTGAGGACCTGGTTCGGATTGCGCATGAAATATTCCAGCAGCGAATACTCCTTTGCAGTCAGGTCAATCTCTTTGTCCTTGCGCCAGACCTTGTGGGTTACCGGATCCAGGCGCAGGTCGACAAAACGGATTTCTGCACCCCGGTCCTGCTCGCTGCGCCGTACCAGCGCCCGCACCCGGGCCAGGAGCTCGGCGAAGGCAAAAGGCTTGGTCAGATAATCGTCGGAGCCGGAATCGAGCCCCGCAACGATGTCTTCCACGGAATCCTTGGCGGTCAGCATGAGAACAGGCGTCGCGTTTTTCTTCTCGCGAAGTTCCCGCACCACGCTCAGGCCGTCCTTCTTGGGGAGCATCACGTCGAGAACGATCAGGTCAAAGCTTTTTTCGAGGGCCATCTTGAGCCCGTCCTCGCCGTTGAATGCGCTTTCCACCTCATACCGTTCTTCCTCGAGACCGCGTTTAATGAAGCTCGAAACCTTCTTTTCGTCTTCTACCACAAGAATTTTCATTGAATGCACCTCCTCTTTCTCCGTTGGATGAAGCACCGGGGTCATGGTTGCCTAGCTGACACTGCAGAGTTTCTGTATAATTTCAGCAGCTGATTCTTCCACTGACTTCTTTGTCACGTCAATGACGAGCCACTGGGGATTGCGCCGGTAAAGCCGGCGGCAATAGTTGAGCTCCTCCTCGATCTTCTCGAAGTCGGCATAGGTACCCCGGGGCATCTGCCCCAGGTTTTTGAGCCGCGCCGAACGGATTTCCAGAAGGCGATGGGCATCGATGAGCAACCCCACCACCTTGTTCTGATCGACCCTGAACAGTTCCGCCGGCGGATCTATACCCTTTACGAGAGGAACGTTCGCCACCCGGTACCCCTTATGGGCCAGGTACATGGAGAGCGGTGTTTTTGAAGAACGCGACACCCCGACCAGCACAAAGTCTGCCTTGCTGAGCCCCCGAGGGTCTTGCCCATCATCATGGTTAACCGTGAAATCAACCGCCTCGACCCTCTTGTGATACTCCGAGTTCAGCTGGTAAAGGAGGCCCGGTTCATTCTGGGGGGCAACGCCAAAGAAGTCGGACAGCTTAAAGAGAAGAGAGCTGATCAGATCCAGGGAGTCGAGGCCGTGGGCTTCCGCTTCATCCCGCAGCAGTTGCGCCAGTTCGGTGTCCACCAGGGTGTAAACCACGATGCCCGGCTCCTTGAGCACCTCTTCCAGAGCGGAAAGGATATCCTCCCTCGTCCGGATCTTGCTCATGCGATGGACACGCGCTTCCACATCGCGGAACTGGGAAAGCGCGGCGCGCAGCACCCGTTCCACGGTCTCACCCGTAGCGTCGGAAAAAAGGTAGATATGCCGCGTCGATGTATTCATGCTCACCCTGCGCCCGGTGTCCATTTTTTCATTAAATAGTATATACCATGGATTTTAATCATGGCAACGAAGGAATCCTCATGAACGAAATTCCTGCCAGATTTCCTCTCGCAACTCCGGCCTGGCGACCAGTTCCGCGGCGGTCAGCGCCAGGGCCGTTGCCCCCTCCGCAACGGCGGCCTTCCCCTTTTCGGATACCGTGGCGCGGGCAAAAGCTTCGCTGTGGATATTGATGCCGTCGCCAATCGGCACATGGGGATGGATCGTCGGTACGACCTGGGAGACGTTGCCGATATCCGAAGAACCTTTATTCTTATCGGGCTGGTTTTCCGATTCCTGAAGCCCTAAATACGCCAACTGGGCCGAATAGAGCTCTGAAAAAGTCCGGTTGACCTTCAGAGGGGCCATGATCCGGGGGTCAATCTCCACCTCCAGCCGGCATCCGGTGGCCAGCGCGGCCCCTTCGGCACAGGCAACGACCCGGCTCTTCGCCCGCTCCAGCTCCGTAAGATCGTCGGCCCGGACATAGAAATAGGCGGCAGCACGCTCCGGAATGATGTTGGGGGCTATCCCCCCATCGGTGATGACCCCGTGGACCCTCACGTCCTGCCGCAGTTGCTGGCGCAATGCGCTGATCCCGTTGAAGGTCTGGATGACGCCATCCAGGGCGTTAATCCCCTCCTCAGGGTAGGCGGCGGCATGGGCCGGTTTGCCGAAGAAATTGAAGCGAATCCGGGCTAGCCCCAGATAATGCTTGATGACGTAACGCCGGGACGAGGGATGCACCATCAGGGCGAACTCGACTCCGTCGAAGGCCCCGTGGGAAATCATCTCCACTTTCCCGATCCCCTGCTCCTCGGCAGGAGTGCCGAAGACGACGATACGGGCCGTCTCCGGCGGAAGGAGACGGCGCAAGGCGGTGGCGGCCCCCACGGCTGCGGCGGCGATTACGTTGTGGCCGCAGGCATGGCCCATGACCGGAAGGGCATCCATCTCCGCAATGAGGGCAATTACCGGCCCCCCTTCCCCGGCCTCTGCCCGGAACGCCGTGGGAAGCCCGGCGATTCCCCGCTCCACCCGAAAGCCCTCCCCTTCAAGGAAGGCGGCGAGGAGTGCGGAACTGCGCACCTCATTCAATCCGGTCTCGGGGTTATTGTAGAGATCCTCGGCAATGGTGGTAAAATCGTTTTTCCGCCCCGCGACGAAGTCGACAATATCCTTTTTTAAGCGCACAAGATCCATAGCGGCCACCCCAAGGCAATTTTAATGAGATTTGAACCCACTCCGCCATCTTTGTCAAGGTTTTTATTGTCAAAGTCCTTTAGTTTTGCTACTTTGGCCCACCTTGTCTGCACAAATTCAGGACACAGCACCGAGGAGCATCCATGAATAAAACCTGGGCCGAAGTCGCCTGCGAAGTGCCGGCGGCAATGGTTGACCTTCTCGCCGATTTTCTTGTGGAACTTTCCGGCAACGGCGTAAGCATCGACAACCTTGAGCTGGACACCTTCTCCCTCGACGGCATGGACGAGCCGCCGGTAAAGACCGTGCGGGCCTACTTCACCCCCGACGCGGACCTGGAAACTAAACTGGCCGCCGTGGAGCGGTTCATCCGGGAAAACGCCCCCGATTACGGCGACGCCCCCCCCGCCGCCCCAACCGTCACCACTATCCGGGAAGAGGACTGGGCCACGGGGTGGCGCCAGCACTTCTCCCCGACCCGCATCGGACGGCGGCTCGTCATCAAACCCACATGGGAGCCGTTTGCGCCGGAACCCGATGATCTCGTTATCGAACTGGACCCGGGGATGGCCTTCGGTACCGGCACCCACCCGACGACGCGCCTCTGCCTTGAGGCCCTGGAAAAACTCGGCCGCCCCGAAGATGTGCTGGACGTGGGAACCGGCTCGGGCATACTGGCCATGGCCGCTTCCAAGCTGGGGGCCCACCGCGTGGTGGGAACCGACATCGACCCCGACGCCGTGGAAGTGGCCCGGGAAAACTGCGCCATGAACGGGGTGACCGCCGAGCTGACCATCACCCCCCTTGCCGATATTCCGGGGCAATTCGCTGTGGTCCTCGCCAACATTCTCGCCGAGGATCTGGTCAGGATGGCGGCCGACTTGACCGCGAAGGTGGCCCCCGGCGGCGCCCTCATTCTCTCTGGAATCCTCGTGGAACGGGAACCCTACGTCATCGACGGCTTTGCCGCCACCGGACTCGCCCTTGCCGAAACAACCCGCGAAGGGGAGTGGAGCTGCCTCCTCTACCGGGCCGCAAAATGAGCACGCGCCGCTTCATAGCCGCTGACACGGATTTGACGGCAGCGTTTGTGAGGGTTGAGGGGGACCTTTTCCGTCACATGGTGAAGGTTCTGCGCCTGAAAATTGACACCCGCGTCAACCTGGCGGACGGTCGTGGTACCGAATGCACGGGAATCATTAAAGAGATCGGCAGGGACCACCTTGCCATAGCCGTCGAGGAGCGCCACGCAGCGGCCCCCTCCGGGGGGGGACCACGGATCACCCTCATCCAGGGACTGCCAAAGGGCGAGAAAATGGAACTTATCTTGCAGAAAGGGACTGAACTGGGAGTTAATGAAGTGGTCTCCTTCCAGGCGGAGCGTTCGGTTTCCCGCATTGCGGCAGACCGGCAGGACGACCGGTTGCGACGCTGGCGGCGGATTGCAGCGGAGGCGGCACGCCAGGCCGGACGGCCGGACGTCCCGGCGGTGCGGCTGACACTGGGAATTGCCGAGGCCGTCAGGGATTCGGACCACGACCTTAAGCTCCTTTTGTGGGAAGAGGAGCGGGCCACGACCCTTAAGGGTGCCATGGCGGGGAAGCCCGCACCGGCAAATATCGCCATAGTAGTCGGCCCCGAGGGGGGGCTCACGGCGGCAGAGGCGGAAACGGCACGGCAGGCGGGCTTCACCTCGGTAACCCTGGGCAAGCGCATCCTCCGGACCGAGACGGCAGGCATAGCCCTTCTGGCCATCCTCCAGTACCTTTACGGCGACCTGGGGGAAGGGCTCCCATCCGGAAAAGGCCCCGTATCGCCACTTACACCATAGCGGCACGCACCTGAAGCGTTGTGCCGCACAAGGAGCAGCAACCATGAAGTGTCCAAAATGCGGGTACAACAGTTTCGAATTTCTCGACAACTGCAAGAAATGCAAGCACGATCTGAGCGCCTTCAAACAGTCCCTTGGAATAAACTTCCCCGCAATATCGCCCGTTACCGAAACGGCAGCCCTCCCCGCTGCTGCAACGGTAGCAGCATCGCTTGCATCTGCCGCAGCCCCTGCCACGGCAGCAGCCGAAGAGACCTTTACCTGGGATGAGCCTGCCACGGCGCCCGCCCCGGCAAATCATGGAGACGACATTTTTTCCTCCATGGATCTCGACTTCGCCCCAGCACCGGCACAGGCACAGGCGGCACCTCCGCCCGTCTCCTTCGACATGGATTCACCCCTGGCGTCAACACCTGCGGCCCCCCCCGTCGCAAGCGAGGCAGAGATTCCCGACTTCTCCTTCGACGAACCGGCAGATGCGGCTCCGGCCGAGCCCCCCACCGCCTCGTTCGGATCACCTCCGGCATCGGAGGACGACTTTGCATCCCTGCTCGAAATCGGTGACAACAGCGAGGAAACCGCTGCCGCAGCAGCGCCGGTAGCAACACCGGAACTGGAATCCGCATGGGAGACGCCCGCCAACGTATTCGGCAGCATTGACGAAGGGCAGAGCGCCCCCCCGGCCGCCGACGCCGGCGAAGCCGGGGAGTTCCAGCTGGAGAACTTCAGCTGGGAGGAAGAGACGCCGAATGCCCCCCAGCCTCCCCCGAAAGGGCCCCACGTCGAACTTCCCTCCGACCTTGACGCACTCTTCGGAGAGCCGGACAAGCCATAACAGGACGCCACATCACAAAAAAAACGGCACGGCAGAGCGGATAATTCCTGCTCCTCCGTGCCGTTTTCATGTTTAACGGCCGGTGTTGTGGGGATACACCCTAGCGCCTGACCTGAAGAGCCGCCACAAGCTCGGCGCCGAATTCCCGTCTTTGCCACGAGCGGACTCCGGCGACACCGTCAAGCTCCTCCTCGGAACGGGGAAAACTCAGGGCAATCTGCTCAAGCAGGGCATTGTTTGCCAGGAAGCCGGGCTCTACCCCGAACTGCCGGGACTTTCCCTCGCGCCATCCCTTGAGGGCCTTGACGCGCCGCTCCTCGTCCCCGCCTACCTTGCGCCGCTCTTCCCTGGGAAACACGGGGAGGTCATGCTCCGGTAGCGCAACGCCCTTCTCCACGGCCCGCAGTATCTCCTCGCCGCACCGTTCCAGAACCCGCTCAGTCATTCCGGTAATGCCAGCAAAATCCGAAGCGGACCGGGGCTTCTTCTCGGCCAGCTCCCGCACCGTTTCGGTGCCGAGCACCTTAAAGGGGGGGACATCCATCTGCCGTGCCCGCCGGTCCCGGAAGCGGAGAATCTCCTCCAGAACCGCCAGGGACCGGGGAGCCATCCGCGACGCCCCTTTGAAGCGGAGAAACATCGGATCGGAGCCGGAGCGCTGCGCCACCCGCACCCGCGCCAGAATGGCACACTCTTCCTCAAACCATCCGAAACGTCCTTTCTCCCTGAGCTCTGCCTCAAGTTGCCCGGCAAGCTCTATGAGGAGCGTCGTATCCTTCACCGCATACTCGATCATCCCTGCCGACAACGGGCGCCGGCTCCAGTCGGCCCGCTGGTACTGCTTATCCAGCTCGACGCCGAAGCGCTTCTTGAGCGCCGCCGCCAGGCCGAACTCCCGCTCGCCGAGGAACTGGCACGCAATCATGGTATCGAAGAGGTTGTTCACCTCGATGCCGAAATCCCGATGGAGGGAGCGGATGTCATAGTCGGCCCCGTGGAATACCTTGCAAATGGCGGTATCGGCGAAGAGCGGCGCAAGGGGAGCCATATCCGCAACGGCCAGCGGATCGACGATTGCGGCGAACCCCGGCACTGCGAACTGTATCAGGCAGACCTTCTCCTGGTAGTGGTGCATGGAGTCGGCCTCCAGGTCGCAGGCCACATAGGGCTCCCTGGAAAGGCGGTCCGCAAGGCGGCGGACCCCGTCGGGGGTGGTGATGATCTCGGGTGAAACGGGTTGAACGGGCAAGGAAATCTCCAGTCTTGGGGTATCAAATGGTTAATACGGTCAAAATTCGCGGATGAATTTGTAGAGCGTGGTTCGTTGCGCGGGGCGGAACCCCGCCTCCCGGATCAGCTCCACCATCTCCTCAAGACTCATGCGGAAAGTGCAGCCGGCTGCGGCCACCACGTTCTCCTCCAGCATGGTCCCCCCCAGGTCGTTGGCCCCGAAGAAGAGGGCCACCTGGGCCATCTGGGCCCCCTGGGTCACCCAGCTGGCCTGGATGTTCGGCACATTGTCGATAACTATCCGGGAGAGGGCCAGCACCTTCAGGTACTCGACCCCGCTGGCGGTATCGCCACCCAGCTCGGTGTTCCCCGGCTGATAGGTCCAGGGGATGAAGGCGGTGAAGGAACCGCCGGCAGCCTGGAGCTCCCGGACCCGGAAGAGATGCTCTACGATGTCCTCGGGCTTCTCGGTGCTGCCGAACATCATGGTGGCGGTGGTGGCCATCCCTTGCCGGGCCGCCTCGCCCATCACCGCGGCCCACCCTTCCCAGCCGATCTTCTTGGGGGAGATCTCCTGCCGGACCCGATCCACTAGAATCTCGGCCCCGCCGCCGGGGATGGAGTCGAGCCCCGCCTCCCGCAGCCGCCTCACCGTCTCCGGGATGGCCAGCTTCGAGACCGCGGCGATCTGGGTGATCTCCGCCGGGGAGAGGGAGTGATTCTGGACCTGGGGGAACCGCTCCTTAATCCCCCGGAAGAGCCGCTCAAACCACTCGATCCCCAGATGGGGATGGAGCCCCCCCTGCATGAGGAGTTGCGTCCCCCCATGGCCCACCAGTTCGGCGATCTTGGCGTAGATGGCTTCCTCGGCCAGGAGGTAGGCGTCGGGGGCACCTTCCTCCCGGTAGAAGGCGCAGAATTTACACTTGGACTCGCAGACGTTGGTGTAGTTCACGTTGCGGTCCACCACGAAGGTGGCCGTTTCCTCGGGGTGAAGCCGCCGGCGGATGCCATTGGCCAGGCGCCCCAGGGTAAGAAGGTCGGCATTTAGGAGAAGCTCAAGGGCCTCGGCCCGGCCGATGGCCTCGCCCCGTTCGATTTTTCCGATAACGGTATCCATGGTCAGTACACCCTCAGCTCGTTGTAGAGCGTATCCCGCTCCACCGGCACCCGCCCCGCCTTGCGGATCAGGGTGACGATATCGTCGCGCCCCATGGTCTGCGGGGTGGCAGCCCCGGCGTCGTGGCCGATTTTCTCCTCCACCACGGTGCCGTCCAGGTCGTTCACCCCGAAGGAGAGGGCCACCTGTGCGGTCTTCAGGCCGAGCATCACCCAATAGGCCTTGATGTTGGCGAAATTGTCCAGGTATATCCGGCCAACTGCCAAGGTCTTCAGGGCATCGACCCCGCCTGGTCCGGGGCGTTTCAGGTGCCCCAGGGGGTTGTTCTCCTTCTGGAAGGCGAGGGGAATGAATACCTGGAACCCGCCGGTCCGGTCCTGAAGCTCCCGCAGCCGATGCATATGATCGACCCGGTCGGCATAGCTCTCGATGTGGCCGAAGAGCATGGTGGCGTTGGATTTGAGCCCCGCCCGGTGAACCTCCTCCATGACATCGAGCCACCGCGCGCCGCTGATCTTCTCGGGGCAGAGCCGGTTGCGCACCTCCGGGGCGAAGATCTCGGCCCCGCCGCCGGGGAGCGAGCCGAGCCCCGCCTGCTTAAGCTCCGCCAGGGTCCCGGCTATGGAGAGGCCGGCTAGTTTCGACAGGTACTCGATCTCCACGGCGGTAAAGGCCTTCACGTGGAGATCGGGAGAGACCTCTTTCACAGTCCGGAGCATCTCCAGATAGAAGTCGAAGGGAAGGTGCGGATGGAGACCGCCGACGATGTGGATCTCCGTGGCCCCCTGGGCAAGGGCCTCCATGGCGCGGTTGCGGATCTCATCCAGGTCGTAGAGGTAGGCGCCCGGCTGGTCGGCAGTGCGGTAGAAGGCGCAGAAGGAGCAGCGGTTCACGCAGATGTTCGTGTGGTTGATGTGGCGGTTAACGTTGAAGAATACCCGGTCGCCGTTGCGGCGCCGGTTTGCGGTTGCGGCCAGCTCACCCACGGCGATGAGATCCCGGCATTCGAAGAGGAAGAGGGCCTCCTCATCGGTGATCCGCTCGCCGGCGTGAACCTTCTCGGATATGGAAGAAAGAGATGTCATGGTGCCTCGCTCTATGAAAAAATCAGTTACTGGTCCCCGGTCCCAAATCCCCGGTCCCGGCCGTTACTCCCCACCGGGTGAAGAGCTCATGGTGAACGCCGAGGGTGTCGAGCACCTTCCCCACCACGAAATCCACCAGGTCATCCAGGGTCTTGGGCTGATGATAGAAGGCGGGCATGGCGGGCACAACTCGCACCCCGAGCCGGGCCAGCTTCAGCATGTTCTCCAGATGAATGGCTGACAGGGGAGTTTCCCGGGGGACGATCACCAGGGGGCGCCCCTCCTTGACCATGACATCGGCGCACCGCTCCAGAAGTGAACCGGAGAAGCCCGCGGCAATCCGGGCCAGGGTACCCATGCTGCACGGAGCCACCACCATGGCATCGGGGGCCGACGAACCGCTGGCAGGAGGAGCAAAGAGGTTGTCGGCAGAATGAAAGGTAAGCTGCTCCGGAGAAACACCGAACAGCTCCCTCAACCGGGCGGCCGCCACACTCTCCACCCCGGAAAGGTCCAGGTTTGTCTCCTCCCGCACCACGCCGAGGCCGGTGCTGCTGGCTACGACCACGATTCGCTTCCCGGCTTTCAGGAGCTCATCGCAAAGCCTCAGCCCGTAGACTGAGCCGGAGGCCCCGGTGATCCCCACGATAACCGTGCCGCTCATATCCCCCCCCTCTGCGCCAGCACATCCACGAAAGTCGCGACAAAGAGGGTGATGCTGATGTAGCCGTTCATGGCGAAAAAGGCGGCGTCCAGCCGGGACAGGTCCCCTCCCCGCAAAAGCCAGTGTTCGTAGAGGAGCATGGCGACGCAGAGCCCGAAGCCAGCCAGGTACCAGACGCCGAGGCCGGCGCTGACATAGAGCCCTGCCAGCAGCGCCACCATGGTCACATGGAAGAGGCGGGCAATCCACAACGACCCGTTAACCCCGAACCTGGACGGGATCGAGTGGAGCCCGGCCCCTTTGTCGAACTCCAGGTCCTGGAGGGCATAAAGGATGTCGAAGCCGGCCACCCAGAAGAGGACCGCGAACCCCAGAAGCACTGCCGGCAGGTCAACCGATCCCCGGATGGCGATCCATGCCCCGAGAGGCGCAGCAGCCAGGCAGATACCGAGGACCACATGGGCCAGGGCCGTAAATCGCTTGCAGTAGGAGTAGAGAACCAGAAAGAAGAGGGCCACCGGAGAGAGGTAGAGGCAGAGTGGATTCAGACGGTAAGCCGCGTAGAGCATGAGGAGGGTCGAAATGACGATGAAGGCGACGGCGGTACCCTTGCCGATGAGACCTGCCGGGATGGCGCGGCCGGCGGTGCGGGGGTTGCGGGCGTCAATCTCCGCGTCGATGACCCGATTCATCCCCATGGCGGCAGTCCGGGCCCCCACCATTGCCATCAATATCCAGAACGCCTGGTACGTCGTGGGAAACCCACCTGCAGCCAGCACCGCCCCGGTAAACGCGAAGGGGAGGGCAAAGACCGTGTGGGAGAACTTTATCATCTCCAGAAAAACCTTGATCCTCCCGAATATCCCCATGCTTATCCTTTCCTCACTTACCATGCGTTCCCCCATTCTCGAGGGCAGTTTCCAGGTAAACCCTGACCCGTCCGAGCTCGTTGTGCACCGAAGAGAGGTCGAACATGCTGGGGTAGTGATCGTAGGGATATCGCTTCTTGAAGGAAAGAACCTTACCGTCTTCCTCGTAGACATAGCTTGAGCGAATCTCCAGATCGACCGACTCCAGCTCCACGTCTGCCCCCTCTTCGCCACCTCCCACCTTCACCCGGAGCTTATGGAAGTAAAGGCGCCCCCCCGCCGGCAGGGTAATGCCGCCCGCACGGGTTGCGATGTGGCTGAATTCGGTCAGGAGCGTCCGTTCCTTCGGGTCCTCCTGCTCGATCACATAACCGATCCTCGGCAGGAGTGTCCTCACTTCCGCATAGACCTCATCGGCCGGCCGCAGGATCACAAATCGCGGCTTCGGCAGCGGCTCGGCAGCCAGCCGAAAATAGTAACAACCCGGCAGCGCCAGGAAGCAGAGAAGTAGAATCAGTCCCCGCAGCCAACGTCTCTCCATCAAAAACCGTACTCCTTCCACCGTTCTTCCACGCGCCGCTCCACGGAGCCGTCCATGGCAAGCTCCCGGAAAACAGGGGTACCCGGCCCCTTGCGGGTGGCATCAATGACAAGCCCCCCTCCGAGCCACGGCAACGGTGGGGTTCCCCGCCCATCAGCCACAAAGAGATCGCT
Organism: uncultured Geobacter sp.; assembly: GCA_964490805.1. Lineage (GTDB taxonomy): Bacteria > Desulfobacterota > Desulfuromonadia > Geobacterales > Geobacteraceae > Geobacter. The sequence goes on from CAZBEB010000015.1 coordinate 55,355, forward strand.
CCGCCAGTCGGCCATGTTCATGACCCGCCACGCCACCCGGGAAAGGTCGCGGACGTCAATATCATCGTTCACCACCACCACGATCCGGGCCGGACCCAGCATCCCCGCAGCGCACACCTCAGCCACAAGGCGCCTTACGTCCCCTGTCCCCCCATCGCTCACGGAGATGACGGCACCACCGTGGAAAATCCACTCCGGGGGGAAGTTGATGTCGGTGATGCAGGGCCACCGGCGCCGTACAACCGGCAGGAAGAGCCGCTCCGCAGCCTTGGCCATGAAGCAGTCCTCGGCGGGGGGAGGCCCCACCACCGTGGCGGGATAGATACAATCGCTGCGCCGCGTCACGCAAGTGACACGCACAACCGGCACCTGTGCCGACGGCATATAGAATCCGGTATGATTGCCGAAAGGGCCGTCCGGTACCGTTTCTCCCGGTTCAATGAACCCTTCTATGACCATCTCGGCCCCGGCGGGAACAAGAAGACCGATAGTCCGGCAGCGGATCATCTCAAGGGGGTTCCCCCGCAGCCAGCCGGCAAACTGCATCTCGTCCACGTTCCCGGGCAGGGGAAGGGTTGCGGCAACCATGGCCGCCGGGTCCCCCCCCAGGGCCACCGCCACCGGCATCCGTTCGCCCCGCTCCCGGTACTTCCGCCAGTGGAGCTCGCCGCCACTCCCGGCATACCAATGGATTCCGGCGCTGTTGCCGTCAAAGATCCGCACCCGGTACATGCCGCAGTTGGGGGCACCGCTTTCCGGATCCCTGGTAAAAACCTGGGGGAGGGTTATGAAACGTCCGCCGTCACCCGGCCAACTCTGCAAAAAGGGATAGAGGGCAAGATCGGGAGCATCTTCGACAACTTCCCGGCAGTCGGCCGCGGCGGCCACCACCGGGGCGGAGCGCCGGAACTCATCCAGAAGGGGAAGAGCCGCAAGTCCCTGGGCGTCCTGGTCAGGCGTAAGCTGCGCCAGAAGCTTCTCCATCCGGCCGGAAAGCTCGTCGAGCGAGGCCAGCCCAAGGGCCAGAGCCATGCGCCCGGTGGAACCGAAGAGATTTGTGGCCACCGGAACCGTCGCTCCCGCCACCCGCTCGAAGAGAAGTGCCGGACCGCCGCCGGGGAGTTTGCTCACCCGGCTGGTGACAGCAGCCACCTCCAGTAGCGGGTCCACCTGGGCCTGAACCCGGTGCAGCTCCCCGAGCCGCTCCAGCTCCCCCAGAAAATCGTGCAGCGTATCGAACCCCATTTTCCGCACCATCTCTCCGCGGTGTCCGCAACTGTTCGACAAACCTTAATTTTGTAGCATTTTCGGCCCATTGGTGACAATCATTTTCTCCCGCGCCACCGGATGCACCACGGATGTAGGAGCCGAAACAACAAAGGGGAGGTCCACCGCAATGGTGACCTCCCCTCGTAATCGGGAAATAAATGGTCGGGGCGAGAGGATTTGAACCTCCGACCCCCTGCTCCCGAAGCAGGTGCGCTACCAGGCTGCGCTACGCCCCGACACAGAAGACATTTTGTATATCACGCGGCTTGGAGTTTTGGCAAGATTTTTTTAAATCACCCTCATTCCCCGGACGGCAATCTCCGCGGCCCCTCGACAACCACCTCAAAATGCGCTAATGTCGCTTTCTGACTCTGTTTTTGTTATGCCATGACCCTTGGGAGCTCCCATGTCCGAAACACCCGCCTCCGCCGCCGTCGCCGACTTCCTCCGCCGCTGGGAGGCCTCCGGCGCGGCCGAGCGCGCCAACTACCAGCTGTTCCTCTCCGAGCTGTGCGACCTCCTGGAGGTCCCACGCCCCGACCCGACCCAGCCCGACGACCGGAACAACGCCTACGTCTTCGAGCGGGCCGTCACCTTCCGCCACGGCACCGGCCTCACCAGCACCGGCCGGATTGACCTCTACAAGCAGGGGTGCTTCGTCCTGGAAGCCAAGCAGGGGAGCGACCGTCCAGGCGAAAGCCAGCCGCTTCTGGTCCGGGAAGAGGAAACGGCGTGGCTGTCGGGCCGCCGGGGGACCACCGTGCGCGGGACTCGTGGGTGGGACGTGGCCATGCTCAAGGCCAAGGGGCAGGCGGAGCAGTACGCCCGCGCCCTCCCCGTGGAGGAGGGGTGGCCGCCGTTTCTCGTGGTGGTGGACGTGGGGCACGCCATCGAGCTTTACAGCGAATTCTCCTGCTCCGGCAAGGCCTACCTCCCCTTCCCCGATCCCAGCTCTTACCGCATTCTCCTGGCGGACCTGGAGGCCCCCGAGGTCCGGGAGCGCCTGCGCCTCGTCTGGACCGAACCCCATACCCTCGACCCTGCCCGACAGAGCGCCAAAGCAACCCGGGAGGTGGCCGACCGGCTGGCGCTCCTGGCCAAGTCCCTGGAGCAGGCAGGGCACCAGCCGGAGAAAGTGGGAAACTTCCTCAAGCGCTGCCTCTTCACCATGTTCGCTGAGGACGTGGGGCTAATCCCCCACGAAAGCTTCACCGGCCTGCTGGAGAGCCTGAAGGGCGAGGCGGAGAAGTTCGCCCCCATGGCCGAATCCCTCTGGGCCACCATGAAGGATGGCGGCTTTTCCCCGGTCCTGCGGGAGAAACTGCTCCGCTTCAACGGCGGCCTCTTCGAGGAGGCCGAGGCGATTCCCATCGGCGAGGAGCAGCTTGCTCTCCTGATCCGGGCCGGCAAGGCCGACTGGCGCGACGTGGAGCCGGCCATCTTCGGCACCCTCCTGGAGCGCGCCCTCGACCCGGAAGAACGGCACCACCTGGGCGCCCACTACACCCCCCGCGAGTACGTGGAGCGCCTGGTGCTCCCCACCGTGGTAGAGCCGCTCCGCTCCGACTGGGAGGCGGTCCTGGCCGCCGCCGTCACCCTGGACCGGCAGGGAGACCGGGCCGGAGCCGCGGCACTGGTCAAAGAGTTTCACCGGACCCTCTGCACCCTGCGCATCCTCGACCCCGCCTGCGGCAGCGGCAACTTCCTCTACGTCACCTTCGAGCACCTGAAACGGCTGGAGGGGGAGGTGCTGAACGCCCTGGAGGGGTTCGGCGAAAGCCAGGCCCTGCTGGACCTGGCAGGCACCACCGTTGACCCCCACCAGCTCCTGGGGATCGAGGTCAACCCGCGCGCCGCCGCCATTACCGACATGGTCCTCTGGATCGGGTACCTCCAGTGGCACTTCCGGACCAGGGGGCACGTCCTGCCGCCGGAGCCGGTCATCAAGAAGTTCCGCAACATCCAGTGCCGCGACGCGGTACTGGCGTACGACGGCGTGGAGCCGGTGCTGGACGAGCGCGGAGAGCCGGTCACCCGCTGGGACGGCCGCACCACCAAGGCCCACCCGGTCACCGGAGAGCAGGTGCCCGACGAGGCGGCCCGGGTGCCGCTCCTCCGCTACCTGAACCCGCGGCCGGCGGAGTGGCCCGAGGCCGATTTCGTGGTGGGGAACCCGCCATTCCTGGGAGCCGCCACCATGCGCCGCTCCCTGGGGGACGGCTACGCGGAGGCTCTCCGTACGGTCTGGAAGGAGGTCCCCGACTCGGCGGACTTCGTCATGTACTGGTGGCAGCAGGCCGCCGAACTGACCCGCCGGGGGAAGCGGCGCCGCTTCGGCTTCATCACCACCAACAGCATCCGGCAGGCGTTCAACCGGCGGGTGATTGAGCAGCATCTGGCGGGGACGCCTCCCCTCTCCCTCGCCTTTGCCATCCCCGACCACCCCTGGGTGGACTCCGCCGACGGGGCCGCCGTCCGGATCGCCATGACCGTGGGGAAACCGGCCACGGAAGGGAGCGGAGGGAAGTTCGTCACCGTCACTGCGGAGCGGGAGGGAAATGGTGAAGGGGTAGAAGTTGAACTGGCCACGCGGCATGGGGTGTTGCACGCCGACCTGACAATTGGGGCCAACGTGGCCGGAGCCGGGCCGCTATTGGCAAACAGCAATCTCAGTTGCCCCGGCGTCAAGCTCCACGGCGCAGGTTTCATCGTTACGCCCGAGGAAGCAGAAAAGTTGGGGCTTGGCCGGGTGACCGGCCTGGGAAACCACATCCGCCCCTACCGCAACGGCCGTGACTTGACCGCCACCCCGCGCGGCGTGCTGGTGATCGACCTGTTCGGCCTCACCGCGGAGGAGGTGCGCGACCGGTTTCCCGAGGTCTACCAGTGGGTCGCCGAGCGGGTGAAACCGGAACGGGATGCCAAAGGACACAGCAAGGACGGAGCCGGTTACGCAAAACTTTGGTGGCTGTTTGGCAAGCCGAGACAGGAACTGCGCAAGGCCCTTGCCGGCCTAACCCGCTACATCGCCACCGTGGAAACCGCCAAGCACCGGGCCTTCGTCTTCCTCGACCAAAGCATCCTCCCCGACAACATGCTGGTCAACATCGCCAGCGACGACCCCTTCGTCCTGGGGGTCCTCTCCAGCCGCATCCACGTCACCTGGGCGCTGGCTGCGGGCGGAAGGCTTGGAGTCGGCAACGACCCACGCTACAACAAGTCCCGCTGCTTCGAACCCTTCCCCTTCCCCGCCTGTGACCAGGCGAAGAAGGAGCGCATCCGCCTCCTGGCCGAGCAACTGGACGCCCACCGCAAGCGGCAGCAGACCCTCCACCCCGACCTGACCCTAACCGGCATGTACAACGTGCTGGAGAAGTTGCGGAACAACGTGGGGGCAATTCATGAATTGCCCCTACAGGGGAAGGAAAAGACCATCCACGAGCAGGGGCTGGTTGAGGTGCTGCGCCAGCTCCACGACGACCTGGACGTCGCCGTGGCCGAGGCCTACGGCTGGCTGGCGGACCTCACCGACGAGGAGATCCTGGAGCGGCTGGTGGCCCTGAACCGGGAACGGGCCAGGGAGGAAGAGCGGGGAGTGGTGCGCTGGCTTCGGCCCGAGTACCAGAAGCCACAGGGGGAAGAGACCACCGTACAGACGGACCTGGAGCTGGCAGAGGTCGAGGCCGGTCCGGTCGCAACACCGAAGGCCAAGCTCCCCTGGCCCAAGACCCTCCCCGAACAGGTCCAGGCCGTCCGGGCCGCCCTGGCCGCTGCCGGTGGCCCCGTCACCGCCGATACGGTGGCCCGCACCTTCCAGCGGGCCCGCACCGACAAGGTGGCGGAGCTGCTGGCCACCCTCGCCGCCATCGGCCAGGCCCGGGAAGTGGAGCCGGGAAGCTATCTGGAATAATTGCCGTTACACGGATGAAATCCCATGAACAATGACCGCGAGCAGCACCTTCTCAGCCGCCGCTACCTAAAATCTTTTGCCTTCGGCACGGCGCACAAGTTCGCCACTTCCGCCGCGCATTATGCCTGGCTGGCCCACCATTACGGCATCACCCGGATAACCATCGACCTGTTGGCACCCTCCATCGAACCGGCTGAATTCGACATCAGGCGTAACCGCATCCTGGCAAGCCACTGCCGCGACAGCCTGCTGCGCAACGTCAAACGGCTGAAACCGCCGGGAGCTGTCACAGCCGCAACGCTCATCGCCGAATTCGGCATTCATGAATACGGTGTTGATGATCGCTTCGAATGGATCGGTCCCTCGACCTTTACGGTAGTTTTGACCGATGACCGGGGCAAGGAATGGCGCGGTGAAATCATGCTGGGCAAGGTGTCGGCCGAGGGCGATGGATACGGGGACCCGAACCGGTAGGCGGGCGACGGGCGATGCACCCGCGCCCCCCTACTGCCCCGGCTTCTCCGCCAGATACTGCTCGAACTGCTTTTTATCCTGGGCGCAGCGGTAGGCCTCTTCGGCTGTGATCCGTTTGGTCTTGAAGAGGTCCAGCAGGTGCTGGTCCATGAGCTGCATCCCGTCCCGCTTGGCGGTCTGGATGATGGAGGGGATCTGGAAGGTCTTTCCCTCGCGGATCAGGTTGCCGATGGCCGGGGTGCCGAGCATGATCTCCAGGGCCGCCACCCGTCCCTTGCCGTCGGCGGTCTTCAAGAGCTGCTGGCAGACGACCCCCTTGAGGGATTCGGAGAGCATGGCCCGGGTCTGCTCCTGCTGGTCGGTGGGGAATACGTCGATGATCCGGTCGATGGTCTTGGACGCCGAGTTGGTGTGCAGCGTCCCGAAAACCAGGTGGCCGGTCTCGGCGGCGCTCATGGCCAGGCCAATGGTCTCCAGGTCTCGCATTTCGCCGACCAGGATGACGTCGGGGTCTTCCCGCAGAGCAGCCCGGAGGGCGGCGGTGAAGGTCATGGAGTGCTCGCCGATTTGCCGCTGGTTCAGGAGCGACATCTTGTTTTCGTGGATGAATTCGAGGGGATCCTCCAGGGTGAGGATGTGCTCTTTGCGGGTGGCGTTGATGAGGTCGATCATGGCGGCCAGGGTCGTGGATTTCCCCGATCCGGTTGGACCGGTGACCAGCACGAGCCCCTTCTTGAACTGGGTCATCCGCCGGACCCCTTCGGGAAGGCTCAGATCATCCGCCGAAAGGATCTTGCTGGGGATGATCCGGAAGACCGCAGCTATCCCCCGGTGGGTCATCATGTAGTTCCCCCGGAACCGGGCCAGGCCGGGGATGGCGTAGGCGAAGTCGAGATCGTGGCGCTCCAGGAAATCGGCTTTCTGCTTCTCGGTGAGAATCTCGTATAGTATGGCTGTCAGTTCCTCATGGGAGAGGGGCTTGAAGTTCTGCCTGGCCATCTCTCCATGCAACCGGAAGATGGGGGGCGCCCCCGAGGAGAGGTGAAGGTCGGAAGCTCCCTGGTCCTTGAGCATTTTAAAAAGTGCGTCTATGCGTGCCATGTGTTTTCTCCATCAACTGAATAGGGAAGCCGAATAATCTTCCTGCGAAAGGACCCCTTCTGCAAGGAGCTTTCTCCCTTCCTCGGCGATTCCCCGCCATCCATGTTCCCGCAGATATGTCAGCAACTCGGCGTCGTCCCGGGCCGTCTCGAAGCGTTCCTTTAACTGCTGGTCGAAGGTGATGACGTCCATGAGGAAACGGGTCCCCGCATAACCGGTCTGACCGCAGGCCGGGCAACCCGCCGCCCGGTACGATAAATCGGTTCCTCCGGAAGGTGCCGGGACAGTGGTGCGACAGTGGGGGCAGAGGGTACGAACCCCGGTGCAGACGATGGCCCCCCGCAGTTGGGCGGCGGCGATGAGATGCCGGTCGCGGAAGGCAATTAGCTGGCGCAAGGCGCCTCCGCCGTCGCGGCAGGCAACTCCTGCAACCACGAGCGTCCCGTGGAGCGAGGCCCGCGCAGCCGCTGCGAAAGGCTGGCCATCGGTCACATTTTCCAGGACGAGGATATCGGGGTCATGTTCGAAGGCCGCCGCCACCACAGCCTCGACGGCGGTGCCGACAGGTATCGGCACACGGGTATACCTCTTACCCCCCAACGCCGGCCCTTGCCCGATTACGATAATCGTCTTGCCGGCGGCGTCGCACTCCTGAAGGAACAACCCCATGAGCCTGACCCGTATTTCCTCCTCGTGGGCCCCCACGAGCACCACACCCCGATCAGACGCCGTCAGCTCGGAGAAACGGTTCTCCATCTCCTCCGGAAGTCCAATATCGGCAACCGAATCGGGAAAGACGGAATCAACCCGCATACGAAAGGTGAGGCAATCCCCCCCTTCGCCCCGCAACAGGGCCACATGGAAGGGAATAGTCCGCCCTTTCCAGGCGAAGACGAAGGTGCCACGGGCGGCGAACTCGCCCCCGGCCAGCTTGGCCAGTTTTTTCACCCGCATGACGACTTCTGGATAGTGGGTAAGGGCGAGGCGTCCCACTTCGCGCCCGATGCCGCCCCGGCGGCAGACAACAGCCACCGAGTCCGTCAGGGGCTGGAGGGAGAGGGACGAGAGCTTCTGCTGAAGCACGAAGAGCAAGAGATAGTCTACAAATTTGGCGCCGGACAGGTCGTGGTTGATGGCCGCAAGCACGGTGGCCGGAAAGCTGGCTGACACGAATCCGAGGGAATCGGATTCCTCCGGCGGTCCATAAATGAGTTCCTGCATCTCGCGAATCTCGCGCAGCAGCGCCACCGACACCGAAACGGCACAGCCGGCCGCCTTCTCCACCGCGGCCAAGGCAGAGGTGTTCAGGGGATCGGCGATAGCGATGGTTACCTCGTCGCCGGTGGCAATAAGGGGAATGAGATTGTACTGACGCGCCAGGGCTGCGGGAACCAGGGCCGCCGCCCCCTGGTCCACCATATCCGGCTTGAGCCGCACGTAGGGAATGTTGAGCTGGTTGGATAGTGCCCAGTCAATATCCTCCTGAGCCACGATACCCCGATTCACCAGCGCCTCGCCGAAACGGCACCCCGACTGTTGCTGCTCGTCGAGGGCTGCCCTGATGTCATCTTCGGTTATAATCTGGCACCGGAAGAGTATGTCCCCCAGGGACCCCGGCCGTACGATGCTTTCCATGGTCATCCTCCCTCTAGTCTAAATCGGCCAGATCAAGATAATTCTTGAGGAATATTTTCGACTTGTCCCGCAGCTCTCCCCTTTACAGGGCGCTATCCCTGTGCTAGGTTCATGAAAAATTTTCGGTTCCGTGACCGGCCCCGCATCTGCCGACGCCCGTCATGGCACCCCAGGAGCGTTCCATGAAAAGAAAAGCCCTCGCCCTCCTCTCCGGAGGACTCGATTCCACCCTTGCGGTCAAGGTCATGCTTGAGCAGGGGATCGAGGTCGAAGCCCTCAACTTCACATCCCCCTTCTGTACCTGTACCGGAAAAAACGCAGGATGCAAATCGGAAGCGATCCGCGTGGCCGAAGAATTCGGCATCCCCATAAAAGTCATGCACAAGGGTGTCGAATACCTTGAGCTGGTCCGCAACCCGAAGCACGGCTACGGCAAAGGGATGAACCCCTGCATCGACTGCCGCATCTTCCTTCTCCGCAAGGCCAAGGAATACCTGGCTGAAAGCGGCGCCGACTTCGTCATAACCGGCGAGGTGCTGGGCCAGCGCCCCATGAGCCAGCGCCGCCACACCCTCGACATCATCGAGCGGGAAAGCGGGCTTGCAGGCCGACTGCTGCGCCCCCTGTCAGCCAAGCACTTCGAGCCGACCCTCCCCGAACAGGAGGGATGGGTGGACCGGGAGAAACTCCTGGCCATCCAGGGGCGCTCCCGCAAAGAGCAGATGCAGTTGGCCGAAGACCTTGATGTGAAGAACTATCCCTGCCCCGCCGGCGGCTGTCTCCTGACCGAAGTCTCCTTTGTCTCCAAGGTTCGGGACGTGTTCGACCACTCGGATCAGCTTAATTTGCGTGACTTCCGGCTGTTGAGAGTGGCGCGCCACTTCCGGGTCGGCCCCCGCACCAAGGCCCTCATCGGCCGCAACGAAGCGGAGAACGAGCTCCTCTTCCGCAACATCCAGCCGGGCGAGGCGGCGTTGCGCTGGGTCGAGGGGTCGAGCCCCCTGGGTGTAGTCATGGGCACTGTGGACGACGCACTCCTGGTGACCTCGGCCAAGCTGCTTCTCCGCTATACCCGGGCCGAAGCTGGCGCCGAATGCCGGATAAAGGTGGAGATCGACGGCTCCGAACGGGTTATCGTGGTGCCCAACGAGTTTTCGGACCCGGCCATCGAAGAATATCGCATTTGAAGCATCTTCCCGGATTTTGCTTCATTGCCCTGCTGCCGGCATTACAAACGTTTCAGGACTTCAGACGTAAAAAGGGCGGGATTCCCCCGCCCTTTTCCTATTTCGGCTCATCCTTAACCGGTTGAACTACTCCCGCACTCCCTTCTTGGGGGCCAGGCGTCACTATTTCCTGCACAGGTTCCGTCTCAGGCGCTTCCCCGGACGAAGGTTCTGCCGCCGGGACTGGCTCCGGCACCACATCGGGCACCACAGTGGCCCCCGATGTGTTGTCGAAGGCTGCTTCTTCCTTCTCGATACTTTCATCAACCTTGCGCTGCAATCCGCTCACGTTGGGCTCCTGCCCCATGGCCTGCCGGTACTCCGCTGCCGAGAGAACTCCTTTGTTCCGCAGCAGGCGAAGGATCATGTTCGACCGCTTCAGCACCTTGTTCAGGTTCTTGTACGGGTTGTAGGCCACCCTGGGCCCCGGCAGCATTGCGGCCAGAAAAGCGCACTCACGGGGAGTCATTGCCGACGCGGGCTTGCCGAAATAGTAGCGGGAACCGTGGCCTATCCCATACACCATCGGGCCGAGCTCCACCACATTCAGATAAAGTTCGATGATTCTCCCCTTGGTCAGCTCTTCTTCCATCCTCTTGGCAAGGACAATCTCCTTCACCTTGCGGGTAAGAGTTTTCTCGCGGGAGAGGAAGAGATTCTTGGCAACCTGCTGCGTTATGGTCGAAGCACCTCTGGCGAAACTTTTCTTTTCAAGATCATACTTAATTGCGTTCTTGATTGCCTTAACGTCGATTCCCTCATGTTTGTAGAAGTTGGAGTCCTCGGCAAGGATTACAGCCCACTTCATTTCAGGGGGGATGCTTTTGGATGATGTCCAATAGCGGTTCTGGGGCCCGACCTTGAACGGGCGGTATTCGCCATGCCAGTCTTTCACCTGGATGGTCATGTTCATGCGACGGTCTTTGAGCCCCTCCACCGGCGGCAGGGACATGAGCGAAACGGCGATGTAGGCGGCATAGGCAACCCCGACGCCGATGATCAGGTATAGTATTTTCTTGATGTTCACGGCTCACCTTTCCCCGACGCCTTGACCAAAGCCATATCGGCAGCCATGCGTATGGCGGCTTTCATACTCTCCGCCGACGCCCTGCCAGTGCCCGCCAAGTTATAGGCGGTACCGTGATCAACCGATGTACGAATAATGGGAAGACCCAAGGTAACGTTGACTCCATCGTCGAAATGCAGGAGCTTGAGCGGGATGAGCCCCTGGTCGTGGTACATGCACACCACTGCGTCATAGTCCCCCTGCACGGCGAAGTGGAAGAGGGTATCGGCTGAAAGCGGGCCAACAACATCTATTCCCTCCCGACGGGCAGCCTCAACGGCGGGAGCAATAATCCGCCCTTCCTCGTCGCCGAACATTCCCCCTTCGCCGCAGTGCGGGTTAAGGGCAAGAACTGCTATACGCGGATTCCGCTTGAAATAGCGATGAACGTCCCGGTGGGTAATGCGTATCGTTTCCAGAACCCTCTCATACGTCACAAGGTGCGGCACATTGACCAGCGACTCGTGGATGGTTACGAGGGTGACCCGCAACCGCGTGCCGGCAAGCATCATGACAACCCGGTCAGTTCCGGTCAGCCCGGCAAGGAGCTCAGTATGTCCCGGATACAAGTGCCCTGCCCGGTTCATCGCCTCCTTGCTGATGGGGGCCGTGGCAATCGCATCGACATCCCCGGCCAGGCAAAGCCGAGCCGCCTCGCAAATGGCGCGGAACATGGCCTCGCCGCAGGCCATCGAGGGGCTGCCAAAGCGCATATCCTCATCCGCAAGATTCGATATCTCCAGAAGCGGCAGCGCGTCGGGTAAATCTTCCGGCGGGAAGGAAGAAGCCCGCAACACCCGAAGTCCGGCTCCGGCAATGGCTATCCCCATCGCCATGGCGCCGGCATCACCGACGACAAGCGGTCGGCAGATTCTTCTGATGGCGGGATCAGCAAGGGCGGCAGCGATAATTTCCGGCCCGACCCCTGTGGGGTCTCCCATAGTTATGGCAATACGGGGTTTTGAATTTGACATGGTCGAATAATAGCAGGATTCGTCATACACAACAGTTAAAAAAAAAGAGCGGCAAAGCCGCTCTTTTCACTACATGTTTGTTAATGCTATTTCCCGGCAGACTTAGAAGCCACCTGCATGCGGATAAGAGCCCTTTCCAGGGCTGCTTCCTGAATCTTGTAGCTCTTGTCTTCCTGACTGAGATGCTTCAGTGCCTCCTCGGCGCGGCCCAGTGCGGCTTTTGCCCGCTCCAGGTCGATCTCGTCGGCACGTTCGGCAGTCTCCACAAGAACGGTAACCTTGTCGTCCTCAACTTCGAAGTAGCCCCAGTTGAGGGCCAAGTGGAAGCTCTGACCTCCCTGCTTATAGGCAAGTTCGCCGATTTTCAGCGAGGTGAGAAACGGCGCGTGTCCGGGGAGAACCGTGAACTCGCCGAGGGCACCCGTAGCGGTAATCTCGTCAACCTCTTCCGAGAGGATTTTTTTGTAGGGTGTTACCAGATCGACTTTAAGTTTTTCAGCCATCTATCTTCATCCTTTTTACAGGGGAATCCCATGATTCCCCCGCGACGAGGTCAAGTGTACCTTAGGCAGCAAGTTTCTTTGCTTTTTCCAGAGCTTCTTCGATGGTGCCGACCATGTAGAATGCCTGCTCGGGAACATCGTCGTGCTTGCCGGCAACGATCTCCTGGAAGCCCTTGATGGTGTCCTTCAGCTCGACGTATTTGCCGGGGCTGCCGGTAAAGGCTTCCGCAACGTGGAACGGCTGGGAGAGGAAACGCTGAATTTTCCGGGCGCGGGAAACGACCAGCTTGTCCTCCTCGGAGAGTTCGTCCATACCGAGAATGGCGATAATGTCCTGGAGGTCCTTGTACTTCTGGAGGACGTACTGAACCTGGCGGGCGATGGCATAGTGCTCTTCGCCGATTACCTGGGGGTCGAGAATCCGCGACGTGGAGTCGAGGGGGTCAACGGCCGGGTAGATGCCAAGCTCGGCAATCTGACGGGAAAGAACCGTGGTTGCATCCAGGTGGGCAAAAGCCGTTGCCGGAGCAGGGTCGGTAAGGTCGTCAGCCGGAACGTAAATGGCCTGAACCGAGGTGATGGAACCCTTGGTGGTGGAGGTGATCCGCTCCTGGAGCTCACCCATCTCAGTGGCCAGGGTAGGCTGGTAACCAACGGCTGAAGGGATACGGCCGAGAAGCGCCGAAACCTCGGAACCCGCCTGGGTGAAACGGAAGATGTTATCGATGAAGAGGAGAACGTTCTGCCCTTCCTCATCACGGAAATACTCAGCAATGGAAAGCGCGGAGAGTGCAACCCGGGCACGGGCTCCCGGCGGCTCGTTCATCTGGCCGTAGACGAGAGCGGCCTTATCGAGAACGCCGGACTCTTTCATCTCCATCCAGAGGTCGTTTCCTTCACGGGTACGCTCGCCAACGCCGGCGAAAACGGAGAAACCACCGTGCTGCTTGGCGATGTTGTTGATGAGCTCCATGATGAGAACGGTTTTACCGACGCCGGCGCCGCCGAAGAGGCCGATCTTGCCGCCCCGTGCATAAGGTGCGAGGAGGTCAACGACCTTGATGCCGGTGGTGAAAGCCTCTACCTTGGTGGACTGATCGACGAACGAGGGGGCTTCACGGTGGATGCCGTATTCCTTCTCGGCGCCAACGGGGCCCATTTCGTCGACGGGATCGCCGATTACGTTAAGGATGCGTCCGAGGGTCTTGCGGCCTACGGGCACCGAAATCTGCTTACCGGTATCAAGTACCGCCTGGCCACGCACGAGACCGTCGGTGGAATCCATCGCGATGGTCCGTACAGAGTTCTCGCCAAGGTGCTGGGCAACTTCAAGCACCAGATTGTATTCCTTATCATCAATGGCCGGGCTGGTTACCCGGAGGGCGTTGTAAATGGGAGGCAGTTTGCCCGGCTCGAACTCGACGTCGATAACCGCGCCGATAACCTGAGAAATTTTACCGAAATTCTGACTCATTGTGCCTCTTCCTCCTGCGGCCCGTGCCGGGCCTATTTTATAATCGTGAGATTGCTTATCCGTTAACCGACTGAGCACCGGAGATGATCTCCACAAGCTCAGTCGTAATGGCGGCCTGGCGGGCCCTGTTGTACTGGAGGGTCAGCTTGGCTATCATTTCGTTTGCGTTCTTGGACGCACTGTCCATGGCAGTCATGCGGGCACCGTGCTCAGAAGCCACGGACTCCAGGAGCGCCTTGAACACCTTCACCTCAATATGCTTGGGAAGAAGCTCAGCCAGCAGCGCGCCTTGCGACGGCTCATAAATATACTCGGCAACATCTTCATCTTCAGCAGAAGCTTCAGGCACAATCGGCAGCAACTGTTCAAGCGTGATATCCTGTGACATTACGCTTCTGAACGAGTTAAACAGCAGGAATACCTCGTCGTACTCTTCCGCGATGTACCCATCGATAACTTCCTGGGCCAGCAATGCCGCGGTCGGATAGCTGAGATTGGAAAGCACGTTGCCGAAGTTCTTGTAAATAGCCTGACGGTTCTTGAGGAACTCGTAACCTTTACGGCCGACCGTCAACATGGAGATTTCGGAATACTCGTTCTTCTTCTCCCTGACAAAACGCTCGGCAGCCTTGCAGATGTTGGCATTGAAACCGCCGCAGAGACCACGGTCCGATGTCACCACGATAAGGAGGGCCTTCTGGCCGACCCTTTTTTGAAGCAGCGGGCTCGCGTTCTCGTCCTGGCTCTTGGCCAACCGCTCAAGCACCTCACCAAGCTTCTTGGCATAGGGACGGGCGGCAACCACATTTTCCTGGGCGCGACGCAGCTTCGCAGCAGAGACCATTTTCATGGCCTTGGTTATCTGCCGGGTATTTTTTACCGAAACAATACGTTTTTTTATGCTTTTCAGGCTTGCCATATCTGGAGGACCGTCCTTAGATTACGCGGTAAATTCCTTCTTGAATTCTTCAAGGGCGGCAACAATCTTGCCCTTAAGATCATCATCAATAGCCTTCTTGTCGCGGATTTCGGCAAGAACATCAGCCTTCCTGCCGTCGAAGAAGGAGTAGAGTTCGCTCTCGTAACGACGGAGAGAGGCAACAGGATAATCATCTACATAGCCATTGTTGGCGGCAAAGATAATGAGAACCTGCTTCTCGTTGGGAATCGGGCGGTACTGGGGCTGCTTGAGAATCTCAACGAGACGCTCACCCCGTGCGAGCTGCATCTGGGTCGCCTTGTCGAGGTCTGAACCGAACTGGGCGAACGCAGCCATCTCGCGATACTGGGCAAGGTTCAGACGAAGGGTACCGGCAACCTGCTTCATTGCCTTAACCTGGGCGGAACCACCGACCCGCGAAACCGAGAGACCGACGTTGATGGCCGGGCGAACGCCGGAGTAGAAGAGATCGCTCTCCAGGTAGATCTGGCCGTCGGTAATGGAGATGACGTTGGTCGGAATATACGCGGAAACGTCGCCTGCCTGGGTTTCGATGATCGGCAATGCCGTAAGGGAACCGGCGCCGCAGTCATCGGAGAGCTTTGCCGCACGCTCGAGGAGGCGGCTGTGGAGATAGAAAACGTCGCCCGGATAAGCTTCACGCCCCGGCGGACGGCGAAGAAGCAGGGAAAGCTGACGATAGGCAACGGCCTGCTTGGAAAGGTCATCGTAGATAATCAGGGCATGCTTGCTGTTGTCGCGGAAGTACTCGCCCATGGTAACACCGGTGTAGGGAGCGATGTACTGAAGCGGTGCCGGCTCGGAAGCAGAAGCGGAAACGACAATGGTGTAATCCATCGCCCCGTGCTCCTGAAGCTTGCTCACCACCTGGGCTACGGTAGAACGCTTCTGGCCGATGGCGACATAGATACAAATGAGGTCGCCACCTTTCTGGTTGATGATGGTGTCAATGGCAACGGCGGTCTTGCCGGTCTGACGGTCGCCGATGATGAGCTCCCGTTGGCCGCGGCCGACCGGAACCATTGCATCGATAGCCTTCAGGCCGGTCTGCATCGGCTGATGTACCGACTTCCGCTTGACGATGCCGGGGGCCTTCACTTCCACCTTACCGAAGGTGGTGGTGTTGATGGGGCCCTTGCCGTCGATGGGTTGGCCGATTGCATTGACGACGCGGCCGATGAGGGCCTCGCCTACCGGAACCTCGACGATCTTGCCGGTCCGTTTGACGGTGGTGCCTTCCTTGATGGTCTCGTTGTTTTCACCAAGGATCGCCGCACCGACGTTATCCTCTTCGAGGTTGAGAACCATGCCGGAGACCCCACCGGGGAACTCCAGGAGCTCGCCGGCCATTGCCTTGTCCAGGCCGTGGATGCGGGCGATACCGTCACCGACGGAGATGATGGTACCGGTCTCGGCTACCTCAACCTCCTTGCCGTACTCCTTGATCTGCTTGCGGATAATTTCGCTGATTTCTTCGGCTCTGATTTCCATGGAACCTCTCACCCCTTCTGTAATATATCCTGAATCCTATTCAACTGGGTCCGTACGCTTCCGTCAAAAACCTTGTCGCCAATCTTGGCAACTACCCCGCCGATAAGCGAAGAGTCAACCTCGACCGTGAGCTTCAACTGCTTGCCCGTTGCCTTGGCAAGAGCATTTTTCACCCCTTCAACCTGTGCATCGTCAAGGGGAAAAGCCGAAGTGAGAACCGGACGCATAACACCGGAAAGCTCATCGGCAAATGTCGCATAGCTGAATGCAACCTGAGGCACAAAGCCTATTCTCCCCCGGTCGAGAAGCACCTGGAGGAAATTGGCTACCGTGCCGGAAAGGTTCAGCTTCGCAAGGATATCCTTAAGGATCTCCTTCTTGGCTTCAATGCGGTAAGCAGGGCTTTTCAGGACAGCGGACAGATCGGCGTTTCCTTCGAGGAGAGCCGCAAACTGCCCCAGCTCGGTGCCGAACCGATCAACCGCCCCTTCTTCCGCGCCGAGCTGCACCAAAGCCTTGGCGTAGCGGCGTGCAATAGCGTTCGAGATCAATGTAAGTTCTCCACCTTCGTAAGATAGTCGTTAACCAGCCGGTCCTGGTCATCTTTTTTCATGGTTTCGCGCAGGGACTGTTCAGCCATCTGCACGGCAAGGCGGGCAGCTTCTTCGCGGAGCGCAACGCTTGCCTTGAAAACCTCCTGGGAGGCGGTGGCGGCAGCCTGCTCGCGAATCTTCTCCGCAGTAACCTTGGCTTCTGCGATTATCCGCTCTTTTTCCAGCTCTCCCTCCTTACGGATGGCAGCATAGATTTCATCAATTTCCTGATTTGCCTTTTCGAGCTTTTCGCCGTATTCGGCAAATTTTTTCTCGGCGGCGGTCCTCGCTTCCTCTGCTTCCCCGAGAGCCTTCTCAAGGGCGGCACTCCGGTCGGCGAGAGCACCTTTGGCATTGGCCTTCTTGAGGCCCCAGACAAGGATGCCGAGCAACGCGACGAAGTCGATTACCCGCCACATGAAGTCTTTCATCTGCTTGCCGGTGTCGACGTGATGGGCACCCTCGCCCCCCTCGGCGGCAAAGCCGAGCGCCGCCATGCCGGCCAGCACGAGACAAATGGCAGCCGTCGAGACGATAGGCTTCAGGAGCCCGCTTTTCTTGAACCCATATGCCATGTTACAGACTCCTCCCAAGGACTTTCTCGCAGATTTCAAGGGACAGGGAACGGGCCTGAACCGTCAGATACTCTTTAGCCTCGACAGCCTCTTTCGCCACCTTCGCCTTAATGGAGGAGAGAGAATCAGCGGCCTCCTTGCGGGCCTTCTCAAGAATGGCAGCCTCCTCCCGGAGAGCATCACCCCTGAGAACCTCGCGCTCGGCGCCTGCCTTCGACTTGATTTCGCGCAACCGGGTCTCATAAAGAGCCATCTTTTCCTGCACGTCTTTGTCAACAGCCGCGGCCCGCTCTTTTGCGCCGTCAATCTGCCCCTTCCGATCCGCCATGACCTTCCTGATCGGCTTATAAAGGAAGATGTTCAGGACAAGCATGAGAACCAGGAAGTTCACAAGCTGAATGACAAAGGTAAGATCTAAAGTTATCACGCTGCCACTCCGTAAAATCCACCGCTGTTATTTGTGTAGCCCGTTGCTATATGCATGTATCAAAAAAAAATACGGCCGTGCTGCCGCTAAACAGACGTTAGCTATCACACAATTAACAAGTGTGTCAAGAAATTTATCCGCCCAGCTCCATTAGAAACAAAAACCGGGGACACGACGCCGACGGTTCAACCCATCAGAATTTCAACAATTCTCTCAAGCTCATCCTGATTGCCGTAGACAATTTCTATTTTTCCACCCTTGCCGCTTTTGCGGACGGCTATCCTCGTCATGAACCGGCGTTGCAGCTGCTCCACCAGATCGGCAGCATGTATCTCGGCGGACACGGATTTTACCGCTGGCTTCCGACCGCCTTTCATGCGTTTCACGAGGCTCTCCGCCTCGCGTACGGTGAGATTCCCCTTGATGATTTCGTCCCGGGCCTCGCGGATCTGCAATTCGGTGTCAAGGGATAGCATTGCCCTGGCATGCCCCATGGCGAGCCGGTCTTCGACAATATCTTTCTTGAGGTCGCCGGGGAGCTTCAAAAGCCGCAGTGAATTGGCAACGGTGGAACGATCCTTGCCAACCCGCCTGGCGAGCTCCTCCTGGGTCAGGCTGAAGTTCTCCATGAGGGAGTGATAGGCCTCGGCCTCCTCAACGGCGTTCAGGTCTTCCCGCTGGATGTTCTCGATGAGGGCCATCTCCAGGGCGGTATCCTCAGATACGTCCTGAATGACCACCGGAACCTCGCGCAGACCCGCCTTCTGAGCGGCCCGCCAGCGGCGTTCCCCGGCGATCAGCTCGAAGTGGTCGCCCTTTTTCCGCACCACGAGAGGCTGAATAATCCCCTTCTCGCGAATGGATGCGGCAAGCTCCTCCAGCTTATCTGCGGTAAAGGTCTTGCGAGGCTGGTTTTTGTTGGGACGAATCTCTTCGATGGGACAGGAGAAGTAGCGCTTGCCTTCCTCTTCCACGACCGGAAGAAGGGCTGCCATCCCCTTTCCGAGACCGGTCTTCTTAACCATGATTCGCCTCCCTGTTCATAAGTTCCCGGGCAAGCTCCAGATAAGTGACGGCCCCCTTCGAGGTGATATCGTACAGAATGATGGGACGGCCATGGCTCGGCGCCTCGGACAGCCGCACATTGCGCGGCACGACAGTTTCGAATGCGAGGTTGCCGAAATGGGCGCGAATCTCTTCGCTCACCTGTCGGGAAAGGTTTATGCGCCCATCATACATGGTGAGAAGAATCCCCTCGATGAAAAGCGCCGGATTAAGCCCCTTCTGGACCAGCTTGATGGTTTTAATGATCTGGGAAAGCCCCTCCATGGCGTAATATTCGCACTGAAGCGGAATAAGAACCGAATCGGCGGCGGTCATGGCGTTGACGGTAAGCAACCCCAACGAGGGAGGGCAGTCGATTATAATATAATCATACCGGCTATCGAGGCCCGACAGCGCCTCCTTGAGTTTCCATTCCCGCGCCATGGCGGAGACAAGCTCTAATTCCGCACCGGCCAAATCAGTTGTGGACGGGAGGAGATCAAGACAGGCAAGGTCGGTGCGGACAATGAGAGTCGCCGGATCGACATCATTGATGATGGCATCGTAGACCGACTCCGTCAGGCTTCCCTTGTCGATGCCGACGCCGCTGCCGGCGTTGCCCTGAGGGTCCATATCCACAAGGAGCGTCCGCTTTTCCGCCGCGGCAAGAGATGCTGCGAGATTGATAGCGGTGGTTGTCTTGCCGACTCCACCCTTCTGATTCGCTATACAGATTTTCTTAGCCATTTTGAGCAACCGTCGCGGGAGTTGTATGAGGGAAAAACGGATGGAAAGTTAGATTAAGTATCACATATTCCGTTGTTTGTGAAGGCATTTCTGCCCCAGCAAGGCGGCGGCGCCATTATGCCGGACAGATGGCCGGTTACCGGCAAGGCGCGTTCAGCAGCCGGGCCTGCTCCAGAATACCGACCAATTCCTTCCCATCCACCGGCTTGGTCAGATATGCGAGAGTCCCTAACTCCCGGCAGCATTTCAGGTCGCATTCCTCGCGGGAAGAACTGAGGACGATGACGGGCACACTTTCGGTTCTTTTGTCCTTGCGCAGCGCCCTGAGAACCTCGATGCCGTTTATTTTCGGCAACTTCAGGTCGAGCAGGATGACGGCCGGAACAATGGCAGCCACCTCACCTGCTGAACAGCCGGTTCCGAGGAGATAAGCGAGGGCCTCTTCGCCATCATGGGCGACAACGACATTTTCCAGCCCCTGGCGGCGCAAGGAACGCAACGCAAGGAATTCATCATCGGGGTTATCTTCAACCAGAAGAACCTGAAACTTTTCCACTGTCACCTGTCCCCTCCCAATTCCCGGGATCAAACACATTCACTAAGTGCTGGATTCAACGGTCTAAGCCACCATGCAGGGCAAGGAGCACACACCGGTTTTCCAGCTTGTCACCTTCAAACTAGTGCAGCCATGCCGGAAATCCTACGCAAGAACGCCAGATTTGCAAAGCGAGAAATGCATTATGCGGCTATCCCTTGCGGAGAATGCGCTTGTCACCAACACGGATGGTGACTTTCTCCTGATCAAAAAATTCCAGCAGGGGAATCATGAATTTGCGTGAAAGCCCCGTAACTTCCCGAAACTCAGGCGGCGTAATTTCGCCCTTTTCGCGAAGATGCGCGATGAGTTTATCCCGCAACTCGCTGACGGGACCGGGGGCGTAGAAAACGTCGCTCTTGAGTTTCACGGCCCGTCCTTCACGGGCAAGGATATTCAGGTGCTCCAGAACTTCTTTCTCGCCGCATCGAAGCTGATCGCACAACTCCTTCACGGTGGGAGGCTCCGCTCCGCCCCGCCCAAGGGCAGCCTCGATACGCCCCTGAAGGCCGGCCTGGTCCGTCGTCGGACTCCCCTTGCGACCGGGGAGCTTGACCAGCTCCCGCTCCAGGACCACCTTCCCCTCCTTTTCCAGCGCGGTCAGCAGTGGCGTGAAAAAACGAGGATCGCTCCGCTTCGGAAGCCTCGTCTTCAACTCCTCCTTCCCGATCCCCTCCCGAAGGGTATTCTCTCGGAGATACCCTTCCACCTCCCCCAGCAGATGGGCCTTGAGGGACATGAAGGCATCCCGGGAGAGGAATATGCGTGGTTCCCGAACCACCTGAACCACCTCTCCTGCGGAGAGGAGCGGAGCCAGGGCAGCTTCAGCCTTTTTGGGCGGCAGCCCGCTGCGGACGGCAATCTCATCGAAGGGAACGCCGGAGAGAAGGCTCCCGGCCACCAACAGCCGTACGGTCTCGGGTCCCGCAGCCTCCCCCAGGGAATGGAGCAGCGCCAAAGCTTCCTCGGAACGGCGGCGCCGCCGGGGAGGCATCGGGTCCAGTACCCGGCCGCCGCCGACCGTCACTTGGGGTGAATAGGAGCGGAGCACAAAGGGGTCGCCGGGGAGAAGGAGCACCGGATGCTTCAGGCGAAGCTGCACAAAGGCCGGCTCCCCCGGCGCCAGAGTATCCCGGTCCAGGAGAATTATCTGGGCCGGCACCTCGTAGGTGGCTGAATGCAGCCGAAGGGTGGCCCGGTGCCGGAGCTCCTTCGGCGCAGCGGGAAGCAGATCAAGGCGGGCATCCACAGCCCGGGTGGTCCGGAAGGCTCCCCTGGGCACAACGATGTCGCCCCGCACCACTTCCACATGCTCCACGCCCTGGAGGTTGACGGCCACACGCTGCCCGGCGCCCGCCGAATCCCCCTTCGTGCCATGGGTCTGCACGCCGCGCACCCGCGCCTGCCTGCCGGAGGGGAGCATTTCCACCTCATCCCCCACCCGAATCTCCCCGGCCAGCAGCGTGCCGGTCACCACCGTGCCGAAACCGGTTACCGTAAAGACCCGGTCCACCGGTAGCCGAAAAGGCCCCTCGCACCTTTTTTCCTCCACCTGGGATGCCAGGAGGGCCAGCTCACCCTTCAGCTCTTCGATCCCCGCGCCGGTACGGGATGATACCGGCATGATCGGCGCTTCCTCCAGGAAGCTTCCCGCCAGATAATCACGCACCTCTTCCACCACGAGGCCGAGCCACTCGGTGTCAACCATATCGCTCTTCGTAAGGGCGACCAGCCCCTTCTTTACGCCGAGAAGCTGACAGATCTCCAGGTGTTCGCGGGTCTGGGGCATAATCCCCTCGTCGGCGGCGACAACGAGCATCACCAGGTCCATCCCCCCAACCCCGGCCACCATTGTCCTGACAAAACGCTCGTGTCCCGGAACGTCAATGATGCCGAAGCGGGTGCCGTCGGGGAGCTCCAGGTGCGCAAAGCCCAGCTCGATGGTGATTCCCCGCTTCTTTTCCTCCGGAAGGCGGTCGGTGTCGATGCCGGTCAGAGCCCTTACCAGCGATGTCTTGCCGTGATCGATGTGGCCTGCGGTGCCGAGGATAAGGTGTTTCATGTATCTTCCTGCCCCCTGAATTGAAGCTGATAGAGTCGTGCGTAGAGCCCGCCGGCGGCCAGCAGATCCCGGTGCGTCCCCTCCTCCGCCTTCTCCCCCCGGTGGATAACGGCAATCCGGTCGGCATCCCGGACCGTCGAAAGCCGGTGTGCCACCACCAGCGAGGTCCGTCCGGCCATGAGCGCGCGAAGCCCTTCCTGAATGAGCCTTTCGGATTCGCTGTCTACACTGGAGGTGGCCTCGTCGAGAACGAGGATTTCCGGATCGAACGCCACGGCCCGGGCAAAGGAGATTAGTTGCCGTTCGCCGGCGGAGAGGTTCACGCCCCGCTCCCGCACCTCTTCGTCGTACCCCTTTGGAAGCGCCTCGATGAACCGGTCAGCCCCCACGAGCCGGGCCGCCTCTTTAATTCTGCTGGCGGCCTTCTCATCTCCCAGGGAGATATTAAACCCAATGGTACCGGTAAAAAGGTACGGTTCCTGAAGCACCACCCCAATCCGGCGCCGGAGTTCCGAAAGCGGCAGTTCCCGGATATCGGTACCGTCAAAGCGGATGCTGCCGCGGGTCACGTCGTAGAAACGGGAGAGAAGACGGGTGACCGTCGTCTTGCCGCCGCC
Organism: uncultured Geobacter sp.; assembly: GCA_964490805.1. Lineage (GTDB taxonomy): Bacteria > Desulfobacterota > Desulfuromonadia > Geobacterales > Geobacteraceae > Geobacter. The sequence goes on from CAZBEB010000015.1 coordinate 78,099, forward strand.
GGTTTCGCCCACCAGCGCCACCTTTTCGCCGCGCCTCAGGGTGAGATTTATCCCCTTGAGGACATACTCTTCGTCCTTGTAGGCAAACCAGACATCGTGGAATGCGATGCTGCCCACACGGGAGACACCCTCCTCCCTCCCGCCTCCCGTCGAAGGACGGGGAGAAGGGGAAACATCCTTCTCCATGTCCAGTAGATTGAAAATCCGCTCCAGGGCAGCCATGGCCCCCTGCATGATGGAGTATTTGGCCGAAAGATCCCGGATGGGAGCGAAAAATTTCTCAATGTACTGGATAAACGCCACCAGCGCACCGAACGTGAGGGCTCCGCTGACGATCTCCCCACCGCCATACCAGACTATGAGCCCCACGGCCACGGAAGAAAGTGTTTCCACCAGGGCGTAGAGGGAGGCATCCCAGGTGATGACCGGAAGATTGGCATCCCGGTACGCGGCATTGAGCCGGGAGAACTCCCTTCGCTCCAGCTCCTGACGGTTGAAAAGCTGCACGATTGCCATGCCGCCGATGGTCTCGGCCAGGAATGTGTTGAGGTTTGCCAGCCGCGCCCGCACTTCGCGAAATGCCCTTCGCATCTTGATCCGGAAGGTGAAGGCGACCCATATGAGTACCGGGAGCACCGCAAAGGTAACCAGCGACAGCTTCAGGTTCATCCAGAGCATGACGCCGACGATCCCGGCCAGAAAAAGGATATCTCCCACAACCGTGATTATGCCGGCGGCGAACATTTCCCCGAGCACTTCCACATCACTGGTGAGGCGGGTCACAAGGCTGCCGGTGGGGGTACGGTCGAAGAAGGAGACCGGGAGCCTCTGGACGTGGCCGAACAGTTCCATGCGCAGGTCGAACATCACCTTCTGCCCCAGATACTGAAGCAGGCAGACCTCAACAAACGTGATTAGGGCCTCGGCAAGAATAAGGGCGAGAAAACCCGCCGCCACCAGAGGCAGTCCCTCCATGCGGCCGGCAACGATGTATTCGTCGATGGCCGTTTTCATGAGCCATGGCTGCGCCAGGCGCGCCGCCGCCGACAGGGGGAGGAGGCAGAGAGCGGTCACGGCGACCCATCGGTATGGGAGCACATAGCGGACAAACCGCGACATGAGCCTGCCGTCGTAAGCCTTGCCGATTATCTCATCTTCGTAGGCGCCGCCGAAGTGCATAATATACCGACCGGCACTCCTTCCCCATGCTCTGAAATCGTCAGCGTGCGCATTCTACGTCATTTCTTCCCCAGGCAAAACAGAAAAGCCCATGGTTTTGCCATGGGCCGCAAGCTGCGAACGGAGTCGAAACTCCTGCCATCATTTCCCCTTTTTCAGGTCAATGAGAATCAGCTTCGCAACCGCCTTCAAGGTCTCGAAGACCCCTTCGCCAGTAGAGGCGCACGCCTCGTAGTCGGGAACTCCGGTGGGATTCAGCTCCCGGCGCAGCTCGTCCACGCCAATGATGTCGGGAAGGTCCCGCTTGTTGTACTGAACAACGTAAGGGAGCTTGTCAAGGTCGTACCCCTGCTCCTGAAGGTTGATGCGGAGGTTTTCCAGGGACTCAATGTTGGCGTCCATCCGCTCTTCCTGGGAATCGGCCACGAAAACCACGCCATCCACCCCCTTCAGGATCAGCTTGCGGGAGGCGTCGTAGAAAACCTGGCCGGGAACGGTGTAGAGGTGGAAGCGGGTCTTGAAGCCGCGGATCTCTCCCAGGGCCAGGGGGAGAAAGTCGAAGAACAGGGTCCGCTCGGTCTCCGTGGCGAGGCTAATCATCTTCCCCTTCGCCTCGGGAGCGGTCTTCTGGTAAATATACTGAAGATTGGTCGTCTTGCCGCAAAGGCCCGGGCCATAATAGACAATTTTGCAGTTTATCTCACGCGATGCGTAGTTAATGAAGGACATCCGCCATACCCCCGGCCCGTCAGTTGAAAAGATTGTCTATATCGTCGTCGGTAATCTCGGCGAAAGGGAATTCCTGGATGCCGCTGCGCTCTTTCTCCTCAGCCTTTCTCTTCAGCTGGTCGAATATGGCGGTCAACTCCTCGGATGCCTTTTTCACCCTCAGCCTCACCAGCCCAAGGGACGAACGGCTGTCAAACAGGACCACGAGAATCACGCGGCCACCAACGATGGAGATATGAAGGTTGTCCTTTTCACCCTCGTGAAAGAGAATAGAAAATTCCTTCTCCCCGATCAGCTTGGCAAGGCCGCCGGTGGCAGCGATGTTTCCCGCAGTGAGGGAAGCCAGGGAAGTGGTGTCGAAGCGCTCCGTTTCTCCGCACCCGGCGATGAGCTGACCGTTTTTGTCGACCAGGAAGATCACCTTTGCATTTGCTTCCCGGAGCAGCTTCTCTATTACAGCACTGATCTGCCTGAACTCCTCATCGTACATCACCAGCTGAGGATCTGCCATTGAGTATCCCTTCGTCGGCCTGTGAGTTTTGCACCGATACCGGATGGGTTATAACAAAAATTTGACACCCGTTCAAGGAGAGAAACGGCGCCATTTCCGTAACCATCATCGCAGTCATCAAATATTAAGGCAACAACTATCCGACATTACTGCAAAATCAGGGCCAGCAGCCTTCAGAACGAACTACCCGGCAATCACCAACACTTGCAAGGTTGTGCACAGCAAAAAGCCCCGGCAGGAATTCCTGCCGGGGCTTGTGTCGTTACCAAGAATTGTTACTTCTCGCAGGTGTCCTCGAAGTTGAGGGCCGCCAGCTTCTGGTAGTAGCCGAAATGGGCTTTGGACCAGGCCGCCGCCTTCTTCATCAGCTCCTCGTACCCCTTCGGATTGTTCTTCTTGAGCACGCGGTAGCGGTTCTCGCTGTTGACGTACTCGTCGAAGGCGATAGTCGGGGCCTTGCTGTCGAGTTGGAGCGGGTTCTTGCACTCGGCGGCAAGCAGGGGATTGTAGCGGTACAGCGGCCAGTAGCCGGAGTTGACCGCCCGCTTCTGGCAATCCACGGCGCTGGTCATGTCGATGCCGTGGGCGATGCAGTGCGAGTAGGCGATGATGAGGGACGGGCCATCATAGGCTTCCGCCTCCAGCATGGCCTTGATGCACTGGGCCGGGTTGGCAAGGGATACGGACGCAACATAAACCGAACCGTAGGACATGGCCATCATGCCGAGGTCCTTCTTGGAAACAGCCTTGCCGCCGGCAGCGAACTGGGCGACTGCGCCCAGCGGTGTCGACTTGGATGCCTGGCCGCCGGTGTTGGAGTACACCTCGGTATCGAGGACCAGCAGGTTGATGTTCTTGCCGCTGGCGATGACGTGGTCGAGGCCGCCGTAGCCGATATCGTAGGCCCAGCCGTCGCCGCCGATGCACCAGACGGACTTCTTGACCAGGTAGTCGGCCACGGTGAGGAGCCGCTTGGCCTCCGGCTCGGGGCAGCCGGCCAGGGCCTTTTTCAGTTCAGCCACCCGACCGCGCTGGGCTTCGATACCCGCCTGGGTCGACTGGTCGGCACCCTTGATCTCATTCATGAGGGGTACCGCACTCGTGCAGGAAGAGCAGGAGCAGGACGACGAAAGCTTGTCGATCAGCTCAAGGGCCATGCCGTTGAACTTGTCCACGGCCAGACGCATGCCGTAACCGAACTCGGCGTTGTCCTCGAACAGGGAGTTGGACCATGCCGGACCGAGCCCATCCGCCCGCTTGGCGTAGGGAGTGGTCGGGAGGTTGCCGCCATAGATGGAGGAGCAGCCGGTGGCGTTGGCAATGATGGTCCGGTCGCCGAAGAGCTGGGTCAACAGCTTCAGGTACGGAGTCTCGCCGCAGCCGGCGCAGGCGCCGGAGAACTCGAACAGCGGACGGACCAACTGGGAACCGCGGACGGTGTCCAGCTTGGCCGCAGTGGGATCCACATCGGGAATAGTGAGGAAGAAATCCCAGTTCTCCACTTCCTGTGCCCGAAGGGGGGGCTGGAATGCCATGTTGATGGCCTTGTGCTTCGGGTCTTCCTTGCTCTTGGCCGGGCAGTTGTGGACGCAGGCGCCGCAGCCGGTGCAGTCTTCCGGAGCCACCTGGAGGGTCAGTTTCTGCCCCTTGAACTCGGGAACCTTGCAGTCAACCGACTTGAAGGTGGCCGGAGCGCCGGAAAGGACGGAGGCGTCGTAGGCCTTCATCCGGATGGTGGCGTGGGGGCAGACGAAGGAGCAGATGCCGCACTGGATGCAAAGCTGCTCGTCCCATACCGGGATATCCACGGCAATGTTACGCTTCTCGAACTGGGCGGTCGCCGTCGGGAAGGTGCCGTCGGCCGGCATCTTGGAAACCGGCAGGTCGTCGCCGAGGCCGGCGATCATGGGCGCAGTGGTCTCCTGAACGAACTGGGGCGCCTTGGGGCTGACGACCGGCGGCTTCGTGATGGTGCTGGTGGCCTTCTCAGGCACCGTCACCTCGTAGAAGTTGTTGAGGCCGGCGTCCACCGCCTTGTTGTTCATGGCGACAACGGCTTCGCCCGCCTTGCCGTAGGACTTCTTGATGGCGTCCTTGATCTCGGCAACGGCCTGATCCAGAGGGATGATGTTGGAGATCTTGAAGAAGGCGGTCTGCATGATGACGTTGATCCGGGGTCCGAGGCCGATCTCGTTGCCGAGCCGCACGCCGTCGATCACGTAGAACTTCAGCTTCTTGTCGATGATCTGCTGCTGCACGTCGGTGGGAAGCTTGTCCCAGATCTCGTTGTGGTCGAAGGGGGCATTCAGGAGGAACGTGGCGCCCTGCTTGGCCTTGGCCAGCATGTCGTACTTCTCCACGAAGGCAAAGTTGTGACAGGCCACAAAGTCGGCCTCCTGCACCAGGTACGGCGCCCGGATGTACTTCTTGCCGAAGCGCAGGTGCGAGGTGGTCATGGAGCCGGCCTTCTTGGAGTCGTAGACGAAGTAGGCCTGGGCGTTGTTGTCGGTCATCTCGCCGATGATCTTGATGGAGTTCTTGTTGGCACCCACGGTACCGTCGGAGCCGAGGCCGAAGAACATGGCCTGGTAAGCCCCTTCCATCGGGTTGAAGAAGGAGGGGTCCAGGTCGAGGCTGCTGTTGGTAACATCCTCAGTGATGCCGACCACGAAGTTTCTCTTCGGCTTGGCGGCGGAAAGGTTGTCGAACACCGCCTTGGCCTGGGCCGGGGTGAACTCCTTGGAACCGAGGCCGTAGCGGCCGCCGACGATGACCGGATAGCCGTCGAACTGGCACTTGCCGTCGGCCATGGCCTCGCCGATGGCGGTGCGGACATCCAGGTAGAGGGGCTCGCCCAGGGCGCCGGGCTCCTTGGTCCGGTCGAGGACGGCGATCTTTTTCACGGTCTTCGGCAGGGCAGCGATAAAGGCGTCGATGGGGAACGGCCGGTAGAGGTGAACCTTCACCACACCGATTTTCTCACCCTTGGCGGAGAGGTTTTCAACGGTCTCCTGCACCGTGTCGGCGCCGGAGCCCATGATGACGATGACGCGATCGGCGTCGGGAGCGCCCACGTAGTCCACCAGCTTGTACTGGCGGCCCGTGATCTTGGCGAACTTGTTCATCTCCTCTTCGACGATCTCGATGCATTTCGGGTAGTAGGAGTTAACCGTCTCGCGCCCCTGGAAGTAGACGTCGGGGTTCTGGGCGGTACCGCGCATGACGGGATGGTCCGGGGAGAGGCCCCGGGCCTTGTGGGCGGCGATCAGTTCGTCGTCCAGCATGGCGCGCATGTCGTCAAAGGTGAGCTCCTCAACCTTCAGAACCTCGTGGGAGGTACGGAAACCGTCGAAGAAGTGAAGGAAAGGTACCCGGGAGCGGAGTGTGGCGGCCTGGGAAATCAGAGCGAAGTCCATGACTTCCTGGGAGTTATTGGAGCAAAGCATGGCCCAGCCGGTGGAGCGGCAGGACATGACGTCGGAGTGGTCGCCGAAGATGGAGAGGGCCTGGGCCGCAATGGCGCGGGCCGAGACGTGAAAAACCGTGGAGGTCAGCTCACCGGCGATCTTGAACATGTTCGGGATCATCAGGAGCAAGCCCTGGCTGGCGGTGAAGGTGGTGGTCAGCGCCCCTGCCTGGAGGGCGCCGTGCACGGCACCGGAGGCACCGCCTTCCGACTGCATCTCGACGACCGACGGGACGGTCCCCCAGATGTTCTTTTCGCCCATGGCGCTCTTCATGTCGGAGATTTCTCCCATGACCGAAGACGGGGTGATGGGGTAAATGGCAATTACTTCGTTGGTGGCGTGGGCCACGTGGGCGGCCGCGGTGTTGCCGTCGATGGTAACCATGTTACGACTCATGCTTTCCTCCTCTGGTATAGATACGAAACAGCACTGAACTGATCGTCGTCCAACTTGCGTTTTACAACTCGCTGCGCCCCTCAAGTGCCCGCTGGACCGTCGCAGCATCCACATATTCCAGGTCGCTGCCAAGGGGGATGCCATGGGCAAGGCGTGTAACCCTTATGCCTAGCGGCTTGATCTGCCGCGCCAGATAGAGCGCCGTCGCCTCCCCCTCAACAGAAAAGTTGGTGGCGATGACCACCTCCCGAACGCCCCCCCCCTCAAGCCTCCGCATCAACTCGGCGATGCGGAGCCGGTCGGGAGTAACGCCGTTCAACGGCGACAGGGCCCCCTGAAGGACGTGATAGCGTCCCCGAAAGGCCCGGGTCCTTTCCACCGCCAGGAGATCCTGGGGCTCTTCCACAATACAGAGAGACGTTTCGTCCCGATCGCTGCTGCAAATATGGCAGGGATCCTCCTCGGTAATACCGAAACATACGGAGCAGAATCGCACCCGAGTCAACACGTCGCCAAGGCTGTCGGCCAACGCCGCGATGTTTTCCGGGGATTTCAACAGATGAAAGGCAAGACGTAACGCGGTTTTCTCGCCAACACCGGGCAATTTCTGCAGCTCCGCAAGAAGCCGCATAAAAGAGTTTGATGACTGTAGCATAGTTTGCACCGAAGATAAAACATTTTTTTATTAAAACGAAAATAAAACTTTTTACTGTCGGTAAATTTTCATAAGTTTTTGCGATTAGGGCTAAAGAAATTTTATTTTCGCTAAAATTTAGCCAGCAACAATGACCCAGATACCCTGTGGCTCAAAACGCAAATCAAGCAGAGTTTTCATTCCCGCCGCCAGATGCAAAAAGGGCGGCAACCATCCGGCTGCCGCCCCCGCTCGAAAGCTGCGATTAAAAGAGGCCTGGGATATTCAGCCCGCCCGTGATCTTGCCCATCTCTTCCGAGAACTGCGCCTGCACCTTCTTGAGGGCTTCGTTTACTGCCGCGACAATCAGGTCCTGAAGCATCTCGACATCGTTCGGATCAACCGCTTCGGGCTTTATGGAGAGCGAAAGAAGCTGATTTTTGCCGCTTACCACCGCAGTAACCGCACCGCCTCCGGCCGTCGCCTCGGCAGTCTGCTTCGCCGCTTCTTCCTGTAATCTCGCCATCTTCTGCTGCATCATCTGGGCTTGCTTCATGATACCTGCCAAACCTTTGGACATCTGCTCCTCCGTAGTTTTCGTGGTGTGTATTTTTACTCTTGGTCAAAGAGTTCCGCTAAATCAAAACAATGTTCGAGTTATTCTTTGCGCTCCAGAGAGACAACATCTGCAACGGTACCGCCAAAAACATCCAAGGCCTCGGTGACCGCAGGATGAGAAATGGCGACCTGATTCAGATCGGACTGGCGGCGCTCGTTCTCAACTCTTTTTTTTTCCAGGAGATTGGGAGGGGCCTCATCAGTGCCGGGGGCGATGGTACGGAAAACTAGTTCCGGCTCTCCCTTGAAAAAACGACAGGCCAACCCCTTCAAGGCCTCCCTGGAATCATTGTCCCTGAGGCTCGCAAGGGCGAAGGACCCTTCGGGAAAACCGATCTCCAGCCGTGCTGCCGACACCGCAAGCGGACTTCCCTGCTCAAGCATCGATCCGAGACGGGGCTTCTCGCTCCTGACAAGGGCAACGAAATCGGCCCACTCATCGCCGGTTCTTCGGGGCTCCGCCACGATTTTCACCTCTTCGCGGCACCGAACCGGTGCAGCAGGGGCCTCCTCCCCATGACGTCCGGCCAGACGTTCCGAGGGAACCGGAGCAGAAGGGGCATGCTGAGCCTGGGGCGCCGGCCGCCACTGGACGCGGGCATCGGCAACACCACCGCTCCCCCCTGCTTCAATTTTCTTCAACTGTGCCAGCAACTCATCAACCGGAACCGCTGGCGCCAGGGTAGCCATCTTTACAAGAGCCATTTCAAGGACGAGCCTGGGGAATGAGGCATGAGCCAGCTCCCCATCGGCCCGAAGCAGCACCGCCAGGTGCCTTTGGAGATCATCAAGAGGAACGCTGCCCACCTGCTGCCGCAGGGCCGCCAGCTCCGCCTCAGAAAGATCCACAAGATCGGAAGCATCACCAACAGCCTTGATAATCAGCATATTGCGGAGATGATCAATCAACTCGCCGCAAAACTGGCGCATATTGTATCCGAACTCGTCCACCCGCGCCACAATGCCGAGGGCGGCCCGGGTGTCCCGACCAAAGACCGCCGCCGTGGCATCCAACAGCAGCCGCCGGTCCACTACCCCCAGGAGGCTAACCACCTCCTCGTCCCGCACCTGGTCACCACAGAAGGCCAGAACCTGATCCAGCACGGAGAGGGAATCTCGCATGCTTCCGTCACCCTTGCGTGCAACCATCGTCAGAGCAGCGTCGCTGATGGTAATCCCTTCCTGATCCACAATATGGCGCAGGCGCCCCACCACCTTGCCCAGAGGGATTCTCCGAAAGTCGAACCTTTGGCAGCGGGAGAGAATGGTAATCGGCACCTTGTGGGGCTCGGTGGTGGCAAAGATGAACTTGACGTGGGGAGGGGGCTCTTCGAGGGTCTTCAGCAAAGCGTTGAAGGCGCTCGTGGAGAGCATGTGGACTTCATCGATGATGAAGATCTTGTATCGGAGCCGCGACGGCAGGTACTTGACATTCTCCCGCAGCTCCCGGATGTCGTCGACGCCGGTATTGGAGGCACCGTCGATCTCAAGGACATCCACGGCGGTGCCGGCAGTGATCTCCGTGCAGGCGGAGCAGACGTTGCACGGCTCGGGGCTCATCCCCTGCTCGCAAGTCAGCGCCTTGGCCAGGATGCGCGCGGAAGAGGTCTTGCCGACCCCCCGGGCGCCGGTAAAGAGGAATGCATGGGCAATGCGGCCGGAATCGATGGCATTCTGGAGAGTCTGGCTGACATGCTCCTGGCCGGTAAGGTCGCTAAAGGTCTGGGGACGCCATTTTCGTGCAAGAACGAGATAGGACAAGGAATTAACACCTCACGACGCGGTCGGATGCTGCGTGTTCGGAAAGGGGGGAGGGTTTAACGGGGACGTTGCGGGCACAACTGATAGCTGGGCTTCCCCGCGGCACACGGTGTCAGTTACTGCCGTTGCTTCCTTCCGGACCTGGCGGGGTTCATAACCTACCGTTGCGCGGGACCCAGCTATCAGCTCTGCCCGCAAAAGGCATTCAGCCCGGAGCAATGCGCCGGGCCTCGATTTCATATTTCACAAGTCCGGCGGACTTGTTCGATTTTAATTATGGCGGAGAGAGAGGGATTCGAACCCTCGGTACCTTGCAGTACACACGATTTCCAGTCGTGCTCCTTCGACCTCTCGGACATCTCTCCGGAACTATGGACTATAGTATAAGCACCTCGGTTTGTAAACCTCTTTTTTCTCCGGTTTTTTCTTCACGGCAATGCTACAGGCAGAGCGGTTACAGGCTGGCGATCTCCCGCTGAATCTGCTGTTCGCGCCACATGGCCCCATAAAGGCCATTTCGGGCAAGAAGATCATCGTGGCTCCCCTGTTCGGCGACAGCACCATCCTTCAACACGATAATCCGGTCGCAATCCCGCACCGCTGAAAGGCGATGGGACACAATTACAACGGTCCGGTCGCCCCAGTAGCCCGACAGGCTCTCCAGTATCGCTTCCTCGGTTTGGGCGTCCACAGCCGAGAGCGGATCGTCGAGAATAAGGACGGCCGGGTTCTTGAGCAGCGCCCGGGCAATGGCCGTGCGCTGCTTCTGGCCGCCGGAGAGGGTCACGCCCCGCTCCCCCACGAGGGTGTCGTAGCCGTCAGCAAAGCGAAGCACGTCCCCATCGAGGTTTGCCGAACGCGCGGCCGCCTCGACATCCTCGCCAGTGGCCCCCTCTCTGCCGTAGGCGATATTTTCGCGAATGGTCCGGGAGAAAAGAAAGCTCTCCTGGGGGACGAAACCGATGGCGCTTCGAAGCCGGTGGAGAGGAATCCGGTTGATGTCTACCCCATCAAGGAAAATCTGGCCATCCGGAACAGGGTAGAGCCGTGCCAGAAGACGCGCCAGGGTCGATTTGCCACTCCCAACCGGCCCCACGATGCCGAGGCTGGAGCCTGCGGATACGGTGAGCGAAACCCCATCAAAAACCGGCGAAGCGCCTTCCAGGGTTCCGTAGGAAAAGCTCACATCCCGCAGCTCGATCTCTCCTCGAATGCGCCATGCACCGGCAGGCTCCTCCGGTTCCGTGACGCGAGGAGCGGCATCGAACACTTCGTTGAGACGCGCCATGGACGCGGCACCACGCTGAATCAGATTAAGGATCCAACCAAAGATGATTGTGGGCCAAACCAGCATTGCCAGATAGCCATTGAATGCAACAAAGTCCCCCAGGGTCATGGCGCCGTCAATAACCCGCTGCCCACCCAGGAACAGGACGACAAGGGTGCCGAGGGCCGAAGTGGCGGCCATGATGGGGAGAAGGACCCCCCGCAGGCGCGCCATGGTCATATTTCGGCGCAGGTAGCGGCGCCCGATTTCTTCAAAAGCGGCGACGGTTGCATCCTCTCGGCAGTACGAGCGCACCACCACGGCGGCAGCGATGCTCTCTTCCGCCTGACTGGTGAGGCGCGCCAGCTCCTCCTGCGCCCGCCTGGAATGATGAAACATCCGGCGGGTGATTCCTTTGGCGGCAATAATCATCAGGGGAAATGGAACAACGGCCCAGAGAGTGAGGGACGGGTTGATGCGCGCCATGAGCGCAATGGCCGACACGTAGATGAGGGCGGTATTGATGACGTTCAGCACTCCGAAGCCGAGGAGCATCCTGATGTTGGTAAGGTCGTTGGCGAAGCGGGACATGAGATCGCCGGTCCGCTCCCCCTCAAAGTAAGGCATGTCCAGGGAAAGCAGCTTTCCGTAGAGGTCTTCGCGGATGGCGTACTCGATGCGGCGGGCGGCATGGAGCAAGGTCGTCCGGGAAAAAATCCGGATCACGCCGTGTATGAGGGCGGCACTGATAATGGCGCCTCCGTACCAGGCTGCGGAACGGGAAGCGGCCGAAGGGTTGCGGAGGCTTTCCACTGCCAGCTTCAGGAGCCACGGGACAAGAAGGGCAAAGGCATTGGTCCCGAGCAGGCAGACGGCACCGAGAAGGTACGTCCGGCGACAGCTCGCCATATAACCGTATAGTATTCCAAGCTCGCTGATTTTTCGCCTCCGGGGAGTTGTTCGTGACGCCCCTTGTAATCCATTTGCACCTTAATGTCAAAGCACGGCCACGCAACCGGCATCCAGACAACCATAGAGTGCCCGCAAAAACCCACACACCGTTTTATTTTGAGTTGACAGAGCGTCAGGCTCTGTGGTAGGCAATTTATCAATACTAAAAAAATATCGAGAATGTCCTTATTTTCCCCTGCACAGGCACGATGATTTTTATCAATAGTAAAATTACTGTTTACCCTTGCCGTACAGAACAAAAAGGAGCACCTTTATTTCCTTCCCACGAAACATCTAATCAGTCACACACAGTCCGTCGAGCCATCGGCACGCCTCACCCCCAGGAGGTCGCATGAAGCACTCCACAATGCATCTTTCCACCGAAACCATGAATCTCGGCTTCGTAAAGAAGGTCGAAGCCCTGTCGGGGAGTTCGGTGCGCCGCTGCTTCCAGTGCGGCAAGTGCTCGGCCGGCTGTCCCATGCGCTCTTTCATGGAGCATCCCCCCAACCGGATCGTGCGGTTCCTGCAACTGGGGCAGTACGAGCGGGTACTGGCGGGGCGCAGCATCTGGTACTGCGCTTCGTGCGAGACCTGCACCACCCGCTGCCCCAACAAGGTGGACCTGGCAGCCATCATGGACGCCCTGCGCAAGTGCGCCTGGGACGCCAAGGGTCCGTCTAAGGAATCATTCGTGCAGCTGGCCAACCGGCTCTTCATCGACAACATCCGCACCTACGGCCGTCAGTACGAGATGCGGCTCGCCGCCGTCTTCAACGTGAAGAGCGGCCAGTTCCTCAAGGATCTCATGCTGGGTCCCAAACTCATCACCAAAGGAAAGCTCAAGGTATTCCACCAGAAGAACCGCAACCAGGCCGAAGTTGAGCAGATATTCAAACGAATCGAAGAGCTGCGTACGAAGGGTGAGGCGCCGTAACGACAGAGGCCGGGGCCGGCAAAGGACGGAATAATCCACCATGACAACCAATCTCTCTTACTCCTACTACCCGGGCTGCTCTTTGCACGCCTCAGGGAAGGAATACGATGAATCGACCCGGGGGCTCTTCACGGCCCTCGGAATCGGTCTCAAGGAAGTGCCCGACTGGATCTGCTGCGGCGCCACACCAGCCCACAACGTGGACGAGCTGCTGTCCCTCTCCCTGTGTGCCAAAAACCTGGCCCTGGCCGACGGAGTAGAGGGAGACCTGGCCGTGGCCTGCGCCGCCTGCTTCTCGCGGCTGAAAGTCACCCAGCACCACCTGTCCGACAACGAAACCAAGCGCAGACAGGTGGAGTACGCCATCGACGGAACCGTGAACCTGCACAAGCCGATCAAGCACCTGCTGGAGATCCTGGCAAAGGACTTCGGCCTCGAACGCCTCTCCACCGCAGTTGCCAAGCCTCTGGCGGGGCTCAAGGTCGCCTGCTACTACGGCTGTCTCCTGACCCGCCCCCCCGAAGTGCCGCAGCTTGACTGCGTCGAGGCCCCCACCATCATGGAGCGGGTCATCGGCGCCGTGGGGGCTGAAACCGTTGGCTGGAGCCACCGGATGGAGTGCTGCGGCGCCAACTTCACCCTCTCCCGGCCGGGGGTGGTCCTGAAACTCTCCGGCAGCATCCTCGATTCCGCCAAGGCCGCCGGGGCCGACTGTCTCATGGTCGCCTGCCCCTTGTGCCACGGCAACCTGGATATCCGGCAGAAGGAGATCGAGGAGACCACGGGGAAGCACTTCGGCATGCCGGTCTTCTACATGACCCAGCTCCTGGCCCTGGCCGTGGGGGTACAGCCTTCGAGACTCGGCTTTGACAGCATGATCGTGAACCCGCTGCCGCTGCTTAAAGAGAAAGGGCTGGTATAGATGTCCAGAATCGGCGTATTCGTCTGCCACTGCGGCGAGAACATAGCGAGGTCTGTTGACGTGGAACGGGTGGCGGCCGAGGCGGCGCAGCTGCCCGGGGTCGCCTATGCCACCGACTACAAGTACATGTGCTCCGACCCCGGCCAGAGCCTCCTGAAAAAGGCCGCTGCCGAGCACAACCTCGACGGCATCGTCGTTGCCGCCTGTTCTCCCCGCATGCACGAGAAGACTTTCCGCAACGCCGCCAAAACCGCGGGGCTGAACCCCTTCCTCTGCGAGATGGCCAATATCCGCGAACACTGCTCCTGGGTCCACGAGGACAGGGGGGAGGCCACCGCCAAGGCGAGCACCATCGTCGCCATGATGGTGGCCCGGGTGAAGAAGGACAAGCGGCTTGTCCCCATCACCGTGCCGGTCACCAAGCGGGCTCTGGTCATCGGCGGCGGGATCGCCGGGATCCAGGCGGCCCTGGACATCGCCGACGCCGGCCACCAGGTGGTGCTCGTGGAGCGGGAGCCATCCATCGGCGGCCACATGGCCCAGCTCTCCGAGACCTTCCCGACCCTGGACTGCTCCCAGTGCATCATGACCCCCAAGATGGTGGATGCCGCCAACCACCCCAACATAACCCTCCATACCTATTCAGAGATCGAGGCGGTTGACGGCTACATCGGCAATTTTCAGGTCACGGTCCGCAAGAAGGCCCGGAGCGTCATCGAAGCAAAGTGCACCGGCTGCGGCGTCTGCTCCGCCAAGTGCCCCCGGAAGAAGATACCCAACGCCTTCGACAAGAACCTGGGCACCCGCCCCGCCATCTACGTCCCGTTCCCCCAGGCGGTCCCCAACACCCCGGTCATCGACCGGGAAAACTGCACCTGGTTCAAGACGGGGAAATGCGGACTCTGCGCAAAGGTCTGCGGCCCCGGCGCCATTGACTACGAACAGGAGGACAGCCTCATCGTGGAGCCCGTGGGGGCCATCGTGGTGGCCACCGGCTTCGAGCTTTACTCCATCACCGAAAAGCCGAAAGGCTCCCCCATCAAGGGATACGGCGAATTCGGCCACGGCACCATTCCCGACGTCATCGACGGACTCACCTTCGAGCGACTGGCCAGCGCCTCCGGTCCCACCGGGGGGAAGATCCTCCGCCCCTCCGACGGCAAAGAGCCGAAGCAGGTGGTCTTTGTCCAGTGCGTGGGGAGCCGGGCGAGGGAAAAGGGGATCAGCTACTGCTCCAAGATCTGCTGCATGTACACCGCCAAACACACCATGCTCTACAAGCACAAGATCCACGACGGCCAGGCCTACGTCTTCTTCATGGACGCCCGGACCCCGGGAAAGAGCTACGACGAGTTCTGGCGCCGGGCGGTGGAGGAAGAGGAGGCGGTCTACATCCGGGGGATGGTGAGCCGGCTCTACCAGAAGGGGGACAAGGTGGTGGTCATGGGGAGCGACATCTCCGTGGGGGTCCAGGTGGAGATCGAGGCGGACCTGGCGGTGCTCGCCACCGCGGTCCAGCCGAGACAGGGGGCCGACACCCTGGCCCAGAAGCTCGGCATCTCCTACGACAACTACCACTTCTACTCCGAGGCCCACGCGAAGCTTAAACCCGTTGAATGCGCCACCGCCGGCATCTATCTGGCCGGGGCCTGCCAGGGACCGAAAGACATCCCCGACACCGTGAGCCAGGCCTCGGCTGCCGCGGCCAAGGTGATGACCCTCTTTGCCCGCAACGAGCTGGAGCGGGAGCCCATCGTCGCCACGGTGAACGAGCGGAACTGCGTCGCCTGCCTCGCCTGCAAGAAGGTCTGCCCCTACGGCGCCATAGAGGAGAAGGAGATCCGCGACCGGCAGGGGAACCTGATCCGGACCGTGGCCTATGTGAACCCCGGGGTCTGCGGCGGCTGCGGCACCTGTCAGGCCACCTGCCCGTCCAAATCGGTGGAGCTTGATGGGTATACCGATGAACAAATCATGGCCATGATAGAAGCACTGTGAGAAACGAGCGATTTTCCGCCAGCTCGGCGTCAGGCTCTCGACTCCTTGTGCGGCGTAGCCCTGCTACGCCTCCGCGTCGCTGCTCGCCTTCCTTGATCTGACGACAATCCCCCCTGGGGGATTGGACAGCGAAGGCTGCCCGAAGGGTGAGGCCACAGGCCGAATCAAAACTTGCTCGTTTTGGGAGAACATATGGTGAACGATGTAAAAACCAAGCACGAATTCGAGCCGAAGATCGTCGCCTTTGTCTGCACCTGGTGCACCTACGCCGGGGCGGATCTCGCGGGGACCTCCCGCATGCAGTACCCGGCCAACGTCCGGGTGGTGAAGTTCCCCTGCACCGGCCGCATCGACCCGGTCTTTATCCTCAGGGCCTTCCAGAAGGGGGCCGACGGGGTGCTCGTGTCGGGGTGCCACCCCGGCGACTGCCACTACATGGCGGGGAACTTCCACGCCCGGCGGCGCTTTGCGGCTTTCCGGGCGCTCCTCGACTTCGTCGGCGTGGACCTCCAGCGGCTCCAGTTCTCCTGGGTCTCCGCCGCCGAGGGGGGGAAATGGGTGGAGGTGGCCACGGAGATCACCGAACGGGTCCGGGCCCTGGGGCCGATGCGGGAATTCAGGGATCTGGAGGCCGAAGAGCCGTGGTCCGGAGTGCTCGACACGCCGGAGCTGAAAGAAGCATACAACTCTATCTAGCAGGGTCTCAACTCATGTCCATTACCACACAGACAATCGACATTGCCGCTTACGCCGCCACCACTGACGCCATCCGGGCGGAGGCGAGGCGGGTCCTGGCGGAGGGAGCAGTGGCCGCCGTGGTGGGGTGGCAGGCGGGACGCCGAACGGGCACCGCCATGCCGGTCATCGTGACCGATCCGGCCGCCGTGAACAACCTCTTCTTTTCCCCCGCCTGCGTCAACAACCTGGCCCTCTACCTCACGAAGGCCAAAAAGGAGATCAGGGCGAAGGGACGGCTCGCCATCGTAGCCAAGGGGTGCGATCTCAAGGCCCTCGTGGGGCTCATGGGGGAGAACCAGCTCTGGCGGGAAGATATCCACATCATCGGTGTCGCCTGCGCCGGGGTGCACGGGGCAAACGTCGATCGCACGCGCCCCCTTTCGGAAGCGACCATCGCCAGAAAGTGCCGGGAGTGCCCGGTGCACACCCCCGAAGGGGCGGATGCCATCGTCGGCACCCTGCCGGAGCTTCACCGCTTCACGCCGACGGAATCCGAAGAGCTGGCCCGGCTCGAAGCCATGACCCCGGCGGAGCGGTGGGGATTCTGGAAGGAGCACTTCTCCCGCTGCATCCGCTGCTACGCCTGCCGCCAGGTCTGCCCCTTCTGCTACTGCGAGCAGTGCATGTGCGACCGCAACCGTCCCCAGGCGGTGGAGACCACCCCACGACCGGCGGGGAACATGGCCTGGCACATCGTGCGCGCCATGCACCTGGCCGGCCGCTGCGCCGGGTGCGCCGAATGCGAGCGGGCCTGTCCCATGGACATACCCCTCAATCTCCTGAACCGCAAGATGGCGAAGGAACTGAAGGAGCTCTACGGCTTCGAGGCGGGGTTTGAGGTAAAGGAGAAGGGGCCCCTGGCGGAGTATCGCGAAGACGACGACCAGAGTTTTATAAAATGATTCCGTAGGGGCGAATCTTGTATTCGCCCGCAAGAGTTAAGGCGAATACAAGATTCGCCCCTACAGGACCACCCATGCCAAAAATTATCACCGAAGAAAACCTCCGCCTCCTTATCGACACGTTCGTCAAAGAGGGGAAGCGAGTCATCGGCCCCAAGGCCGCCGGTACCATGACCCTCTACGAACCCCTTGCTGCGGGGAGGGAGCTGAACCTGGCGGAGCTCCCCCGCCGCTCCGCCAAGGAAACCTTTTTTCCCCTCTGCGAGACCATCCTCACCTACGAGCGGGACAAGGAGGGGGTGCGGGTCACCGATGTCGACCCCTGCGCCGTTCCCAAGACGCTGCTGATCGGTGTCCGACCCTGCGATGCGGCCGCCGCGCCGGTCCTCGATGCGGTCTTCTCCTGGGACTACCGGGATGAATTCTTCCTGGAGCGGCGAAAAAAGACCACCATCATCGGCCTGGCCTGCACGAAAGCCGACGATGCCTGTTTCTGCACGGCGGTGGGGCTCTCGCCGGACGACGCCAAGGGGAGCGACCTCTTCCTCACCCCCCTTGCGTCGGGCAGCTACCGCTGCGACGCCATCACCGGCAAGGGGGAAGCGCTCCTTGCCGCCCACGCCGCCCTCGTTGCCGATGGCGACGGCACCCCGGTTCCCCCGGCGGAGCCGGGGCTCGACAAGCTGGATCTCGATACGATCAAGGGGTGGCTCGACACCCACTTCGAGGACCCCTTATGGGAGAAGATCGCCGAGCGGTGCGCCGGCTGCGGCACCTGCGCGTTCCTCTGCCCCGCCTGCCACTGCTTCGACATTGTGGACGAGGGTGGCGAGAAGAAGGGGCTGCGGAGAAAGAGCTGGGACGCCTGCGGCTTCGACAAATTCACCAACCACGCCTCGGGCCACAACCCCCGCGACGTGCAGCCCCAGCGCTACCGCAACCGGATCATGCACAAATTCACGTACTACGTGGACAAATTCGGCCACCGCCTCTGCACCGGCTGCGGCCGGTGCATCCGGGCCTGCCCCGTTGGAATCGACATCGCGGCGGTTTTAGAAGAAATCAATTCAAAAAGCGTGGAATAACGCAGAGAAACAGAGAGCACGGAGAAAGGCTTGATAACCAAACGGGTCAAACCTTAAATAAGTTTTTCTCCGTGTCCTCCGTTTCTCCGTGTTATCAAAAAGGTTTTACCATGTGCGACCACAGCAAAAACATCTACCTCCCCAACCTCGCCACCATTACGGATATCGTCGACGAGACCCCCGACGTCCGCACCTTCCGGCTCGTGTTCCAGGATGAGCAGGTGCGGGAAAACTTCACCTTCCGGGCCGGCCAGTTCGCCGAATACTCGGCCTTCGGGGCCGGGGAGTCGACCTTTTGCATCGCCTCGGCGCCAACCCGAAAAGGGTACATCGAGTGCTGCTACCGGGGGGTGGGACGGGTCACCGAAGCGCTCCGGCAACTGGAGGTGGGGGAGACCATCGGCGTGCGGGGTCCCTACGGCAACTCCTTTCCCATCGAGGAGTTCTTCGGCAAAAATCTCGTCTTCGTGGCGGGGGGAATCGCGCTCCCGCCACTGCGGACCCTTATCTGGCAGTGCCTCGACTGGCGGGACAAGTTCGGCGCCATCACCATCGTCTACGGGGCCAGAACCGAAGCGGATCTCGTCTACAAGCGCGAGCTGAAGGAATGGGAGGAGCGCAGCGACGTGCGCCTCGTGAAGACCGTGGACCCGGGGGGGAACTCACCCGCTTGGGACGGCAAGGTGGGCTTCGTCCCCGCCATCCTCGAAGAGGCTGCCCCCGGCGCGGCAGACTCCATTGCCTTCGTCTGCGGCCCCCCCATCATGATCAAGTTCACCCTCCCGGTGCTGGAAAAGCTCGGCTTTGCCGACGACGCCATCTACACAACATTGGAAAACCGCATGAAGTGCGGCCTCGGCAAGTGCGGCCGCTGCAACGTGGGGAGCGTCTACGTCTGCAAGGACGGTCCGGTATTCACCGCCGCCCAGGTAAAGGCCATGCCCCAGGAGTTCTGACCTCACCCCCTCCATCCATCCCAACCAAGACATTCCTCTCTGGTTCCAGTATTGGGGTATCCCCCAAAAACGGTAACTTTTCAGTTCTTTGCTTGCCAATCACTAGCAAATAAGTTTACAATTTCTTCTTCATTCCCAACCATTTATGGAGCACAAACAGGGCAATGCGGAATCAAACGGTATCGACATACACAACCATCACATCGGGCATCTTCCTGGGTGCCATCGGGTATGTCGTGAACTGGCTGAACCCTCCCCTCTTCTTTGGCGTCAACATTTTCTTCGGGTCCTTCTTCGTCATGCTCGCCCTGCTCCGTTACGGGACAGGAGCCGGAGTACTGGCCGCGACCCTGGCGGGGAGCTTCAGCCTGATCTCCTGGCACCACCCGCTGGGAATACTGATTGCCGTGAGCGAGGCGCTGGCGGTCGGATTGATGCTGCGGCGATCCCGCAATATCGTGCTTCTCGACACACTCTACTGGTTCTGCCTCGGCATGCCCTTTTACCTCCTTTACCATGTGGTGGCCCAAACCGACCTTGCCCTGGCCACCCTGCTGACGCTCAAGCATGGCGTCAACGGCATCTTCAATGCCCTTGCCGCCGCGCTCCTGCTGCAACTTGCCAATCTATCGCAATCATTCAGGCGGCCCGGCGAACCACCCCCCAGATTTCAACACATCCTTGCAACATCCATGGTGGCAGCCATTCTCATTCCGGGTATCTGCTACGTCATTCTGGAAATCAAGCGGGACATCACCCTGGAAGAGCAGCGGATTCAGCAGAGGCTGCACTCCACTTCGATTCTGACCCGGCAGATGATAGAAACCTGGCTCGCCGATAAAATCTATGACGTCAAGACCCTGTCATCCCAGGTTGGCGACCCCCAGACCATCCCGGCGACCACCATCCAGAAAAAGGCCGAACTGACGAAAGCACTGGCACCCCACTTCATCAAGATGTCGGTCCAGAACAACAAAGCAATTTCCATAGCCTTCGTGCCGGAGCGGGACGAACAGGGGCGGTTGAACACGGGCAGGGATTACTCCGCCATGCCCTACCACCGCATCGTGAGGGAGACCCTGCAGCCGGCAATATCAGACGTTGATTACGGCACCATAACCAAGGGGCCGCGCCTGGCCCTCTTCGCGCCAATCGTTCTTGACGGGGAATTTCGCGGCTACTGTACCGGTGTCATCGAGATGCCGCGATTGACGGAACAGTTGCGCATCATTGGAAGCAACAGGGCCGTAGACATAACACTCCTGGACCGGAAACGGCAGGTTATCACCAGTACCGATCCCAACAGGAGAATGATGGCACGCCTGGACCATCACCAGGAAAGTGAGCGCCGCACGCTAACGGACGGATTATATCAACTCATTCCCCGCCTCAAGAGAGCAAGCGACCTCAACCGCTGGCAACAGGCATCCATGGGCATGGACTCTCGCCTCAGTGCGGACGTGCCGTGGACCATCGTTATCACCACCCCCATGAAACCATTGTTGGACAGGCTGGAGAACAATGCCAGCCGCGGCTTTGCCCTGCTCCTCGTTCTGGTCGTCTTCTCCGTCGGCACCGCCCAGGCTGCCAGTGCAGCTTTCATTCGCCCCATAGCTCAGCTGGAGACGATGTCCGAAACCCTCCCCGTGGACGTCATACAGAACAAGGAAATTCAATGGCCCCAAAGCGGCATCCGGGAAATTGCCGGGCTCATCGGCAACGTCCGGCAAATGGCGTCCACGCTCCAGAGCTACGTCCACGAACAGCAGACCCTCAACGAATCGCTGGAACGACGGGTGGCCGAACGGACCGAGGACATCCGCCGCCTCAACGAAGAACTGGAAGAGCGGGTAACCGAACGGACATCGCAGCTGAAATCGGCCCTCCTCCACATGGAGTCCTTCTCCTACTCCATCTCCCATGACCTGCGGGCTCCCTTGCGGGCAGTGAACGGCTACGCCCACATTTTGCTGGAAGATTTCGGGCCGGCCATCCCGGAGGAGGCCCAGCGGTATCTC
The DNA here is from genome assembly GCA_964490805.1 of uncultured Geobacter sp. Lineage (GTDB taxonomy): Bacteria > Desulfobacterota > Desulfuromonadia > Geobacterales > Geobacteraceae > Geobacter. Next base: position 99,168 of record CAZBEB010000015.1, read on the forward strand.
CAGCAGATATCCGGCAACGGCACCCGTATGGCCGCCCTCATCGATGATCTCCTCACCTTCTCCCGCCTGAGCCGGCACCCCCTGAACAGGGAAACCATAGAACCCGCAACTGTAGTCCGGGACGTGCTGGAAGAACTGGAAAGAGAACGAGCGGGACGCACGATCCAGCTCACCATTGAAGAACTTCCCCCCTGCCAGGCAGACCCATCCCTCATCCGGCAGGTTTTCGCGAATCTTATCTCCAACGCCTTCAAATACAGCCGCAAACGGGATAACGCCAGGATAGAGGTGGGGAGTTTCCAGAGGGAAGGGACGACAGTCTATTTCGTGCGGGATAACGGCGACGGCTTCGATATGGCTTACGCCGACAAGCTCTTCGGCGTCTTCCAGCGGCTCCACCGCAGCGAGGATTTCGAGGGGACCGGCGTGGGACTTGCCATCGCCCACAACATCGTCACCCGCCACGGGGGGAGCATCTGGGCCGAAGGCACGCCAGGGCAGGGGGCGACGTTCTTCTTCACCGTTACCGGGGCATCATGAACAACTGAGCGCCACCGGCCGGGGCATCAGACGGCAAACGACCGGAACCGTTCCACCGCCGCCGGGATCTCCTCCTCCCGGATGTTGCCGAAGGCGAGCCGCAGATACGGTTCAAGCCCCGGGCCGAACACCTCTCCCGGCAGGGAGATGACGCCGGCCTCCACGGCAAGCCGCCGGGCCGCCTCCCGACCCGGCCTTCCCGCAAGAGGGTGCCTGACCCACGCGAAGAACGTACCGCTGGCCGCCAGCTCGAAGGGGTTCCCCGGTCGGAGGAAAAGGGAGCGGAAGAGATCGTGGCGCCGCTCCATCATGAGCCGGTTTTCCGCGACCCAGTCATCGAGATGGCGCGTGCCGTACATGACCGCATGCTGGGTAATGCGGGGCTGGCAGACCGCCATGGTATCCTGGGCCTTGAGGGCATGGCCCATAAACTCTTCGGACGCCACGAGGCAGCCGGCCCGGTAACCGGTAAGGGCATAGGTCTTGCCGAAGGACATGATCTGAACTAGGTGGTCACCCCAGTGGGGATCGGCGAACAGGTCATGGGGAGACGGGCCGCCCGGGATGAAGTCGGAGTAGGTCTCGTCGATGACCAGGGCGGTTCCCCGGCGCCGGGCCAGGGCATAGAGCTCGTGGATCACCTCGGGAGGAGTGACGACCCCGGTGGGGTTCGAGGGAGAAACAAGGAGGATTGCCCGGGTACGAGGGGTGATGAGCCGCTCCACCGCCTCCGGGTCGATGACGCCACCCCGCTCCTCGTCGAAGGGGAGCCAGACCGGACGGATGCCCAGCATCTCCAGGGCCATGGGATGATCGAAGTAGGCGGGCAGCGGCACGATCACCTCGTCCCCGGCCCGGCAGAGGGTCACCATGGCGAGCCAGAAGGCCTGGCTAGCGCCGATGGTGAGGCAGACCTCTTCCGGTGCGGGTCCCGCCCCGTAGACCCTTGCGTAGCGGGCGCAGACCGCCTCCCGCACCTCTGGAAGCCCTTCGTCGGGAGAATACTTCGCCATTGCCGGATCGTCGAGGCACGCCGCGAGATAGTCAACCATCTGCCGGGCAGGAGAGTAGTCGGGAACCGCCTGGCACAGGTCGATCAGGGGGCGTGCCGGATCGGGCTCACGGCCGGCAAGCCACCCCTTCACCTCGGAGATGGGGGGTGCGTGGACAGCGCGGATCTGGTCGGAAACGGCAAATTTCATCGGGCCTCCCTACCTGTGGTTTTTTCCTGCCGGGGCCTCTACCCCTTCAGCATGATGAAGCCCATCTGCCGTCCCGTCTCCCCGCCATCGCGGCGGTAGGAAAAGAAAACCTCAGGGGCGCAGGAGACGCACTGACCGGCTGTTTCAATGTTCCGCTCCGGAATGCCGGCCGCCCCCAGTTGCTGGGCATTGGCCCTGGCCAGGTCCAGCTGCCACCGGGCCATATCCTTGATGGTGGCGACCGCATCCCAATCGTGGCCGCCAGCCCGAAACGCCTCGGCCACCGGCTTGTCCACCTCGTAGCAGCAGGGGCCGATGGCGGGGCCCACGGCCGCCAGGATGTCCTGGGGCTCGGAACCGAAAAGATTGATAAAGGCATCCACCCCTTTGCGGCAGATCCCCGCCGCAGTCCCCTTCCACCCGGCGTGAAGCGCCGCCGCCACACCCTTCACCGGATCCAGCAGGAGCACCGGCACGCAGTCGGCCACGCAGACGCCAATCATCACCCCCGGCTGGTTGGTGACGATGCCGTCGGCCTCCAGCTTCTGGAAGTATGAGTAGTCGGGATTGGGCGAATCGATAACCAGAAGGTCGGTGCCATGGACCTGGGTCACGGTCACCAGGCGCCCCGTCTCCACCCCGAAGGAACGGTTCAGGAGGCTCCGGTTCCCTTCCACGGAATGGGGTGAATCGTTGGTGCCGGTCCCCAGGTTGAGCGAGTTGTAGGGCGCACGCGAAACCCCTTCGTGCCGGGTGGTGAACCCGTGAACAGAGACCCCGGCAGCAGTCAGTATCTCCGGCTCCAGATAGTGAACCTTGTCGGCTCGTTTCGTTTCCATTGTTCTATGCTCCTTGCTGTTCAAGATAGGTAATGATTCGAGCCATATCCCCGGGAAGTTCCGTATCGAATTCCATGTAGCCACCGCTGGCCGGGTGAATGAAGCCGAGGGTCTTGGCGTGGAGCGCCTGGCGCCCCAGTTCGCGGACGAGCTTTTTCAGCACCGGGTCCCGCAGGTCGTTGGCCCGACCGGCGCCTCCGTAGACTTCGTCACCCACCAGGGGATGTCCCGCCTCCGACAGATGGACCCGGATCTGGTGGGTCCGCCCCGTCTCCAGCCGCAGCCGCAAGAGGGTCATCCCCGGATAGCGGGCAAGGACTTTCCAGTGGGTAACGGCATGCTTGCCGTGTTTCGCCTTTCCCGACATCCGCAGACGGTCGGTGGGGTGGCGGCCGATGGCCCCCTCGATGCGTCCTGTCTCGGTTTTTGGCGAGCCGAAGACCAGGGCCAGGTAGATCCGCTTGATGGTATGCTCCCGAAACTGGCGGGCCAGCCCCTCGTGGGAGCGGTCGTTCTTGGCCACCACCAGGACACCGGTGGTATCCTTGTCGATGCGGTGGACGATGCCGGGGCGGATCTCGCCGCCAATACCCGACAGATCGTCACAGTGGGCAAGGAGCGCGTTCACCAGGGTGCCGCCCGGAGTACCCGCCCCCGGATGAACCACCATGCCGGCCGGCTTGTTGATCACCACCAGATCGCCATCCTCGTGGAGAATCTCCAGGGGTATGTCCTCCGCTTCGGGGAGCGCAGGCACCGGCGGCGGCACAACGACAACGATGCACTCACCGCCACGCAGCTTCAGGGACGGCTTCTCCACCTTGCCGTCCACCGTCACCCGTCCCTCATCCATGAGGCGCTGCACCGTGGAACGGGTCATCCCCTCAATGGAACTGGCAACGAACTGATCGAGCCGGCCAGGTCCCCCGTCGCAGGGAGCTATTAATTCGTATCTTTCTTCCATGATTCCTCAAAAACGACAAAGGCGCGACCGTAAATCGCGCCCTGTCTGCAACCCCTTTCGTGATATTGCCGTTACCAGATGGGAGACTCGATCTTCCCGGCCCGCTTGATCAGCACATCCACCAGGGCGATATCGTAGATGGTCCCGGCGGCGATCTCCGGCACCACCCGGGTCTGGAAGTGCTGGCGCCCCTCCTCGATCTCCTCAGCAAGGAGCTCGAAGATGGAATCCTCTTTGATGCCCTGCTCCACCTTCTCGCGGTTGTAGATGGCAATGTCCGAAATGATGGCCCGGGCAAGTCGCTTTGCCTGTTCGGAATTATCGATAAGACTCATGGAATGTCCTCTTGTTGGCTTTCATTTCGAGATCCCGGCACAGAACGGAGCAGTTACCGCAACCGGAGGGAAAAGAAGATGCTGGCGCCGCCCCGGCGCACCAGGAGGATCGCCGTCCCCCTGCGCTCGGCCTCGGCCATGGCGCGGTCGTATTCGGCCGGGCTTGCCACCCCCCGGCGATTGACCGAAACGATTATGTCGCCCTGCCGGATGCCGGCCTCGGCGGCAATTCCTCCATCCTCCACGGCGGCGGCCATCACGCCTGACGCACCACGGCGAAGCAGTTCCGGCGGCAGGGGCTCCACAACCAGGCCGATAATATCCGGCGCGCCCCCCTGGGGGTGGGATTTACGGGCCTCGGCGCTGTCGGCGCTGGCAGAGGTGATGGAAAGCTTCATCTCGCGCCCGCCGCGGAACACCGTAACCGGAACAGTCTTGCCCGGAGCCGTTGCGGCAACAACCCGCTGGAGGTGCTGGGCGTCCTTAATCCCGGTGCCGGCGAAATCGAGGATAATATCACCCTGGCGGATCCCCCCCTTGGCGGCGGGGCTCCCCTCCATCACGTCGGCCACCAGCACCCCGCGGGCCTTGCCCAGGCCGAACTCAAGGGCCAGTTCGTCGGTCACCGGCTGAATCGATACGCCGAGCCATCCGCGGGTCACGCTCCCCTTGGTGATGAGCTGGGTAACAATCTGCTTGGCCATGTTGACGGGAATGGCGAAGCCTATTCCCTGTCCGGCAGCCACGATGGCGGTATTGATGCCGATCACCTCGCCATGGACGTTCAGGAGCGGCCCCCCCGAATTGCCCGGATTGATGGAGGCATCGGTCTGGACAAAGTCCTCGTAGGTCTCGATCCCCATGTTGGAACGGCCGGTGGCGGATACCACTCCGACGGTCACGGTCCGGTCGAGGCCGAAGGGGTTGCCGATGGCGATGGCCCACTGCCCCACCTGAAGCTTGTCGGAATCGGCCAGAACCGCCACGGGAAGATCTTCCCTGGCGTCGATCTTTATGACGGCAATATCGGTCTTGGAGTCGCTCCCCACGATCTTGCCGTCATAGATATTCTCGTTGGAGAGCTTGACCTTGATGCTCTCCGCATCACGCACAACATGGTCGTTGGTGATGATGTAACCGCTCTTGTTGATGATGAAGCCGGAGCCGAGGCTCTTGTCGCGCCGGTAGCGGGGCTGGCTTTCGCCGAAGAACTCCTCGAATAGCGGCGAAAATTCAAAAAAGGGCTGCTCTATTTTCTTGCGGCTGATGGTGGAGATGTTTACCACCGCCGGCGTCACGTTTTTCACCAGCGCCACAAAGGCCTGCTGAGTGGCCATTATGTCCTTGGGCACTTCCTTTACCGGCGCTTCGGCCCGTCCCGTCTCGTAATAGAGCTTCTCCTCCTTCTTCGAGCATGCGGGCAATACGGTGAGAAACAGAATCAGAACGATAAACAGACGACGAATGTGCATCGGGAATGCCTCGGCAATCATGGTGAGGATGTCCTTAAACCGTTGAAAGAGTAGCCAAATTGCCTATGGATGTCAACGCCCTTTCGCCCCCGGCCGGCTCCCTCTGCGGACACCTCCATATAAGCTCTTGACGCTCCCCGCTCGATTGCCCTATAACGGGCGGGAGACAGGAGGCGTTCGTGGAAGACATCAAGTCCAAAATCAAGGAATTGAGGCTCGGGGAGAAAATCCGCAAGCTCCGTCAGGAGCGACGGCTCACCCTCCAGGAGCTCTCCGATCTGTCAAGTCTCTCCAAGCCCCTTCTGTCCCAGATTGAAAACGATCAGGTCACCCCGCCCATCGCCACGCTCCTCAAAATCTCGAAGGGGCTCAAGGTGGGAATCAATTACTTCTTCGAGGAAGAAGAAGACCAGCAGAAGCTGGTTCTGACCCGGGCATCCCAGCAGACGGCCACCCTGCGCCGCACCGGCAACGACGCCCCCCACGGCTACACCTATCGGTCGCTGGCCCCGGGCATGCGCCACAAGCCCATGGAGCCGTTTCTCGTGGAGTTCGAGCTGACGGCATGGGATGACCGCTTTTTCTACCGCCACGACGGCTTCGAACTCATCTACCTGCTGGAAGGTGAGTTGGAATTCCACTACGGCACCGACGTCATGCGCCTCAATCCCGGCGACAGCATTTACTACGACTCATCGGAACCCCACGGGTATGTCTCGGTGGGCGGGACAAAAGCAACGGCCGTTGCCGTGCTCTACTCGAAGAACTAGCCTCCGGCTCCCACCCCATCCCTAATCGGGCAGTTCCTCGCAATCCACATAGACCCAGCTGTCGAGCTGGCCGTTTTCCAGCGTAACCTGAATCGTACCCCCCTCCTCGGTGCAGAAGGAGGTATACCCGATCTCGCCGGTCTTCAAATTCCGGACTTTCACCCGCTCACCCTTCCGCTCAGTTCGCTGACAGATACCGGTACGCTCCTTGTCTTTCATGACATACCTCCTCCAGGAATTTCGTCGTAACTCCACAAGGGTAACACGGCAAACCGGCTTGGCAACCGGCCCGAAGCTCACACCATGAAACTGATTAGACTTATGGGGAGCCCCACGACAGGAGTCTTGAGTTTTGGGGAAAAGTAGCGTATAAGAAAATTCCTTATTGCGACGGGTCCTTTGGACGGATTCTTACCAGACACAAGATTGCTTCAGGAGAGATGGCCGAGTGGTCGAAGGCGGCAGACTCGAAATCTGTTGTACCGCTTGCGGTACCTAGGGTTCGAATCCCTATCTCTCCGCCATATTCATCTCAGCATAATCAGCCGGTTATACTGAGACAACCCCTGACTTTCACCAGTACTTTCACCATGAAAGGTGCTTGTGGAACTACAGGGGTTTTTTTTGACCTCAACGCTACCCTTCGCTGAATATCCCCCAAATTCTCCTCAATGCCGTCTCTCAATATGCAGAACATTGCGGCCAAAGCTCTTGGAATTTCTCCGGCATAGCGTACGGGTATGCTGGGTTTGTTATTTCTTTTTGGTGATTTTCAGGGTTATGGCAGAAAATTTATATCTAAAGTTTTGCATAAGGTATCCGATAACGTAACAAAACAATCACTAACCCGGCAAAAATCCGCACACTTGGTCTTTTCCAACAAATTTCATGAGCCCTGACAGTGGTCTCTTGCCTTGCCCTTGGGTCGGCTTGAGCCGACAGGGCAGTGTTTATAACGGACTTTAACGTTAACTGAAATGTGGATTAAAGAGCTGAGGCTCCTTAATGCCTGGAATGTCATGCTCCAATTTCACCGTCATAAACGCTCCAAGCATTCACCCCTCTCATCAAGCCCCGAGTCTGATGACTATCGGGCGCTTCTCAGCAAAAATCTCAATCATATCAAATCAGTATACAAACAAGATGATCGCCACCGCACCAACGGAGGTATCTCGGTGGCGGGGAAAGCTGAAGATGCCGTCTCGATGCTTCGGGCCGATGATGGCGGAAACTCAGTCATGAAAACCCTGAGGTATCGGCTTTCGGGGAAACACGTGACGCGGAATAAGTACATACATTCGGGAGGAAAAGTGATGGGGATAAAACCTTTGTCGTTAACGAAGCTGACCTTGGGGGGCTTTGCAGTCCTGGCAATGGGGCTCACTGGATTTAATGCGATAGCATCAGAAGATATGGGGCTTGACGGCCGACAGGTCGAGGAATTCAGGTCATGGCGTGATGATCAAGGAGGCGGGCGATGCTTACGGGTAGATTCCTCCTGGAACGGAGAACCCCTTGCCCGAGTTTTGTTCTGCAGCAAGGACAGCGAGAACAGTGCCGGCCTGACTTCATTAGTCTACGACATCATGACAACCAGAGATCCGGCGGGGTGGCTGAATCCGTACTGGATAACCGACAGAGTTTCCAGAGCCTCCTATGGTTATACCGGTGAGACAGAAGGGAGCGTTGTGGGAAGGTACTACGATTCTTCTTACGCAGCATGGGGATCATTTGTTTCGATGCTCCGCAGTGAGTTTTCCCGAAGGGATGACATACAATGGTGGGGTGTCACACAGGGAACCTGTTTCGACGACGCAACCTACCGCGAATTTGAGTACAACTGCACGCATGTTTCAGAAATTGCCGAAGCCAAGGACGAAGTATACCGGGCGACGCAAGAGAAAGAAGTGAAAAAACCCGCAAAAAAGAAGAAGGCAAAGAAAAAAGCAGAGAAAAAGTACTGATAGTTTAAGGTTTTTTTACCTGGAGGCATTACCCACAGAATAATGTATATGCAGTTCCGTAGAGAATTCTCGAGGGGTAAAGAAGGGAGGTGACAAAGTAGAGCGTAATAATTGTTATTAATGCGGAAGGTTTTTATGTTGGCTGTGTAGTGGGTGCATAGCTGCAAATGCGCCATGGTGAGCAATATATTAATATGTCATTTTATTTTCTAGTCTGTTCAGGAGGGAACATGAAAAACGCATTTTATTGTCTGGTAATCGCCGCGGTGGTCTTGATGAGCTCAACAATTGCATTTTCTGGTTGCGATGACGTTTCTGATTACAATGCCAGAAAAGCCTGTGAGGGCGATTGCTCATACATTACAGATTACAATACCAGAAAATTATGTGAAGGCGACACAAGTTATGTAACAGATTACAATTTGCGGAAAGCTGCCGAAGGTGATTGCTCGTACATCACCGATTACAACAGAAGAAAGGCCTGTGAATCGTGCAGCGATAAAAAATGGTGGGTGACTATGTATATGCTTCACGAAGTGTTCGAGTGTAGATAATGGATACTTTTAAGCGGCTCCTCGTCACTGCGAATGGGTAATGGTATGATGGGGCCATTTCCCATTTGGAGGCCGCACCGCCACTTCCGCAACCTGTTCATCATAACCGGCCTCTCTTTCCTTGCCGCACTCCCGCTGGGGATACTTGCCATCCGCCTCCCCAGCGGGTTCAATTCGACCTACCTCTATTTCGCTGTTTCCACCACTGTCTCCTGGCTCTTTCTATTCACCTTGCGCCGGTTGCTTGCATTTGACGCACCACCCAAACATGGCTGGTTCGTTGCCCGTGGTGGCCTGGTTGATCCATTCATCTGTCTGCTGGTAGCGTTTCCGTTTGCCGAGGGGATGACATCATTCTGTATGGCGTTTCATGTGGCGCGGTTCGCGGCGTTCGTGCTGCTGGCGCGGCACTACGCCGATCTACGCCCCTTTGTCCGGAGAGCAAGCGCCGATGCTCTCTGGCCGTACCACGATGGCAAGGCTAATGCGCCGGATGCGGTGTTCTTTCGCTCTGCGCCGGAATGGCTCGGAGACGTCATCTCTGCCGGTTCGTCCCTGCGGCGCGGGGAAGAGCTCCCTCCATTCAGGGTGATGCTCGTACTCGCCTGGTGGATCGTCTTCATGGTCTGCCTGCTGTCGCTGGCCATCCTCTTCTCCTCCCCTGCCCCGCATCTTCCGAACCTGCCGTTTTATCTGGCCATCTTCGCAATCCTGGCCCTTTTCTTTATCATGCTCTCTCTGCTCCTCAGAAAGCGGATCTGCTCCTATGTGGGAGTCAACGGTGCAGTGGAGTTCAGCCAGACACTTGATGGCAGCATCGAAACCTGGGAGGCCCGCTTTGACGATTTCACACATCTGAAGCGTGGCACCACTGTCTACCATCGCGGCTTTGCCGGCTATCGGGGGGCATACATCGAGCAGAGCGAAACGCGCTGCTTCGAGAACGCCGATGGCAGCGTGAAGAACTTCTACTCATTCAACTGGATGGATTCGGACAAGACCGGCACCAGCGGCACCCTGCCGGATGTCCGGGCGGCATTCTGGAACAAAATCGAAGCGGTCTGGGCCATGCATGAGAATGGAGGGTCATGACTATCTTGCTGGAAATCCCACCTGGCCGGGAACCGGAACTGGCTGTCGCCAATGACTGGAGCATGGAGCTGCTGGAGCTTTCGCTGCAATCGGTGAGCAGCATCATCCGTCATTGCCACCTGTATGAACTGATCATGCTCTACGAGCTGTGCCGCAACCCGGCGCTGGAAGAGCTGTTCGATAGTGTGATGCTGGAACCGGTGGCCAACCTGATTCGGGAAGAACGGGAAGAGCTCCGCTGCAAAAGCTGCATCCCTATATTTACCCTGGACGAAGCACTCTGGGTGCGGCGCAAGGTTGACCGGCTGGCCAGGGTCTGCCGCGCCCGCCAGCAGTGGGAAGAACCGGACGACCGCCCCGCATGGTGTTATGGGGCTGCGCCCCGGCTGGAGCTATCATGAGCAGCGATGCCAAACTGATCCTCACCGATAACGACACAGATCATCCGGGGCTGCTGATGCATTACACCGATCCCAGCCCGGGGTTACTGTTCGGAGACCTGTGCGCCCTGCTGCTTGGGGCAGGGTTTGCTGGCCTTGGCGTTTACTTCCTGATCAACTGGGAAGGGATGGTAACCCTCGGGCCGGTAGCGGCCATGTGGGTGCTGGGGGCAGCGATTATCGTTGGCGCCTGGGACAGCATCCGGTCACGTCGCAAGGGGTTGGATATCTGGTACCAGGTTACTGTTGCCGATGGCATTGCCACCTTCAGCTACAGCGGCGATAGAGAGCCGGTGATGCTGACCCTGTCGAAAATCGGCCGTATCTGGATCCAACGTAACAGCGTGAATCATGTACTCCGGGAAGTGTATCTGGTGGCATATTACGACGGCACGGAGCGAAAGATCACCGACCTGCTTACCATGAACAACCTAATCGGCGAGAAAAACATATCGCACCTCACCAGCCAGATCGTCGATTACCTCAACCGCAAGCGACATACCGCCAAGAGCGCGAAACGGCAAAAGCGTGCCGAAGTTATTAACGATGAGATCCAGTGCGGCTACCGTTACGATTATGCCGCCGACACCCCGCAGGCTGCCCGCAACCAATGCACGCTCGCACCGGCAAGAACCATCTGGTTTTACTCCGGAGCTTTTGCCCTGGTCATTTACCTGACGTGTTTATCTCCGTTTTCCATAGTGAATTTGGGAGATAAACCGGAGATGATTCTGGCAGCGGTGGGGGTCGTGCTAACCTTTATCTATGCCTGGGCTACCGACCGGCTAGGCTCGTGCCATTGCCGTGAACGTTCCTTTTTTCGCATCGCATTCACGATTATTGTCGGATTTATACTTCATCTACCGGTCTACTACGCTCGGGAAAAATTCGGCATCGGCTGGCTGATCTACCCCGAGCCGCTCATCAGCATCCCGGTGATGACCTGGCTGGTGTTCCGTGGCCTGTCCGGCTGCGACTGCGGGGCGCGAAAGAAATGAACGCCTGGAGTCAATTCATGAATAAACGCATTTCCGTCATTACGTCCATTTTCTCTCTTTGCGTTATTCTGCTTGTAGCCTGCCTGTACGCCGCTCCTGCTCATGCCGCCAAACCGCCCCGCTAACACCCATGGAGCCGCATTACGATAATGTGCTGGGCGCCCGCTTCACGCCGGACAGCAGGCGCACTGTGTCGGTGGATGACCGTGGCGTTCTGATCGAGTGGGATTTCATCAACAAGCGCATTGTCCGGCGGGTAGCCGTGATGATTATGTGAGGACCTATGAACTGACCAAGCTGAAACATATCTGGTTCAAAGAGTACACCTACTACGGGGAACCGATGCCGCTTGATATGTTGGCGAAATACGGCACCAGCAAAATAATGGTCTTCCAGATCCTCGAAGCGAAACATGTGTACGATGAACTGCGTGAATTTCAGTGTCTGGTCAATGCCTATCTGCAGAGCGAGGAAGCATGACGAATACGCCTAAGAAAACTTTTGCCCTGCGCCTGTTGGGGGTGGTCTTGCTGCTCATCGGCCTCTGGCTGCTCAAGGGGCTGGCAGCCGAATTCATGGTGCTCTACACCAGTGCCCAGACCAAGCGGGATTTCAATGCGATATGGGCACTGGCCCTCTGCAGTCTGATGCTGATTGGTGGCGGCGGGGTGCTGATCTGTAAGCCGGACTTACTGAAGGAATGATGTCATCCTCCAAAACCTGGCACGTGGTAGAGGACTCCCAAGGAGCAGATGAAAATGAAAAAGTTTTCCGCGTTCATCACGCTGGCCTGCCTGTTTGCGCTGCTGGCGCTGGCCGCGCCGGCCTTGGCCTTGGCCCTGGACACGGCCGTTCTGGATACCGCCAGAGGTGCGGCAGCGCAAGCGCTGAAAACCGACCCGGCCTACCGGCAGGCAGTGGCGGCCGGAGACCGGGAGGCGCAGCAGAAGATCGCCGAGGCCACCACCCGGGCCATGATCATCAGCCATGTGCAGGCCACCTTCAACCCGCTGCAGATGCGGGTGGATAAAAAGATCGACGAAGTGCTGGAGAGAGCGTGGGACAAAATCGGCACCAAGATGATGTTTTGTTGACAAAAAATAAGCTAATAGACGAATTCAATGTGCTCCGCCCCTATTGATCCTCACTGATGGCCAAAAACAGGAAGGGAAACAGATGAACGGTATCGTCGCTATAGGAGACCCGTTTCAGCAGCAGCTTGATGCCATCGGTCATCAGGTGTTGCAGGAAGACGGGAACACGCAATGACCGAAGCCTCCCGCAAACAACCGCCCCCCTGGGCGGGGCGGTTCTCCCGGCCGATCGTACGAAGGCGCTTTGCCATCGGCGATGTTCACGACTGCTGCCGAACGTTGCGGACCATGGTTGAGGATGTCATCCAACCCGGACCGGACGACATCATTTACCTGCTGGGGGATTACATCGACCGCGGCCCGGACAGCAAGGGGGTGCTGGAGTACCTGATTAAGCTGTTCATGGGGGATTACGACCTCCGGCCCCTGCGGGGCAACCACGAGCAACTGCTCCTGGATGCCATCGACGACCCCGAGGCGTTCACCATCTGGAAGGGGAACGGCGGCTACGGCACCCTGCAGGAGTTCGGCGTGTCACACCCCCGGGAACTGCCGCGGCGCTATCTCGATTTCCTCGCCAGCATGCCGCTCATGCACCTGCTGGATGACTACGTGCTGGTCCATGCCGGGCTGGATTTCCGCAAGGACGACCCCATCGCCGAAACCTCATCCGAAGATCTGCTCTGGGCGCGGGATTATCGCGTCGATCCGGCCAAGCTGGGGGGGAGAACCCTCGTCACCGGCCACAGCCGGACACCGTTGTTTGCGATCCGCAATTCACTGCAGGGGTGCCACATCAATCTGGACAACGGCTGTTTCAGCAAGGGAGAACTGGGAGAGGGAGCGCTGGCGGCGTTGAATCTGGATTCTCGAGAACTGATCGTGGTGGAAAATTGCGAGCCTGCCTGAAGTTATTGCCCGTCAATATCCGGATGGCCTGTGCTGGAGATCTGCAGCCCGACGGCAAGTTAAAACTAAAGTTTTACACCCGGTATCCGATAACGTAACAAAACAATCTCTAAACTAGCAAAAATTCATGTAATTGGCTTTTTTTAACATATTTCATTAACCCTGGCACGGGGATCGCCACTTTTTTCTGGGCCAGCTTGATCCAAGAGGACGGTTTTTGCAACAGATCGTGCCAATGATGACGGGAATGCGGCGCTGAAAACATTGGTCTGCTAATCGTTATTGAACACAAGGGGGTAACATGACCAATCCGGGAAAAGCCCTTCGACTCTTATCACGCCTACCGTGCGCATTGCCGCGTTACCCTGCGCGAGACCTTGCTGTCGGGGCCATTTCGCTTTTGGTGGTTTCAGTCATTTCGCTGGTGCCTGTGGCTTCAGTGTCGGCCGATGACATTGCCGAGGTGAGGGCAATGATGGAACAGAAGATTGACGAGGTATACTCTCAGCCGGATACCAGAGATATTACGGAACTATGCCGTTCCAAAAGCGAGAATGATTTTTCCGATATTGAGGCTGTTGAGTCTTACATCAAGCAAAACTATTCTGACGAATCGCAAGCCATTGCCTGTATGTCCGGTTACCATCTTTACCTCAACAACAAGACAGGGGTATGGAACAACTCAGATGTTGTTGATTGTTTCATGAAGCTTGCCAGCGCTGAGGAATACAGGGAATACCAGGAGAAAGCAAATTGTAGTGCTCTCATGGTTGACGTCAGAAATTACAAGACCAACTTGGAAGTATATTTTGCAGACCACATGGAGTATCCCAAAACGGCAAATTTCGGCTCTTCGACGTTTCAAGTGGGTTGAGGGAATAGCGACTTGAAGTTGAGCTTT
>CAZBEB010000016.1:0-112286 GCA_964490805.1 uncultured Geobacter sp.
AGCTCAACTTCAAGTCGCTATTCCCTCAACCCACTTGAAACGTCGAAGAGCCTTTACTATTCCTCTCGTGTCCAATGCATGTATCTGGAAGCCGGACCTTTTGTTGCCACAGTATGGTTTTACTGCAGTACCCCCTCCACCGGTTCAGATTCCGGTTCCGAGAAACCTGGCGACCACGCCCCGCAGCTGCTCCCTGAAACGGCCGGGGTCAGCCGCCAGATCCCAGATATCTGAAACCTTTTCCCATGCCGTGGCCCCTCCCCCACGCTTCCTGAGAATCACGAGCTCGTTGGCTCCAAGGCCAAAATCCTTTACGAAATGGACGTTTTCGGGAAGATCCACGCTGAGAGGACGCCACAGGAGCCGACCATCGGTGAGCTCATCGGGGAAATCCGCCTGGAGGGTCCCCTCCGCCATCGCCTCGATGAGGAGGCACGTCTCGCAGCGCACGGTGCCGTGGAAGTAATAGACAACTACCCTCCCCATCCCAGAAGAGGCAGCCCATGCCGAGCCGGCAGCCATCGGGAGACAGAGGAGCAGCACCGCCAAGGCCGCCACGCGGAACACGAGGACACCTGCACGAATCGCTTGCATGATTCCTTTCGCTCTCACGGGTTTTTCGCCGCCAGCTCCTTCACGGCCGCCACCGCCTCTTCTGTCGTCCTGTTCCTGATGTCTAGGGCGATGTGGTTCGCCTTGTCGAAACCCACCGCCTCGAAGGCATCCCGGAACATCTTGCACTGCATCTGCGGGTCGCAGGCGGCAATGTAGAGCTTCTCCGTCTCGCCACCGGAAAGGAGCACCTTCAGGAATTCCTCGCCGTCCCCCACGCAGAGCTGGGGATGGAGACAGACGTAATCGAAGATCTTCTCCCGCCGGACATCCGAAAGAACGCCGAAGATGTCCATCTTGGTGAAGCTGGGACAGGTTCCCTGGCAGACACAGAGGATGAATCCTTTTTTGCCCATGATGGCCTCCTTTGCGAGACGTTTTTGATTGAGCATATCGCTATTCGCTCATATTTCAAGTTGACCTGTCTTCCGTGTGAAAGAGAACATTAAGCTGCCTATATCAGAATCAGATTGGCGCCGACGATGCTAAATAAAAAGGAGAGGATTCTGGCGATGGCACGAGGAGAAGGTGACGGCTGCCAGCGAGCGAATCATGTGCGTCAGGCGGAAAAGGGTCATGACGATCATGCCTTAGCCCGGAACCACCGGCGCTTCAACCAGAACGCCACGTTCACCAGCCCGATCATAACCGGCACCTCAACCAGGGGTCCGATGACCGCGGCGAAGGCCGCCCCGGAGTTCAGGCCGAAGACCGCCACCGCCACGGCGATGGCCAGCTCGAAGTTGTTGCTGGCCGCGGTGAAGGCGAGGGTGGTGGTCTTCGAGTAGTCGGCCCCGAGGCGTTTCCCCATCCAGAAAGAGATCAGGAACATCACGATGAAGTAGATGAGGAGCGGGATGGCAATTCGCACCACGTCCAAGGGCAACTGGACGATGAGGTTCCCCTTGAGGCTGAACATGACAACAATAGTGAACAGCAGGGCGATCAGGGTGATGGGGCTGATGCGGGGGACCACCTCCCGGTGGTAGCGCTCCTTTCCCATTAGCTTCACGCCGATGAGGCGGGTCAGCGCCCCGGCGATGCAGGGGATGCCCAGGTAGATGAAGACGCTCTCGGCGATCTGGCCGATGCTCACCTCCACGAGGCTCCCCGAAAGGCCGAAGAAGGGGGGGAGCACCGTGATGAAGAACCAGGCGTAGACGCTGTAAAAGAGCACCTGGAAGATGCTGTTGAAGGCCACGAGCCCGGCGGCGTATTCGGTGTTCCCCTTGGCCAGTTCGTTCCAGACGATGACCATGGCGATGCAGCGGGCCAGGCCGATCATGATGAGCCCCACCATGTATTCCGGCTTGTCGGGGAGGAAGGCGACGGCCAGGACTAACATGAGGACCGGCCCGATGAGCCAGTTCTGGGCCAGCGACAGCCCCAGGATCTTCCTGTTGCGGAAGACTTCGGGCATCTCCTCGTACTTCACCTTGGCAAAGGGGGGATACATCATGAGGATGAGGCCGGCGGCGATGGGGATGTTTGTTGTCCCCACCTGGAAGCGGTTGATGAACTGCTCCACTCCCGGCACGAACCAGCCGAGGCCGATGCCGAAGGCCATGGCGGCGAAGATCCAGAGGGTGAGCCAGCGGTCGAGGAAGGAGAGGTTTATAGAGATGCGTTCTGACATGATGCCGTTTTCTCCCGATACCATTTTGTAGGGGCGAATCTTGTATTCGCCCAAGGCAAAGGCGATCACAAGGATCGCCCCTACGATTCCGCGAAGAATTCCTGCAGTTTCTGTTTCATCTCGTCCCGCACCCGGCGGAACTCGGCCATGATCTCTTCCTCGGTTCCTGCGGCCCGGGAGGGGTCGGTAAAGCCCAGGTGCTCGCGCCGGGTTCCGCCCACGAACAGGGGGCACGTCTCGGCGGCATCACCGCAAAGGGTTATGACCCGGTCGAAGGATTGGCCCTCGAACTGGGCCAGATTCTTGGAGCGCTGCCCTGAGATGTCGATTCCCAGTTCGGCCATGGCCCGGACCGCCCGTGGGTTGACCATGGTGGCTTCGGTGCCTGCGGAGAAAGCTTCCCACCGGTCGCCGAGGAAGTGGTTCACCAGCCCCTCGGCCATCTGGGAGCGGTTGGCGTTGTGGGTGCAGAGGAAAAGAACGCGTTGCTTCATGGGGGCTCCTGTCTGGTGTATATGCGGATAGGCGGATGGCTGCGGCGCAAAAAAAATCAGGCGCAACGATTCCCCTGGCCGAAACCGGCGAGGCGCTCCCGGTCGGCAATGGCGACGGGGTCAGCGGCAAGGTGCCGGGCCAGGAGGCTTTGCAGTTCCCGGCGGTCGGGGGAGCCTGTCGGCAGGAGGGAGTAGTAGACCCAGACCCCTTCCCGCCGGTCGTCCACCCAGCCGGCGTTCTTGAGCTGGGCCAGGTGCCGCGATACCGTTGACTGGGGAAGCTCCAGGGCCGCCATGAGATCGCAGACGCAGAGCTTTTCCTCCGCCAGGAGGAGCGCCAGAATCCGGAGGCGGGTTTCGTCGGCAAGGGATTTGAAGAGACGGGCAGCGTTTTTCATGGCAATGAATGTATCCGGATAAGCGGATTAGGTCAAGATGTTAATTTCTTCTCCGGTGCTGTCAGGAGTGGCCTGAAAACGAGGTAGAGCCCCAGGGCTGCGAACCAGCATATGGCCGCGGACCAGACCGTGTGGGAGAGGAAATGGGCGCCCCGGGCCATCTGGGCGTAGCCGTAGACGGTTCCCAGGACCAGGCCCGCGGCGAGGCCGGCGCGGGCGGCTTCGGCACGGCGGTCCCGAAGGGCGAAGTAAATTCCCATGAGGGAGAAGCCGCCTGCGGCATGCCCTGCTGGAAAGCATTTGCCCTTTTTCGCTCCCGGGGGGGTCCCTTCAAAAAGACGGGTGTAGGGAACGGAGCCGCCATAGCGCTCCATGGACCAGGGGCAGTGGCGGCCGGTCAGGTCTTTGCCGATGGTGACGATGCCCGTGCCGAGGACGATGGCCATGACGAGGTAGAGGGCCTTCCAGCGGAAGGGGTGCAGCCGTGCAACCTGGAACGACAGAACCCAGACGATGAAGGAGAGGGACGCGACGATCGCTACCAGATCGCGTCCCCGCTTGTGGATGAGCCACTCGGCCCACCATGCCCGGCGGGCGGGCCAGGTGCCGGCGGCGAAGTCGTAGAACCGGTCGGCCAGCACCAGGTCCAGGTGGGTGATTTCGCAGGCTGTGGCCACGAGAATAAAGAGAAGTAACGGAACCACCCCGTGCCAGAACCAGAAGTTGGTGTCCAGGGGGGCGGGAGAGCTTTTTTTCATGGTTGCGGGATCCTGTTCAGGCGGTTTTTATAGATGTAGTTCGCCCCCTGGTACCAGGCGAGAGCGTCATCCAGAAGCCGCTTGTCCATGGGAAGCGGCGTCGTGGCGCCGCTCCCGCGGTCGAAGCGGGAGAGTGTCGCCTCCTTCTGGGGGCCTAGGATCAGGAGCCGGTCGCCTTCGATGTAGCCGAGTTTCTGATAGGTGGAGATGAAGGCGCGGTCGGTGCGATTGTCGGCCTTGAGGATGTCGCGGCCGAGAAAGTCGGTGGTGTAGATGGTATTGAGGAGGCCGAGTACCGTGGGGGCAACGTCGATCTGGGCCATCATCCGGTCCACTACTCCCGGTTTGATATGGTTGGGTGAATAGACAAGGAGGGGTATCTCGTATTTTTTCACCGGCAGTTCGGTCTTCCCGGCGCTGTTGCCGCAGTGGTCGGCCACGAAGACAAAGACCGTGTCCTTGAACCACGGCTCCTTGCGGGCTTCTTCGATGAATTTCCCGATGGCGTAGTCGGCATACTTAACTCCGCCGGAGCGCCCGGTCTTGGAGGGGATGTCGATTCGTCCCGCAGGATAAGTGAAGGGGCGGTGGTTGGAGGTGGTCATGACCATGCTGAAGAATGGGCGTCCCGCCTCGTGGGATTTGCGCGATTCCCTGATGGTCTTGCGGAACAGGTCTTCGTCGCAAACTCCCCAGATGTTGGCGAAGGTAATTTCGTTGTCGGCGAAGTTGTTGCGGTCGACGATGTTGAAGCCGTTGGCGGAGAAAAAGGCGTTCATGTTGTCGAAGTAACCGTATCCCGCATAGATGTACCGGGTGTCGTACCCCTTCTCCTTCATGATCTCGCCCCAGGAGCGGAAGCCCCCGTTGTCGGGGCGCTTCACGATGGATGTTCCCGGGAGAGGGGGCACCGAAAGGGTCAGTGCCTCAAGCCCTCTGACCGTCCGTGTGCCGCTGGCATAAAGGTGGGTGAAAAGGAGAGATTCCTTGGCGAGTCGGTCGATGTTCGGGGAGAGTCCGTTCTTGTTGCCGAATACGCCGAGGAATGAGGCGCTAAGGCTCTCCTCTACCACCACAATGACGTTGAGCCGCTTCTCCCGCCCTTCTCCCGTAATCTCCCGGGTCATCCGGGGCGCGGCGGCGGCATAGTGGTTGTTGCGTTCTTCCACGAGGCTGCGCAACCGTGCCATGGCCTGCCGTTCATCCCGGTTTACGTAGAAACGGTTGAAGTCCAGCTCGTTGTTGCGGAATGCCGCGAAGAGCCCGTAGAGGCCGTTTCCTGCCAGTTCGTTGGCATAGCTGTTGGCTGAGATTGCGGTGCCTGAGATGTTCACCAGAAGAAGCGCCGTCAGGGGGGCTGCTAGAAGCATGGCGCCAAGGCGGCGGCGACGTCCGCCGAAGGTTACGGCCGCAGCCCGGCCTATGGTGTTGCGCAGCAGGTAGACTGTTGCCAGGGCGGCCGCGCAAATCCCGGACAAAATCGGGATGATGGGGTATGACTCGCGGATATTGCCGATGACCTCGCCGGTGTAGACCAGATAGTCCACGGCGATGAAATTGAAACGGGTCGAGAATTCCTCGAAGAAGAAATACTCGGCGATTGCGCCAAAGATGAGGGCGTAGAGGATTACGAAAAAAGCAGAGCGGATAACGCCCGGGTGCCATCTGCTCTCCGTGAGCCGCCGTGGGGCGATAATCAGGTACAGAGCCGCCGGGATGAGGAGGTATGACAGGGCTGCGGCGTCGAATACTAGCCCTGCCCCGTAAGCCTTGACCACTAGAGGGAACGTGAGCCCCGACCCCGGTGGAACCATGAGGAGCAGGACCGTTCGGGTAACGGTTGCGATGACAAGGTAGATGATTGAAAAGAGACCGATGATTCCGAGGGGGCGACGCATGGGCATAGGGTGCTCCGGGTACTGAAAATGGTACGTTACCCGGAAATCATACCCATGAAGACCTGACCGGAGCATGACGTGGAGATGACAATTTCGTCATCTTTGAATGTTTTGATGGTATTGAGTGGAGGATGGGGGGCGGGGGCTCTCCCTCCGAAAAACCTCAAGCGTCGCCGGCATGGTTTCGCATGGCCCTCTCTGCCGATGCCGGTGCTTTCCCTTTGTATGGACTTGCGGTGCTTTTTGCGGGATGTTTTTCTCCGGGAGAGCCCCCGCCCCCCATCCCGGCACCTTCAGTGGTTATGATGGGTAGGCAGAAAAGCTACCCTTGCGGGAAGATCAGGGTTACGGACGTTCCCCGTCCCGGTTCGCTTTCGAGCGAGACGCTTCCGTGATGGAGTTCCATGATCGACTGGACGATGGCGAGGCCGAGGCCTGTTCCCTGGGGATTGGTGCTTCTCGCATCGCTGCTGCGGAAGAAGCGGTCGAATACCCTGGTGAGTTCGTCGGGCGCAATGCCGATGCCGGTATCGGTGATGTTGATGCGCGCGGTTCCGGCGTCGTCATGGGTAAGGGCGACGGTGATGGTTCCGCCTGGGGGGGTGTAGCGGATGGCGTTGGACAGGAGATTCCCCACGGCCCTCTGGAAGAGGAACGGATCGGCAATAATGCTCCCGCTGCCGGTGCAGGATATGGTGATCCCCTTCTCTTCGGCCAGGGTGCCGTAATAATCCCGGAGCAGCCCCAATTCGTGGCCCGCGTCCATGGGGACCGGCTCGATTTGCTGCTCGGTCCTGGCAAGGAAGAGGATATTGTCGATCAGTCGCGAGAGCCGCTCGTATTCCTCCAGGCTCGACTCGATGATTCGCCGGTATTCGTCAACGGAGCGGGAGCGGGAGAGGGCGACCTCCGCCTCGCCCCGCAGGATGTTGATGGGGGTCCGGATCTCGTGGGCCAGGTTTGCCGATGAATCGGCGAGCCGGTCGAAAGAGTTCTTGAGACGGTTGAGCATCCCGTCGAACGCCGCTGCGAACCGGGCCAGTTCCCGCGGCCAGACACGGGAGTCGATCCGTTCGTTAAGGGTCGTTACGTCGATGCGATCGGCGGCGTCGGTAAGTTCAGCCAGCGGGCGCAAACCCCGCCGCATCACTACGGCACTCAGGGCGGCGGAAAGGCAGAGCCCGGCCAGGAACACAAAGCCCATCTTCTGCTTGTACCCGTCCACTAGCGCCTCTTCCTCGGTCACGTCAAGGGCCATCTGGATGAGGCAGGAGGAAGTTCTGCTTTCGCTCCCGGCCCAGGCCGAGTTGACAAGGTACACCCGGTGCTTCGGGCCGGTTATCTTCTTCCCCCGGCCAATGGCATGGGTATCCTTTGCCGGGCGGGGGAACACTCCGGGGGGGGCGATGCGGGCCATACGCTCGGTTTCCATGACCACATTCCCCCGGTTATCGATAATGCGCACCAGGTACCGGGTATCCTCGCGCATGGCCCCTTCCCAGTGGACTTCCTGCTCCAGGTGGGAAGTTGCGTCGGCGTAGCGATTGATAATCCCTTCGATCACCCTGATTTTTTCGATGATGAAGTCGTTGTCCTCGAAGTCCAGGTCGTTCACCAGGGCGAGAAACTGGAAGATGATGGCAAAGAGCAGGACGCCTGTGGTGGCGAGAGTGGAAAGTATCGTGAGCCGTGCGGTGAGGGAGAGGGTGCCGGGGCGGGGGTTCGAGCGATTATTCAAGGACATAGCCTGCTCCGCGCACGGTGTGGATCAGTTTGTGTTCATGGGGATCGTCAACCTTGCGCCGCAGACGGCGGATGGCCACATCGACGATGTTGGTGTCGCTGTCGAAATTGATTCCCCAAACCTGTTCGGCAATGAGGGTGCGGGAGAGGACCTCTCCCTTGCGGCGCAGCAGGAGCGAAAGCAGCAGAAATTCCTTTGCGGTGAGGTCAAGGGGGACGCCTCCCCGCCGGGCCTTGTGGCTCACGAGGTCCATCTCCAGGTCGTCTGCCCGCAGAAGTTCCGGCTGGCGTGCGGGGCCGCGGCGCAAAATAGTCCGTGCCCTGGCCAGCAGTTCCGAGAAGGCAAAAGGTTTTACCAGGTAATCGTCTGCTCCCAGTTCGAGCCCCCGCACCCGGTCATGGACCGCGTCTCGGGCCGACAGATAGATAACCGGCACGTCGTTCCCCTCGGCGCGCAGCTCTTCCAGCACCGACCAGCCGTCGCGGCCCGGCAGCATGATGTCCAGCACGATGAGGTCATAGGCCTCGGAGCGGGCCAGGTGGAGGCCGTCTTCGCCGTTTTCAGCCGTATCCGCCGTAAAGCCGTTCTCGGAGAACCCTTTCTGAAGATACGCGGCGGCTTTCTTTTCGTCTTCGATGATCAGGATGCGCATGGGATAACAGCTTCCGGGAAGTGAATAGTTTCGAAAAAACTGGGTGAATTGTAGCGCGGTCCCGTCTTTTGTCGCAATATCTTTTCCCCTGCACGGCAAACAAAAAAGGCCGCCCGGAGGCGGCCACGTGAAAGGATGCAGATGGCGTTTCAGGATGCCAGATGAAACTGGCCGATAAGCTGCTGAAGCTCGTCTGAGAGATTGGACAGCTGGCGGGCTGCGGCAGCCGTTTCCTGTGCTCCCCTTGCCGTATCGTGCACCACGTCGGTAATCTGCTGGATGTTGCCGCTGATCTCGGTTGTCGTGGCGGTTTGCTGCTCGGCCGCCGTGGCGATCTGGTTTACCTGCATGGTGACGGTGCCCACCTGTTCAAGGATTTCCTCCAGCGCCTTGCCCGACTCGGCGGCCTCGGCGGTTCCGCGCTCTACCTCCTGTACTCCCTGTTCCATGATGGCGACGGCGCCCTTCGTTTCATGCTGGATGGCCTTGATCATTGTGCCGATTTCCTTGGTCGCCTTGGTGGTCCGTTCTGCCAGTGCCCTCACCTCGTCGGCAACTACTGCAAAACCGCGCCCCTGCTCGCCGGCCCGGGCCGCTTCGATGGCGGCGTTCAGGGCCAGGAGGTTGGTCTGGTCGGCTATGTCTTCGATGGTGCCGATAATCTCGCCGATCTGGTCGCTGCGAGTGCCGAGGCTCTCCACCGTTTTTGCCGTCTCGCGGACCCGGTCCGCAATGCGCGCCATCTCCTCGACGGTATGACGGATAACCTCCGAGCCCCTGCCCGCCGTCTCGCTGGCGCGATGAGCTTCGTCGGCCGCGGTGGAGCAGTTCTGGGCGATTTCCGTGGAGGTTGCGGCCATTTCCTCGCTGGCGGTGGCAACGGTGCCGGACTGTGCGGCAACTTCCTCGGCCCCGGTTGCCATCTGCTCGGCGTTGGCGGTGAGTTGTCCCGCGGCTGCCGCCACTTGGCTGGCATTCTCCGCCACTCCGGAGATCAGGCGGTTGAGGCGGTCGGCCATGGTGTTCACGGCTTCGGCCAACTGCCCGGTTTCGTCCTTCTGATTCATTTCGAGGTGATTGGACAGATCTCCCTGGGCAATGGCCTTGGCGAACTCGACCACTTTCAGGAGGGGGGCTGAGAGTTGGCGCGCCATGAACAGACCTAAAATTATAGCAATGACCATTCCGGCAACGGCAAAGGCCGACATCTGGATGATCGCGTTGCGGGCCGAGGCGGAGTTCTGCTCGCCGCGCTGCTCGGCTAGCTGAATCTTCAGGTCGAAGATTTTCTTGATGGCGTCATCGATCTTTTTCTCGTAGGAGAGGCATTGGGTCCGCATGATGTCAAGGGCAGTCTCGCGGTCGCCGTCAAGGGTTGCCGTGATCATCTCTTCGCGCACGGGGCCGTACTCCTTAATGAGAGTACGGAGCGCCGTGAACTGTTTTTTCCCTTCCGCCGATTCCAGGGTCTGTTCCAATTCCGTCAACTGTTCATCGATCTCACCGTAAAGCTTTGTGATGGTTTTCGCGTTGGCTTCGGCCCGCTGGGGATTGTCGTCGAGGACCATGCCCCGGAGGTTCACCCGAGCCTTTTGGAAATTGATGGCAAGCAGGCCGAAAGTCCCAAGTGGCTCGGTGTTGTAGGTGAACATCTTCTCGGCTTCATTTGCCAGCATGTTGATCTTCGACGTCCCGATGAACCCTACAACTCCTGCTATCAAGGCCACCAGAACGAAGCCGGACACCAGTTTCACACTGAGACGAGCATTTCGAAGAAAATTCATGATGAAGACTCCTTGGGTGAAAATAGGTAAAGCAACCGGCATACTGCCTTATGCATACTATCGGCCGGAATGTGGCAAAGTTTAGGAAAAATTTAAGAATAAATTGCCGGCAAAATTTATCCTGTAACCCGCATTTTGTCTCGTAATTAAAAATGTACGGATTGCCGGTGCTTTTGTGCTTATAGGGACGCGCTAATACAAACAGGGGGATTTATAAAATTGCCGGTGAGATGCGGATGGGCTCAAAAGTGGTATGATTCCGAGGGGTAAGCATCGTTGGTGCTGAATGCTGAGGGACACGGCATGCCGAAAGATATGTAGATGGTGTTGATGAAAGAGATGAGATCGGCCGAAGGTTCGCGGCGGCCGAGAACGAGGGTGCAGGGACGAAAATGGTCGAATCCCGCCATCCGGTGGGCATAGAGAGTGTGTTTGCTCAGTTCGTTGGCAACCAGTCCGGTGGAGCCGAAGGTAATCCCCTTGCCGGCAAGGACTTCCCGAAGGATGAACTGGAGGTCGTCATAATAGACGATGTCGTTGAATTCGGTGATGGAATGGCCAAGCAGGGAAAGATTCTTGTCCAGGAAGCGTCTGGCGCACCCACTCTCGTTCTTCAGGTAGAGGCGTTTGCCGAACATCTGGCCGATGGTGGGGGGCGGTGAAGGAGGAGTGAGCTCGGGCGTGCTTATAAAAACCATCTCGTCGTCGGGGAGCGGGTAGCTTCTGTGGCCCGTAAGGTCGAGATCGTCGCAGTGCTCGATGAGAGCCAGGTCGAACTGGCCGTTCTCGATCCCTTCGAGGGCCTGCTCCGGCATATTGAAAACGAAGTTCAGGCCGGCGTTTCCGGCGTTGATGCCCATGAATGCGGAGAGTATGGCGGGGAGACGGCCGATGCCGAAGGACGGGGTGCAGCAGAGGGATATGCGCTGCTTACATTCTTTGTCACTTAGTTTGTCAATGATTTGGCTTTCAAGATTGATGATCTGTTGCGCCTTGGCAAGGACGTACCGGCCATCCTCGGTGGGGGTGACGGCATTTCCCGCACGGATGAGGAGCGGTTTGCCGACATGGTCCTCAAGCTGCTTGATGCGGCGCGAGACCGCGGATTGCGTGACGCAGAGCACGGCCGCAGCCTTGGAGATATTGCCGAGAGCCGCGACCTTGAGCAGAGTCTTGAGGAGCGTTATATCCATTGTTCACCCTGTTCGTATGCCTATGCCTGAAATTCATGACGGCTATGCAGAAAAAGCAACGACACTATACCAAGAGACTCCGCCGAAAACAAGTGATTGGGAAAATGCGAAACAAAACGGGGGGTTTTGTCGCAATGCGTAAACCGCATACCTTGTGTGGCATTCCTATTGCTTTAATAACCCTCTTGTAGATGCATTGTCGTCCGGGCACACATGTGCACCGGTGGCCCATTCATTTCTCACATGAAGGAGGTAGTATGGTGAACCAGGCATGGAAAAAAGGACGTATCCTGCTGACCAGTATGATCGGCGTGCTAGCGCTGACGATGCTGACGTTGTGGGGCTGCGGTGGCGGCGGGGGGAGCAGTTATGATAATCCGGCTTCCTCGGCGGTAACGACGAAAACAGCCACTGCACTGATTGAGGCGGATACCCTGAAGGGATGGGTTGATGCCGGGTTGGTGAACAAGGCTCTCGGGAGCTATGATCGTGTAGTGATTCTTGATGTGTCGGCTGACAAGACTGACGACAAGGGTACTGTCGACACTGCTGATGATGTAAAATATAATGATTATGTCAAAAAAGGTCATATACCCGGGGCGCAACTCATTTCAGCAGGTTCAAATGCTTTCAAGGCAGAGCGTGCAGAGGGCCCGCTGGACAAGACTGGTGAGATGGTCTGCACCGGAGAGACCATTGATGCCCTTATTCAGAACTCCGGGATTGACGGGAATACGACCATCGTCCTGACCAGCAATCACCTTAACACTACTGGCGCAATCAACGTTGCCCGGGCCTATACGACGTTCCGCTACTGGGGCTTCCCCAAAAACCGCATCAAGGTTCTTAACGGCGGGAACGACGCATGGCCTGTTGACGAATTGACTAACATTGTGCCGACCATTAAGAAATCAACCTACGGCGTGGCCCAGAACGGGACCACTAACATTAACACCGATGTTCGCGTGTCGCTCAGTGAGATGATTGGGTATGTCAACGGTATCGCTGCCGGCAACGCGGACAAGGTTACCATCATCGATACGGTTCGCGGAACAACTGCGACTGTCAATGCTAAAGTTTCCGGGCCCACTGAAGACTTGATAATCACCAATGCCGATGCGGCATTGAAAAAGTTCACCCCCTTCGATGGTGCCATAAAAGGTTCTTACAGCTATCACGCTACCAGGATGCTGACAAGCGGCATGTATTTCAAGGATGCTGCTCAGATTAGAGCGGATCTTGTCGCAGCGTTCGGCACTGCCGGCACAGAAGAAAGTAAGCTTGGCGAGGCCGGCCTCGACGGCACTAAAACCTTCATCTCCCTCTGCCGGGCAGGCAACTATGCCTCCATCGGGTATTTCATCCTTGACGGCATCGCCTATTACAACTCCACTGTCGATGTCAAATGGTATGACGGCTCCCTCGGCCAATGGAACCTGATGGCTTCATCGGACCATACGGCTGTTAATAGTTTGACTTCAGTCACAGAAAGTGCTGGAGGCAAACTGGCTGTAGGCTCCATCTGGGATACCCACTTGCTTATGGACAACCTGACCTGGAACATTACTCGCGGCAAGACGATCATTGATTATGCATCTCGCGTCTATGTTGTAGAGCCGACTTACGAGGAAGGTAACCAGATTGAAAACACTGACAAGGCTTATCGCAGCACCGTAAGCGGCTCGACTAGCGGCGGTGGTGCGTCCGCCGGCGGTAACTGCTAGCAGACTCTGTAATTCCATGACACCCCCGCCCGCTGGGGCGGGGGAACTACCATGAAAAGGAGCGAATGCATGATTAATATGCGCAAAATATCCACCATTTCCGGCGTCGCCCTCGGGACGGCCCTTCTGGCCGGCACCGCCTTTGCCGGCCCCCGCATCACCTTCGGCCCCGAGGACCAGGGCGCCCTCCAGATCGACTACAAGGGGCAGTTCCAGATGTCGGTCCGCGATAACGGCTCCGGTGACGACGGCGATGATACCACCACCAACTTCAACTTCCGCCGCAACCGCATCGCTTTGATGGGCAAGTACGGCGACATGCTGAGCATGTACGTCCAGACCGAGTTCACCGAGGACCCCAACGTCGGTACCCTCGGCGTAAGCGACAGAACTGGTACCGAATTCCAGATGCTCGACGCCGTAATGCGCTTCAAGTTCAATGATACCTTCAAGGTCAACGTTGGTAAGTTCAAGTATGGCTTCTCCCGTGAGAACCTGGAAGCGTGCGAGATGCCCCTGACCCTCGACCGCTCACTCTTCATCCGTGCTCCTTACGTTGCTACCCGTGACATGGGGGTCGGCATCTGGGGCAACTTCCTGGAAGACAAGATTCAGTATCGTGCCGACGTGATGGAAGGGCGCAAGGCCGGCGACACCGGCAACCCTGATTCCAGCTTCCGTTATACTGTCCGCGGCCATGTGTCGCTGCTGGATCCCGAGTCGGATTATGGCTACAAGGGTACCTACATGGGCAAGAAGCAGGTCCTTACCTTCGGCGCTGCCTATCAGTATGAGCCTGATGTCGCGTATGGCGATACCGTGGCCAAGACCGGCAAGAGTGACTACCAGGCCTGGACCGTTGACGGCTTCTTCGAGTATCCGGTGGAAGCAGTGGGAACGTTCACTCTTTCTGCTGCCTATGCCGACTACGACCTGGACGAAGCCTACAAGGTCTCCGCAAACGTCGATAGCGATGCCATTGGGCTCAATGGCGAGAAAAACGGCTGGTACGTGAAGGCCGGCTACATGCTGCCGAATCTGCCGCTCCAGTTCTTCGGCCGCTATGAGCAGTGGAGCTTTGCCGCCCTCAACAACATCTACGATCAGGATGTCACCTGGTATGGCGGCGGGGTCAACTACTACATCTGGGGTCAGAACCTGAAGCTCACGGCTGAACTCAGCCATACTGATTTCGATGACGAAGGTGTAGTGAGCGGTCTTCAGGGAGCTAACCTGAAGTCCGAGGATTTCACCAGCTTCGTAACCCAGCTCCAGCTTCTCTTCTAGGACGGAGCGCACCACAACACCACGCAGGAGGAAAAGAAAATGAAAAAAATCATGATGTCCATCGCAGCGGCCCTTGTGGCACTTTCCATGGCAGCGGTCGCCTTTGCTTCGGGTTCCTTCTCCGGCAAGGTCACCAAGATTGACGGCGCCAAGGTTACCGTCAAGGCCGACAAAGTCCCCGCCTGGGTCAAGAAGGGTGGGAGCGTTTCCGCCATGGGCGGTTCTCCCAAGGTTCTCGATGTGAAAGGGGACGAAGTGACCCTCCGCTTCGGCAAGGCCAAAGCCGAAAAGATCAAGGCGGACAGCACCATGCAAATCCATGAGGCTGCCGGCGACGAGCTCCAGGGCTGCTAACCGGAAAAACCTCCCCGCCTGAAGGTGGGGAGGTTTTTATTAAAATCCATATATCGTTTTATAGGGATTAATAGTTTTTTTTAATTTTTGAAAGGAGTGACCAATGAAGCTTGCACCTTTATGGGTAAAGCTATCGGCGGCGGCATTCGTTTTCTGTGCCGCTTCACCGGTCTTTGCCGAAAAGGCCGGCATCGGATGGCAGGAAGGCATCGCCGCCAAGTCGGGCAAGGCCAAGACCATGGCCGAGCTGGCGAAGATGTACGACTCCAGTTCCTGCATCGACTGTCACCAGGATACCCACAACGATTGGAACAAATCGATCCACGCCCGCTCCATCTTCGGTACGAGCCGGACTGCCGCCACCTTCAAAACTGCGGTGGTCAACGGCCTGATGGAGTGGCCCTACTCGGGGGTCAAGAAGCCTGAGGACGTGAAAGTTGAGCACCTGATGGGGTGTGCCAAGTGTCACCTGCCCCAGTTGGCTGATGCTGAAGACTCGGTGGCCAGGGAAATTATCGCCACTATCGATAACTGGCAGGATGCCCTCAAGAAAAAAGACAATGCAAAGGCCACTGCCGAGGCGGATAAGCTCAAGAGCCTCAACATCAACTGCCTGATCTGCCATAACCGCAACGCCATCACCCACAAGTGGACCGACGGCTATCCCCAGGCAGGGGTTGTGTACGGCTCGAAAGACGGCGACCATCCGTCGGATGCCTTCCCGAAAATGAAGGTTAGCCCCATCATGAGCGAGTCGATCCAGTGCGGGCAGTGCCACGGCCTGGGCCCCAACATGGAGTTGGACAACCCGACCCAGTGCTGCACCAGCTACGGCAGCTATCTCTGGTCCTACACGGCCGAGGGTGGGAGCGAAACCTGCCAGGACTGCCACATGAAGAAGAGCAAGCTCGGCCACAACATGCAGAGCTACCGCGATCCGGGCATGGCCAAGGCTGCGGTTGAGTTCAAGGCCGAGGCGCGGGCGTTCCACTGGCGTGACGGCGCCACCATCAAGCCGAAGGCTGTGGTGAAGGTTGAGATGGTGAACCATGCCGGTCACTCCATCCCCGATGGCTGACCGACCCCCAACCGACTGGTTCTGTCGGTAATAGCAAAAACAAAAGACGGCGAAGAAGTGTTCAATCAGGAGAAGATTTACATGCCGGTTCCCCAGCAGCTTGGGCGTGGCGATCGGATGGGGCGCGGCCCCTATGAGAAGAGCGGCATAATCGAAGATACCGGGCTCCCGCCCGGCAAAGAAGTGCGCGAACGGTTCGATATTTTCTTCCCCACCGAAGAAGTGGAGGATGAAAACGGCAAATGGGTCACCAAGCCCACTGCCAGCGAGCTGGATCTGGAGGTCAAGCTCTGGTATCTCCCCTTCGGCACCATGAATGCCGATCCGTTCCTGTGGCATGAGTTCAAGCAGAAGGTGAACATCAGTACCACCGGAAAATAGAAGGGAGGCTCTTTCAAAACTACTGCGGGGCCGGTCTGCGTTGTTGCCGCTCGCTCGAAAGCTCAACGTACCGACGGGTACGCCTCGCATTCTCGCTTGCTTGCGCCTAGCATCCCAGCCTCCTCATGACGTTTTGCAAGAGCCTCCGTAGAACATGCATTTTTGCTCTTGGCCGGCAGGATTAACCTGCCGGCTTTTTTTTCATCGGTCATTACGCTATGATGGGCAGCACATGAAGCTTCTTCTCTGGTTGACAGATTTTCCTGCCTCGCTCCGGCGGTTGCGGGCCGTCATTCTGGTGCCGTTTCTGCTGCTGGCGGGGTGCGGTGCAGGAGGTGGCGAGAACGGCTCGTGCCTCACGTGCCATCGCGGCATCGAGCATGCCTCTCCGGCCCATCCCCGCTGCGTTTCCTGCCACGGTGGAAACGAGCGTGCCCGCGACAAGGAATCCGCCCACCGCGAAATGTTCGCCCCCCGCAATCCGTCGGATCCCCGCTCCTGGGAGCAGAGCTGCGGTGCCTGCCACACTTGGCAGCTTGCCCGGGTGAAGGGGAGCCTCATGCAGACCAACACCGGGATGATCAAGAACATTCAGCTCACCTGGGAGGGGGAGGACGGCAGGCTCTACGGCAGCCGCCGGGAGAATGTCCATACCGCCGACGGGAAGGAACGGCAGCTCGCCGCGGTGACGGAGCTGGACAATGTCTCCGGAGAGCTCTACCGCAAGTTCTGCTCCCTCTGCCATGTGGGCATCGAAAACAGCTATGCCTACGATGTGGGGCATTCGGCGGGGTGCGCCGCCTGCCACTTTCCCTGGAACGATACCGGCACTTACGCCGGCGGCGACCTGACCATGAAGGGACGGGGGCCGGCTTCGGCTTCCCACCGGATGACGGGGCTTCCGGGCAACGACGTCTGCTTCCGCTGCCACAACCGGAGCGGCCGCATCGCCCTGTCGTACATGGGGCTCAATGACGGCAACACCGCCCAGGTGCCGACGCGAAACGGCTTTCCCGGCCCGCTTCTCACCAGCGGCAACCGGAGCGTCACCCGCATCACGCCGGACATCCACTATGCCATGGGGATGGACTGCATCGACTGCCACACCTCCCGCGACATCATGGGTGACGGCTACGCCTACGAGAACCTCTACCACCAGGTGGAGATCCGCTGCGAGGATTGCCACGGCAGCGGCACCGAGCTTCCCCGTTGGCGGGAGATCGTCAGGGAGAACGAAGCCCCGGTGCGCGAGTCGCGGCAGTATCGGCGGCAGATGCGCCCCGGCATGCGGATGATCGTCACCGGCAAGGGGCGTCCCTACTCCAACGTTTTCTACGAAAACGGGCAGGTACGTCTTGTCGGCAAACGAAGCGGCCGCCTCTATGTCAGCAAGGTGATTACCGGCACCCCGGCCCATACCGTCGCCGGCCACGACAGGCTGGAGTGTTACAGCTGCCACTCCCGCGCAGTGGTCCAGTGTTACGGCTGCCATACGAACTATGACAAGGGCAGGACCGCCCGCGATTTCGTAAAGGATATGGATACCCTGGGGCTTTTTACCGAATCCGAGGACTACCGGATGCTTTACCCCTTCCCCCTGGCCCTCAACCAGCGGGGGAAAATATCGCCGGTAACCCCCGGCTGCCAGACTTTCGTGACCGTCACCGAGATGGACGGGCGCGTGTCCAAAGAGGGGTATGTAACCACCTTCAAGGGTAAGCAGCAGCTGCGTTTTGCCCCCTTCTACTCCCACAACACCGGCGCGAAGGCCATCGGCTGCGGCGAGTGCCACGCAAACCCCGCCTTCCTGGGGTTCGGCCAGCATGAGGTGGAGGGGAGGGATATCGCTGCCACCATGCTCTGCCCCAAAAACGAGGAGAAGCCCCTGGACGGCTTCCAGACCCTGGAGGGGGGGAAGGTGCGGGCCTTCTCGGCCGTTACCAGGGAACATTCCCGCCCCCTTAACGAAGCGGAGGTTATGAAGGTATGGCGGGCAAACCTCTGCATCGTCTGCCATACCCGTCCCGACGACCCCATTTACCGCAAGGAGCTCGACTATCGTGCCCTGGATGATGCACTTCATCGCCGTATTCTGGCTGGCGGCGGCACTCGCGTCGCCCGCTGACGGCGCCGAGAACTGCCGGGCCTGCCACCGGGATGCGGTTTCCGGCCCCCATGCCGCCATCGGCTGCACTCCCTGCCATGGAGACGACCGTTCCACGGTTGGGAACCCGGCCAGCGCCGTTGACCGGGCCGCCCGTTGCGTCGCCTGCCACCGGGGCTTCGACCGGCTGTTCGATCATGCCATGGCGACCCGGACGGCGGAACGGCAGTTCGCGGCCAGAACCGTTGGGCGGTTCGACGGAGGATTCTGGGCCGACAACTGCACCGGCTGCCACGTGCGGGGATGCCTAGACTGCCACGGCGGCAAGGGGCACGCCATCTCCCGTCCCAGGGACGGCGCTTGCCTCGAATGCCACCGGGGGTACTTCGTGGGGAGCGACTACCACGGCCGGGCCCCCAGGGAGGACGCTTTCCGCTTCCAGCGGGGCCCCTTTGCCGGAGGAGAACAGTTTCTCCCCATGCTTCCCGATGTCCATGCCGAGGCCGGCATCGGCTGCGGCGGCTGCCACGACATGGCGAGCCTGGCCGCCGGCAGACGGAGCGGCAAGGGATGCCGTGACTGCCACGAACCCGACCAGCGGATAGTGGAGCACCGCATCCCCGCTCACCTGGAGCGGCTCGAATGCTATGCCTGCCACTCGGCCTGGGCGCCCCAGGAATACGGCACCTTCTGGCTCCGCTTCATCGACAGCCCCCGGCGCCAGGCGCGGTTCACGGCCATCCCCCATCAGGATGAGTGGGTGAAAAGCGCCTATCTCAAGCGCCAGGACGCCCCTCCCCTGGGGCTGAATGCTGCGGGAAAGGTGAGCCCCATCCGGCCGCAGTTCATCCTCTATTTCTCCGATATCCGCAGCGAGCGGGCCGTGGGGGAGGAGAACCGGCTTTTGGCCGCGGAGTGGAAGGCGTTCTTCCCCCACACGGTCCGGCGGGGCACCGTCATGTGCGACGGCTGCCACGACAACCCGCGCCGTTTCCTCCTGGAGAGGGATAAGGAGCGGATATACCGGCTGCGGGATGACGGCCTGTCCCTGGACTCCTTCTGGCGCCGGGAGGGGCAGCGGGTGGTGAACGGGAGTTTCATGGACCCTGAACGGGTCGGGAAGATGGCCGTGAGGACACCGGCGTACACGAAGGGATATATCGAGAAATGGCAGCGGTTGACCGGGGACGCCGGCACTTCATCGCGGCGCTGATTGCGTTCATCGCTTCTTTGGCGGCGGCATGGCGATTTCTCGTCCCCCGCAAGAGGAAAGTCGGGGAGCGCTTCGTCATTGACGTCGCGGCCGTTCCGCCACGGGGCGCCCTCGTCTATCGCGAGCGCCGACTGGCGGTGATGCGGGATGGTGGGGAGATATACGCCCTGAATCTGACCTGTACCCACCTCGGCTGCACCGTGACCGTAACCCCTGGGGAGATTGTCTGCCCCTGCCACGGCAGCCGCTTCGACCTCAAGGGAAACGTTCTGAAAGGGCCGGCCGACCGGCCCCTGGCCCGCCATCGGCTCGAAATCCGGGAGGGGCGGGTGGAGATTTATCCGGGATGATCAAGGAATTTGCCAAACATCTCTTCCCGCGGGTGGTCCTGCGGGAGAACCTGCGGTTCACCTACACCTTCTGCCTGGGGGGGCTCGCCTTTACGGCGCTCATGGCTCTGGCCGTGTCCGGGGTGCTGCTCCTGTTCTATTACCAGCCGACACCGGCCGGGGCCTTTGACTCCATCCTCTTCCTGGAATCGACGGTCATCGGCGGGAAGTACCTGCGGGGACTCCACCGGCTCGCATCCCATGGGCTTTTGGTCCTGCTGTTCCTCCATGTCCTTCGGGTGGTACTCTCCGGCGCCTACCGGCCGCCGCGGGAACTCACCTGGGTGGTGGGGGCGGGGCTCCTGGCGCTGTCGGTGTTCGAGGCGTACACCGGCTATCTCCTCCCCATGGACCAGTTGGCCTTCTGGGCGACCCGAACCGGCATGGAGCTTCTGGCCACCCTGCCGGGGGGCCCATTGCTGAAGGCCGTCCTCGTCCCCGATGGAGTGGGGGAGCCCCTGTCGCTGCTGCGTTTTTACGCGCTCCACGTGGTAGTCGTGCCCGTGGCGGTGCTGGCTCTGTCGTTTCTCCACTTCTACCGGGTGCGCAAGACCAAGGGGATACTGCCGTATCTGTGAGGGTTCAATGGCTGAAAGGATGGAAGTGAAAAACGATTTGCGACGGGGGCCGCGCGGCAGCGGCGAATACGTCAGGAGTTCCCCCCACTTTTTTCGCCTCGTCAAGCGGGCTTTCTGGGGGGGCTTGGTGGCTTTGGCGCTGCTGGCCATGGTTATTCCGGCGCCGCTTCTGGACCCCGCGAATCCGGGCGCACCGCCGAATCCCGCCAAATCGGCCTGGTTTCTCCTCTGGACCCAGGAGGTGGTAAGCCACGGCAACGGCTTTGCCTGGACCATCGTGGGGCTCTCCCTCTGGTTCCTGGCCCTGCCGTGGCTCGGGACGCACCGCCCCGAGCGCGCCGTCTGGTTCGGCGAGGGGAACCGCGCCGTTGCCTGGACCACCATCGCCGTTTTTGCGGCCATCGTGTCCATGACGGTCCTGGCCATGTTCTTCAGGGGGGAAAATTGGTCGCTCGTCTCCCCCTTCTGATCCTGCTCTGCCTGGTGCTTGCCGCCTGCGTGGGGAAGGCGCCGGGGGAGGGGTGCCTATCTTGCCACTCGTCCCATTACGCCGGGCGGGGGAGTTGCGTCTCCTGCCACCGGGGGAACGGGAAGAGTGTCCGCAAGGCCATTGCCCACCATCGGCTCATTCCGGCGGAACTTGCCCATTTTACGGTTCCGGGCAGTCGCCGGGTGGAGGAGGGGAAGCGTTTGGTCGAGCGGTTCGGCTGCCGCCGCTGCCACAACCTGGGCGGCAAGGGAACGCGGCTTGCCGCCGATCTGGACCGCCTGGCCGCTGACGACCCGGTGCGGCTCTTCGGCGCCATCCAACGGCCGGTCCTCTTTATGCCCGACTTTCATTTCGACGACCGGCAAACGGCCGGCCTCGTCAATGCCATCATGGCGTTTGCCTCGAAAGCCCCCCGGCGGGCAGATGGCGGGCTTCCGGTTGTCGTTCACTTCGCCTCCTCCCCGCAGGGGGAGGGAAACATCTTCGAGAAAAAATGCGGCGGCTGCCATCGGTTGCTGACTGCCCGCGAGGGAGCGCTGGGTAACGGCGACGTGGGCCCGAACCTCTCGGGGCTTTTCACGGCATTCTACCCAACCCCCTACAAGCCCGGCGAGCCCTGGACCCCTGAGCGGCTCGGACGCTGGCTCGATAACCCCAGAACGGTACGGCCCGTTACTCCCATGCCGCCCGTACGCCTTTCTTCCCCTGAAAAAAAACAACTGACGGAAATGCTCCGAGCCGATTAGCACCGTTCCGTTTTTATCAACGGAATGCGGAACCTTCTCCCCACGATGGTGCGGTGTCGGCCTCGGAGTTCCGCCATGGTGCCGTCGAGAAAAGCCGGGAGGGCCGGTTCCCCGTGCTCTGCCAGGTAGGTATCCACGAGGGTTCCCATGAATGCGTTGTACTTTCGCGTGGAACTGCCGTGGGCGAAGTTGCGGCCCGGAAAGCGGCGGATGTCGCCGTCGAAGGCGGGTGAGATGTGGAAGAGTTCGTGGAAGATGGTGATGAGTTTTTCCCTGGGGGTGAGGTCGAAAAAGCGGGGGACCAGAAAGTAGATTACATAGAGGATTTCATTGCCCCGGTGGGTCACTGACGGCATGGTGCTCCGGTAGGTGTGGCGGCCCCGCTGCCGTTCGATGCTCTTCGCCCCTCCGGTGAACCGGAGGGGATGGATCTTGGCGTATGTTCCCCGGATTCCCCCGCCCCTGGTTGACGAGATGCAGATGAGGAGCCGGGCCGGATCGATGTGGCACATCTCCGGAACATGGCCCGTGATGTGGGCCACGAGCCGCTCCAGTTCACGGGTGAGATTGAGGACGGTCTCCCCCATGGCGCCGGCAGATTACTTCGACTTGAATTTGTGGCAGAACAGGCAGCGCATGGGGCCGTCGGCCGGTTTTACCGGGTGCTCCTTGGGGAAGGGGATGCCGCCGGAGCCCTCAAAGTGGCACGAGGGGCACTGGGCGTCCAGATCGATCTTGGTGGCGCCGCTGTTGAACGCATCGTAGAACCGCTTGTGGGCGTCATCATAGGGGACTTTCTTGGTCTTTACCTCGCCGGATATGGCCCAGAACCCGCCAAACACGGCGATGATCAGAATGATGAAAAACCAGTCTTTCTTTGCCAGCTTCATGAAACCTCCGTTATTTCCAGCCCTGGGACCCTAGCTGCGGGTCTCCATATGTGCGCAGCCGATGGCTCCGTTGTGTTGAGGGTGTTCCGGCACGATCACCGCAAGCCCCGTTTTTTCTTCCAGCAGTCTGACAACCCCCCTGTTTCGGGCAACCCCTCCGGTCAGGACGATAGTCTCCGATGCGAAACGCTTGAGCATGGGCATGGCCCGCGTGACCAGAGTCTGGTTCACCCCGGCGCAGAGCCGTTCCACAGGGTGCCCCCGAAGGATCTGGCCGATGAGTTCCGACTCCCCGAAGATGCCGCAGGTGGCGTCGAGTTTTACCGGGTTCTCCCAGTGGGAGGAAAGCTCATCAAGGGAAAGCTCCAGGATTGCGGCCATGTTTTCCAGGTAGCGGCCGCTGGAGGCGGCACACTTGTCGTTCATGACAAAGTCGGCCAGCTTTCCCCCGCGCACGAGAGCCACCTTGGTGTCCTGCCCCCCCATGTCCAGGAGGGTGAAGTCCCGGAGCCCCGTCTGGAGCAGTGCCCCTGCCACGTGGGCCCTGATTTCGGAAATAACCTTAGCGCCCTTGAGGGAGAGCGTATTGCGGCCGTATCCGGTGACCACTACCGCTGCCCCGGCCAGTTCATCGGCGGAGAAGATGCCGCTTGCCGCCAGGTCCAGTTCCAGCTCATCCCCGGCGAGGCGGCCGTAGCGCTTGTAAAAGGTGACGGTGTCGTGGTCCGCCAGCCGCACGATACTCTCCCCGTCCAGGAGGGCGAACTTGGCTTTTCTGCTTCCCAAATCTATGCCGATCTGCATGGTGCGTTACCCTGCCAGCATTTCGAGGAAGCCCTCGATCCGGATTTTGGTGCGGGCGTCCAGGGGGGTCGGCTTGTCCCCCTCCAGGGTCAGGATGGGGAGAGGCACCTTCTGGCGCACGATCATGTCCTCAATCTGCCGGAAGCAGAAGGACTGGACGTAGTGGATGACCGCGTCCACCTTGCGCCGCTCCAGCTCCAGAAGGATGTCGGAGAGGCGGTGGAAGATGTCGTAGGGATAGGTGTAGGCCCGGTACTGCTCAACCATGTCCGGCGTGTCGTAGGGCATGGCGAACTGGCGCTGGGTTTCGTTGAACACCACCCGTGCCCCCAGGCTCTCCGTGAACTGGTAAAGGTCGTCGAAGATGGGAGGGACGCCGATATAGGCAAGCCGCAGCTTGTCGTTGAAGGGGCTGCGTGCCCGCGCCTCGGCAATAAATGTGTCCACATCGGTTTCGAAGCGGTCCGGGTCGCTGTTCATATCCGACGTGCAGACTTGATAGTAGTGGTTCTCCGCGCCGGTCACCCGGTTCTCCTCCCAGGTGAGGCGATCGATTTCCCGCACCTTTCGCCGGATGCGTCCCAACCGCTCCCGTGAGAGGTTGACCGCGTCCCAGCCCACGCCGAAATGGCGCATGAGCTTCTCGATTTCGAACCGGATGCTCTCCGGCTGCCGGTCGTGGGGGTAGGCAAAGGGGACCGTCTCCACTCCCTTGAGGGAGAGTACTTCCATGAGCGCCCGGGTGTTGCTGCAATCTCCTTCGGTGACCGCGATGAGTTCCTTTATCCCCTTCTCGAGAATCGCCGCGTACATCCCCTTGATCCAGCCGCAGGTGCTGCGGGGGAAGCCGTCCACCTCCGCCTCCTCGATGAGCTGATGGCTCCGGGGGCTGGTGATGAAGACGTTGTTCATGTCAACGGGGACCTTTCCCGCTGCAATGACTACCTCCAGGGGGACGGTTGTTGTAAAGCCTACACGGTGCACGGTGTTACTCCGACTTGATGAAGAGAAGATAGATGAGGAACCCGCCGATTACGAGCCCCCCGAAGGCAAAGGGGAGGGTCGAAGCGAGGGATAGTTCATTCCCCTGGCCGGACGGGAGGGTAAAGCGAATCAGGAACGAGATGGAGACGACGGCGAAGAGGAACGCCAAAACGGCCTTGGAGCGCTTGATGACCGCATAGAAAATCAGGATTGCGAATATGCCGATGATCCAGGGGTTCTCCATGGCCCCCTTGAGGGTCAGGTTCTTCACGTAGGTGACTATGTTCTGGGTCTCGAAGGGGGTTAAGGCTTCCTGTCCCTTGCTGAGCATTTCCTCTTTGTTCATGGGGTCTCCCGGTCAGGGTTGGTTTGCTGACGCACACTCTTCTATATAGCAGGATTTCCACGGAAAATGAAGCGTTTGCGCAGATGATCCGCAGGGGGGTAAATGCCTTGACAATTTGCTGAGTGCTCACCTAGTATATATATTTTTCATACGTCAAACAATAGAAAGCGCCGGCCGTTTTCCGACATGCCGGAGATGCGCGGAGAACAATCGTGCCCTGGAAAGCCATCGGTATCTTTGATTCGGGGGTCGGCGGCCTCACCGTCCTCAAGGAAATCATAAAGGCCCTCCCCCAGGAGGACACCATCTATTTCGGCGATACTGCCCGGGTCCCTTACGGGACCAAGTCTCCCGAAACCGTCACCCGTTACAGCCTTGAAATCGCCTCTTTTCTCGTGCATCGCGACATAAAGCTTCTGGTGGTGGCCTGCAATACCGCCTCTGCCTGTGCCCTCGAAGCCCTGCAGAAGACCCTGTCCATCCCCGTGGTCGGCGTTATCGAGCCGGGGGCCCGCCGGGCCGCCGCCGTGACCCGCAGCGGCAAGGTGGGTGTCATCGGCACCGAGGGGACCATCCGGAGCAGCGCCTATGCCAAGGCGATCAAGCGGATCAACCCTGAGGTGGAAGTGGTGACCCGTGCCTGTCCCCTTTTCGTCCCCCTGGCCGAGGAGGGGTGGACCGACAACGAAGTGGCCCACCTCACCGCCCGCACCTACCTGGCGGGGCTGCAGGAGGCGGGGGTCGATACCCTGGTCCTCGGCTGCACCCACTATCCTCTGCTCAAGCGGGTGATCGGCGAAACCATCGGCGAGGAGGTGAAGCTTGTGGATTCGGCTGAGGAGACTGCCCGCACCGTGGCGGAGATTCTTCAGGGGCGGGACCTCCTGCGGCCCCAGGGCGAGCAGGGAAACCACCACTATTTCGTTTCCGATGTGCCGGCGGGATTTATCAGGGTCGGCAACCGGTTCCTGGGAGGCAGGCTGGGCGATGTCTACCAGGTAAGCCTCGATGCCGAGAAGGGATAAATCTGCATGGAAAAAAACAAGTCCCCCCGCAGGGAACAGTTCATGTTTGCCGCGTTTCTCATCGTTGCAATCGTCCTCGGCCTTTTGATTTTCGGCAAGTACCAGGCGAGCCGCGACCTTCCGGTGACCAGGCCCGAGCCTAAACCGGCTGGGACCATGCAGGTTACGCTTTTCTTCGCTACCCCCGATGCCGATGGCCTTGGGCGGGAGGGGCGCCAGATCACTGCCTGCGAGACTCTCCCCGAATGTGTCCGGTCCCTTCTGGACGAGGTGGCCAACGGGCCGGTGGGTGATCTCCATCCGACCCTGCCGCCGAACATTGCGGTAAGGGATGTGCGTATCGATGGGGAAACGGCGGTGCTGGATTTCGGCAACGAGCTCATTGCCGGACTGCCGGGAGGGAGCTCTGCCGAGATGGCGGCGGTCTACTCGGTGGTGGATACCATCTGTCTCAATTACCCCCAGATAAAGGGGGTGAAGTTTCTCGTTGACGGCGCGGAGGTGGATACCCTCAAGGGGCATCTGGACCTGCACCAGCCGATTACCCCTGATTTTTCCCTGGAAAAGCCGTCCACTCCGTAGGGGCGATCCTTGTGATCGCCCGTTTTAAGGACCGGACGAATTCAACTCAGGGCGAATACGAGATTCGCCCCTACAAAATTGATTACAGGTGCCGACCCCATGAAAATACCTTTCCTGCAAGCGATTAGAGAGCGGGTCCTCGTGCTCGACGGAGCCATGGGAACCATGCTCCAGGAGCGGGGGCTGCGCCCCGGCCAGTCCCCGGAAGAGCTTAACCTCACCATGCCCGAGGTGGTGGCCGGCGTTCATCGTGAATACCTTGAGGCCGGAGCCGACATCATCGTTTCGAATACCTTCGGAGGCACCCGCCCCAAGCTGGAGCACTACGGCCTGGAGGCCAAGGTGCGGGAGATCAATGCCAGGGGGGTGGAGATCGCCAAAGAGGTTTGCGGCGGGCAGGCTTACGTGGCTGCCTCCATGGGTCCGACGGGGCTATTCGTGGAGCCGGTGGGTGAGACGACCTTCGACGCCATGGCCGCCTTCTTCCGGGAGCAGGCCGCGGCGCTCATCGAAGCCGGGGCCGATCTCATCACCCTTGAAACCTTCCTCGACATCAAGGAGATCAGGGCGGCGGTAATCGCCATCCGGGAGCTATCTCCCACAATCCCCATCATCGCCCAGCTCACCTTCGATAATGAAGGACGCACGGTGCTCGGCACGTCCCCTGAGGCAGCGGCCGTAACCCTCGCAGCGGCCGGTGCGGATATCGTCGGCTCCAACTGTGGTCTGGGGCCTGACGGCATTTGCAGCGTCCTGGAGGCCATGCGGGGGGTGACGCGGCTTCCCCTCATTTCCCAGGCCAATGCCGGGCTTCCGAAGCTGGTGGACGGGCAGACCGTATTCCCCGGCACCCCTGACGACATGACAGCGTTCCACAACCGGATGCTGGAGCTGAACGTGCGGGTTATCGGCGGCTGCTGCGGCACCACGCCGGCCCACATCCGGGCCATCAGGGAGGCCCTGGCGGATCGCGACCAGTCTTGGCGCGACTGTGGCCCCGCGGCGGGCGTCACTTATCTTTCGAGCCGCACCGGTGTCGTCGCCGTGGGGGGGGGATTTCCTGCCGCCATCATCGGTGAGCGGATCAATCCCACCGGCAAGAAGGCCTTTGCTCAGGAGTTGCGGGAGGGGAAAATTTCCACCATTCGCCGCGAGGCCATGGAACAGGTGGCTGCCGGTGCCCATCTGCTGGACGTGAATGTCGGCACCCCTGGCATCGATGAGCCCGCCACCATGGAGCGGGCGGTGTTCTGCGTGACCGGGAGCGTCGGCGTGCCGCTGGTGCTCGATTCCTCCGATCCCGCAGCCCTGGAGCGCGGGCTCAAGGCGGCCGACGGCAAGGTGCTGGTCAACTCCGTCAACGGCGAGGCGAAGAGCATCGCGCGGGTGCTGCCGTTGGTGAAGAAATACGGTGCCGCCGTCATCGGCCTGGCCCTGGACGAAACCGGCATACCCGAGACGGCCGAGGGGCGGCTTGCCGTGGCGGGCGAGATCGTTGCCGCTGCGGAGCGTTACGGGATTCCCCGCAGCGACGTGATTATCGACTGCCTGACCCTCACCGTGAGCGCCGAACAGAAGCGGGCCGTGGAGACCCTGCGGGCGATCGGGCTCGTGAAGGAATCCCTCGGCTGCGGCACCGTCCTTGGCGTCAGCAATATCTCCTTCGGGCTTCCGCGCCGCCCCCTCATTTCTTCGACCTTCTTCGCCATGGCCCTGGCAGCGGGGCTCGACGCCGCCATCGTCAATCCCAAAGAGGAGGAGATGATGGCCGCATGGCGCTCGGCCATGGTGCTTCTCAACCGCGACCCGCGAGCCGCCGCCTACATCGCCGCCTATGCCGGGACTGCCGCCGCCGCGACGGAGCCCGCTTCGGCTGTGGATGCCCTCGACATACGGGAGCGGCTGAAGCGGGCGGTTATCACCGGCGACCGGGAAAATGTCGCGGCATTGGTGGAAGAAGCATTGGGACAGGGGCTGGAGCCGCTCCAGGTGAGCAACGAGGGGCTGCTCCCCGGCCTGGAGGAAGTGGGACGGCGCTTCGAGAAGAACCAGGTATTCCTCCCCCAGGTGATGCAGTCGGCCGAAACCATGCAGGCCGCCTTCGGCCGGCTCAAGGAGGTCATGAAAGGGGCTCCCGCCGCGAGTCGGGGCAAGATCCTCATGGCGACGGTGGAGGGGGATATCCACGACATCGGCAAGAACATCGTCTGCACGCTGCTGGAAAACCATGGTTTCGAGGTCATCGATCTCGGCAAGAACGTTGCTGCCGACCGGATCGTGGCCAAGGCCCGCGAGCTTGATGTCGATGCGGTGGGGCTCTCGGCGCTCATGACTACCACCATGACCGAGATGGAGAACGTCATCGCCCGGCTGAAGGCTGCCGGTATCCGGACTTTCACCATGGTTGGGGGCGCGGTGGTTACCCAGGAGTATGCCGACGAGATCGGTGCCGACCTTTATGCCCGGGATGCCATGGAGGCGGTGGCGCGGATCAGGGCCTTGCTGGAAAAATAGTCGCAAGTGCCTGATTTGAGAGGGTATTTAGTCCTTGCAACAGCCAGGCATCCGTGGTAGTTTTAACCGGTTACGTCATTTGGCGGACAGGGGCCCATGAACGTCGGATTCAATCACAATGTCATGTACAAGGGAGAGGTTTTCCACGTCCAGACCGAGGACAGTGGAATCGCCAACCCCCACATCATTACCCTGATCTACCGGGAAGGGGCAATTATTGCCTCCCGGAAAACGAGCTACGCCGATATCATCAAGGTGGACAACCTTGATCGCGTGGTTGAAGAGCTCATGAAGGAGCAGCATAAGGGGATGCTCCGCCGGCTCAAGAACGGGGAGTTCGATGCGCGGGCTTTTCCCGCCATGGGGCCCGCGCCGTTATCCCCTCCTGTCCCGGAAGCGCGGCCCGTGCCGCCGGAACAGCCGGCTCCGAAACCAGCCGCCGCGCCCCGGGCCGCTCCTCCCCCACCTCCGCAGTCTCCAGCCCCAAAACAGGAAAAACCGTCCAGTCTCGACGAAGTCATTCTCGATTTCCTCATGACGGACGATAAATGAATATCAGCACGGAAAGGAATATCGTGGACAGCGAAAAAATTGCCCAACTCCAGGAGAAGGCCCGGAAGCTCCGGGCCGACATCGTAAAGGCTCTGCACAAGTCCCAGTCCGGGCACACCGGTGGCTCCCTTTCGGCCATGGATATGGTCACCGCCCTTTATTTCCATGAAATGAAGCATAACCCGGCCGATCCGGCCTGGGCACAGCGGGATCGCTTCGTTCTCTGCAAGGGGCATGCGGCTCCCGCCCTCTACGTAGCACTGGCAGAGGCAGGGTACTTTCCCAAGGAAGACCTCATGACGCTGCGGCGCCTGGGTTCCCACCTCCAGGGACACCCCGACAGCAAAAAGACCCCCGGGGTCGAGGTCTGCACCGGCTCCCTGGGGCAGGGGCTTTCCATGGCAAACGGTATGGCTCTGGGGCTTCGCCTGGACGGAAGCGCAAGCCGCGTCTATGCCCTGCTGGGAGACGGAGAGCTCCAGGAGGGACAGGTATGGGAGGCGGCCATGGCTGCCGGCCACTACAAGCTGGACAACCTCTGCGCCCTGGTGGATGTCAACCGTCTCCAGATCGACGGCGAAGTGGCCAACGTCATGGCCGTGGAGCCGGTTACCGATAAGTTCAGGGCCTTCGGCTGGAACGTGCTCGACATCGACGGACATGACATGGGGGCCATTGTTGAGGCTCTCGGTAACGCCGCGACGGCCAAGGGACGGCCGACGGTAATCGTTGCCCGCACCGTCAAAGGTAAAGGGGTCTCGTTCTTTGAGAACAAGGCTTCGTACCATGGCGTGCCCCCCAGCGAC
This sequence comes from uncultured Geobacter sp., assembly GCA_964490805.1. Taxonomy (GTDB): domain Bacteria; phylum Desulfobacterota; class Desulfuromonadia; order Geobacterales; family Geobacteraceae; genus Geobacter. The sequence goes on from CAZBEB010000016.1 coordinate 30,017, forward strand.
GAGGAACTGCCCAAGGCCCTGGAGTGCCTTGGAGAGCAGTGCTACCTGTAGGGTCGGGCTGCGGCTTTCACACCGGCTCGCCGCCGTCCTCGTCGCTCCTTTGTGCGGCGTAGCGCGGCTACGCCTCCGCAGTCTCTCCTGCGGGTGCGACGATCCGGCGCAAAATCCGCAGCCCACAGGACAGTTGTTCCTAAACGAACTAACAGAAAGGATTTTCATATGAGCACCATGATCGCCACCCGCGATGCCTACGGTCAGACCCTGGCGGAGCTGGGTGAGGAGAACAATAGCGTCGTCGTCCTGGACGCCGACCTTTCCGGCTCCACCAAGACCTCCACCTTTGCCAAGAAGTTCCCCGAGCGTTTCTTCAATATGGGGATTGCCGAGGCCAACATGGTCGGCACCGCCGCCGGTCTCGCCGCCACCGGCAAGATACCCTTCGTGTCTACTTTTGCCATCTTCGCCGTGGGCCGGGCCTGGGAGCAGGTGCGCCAGTCGGTGGCCTATCCCGGCGCCAACGTCAAGATCGTCGCAACCCACGGCGGCGTCACCGTTGGCGAGGACGGCGGTTCCCACCAGTCGGTGGAAGACATCGCCATCATGCGTGCCGTCCCCAACATGACCGTAATCGTCCCGGCCGACGGCCCGGAAACCAGCCGGGCGATCCGTGCGGCTGCCGCGTATAAGGGGCCGGTTTACGTGCGGCTCGGCCGCAACAAGGTGCCGACTGTTACGCCCGATGATGTCCCCTTCGAGATCGGTAAAGGGGTTCAACTGGCTGACGGCACGGACGTGACCTTTGTTACCACCGGCCTGATGACCGGCCAGGCAGTGGCTGCGGCCGAGGCCCTGAAAGCGGAAGGCGTTTCCGCTCGGGTGGTGCATCTGGCCACCGTGAAGCCCCTTGACGGGGAGATTCTGCTGAAGGCGGCCCGGGAGACCGGCGCCATCGTCACTGCCGAAGAGCACTCCATCGTCGGCGGCCTGGGCGGCGCCGTGGCCGAGTTCCTTGGCGAGCACTGCCCCACCCCCATGAAGCGGGTCGGTCTCAATGACCGTTTCGGTACCTCCGGCAAGGCGGAAGAACTTCTCAAGTACTTCGGGCTCATGCCGGCGGATCTTGCCGAAGCCGCCCGCGAGATTATCGCCCGCAAGGGGAGCAAGTAGCGAGATAGCGGTGAGAATGATGGAAAGCGTCCGGTCATCCTCCGGCGGTTTTACCTACATCGCCGCCCTCATGGTCATCATGATCATGGGGATAATGCTTGGAATTACCGGGCAGACGTGGAAAACGAAGATGCAGCGGGAGAGGGAGACGGAACTCCTCTTCCGCGGGCTGGAATACCAGCGTGCCATTCGTCGCTGGCACCAATATGATCTGATTGAAGGAAAGCCGCTTAAAACGACGTCAAAGTCACGGCGCCCCCTGAACGAATTGGAAGACCTCCTGAAGGACCCCGGTTCGTTGGGTAAGGACCGCTATCTGCGCCGGCTTTATATCGATCCTTTTACCGGCAAGGAATTCGAGGTGGTTCGAAACGCCCAGCAGGGAATCATAGGGGTGCATGTCGCCGGAGAAGAAGAACCTTTCAAGCAGGGTAATTTCGACGAGGAATTGATTCTTCTCGAACAGAAGAAGAAGTACAAAGAGTGGGTGTTCGGCCTTCCCGAGGCAGTTACGCCCCCCGCCGGAGCAGTTGATATTGCTTCTCCAGGCGCAATCGGGACGGCTTCTCCCGGCGGTACCGCCGTCTCTGCCGCTCCGTAGGTGTTGGTTCCGTTGAGCCCCCTGGTCGGGGAGCCCGGACATATATGATAATAACTAGTGCCGTTGCCGTTTTCCCGGCGTCCACTATCCCGGAGGCAGGTTGATCTTAAAGAGTTTGACAACGAGAGTCATTGTCATGCTGGTAGCTCTTCTGTCAGTGGGGATCGGCACCTTCACCTATATAAATCTCACGCGGGAGAGACGGCAGCTCATCAATGCGGCCCGCGAAAACAGCCACACCCTCCTGAACTCCATCGAACGCAGCATCTACAAATCAATGAGTATCGGCGACACCCAGGATGTGCAGTTCATCCTGCAGATGGTGGGTCGTAGCCACGATAAGCTGGTGGGCGTCAGGATTTTTCATCCCCAGGGAATAATTCTCCGCTCGTCAAGGCTCGAGGAGTTGGGAATGCCGGTTCCCGACGGGGAATACCAGCTTTTCATCAACAGCCGCAAGGAGGGAGTCCTTGCCGACGCTTCGTTTGGCGATGTTCTCAGTGTCATAGAACCGATTTACAACGATCCCCCGTGCCAGCGTTGCCACGGAACCAAGCGGAGACTGGTCGGGGTCTTGAACGTCAATTACTCCCTCGCCGAAACCAACCGCCGCATTGTCGAGGCGACGAGGCTCTCTGTATTTTCCGCCATGGCGGTCATCCTCTTTTCCTCTGCGGCAATTTTCCTTGTCATTATCAGATGTGTCCGGCAGCCCCTGAACAACCTTGTCGATAATATGGCACGGGTGGAGGAGGGGGATCTCTCGGTGCGCATGACTCCCCGGGCCAACGACGAGATCGGCCGGCTCATCACCAGTTTCGACTCCATGGTCGGCAAGCTCGACAAGGCCAAAATGGAGCTGGAAGAGTATCACTTCCAGCAGATGGAGCGGGCCGACCGTCTTGCTTCGGTGGGAGAAATGGCGGCAGGTATCGCCCATGAGATTAAAAACCCGCTGGCCGGTATTTCGGCGGCAATGACCATTATCCGCCACGATTTCCCCGACGACGACCCCCGCAAGGATATTATCGGCGAGGTGGTCGAGCAGGTGAACCGTCTCGACAAGACAGTGAACGATCTCCTCTTCTTCGGTAAGCCGGCTCCGCCGGAACCGGCTCTTGTTGATATTAACGGCATCCTGCGTAAAACGCTTCTTTTTGCCCTTCAGCACAAGGGGGGGAAGCGCATTGAGAAGCGGCTGGATCTGGCTGATGAACTCCCGGGAGTTTTTGTAGATCCCAAACAGGTGCAGCAGGTTTTCCTGAATCTCATCCTGAATGCTGTCCAGGCAATGGAGACGGACGGTGGGACGCTCACCGTCGAGAGCCTGCTGGTTGAGCGCAACGGAAAGCGTTGGGTGCGCAGCACCATCGCCGATACCGGCCCCGGCATCCCCTCCCCGATTATCGGCAAGATATTTACCCCCTTCTTTACGACCAAGGCGCAGGGGACCGGTTTGGGGCTCGCCATCTGTCACAAGCTGATTACCCAGCATGGTGGAACGCTTTCCGTTACCTCCGAGGACGGCAAGGGGACCACGTTCACCATCGATCTCCCGGTGCCGCCCATGGAGGATGAGCCGTAACGGGTTCGGATCAAGCTGGTTTCCCCTGGCGACCGGCATTCAACTCCTGTATTTTTCCGGTAACATGATTTTGCGAAAGCGTTTCAATGCGATAAAGGAGCAGACGTGAGAAAAACGAGAATTTTAGTTGTCGATGACGAGCATCTCATTCGCTGGTCCCTAGAGCAGAATCTTAAAAAGCAGGGCTACGAGGTGGTCTCAGCCGGGAACGGCGAAGATGCCCTGCGCATTGTCCGTGAGGAACAGCCGGACCTGGTTCTGCTTGATATTCAACTGCCGGGAATAAGCGGCCTGGAAGTCCTCGAAAAGATTAAAGAGCATGACGAGGAAATTCTGGTCATCATGGTCACGGCCCACGGGGCGCTCGAAACGGCGGTTCACGCCATGAGGCTCGGGGCTTACGATTATATCAACAAGCCCTTCAATCTCGATGAGATGGCCATTGTCATCCGCAAGGCGCTGGAAACCTCCGATCTGCGCCGCGAGGTGCAGAGGCTGCGGAGCGAGCAGGCGAAGAAATTCGGCACCCCCGACATTATCGGTTCGAGCCGCCACATGAAGAACGTGCTCGACATGATGGAGAAGGTGGCCAAGAGCGATGCGTCCACCGTTCTCGTTCAGGGCGAGTCGGGAACGGGCAAGGAGCTGGTCGCAAAATGGATTCACTACCGTTCCTCCAGGGCCGAGAGACCGTTCGTCGCCATAAACTGTGCGGCTGTTCCGGCAACTCTGCTTGAGAGCGAACTCTTCGGCCACGAAAAGGGCGCCTTTACCGATGCCAAGGTCATGAAGAAAGGGCTCTTCGAGCTGGCAGAGGGGGGCACCGTATTCCTCGACGAAATTGGCGACATGGAACTGGGAATGCAGGCAAAGCTCCTGCGTTTTCTGGAAGAGCGGACGTTCCGGCGCATTGGCGGCACCAAATCGTTTTCCGTGGATGTCCGGATCATTTCCGCCACTAACCGCGACCTCCTCAAAGCCATCGAAGAGAAGACTTTCCGCAACGACCTTTACTACCGGCTCCAGGTGATTCCCATATTTCTCCCCCCTCTGCGAGAGCGGCGGGAGGATATCCTCACCCTTACAAATCACTTCATTGACATATTCAATGTCGAGTTCAACAAGCATGTCACCGGCATCTCCAAGATGGCAGAGAAGCTTCTTCTCGACTACCACTGGCCCGGCAATATCCGGGAGCTGAAGAACGTGATCGAGAGAGCCATAATCCTCGGCAGCGAGGACACGCTTCTTCTTGAGCATCTGCCCCTGGAGATCGTCGCCAAGGCGTCATCCCAGTCCTCGGGGCTTGCCATATTCAAGCTTCCCCCTGATGGGGTCGATATTGAAGAGGTGGAGAAGGAGCTGATTCGACAAGCCCTCGAAATCAGCGAGTGGAATCAGTCCAAGGCAGCCCGTAAGCTTAACCTCGGTATCGATGCTTTCCGCTACCGGATGAAGAAGTTCGGTTATCTGAAATAGTCTCCATTCTCATCCCGATATTTTGCCATATGACGGAATCCGGCGGTTCTTGCGGACCGCCGGGAACGTCCCTTCCTGCGTATTCCCGAATATTTTCTTCCAGTATCTGTCAATAAACCGTCATGGATAATCCCGCTTCATTGCCGGGATTTGTTGGAAAGCCAGTCATGGCAACGGATTAGGGTTCAGGAGCCCTGGTTTGCGTGGAAACGTGCGGCCGTTCGCCGGAGGACGTGTGTCAAATGCTTGATTCGCCGTCTGTTTGGCATCGTTATTGCTCTTAAAAGATTGAAAAAGTATCAGATGGATGAGAATTCGACCGGGTTAAACCGGTTATCTGTGGAAAATTGCGGAGGCATTACCATGTTATTCAGATCGCCGAAACGAATGGTGGCAGTTGCTGTCTCCCTGGCGTGTCTGGTTATTTCGCCGGTAGCGGTGACGTTTGCCGCCCCGGTGCCGACAGTGGAGATTCAGTCTCCCGTAACGGATGGAATTCGTTCGCCGTTAAGGGTTGCCACGGATTCTCTGGGTAACGTGTATGTGACCGATTCCCTTTCCAGAGCGGTACTGAAATATGATTCAGTCGGTCATTTGACGCAAACAATCAAGGTCGCAGATTCTCCCCAGGGGATCGCCGTCACCTCTGACGGCACCTTGCTCGTGGGGTTGGGAACCTCCGTGGCCATGATCAACTCTGCCGGTGAAGAAACCGGAAAGCTCGGGATGGGCGCCGGGCAGTTCAAGATGGCAAGCGGTATCGCTGTGGATGACGATGGCTCCATCTACGTGGTCGACAGTCTCGATAACAGTGTGCAGGTATTCAACGCCGCCGGCGAGTTCGCGAGAAAGTTCGGCTCCTTCGGTACCACTGCCGGCAAGTTCTCGACTCCCAGCGGCATTGCCTTCGAAAAAGTATCGAAACAGGTGGCGGTTGTTGACACCCGGACCGGCCGGGTACAGTTTTTTGACAAAGCCGGTGTCTATAAAAGAACTATAGGAAGTCTGGGTTCCGGTCCCCTTAAGTTTACCGCTCCCCAGGGTGTCTCGTTCGAGTATTCCAGCGATCCGGCTCCGGTTCTTGAGCGCATGTACGTTGTTGATACCTTCCAGAGCAACGTGCAGGCCATCGACCCCGCAACCACGCCGGTATTTCTCTCCTACATCGGCGGCTACGGAACGGCCAACGGAAAACTGATGGTTCCCTCCGACGTCCAGTACGATCAGGCAAGCGGCCGCCTGATGGTTGTGAACGGCTTCGGCAATTTGACCATGTACGGCATCGATGGCGGCGGCATTGCCGTTGACTCGATTCCGCCGGCCCTTACCATCGCTCCGGTCATATCTCCTTTCACAACGGCAACGCTTGATATTTCCGGGACCGTTGAAGCGGGCGCCCAAATGACCATTTCCGCCGGCGGTTCCACAACGGTGGGGCAGATCTCGTTCCCGACCTCCACCAACTGGCAGGCGACCCTGAGCGGCTTCGCGCCGGGAGGTTCCACGATTACGGTCACGGCACGGGATGCGGCAAATAATGCGACCACAAAGTCGGTAACCGTAAGCTATCTCCAGTCGGCGCCCATGCTGACCATGGAACCGCTCCCCGTTTTCACGGCCGATGCTTACCATCAACTCTCCGGCCTGGTTGACCCCGAATCTGTCGTTACCGTTACCAACACCACGACGGGCACCAGCGCCAAGGCCCTGGTCTTCGGCAATACCTGGAGCTATCGCCTCCCCCTCGTTGCCGGTGCCAACGCCATTGCCGTCAAGGCTGAAAAGGCGCAGAGCGCTGCCACCACCGTGACGGCGACAACGACCCTCGACGCAACCCCGCCGGCAATCACCGTCTCGACCCTGCCGGACGGCAGCTATACCAGCGGGCAGGTCCAGAACATTCAGATGGTTGTGACCGATGCCAACCTCGATGCGGTTGCCTTCAACGGCCAGCCGGTTGTCCCCGTCAAAGGCTCCTACAGCACCGCGATTACCCTGGAGCCCGGCGCCAACGTCATCATGGTGGCGGCGGTCGACCTGGCGGGGAACGTATCCACCGACATCCGTACCATCTACTTCGATGGAACCCGGCCGACGGTAACCTTCACCGCACCTGCGGAAGGCGCCTACGTCACCGCCGACCATGTGACTGTAAGCGGCACCGTCGATGAAGCGGTTCCCGTTACGGTTGCCGGCCTTGCCGCCCGCATGGACGGCAACTCCTGGAGCGCCGATGTTCCCCTCGAACCGGGCATGAATACCATTGACGTCGTCGCCGTCGACCTGGCGGGTAACGTCAGTTCCGTCAAGCGGACCGTGACCTATGACATCGATACTCCGGCGCTTGTGATCAGCACCCCGAGCCAGGATATGGTCACCAATCAGGCAACCCTGGGATTTGCCGGTAACTTCACCGATCCGAGCCCAGTGACGCTTTCTGCCGATGTGGATGGCACGCCGGTTGCCGTGACCGTAACGGAAGGTTCATATACCCTGGCGGTCACCTTCGCCGAAGAGCGGGCCTATGCCATAACCCTGACTGCCACCGATGCCGCGGGCAACGCGAGCCGCGTGACGCGGACGGTGACCTATGACAGTACTCCGCCGGCCTTGACGCTCGATCCGGTCAATACCCCCTACCCGTCAGCCCTGACCGGCAAAGTGGAAGCGGGCGCCGCCGTGACGGTGGAGGATCGCAACGGTTCCGCCGGTACGGTTACCGTAAATGGCGAGACCTGGAGCGCGGCCCTCGAACTGGGTGGGTATGATGCAGAATCCCTGGCCGTGCGCGCCACTGACGTTGCCGGCAACAGCACGCTTCGCAGCCTGGTAGTGAACGTACCCGATGGCGATGTGAACGGCGACGGCAAGGTGACGATCCACGACGTGCTCCAGGCACTCAGGATATTCACCCGGCAGACGACGGCAACCACCAGCCATCTGGCCCATGGCGATATCGGCCCGCTCTATCAGGGGAAAGCAAAACCGAACGGCGTCATAGACCTGGTTGACGCAATACTTATCATGAGAAAGGCCCTCGGCATGCCGAGCTGGTAGACTCCCTCGGAGTTGAATGCAGGACGCAACATGGCGTAACGGACTACACGCAACGAGGTCAACGGAATGAAAAGATTTCTTCGCATCATAACGGCAACGGCGGCTTTAATGGCATGGGGAGCTATTGTGAACGCTGGCAACCAGAACATACGCTGGACGGTGCATAACCTTTCGAGTACCGTACCGGACGGCGCCTCCATAGACCGGCACTGGTACAGTGACGATACGGACCAGGTTTGTATCTTCTGCCATACGCCACACCATGCCGAACCGGCCCAACCCCTCTGGAACAAGGTGAACCCGACCCAAACATTTAATATGTATACTTCATCTTCCACCCTTTCCAGTGCGGCAAAGGGGGTTACTGCGCCGGGTCCGGAATCGCTCCTCTGCCTTTCCTGCCATGACGGGCGGACAGCGATTAACGTGATCCATAACGGTAATGTCGGTATCGATGCCCAGCCAGCTGACGGCGGCAAGAAAGTGCTGAATTTCGCCGGATGGGGGTACTACAATGCGGAGAACCCCAACAATCAGGCACTGGCCATGGAAATCACGGTGTTCGGCACTCCCTATCGGGCCAACCTCGGTAAGACTGGAATTAGCGGGGATGACCGTTTCTCCGGTACCGACCTTATGGACGACCATCCCATTTCCTTTTCTTATGCTGCGGCACAGAGCGAAAAAGGAGTTACGGCTCTCAATACCATTGAGAGCGCCAGAAGCGCAGGGTTACGTTTTTTTGGCCCTAACCGCGACCGGATGGAGTGCTCCACCTGCCACGACCCCCATGTGGACTCAGGTCTCGGCTATGACGGATTAGATACAGGGAGTCCCACCGGCAACCATGCACTCAGGCCGTTTCTGGTCAGGGAAAACACCGGCAGCAGCATGTGCCTGGCCTGCCATAACAAATAGGATGAAATTGTGAATGTTCAGGAGCGTGCCATGAACGGAATGACGATAAAGACCCTGGTCGCGATTATTTTCGCGTTGGTCGTCCCTGCCGCAGCGTGGGCCATTGTGTTCCCCCACGAAACCGGCTCCGTCAAGGGGTACGTCTGCAACAGCTGCCATTCGAGCCACAATACTCTCGGTTCAACGGGGTTCAATAACGTTTGCCAGACATGTCATAAGCCCGGTGATGCCTACGCAGCCACAAAACCATTCAGGGATGCCGATTTCGCCAATCCCTTCGGCACCTACACCAGCGCACGTCCCGGCGTCATCTACCAGTCTTCCCACAACTGGGTCGGCCGTGACAATGTTCCCAAGGCCGGGGCGATTCCCCCCACCAATACCGCACTCACCAAGAATATTGTTGCAGGCAGTATCGTCTGCGCCCGGTGCCACGCCATTCACTATGTCTATTCATCGGCCAGCAATACCAGACCGTTTCTGCGGGTGCGCAACGACGACGACCAGATGTGCCTTGACTGCCACCGGCCGCGCAGTACCACGAACCATACCCTAGGTACCCACCCGGTTACCGTGAACTATGCGGAAAAGGCCGCGGCACGCCCCGATGATTTCTACACTACGCCCCAGAACAGCAATCCGGCCAACCCCACTTCGGCCATGAAGATGTCGAGAAGCGGCGCGGTTGTGTGCACCACTTGCCACGGCGTCCACTACACCGACTCCAACAGCCGCACCTTTGACAATGCTTCCAGTGCCATGTTGGGGCTCCTCTCCACCTCCCGCGGGTTGCTGCTGCGCACCGACCTGAAGGGAGCGTCGGTGACGGACCCGAACATCTGCACCAACTGCCACAAATCGGCCAACGATCCGGCCAACACCAATGCCGGGGTCAAGAACCACAACGGGACCAAGAACCAGAACATCCAGTGCGCCGACTGCCACGGCGGTCACGTGGATGAGGCCGACGGCACTACGCCCAACGTATTCCTCATCAACCGCTTCATGAACATCTCGACCCAGTACGGCGCGGTGCGTAATGCCAAGGTTCTGTACCAGTACACCTCGGTATCCCAGAAGAACTACAACAAGGATTCCTTCGGGGTCTGCGTTGCCTGTCACCCGACGCTGCCGTCCTCAATTGCCACGCACCAGTCGAGCACCAATGCTGCCGACTGCCGTTCGTGCCATACCCACTCCCAGGGCTTCTCAGCCAACTGTACCCAGTGCCACGGATTCCCGCCCCAGGCCAACGTGGCCGGCGGCACGACGGGATATGCGAAGGATGGCGTGCGCGATTATTCTACGGCATCCGGCGGCACGCTCTTCAAGGATGAGTCGCTTACACCCCATATCAGCCACGCCGGCGGCGGCTCTTACTATTCATTTGCCTGCGATGACTGCCACAAGGGGTTCAGCCACAATACCGGCACGTTCCAGGACGTGTTCCTGAGCACGGCTGGATCGAAGGCGGCTGCCAACGGCGCCGCTCCCGCCTACAACGGCACTGCCCCCGGAACCTGCTCCACCACCTACTGCCACTCGGACGGCAATGGCGGCAGCTACAAGTCCCCCGTTTGGGCGGGCGGCAAAGACGATATCATGGCGCTCAGCGGAGCGGCCCGCTGCGGAAGCTGCCACAGCGCAACCCCGGCCACCAACGCCCACTCGCGCCACATTGCCGGCGGCGCTTCCGGCAAGAGCTACGGCTGCGTCAACTGCCACGCCTCTACTGTCAGCAACGGAACGACGCTGCTCGCTTCGGCAATGGGGAGCAACGGCACCCACGTCAACGCCGTGAAGGACAAGCAATTCTCCGGGTCCGTCGGAGGTCAAGCCATTTCCGGAACCGACTGTTCAACGGTCTACTGCCACAGCAACGGCAAGGGCGCCGCTCCGGTCGTGGCCCCTGTCTGGGGTACGCCAGCTTCGGGGCAGTGCGGCGCCTGCCACAAAGCCATCGGCGCTTCACCGATCGATAGCAATGGGCACTTGGCTCACCTTACCGCCGCTTACGGTCCCAATTTCGACGAACTGAGCACAACCTCCTGCGTACAGTGCCATAACACCTATGCCGGCGAGCTTGACGCCAACCACGTGAACGGAAGTATCGAAGTTGGGGCCACCACCTGTACCACCAACTGCCACAAGCATGATGTTTCCCAGTTTGCCTGGACAGCCGGCCGGGTAACCTGCGAGAGCTGCCACACGGCGCCCCTCTCGGTAATCGGCGGCAAGACGGCGCCGGAAAAGGCCAACTTCATCGCCAGCGGCCACGGCCAGGTTGGGGTGAATTACGATGCGAGCCGAGCCTGCTCTTCCTGCCACGATGCCAACAGCGGTCACATCGACGGCACGTCGGGTAACCAGAAGCGGATTGCCGTGAACGACAACACCCTCTGCACCGGCTGCCACAACGACGCAGTCAAAGTTCCGACCGTCAGCAAGCGGAACGCCACGACCCACGTGATTGCAAAGGACGGCACGCCGGCCATGGACTGCAAGGTCTGCCACGATGTCCACGGCACCGGCAACAAGGGGATGGTCCGCACATTCATCACGTTCGGTACCCTGACGTCCACCATTACCTACGCAACAACAGCCGACCTCGTGCAACTCGTGCCGCCTTACCGCGGCGTCTGCCAGGGGTGCCATACTCTTACCAGCCACTATAAGCGCGGTATTGATGAGGGTGCGAACCACCCGACCTCGAACTGCCTAAATTGCCACTCCCACAAGAACACCTACGCCTTCAAGCCGAAGGCCTGCGACGAGTGCCACGGCTACCCGCCTGCACCCAAGGGCTTCGTGGCCTCCCAGGCAACCTACTCGTCGGCCAAGCTTGAGAATTACTCGGGCGGCGGCGGCGCCCACGTGAAACTGGGCCACCTCATGGCGAACCTCAGGCCGAATCAGGGCTTCACCCCCTGCCTCGCCTGCCACAGCGACGGGCCGTCGGCCCACGTGGGCGACGAGACGGTCTGGACAAGCGGTACGACCGAAGCGAGGAAGGCGACGGTCAGCGTGAAGACCGACCCGGCCTACAAGTTCAACGACACCAAGGGCCAGTGGTACGCGAAACAGTCACCCGGCGCCACCGGCAGTTGCTGGAACGTCAGCTGCCACTTCCAGCCGACGCCACGCTGGTCCAACGACAAGTAGGACGCGAAGGGGGAGGGGCCGGGAGGCTCCTCCCCTTTCCCTTTAACAACTCGCTGAAGGTTGGAAATTGTGAACCCCACCGATGTGTGATACAACATTCCCAAGATATTGTTGTCCAGGCGCCGCGTCAGGTGACCGGCACCGGAAAGGGGTGGGGAATGAAAAAGGTTTGCTCGCTCTGGTTGTTTCTCGTGGTTGTCTTTGCGGGGATTGGGGCCTACGCCGGCAGCGACGGAAAAGGTCGTATCACCGGCGCCATGATGCTGAACAATGGCGAGCCCATGGCAAACGGTACGGCCTTTCTGTTCAGGGATGTTACGGGGCCTCCGCCGATACCCGAAAAATATTGGCGTGTGCCTGACGAAATAGTCGGTATCGATGCATCCGGCAGGTTTGTCGCCGAGGTTCCCGAGGGGACGTATTATCTCGGCGCCATCAAGAGGATCTCGGGAAATGAACTGGGTGCCCCCAATGATGGGGATTACTTCCTGATTAACCGGGACGAAAAGGGGAATCCAAAACCGTACCTGGTCAAGGCGGGAGAAACAACGGATGTCGGAACCATTTCATCGGTCCACCCCTTCAGCCGTGCAACTTATCTTAAGCAAGAGGGGATTACGGCAATTGCCGGAACCGTGACGGATGAAAAGGGGAAACCGGTGGAGAGGGCGCTGGTCTTTGCTTTTGCCACCCCTACCATGGTTGGAAAACCGCTTTTTGTTTCGGAACGGACGGGCAAAACCGGGGAGTTTTTCCTGAGAGTCGATAAGGGTGGCACGTATTATCTCAAATCCCGGGAGGTTTATGGGGGAGGGGCACCCAAGGCGGGCGAGATTATCGGCGGTTACGGCGAACGGATGCCTGAACCGGTGTCGGTTGAGACCGGCAAGACGGCTAAAGGGGTTGACCTGCGAGTAATCCGTTTCAAGGGGCGGGGACCCTTCAAGCAGTAGCGCTTTGCATGCTGCGGTACATGGGGGAACAAGAGCAAGGGGAAAAGGAGGAATACCGATGAAGAAAAAGAGTTATGCACGTCCGAGAATTGTCGGGAGCGCGGTGGTTCAACCCTGCTGAAAGCAGGAACAATCCGCAAGAGAGGTGCCGGGGCGATGCTCTTCGGCACCTCTCTTGCTTTTCAGGAATGATGCTCATAACTATGTCTCTATCAAGGATTGCATGCGCCGCTACGGCGCTGTTGCTGGCGCTGTTTGCGCCGGGCCTTACCCATGGCGTGTACGCTGCCGTATTGACGGCCGATACGGTATGGGAGGGTAACGTCACCGTCGAGGAAGATGTGCTCATCCCCGAGGGGGTAACCCTGACCGTGCGTCCGGGCACCTCCGTCCGCGTCGTTGCCGCGGAAAGCACCAAGACCGATCCCGAATACCTCTCTCCGCTCAATGAGATAACCGTTCGCGGGGCGCTGGTCGTGGCAGGGACCGGGAAGTCGCCGGTGCGGTTTTCCGGCGTTGAGAACAAGGTGGGGAGTTGGGCCGGGATCCTCATTGACGGGGGCACCGCCAATATTCGTGGTTGCAGCATCGAAAATGCGGATACAGGCGTCTCGGTATCCGACGGAACCCTCCATCTGAGCGACTCGGTGTTGCGGGAAAATCGTTACGGCCTCGTGGCGCAGGGGAAAAATACCCGCGCCGATGTGGCCGGTTCGCGGATCACCGGCAACGACTACGGCATTTTCACCTTCGAGGGGGCGCTGGTGGCTACCGGTGACACGGAGGTTGCAAAAAACCGTAAAAAAGACAGGTATTCCCCTGTATCCAGGGAGTTCCGGCCGCCAGTGAAGCCTCCTGTCGCAGAAGGGGCGCCGGTTGGCCGCCGGTATCGGGATATGGTTCTGCTGGGTGAAACAATCTGGCAGGGGCGAATCGTGATTGACGGAACCGTGAGGGTGCCGGAGGGGAGCCGGCTCGTCATCCTGCCGGGAACCATGGTGGAGTTCACCCGGCGGGACACCAACGGCGACGGCATCGGTGAAAACGGGATCATGATCCAGGGGCGCCTCGTGGCCAAGGGGAGCGCCGCCAGTCCCATCATCTTCCGTTCGGCCGAGAAGGTGCAGCGGATGGGGGATTGGGATTCCGTCAACATCATGAACAGTTCTGCGGGGCAGAATCTTATCGAGTATTGCCGGATAGAGCATGCTTATCGCGGGCTCCATTTCCACTTTTCCACCGTGGCGCTTCATAATTCCATCCTGACGGACAACTATCGTGGTATCCAGTTCCAGGAATCGGTCGTGGTGCTGCACGGCAACACCCTCTGCGGTAACAAAAGCGGCGTTCAGGGGCGTGACTCCGAGGTGGATTTGGTGGATAACCTCATCTGCAACAATCAGGTGGGGGGGAATTTTTTGCGGACCACCCTTGTCGCCCGGGGGAACAGGTTCGTCGCCAACGGCAGAGAAGGGCTCCGCCTGCGTGAAGGGGCCGTGACCGTCCGGGAGAACCTTGTGGACGGTAACCGGTTCGGGATCCTGATGGCCGACATATATCACGGTGTGATGAGCCGCAACGGCATCACCAACAACACCGAAGGTGGGATATCCCTGAAGAATGTCGATGCCATTGAGATTTCCGGCAACGTGGTGGCGGCCAATGGCTTGAATGGCTTCAACGTCCAGGATTCCGGAGCGCTTATCAAGTCGAACATGATCTCCGATAACGGCGAGAGGGGGATGGGTATCCAGTCCTTTGCCGGGGTCATTACCGGCAACGACTTCGCCGGCAACGGCCTTTACGCCATTGATCTTGACGGCCCCGACGATGTTTCCGCCCCGGCCAACTGGTGGGGAGGGGATGATCCGGAGAGAGTCGTCTTCGACCGGCGGGACGACCCGGCCCTCGGGACCGTTCGCCATGACGCCGCGAGCGCCGCACCGCTCCCCTTTGTCTGGCCCCTGGCGTCCGTGGCCACTGATGCTGTCTGGCGCGGCATCATAACGGTCGACGCCGCCACGGCGGTCCTGCCCGGCGCCGTCCTGACCGTTGCGCCGGGGACGACGGTGCGGTTCGCCGCCGGGATGGGGCTCGAGGTCAAGGGCAAGTTAATTGCAACGGGTAAGCCCGACGGGAAAATTACTTTCACCTCGGCGGAACTCAAGGAGCCTTCCGCCTGGAATGAGATTCTGCTGGAATATGCCACCGGCAGCGCCATTGCCCACTGCTCCATCGAATATGCCACCTGGGGCATTCACAGTCACTTTACCGACCTCTTGGTGACGGACACCGTTTTTGCCCACAACTACGGCGGCATGCGGTTCCGGAGCGGCCCCGTGCAGATTCGCCGCTCGACCTTCCGGGATAATACCATCGGTATCAGGTCATACATCGGCAACGCCCGCATTGAGGACAATGTCATCACGGAAAACGAGACGGGGATCTTTGTCCGGGAAAAAGGTGGCGGGCTGACGGTAACGGGCAACAACATCTTCGGCAACAGCGGCTACAATCTGAGGATCGGCGATTTCAACACCGAAGACGTGAACGCCCGCGGCAACTGGTGGGGCGAGGGCGATCCCGGCGAAACGATTTTTGACGCGCGCCAGGAGCCGGGCATCGGACTGGCTCTCTTCGAACCCTATTTGACGAAACCTCGCCCGCTCGGGGCGGAGAGCGGAGAAAAACCATGAGGAGGGTAGTGCTATGGACGTTGGCGTGGCTGCTGCTTTCCGGTTTCGTGGCGGGAGCGGCGGATGCGGCGCTCCTCAGGGGCCGGGTGGCGGATATCGACGGCAGGCCGGTGGCCGGGGCGAAGCTCTTCGTCTACGACTCGGCAAACGTAAGGCGTCCCGCCACCTTCATCTCTCCACCGTCGGCGGCGGACGGGACCGTTGCGATGACGGTGCCCCCCGGAACCTACTGGGTCGTGGCGCGGTTCAAGCAGGACGAGTCGTACGGGCCGCTCATGCCGGGGGACAAGCATTCGGGGGAGCCGGCCGTCATGGACCTGACCACCGACGCCGAGCTTGAGCAGGATTTCACCGTGGCCGACATCCGGGAACTGGGGCGCAAGCGGCAGAGCATTGCCGCTGATTCCCTGAGACTGAAGGGGAGGGTGCTGGACTCCGAAGGGAATCCGGTGGCCGGGGCCTACGTGTTTGCTTCCACCATTAAAGCGGGAAACCGTATTCCTGATTACCTGTCGGCGTGGACGGAGGCCGACGGAACCTACATGCTGGCGCTCCCTGCCGGGCCGAAATACTTTCTGGGGGTTGCCACGGCATTCCCGCCAGTGCAGCCCTGGCGCACTTCCGCAGAGGTTGTCCCCGCCGACGGCAAAACTGATGTTGTCTTGGACATGGGATTAGCGCTAGACTGAAAATTAATGTGAACGTTTCCGCAGTAGCACTACCTCGGTATACAGGGTGACGTATGAAAAAGCTTTTGTGTTGCATTATGGTGGTTTCGGTTCTCGCGGCTGCGCAACTGGCCGGAGCATGTGTCGGCAGGACGCTCCACATCGGTGTTCCCAACTCCGCCAACGAGCGGATGCTTGCGCAACTGATGTCCCTACTCATAACGGAGAGGACCGGCACGTCGGTCAAGATCGATGTTTTCAGGGACAGCAGAGAGCTGTATGGCGCCGTGAAGAAGGGGGAGGTTAACCTGCTCGTGGAAACCCCCGGCCGTGCCCTGGAGATGCTGGGTAAGAATTTCGGGGCAAACGGCAGTGATGCCCATGACTTTATCAAGAAAAACTACCGCTCAACCTTCAATCTGGCCTGGCTTGAATCATTCGGTGGAACGCCGCAATATTCTCCCGTACTCACGATCGAGACCCTGGGCAATTATCCGGCCCTCCCGAAATTGCTGGCAAAGCTTGCCGGGGCGTTGAACAACGATGCCTATGCCCGGCTGCTCAAATCGTCCGGCACCGCCGACAATTCGCGGAAGGCGGCACGGGATTTCCTCAAAACCAAGAAACTGATCTGATTCCAGCGTGCCTCTGACACTTCCCGACATTCTGAAGCGGACAATCCGCTTCCTGGCTTCGACGGAGCTTGCCGTCGCGCTCTTCCTGGCGGTTGCCGTTCTGGCGATTCCCGGTACCTTCACCGAAAGCCGGACGCTCTATTCCCATCCGCTCTTCCTCTGCCTGATGGGAGGGCTGGCCCTGAACCTCGTGCTCTGCACGGTGCGTCGCTTCCGGTCCATTTCCGTGCCGGTGCTCATTCTGCACCTGGGGGTACTGGTGGTTTGCGGCGGCGTCATCGCCCGGGCGTTCGGATATGTGGCTACCGTCAACGTTTACGAGGGGACCACCGTTGATACGGTATACCGCTGGGATCTGCAACGGGATGTCCCCCTCGGCGCGGAACTGACGATCCGGCGGATAAATCGCGAATATTACCCGATTCCGGTCAGGGTGGGGGTGCTCCGGGGCGAAACGAAGGAGGCCCTCCATACCCTGAAGACCGGCGACAGCTTTATGGCGGGCCCCTACACCGTTACGGCGGATGCCCTCGAGTTCCCCGCCGAAGTCCTCAAACTCTCGGTTTCCCGGGATGGACAGCCCATCGGAGCCTGCGACACCGGCGGGGCACGGAACCTTCCGCCGGACTTCCCCTACGATTTCAAGCTGGTGGCGTTTCAGAATCCGGTCCTGAAAAGGCTCTGGGTCGATCTCGCCCTCGGCGGCAAGGGGACTCCGGTCGTTTCCGGCACCTCGGAAGTAAATGCCCCCTTTATCTGGAACGGGCTTTATTTCTATAATACGCAGGTGAATGTGGATCAGGTCGGCATGTCTTTTGCTGGCATTCAGGTGGTCCGGGATCCAGGAAGGCCCTGTGTTTTCGCCGGGTTCGCCATCATGGGGCTCGGCGCGGTCCTGTCATGTATGAGACGTTTGAGGAATAAATGACCGAGAATAGAGATTGCGGGATAGCCGTATCAGGATGTGATCAATGGCGTTGAATCTGTTCGGCAGAAAACCCAGGAAGGAGTGTGCAGTTCACGGGCACCACGGCGGTTCCGGGAACCGGATGCTCATTGCCATGGTCCTGATCTCCCTCTCTCTGGTGGTGTGGCATGTGCTGTCCACCGGAACCGGCGGGCACCAGGCTGCACCGGTTTCGTTTCCCGTTCGCCTCGGCAACGAACTGTGGGACCTGTTCTTCGATAATCACGGCATTATGGCCGAGTTGTGGGACGTTTTGCCCTACTTCCTCATCGGTATTCTGATCGCCGGATACCTGCGGACGTTCAAGGTTGCGGTCAAGCTTCAGGCATCCCTCCGGAAGTACGGGGTCCTGAGCGTATTTCTCGCCTCCTTTGTGGGGATCATCACCCCCCTGTGCGCCTGCGGCACCGTGACCACGGCCATCAGCCTCCTGGTGGCGGGGATACCCCTGGCGCCGGTTATGTCGCTTATGGTGACCTCGCCGCTGTTGAGTCCGTCCACCTACCTCCTCACCCTGAACGATCTCGGCCCCGAGTGGACCGTCATCAGGACCATATCGGCCTTTGCCATGGGAGTATTCGCCGGGCTCGTCACCCACTACCTCGGCAAACGGCCGGGCTTCCGGAAGGACGAGATATTCATCGAAGGTGCCCTTGTCAGGGGTGATTTCCACGATGATGATTACCCCGATGAGCGCCTCCGGTGTAACTGCCGCCGCAAATTCGGCAACCGCATTGCCGTCAGGACGGGGAACAAATTCCTCATCTTCCTGGCGAAGTCGGCGGAGATGCTCTGGGTGGTGGGAAAATACGTCCTTGTCGGGGTCGTCGTCGGCGCCGTCGTCGAACGCTACATGCCCAAGGATTGGGTCTACGGCCTCTTCGGTCGGAAGGACCCCCTCAGCATCCTCTGGGTTTCCCTGGCATCGGTGCCGATGTTCCTGCACCAGATCAGCGCGTCCAGCATCATCTACCACATCAAGGGTTCCCTGGGGGGTACCCTCGATGCCGGGGCTGCCCTGGCATTCATGATCGGCGGGCCGGTAACGGCGGTGCCCACCATGGTGCTCTTCTGGAGCTTCTTCAGAAAGCGGGTCTTTTTCCTCTATATGGGGGTCTGCCTCGCGGGAACGCTGCTCATTTCCTACGGGTTCCAGCTTCTCGTATTCATGCCCGGCGTCGATGTGGGCAATCCGCTTTTGGCAGGGGTTGCTTCGTTGTCGGGAGGCGAGGCCGCCGTTGTCCGTAAGGATGATTCCAATGTGCGGATGGTCATGGACCCCGGCGGCAAAGGGCTTGTTGCAACCTATACCAATCCGGTGGATGGCCGGGGGCCGGTGGTGTTCGACGGCGCCTATGGGCATTTTGCCGCCGCAACGGCCGACAGCCATGACAACGGCGCCTACATCGCCAATATCGCCCGCTGGCTGGAGGAAAACACCCTTGCTGCGTCTTCCGGTAAAATCCTCCTCTATTCTGTCGGGAGCGGCTCCGGTGCTGCCCCGGAGCTTCCGGGCACGAAGGTGCAGGTTGAACTTGAAGCCCAAGGGCTGACGGTCAGGACGGCCGGGAGGCATGACGTCCCGCTGCTTACCGCCCAACTGCTGGCGGAATACGGCCAGGTGTGGCTCTTTGTGGGGGATGACCGGGCTACGGGGCTGAGCGATGCCGAGATCAAGCTGCTTGAAAACCATAATGCCGACGGCGGAGGCGCCCTGATCGTGCCTGTTGTTCAGCCGGGGGAAATCCCACGCGGGGCGAACCGGCTTGCTTCCCGCTATGGGGTGACGTTTGCCGGCGTTGGCGATACCGGTCCGGTGGTGCAGGTCTCAACTACGTCAGGAATTTTCAACCGGACCGCCGAGTGGCTCGGCTCCGTTCTGAAACTTGTCAAGAAGGCGTGACGGATACTTATCTCAGGAGGAATGCATGAAATCACAGGTGCTTGACGTACAGACCCTCAAGAAGTTCAGCGACGAGAAACGCCACCAGGAAATCATCTGGTCCGACGACCACGCCCGGGTGAGCCTCATCTGCATGAAGCCGGGCCAGGAAATCGTAACCCACACCCACCACGGCAGTCACATCTGGACGGTCATGGAGGGGGTCGGGGAGTTCCTGTCCGGTGGCAAGACCCAGTCCATCACCACGGGGCAGATCGTCGTCGTCCCCGCCTTCGAGGACCACGGCATCCGCAACGCGTCCCGGGAGAATCTGGTAATAGCCTCCATAACCGGGCAGGGTGATTAAGAAGAGGACGGTATGATGCAGACGATTCATCGCAACCCCAACGTCATGTGGCGCGAAGAAGAGGATGCCCTGGCCCTGGTCAGTGAGGCCCTGGACCGGGGGGAAGAGATGGAGGAGACCGGGACTTCGGTCCTCTTCTCCGGC
This sequence comes from uncultured Geobacter sp., assembly GCA_964490805.1. Taxonomy (GTDB): domain Bacteria; phylum Desulfobacterota; class Desulfuromonadia; order Geobacterales; family Geobacteraceae; genus Geobacter. The sequence goes on from CAZBEB010000016.1 coordinate 50,298, forward strand.
GGGTCCATGCTCTCCCTCAACTATCTGGGGACCGAGATCTGGAAACTCTGCGACGGCTTGACCCTGGACGGCATCGTGGCGGAGCTGCTGCCGCAGTTCGAGGTGGATGAGGCGGTGCTCCGGGATGATGTCCGGGCCTTTCTGGACGAACTGGCAGCCAAGGGGTTCATAAGCTATGCAGAGTGACAAGGATGTTATGAAGGCGCCGTCACTGGAAGCCCCCCTGACCATCAACTGGGCCATAAACAACAGCTGCAATTTCGCCTGCCGCCACTGCTACAGCCGTGAAGACACCCACGAGGAACTTCCCCGCGATGTTCTCCTCACCTGCCTGGAAAAGGTGGCCGGGGCCGGGGTGTTTTCCGTAAATTTCGGCGGCGGGGAGCCGCTCCTCCATCCGGGGCTGCTGGATATCGCCAGTCATGCCAGCGGCCTGGGGCTGCGGATATCCATGAACAGCAACGGCTGGCTCATGGACCGGGAGAAGGCGCAAGCCCTCCGGGGCGCCGGCTTCACCAAGGTGGGCATCAGCATCGACAGCCACATCCCCGCGGTCCACGATGATTTCCGCGGTGTCGCCGGAAGCCACGGCCGGGCAATGGCGGCCCTGGGGCACCTGGCGGAGGCGGGGATCGCCACCTCAATCTCCACGGTTATCTGCCGGATCAACCACACCGCCATCGACGAACTGGTGGCTTTTGCCCGGGAGCAGGGAGTGGGGCAGCTCAACTTCCACAACTTCAAGTGCTCGGGGCTCGGCCTTTCCCACAAGGATGAACTGGATCTCTCGCCGGAGGAGTGGAAGGAGTTCTACCGCGGCGCCCTGGCGGCAAAAGAGCGGGAGAAGGGGCTCGACATCTCCCTGGACGACCCGATTATTGCGCTCCTCGGCGCCCGTGATGCCGGGAGCCTCGTGAAGGGGAGCGTCTGCGGCAAGCTGTCGCTGAACATCAAGGCCAACGGCGACATGACCCCCTGCGGCTTCATCCCTGTCGTCATCGGCAATATCGTCCGTGATGACCTGAAGCAGGTCTGGCGGGATTCGGCGGTGCTGGAGAAGATGCGAAATAAAAAACCGACGGGCAAATGCTCCGGCTGCAGCAAGTACGAGGACTGCCTCGGCGGGTGCAGCGCCCGGGCCCTGGCGCTCACCGGCGACCTGAACAGCCCCGATCCCCACTGCTGGGCGTAAATCATGGAACTGGCTTCTCCCATAACCATCTACTGGGATCTCCCCGCTGAACCGGCCGATACCGGGATGCTCCGCCGCCTCTGTGCCGACATCGTCGCCTGCCGTCCCCTCATGCTCCAGGTGACCTGTGGGGGGGATTTGCCGGGCGAGGGGGCCATGGCGGTGCTGGAAGAGTTCAGCGGCACCCCCGTTGCCGTCACCTTTACCGTGCCGCTGGCGGCTTTTACTGAGTCCGTTGCCGCCCGTGCGGGTGAACTGAAGGTGAAGGAGGTGCTCCTGTCGGCGGGGTCCGTGGCGGATTTCCAGGGGCTGCGCGGCGCATTCCGCGAGTCCTCTCCGGCCATGGGGATTTCGTTTCCGGTGACCCGCGGAAACTGGCGCCAGTTGCCGGCTCTGGTCGCTTTCTGCCGGGAAGAGGGCATTGCCCGCCTCGTTCTGCCCATGCAGCGCCTCTATGGGGGAGAAGCCCCCTTCTTCATCAGCCGGGCCGAGCAGGCTGGGCTGGCAAAATCCCTTGCCGCGGCGGGGGGAGCGGATGGCCTGAACATTACCATCCACGACCCGTTCCTCTGGCGGGCCTTCAACCCCGGAGTCCCCTTTCCCCAGGGGGGGTGCCAGGCTGCCAATACCATGATTGCCATCGCCCCCGACGGTGGCGTCTATCCGTGCCCGACCCTTCCCGTGCGGCTCGGCACCCTGGGAACGACGTCCCTTCGGGAGATAATTGCCTCCCAGGCCAAGAGAGCGTTCCGGTTCCGGCTTCGCGAAACCCCGGAGGAGTGTACCCAGTGCCGTGAGGTCCATGAGTGCCGTGGCGGATGCCTGGGACGGGCGTTTGCCGTCCACGGTTCCCTCGACGGTGCCGATCCGGCGTGTAAATGATTTCAAGGAGCAAGCAGTCCATGCCCAGTATGCGAATTTTCAAGCTCGCCCCCATTCTCCTGCTTCTTTTCCTCGTTGCCGGCTGCAAGGCCGAAGGCAAGCGGCCCGTGGTGAAGATCGGCTACATGCTCTGCAACAGCGAGGAGGAAACCATGGCGCGCTTCCTCCCCCTGACCCGTTACCTCTCCGAGCAGTGCGGAGTTGATTTCGTTGCGGTGCCGGTGGACACCCACGACTTCGAGAAGCGATTCAAGGCGGGGGAGTTTACCTTCACCCATTCCAACTCCCTCATCTACATCGTTCTTCATGAGAACCACGGTGTCGAGCTGCTTGCTTCGGAGAAACGGGGCAAGTTCGGTTCCCGCTCCGTGGGCACCCTCATTGCCCGCAAGGGGAGCGGCATCGAAAAGCTGGACGACATCCGGGGCAAGCGTCTCGCCTTCGGCCCCATGCTGGCTCCCACCGGCTATCTGGCCGAGTACGACCTGATGCTTTCCGCCGGCATCAATCCGGAGCACGACCTGGCGACGTATTCCATCCCCCCCGGCTCCTTCAAGCATGAGAAACTCATCTACGGCGTCCTCTACGGCAAGTACGACGTGGCCGCCGCACCGGCCCTCGACCTGGAGGTCATGGCGCGGGAAGGTAAAATCTCCCCCGATGACTTCGTCATCCTCGCCCAGAGCAAGCCGATTCCGTACTGCACCTTCGGCGTGGCCAAGGGGACCGACCCGGCCCTGGTCAAGAAGGTGAAAGAGGCGCTTCTGGCCCTGAAGCCCACCGATACCGCCGAGGTGGACGGAGAGCAACTCAAGGTGCTGAAAGCTGCCTGGATCGACGGTTACGAGGAACTTGACGACAGCGATTACGACCCGATCCGGGAGATGGCGAAACGGGTGAACATGCCGCCGTACCAAAAATATTAGACCCCCCTCGGTCCCCCCTACCCTGTAGGGGGGAAGCGAGCAGAGCGAGCAGGGGGGGTAAGCCTCACACAGAAGAGACTCAATGTTTACCGACACCTTCGACAAAATAACCTGGCTGCTCCTGGCCGTCGTCCTTGGGACGCTGGCCGTCGTCCTTGTCTCTGCCCACGGTACGGGGGGGGGCAAGGTTGCCGGTCTCGGCAAGGCGGCGGAGAGGGAGATGGCCTACCGCGCCCGCGTCGAGCTGGTTGGCAAGCTTTACGGCCCCGTGGAGGAACTGCGCCGGGCCGGCAGAAATCAGGAGGCCCTCCTGAAGCTGGATGAGCTCCTTCGGAAATATCCCGGCGAGGCCCACGGCCATATCCTCCAGGGGGAGATCCTCAGGGATATGGGTGCCCTGGACGAGGCGGCGGCTTCCTTTGTGGAGGGGGTGAAACTGAACGGCGACTACCTGGAGGAGGGGAGCCCACTGTCGCGGCGTTCTGCAATCCAGGAGATCGTGGATGAAGGGTTGCGGAGCATCGGCAGCCGGGCGGCGGCCAATCCCGGCAACCGGAGCCTGGCGGCATCCCTCGGCAAGATCAACTACCTCAGAAGCCGTCTGGCTGGGGGGTGCGAGTGATGTTGCGCGACCGGCACTTCTGGATGGTGGTTGCGGCGGGGCTCCTTCTCGGCGGGGTCGGGGCGCTCCTGGCGATCTGGGGGAACCCAGAGAACTCGGGCATCTGTGTCTCCTGTTTCATCGAGAACAGTGCCGGCGCCCTGGGGATGCACGATAATCCCCGCATGCAGTACCTGCGCCCCGAGCTGATCGGCTTTGTCCTCGGCGCCATGGCCAGCGCCCTCATCTTCCGCGAGTTCCGCTCCCGCGGGGGGAGCGCCCCCTTGCCGCGGCTCTTTGCGGGGATATTTCTCATCGTCGGCTGTTCCGTCTTTATCGGCTGCCCCATCAAGCTCTTTCTCCGCCTTGCCGCCGGGGACCTCACCGCCGTTGCCGGTGTTGCCGGCCTGGTGGTCGGCGTCTGGGCAGGGCTTCGGGGGCTTGCCAATGGCGTGGACCCAGGTCAGCCCAACCGGGACCAGGGCCATGGCGGAGCCCTGGTTCCGGCCGTTTTTATTTTGCTGCTCATTTTCCTTCTGGTCCGTCCAGCTTTCATAATTTTCTCCACCCAGGGAAGCGCCGCCCAGCATGCCCCCGTGCCCCTGTCCCTGGGGGCCGGTATCGTGCTTGGCGTCCTGGCCCAGCGGAGCCGTTTCTGCATTACCGGCAGCATCCGGGACGTCTTCCTCATGGGGAGGCGAACCCCGGCCCTCTGGGGTGTGCTTGCCTTCTTCATCGCCGCGGTCGTAGCAAACCTTGCCGGCGGGAAATTCAATCCCGGCCTCTACGGCCAGCCCGGCGCCCATCTGGAACACCTCTGGAGCTTCCTCGGCATGGGGCTTGTGGGGTGGATATCCGTCCTCATCGGCGGCTGCCCGTTCCGGCAGCTCATCAAGGCCGGCGAGGGCGACGCCGATGCCGGTCTCGTGGTGGTGGGGATGTTCATCGGCGGCGCCATCGTCCAGTCGTGGGGCATCGCCGCCACGGCCGCGGGGGTACCCCTGGCGGGGAAGGCGGCGATTCTTGCCGGTTTCGCCTGCGTCCTTGCCGCCTGCCTCCAGTTCCGCGTCCGGAATTCCTGAATAGTCGCGGTATACGCTAAATTGCGATGTGTATAACGCAAAGATACCTTTTTTGTCATACGAATACCGTTGTTTTATTGCCACGACATCCAGGGTTACACTCGTACCGTTACTGTGGCGTTTGCTGTCCAGGGTTTGAAGCCCTTCGGGGAACGTCTCACCACCAGCCATTTCAACTGGCTTGATTACTGCCTCGCCGGCGTGAAAAAAGCGGGACAGAGGATGGAGTCGAACGTTCTGTCCATGGAGTCCCTTGAATTTAATGGTATGGGAGATAAACAGCTGGGGTTTCCCCGTTACCGGGTCAGAACCCGTGAAATCTGGGACGTTCGCCATATTGATGCCGTAACAGGCAAGACCGTCAAGGAAGTCAGGGGACTTGTCTACGACTTGGACTATGAATTCGAGCAACATGACGGGGTCTGGCTTATTGATTCCGTGGAGGTGGTCAATCAGAAGATTACAGGGGCTCCAGTTGCCGGTACAGGTTCGCGGCGGCAATAGGGCCGGCAATTCATCGTCCGGCCAAGCCGCCCCTTTCCCTGTAACGTCTGAGTAATTGCCAAATTTCCGTCAAATGGCGATGGTTGTCGCACTTTTTACATTTTTTTGACACAAGAGGCCGGGGAATCATTTCTCCCGGCCTCTTTGTTTTCGGACGGCTCCGCACTAGGGCCGGGATGCCGGCTGGTTATGTGTGCTGGAATAGAATTTGCTAATTTAAATTTATTTAGAGAGCTTTGGTGTGATAGTCTGGACGTGGCTGTGACGCCTTTTGGCAGGGAGGCCTGAAAGCAGACTAAATATGTTGGTGGTGCTGGAGACATGATATGAAGTCGATAGCAGTGATAATCTCGGTGTTTATTGTGATGGCAATTGGGGCGGTAACTCCCGTTAGAGCGGCGCTGCAGTGCTATGACTGCCATGGGACCAATGGGACCGGCGACTACCGCCCCGACGATGCCGCCTACCGGAACATCTCCACCGGAGCCTTCAAGGGGAACCACCGCAGCCACATGGGGAGCGGCGCAACGGTCGATAACTGTACGGTCTGCCATGGTGCGGAAGTGACTTCCTATACCGCCGCCCACCGGGACGGCGACATAACCATGTCCGCCAACATCAACAGTTCGCTCACGCCGGCTTCCTACAGCCGCGGCGCATCCTTTGCCCAGAGCGCCACGCCGACGCTCGGCACCTGCTCTTACGTCAACTGCCACTTCGAATCAGCTACCCCCCAATGGAACGGTGCGGCGTTTTCTTCACCCACCGACTGCAACCGTTGCCATGGCGCCGCGCCCAATACCGGCAGCCACCCGGTGACGGGGGCCAAGCACGCCGCCTACTACGGTACGACCACTGCCTGCTGCTCCCGGTGCCACCCTGCCCATGCCGCCGAGGGGAGCCCCTTTGCCCATGCCACGAGCGCCGGCAGGCGTAATCTCTCGATAACCTTCTCATCTCTCCCCAACGCCGGGAGCGGCGCCTATTCCGGCGCCCTCAACGATTACCTGCCGAGCCAGAGCAATACCTTCGGCACCTGTACCGCAACCTATTGCCACAGCCCGGGGAACAAGGGGAGCGCATTCGATGCGCCGAACCAGGCGGCAGCCTGGGGGGGAAGCCTCACCTGCAAGGGATGCCATAAGAGCGACAAGCCCTCCGGAGATGCCATGGCCTCCGGCGGTCATGGCAAGCATGTGGCGAGTTTCGGCATCAACTGCGTCCGGTGCCACAAGGCGAGCGTCACCGACAGCAATACCATCGGCACGTATGCGAACCATGTCAACAAGCTGGTAAACGTTGCCTTCGACAGCACCACGACCGCGGTCATCGGCTCCGCCCGGTATAACGGCGTCATCGCTCCCATGACCAAGGCGCCGGGTTCCGCGTACGGCCAGTGCACCAATCTCTACTGCCACTCGACGGTCCAGGGGGCAGGCGGCGTCGGCGCGCCTGCCAATTACGGGACTCCGACCTGGGGGGCGAGCGCCGTCTGCAACGGCTGCCACCGGGAGGGTGGCGGGCATGGCGGTGTGGCCGCGGATGGTTCCAGCGATCCCATAGCCAGCGGCAGCCACACCAAGCATCTTTCTTACAGTTATGGCCTGAGCGGTTCTTCCATCAAGTGCGTCGTCTGCCACAAGTGGGACGCATCCAAGACACTTGCCGACGATTGCGCCAATTGCCACGGAGCGCCGCAGTACGCCAAGCACGTAAACTACCAGGTGAATGTGGCCTTCGACTCCACCTTCGGCGTCGGTACCTACAACGGCACCCCGAAGCCGGGCGACGGCTACAGCAACTGCTCCAACACCTACTGCCATTCCAACGGCACGTCGGTATCCTCGGGCTCCGTCCCGGCCAACACAAGCGTCAACTGGGGCACCGCCGGGCCGCTGGCGTGCAACTCATGTCACGGCAACGCCACCTACGGCTCCGATTACCGCAAGGGTGCGCCCCTGTACCCATCGGGCTCCCCCAAGGGGAATGCCCATGGCAGCCACATCAGAACCGGCGCCCTGAGCGGCGTCTACATGCAATGCTTCAACTGCCATGCCTCAACGACCCGGAACAACACCTCCGTTGCCAATACCGCTAATCATGTCAATAAAACCTATAACGTCGCCGCCTCTGTCTTCGGGGTTTTCTCGTCGGCCTTCCGCGACGGCGACAACACCATGAATTCCACGAAGGTGACTCTTACCCACAGCTACAACGCTGCGGGCAGCAGCTGCTCCAATGTGTCCTGCCACCCGGTCGGCCTGGACGTCACCACGAACCCCTCCACTCCCAAAACCCGTGCTACCAGCTCGGTTACGTGGGACAACAAGGGCCTCTGCATCGACTGCCACAATATCGATATGCAGAGCACCAATACCTTCCACCATGCCATGCGGAACTACTCTTCGGGGTATCCTCTGCAGTCCCCCTACAGCAGCGCCAGCACCGGGGTCAATGCCTACGCCCGGCGCTGCACCATGTGCCATGTGAACCACAATATCTTCAGCCCCGATCTGAACGCATCCAATACCATGGGGCGAGGGGGTAACCTGAGGACCGGCATCGCGGTGGCCCCCACCGCATCGAGCGGTTATGCCAACACCGATTTCATCAAATCCGCCGGTGGCGCCGGCGGCATCTGCATCAGTTGTCATTCAGCGGCCAAGACGAAGGATACCACCCGGCGCCGCAATGACTCTCCGGCAAACTCGACGCCGGTCATAACCCAGGCCCAGTATTCCAGTTCGGGGCACCAGTATGATGTTTCCGCCAAATTCATGAGTGACGGCAGCACGGTCTACGGCAACTGCTCCAAGTGCCACAATGCCCTGATGAATGAGACGTCGGTGTTCATGAATGCCACCTCCCTCTACTCTTTCGGCAACCACAACAGCGGCATCCGCAGGCTCCAGGGGGCGCTCGACGCGGCCGGCGGCGAGACCGCCGAAGAGCAGATATGCTACCGCTGCCACAGCCAGACCACAGACGACGACCCGGGGGGCGGCCCGCCCAAGACGGTGGCACACAAGGATTTCTACGGCGTGGCGCCCATGAGCCTGGCAGCCGAGGATATTTTCAGCGCAAATCGTGATTTCCGGACCGCAAATTCGACGTACAGCACCACCAACAAGCTGTACTTCAGGCCGTCCGCCGCTGAAACCCCCACTGAACCGATGCCGAATCAGCACAACACCGGCGATACCTTTGCCGGCGGCACCTGGATCGGCCGCTCCATGGCCCCCTGGGAGACCACGACCGCCTACGAGACCAAGAGCCAGACCACCAATGCCGTCGGCACCAACTACTGGCGGATGGTAACCTTTACCTCGCCCGCGGTCTACAGCACCACGACCGTCCCTGCCGGCATCTGGGTGATCAATGTCTACTGCCGCGAGTCTTCGACGGCCCAGAACGCCAAGATCCGCTACATGGTTTACAAATGGAACGCCAACGATACCATGGGGGCCACAATCATCGGCAGAGCGACCTACGCCACCGAATTGGCCACCACCGCCGCCCCCGGCGCCGTGCGCCAGATTGCGGCAAGCGTGGGGGCCGTCACCCTGAACGCGGGCGAGAGGATTGCCGTCGACCTGGAGCTGGATACTACGGCTACCTATACGACCAGCTACACCGCCTCGTTCTATTTCGGCAACCGCGCCCCCAGCGACCTGACGCTTCCGGGCAATGTGCCTTGGTCCTATGCCGACCCCGGTGCCGAGGGCTTCGGCCATGCGACCCAGCACTTTGCCGGGGTCCATCTCCCCTCCACCAGGAACGAAACCCTCGCCTACATTGCCCAGAACAAGCATGTGGAATGCGTTGACTGCCACAACCCCCATGCGACCCGAAACGGGCTCCATGGAGACTACGGAATCGCCACCGGCGGCAGCAGCACCACCCTGGTCAACAGCAACAAGAGCTGGGTTCCCAACTATTGGACCGGCGACTACGTAAGCCTGGTTTCGGATTCCCTGGGTACCACCACCCCCGTGGCGATGATTACCGGCAATACCGCCACGACTCTCACCACCACCCCATACACGGGGACCTGGGTCGCCCCGGTTGCCGGCAATGTCTACCGGATCATTGCCAATACCAACAAGGTGTCGCGGACCCAGCGCGGCGTGCCGGGAGCCAGCGTCAGCTATTCCGGGGCGTGGGTAAACGGTACCTATAGTATGGTTGAGGAGTCCACTTACGAGTATCAGATCTGCTTCAAGTGCCATGCGTCTACTGGTACCACCCATAACACCATGCGTTACTGGAACATGACGTCGGCCTCCCTGGGGGCGGCCCGCTGGACCAATGTCGGGCTGGAGTTCAACCCCAACAACGTCTCCTATCATCCAGTGATCCAGCCCCTGCCGGAAACCGGCAACAGGCGCCTGAATGCGGCGGCCCTCACCGGCGGCTGGGCCCCTGGCGAGGTGATGTCGTGCTCGGATTGCCACGGTAGAGACACCGGCACCTCGGCCACGGCCCAGGGGCCCCATGGCTCGACGGTCAAATGGTTGCTGACCGGCAAGTACCAGAACTGGCCCTTCACATCGGCCGCGGCCAACGGCACAGCTGCCGGAGGGACGCTTTTGAGCGGAACGGGCACCACGACGTATCCCGCCGCCAACTTCTGCTTCAACTGCCACACCTGGGCCGCGGGAGGATACGGCCACACAAAATCGTCGGGCGGCCACAACAAGGCCTGTGTCAACTGCCACATCCGGGTTCCCCATGGCGGCAAGGTGCCGCGGCTTCTGACCGGAGTCAACGTTCCGCCCCGCTATAAGCCGGACGGGAACGGCGGGGCCTTCTCGGGTTCGTACCTGACCAGCGCTCAACTGCCGGCAACCGGTTATATGGGGGCGAACGACGTAAGCTGTTCGAGCATCTGCGGGGCAAGACACACCAACAACACCACAAAGACCTACTCATGGTGATTTGTGGCGCTATGGGGAATAATCGTGGCACAGCAACATGGGGGACGTTCATGAGGGTCAACAGGTTTTTTGCTCTGCTGTGCAGGTTCGGCATGTTGCCGCTATTGTTCATGATGACTGGCTGTAGCGGCACCGGGTCGGCCGGCGGGGAGATCGAGAACGTTGTCCTGCGTTACAATGCCCTGGTGACCCAGGGATACCGCACCCAGAACATGAATCCCATGCTGGAGGTCACTACCGGTGAACAGACGCTGAAGCTTTATCACCACATGTCCGCCCTGGGCGAGGGGCAGCTGCGGATGGAGTCGAAGCTCAAGGACATCAAATTCACGAAGGTGGAGCGGCGCAGCAGCGTGGATGCAACGGTTGAAACGGAAGAAACCTGGGATTTCATCCATTACCGGATGGCAACCAACGAGAAATATGCCGAGGAAAAGGATTTCATCTACCGCATGGGGTATATTCTGAGCAAGAAGGATGGCCGCTGGGTAATCACTGAAGTCAATACCATCGGCGGCACCAGCACCAATACGGTTATCCCCTGGCCGGTGCTGGACCGCAAAGGGAACCAAGTCGCTGCGCGGCAAGATGGCGACAAACCGGCCAGACACCCCTGATGATGAGTCTTGTAAGGCGTTTTTTCCTCTCGAGAGCAACCATCCTCTGCCTGATGGCGGCGGCCCTGTTCGCCATTACCTTGTCGGCATTCATCCCCCAGAGTTTTCTCACGCCTCCCGAAAAAATGCTTGCGTGGCGGATGGCGCATCCATTGCTCGGCTCCTTGAGCGGGTTGCTCGGTTTCCATCACATATACACGCATCCGGCGTTTTCCCTTGTACTTGCAGGAGCGGCTGTTTCCCTGTCCCTGTCCACATGGAACCAGTGCCTGGCAGCATGGCGGAGGATGTCTCAGCCCGATCCGGAGATGCCGGGCGCTGAGAGTTTTGCCGTTGCGGGGAGTGTGGAACATTGCAGCCTGGTCATTTCCTCCCGCGGTTTTCAGAGGCAGAAGGCCAAGGATGGTGCGGTGAGATTCGTCCGCCATCCATGGGGATACTGGGGCAATGCCCTGCTTCACTTCGGAATGGTTGTGAGCATTGCCGCATCGCTCTTCATTGCGCTGACCCAGCAGCGGGGAGTTGTCCAGATTGCCGAAGGTATGCTGTGGTATCCATCGTACCCTCTCCTGAGCGAGGAGCATGGACTGCTCGCCAGGCCCCTGGTGCTGCCGGACACGCTGAGGCTCGATCGCGTAACGTATCGCTTCCGTCCGGACAACAGTGTGCAACGCGTGGGCTCTGCCGTTTCGTTTATTTCCGCTGGGGGGACAGTGGAAACCAGGAGCGTGGAAATCAACAAAATCCTTATCCACCGTGGTCTGCGCTTTTATCAGGGGGTAGAATTCGGCCACGCTTTTTTTGTCGAAGTGACGGGTCCCGATGGCCCCCCCCGGATGTTTCAGCTCCAGATTCAGCACCCCGAAGCGCCGGACCTTCCGGCCTATAATGATTACAACGGCCTGCTCGGAGAGGGGGAACTCCTCAGGGCCAAATACCTGGTTGATGCGGCGGGGAAATCATTCTCCCTGGTAGATCCTCTGCTTACGCTGCGGCTGGAAGCGGGGGGGAGGGAGATCGGCCGGGTTCCGCTGAAGGTCGGGGAAGAAGGTGTGATTGGCGATTACAGGTTCCGTTTGCGGGCCTTTGCCCCCTGGTCGAGGCTGCTGATTGTGAACCTGGTTGGAATGCCGGCGATATTCCTCGGTTTCTTTATTATCTGCCTGGGGGGCGTGCTGCATTATTTCACGCCGCCCCGTGAGATGACGGTATGTGAGGGGGCCGGCGGAGTTGTCGTGGTTCGCTGGCGGGCAACGAAGTTTGCCGGGTTTTATACGGACGAATTAGCGTCATTGAAACGGTCTCTGGGTCTTGAGGATAATCATGGATAAGCAGGTTGCGATTTGTGTGGCGCTGAATTGGCTGGCGGTGCTCTGCTACGTGGCGGCGACCATAGTGAATGTCAGCGGTGTCATATTCAGGAAGGAGGTGGCGGAGCAGCGCAGTTACTGGCCGGTATGGCTCGGGCTTCTGGTGCATTCGGCTGTAATCGTCTACTGGTGGCGCATTGTCGGGCATGGGCCGTATATGGCCCCCAGCGAGGTACTGTCGGCCGATGCCTGGATTACCATGGTGGTGTTTCTGATGTTTTCCCGCATCTTTCCGCGTATCCGGACAGCGAGCGTGATAGTTTTTCCGGTGGTGTTCCTCATGGTCGCCCTGGCCAATTTCTACAATCCCGGTATCCGGTCGCTTCCCCCCACGTTCGGCGGCATTTGGCTCGTCTTGCACATCTGCTTCTATAAAATAGCCTTTGGAACCCTGGTCATCGCCCTGGCGTTCTCAATCTTTCACCTTGTCAAGAGCCGCCCCGTAACCACTGCCTGGATGGAACGGTTGCCCAGCCTGGACGGAATTGACCTCTACGCCTACCGGTTTGCCGGGTTCGGCTTCATATTCTGGGCCATCGGCATGCTGGCCGGCTCCATCTGGGCCTACAAGTCGTGGGGGCGATACTGGGGGTGGGACCCCGTCGAGACGTGGTCGCTGATTACCTGGCTGTTGATGGGTGTCTACCTCCATCTGAGACGTTTTTTTCGCATGAGCGGGAACCGTGCGGCCTGGTTTTTTATCCTCTGCTTTGTCATGTCAGTGGTTTCGCTGTTTGTCACATCCCATATGGGAACTTCCATCCACGCCGAATACTTCAAGTGATGGGGGAGCCCCCCATTTCCCATCGTCTTCCACCCTCCGATTGTTTTCCGTCGCTGTGCTCCAGACGGTAAAGAGGGCAGTGCCCCTTCTTCTGCATCCTGAACAGATTATGAAGGATTGTTCCTGTTAACTTCAGGCGAAATCGTTGGTTTTTGCTGAATATTATAATTGCTTAACTGTGCGACTGGCTGCCGTGTATTGGTTCTTCTTTTGCAAAAGCAAGGCTTGAAAGCCCGCATTTTAGTGGTTGTATGTTTGCGTGGTGAAGTCCGGTAATTTATCGGTGTTTTGCTGGACATTGCCTGATGTGACGGGTTGTTCAAAATTATTGATGGCCTGCTATGGTGATTTGGCGGATTGGTGCCATTCTCCGTCCCCGGAGGGGCTAAGCGAATCTGTCCGGGGAAAACGAGTTGAAAATTACGGGGGCAGTTATGGGCAAGATCTACGGGACAACGCGAAGCAAGAGCAGATTGACGGTGCTTGCTACGCTTTTGGCTGCCTGTTCGATGGCCTTCACCCTTATTGCCGCAGGAACGGTGTATGCCGGAACCATCACCGACTGTTCCGGATGCCACGGTATGCCGCCGGTGGATGCCGCCTACCGCAATATCTCTACGGGGCAGTTTGTCGGCAGCCACGATACCCATTCCTGGATGAACGGTACCGCCCCCAACTGCAGCAAGTGCCACAAGCTTCCGTCGGTCTACAACCACCGCAACGGCAACCTGGACTTTGTGGCCAACATCAACGACTCCCGGCTTACGGCCCGCTACAGTAACGTGACCTCTTTTCCCCAGCGGGCGGTACCGGTTTACGATACCTGCTCCAATGTCAACTGCCATTTCGAAACAACGACTCCACAGCGGGGCAATCTCCCCTTGTATATTGACGAAAGCATAACGATCCAGGATAAATGCGCCACCTGCCACAGCGCCCCGCCGACGGACGCCCGGCATGCGAAGCATGGCCTCTATTATGGCGATGTTACCACCGGATGCATCAAGTGCCACCCCGACCATGCGGCCAAGGCGGGGATGGCAAAATTTTCCCACGCCACGAGCGCCGGGCAGCGGGGGCTCGTAATACAGTTCACCTCGTTCCCTAATAACGGCGATGGTTCCTTTGATGGCGACGTGAGCTATCCCCTCTACCTCTATAACCCCGAGCGAACCGGTGTCTGCTCCAACCTTTACTGCCACAGCCCCGGTACCAAGGCGACTGCCTACGATCCACCCAACCGGGTGGCGGACTGGGGCTCATCCCACGGTACGAGCTGTATCGGCTGCCACCGGGGCGATGCCGAATCGGGCACCGTCGTGAACACCGGTTCCCACGGCGTCCATATCGGCGACGGGTCCCTCTCAATCATCGACTGCGTCAAGTGCCACAGCGCCACCGTGGCCAATTCCCGCGCCATCGCGGACATGTCCAATCACGTGAACAGGAAGGCGGATATCCTCTTTGCCGATTCCATAGGCGGTGCCAGCGGCATCTATTCCGGCGTTGCCGGCCATAATGCCAAGGAGGTGGCCACCGCCTACGGCCGCTGCCAGAACATCTACTGCCACTCCAACGGCACCACGACCACGCCGCCGTTCAACAACTACACGGCAGTGTGGGGAGACACTCTTCCTTCAGACTGTACCGGCTGTCACGGCAGTCAGGCCGGGAGCGCAAAGGTGCTTTCTACCAACAACCACCGCAAGCACATCGATGCCACCTTCAATCCCGGGGTCGGCACCGCCATCGGCTGCCCCGAGTGCCACGCCAAGACCGTCCAGAACAATACCACCGTTGCCGTCAAGCTGAACCACGTGAACGGCTTCAAGGACTATTCGGGTGTACGGGCCGGCCGCATCGCCGCCAGCACCTGCACTACGGTCTATTGCCACAGCTCGGGTCAGCGCACCGCCGCATTCCGGACCGTGGTTCCCTGGACCGACACCGCCACCACCTACGACTGCAAGGGGTGCCACGGCTCCTACGGCGCGGCGTCCCTCAGTCTGACGCCGCCGAGCGGCTCCTTCGTCAGCCAGTTCGGCGAGCCCAACTATGTCAACTACAGCTCTGCGGACCGCAACTGGTACAACTCCCACAACGCGAAGCACATACGGGTGGCACATGACTGTGAGCACTGCCACTACAACACGTCGCGCACCGGCACCACCCTGATTCCTGGCAACACGCTCCATGCGAACACCCAGAAAAACGTCAGCTTCGATCCGGTGGTGGCCGGCAACAACAACCCCGCGTACAACGACCAGGCCCGCGTCTGCTCCAACGTCTACTGCCACTCCAACGGACAGAAGGTCGGGACGGTCTACGCGAACCCCCGCTGGGGAGGGGCTTCGCTCAACTGCGATTTCTGCCATCCCATCGCCGGCCTGAGCGGCGCCCATGCCATCCACGTGGGAGCGCTGCTGCCAACGTTCTACAATTACACCGGCAGCCACGCCACTGGCACGACGTACCGGTACGGCTGCGCCAACTGCCACCCCCTCGACCCGGCCACCTTCCACACCAACGGCACAATAAATCTTGCCCTGAGCAAGATCGATGCTGGGGTCAGCTATCTGCGAAGCCGCAACGGCGCCACCAATAACAACGGCCCGAACGTCGCGGGAAGCGGAATTATCGGTACCTCCAGCGTCTCCATCAGGTGTACGGCGGCCTACTGCCACAGCAATGGTTACGGGACGAATCTCATCTACGCCCAGACACCCGACTGGTACGGCGGTTCCTTCACCGGCGACCGGTGCGCCAGCTGCCACGGCAATTATCCCAACAGCACCATTGCCGGCTCGCCGGCCCACTACGATTCACACAACTGGCTTGGCAGCGGCAAGGAGGGGGGGCACATGGTCGGCATCCATTACAACAACATCTATTCCAAAGGCAACGGCCTGAGAACCGCCGGCACTACCGACACAAGCAGCCACGGCCTCGCGTCCAACTCCACCACCATCAGTTGTAACAACTGCCACTACGCGACGGTCACCGTGGCCCATAACGACAAGAGCGTCAACTGCTCGACAGCGTCATGCCACGATTTCTCCCCGCGGCTCAAGGGGGATGCCACCATCGGCAGCGCCGTTTCCCATGTGAACGGGCGGGTGGATGTGGCGTTTCCGGGAATTAAGGTGATCTCCAAGGCCCAGCTCAGAACCCCCAAAGGAGGGTGGGTCCGGACCGGCACCTACAAGGACCCCGGCAGCTTCGACACGTACTCGACCAGCCTGGCTGCTGCGACATACACCGTGGGCACCAAGACCTGCTCCAATGTCTCCTGTCACTTCCAGAAACCGGTCAAGTGGACCGACGTGGGCGGGCGCACCACGTGCCAAAGCTGCCATACGACGCTGTGATGG
Organism: uncultured Geobacter sp.; assembly: GCA_964490805.1. Classification (GTDB taxonomy): domain Bacteria; phylum Desulfobacterota; class Desulfuromonadia; order Geobacterales; family Geobacteraceae; genus Geobacter. The sequence continues at coordinate 66,564 of CAZBEB010000016.1, forward strand.
GGCGGTAAATTGGGTTTTATACTGATTTCACCAGGTTTGATTAACATGAGGTGGCACTGCCATGGGAAGAATAATCGTCAGGAAAGTTAGGGGAATGAGCTCCTGGGGCAAGGGTATCTTGACCCTGGCGCTCACGGTGCTGGTTACGGTCTTCATGTATCAGGGGTGGCTGAAGCCGATGCTCTCCCGCGCCGCAACCACCACGTACTACCTGAATGCACTGCCGGCAGTGAGCGTCGGGCTTGATGGCACCACCAACATCACCTCCCTGTTCACGACCAACTATGCCGTGACCATCGGCGCGGCCACGAACAAGTGGCGCGGGCTCATGGGCACCACGCCGCCATCGGGCACCACCCGCATCAGGGTCAATGAAGGGACATACGGTGACAGCACTTTCACCGACCAGGAGTTTTACCGCTCCTACACTCCGGCTTATGCTGTCGATACTCGCATCGACCCCAACGCCTATGCGGAGTTCGAGTGCTACATGCGCAGCACCGGCACTTCTGCCAGCGTCAAGGTGCAGCTCTTCGACTACAATCCGGCCACCGGCGCCGTAGTCCAGGTTGGCAATACCGTCACCAAGACCCTGAATGCCGGTACCACCGCTCTCCAGCGGTTCGTTAACGGAACCGGTACCGCGGCCAACTTCGGCAACGCGGCCTATAAGGTGGTAGCTGGCCACCGGCTCCAGCTCCGGTTCCTGGTTTCAGCCGGCAACTCCGATCCGGCTCTGCTCATCAACCAGTCGGCCAGTTACACCCCGTCGGGAACGTCGCGGCTCGTTGTGACCGAGACACCCATCGGCGACGTGACCGTGGGCAACGGCACCGCCGAGCCGTCCTCAATCACCATCGGTCCATCCGCCGACGGCACCACCACCTATCCGCTGGACACCTTCTCGCTCCAACTGTCGAGCCCCATCGGTGACACCATTGACACGGTGGCGGTGACCCTGGCCGCGGGGATGTCCCCCTACGTCTCCCGGGTCCTGATCGCCAGCAGCGACAACTCTGTCACCTACGGCTCCCTGGCCGCCCCCACCTCCGGTGATGTCTGGACGATCCCCACCTACGGTCTGGTCCCGACCACCACCCTCACCAACTACCAAGTCCGGATCATACCCAAGGGGCATGCCGATGTGCCGGTGCCGCCGGGGGGGACCTATGTGATAACGGGCAAGGTGACGGCAGTGACCCACTCCCAGTTGGGCAACATCACCATAAACGATACCGGCAGTGCGAACCTCACCATTGACAACGCTTCGCCCGCCGACGCGTCGTGGGGTGCCGTAACTCCAGGCAACGCCCAGGTGGCTCTCAACTGGAGTAATCCCGGCAGCGATTTCTCCGGGGTCATCATCCTGCGCAACACCCTTCCCGAAGTGGGTGATCCCATGGAAGGGCGGAGCTATGTTGCCGGCAACGTCATCGGCACTGCTCAGGTGGTCTATGTGGGCAACGGCACCACCTTCACCGACACCGGCGTGGCCAACGGTACCGAGTACTACTACATGATCCACAGCTACGACACCTACCGCAACTACTCGGTGGGTGTCACCGTGGGGCCGGTGATGCCGGTTAACCCTTACATGACCAACCCAGGCGTACCCTCGGCCATGGCCACTTCCAACTCAACCATACTGGTCACAATGCCCTACACCGGCGACCCCAATGCCAACAACACCTATACGGTAAACTACCGGGTGAGCGGAGCCGGCGCCTGGACCAACTGGGCCACCGCCGGCCACGCGGCGAGCCCCTACATCACCACCATCACCGGCCTTAACGCGGCAAACCTCTACGACGTCCAATGCATCTACAACGATGCCGACGGGGTCAACGTGGACCCGGTCACCACCTCCCACGCCATCGAGATCAGCGGCATTGAGCTGCCTGCCTACGCCGTCACTCCCGGCGATGCCACCGCCGACGCCATCGGCACGTCGTCCATTACCATCGACATGCCCTACACCAACGACCTGAACGGCAACAGCACCTACAAGGTGGAGTACAAGCTCTCCACCGACGGGGCCTACACGACCCTGGTTTCGGGTGGGAACCACTCGGCGAGCCCCTACGCCACAGCCATCGCCGGCCTGACCCCGGGCGCCACCTACAACGTGCGTCTAACCTACCAGGACGCCGACGGCGTCAGCGGCGGCAGCCCGGCGGTTCAGACCTTCACGACTACCACCGCGTCGGTCGTCCCCGACAGCCTCCTGCACGACAGCAACCAGTTCCCCGGTACCACCAAGTGGGGGGGCGACTGGGGTACCCCCACGGGTCAGTACGGCTCCATGGACTGCACCGTCTGTCACCAGTCGTCGGCCGACAACATCAAGGGGCTGCGCTCGGTGCTCAATCCCCCCTCCGGCACCTTCCCGGGGGGGGGCGACTCCCCGGTCTTGTTCCAGAACGTGACCAGCATGGGGAACGACGCCGGTGGGCGCACCGCGTCCCAGCGGGTCTGCGAGGTCTGCCACAGCCAGAACCGGTATCACAACTACAACCCCAGCGCTCAGGCGGACAAGGGGCACTACAACTTCACCGACTGCGTGGCGTGCCATCCCCACAACCGGGGGTTCAAGGCCAGCTGCGACATCTGCCACGGCGTCCCGCCGCTGACCGCCGATACCGACGGTTCCACCACAACGGGTCTCGTGTGGCGGGGCGGTATCAGCACCGAGGTGGTCCCCACCGGCGCCACCAGCCCGGCGGACACCGGCGCCCACCTACGTCACGCCAAGGCCAGGGGATTTGCCTGCGATACCTGCCACAAGGGATCCCCCATGCCGAGCGTCACCAAGCAGATCACCATCGGTTTCGCCGCCAGCCCCGCCAACACTCCCGGCTACAAGGGCTCCGTCACCATGGGGAACTTTAGCGGTCATGCCCCGCTGGCCAACGGCTACAGCTGGGTTTCCGGCTCCGCCGGAACCACCGTCACCACTGGCGCCACCTACGCCAACTCCTGTAGCGTCGCCTGCCATGGCAGTTGGCCCGGCTCCGGAGGCAGCGTCTACCGCCCCTCGTGGGTGGGCGGAAGCTCCCAGGCGGTCTGCGGCGCCTGCCACGGCACCGATGCTGCTACTGCACCCACCATCGGCAGCCACGCCAGGCACGCCAGCAACGGAGCCGGCAACTATGCCTTCGCCTGCACCACTTGCCACACGGCCGTGACCGACAAGGATCACGTCAACGCCAGCGTGAAGATCATGCTCAACTCCGCCGATTCGCGGATTACCGCGTCGGCCCGGTACCGAGGATATCTCAACTACTCCACCGGCGCCCCGGCACCGAGTGCCACCTACGGCCAGTGCACCAACCTTTACTGCCACTCCGACGGCAAGGGGACTCCCGCCTATGCATCGCCCACCTGGGGGGCCTCCCTTGGCTGCACCGGATGTCACGGCAACTACACCACCACCGGCGGCGCCGGCACCGCCCTGTCGGGCAAACACGCTGCCCACGTGAACAACGCCACGGTATTCGGCACCAACACCGGCTTCGGCTGCGAGGCGTGCCACGCCAAGACCGTCAGCAACAGCACCACCGTCAGCACCGTGGCGAACCACGTGAACAAGTTCATCGACTACTCCGGGGCCTGGGCCAACGGCTCCTCCCATTACAACACCGGCACAAAGGCCTGCACCAACATCTACTGTCACTCCAACGGCAACCGGGAGAGCATCGTCTACGTGAACCCCGCAGTCTGGAGCTCAGCCACCACCTATGGCTGCAACGGCTGCCACGGCACCTCCCGTGCCGCCGGCGAGCCCGACTATGCCAACGGCGGCGCCGGTTCCGTTGCGGCCAACAGCCACGCACTTCACCTTGCCCGCCTGGGGACCTACGACACACGGCTCTGTTCCTTCTGCCACGTCAATACCGTTGACAGCACCACCGCAAACAAGCTGAACGGAGCCTCGCCCATGCGCCACATCAACGGCACCGTCGACGTGAACCCCGGCGGCACCTTCAAGGGCGTGGCGGTGTCGTTCACTTACAACGCCGGAACCGGCACTTGCGCCACCATCTCCTGTCACGGCAACACGAGCGCCACCTGGGGCGGCACAGCCTGTCTCGGCTGTCACTCGGTCATCCAGGGGAACCGGATTGCCGTCAAAACCCACTTCGACGGTCAATCCCACCACGTCCAGGGGACGGCCGTCACCGACGACAAGTGTTACCAGTGCCACTGGGAATCGGACAACAGCGGCTATTTAGCCACCGCTTACCACGGCGGCACGGCCACGAGCACTGCCGGCGTGACTCTCGTGGTTCATGGAACCGGTTCGCGCCCCACCTCCTATGCTGCCGGGGCATTCGTTGCCTATACCTCGGGGGGCGCTTCCAACAGCACCAGGGCCCAGTTGGCGAAGATCAACACCCACTGCATCAGCTGTCACAGCGCAGCCAATGACAGCTATATCCCCTTCGGCGACAGCAAGATCCCGAAGCAGTACGCCTGGGACAACACGAGCGTAGATTCCCGTTACTCCCAGACCGGCACCACCACCTGGGGCAAGTACCCGAGCACCACCAACGCGTCCAAGAAGAACATCACCAAGGCCTTCTCGGCCCACGGCAAGGCTACTTCCAATGCCCGCGGCTGGGATACCACCAACGGCGTCGACGGTACTATCACCAATACCGCCGCCGGCTCGGTGAACGTCCTCTGCTTCGACTGCCACAACTCCCACGGCTCCAGCGCCACTGGCGTCATGAGCAGCTACTCCAGCGCCACGGGCCGCAACAAGGGTGGCATCCTCAAGAGCACCAGCAACGGCAAGGGGGGGTACACCGCCACCTATGTCCCGACTGCCGGCGGCAGCGCCGCCTCCCCCAACTTCAACGCCTATAACCCCGGCGCCGACCTCTGCTTCGACTGCCACAACACCCAGACAAAAAGTGCGACGGTTCCCTGGGGGTACAACAGCGAGTTCGGCGTTACCGCCGGCAAGCCGGTCTATGGGTATTGGGACACGGCAAATTTCGGCGACGGCCTTTTCGGCTCCGAGTCCCGCTATGCCTACAAGGCCCTCTACGGCGCCAACAAGGGGGGGCACTTCGGCAAGTCGTCTGCCATGAATACAACCCCTTCGAAGCAGATTAACGGTCTCTGCACACCGTGCCACGATCCCCACGGGGTGAGCACGGTCACTCCGGCCAACCAGCCTTACATGGTCCCCCTCCTCAAAGGAACCTGGGTCACCTCTCCCTACAAGGAGGATTCAGCGCCTGCGGCCACCACCGAGGACCGGGGTGGTGCTACGTACAGGGGGCCGAGTTCTCCGGTCAATACCAGTTCCAGTACCCCGAACTACCATATAGACCAGAATACCTTCCAGAGCGGCACCACCTACTGGGCTCTCTCCAACGGGACCTCGCTCCAGACGATTTCCGATACTAACTTTGCCGGCCTTTGCCTCCAGTGCCACGCCAGGGCGAGCATCGACCCGGACAGCTCCACCACCTGGAAGTCCATGGATCGGGTCCACGATACGGTTAAAGGGTGGGGGGGGAACGGCGCCAACGCTGCCAACGCGGTCCATGCCTACACCTGCTCCAAGTGCCATGCTCCCCATAATACGCGACTCCCGAGGCTTATGGTGACCAACTGCCTCGATGCCAAGCATCGGAGTCGGTCCGCAACGGGGGGCGCCTTCAGTTATGACTCGGCCAACGGCAGCAGGGGGGCCGGCGGTGGCCGCGGCCCCATGGGGGGCGGTGGCTCTGGCAACAATGCGACGCTGGAAGGCCCGTGGTTCTTCTGCAAGAACAGTTCGCCCGCACAGAGCACGAGCTCAAACATCCGCACCTGCCACAACGTTGCTGGCGCTGCCGGGTCGGGGACCTCTGACGCTTTGCAGCAGTGGAACAACAAGACGCTCTGGTAGCAACGGTAGGGGATATGTTCGACGCGACTGCTGCGAGTAATAAAGGGGGGACGATATGCCTGGATGGTTAAAGGGCTGGCTGATTGCTGCCTTGATGTTTTCGGTAGTTCCGGGCGTACTGTCATCCGCGGCATGGGCGGAAGAAGTCCGGGTTGCCGGGGAATACTATACCGAAGACTTCATTCTCCAGCCCCTCAAGGAGTCGTTTGAGCAATCAACGGGGATTTCCCTGAAAGTCAGGGTGTTGCTGATACCTGATGCTTTCAGGGCAATGTCGGCGCAATCCCTGGATGCCTTTGTGAACAGCCTGCCCGATGACCAGCTGTTTCAAGAGCTTGAGGCCAGCGCTCCGGGCATTGACAGGAGCATGATCCGCTCAACGGTCATAGCCAGGGTTCCAGCTGCTGTGGTTGTCGCCAGGGATAACCCGGTTGCCCGGCTTTCCAAAGAGCAGCTCAAGAACGTTTTTACCGGTAAAATAACGTCGTGGCAGAAAATCGGCGGTAAAAATGAGGCAATTCGCATTGTCGTCCCTTGGGGAACCCCCATACGGGAGGCACTCCGCTTCCAGATCATGGATGGAGAAAAATTTGCTCAAGGGATGCTCCGTCGCCTGAGTTGGGAGGAGGTACGGACGGCCGTCAAGGAAGTACCCGATGCCATTACGGTCTTGCCGTTAAACCTCGTTGACGATTCAGTTAAGGTGGTGGAGACCCCGGAAATAGCCCAACTTGCTACGGTCCTCACGAATGGGGAGCCATCGGCAGCGGTACAGCACTTCATCGACTACGCCAAAGGTGACGGCTTGCGTCATATCAAAATTTTCCCCGGACGATGACCTGGGACCCGTGATGAGTTATGTTTTGGGGCTCATCAGCGGAACCTTCAACCTCTTCCCCGTATCCACACCCATCCCGACGCGGCTAGCCCAGTAAGAATATTGGGGAAAGCCTCTAGCCATTTTGTTAAAGTGTTCTAATTTTGTAATTAATCTGTTCTAATTAGCGCTCTCATGTGGAATGCGTTTTGCTACATTGTGTAACGATTTTGTTTTGTTAAGCAGCGTACAAACAGGGGGCTTTCGTATCCCTTGGGTATGATTAGGGAACGCTGCTTCCAATCTGATGTGGTTTGGTGCCCAATATCCGTCACTGATCTGGTTTTTTGACGGAATTGGTCGTGTTTTAGGTGCATGGATCTTTTGGTGATCTTTGTGTGTCGCGCAGAGAGGGAGTACTGTCATGGTGCGCATGTGTTACGAAAACGTTAAGGCCGGAGCCGCCCTGCTTGCCCCTGGGTTGGCACTCCTTGTTGCTGTGCTTGCTTGCGGCGATTTGGTCGGAGTTGCCTCCGCGGGCGAGCTAACATCATGCTCCGGATGTCATGGTATGCCTCCGGTGGACGCCGCCTACCGCAATATCTCCACGGGTGGTTTTGCCGGTAATCACAGCACCCACGTCGTTGCTCCCGCCAGCGCCGCCGACTGTACCAGATGCCACAATAATTCCGGCTATCTCAACAGTCACCGGGATGGAAAAACGCAACTGTCGCCCAATATCAATGCTTCGCCGGCTCCCGGCGGCGGACAGTACAAGGTCTCCGGAACTGCAATTACTTTCAGGAATCAGACTTCCATTCCGATTCTTGGGTCATGCAGCAACGTCAACTGCCACTTCGAGGCGACCACCCCCCAGTGGGGGAGCGCGGCCTTCAGTGCGCCGGCCGACTGCGATAAATGTCACGGCGCTCCGCCAAATGGCGGAATGTCAGGTGTGGCCGGAAGCCATGCCAGGCACGATCTTTACTATCCCGGTGCCGCCAACTGCCGGAAGTGCCATTCCAACAACGCTACCTTTCTGCATGCCACCAGCGCGGGGCATCGCAATCTGAACATCAGCTTTGCCGCCGCCCCCAACAACGGCAGCGGTGTGTATTCCGGGGTTCTCAACGACTATCTGCCGAGCCAGAACAATACCTTCGGCACCTGTACCAACCTGTACTGCCACAGTAACGGCCGCAAAAGCATGGGCAACTTCTCCACCGCCACCGTCCCCACCTGGGGAACACCGTTGCCGGCCAATTGTACTGGGTGTCATAAATCCGACAGTGCCTCCGGCAGCGCCATGGCCACTGGTAGTCACGGCAGGCATGTGGACGGGGGGAGAGTCTACCCGGTTGGATGCAACAAGTGCCATGCCTCTACCGCAAGCGGGTCAATGACAATTGCTGACACCTCAGTCCACGTCAACGCCAAGGTCAACATTGCCTTCAACAGTCTCAGCACCGCTTCCGGCGGTACCTATGGTGGCCAGGCTGCTCCCTACGCCAAGGAACCCGGCACAGCCTACGGGCAGTGCAGCAATGTCTACTGCCATTCCAACGGCCAGAACAATGGCGGAGTCGGTATAACGTACACCCAGCCCACATGGGGTAATGCTGGGAGCGGCAGGTGCGGCTCCTGCCACGGCAGCACCCATCCCCCCGGAGGTGTCGAGATTGCATCCGGCAGTCACACTACACATCTTACCTCTTTGACAACGTCAGTCATTAACTCCGGCCAGAACCGCTGTATTGTCTGTCACAATGTCGGCGGCTTGGCGTTTGATGCCTCTGAAAACTGTTTGCAGTCGTGCCACAGTGCAACGTCGAAGCACGTCAACTACAAGGTGGATTTGGTGTTCCCGTCTAATTTCGGCGCTTCGGCCGTTTATAACGGCACCCCGGCGCCGGGTGACGGCTACAATACCTGCTCCAATATCTCCTGCCACTACAACACCACTACGCCGGCCTGGGGAACCGCGACCCCCATTACCTGCGTCGGCTGCCACAGCCTTTCCGTGCTTCTGGCCAGCGGGGCGCATGCGAAGCATATCAGCGCCATCGCTATCCCAACCATGTACAACTACACTGCCAACCGCTCCACGGCGGCGGAATATGACTTCGGCTGTTCCAACTGCCATCCGCTCAGTTCCACTAACCACTACAATTCGGTTATCAACGTGACCCTCAAGAAGGATGAGGCCGGGGTCGGCTCCCTGCGGGCCAAAAACAGCGCTACGGCTGTTGGGCTCAACGTCGCCAACAGCGGTATCACCGGTACGACCAAAGTCAGCGTCAAGTGTTCCATGGCCTACTGCCACAGTAACGGCAACTCCGCCAACCTGGTCTACGCCACTACGCCCGACTGGTACGGCGGCACCTTCACCGGCGACCGCTGTGCCAACTGCCACGGCAACGCCCCCAACTCCACCATTGCCGGGTCCAGTTCACACTACAATACCCGCTTCCTTGGTTACAGCGGAGTGGCGGGGGGACATCAGATCGGTATCCATGCCATGAACATCTACAGCAGCGCCCGCGACTTGGCCAAGGCCGGCACAACCGGCAAGAGCAGCCACGGCAACGCCGGCACGTCAACCACCATCAGCTGCAATATCTGCCACTACGAGACTATTACCACCGCCCGCAACGACCACAACGTTGTCTGCAAGAGCTGTCACTATGAAGGCAACATCGTGGGTGCCGCGGCGGGGAACCCGGCGGCCATCGCCGACAAGTCGAAGCACGTGAACGGGCTGGTAAACGTGTCGTTCCAGCCGGTTTCGGTCATCTCCAAGGCTCAGATGCGGCCGGCTACATTCGCCACCGCACTCTACAGCAGCGCTTGGAAGCGAAACGTGGGCTACAAGGTCTCCGGGGCCTACGATACTGCCAAGAGCTCCCTCAATACTGCCACCATGTGGGACAGCAGCACCAAGACCTGTTCCAACGTTGCCTGCCACAACGGTCAGAGCGTGAAGTGGAGCGACAACAACGGAGTGACCGAGTGCGTCAGTTGCCACTCGTCGCTGTAACGATAGAATAAACCTTCAGTCATCTTTGCCACACGAGGGATTTTATGGAAACGACACTCGTCAAGAAAATCAGAGGAATGGGGCTACGGACCAAAATCGGCATCATTGTCATGCTGGTCATGGGCTGTTTCCTGTACCAGGGCGTCTTCTTGCCACTGATTGGCGATACGGCTACCAGTACCTACTACTTTACCCTGGATTCCACGCGAGTGTATCTGGGCACCGACGGGTATACCAACACCACTTCCACCCGTGGCGGCAAGATATCTATGAAAACCGGCGTCTATACGACGTCACGGTATGTTACCGCTTCAAGCGTAACTACTGAGCAACGCTTGATGAGTGTCTACGGACCGGTCTACTCCGCCAAGAAAACTCTCACGGCCCCGGCGGTTACCATCGGCCTTCGGGACCGCAACGGCACCACCAACAATATTTACTGGAAGGCCTACGTCTACGCCTACAACCCGACGGTGGCCCCCGGCACCATTGACAACAAAGGGGCAGCCAGCAACACCACCCTGCTCTGGGAATCCGATGAGAAAGAAGCCCACCCTTCGGTTCAGACGCCGGTGGAGCTGACTTTCACCAATCCCCAACCGAAGGACATCGACGCCAACCGCCGTGTCAAGGTGGTTATTACCTGCCGCATGGCAAGCACCGCCTCGTCGGCCCGCTTCTACTGGGGGAGCAGCTCCAACTACTCCTTCTTCACCGTGACCGAAGCCCCCTACGTGGCCGATTCGGTGACGGTCAACAACCTCTCCGACTACTACAACGGCCAACTCACCACCGTAACCCAGGGTGATAGCAATATTCCGATGCTCAAGATGGACCTCTACTCCAACGTGAGTGGTGGAGCCACCTGGAGCGGTGGAAAGCTGGACCGAATTGGCACCAATAACAGCATTTACCTGAATGAAGACGAGCCGGGGGATGTCACCTTTGCCGTCTACAAGGACGCCGACAGCGACGGTCTGTTCGACAGTCACGACACCATGGTCGGCGGTCCCTATACCTTCACCCAGCTCACCCAGCAGGGCTATGAACTGGCAACGCCCCAGACCATCGACACAACGCCCCGGCGCTACTTCATCGTTTACAACATCGCCCGTAATGCGGCCTATAACACCACGGTGGGGGCCCGCATCGTCAACAATACGTACTTTACGATTACCGGCGCGGCCGGCGGTGTGATCAACGTGGCGGACACCTTCTCCTCAACGCCGAATATCCAGTACGGCGGCACCGCAGTCACTAAGATATACCCCGCCGACTGGGACGGCGGTACTTCGTTGACGGGACTCGCCGAATTGGGCGGGCCCGCCATAACCGACACCACCTGCATTACCCGAAATACCGCCGGCTCAGGTTTTCCCCTCGTCGGGCTTCTTAACTACCCGTCCCACACCTGCACCAGCGTTGCCGGCACTGGCTATTCCACCACCACCGCCCAGGCCGATTTCATTCGGCTATATTTCCCGGGCGCGGGCTATCACTCCGTCATGAAGGCCATCAAGGGGGGCTCCTTCGTCTACCGGATCTACACTCCTTCCGGCGGCGGAACAGTCACGCTCAGGCTCTTTTACGTGACGAGCGACGGCGTCCGGGTCAACGCGCCGATTGCTTCCACCTATACCACTACCTCGTCGGTCAGCCGGACCAATACCACCTCCCTGGCGGGGCAGAATTTCACCGATGTGCCGGCGGGCGCCCGGCTCGGCATCCAGATCGGCGTAACCGCCGGTATACGGATCGGCCTCGGCAGCGCCAACAGTGCCCAGCTAACAGTGCAGGAGACTGCGGCCGAGAACGAGAACGTGGACGTGGGCAACGGCACCACCATCGCCAACGCCAGCGTCTACGCCTCGGACATCGGCAAGGTGATCAACAGTTTCACCCTGACTGCGGCCAAGGCCAAGACGGTCACTGCAGTCACCATAAAGGGGGACGCTCCCTTCACCTCCACCAACGTGAAGGAAGTGAAGCTCTATGAGGACAACAAGCTGGCCGGTACCATCGGCGCCCTTGACGGCAACGATACCCTCCTTGGCTCCACTACCGCCATCAGCGGCAACAGCGCCACCATATCGGGGCTGAACCTGGCCATCGACACCAAGATCAAGCGGTATCTGGTGGTGGTCGATATTGGCGACACCCCCAATACCAACGTGCTCCTCACGGCGCTCGTGGACGATCTCGCTGTCGCTACCACCGGGGGGATCGGCATCAACAACGACAGCGCCTCGGCCACTCTGACCATTCTGCCGACCACTATCCTGAGCGATTTCATAACGGCGGAACCCCCCGGCGTTATTATCCCGTGGAGCGCCGGCCCCACCAAAGTGGATGCCTTCGGCCTCAAGACCAACGGCGGAGTTAACGACACGATCCGCAACGTCACTGTCACCCTCTCCACCACCAGCGGGCTTCCCGCAGGCAAGCGTATTTCCGCTTACGTGGGTCGGGTGGAGATTGTCACCGGTGCCGGTGCCTCCCTGGGGCACCTGACTGCACCCACCATGGACGACGATTGGCAGGTACCTGTTACCGGCCTGGCTGCCACCCAGATCCCCACCGACTACTATGTGGCCGTTACGCCCAAGGGAAATCAGGGCATCACCTTTACGGTTAAGGCCAGGGTGACGGCGGTGACCCATTCCCGGCTCACCAACAAGCTGCTGGTGAACGATGCCGGCAGCGCCACGGTTATGATGGACGAGGAGCCCCCCGGCGAATCGACCCTGACTGCTGAAACCGGCACCTACCACAACGATACCGACAAGGCTGAAGTGGACCTAAGCTGGCTCGGCAGCACCGATGCCAGCGGCCAACCGGTCGCCTACAAGGTGGTCCGGGGGTTGGGTAACGCCCCGCCCCCCCGCACCTGTACCGTGGACAACGCCAAAACCTTCCTGGTCTACCAGGGATCAACGACCTCTTATGTCGACAAGGGGCTCGACGAGGGGGTCAACTACGGTTACCGCGTCTGCACCATCGATTCGGTCAACAATATCAGCATCGGCGTCACCGACAGCGCCATTGCCAGCATCAAAAACCGTTGCACCGAGTTGCCGGAGTTGGTGGTAAACCCCACTGGTTCCTACATTAAAGCGGGTAATTCCGTGACGCTCTCAATTGGCGTCAAGAACAAGGATACCGGCGTCTGCGCTCCCACCACTTTCTCCCTCGTAACCGAGGGAACCAACGTGGACGACAGCAACTTCACCGTGGCCACTTTCGCGGAGAACAATTTTACTATACCCACCAACAACAACACGAAATACACCCATCTGACCTTTACGGCCAAGCCGGGGGCTGCCGAAGGGGCACTGAAAACCTTCCACGTAAAAGTGACCAAGAGCAGTGGCGGGGAAACCATGTGTCCCGAGCCGATCGAGGTGGTGGTCAACAAGTACGGCACCATGATGCACAGCAGTATGCAGATTGGCACCAAGAAGTACGGCAAGTGGGGTGTCAATTATACGTGCAGCACCTGTCATTCTCCTGACACCACCAATATCAAGCAGGTGAGGAACGTCATCGCAACTCCGAACGGCAACCGACCGGTGGTGTTCAATACTATCTCCACTGCCGCCAATGCCAACGTAGCCGGGGTTTTCGGCAATGATCGGCGGAGCGGTACGGTATCCACCAACATCTGCGAGGTCTGCCACCACAACGCGCGCTTCCATCAGTACAGCACTGCCAAGGTCGCCTGGAAAGACCATAACAACAATGGCGACTGCCTGAAGTGCCACCCCCACAGCATCGGCTTCAAGACCAAGGCGAGCGGCCAGTCCTGTGACGACTGTCACGGCAATCCTCCCACGACCGAGGAACAACTGGTGGTGCCGCCGACGGACGTTCTCTACCCCTACGCCACTAACGCCGGTTCCCACGACAAGCACAACAAGCGGGGACTGAAGTGTGAGGCGTGCCATGGCAACGCCAACCACTTGTTAACCGCTGCCCCCGACGCAAACCTGAACATGGGCTTCAGCATCAAGAACAGCAACTTCCCAGGGTTTGTGAACGATGTCGGCACGGGGACGCTGCGCGCGCTCCCCCCCGGCAATGATTACCTCTGGACCAATGCTGCCGGAACCACCATCCAGCAGGCACCCAACACCATAATGACCTGCAACGTATACTGCCACGGCTGGGAGAATAACGGCGGCTACAACACCGAACCGGCCTGGACCGGAATTACCCAGGTAGGGTGCGGATCATGCCATGCCGCCACCGGCGAGGTGCCTCCGCCGTCGGGGAGCCATGCCAAGCACGCCGGCACCGAGCCGGGCTACGGCAACGGCATCGCCTGCACCAAGTGTCACGGCTTCCGCAACTACACCACCAGCGCGGCACACATCAACGGCAACGTGGAGTGGGATCTGGCCGCCAACAGCACCATTGCCACCTATGCCGGCGTGAACAAAGGCTCCACCGGTAACCTGGCCCCCACGGCACCCTCAGGCTACAACTCCTGCGCCAACCTTTACTGCCACAGTAACGTTCAGTCCAATAACGGTACCGGCCCCCCGACCAGCTATGCTAACCCCACCTGGGGGGGGACTACCAACTGCAACAGTTGCCACCAGGCGGAGCCCAACATGACCGGCGGCCATCCGCAGCATGTGGCTGAAGGCGTGACCGGGTTCGACTGCCGCATCTGCCATTACAACGGTGGGAGCACTAACTCCCTCAATCATGCCAACAGCAAGATCAACTTCATGTTCAGCGGTCTGGGAGAGAATACCCACTACTCTTACAGCTCCGCCAAGACCCCCGGTTCCGCCCCCTACGGCACCTGCTATAACGGCAACTGCCACGGTCGCAGAACAATTACCTGGGGCCCCAAAAACGATTCCATTGCCCTGTGCGAGAAGTGCCACACCACCAGCCCTGCGCCGTCAGGCTTCTACGGAACCGCCGGCCCAGGCAGCACCACGGGTAAGACCGACCCATACGTGGGAGCCCACTTCCAGCACATAACCTCCATGCCCTACAAGTATTCAGCGAAGATTGATTGTTCTCAGTGTCACCTGAAACCCTCCGGCCCTTACACTGCCGGCCACATCGATACTGCCCTGCCGGCCGAGGTCACCTTTGGTGACATCGCTGGGAGCGGCGTTCAGAACGGCTACACCAGCGCCGAGCACCAGCCGGCCTACAACTACGGGGCCAGAGAGTGCAGCAACGTCTGGTGCCACGGCGGCGGCATGGCCTCCAACACTGGGCTCGGCCTCTACGGCTCAGTTGTGGAGGATGGCGGCACCCTCGGCTCCCCGGCCTCCGCCGTCTGGAATACTCCCTATCTCACCGGCGTCGGCACCAACGACTGCGTGAAGTGCCATTCCTTCCCGCCGCCGGCTCCCATGCCGGGGTACACCCACTGGGACGATGCCAACAGCAGGCCTTACATTGCCAACCAGTGCATTCTCTGTCACAAACATCTGAATAGCGACGGCTACAGCTTCAAGAATCCGACGCTACATGTAAACGGAGTTGTTGACAGCTGCAACACCTGCCACGGCCGGCCCCCCATCGACGAGAAGGGGCTGACGGTCCCGGCTCTGGGCGCCCTTACTGCCGGCGTGGTGGGGGCCCACCAGGCCCACGCCATCAACCCGAACATCGGCAACAACTGCAACGTCTGCCACGACCAGTACTCCATGGATATGCCCAGCTACTTCATGGAAATGGGCTTTAACGCTTATGGCGGCAAGGTCACCAGCGGCACCTTCTATGGCTATTCGACCCTGTCGGACCGGGCCGATAACTACACGCCCAAGATTGTCTATAAATCCAACAATGCCGGCACGATCGTTCGTCGTACCAAGAATGCGGAACTGGTCAATACCTGCTCGAACCTTTACTGCCACGGTGGAACCCTTATTGGCGGCAGCAACACCCAGCCCAAATGGGAAGCCGGCTCATCCCAGGCTGAGTGTGGCTCCTGCCACGGTGTGACCGGCGAAACTTACAGAAACAGCGGTTCCCACGCTGCCCACGTTGGAACTTTGTGGGGTGAGCCGCACCTCGGTTGCGCCAACTGCCACGGTGTCAAGGTGAACAATTACCACGTGGACGGCAAGGTCGAGTGGCAGTTCTACAGCACGGCCCAGCGCCTCAACCAGGCCGTTGTCGATCCGAAATATACCCCGGCCGCCGGCAACGGCACTGCCGGCGCCAGCGGCAAGACGAACGGCCTTGCACCGAGTGCGACCTTCGGTACGTGCCAGGTCTACTGCCACAGTGACGGCAGGGGCAATTACGCGAACCCCCTACCTCAATGGGGAGGCGCCCCGACGCACTGCGGTAGTTGCCACAAGAACCAGACGTCATTGTTCGACGGCAGCCATGAGAAGCATTCCAAGAGCTCTGCCCTCGGCGGCTACGGCATCGACTGCTTCGTCTGTCACCTGGGCTCCGGTTCCGGCTCGGCCAACCACGTGAACGGCTCCATCAACGTGGTATTCAACTCCACTGTGGTTGGGGTGGCCGCAACCTATGACAGCGGCCAAAAGAAATGCTTCAGCATCCTCTGCCACGACACCACGGCTTCTACCGGCCCCACCTGGGGCGACCCCAGCACCGGCAACTACGACACGGGAACCTACAAGCCCACCTGCATCGGCTGCCACACCGGCGACGTGGGGGGACGCTCGGCCGTCATTCCGCAATTTGCCGGTGAGTCCCACCATATCCAGGGGCTGGCCATGAGCAACAGCTACTGCTACCCGTGCCACATGGAGGCGGCCGACACCCATGGAACCGTCAACACCGCCCGCCATGACCGGACCTCCGGCAAGCCGGTTGATCTGGTGATCTGGGGTGCTGGAGCGCGCGGTACCGCCTTCACCAGCTATACTTCCAACGGCGCAGCAACGCGGAAGAGAACGGAATACCTCAAGCTCAACAACCATTGCCTCGGCTGCCACAACGCTGCCAATGCCGCGACTCAGCCCTTCGGCGACGGCAAGACGCCCAAGTCCTATGCTTGGGACGGCTACAGCATCGATGAACGATACAGCGTTGCCACAACTACCATCTGGGGCAAGGTCACCGGCAACAACACGGTGGCGAAGAATAATGCCACCTACAATACCAAGGCGTACTCGGCCCATGGCCGCGCCGATCTGAACAAGCGGGGCTGGGGCGTCGGCAACGGCACCAACGGCGAAACGTATGCCGTCAACAGCAGCGGCACCGAGAAGGTTCTCTGCTTCGACTGCCACAACTCCCACGGTACCGAGGCCACCGGCGTCATGAGCAGCTACTCCAGCGCCACCGGCCGCAATAAGGGGGGCATCCTCAAGTCCACCAACCAGGGTGTCGGCGGGTACAACGCCACCTATGCGCCGGTTGCGGGCGGTGACTCATCCACCAAGAACGCTTACAATACCGGAGCGTCCCTCTGCTTCGACTGCCACAACAACGCCAGCGCCAGCGCCATGGTTCCGTGGGGTTATGGCCCCACGGCCAGCGGCGGCACCTTCGGCTCCTCTCAACCGATCTACGGCTACAACGACACCCCCTACTTCGGCGACGGCACCTTTGCGGCCACCCAGACCTACACCTACAAGGCCGCCATCGGCACCAACAAGGGTGGGCACTTCGGCGTCTACACCAGTCTCACCACCACCGCCAACAAGCCGATCAACGGCCTCTGCACCCCGTGCCACGATCCCCACGGCGTGAGCCCCTCCCTGGGCGCCAACCAGGCCTATGCAGTGCCGCTCCTCAAGGGGACCTGGGTCACCTCGCCCTACAAGCAGGATGCGGCGCCGGCTAATAATACCGACACCCGGGGGGGCGGCAGGAGAAAGAGTTCTATCAGTGTTGGCAGCACGCCGGGCTACCGGATCGACCAGAACAGCATGGGGATTACCTCCGGCGCGTCGCGTAGCGTCTGGAACTTCCCCAACAATGCGTCCAGCCAGACACCCAGCACCATGCAGGGTACCACTGATACCCAGTTTGCCGGGCTCTGCACCGGGTGCCACAACAAGGCTGACATCAACAACACGGCGGCTGCTTCCAGTACCAACTGGAAGACCATGAAGCGAATCCACAACACGGTCAAGGGTTGGGCCACAGCCACCGGCGGCAATGCCAACAACTCGAAGCACGCCTTCACCTGCTCCAAGTGCCACACGCCCCACAACTCATTACTGCCGCGCCTCTTGGTGACCAACTGTCTGGACGTGAAGCATCGCAAACGGGTGTCTTCCGGTGGCACCATGCCGACGTATAAAGGTCTAGTCGGTAGTAAAGGAGGTGGTATCGGCCGCTTCCCGCAGGGTGGTGGTGGCGATGGTTCATCACCTTTAAGCACAGCTGGTAAGTGGTACTTCGGAAAGGGTGTCGAGGTAGGTTCTGTAAACGAAACCTCCCTTACCACTGAAAGCCTTACAAAGTGCCACCAATCCACAACCGCCGGCGGTTCCACCTATTCTGAAACCGGCCAGCAGTGGAACAATAGAAGTCCTTGGTAGGAACGGCATACCCTTGCAGGAAAAGGCGCGCGGCGCGTGCGGAAAGGAGGATGGACCAATGAAAAAGCGCAGCTACAGCAAACCGCGGGTGGTCGGTTCGGCGGTTGTTCATCCCTGCTGACCACTGAACCGGAACGTCAGGGCAAAGGTGGGGTCCATATCGGGCCTCACCTTTGCTGTTTGTGCCGTTTTTCACTCTAAGAGGTATCCAGGAACTGCTCATGAAAACAACAATAATGCTGGCGATTGCCGGTGCAATCATGGCGTTTGGCCCTTCTCCGGCCCATTGCTACGAGGCCGAACAGGACGCTACCACGAAGCGGATGATGGAGATGATTGTGGATCTGGGGGGGCACGATTCCGTGCGTAAGAACAGCGGCAAGCTGATGCGTTGCGCCGACGGCGGTACCAGGAAGGTTTCCATAGTCAAGCGGGGTACAAAAACCACGTACCGTGGGGACTACCGCAACTGCCGCGAAGGAGATTCCGTTCGCGACGGCATTTACGAGATCGTCTTCCAGGGGGAGGAGATCGCCAGTAGTACCGCAAAACGCTCCATAAACGGCGAACTATTCGATGCGGCGAAAGCTGGGGATGCCGCGAAGGTGCGTAAGTTCGTCAAGGGCAAGGCCGACTTGAACTATACCGAGAGCATTCCCCTGGCTGATGGGGGTTCCGTGGAGGGAATATCACCCCTCATGGCGGCCACCATGGCGGGAAGCCTCGATGCCGTGAAGGCGCTGGTTGCGGGGGGCGCCTGGGTGAATTATCTGAACAGCAAGGCGGTGAATTCCCTCTGGATCGCGGCCCATAATGGCAACCTGGAAATCGTAAAGCACCTGGCAGCCCATGGCGCTTACCTCAATAACAGCAACAGCGAGGACGTAACCCCCCTCATGGCGGCCGCCATGAACGGCCATTTCGAAGTGGTGAAATTTCTGGTGGATAAAAAAGCGCGGATCGACGAGGTTCACAAGGAGGGGGACAGCGCCCTGATGTTTGCCGTGGCCCGGGGGCACACCGACATCGCCCGGTTCCTGATCGATGCCGGGGCCAATGTCAATATTCGCAACGCCTTCGGCGTCACCGCGCTGATTATCTCGGCAGCCGAGGGAAACGACGAGGTCGCCCGAAAGCTCCTGGAGAAGAATGCCGACACCACTGTCCGGACCGCGACCGGGTTGACAGCGTTGGATGTGGCTCGGGCCAGGGAGATGCACACGGTTTCTGATCTGCTAGAGGAACAGGGGAAAGAGCAGAACTAACGAAGCGATTCCCGCGGATAGGTGGTGAGCATCCGGATAACCGTGGGATGTGCCCGCAGGACGGCGGACAGCTCCCGAAGCCGTTCCCGCTCGCTGAAATCCAAGGCCGTGTAGATGGCGCGGGCTGTTTCGTCATTGATGACGTCAGCGTACCGGTTCTGCGCCAGGCCGTCGACGGCCTTGGCTAGGGAGGCCCTGGCAGCCTCGCGGTCTCCACGCAAAAGGTGCATCTCCGTTATCAAAAAGCGGGTGGGGAACAGGCCGTTGGCCGCCTCATCCTTTTCGTACCAGGCAATGGCCTCTTTGATTCGCCCCATTTGCCGCAGGCAGTGGCCGTACTGGAACAGGCCGTTTGCCATGGCGGGGTTGGCGGTAAAACCGGCCAGATAAAACTTCTCGGCAATGGCGTAGCGTCCCCCGGTGTAGTGGTAGGTGCCAATGTAGGGTAAGAGGGTGCAGTAGCGCCGGTCCTGGGCGCATGCTTCCCGGGCAGCCTCAAGGGCGCCTTTGGGATCGTTGCGGAGCGTGAGGGCCAGTGCCTGGTAGGCCTTGACCGGCGGTAGGGGGTAGGGGGCCTGCCATGCCTCGATATATCTGAGTATCGCTGCAGTGTCGGTGCCGCGGTAATCGTTGTCCAGTTGCTGCAGCAGGGTAAGGATCTCCGAGGGGGCTTCGTCGATGAGCCCCGGCTTTCCCAGGATCGCCCCAATGGTATCACCCACCCAGCGCAGGTGTGGCGGCAGGTAGTCGCCGTTGACCGAGTAGCTTACGACGGCGTCCAGGATGCGGTACTTCTTGCCGTACAGGGCGGTAAACACCTTGTGGAGCGATGGTAAGTAACTCTTTTCATGCACGGTTGAGTAGGGAGGGAAAAAGTCGGCGTCGATGCTCAGGAGTATGGGGGAAACGATGTCGGGAAGAGAGCCAGCGTCGCAGAGCGTGAACGGAATGCCGTGGAAGGTGCCTCGGAACCGCCCGTCAACCATGGAAAAAGAGCTGATTTCCCCGTCATTGAACTCATATTCTTTCAGAAACAGGCGCATCTTTGCTTCGGGATCTTCCATGGAGAGCACTTCGAACGGTATAATCCAGTAGACCTCGCGGAATATCCCCAAGCGGCCGCCGGCATAAATCCAGTTGCCGAGGTGGTAGAGACTGTCTTCTCCCATCCCTGACACCTGTCTGAAACGCTGCCAATCACGGCTGCGGTAGATGTTGGACAGGGCGTCGATTTTGTGGTTGGGCACCCAGCGGATGTCATCGTGGGTGTCGAAGTTGAGCAGGACGGCATCGCGTACGCCATTTTCTGCCCAATGGGCCAGGGCCTCGCAATGGTCTTCCGCCATGAGGGGGCTCGGGATCGGATCTCTTCCGATGACCGGTTGTGAAGAGCGGCAACCCGGAAGTTGGGAAAGGGCGAGGAGTTGCAGGGAAAGCAGGATGAATTCGCGTCGCGATAGCTGGGACAGGTTCATGGTGTGTCACTGGCTTTCGGAACGTTGGGGGTTCGTGTGAGCGAAAAGGAAATCAGATTAATATTGGTTGGCAGGACTTGCCGCCAGCCGGGGATAAATGGTATTTTTGTATACGGCAACGGTGTCGAACGGGTCATGTGTACTCCAGAGGGAAGCAATCAGTGTGCCGATAAGGGGGTGTAAAGTATGAAGATTCCGTTCACCATGGTCTGTCTGCTTGCTGCCGGCCTGCTGGTTCAGGTGCTGCCTGTCCATGCCGCTGGAACTGGCGTGGTAAACCTTGTGAAGCCGGTCATGCCGCCACCTGCCGTGGCCGCCATTGATGACGACGAGGACGAGATTGTCTGTGCTCAAGGCCTCGTGCCGCAGAAGGATGGGCAATGCTGCCCGGACGGGACCAGTAACAACCTGTGGCCCGCGGTGTGTACTCCGATTGGGATCATTAACGATCAGATATTCAATAATAACGAAGTACCACACTATTGTCCCAGTGCCGATATGTTTATTGTAAGCGACAAGAACAGGGATTGGTTCTCCTGTGCCGACCGTGATTCGATCCCCATGTATCCCGAGGCCAGGGGGAAGGCGGGGAGCAATTTCTGTGTTGAACATGGCTATGGCTACCTGCTGAAGATCAATCCGTGGGGGACAGTGGGGTGTATCCAGGTGGGAGAGAGCCTGGGGGACGGCTGTATCGAGGCCGGTACTTGCTCGTTCAAGGGGAAGTGACTGTTGCTGCCAAGGGACAGTGCCGGGAATAGAACATACGAATGACACGTTCATGGAAGTCATATCTGGTGATGCTTGCACTACTCGGAAGCGGGTTTGCGGCCGGCATTATCGCGGACCGGCGCTTTTTCCCCTGTCCGTCCGAAACGCGGCGCCATTCGCACACCCATATGGCCGGCTACCGCTTCACCAACCCCCTCCTCGATTGCGAGATCGCTGCCGACAGGACCGAGGGTAGCGAACTCCAACCGTTCAAGTACAAGATCCGGGAAATTATTGCACGCAGGGTTGAGGCTGGCGATGCCGACCATGTGTCGATCTACTTCCGTCACCTGGACAGTGGCGCCTCTTTCGGTATAAAGGCCGGGGAGAAATTCATCCCGGCCAGCCTCCTGAAGGTTCCGGTCATGATTGCCTGGCTGAAGCGGACCGAGCGGGACCCAGCAGTGCTTGGCCGCACCTTTCGCTACGATGGCTCCACTGACTGGAGCGCCAATCAGACCATAAAACCACGGGAGACCCTCACCCCCGGAACTTCCTATACGGTCGACAATCTCATCTTCCGGATGATTGCCTATTCGGACAATAACGCGTGGCGGTTGCTTCTGGACAATATCGATACACTGGAACTGGATGCAATCGTCGCCGATCTCCATGTGAACTTCGATCCGGCCAAGTCGGCGGAGGACTCCATGTCGGTCCGGGCCTATTCCTCCTTTTATCGCGTCCTCTACAATGCCACGTACCTCAATCGCGAGATGTCGGAAAAGGCTCTGCATTACCTGAGCAATAACGACTTTGCCGATGGTCTTGTTGCCGGGGTGCCGCCTGGCGTGACGGTGGCGAGCAAGTTCGGCGAAAAGACCCTGGTTGAGAGCGGAGTAAGGGAGTTACACGAATTCGGCATCGTCTACCACCCACGGGGGCCTTATCTCCTCGGCATCATGACCAAGGGACACGACTTTGCCCGCCTAGCATTGGTGCTGCGCGATATTTCCGCCGAAGTGTACGCGGAGATGGAGCGGCAGCGGGGCATGTGACCATGTCATTGAGTAATTTTGCTCAGTCATTGAGTACCATTGCCCGGCGGCCTGTAAAGCCCCATCGCAAGGGAAGCAGCTTGATGAATAAAGATTTGAAGACACTGCGCAGCATCTTGCGGTTTCCATTCCTCTGCGGTTTTTTTCTGGCGGTTCTCGCCATTCTCCCGTCTCCCTCTCTCGCAACGCTGGTGGAAGGGGTGGTGGTCGTGGAGCAGGGGCCCCTGGAGGGTGCCGTGGTTTCCGCCTACGGTTCCCTGGAGGATATTCGGGGAGGCGAGCCCCTTTACCGTTCCTTGCCGGGGGACAAGCCGGGGTTCTACCGGCTGGATATTCCCCCTGGCGCCTATCATCTTGTTGCCACGGGCAGCCATGCCGGGGTTGAGTACTTCTCCTTCCATGGCGCCAACCCGGTGGCCATCGCCAACGAGAAGCTCTGGCTCCCCTTCGTTGCGACCCCCAAAACACCTGCTGCTCTGCAAAAGTCCGAGGTTCCACGGCTTGCGGGAATCGTCACCTACAAGGGTCAGCCGGTGGCCGATGCCCTGGTGTCGCTCTATCCCGCTTCCGGCCGACAGTATAAGGGGCTGGGGATTGTCACCCAGACTACCGGCGCCGACGGGCGGTTCGCCATCGATGCGGTGGAGGGGGACTATACGGTGGTGGCCCGCAAGCGGATGGCGTCGGACGGGGTGATGCAACTGCGCAAGGGGGATCTCTTCTGTTACTACGCGGGGAATCCTGTGGCCGTCGCCGATGGGACGGAAACAACGGTGGCAATCCCCTGTTATCCCAAGGACGATGTCAAGGGGTTTCTGGCGGAGGGGGCTGCGGTCAAGAGAACGCGGGGCGAGCTGGCGCGGTTCCGGGAGCGGAGCGCCGAGGAGCCGGGCGCCTACGGCATTTCGGGCCGGATCACCGATGTTGAGGGAAAACCGGCGCCGGGACTTGTGGTCATGGCATTCCGGGGGGAGCCGGGGCAGCTCTTCCGGATGAACATCCCCCGGCTGAAGTCCGAGTTCATCGGGCGGACCGATGCTGGCGGCGCGTTCAGCATCGCCGTGAAGGAGCCGGGGACCTACTATCTCATGGCCCGGGAATTTTCCGGCACATCGCCCCACCGGGGGGAGTTGTTCGGCCTGTACGAAGGGAATGTGGACCACGCGGTGACCGTGGCGGGACAGCTCAAGGATGTCGCTATCACGGTCGGTCGGGTCATGGCTCCCCCCATGCACCGGGAGCCCTCCGGCCGGGCGGCAACGCCCATGGGACCGGGCCGGCGGAGGGCGCTCCTTCGCCTGGGTGATACGGTGATTGACCGGGATACGGTGTGGGGCGGCACGGTGGAGATTTCCGGAAGGGTGGTGGTGGCCCGGCGGGCGACCCTCACCATACGGCCGGGCACGGTGGTGAAGTTCCGGAAGATCGACCGGGACCGGGACGGGATCGGCGACGGCGAGCTGCGGGTGCTCGGGAGACTGGTGGCGGAGGGGACGCCGCGACAGCGGATCCGGTTCATGTCCGCCGAGAAAAATCCCCGGCGGGGTGACTGGTCATACATTCTCGTCTTCACTTCGGGGGCGGAGAACCTGCTCCGTTACTGCGAGGTGCAACACGCCTTCACGGGATTCCAGGCCCATTTCTCCCGGGCCGTGGTGAGCGACTCGGTTTTTACGGATAACGAAGAAGGGTTGCGGTTCGGGCGGGCCGAGATGACCATCGCCCATAACGATATCGAGCACAACCGTTACGGCATCCGCTACCACCGGCTGGAGGGGCCGGTTTCCATAGAGTACAACGTGATCCGCAACAATGAGGTGGGGCTTTTCTTCGTCCCTTCGGGGCAGAACCGGGTGGATTTCATGCCCGACGAGTACGAGGCCGACCCGGCCTACGCCATGATGCCGCTCATCCGGTTCAACGACATAAGCGGCAACCGCCGCTATGATTACCGGTTCGGCGACCGACAGCGCTACGATGTGGTGGCCCGCGACAACTGGTGGGGGACGAAGGATCTGGCGAATATCTTTCCAAAGATTTATGATAAGAAATTAGATTCCGAACTGGGTGAGGCGCTCCTTGCCCCGGTGCTGGCCGCAGCGCCCCGGCAGGCAGGGGTGCGCTCCTGCAAATAGCCGGGGCGATGGATTGCTGCAACGCTCTACCTCTTGAAGGAGAAACCATTTGAAAGATTATTCCCTTGAATCCGACTTCGTCCGGCAGTTGGACCACGATATCCTCTCCTATGTGGAGCGGGGCCTGGACAATGGCGACGAGGACGGTTTCAATGAACTGGCGCTGCGTTGCTTCCAGCTCCAGTTCAATACCGTGAAGCCCTACCGCCGCTTTTGCATCGACAAGGGGAAAGAGCCGGGGCGGGTGGAGCGCTGGGAGGATATCCCGGCGGTTCCCTCCATGGCGTTCAAGAAGTTCGTGATGACCTCGTTCCCGGCGGACCGGGCGGAGCAGCGCTATTTCACCAGTGGCACCACGGATCCTCTGAACAAGGGGAAAATCCTCCGGGACCATGGTGGAGTCACCCTCATCAATGCCGCCAATGGCCTCCTTACCCGGGAGTACGTCTTCCCTGATGTGGAGAGGATGCGGATGTTCCTCATGGTTCCTTCGCCGGAGATCGCGCCGGGCATGGGGATGGCGGTGGGGCTGGACGTGGTGCGGCGGATGTTCGGCACCCCCGACAGTCGCTACCTTATTGACCGCCGGGGGCTGGACCTGGAGTTTCTACTGTCGGCGCTCATGGAGGCCGAGCGGACTGGAGGGCCCGTGACAATTATCGGGTCGACCGCCGGTTTCGTTTATTTCATGAAGGCTTGCGAGCGGGACGGGGTCAGGTTCCGCCTGCCGCCCGGCAGCCGCCTCTGCGACGGGGGGGGGTATCTGGAGCAGTTCGGCGAATGCTCCCGGGAGGAGTTCTACATCAAGTCGAAGGAAATCCTCGACGTGGATGAGCACCACTGCGTGAACGTCCTCGGCATGGGTGAGGTGAGCACCAATTTCTTCGACAATGTCCTGGCGGATCATCTTGCGGGCCACCCCCTCCGGAGGGCCAAGGTAGTCCCCCCCTGGGCCCGGACCCAGGTGGTGGATGTGGAAACCCTGGAACCGGTGCCGGACGGCGATCCAGGGCTGCTGCGCCACTATGACCTGGTTAATCGCGGGATGGTGGTGGCGGTCCAGACCGACAACGTGGGGTTCATGGTTCCTGGCGGGTTCGAGATCATCGGGCGCTGGAAGAAAACTTCCCGTGAATTGGAGACCGAGGCGATCAAGCAGGCCCATGGTCCCAAATTCATGACCCCGATCATCGAGTTTCTTTTGAAACGCAGCCTCAAGAAGGTGGGAAAGCTCCATGAAAAGATTATTCGGGCGAAAAAAGACCGGTAAGAACAACGGAGAGAAGATAACCGACGCCATGCTTGGCACCGGTGAAGCCATGTGCACCTGTGCTGCCCTGGTGGCGGACATGATTGTTGATGCCGGCCAGGAGGGGGCATCGGTCTCTGCCTTGCTGGAGAAGGTAAAAGAAGAGAAGCCGGCGTCCGAGTCTTCAGAGGCCTGT
The DNA here is from genome assembly GCA_964490805.1 of uncultured Geobacter sp. Classification (GTDB taxonomy): domain Bacteria; phylum Desulfobacterota; class Desulfuromonadia; order Geobacterales; family Geobacteraceae; genus Geobacter. Next base: position 92,913 of record CAZBEB010000016.1, read on the forward strand.
TCGAAGGAGCTCCCGTGACGGAAAAACTGAAAAAAGCCGCCATTATCCTTAATGGGTTCGCCCATGATTTCGCAGCCGGCATCTGGTTGGCCGCCATTGCCGCTATTGTGCTGATCCACTCAATGCACCGGGGGAGGGGTGACGAGGTGGTGGCGATCCTCAATCGGCTCGAGCATATCTTCTTATGGGCGAGCATTGTTTCAATGGTGGTCATCATGGCCACCGGTGCCGGCCGCACCTTCACCTATGTCGAGAACTGGTACGGCCCCGATGCCGAACGGGTCCGCCGCCGGATGCTCATCATAAAGCACATGGTTCTGTTCTCGGCCTTCGGCGCCGGCTATCTGGCTGTTTATTCGATGGTGTTCCACTGACGGGCATTCTCCCTCCCCCCGCTGCCACCTCCCCTCCTTACTGCCTCGTCATTAGCCGGAGTGTTCCGTGAAGTCGCGGGATGCTCCCGTCGGCGCCGAAGTTCATAACCTTGCGTTGCGTAAGGGAATATATGTGCTGGTTAATCTCTGAACCGGTGCGGCCCGATTTTTGCTTTTAAAAACTCTTATGGTTTTAACCTCTTCGAGGAGTAGTGCATGAAAATCAAGAGAATTGCCCTCATTACCCCCCCCTACCATTCCGGCGTGGTGGAGTCGGCCGGCACCTGGCTGAATGTCGGTTTCGTCTATATCGCCGGGGCCCTCAGGGCGGCGGGGTACGAGGTGGATTACTACGATGCCATGTCCCTGTGGCACAAGTGGCCCGATATCCAGAAGCGGATCGAGGCGTTCCGTCCCGACATGATCGCCACGACCGCCTATACTGCTTCCATCGTGGATGCGGTGAAGCTGCTCCGCTTCGCCAAGTCCATCAACCCCCGCATTGTGACGGCGCTGGGCAACGTTCATGCCGCCTTCTGCTACGACGAGATTCTCACCCACGACCACGACGCGGTGGACTACATCGTCAGGGGCGAGGGGGAGGAGACTCTCCCCATGCTCTGTCACTGCCTCAATGCCGGCGACGACCCGAAGAAGGTGCTCGGGATCGCCTACTGTCGCGACGGCGGCGTGGTGGTAACCCCCAAGGCTCCGTATATCCATGATCTGGACAGCCTCCCCACGGCGTGGGATCTGGTGGAGTGGCCCATCTACACCTACCGGGCCAAGAAAAATGCCCGTCTTGCCATTGTCTCCTCTTCCCGGGGCTGCAAATCCCAGTGTTCCTTCTGCTCCCAGCAACTCTTCTGGTCCCAGTCGTGGCGGGCCCGGAGCGCCGAGAACTTCGTGGCCGAACTGGAGATGCTCCATAATGTCCACGGGGTCCAGGTGGCCATGCTCTCCGATGAGCTTCCCACCTTCGACCGGGAGCGGTGGGTCAGGATACTGGACCTCATGCAGGAGCGGGAGGTTCCGGTGAAGCTCCTCATGGAGACCCGCGTCGACGATATCCTGCGCGATGCCGACATCATGGACAAGTACCGGGAAGGCGGCGTCGAGCACATCTACGTGGGGGTCGAGGCCGGAAGCCAGGAGACCCTCGACCTCTTCAAGAAGGATACGAAGGTTGACCAGTCCAAGGCCGCCATTGATCTGATAAACGGCGCCGACATTGTTTCTGAAACTTCTTTCGTCCTGGGCATGCCCGACGACACTCCCGAATCCATCGAGCAGACCATTGAGCTGGCCAAGCACTACAATCCCGACATGGCCTTCTTCCTGGCCATCGCCCCCTGGCCCTACGCCGAGCTCTATCCGGAGCTTGAGCCCTACGTGGGCACCAAGGATTACCGCAAGTACAATCTGGTGGAGCCGGTCATCAAGCCCAAGCATATGACCATGGAAGAGCTTGAGCGCCATCTGGGCAGGGCATCGCAAAAATTCTTCATGCACAAGTTTCAGAATCTGGAGAATCTTTCGGCCTGGAAGCAGGAGTTCATGCTGTCGGTGCTCGACCTCCTCATCAACCATTCCTACCTGGCCGGCCAGATGAAGGCGATGCTCAAGGAGGGGAAGGAGATGCCGGCGGAAGTGAAGGCGCTGCTGAAGACGGTCAGCAAGCACCCGCACGTTGCCCACCAGGCGGTTGCACCCATTCCTTGAGTTATGGCCCCCGTGGAGTGTTTGCTGCAATTTGTGCGGGGAGCGCTTTTCTGTGCCGTTGTTAACTCTGGCATGTTGAATGCTAAATAGAACGGCAGTGCTGTAAACTGTATGTAATTTGTATGCGGTCCAGGGGAATGTTGCCGCGATATCGCGGAGAGCCTTCGCCATTAGGCGCCGTGCCCCCTGCGCGGGAGCAATCTTTGGTGCTGTACGGAGCGGATTTTTCGAAGGGAGGTCAATGATAAACCGCGTTGCCGTATGGTTTGCATGGTTTCACATTAGCAACCGTAAAAGGTTTTTGCCATAGAAGTTAACAACAGGAGTAGAAAGGGAGCGAACATGTACACGAAATTGAGAAAGCTGTTGCCGACGCTGATGGTGGCGGGAGCAATGGCGGTTATGGTGCTCCTGGCCGGGCCAGGTGCATCGGGAACCGCCATGGCGCTGACCACGGCTGATTGCCGTGGCTGCCATACCCCGCCGCCGCCCGCCACGAATGCCACCATGCATCATGATTTGGGAACTGCCCGGGGCTATGACTGCGGTTATTGCCACAAGACGATTCCCGATGGCACCGGCGGGTTCACCATTCTTAATGTCAACGAATGCGGGTCCTGCCATTCGATGGTTGACCACGCGGCCGCCCACAACAATGCTCAAACGGCCCCCGATTGTGCCCAGTGCCACAGCCTTAGTGTGGTGGACGAGCACCTTTCCCGCACTTCCACTTGCGCCACTTGCCACAGCAGCACCAAGCCCGAGGTCCAGAACACCATCTCGATCGGCATGGGGCCCTCCGGCGTGCCCGTCAACTGCAACAACTGCCATATCAACGTAAACCACGTTGCCCAGCATGACATGGTAAGCACTCCCGCCGACTGCTCCACCTGCCACAACCTGGGCCCCGTCTACGAACACACGAACCGCACCTCCACCTGTGCCACCTGCCATAACAGCACCAACCCGACGGTGCTGCAGACCATCACCCTCGGCCGCTCCGGCACGCTAGTTTCCTGCGCCAACTGCCACGGCACGGTGAACCACATCCAGCAGCACGACAAGGCCCTGGCCAATGCCGACTGCGCCCAGTGCCACAACCTCGGCGTGGTGAATGAGCACCTCTCCCGCACCTCCACCTGCGCCACCTGCCACTCCAGTGCGGTCCCCGCAGTTCAGCAGGCGATTGCGGCCGGCAAGGCGGGCACGGCGGTTTACTGCTCCAACTGTCACGCAAGCGTGAACCACGTAGCCCAGCACGACATGGTTGTTACGCCAACCGACTGCGCCGGCTGCCACGGGCAGGGAGTGGTCTACGAGCACACGAATCGCACCTCCACCTGCGCCACGTGCCACAACAGCACCAGCCAGGCGGTTCAGGCCACCATCGCCGCGGGTCGTGCTGGCACTCAGGTCTCCTGCGCCAACTGCCACGGCACGGTTAACCACGTAGCCCAGCACGACAAGGCCCAGGCCTCCGCCGAGTGCGCCCAGTGCCACACCAAGAGTGTCCTTGACGAGCACCTGACCCGGACCTCCACCTGCGCCACCTGCCACTCCAGCAGCCGGGTCGAAGTCCAGGACGCCATCGCCGCCGGCCGGGCCGGTACGATCGTCAACTGCGTCACCTGCCACGGCCAGTACAACCACCCCACGGCCCACACCGGCAAAGTCAGCGCTCCGTACGCCGACTGCAACAGCTGCCACATCACGAACCTGACCGAGCTGCACGCGCAGCGGGGCTTCCAATGCGCCGCCTGTCACGCCAGCGGCAACGCAGCGGTAACCGCCGCCGTCCAGAAAGGGCTTGGCGGGCAGCCCGTAGTCTGCGCCGACTGCCACAACGGCATCGGCAACTTCGGCAACCACGCCGTCCAGCACGACATGGTAGTGCTCAACAGCTCCACCGGGTTCATAGCCAAGCACGAAGAAGGAATGGTCTACTGCTTCGCCTGCCACAGCAAAGCCGGCTACCAGCAAGCCATCAACGACGGCATGGCCGGCATTCCGCAGACCTGCGGCTCCTGCCACTCGAACAACGGCAACAAGCCGCCCGTCGCCAACGCCGGCGCCGACGTAACCACCACCATCAACCAGGCCGTCACCCTCTCCGGAGCCGGGTCAAGCGACCCCGACGGCACCATCGCCTCGTACGTGTGGAACTTGGGCGACGGCACCAGCGCCAGCGGCGTAACGGCAACCAAGACCTACGCCACCGCCGGCACCTACACCGTGACCCTCACCGTCACCGACAACATCGGCGCCAGCGCCAGCGACACCGTGGTCGTCACGGTACAGGAACAGGCCACCACCGGGTCGGTATTCGCCGACCAGGTTCAATACATGCAGCAGCTCTATTCCGTCACCTCCTCGGACCGGAACAGCAGTGACGTAACCGCCAAATTCCGGGACAGCAACCTGACCGACCGGTACCTGCTGCAGAACAGCAGCCGGAACAGCTATGTTATCGCCATGGGGCTGAACCGCGATGCACTGACCGCCTCCAAAGTTGTACTGCGGGTTTACGTCTCGTCCATCAGCTCCTCGCGGACGTTGCGGATCTATCCGTACAAATCCGACGGGACCTCGGTGAACAGTAGTTACTACGTGAACTACCCGGTAAGCACCACGGGGTGGAAGGAGATCGACGTCACCAGCATTGCCCAGCGGATGAACGGCTATGGCTGGATGAAATTCCGGATCACCACCACCAGCAGCAGCCTCTATCTGGGCGAGGGGAACTTCTTGGTCCAGTAGAAAGCGATAGCGGCGCCGGTCTGTGGCCGGCGCCGCCTGCCCCACGACGACACGATCCATTTTCACGATACCGCGGAGGAAGGACATGAAGAAAATACTGCTCACCGTAATCGCCTATGGGACCCTTGCCGGCACGGCCATGGCGGGGCATTACGCGGCAACCGGACAGGGGACCTGTTCCGCCTGCCATAAAACCAATCTCGTCACCCAACACGGCGGCTTTGTCGTCAACGTCTGCGCCACCTGTCATGACAGCACCAAGCCCGAGGTGGTTACCACCATCAACAGCGGCGTGGCCGGCCAGGGATATTCCTGCGGCAACTGCCACGGCTCCCAGTCACACCTGGACAAGCATGGTGACTACGCCACCAACTTCAACCAGTACAAGGGGGCCGAGCCCGGGGCTTCGGCCACCTGGACCAAGCCGAGTGGCTACACCACCGTTGACCCGGCCCAGAAGCAATATCAGCTCTGCCTCAAGTGCCACTCCTCCAGCACGCTCACCGTCGACGCCAACGGCGTCAGCGCCATCCGGGGCCCCTCTGGGGAGTATTTCACTGACGTGGCCATGGAGGTGAACCCGGCCAACAAATCGGCCCACCCGATCATTACTACTCTCAACAATCAGAGCGGTTCAACGACCCCTCGGGCACTGGCAAGCAACCAGATGAAGGCGCCGTGGACCAACGTGGGGAACCAGACCATGCAGTGCAGTGACTGCCACCAGGCAGGCTCCAGCAGCAAGTTCATGCTGGTGGATGGCACAAGCTGGCCCTACCGCCCCGACACCGGCAAGTTCTGGACCCTGGGTGATGTGGCCAGAAACCAGGGAAGCTGGCAGACGAAACTCAACTGCGCCAAGTGCCACCCGATCATGAGCAGCGGCAGGTGGTTCAACGCGGCCCATGCCGAGGACGACCACTACGAAGACGGCTACACCTTTGGCGGCGTCAGCTACAATGGTGCTCCGTGCGTTAGCTGCCACGTGGCTGTGCCCCACGGTGCCAAGCGGAGCAGGCTCATCGGTTACGTAACCGACCCGGCTCCGTTCCAGGCGGTGCAGTCCAACGGAACCAAGATGGGGACACTAAAGGGGTTCCGCAAGACCTCCCCCATGAATTACGACAAGGAGAACTGCTGGAGCACGGTTAACGCCTGCGATGACCACAATGACATGAAGATGACCTACGAGCCGTAAGGGAACAGAGGCACCACGCTTTTTCATGGCTTATCGTAAAAATCTCCTGACATCCCTGTTCCTGCGCAGGGACGTGGTGGTGACGCTCATTGTCATTCTTATTGCCGCCACGATTGTTCATGAAGTAGTGGTCGGACCCACCGCCAGGACCGCGGAAAACCCGGCCCTGGCGGTGTTCCGGCAGGCGAACGACCTGGTTCTGCTGGTCACTGCCTGCCTGACGGTCGTCTCCTTGGAGCTGGCCATCTTCCAGATGTGGTCTGGCGGGCGCCACAGCCGGTTCCGCCTGGCCGGACCTTCCGTTGCTCTTGCCACAATTCACTGCTCCCGTCGCGATGATGGGAGCAGTGCCGTTGCCGGTGTCCTCCAGGGGGCGGGCTACCGGGCCGCTGAACTCTCCAGCGGACGGCTCGTATTCACCATCCAGTGGTTCGGCCGGTGGGGAACCCTTGTCTTTCACGTGGGGCTTATCCTGATCGTGGCTTCGTTTCTCTTCCGGGGGGCCTTCGGCAAGCGGGGGTACCTGCAACTGGTGGAGGGGGACCGGACCGCCGTTACCCAAAAGGTTTGGGTCACCACGGAACTGGGGATTTTGGCCCACAATTTTGACCTTGACTTCGGATTCGCCGTTGACAAGATCGATCCGGAATACCGCCGGGACGAGCTATGGGACATCCGGAGCCGCTTGACCCTCACACGTGGTGGTGAACAGCGGGAGGTGGCGGTCAGCTTCGAGAAGCCGGTGCGGTACCGGGGTGTCACCATCTACCAGACCGACAAGTATGGCTTCGTGACTGGATTCCTCCTGCAGCGACCCGGAGGAGAGCCGGTCCCGACCCACTACCTCCTCCTTGCGCCGAACAAGAAGGGGGACCCCTTTGTGGGCAACGGCGATTTCCCGACCACCCCCTACGACCTGAAAATCCGTTTCCATCCCGATGTGGGAGTGCCGTCGTTTCTGGCTACGAATCCCGGGGTGTCCCTGGAAGTGACCCGGCAAGGGAAAGGGGTCTTCGAAGGCATGCTGTTGTTCAATCGGGGGGTTCCCCTTGAGGGGGGGGATCTCGTGGCATTTACCGACATCGCCTACTGGTCCAACTATATTATCACCACCAATCAGGGGAACGGGATCTTCTATGCTGGCATCGCCCTGGCCGTGGCTGGCGTCTGCCTCTGTTACGTGGTGTTTCCGCGGGTTGTGGCCGTTGAGTTCACGGACAACGACCGCGATTGCCAAATCGTTACCGCCCGTTTCGCCGCGCCGTTTCCGGCCCGTTTCCCAAGTCACGAGCAAAAGGCCCTGCAGGAAAAGCTGGGACTGGCACTCAAGGAGTTTGACACACAATGGAATGGATGAAAGTTGAATTGGTTCTCTCGTGGGTTGCGGTGGCCTTTTATTGCTTCTCCACGGTAGGTTTCGCTTGGTGGCTCTTTTTTGAGAAGCGCCGGGTACATACGGTCTCCCTTGCCCTTGGCATCGCGGGGTTCGTTGCCCATTCCGCGGCCTTGGGGCTGCGCTGGGTCATGACCGGTCACGGTCCCTACACCACCACCTATGAGGTTTACTCCTCCAACGGTTGGGTGATCATTGCCCTCCTGTCCGTGGTGGCGTGGCGTATTCCCCGGCTTTCGGCTACGGCCATAGTGGCGATCCCACTGAACATTCTGTTCCTGATGCTGGCGCTCGCCAAGTACCAGAATATCCCCGGGCTATCGACGGCTTTCAACTACTTCTGGCTCCTCGTTCACATCCTGTTCGTGAAGCTGGCCATCGCGGGAATCATCATCGCTCTCGGCTGCAGCGTGTTTTATTTGCGCAAGGCCCGAACGGAAGAGGAGGGGGAACTTTCCAATCTTGAACTCTATAACTACCGATTCACTGGTCTCGGCTTTGTCTTCTGGACCATTGCCACCGCTTCTGGCGCGGTCTGGGCCAATCTCCAGTGGGGGCGCTACTGGGCCTGGGACCCCATCGAGACCTGGTCCCTGGTGGTCTGGCTCGGGCTGGGGCTCAATCTCCACTTGCAGCGGTTTTTCAACTGGACCGGCCGCCGGGCCGCGTACCTAACGCTCGCGACGGTGGGGCTCTTCATCCTGACCCTTTTTGTGGTGCCGTTCCTCAGTTCGAGCCTGCACAGCATGTACGTGGTGGGGGCGGGAGACAAGTAGCGAGCATCTCGCAGTATCCCTATGGTTCGCATTGCACAGGAGCACCATCGCCGGTTGGACGGAGAGGGGATTTCTTGAGGCGGCATTCGAGGGTGTGCCGCCTTTGTTGTTTGTATGCTGGTTAGTGGCAGTTCATTGATTGTTTGTGTGTTACGGGGTTGACTGTGCAGAGTTCCCGTGTGGCAATGATGGTGCCGCCGGAAACCCTGGGGAAGTCACATAAGGAGGGGAAAGTGAAAATACTCGGTTACATCCATGACAGGGTTTTGCGTATCGCCCTTGTGGCCCTGTTTGCCTCTGCCGCCTTGCACCTGTGGACTTCGGAGGCCAGTGCGCTTGTTGAGCTCAATTGCCGGGGGTGCCATAATGCTTCGCCAGCGGGGGGTGGTGCCGGGTCTACCGCCTCCCGCCACCATGATCTGGTGAATTCCCAGGGAAAGGAGTGTCTGAACTGTCACCAGATGGTTCTCGATGAGAACAACAGCTACAATCCTGTGGTGATCAGGGATTGTATCGCCTGTCATGGGCAACTGATCCATCAGGGCCGGCACCATGCCTTGATCGACGAGCAGGGGAAGCAATGCCTGGAATGCCACCGGATGGTCAGCGACGGCGACGGCGGCGTGACCCCTGAGGTCGTCCGCGATTGCAGTGTCTGCCACATCGTTATGAACCCGAAGCCCGATCACGATATGGCCCTGGCGAACGTCGAGTGTGCCCAGTGCCACAATCGCGGCGTGGTGAACGAACACCTGAGCAGGGGAGCCACTTGTTACACCTGTCATAGCAGTTCAAGCATGACGATCCTGGAGACCATCATGGACGGCAAGACCGGTACGGCGGTCTACTGTACTAACTGTCACGGTATCACCGTCCACCAGAACGCCCACGACGGCAAAGTGGTAGCGCCTTACAATGACTGCAACTCGTGCCATATGTCGAACCTGGTTGACCTCCATGCCAAGCATGGCTTCCAGTGCGCTGACTGCCACGCCAGCGGCAACGCGGCGGTAACCGCCGCCGTCCAGAAAGGGCTTGCGGGGCAACCGGTCGTCTGCGCCGACTGCCACAACGCCATCGGCGGGTTCGGTAACCACGCGGGCCAGCACGACAAAGTGACCCTCCTCGACACCACCGGCTTCATCGCCAAGCACGAAGAGGCGAATGTCCACTGCACCGTCTGCCACACCAGCACCAACGCCACCTACCAGAAGGTGATCAATGACGGCATGGCCGGCCTCCAGCAGCCGTGCAACGCCTGCCACAGCGTTAGCGGCGGCACTCCCGGCAACCAGGCACCCACCGCCAACGCCGGGGCTGACAAGAGTGCCGCCATCGGCCAGGCTGTCAGCTTCACTGGCACCGGCACCGACGTGGATGGCGCCATCGTCAGCTATCAGTGGAACTTTGGCGACGGCACCAGCGCCATGGGGCAGACCGTCACCAAGACCTATGCTGCTGCCGGCATCTACACCGTGACCCTGATCGTCACCGACAATGGCGAGGCCATGGCCAGCGACACCGCCCAGGTCACTGTCACCGACGTGGCGGCTCCGGTATTTGCCGACCAAGTTCAATTCATGCAGCAGCTGTATTCCGTCACCTCCTCGGACCGGAACAGCAGTGACGTAACCGCCAAATTCCGGGACAGCAACCTGACCGACCGGTACCTGCTGCAGAACAGCAGCCGGAACAGCTATGTTATCGCCATGGGGCTGAACCGCGATGCACTGACCGCCTCCAAAGTTGTACTGCGGGTTTACGTCTCGTCCATCAGCTCCTCGCGGACGTTGCGGATCTATCCGTACAAATCCGACGGGACCTCGGTGAACAGTAGTTACTACGTGAACTACCCGGTAAGCACCACGGGGTGGAAGGAGATCGACGTCACCAGCATTGCCCAGCGGATGAACGGCTATGGCTGGATGAAATTCCGGATCACCACCACCAGCAGCAGCCTCTATCTGGGCGAGGGGAACTTCCTGGTCCAGTAGAAAGCGATAGCGGGGGGGCAGTCAGCCCCCCCCTTTTTTTTCATCCACGGTGTGTCGCTTTACTTGTCTGCCATGCCTTCCCATGTTTTTTTGTCCTGTCGGGCGTCAGTTTCCCCACCTTGCATTAATGCCTCCTGTTGTCAATTTGTTGATTATGCCCACTTCTAGCAACATGCTGCGGCAATTGCCGCATGCATGGTCTTGCTTGGCACATATGTCGATTATCCAGTAGGGATAGGGATGATCCGCGATGTGGTGTGCAGGAAGGTTGGTATGTCTCAGGAGGGTGGTATACTGGTTTTTTGTTGACAATGGCAACTTTGCTCAATAGTATTAAGTACTTTTGTTAATTTTTTGAATGGGGGTGAAGGGATGTCTCAGGTTTTCAAGGTGGCGGTTCTTCCCGGTGATGGCATCGGTCCCGAGGTCATGGCCGAGGCGCTTCGGGTGCTGGATGCCGTGGAGGCGAAGTATAATGTGAAATTCGAGCGGACCCACGCCAACGTGGGGGGCGCCGGCATCGACCTTGAAGGGAAAGCCCTTCCCGAAACCACTGTCAATATCTGCAAGGCGGCCGACGCCATTCTGTTCGGCTCCGTTGGCGGCCCCAAGTGGGAGACCCTCCCCCCCGATGAACAACCCGAGCGGGGTGCGCTCCTGCCCCTGAGAAAGATTTTCGGCCTCTACGCAAACTTGCGCCCGGCCATCATATTTCCCTCTCTGACCGGAGCTTCCTCCCTCAAGGAGGAGGTCATCGCGGGCGGTTTCAACGTGCTGGTCATTCGCGAGCTTACCGGCGGCATCTACTTCGCCCAGCCCAAGGGTATCGACGGCGAGGGGCGCGACCGGGTCGGCTACGACACCATGCGCTACAGCGTTCCCGAGATCGAGAGAATTACCCACGTGGCCTTCCAGGCGGCCCGCAAACGGGGCAAGAAGGTCTGCTCCATCGACAAGGCAAACGTCCTTTCCTCTTCGGTTCTCTGGCGCGAGGTGGTTGCCGGCATCGCCAAGGAATATCCCGATGTGGAGCTCTCCCACATGTACGTGGACAACGCCGCCATGCAGCTGGTCCGCTGGCCCAAGCAGTTTGATGTTATCCTTTGCGAAAACATGTTCGGCGATATCCTCTCCGACGAGGCCGCCATGCTGACCGGCTCCCTGGGGATGCTTCCGTCGGCGTCCCTGGCCGAGGGAACCTTCGGCATGTACGAGCCCTCTGGCGGCAGCGCCCCTGATATCGCCGGCCAGGGTATCGCCAACCCAATCGCCCAGATTCTCTCTGCCGGAATGATGCTCCGCTTCTCCTTCGGCATGGTGGATGCGGCCGACGCCATCGACAACGCCGTGGCCAAGGTGCTGGACCAGGGCTTCCGGACCCGCGACATCTTCCAGCAGAAAGAGGGCGAGAAGCTCGTCAATACCAAAGAGATTGGCGACGCCATTATCGCTGCCCTGTAACAAACAAGCATTTTCCCTTATAAAAAGGAGTTCTGCCTATGAAAGTCGGAATCGTTGGTTGGCGCGGCATGGTCGGTTCGGTTCTTCTCCAGCGGATGGTGGAGGAGGGTGATTTCAATATCGGCATCGAACCGGTGTTTTTCTCCACCTCCCAGGCGGGGCAGCCCGCTCCCATGAATGCTGGCACCCTCAAGAGCGCCGATGATATCGAAGAGCTGAAAAAGCTCGACATCATCATCACCTGCCAGGGGGGCGACTACACCAAGGCGGTCCATCCCGAGCTGCGCAAGCAGGGGTGGCAGGGATACTGGATTGATGCGGCCTCCACCCTCAGGATGGAGCCGGAAGCGGTCATTATTCTCGACCCGGTGAACCGCAACGTCATCGACGCTGCCCTGGCCAAGGGACAGAAGGATTTCGTCGGCGGCAACTGCACCGTAAGCCTCATGCTCATGGCCCTGGGCGGGCTCTTCCGGGCCGGACTCGTGGAGTGGATGACTTCCATGACCTACCAGGCGGCTTCCGGCGCCGGCGCCCCCAACATGCGGGAGCTCCTCTCCCAGATGGGTGTGCTCCACGGTTCCGTGGCCGACCTCCTCAAAAACCCGGGATCAGCAATTCTTGAAATTGACCGGAAGGTGACGGAAGAGTTGCGTGGTGGGACCATGCCGATGAAGGAGTTCGGCTTCCCGCTGGCCGGCAGTGTCCTCCCCTGGATTGACCGGGAGGTGGAAGACGGCCAGAGCCGGGAAGAGTGGAAAGGGTTCGCCGAGACCAACAAGATCCTCGGTACCACCACGCCGATTCCGGTGGACGGCATCTGTGTCCGGGTCGGCGCCATGCGTTGCCACAGCCAGGCCCTGACCATCAAGCTGAACAAGGACGTCCCCCTGGCCGATATCGAAGAATTGATCAAAAATGACAACCAGTGGGTCAAGTTCGTCCCCAACACTAAGGCGGAAACCTTGGCCGATTTGACTCCTGCCGCTGTTTCCGGGCTCCTTACCGTTCCGGTGGGCCGGGTCCGCAAGATGAAGATGGGGCCCCAGTACCTGCAGGCCTTCACCTGTGGCGATCAGCTCCTTTGGGGTGCCGCCGAGCCGTTGCGCCGGATGCTCCGTATCCTCGTGGAGAAGTAAATAATGGCCAGACTCTGGAATGTGGCCGTTGTCGGCGCCACCGGCGCCGTGGGCGGCCAGATGTTGGAATGCCTCGAAGAGCGGAATTTCCCCGTGGGGAACATCAGATGCCTTGCCAGCGCCCGGAGTGCCGGCGAGGTTCTGGAGTTCAAGGGGAAGCCGGTCATGGTGGAGGAGTTGACCCGTGACTCCTTCGAGGGGATCGACATTGCCCTTTTTTCGGCCGGCGGCGACCGCTCCCGGGAGTTCTGCCCCGCAGCCGCTGCGGCCGGGGCCGTCTGTATCGACAACTCCAGCGCCTGGAGGATGGACCCGGACGTGCCCCTGGTGGTTCCCGAGGTGAACCCCCATGCCATTGCCGATTACCGTAAGAAGGGGATTATTGCCAACCCCAACTGCTCCACCATCCAGATGGTGGTGGCCCTGAAGCCGCTCCATGATTATGCCGGCATCCGGCGGGTTGTGGTCTCCACCTACCAGGCGGTGTCCGGCACCGGCAAGAAGGCCATCGAAGAGTTGCAGAAGCAGGTGGTATCCCTCTTTCAGGGGAAGTCTCCCGAGGTGAAGGTCTACCCCCACCAGATCGCCTTCAACTGTCTTCCCCAGATCGACTCCTTCAGCGACAACGGCTACACGAAGGAGGAGATAAAGATGGTGAACGAGACCCGGAAAATTCTGGAGGCCGATATTCGGGTCACCGCCACCACGGTTCGCGTGCCGGTATTCTACGGCCACTCCGAATCGGTGAACATCGAGACCGAAAAGAAGCTGACCGTGGCCAAGGCCCGGGAGCTTCTGGCAGCGGCTCCGGGAGTGGAACTGGTGGACGATCCGGCCACCTCGTCCTACCCCATGGCCATCGATGCCGCCGGACAGGATCTGACCCTCGTGGGGCGCATTCGAGAGGACGAGTCCATCGACAATGGCCTCAATCTCTGGGTGGTGGCGGACAATATCCGCAAGGGGGCGGCCACTAACGCCGTCCAGATTGCCGAGTTGCTGATCGGGAAGTATCTCAAATAGGGCTGGCGGCCGTGCTTTCCCTCTGCCGGGATGCATGGGGCCTGTCACAATGAACGGGACGCCCTCCGGGGTGTCCTTTATTTTTGTATGCGCACGATCAAACTTATTCTTGAATACGATGGCACGAACTACGCGGGCTGGCAAGTTCAGCCCAACGGAGTAACGGTTCAGCAGGTTGTTGAGGATGCCTTGGCGTCGATGCTGAAGGAACCGGTTCGCGTCCATTCTTCAGGGCGCACCGATGCCGGGGTCCATGCGCGGGGAATGGTTGCCGCCTTCAGTGCCGACACCGGGGTTCCGATACGCGCATTTTCCCATGGGCTAAACGCGCTCCTCCCCCCCGATATTGCCGTTGTGGAGGCGCTCGAAGCCCCGCCGGGCTTTAATCCGCGCTTTGACGCCACCGGCAAGCACTATCGCTACACAATCCACCGTGGTGTGCGCCGTTCCCCGCTCTGTCGGCATTATACCTGGCACGTCCGGGGGGGGCTTGACCTGGCTGCCATGAAGAGCGCTGCCGGTTGCTTGGTGGGAGAGCATGATTTTGCCTCTTTCCGTACCACGGGATGCGCCGCCAGGACTACGGTCAGGCGGATCGATTCGGTGGACCTGGTGGAAGAGGGGGAGTTGCTGCACATTGATGTAAAGGGCTCCGGATTTTTGCGCAATATGGTTCGCATCATGGCCGGCACCCTGGTGGATGTCGGCCGGGGACGGCGCAGTGCCGGGGACGTGGCTCTCCTCCTGATGCAGCCTGGCGTGCATGCTTCCGGCCCGACAGCTCCCCCTCAGGGGCTGTGTCTCATGGAAGTCTATTATTGATGTGCTTTTTTAGGGTTGACACCTTGCAAAGGTCGTAGTACTATCCGTCCTTCGCTGAGAAAAGTGTTTTTACTCTTTATTCCATCCAGCTTGAGAGGGTTCGATGAAGACGACGAAGGTTGCAAAAAAAGAAGAAGTTACCAGGGACTGGTTTCTGGTCGATGCCGATAACAAGGTGCTTGGTCGCATGGCCACCGAGATCGCCAATATCCTGCGCGGCAAGATGAAGCCGATCTTCACCCCGAGTGTGGATACTGGCGATTTTGTCGTAGTGATCAATGCCGAGAAGATTCAGCTCACCGGCAACAAACTTGCCGACAAGATGTACTACAGTCACTCCGGGTTCCCCGGCGGGATCAAGTCCATTGCTGCCGGCAAGCTGATCGAGAAGAAACCGGAAGACCTCATTCGCAAGGCTGTTAAGGGAATGCTTCCCAAGAACAAGCTTGCCCGTCATATGCTCAAGAAGCTCAAGGTTTATGCTGGTTCTGCACATCCTCACGAGGCCCAGCAGCCCAAAACTCTAGACATCTAATCGGATCAGAGAATATACGATCAGGAGATAACGAATGGCAGCAATCAGCTACTACGGTACGGGGAAGCGGAAATCATCGGTCGCCAGGGTCTGGCTGAAACCGGGGACGGGGAATATCGTCATCAACAACAAGTCCATTGACGACTACTTTGGTCGTGAGACTTCCAAGATGATCGTCAAGCAGCCCTTGGAACTGGTCGAAAAAGTCGGCAACTTCGATATCTATGTTAACGTTCGCGGCGGTGGTGACTCCGGCCAGGCTGGCGCCATCAAGCATGGTATCACCAAGGCGCTTCTTGAAGTTGATGTCGAACTTCGCGGCACCCTCAAGAAGGCCGGCTTTATTACCCGCGACTCCCGCATCAAGGAGCGGAAGAAGTACGGTAAGCGTGCCGCCCGGAGAAGCTGCCAGTTCTCCAAGCGTTAAACGCGCCACTTTCAGCTACGGCTGTTCAAGGGGAAAATCCATGCGGGTTTTCCCCTTTTGCTTTATATCTGTTTTCTCTATATTTATGGCTTTAATTCAGACATCCTCCCGCAAAGGAGTTTCCCATGCTTAAGGTAGCTGTTGTTGGAGCTAGCGGATATACCGGAGTCGAACTGCTCAGGCTTCTTTATGGTCATCCTGAAGTTGCCGTAACCTGCATAACCTCCGAGCAGAGCGCCGGCCGGCCCGTGGCCGATGTGTTTCCCACGTTGCGGGGACGCTACGCCCAAGTGCTCGAGAACCTCGAACCGGTAAGGGTGGCCGGGAAGGCAGACCTCATTTTCACGGCGCTTCCCCATAAAGCCGCAATGGAGGTGGTTCCCACTTTCCTTAAGCTGGGCAAGCGGGTTGTTGACCTCTCTGCCGACTACCGTTTCAGCGATGCGGCTGTCTATGAAAAATGGTACGAACCCCATATGGACCCCGAGAACCTGAAGGTGGCAGTTTACGGGCTTCCTGAAGTGCGGAAGGAGAAGATTGCCGGTGCCTGCCTCGTGGGGAACCCCGGCTGCTATCCCACGAGTGTCATCCTGGGGCTTATGCCGCTTTTGAAAAATGGTCTCATTGATCCGTCTACCATTATTTCCGACTCTAAATCCGGAACTTCGGGAGCGGGAAGGGGGGCCAAGGTTGACAATCTCTTCTGCGAGGTGAACGAAGGTTTCAAGGCCTACGGCGTGGGGGGAGTCCATCGGCATATCCCAGAGATTGAGCAGGAGTTGTCGCTTCTGGCAGGCGAGCAGATAACCATTACGTTTACTCCCCATCTGGTTCCCATGGACCGCGGGATTCTTTCCACCATCTATGCGCGGCTCACCGGCAATCACTCTGTTGCGGAACTGGTGGAACTCTATGCCGGATTCTACGAAGGAGAGCCCTTCGTCCGCGTGCTCCCCGCCGGAAGCGTCCCTTCCACGGCCCATGTGCGCGGGTCCAATTTCTGCGACATCGGTCTGTCCGTGGACAGCCGCACCGGCCGGGTCATTGTTGTGTCCGCCATCGATAACCTTGTGAAAGGTGCCGCCGGTCAGGCGGTGCAGAACATGAATATCATGTACGGCTTTCCCGAGACGATGGGACTGGAAGTGCTCCCCGTTTTCCCCTGACAGGTTTCCATGCCGTTTATTCCGACTACTAAAGAAGAGGTGTTGCGGCGGGGATGGCGCGATCTTGACGTCATTTTCGTTACCGGTGACGCCTATATCGATCATCCGGCTTTCGGTATTCCCCTTCTGGCCCGTTGGCTCGAAGCTCACGGCTTTCGGGTCGGTATCATTGCGCAACCCGACTGGCGCTCCCGGGAGCCGTTCATGGCGCTGGGGCGCCCCCGCCTCTTCTTTGCGGTTTCAGCCGGCGCCATGGACTCCATGGTTGCCCACTATACGCCCCTCAAAAAACTCCGTCACGATGATGCCTATACACCCGGCGGCCGCTATGGCGCCAGGCCCAATCGGGCCACCATTGTCTATACATCCCGGCTCAAGGAGGCGTTCAAGGATGTGCCGGTGGTTATCGGCGGCATTGAGGCGTCGCTTCGCCGTTTTGCACACTACGACTACTGGGAAGATAAGGTCCGTCGCTCCATTCTTTTCGACTCCAAGGCGGATCTGTTGGTGTTCGGGATGGGTGAGAAGCCTATCCTGGAGTTGGCGGAACGGTTGCGCAGGGGCGATTCTCTGGCGCAACTAACTGATATTCGCGGAATTGCATATGCGGTGCGTGGAGATGTCCCGCCCGGTGCAGTGGAACTGCCGGCGTGCGACGAGGTGATGAATGATCCGCATCGATATGCCGAGGCGTTCCGGCTGGTATCGCAGGAGATGCACCCCGACAGCGGGAAGCCCCTTGTCCAGCGTCACGGTGACAGATTGCTGGTTTGCAATCCTCCGTCAGTTCCTTTGTCTGAGGCAGAGTTGGATGCTGTCTATGACCTGCCGTTCGTTCGTGCTCCGCATCCTTCATATGTTGACCCTATCCCCGCCTACGAACAGATTAAGTCATCGATCACGACCCATCGGGGCTGTTTCGGAGGATGTGCCTTCTGTGCGATAACTCATCATCAGGGCCGTTTTATCCAGTCCAGAAGTGAGCGGTCGGTTGTGGAAGAAGTCGGGCGAATGGTGAGGATGCCATGGTTCCGCGGAAGTATCAGTGATGTGGGCGGCCCGACGGCGAACATGTACGGTTTGCGCTGCGGCAGTGCTGACGGAGGGAGCCGGTGTCGTCGCGAAAGCTGTCTCTTCCCCTCGGTATGCCGCCATCTCGTCACCCAGGACCGCAGGGCGTCGTCGCTCCTGAAGCGGGTGAGGTCTATTCATGGGGTAAGGCATGTGGCGGTCTCGTCAGGAATCAGGTATGACCTCCTTGAGCGCCAGCCGGAATACTTCGGCGAGCTTTTAGCCCACCATGTGGGAGGGCTCCTGAAGATTGCGCCGGAACACATTGCCGATGCGGTCACTGCCCTGATGCGGAAGCCTGGAAGGGAGGCGTTCGAGCGTTTTCTTGCCCGTTTCGGTCAAGAGAGCGCCAGGCTTGGACGGAAGCAGTATGTGGTTCCGTACTTGATGTCGGGCCATCCGGGATGTACCCTTGATCACATGGTGGAGCTTGCAATATTTCTCAAGCGCCACAATATCCGTGTGGATCAGGTGCAGGATTTTACCCCCACGCCCGGAACTCTTGCTACTTGCATGTACCACACGGGTATCGATCCTTTTACGAAGCGGCAAGTGTACGTTGCTCGAAGCGATCGTGAGAAGCGTCTCCAGAAGTCGCTCTTGCTGTGGCACCAGCCAGCGGAAAGGCTCAATATTTATGACGCACTCCGGATGTGTGGACGCGAGGAGTCTGCGGCCGAACTCCTGGGGAAGTCCCGGAGACAGCCGGAGTCGCGCCCTGGTCCCCGTAATCGGAAGCGCCGTTCCTGAGGCCGGTCGTGCCGTTGCCCTGCGGAAAAGGCCTGTCCTGTTGTGAGGTGATGTGCCGTATGGAATTATGCTGATGCCGCACGACAGTCCGTTATGGTTAAATATTTCCCTTGACTCGTACGGAACTCTGGGTTATAAGACATTCTTCTTTGTGCTAAAAGCTTGACTGCACATTAAAAAGACTGTATAGAGTTTTTTGGGCTGGCGTAGCTCAACTGGTAGAGCAGCTGACTTGTAATCAGCAGGTTGCGGGTTCGAGTCCCATCGCCAGCTCCACTGAACGAAACAACGGCCTATTCACCCTGGAGGGATTCCCGAGCGGCCAAAGGGAACAGACTGTAAATCTGTCGTCGTACGACTTCGGAGGTTCGAATCCTCCTCCCTCCACCATAAACCTTCAGAAGCTTCGGCGGTGTTGTCGTATTCCAGGAGGCGGGTAGGCCGATAGTACTGGGTCGGCGGTTCCGTTGGGAGCTTCAAAGAACTTCACGGTTGTTCGCGGGAATAGCTCAGTTGGCTAGAGCGTCAGCCTTCCAAGCTGAGGGTCGCGGGTTCGAGTCCCGTTTCCCGCTCCATACATTATGTTGCGCCCACATAGCTCAGTAGGTAGAGCACTTCCTTGGTAAGGAAGAGGTCACCGGTTCGAATCCGGTTGTGGGCTCCATTATCTTTTCCGTTTTAACGGGAAGCAATTCTCAAAATTAGTTGTCCGGGAGGGATCCTACATGGCAAAGGCAAAATTCGAGAGAACCAAACCGCACGTCAA
>CAZBEB010000017.1:0-22177 GCA_964490805.1 uncultured Geobacter sp.
CCCATCACCCTGTGAAGGGTGTGGGCGGCTCCCTCCACCCCGCCGGTGGAGGGAGCCGCCCACACCCTTCACAGGGTGATGGGCGGGAACACCCATGAAGAGTGCTGAAGACTCATCACGGTTCAAGGAGATAGGCATGGCCAAAGACCCCCAACAGCTGGAACAGCAGAAGGAAGCCATGGAACAACCGAGTGAACATTCCGGTAGCCCCCTGGAATCCCTCATTCTCGGCAGGTTCGAGGATGACACGAATTTTCGCCAGGGCCTGGAGAATCTGAACAGCTTGCCCGATCTCGCGGTGGCGAGGAAGAAGTACCTCCCCGGGAAACCCTTCAAGAAGGCCGGAGTCATGGGATTCCGTCGGAACGGCAGGAACCTGAACTTGACCATCGCCTGCGAGAAGGCCATGGTGCGCCATATCGAACTATCGAAGTTCATCGCCATGGTCGAGAACATGCACGACGAGGAAGCCGCAACAATCGTGCTGGAAAACTTCATCGAACCCGACGAGAACAGGCAACCACGCGGCCAGATCCTGGGGAGGCTCAACGGCACCTACTCCTGCATCACCGTCGCGCAAGGGCTCACCGGTCGCGTCATCCACGGGGTGGGCGATGTGGTCCGCTTCGACGCCTACTACCTCGACAAGGGCCTGCTGACAGCCTTTTACATCGCGGCCAAGGCCCAACAGGGCGTCAAGGAAGAGCTGGACGAGCTGATCTCAGCCTTCGAGGGGTGGAAGGCCTTCGAAATCCCCCTCGACCCCTACCAGCCCCACGACTAGGATTCTTCATGACGGTTCAAGCCTATGCACAAATCCGCTGGCACCAGGACCGGCTGGGGCTGCTACTGGTTAACCATGAACGGCAGAAATTCTTCCTGCACGCCGACAAGCTATTGGAATTGCGTCGTGGAACCGATTACTATCCGGTCATAAAATTTCGGGACCGAAATCCGAGTCGAGCCATCGCATATCACGGAGGGGAGATCAGAGGAAATCTCAGCGAGGAGGGGGAGAGGGCCATTCTGACCTTGTATCTGTTTCCGTTATACCAAGATTGCCGTGACGATCCCTTTCAGGGAGTTCCATCGGGTTTCATGGCCATCCAGACGTACAATATTCCCACCAAAGAGCTCAACGCCCACCTCAATGCAATACACATCATGACGGCTCAACGGCAGCAGTTTGACGACCTCCTCCGGGCTGCTGAAGCTACCCCCATCACGACTAACGTTCGGAAATTACCCAAGTAATCGAGTTTTGTATTTTGCGGGAATTAGCAAATCCCCAAATCCGCACGATATTTTTTTCGATGGACTTAAAAAATTAAATACAATTACTTTAACTATTCTATTACTCCAAAACGCAATAACTCACACAATTACAGATACATGAGGCGTTTAAATGCTCAAAATTGGAGTCTAAAGGTTGGAAAATTGAGACTGATAAGGAGGGGGCTGGGAACGTAACACAGGGAGGGTTAGGGTAGCGGGGTTCACGGGAGTTGCGAGGATGTAGTGCGAGTCTTAACGGTGAAAATATGTAAGGTGATATGGGTATTTATGGGTAAAAATGTGGGTAGTGTCGCTTGCGCGTTATGGGTACTTTCGGGTATGATTGCGGGTGAGGGAGAAACACCGTGATCAAGCTCGACGCCATAACCATTGATAGCTCCGTGCTGAACCTCATCACCGAACTGGACGAGTTCAAGGGACGGTGGGAGATGCTCGGTCGCCTGGCTCCAGATACGCTCCAGTCGCTCCGGAAGGTTGCAACCATCGAATCGGTGGGCTCATCCACCCGGATCGAGGGGGCTCGGCTATCCGATCATGAGGTTGAAGCGCTGTTGGCGAATCTGGACATAAACTCCTTCCGGTCTCGCGACGAGGAAGAGGTAGCCGGGTATGCCGAGGCGATGGGCACCATCTTCGACTCATGGGAACACATTTCCCTGACGGAGAACCACATCAAGCAGTTGCACGGCATGTTGCTGAAATACAGCTCCAAGGACGTAGCCCACCGGGGCGAGTACAAGAAGTTTCCGAACAACGTGGAAGCCTTCGACGCCGATGGCAAAAGCCTCGGCGTCATCTTCGAGACAGCCACGCCGTTCGATACGCCCGCGCTCATGGCCCAGCTCGTCGAGAGCACCCGGCAGGCGCTGACGACTCGGGAGCTGCACCCTCTGCTGGTGGTTGCGGCATTCGCGGTACACTTTCTGGCTATCCATCCCTTCCAGGACGGCAATGGTCGGTTATCCCGTGTGTTGACCACGTTGTTGCTGCTCCAGGCTGGCTATCGCTATGTTCCCTATAGTTCCATGGAGCGGATCATAGAGGAAAACAAGGACGGGTACTACCGGGCGTTGCGGCTGTCACAGAAGGCGATTCGGACCGATGCCGAAAACCTGGATGCCTGGGTCCGCTTCTTCCTACAGAGCTTGAGGAAGCAGAAGGACGTGTTACTCCGGAAGGTGGAGCGTGAGCAACTGCTGGAACGGCTGTCACCAGTATCGGAACAACTGGTGGCGTTGGCCAGGGAGCGGGGGAGGCTTACCATCTCCGATGCTGTTGCGCTGCTCACGATTAACCGCAACACGGCAAAACTGCACTTCCGCCAGCTCGTGGAGAGCGGTCATCTGGTGCAGCATGGTAAGGGCAAGGCTACATGGTACACGGCGGGGAAGTAAGAGGGCATAGGGATATGGCATTGACAAGAGATTACAAGCAAACAGTCGTTACACGGGTTCAAAACGATCCAGCTTTTGCCCAAGCGTTGCTTGATGAAGCGCTGAACCTTTTCCTTAATGGGGAACCTGATTCCGCAAAACTGATTCTTCGTGACCTCGTTAATGCGACAGTGGGCTTTGAGCAGCTGGCTCATGCTGTTCACAAGCCGAGTAAAAGTCTCCATCGCATGCTTTCTACCTCAGGCAACCCTACGATGGAGAATCTGTCCAAAATACTTTTGGCCATTAAAGAATCTCTCCACGTTGAGATCAGGACTTCGGTAATCAGAACAGTCTAGCAGTTCAGCATAAGGCGCACCCCAGTAACCTGATATGACCGATTAGGCCTTTTTCTTCGCCCTGAGGGGAATAACCCTACTCTCCTTACCGGTGGTGATGAAATTCAGTTTCCGCTCCCAAGCTTCCATGGCCTTCTGCTTTTCCACATCGTACTTATGCTGGTTGTAGATCTTAACCACCCCTTGCTTCTTATGGCCAAGGACGGCATCGATCACCTCATCTGAAAACCCGATCTTCGCTAGGAAGGTGGCGCACGTCCGTCTCAGATCATGGGGCGTGAAGTGCGCCATCTCCATCTTCTTGTCCTCCGCGACTTTGACCATCTTTACCGCATCTCCCTTGATGGTGCGGCGCGGTTGATAATCCTTCAGATTCCGACGGATGGCATAGGCCACTGCGTTCTCGTCGATGTGCTGGTACACCGGGTTATCGTTTGCATCGGTCTTGATGACTGGGGAGAGGAAGTAAAATCCTCCCAGGGAAGGCTCGCCCAGAAGCTCCAGGGCTGTCTTGGTGAGAAATACCCGGTGGGTGGTCTTGTTCTTCGCCCTCTCGGTCGGGATCGTCCACCAGTTGCCGTCAACCTCCCGCGCATGAATCCCCGCAACCTCACCAGGGCGCTGGCCCGTGACGAGGATCAGCTTCAGGATCCGTTTGACCTCGTCGCTCATGGAGGCCTTCGGAAGTTCGGTATTCCAGAGGGCTTTGATCTCTGATTCCGATAGGGTCCGCTCCCGGTGAGTGATCTTCACCGGAGCCTTGACGCCTGTGAAGGGGGAGAATTCCAGGATATCCCGCTCGACGGCGAAGTTGAACATCTTGCGCGTCAGCTTGAGGATATTGTTGCAGAGGGCAGGGCGGTCCTGGAAAGATTCCAGGAGAAGGGTGCAATCCCGCTTCCTGATCTCGTTGGCCTTCCGACCCCCCCAGACCGGCAGAACGTCTTTGTTGAGTAGCCGCTCGTCTTCCGTCCAGCTCGATTCCCGTTTCTGGACCTTCGCGTGCTTCTCCAAGTACTCTTCGGCGAGTTTTCTCACGGTGGGGTTCTTTCTATCCTCTTCGGCCTTCTTCGCCGCCTCTCGCTTCTCCCGCTCCGGGTTCCGGTGCCACTCGAAACCGACTTCCTGGGGATCCTTCCCTTCCTTGAGGACCTGCCGGGCGTCACCAGCCCTCCCACGAGCATTCGATAGGGAGATGTCTGGATAGTCCCCCAGGTTCATCTGGCGGCGTTTGCCGGAGATCGTGTAGATGAAGAGCCACGTCTTGACGCCGGAAGGGAGTATACGTATAGTGAACCCGTCAGCTTCCCGAACGTAGTATTGTTTGGCGCGGGGCTTGAGATTCGAAATACCCTTGTCCGAAAACTTCATATTCCACCTCCGGAGGTTGCATGGATGCCGTGCAACCTCTCATGCAACCTCTAGTGACCTGGCTAGACATGAACTGTCCTGAAACATAGTGACGAATAAATCGCTATAAGTCAACGTGTTATGAGGTTAGAGGTTGCATAGATGGAATACTGTGAAGTGAGAAAAATAGCGGTATTTTCGTATTCCCAAGCTGAAGGTCGCGGGTTCGAATCCCGTTTCCCGCTCCAAAAAAATCTAACAATCTCCGAATCCTAAGAGGTTGTTCCCGAAACTGTCCCCGGTACTGTCTCTAAACGGTATCGGGGATTTGCTTTTTCCGGGGATAACGAAGTCCCTGCCGAAGTAGCGGAAGATGTTTTCCGCGTCCTCTTCCAATCCCTCCACGTAGTTCCCGTAGACCTCATAGACCATCTGTTTGCTGGCATGCCCCATGAGCTTGACGAGCCGCAAGGGATTTACCCCGATAATGAGACTCCACGCCGCGAAGGAGTGTCGGGCCGAGTAGGAGGTAACGTAGGGAATCCGGGCCTGATCCACCGCTTTTTTCCAGACCTTGCAGAACCGGCTACTGTTGAACCGTGAGCCGTCAACCATCGTGCAGAGGTAAGGAGAACCGGGGCGAGCGGTGAGCTGATCCAGCCGCTTCCTGATCGCCTCCGTGATGGAGATTTGCCGCTTCCGGAAGGCGGTCTTGAGGCTCTTCTTCTCCACGCCGAGGACGTAGGAATTGCGGACGTTGAGGTAATCCCCTTCGATATCGTCCTTCCGCAGTCCCCCCAGCTCCGAAGGGATCATCCCGGTAAGGATCATCAGTTCCGCGATGGGGCGGTAATGCTCTTCCAGATTGTCAAGGAACGTGAGCCAGTCGGCGAAGCGGATAACGGTGTGTTCCTTCTTCTCAGTCTTGGGAAGCCGCTTTCTCAGGTTGTCGAAGGGACTCTTGATAACCCAGCGGTAATGGTCGCAGGCATCGTTCCAGATGGAGCGAAACGGAATCAGGATATTGCTCTTTCTGGCCGTGGAGAGGGGCTTTCCCTTGTGGATGCCCTTTTTCCAGACCAGCGACTCCGTGAACCTGAATACCGCCATCCCGGTTATTTGGTGGAACGTCATGTTCCGAAAGGCCGGAAGGATTCTTGCTTCAATTGCCTCCCGGTAGTCCCGCCGCTTGGTCGGTGAGCCGAAGGTGGGAAAGATCGTTGCCATCCACTCCTTCACATACTCCCCGAACACCACCTGATGTGGTTCCGGCCGGTACTCCCTTCCTTCCAGTTCCGTGAAATAGGCCTTCTCTTCCTCCGTGGCCCCTGGGAACGCCTCCGCGAACTTGAACGTCCCGTCCTCGATCCGTTGCATTACCTTGTCAAGGAAAGCCCGGACCTTCCGTTCATTGGCTGGGGTGTCGTTCAGTTCCGTGCTTCTCGTTATCCTGCGCCCGAAGTAGTAGAAATCCACATAGAGCTTCTTCGACTCCTTGCGCCGCTTGATGGCTCCGATTTGCTTTACTGGTTCTTCCAAGGCAAGCATGCCTTTCTTCATTCTCATTGTGTCACCTCATGGCCGTTACCCTCCCTTCAGTGTGTCTTAAGTCCGAGGGGAGCATAGCGGCCTTTCATCGCATTATCAATAGTCAAGGTTCATGACCGGCCCCTTGTGGCGTTCTAAAGTCAAAGGCGGGCGGTTGACCGGGGCTTCGCCCCGCTGAGAATCCAGTGTACGGACCGTGGCCGGCGGTGGCGTTTCCGGGGCATCCTCCGCGTTGTTCGGCAGTGTCGGGCGGTTGAAGAAAAGGTCAACCCCCCAGCGGAAGCGCAAGATGCGGCCGAGGCGGATATAGTGGACCCTTTCCTTGAGGGCACCGGCCCTGATCCAACCAAAGATGGTGGTGCGGGACACCTGCATCCGTTCGGCGAACTGCCCCACAGTGAGAAGGTCAGGGGAGGGGGGAAGGGTATCATTCTTCATCGTCCGACCCTCCCAGCGTGCCGCGGTAGCCGAGCCTGATTAACCGCTTGCGATATTCCTCCCGGAACTTGTCATCATCGGTGCGCTCGTCAAGGAGCTGGCCGAGATACCGGATCGCCTCCTTGCGGTCCTTGATTCCGCTTTGGGCGGCAATAGAGATCATTCTTCCCATGATGTGGGCAAGGGTGCGTTGAATCGGCTCCATGCTGTCGCTGGAAAATGTCCTTCTTGCATCCCGAAAGGCCCCGAACCGGTCCCGGCATTCCTGCACCGCCAGCCACCAGGGATGGAGGGTGCGCCGTTCCGCCTTCTCGTTGTCGGGGAGCCGGAGCGAGAACCATTCCCCTGTAAGATACGCCCAGATTGCGCCGATCTTCTCCCAGAGGTCGTCAAGGGTCTTTATCCGGTACTGATGGAGGAATGCCCGCCGAAGCTGGAACTCGACCCGCCAGACCCCTTCCGGATCATCCACACCCCAGATCGGCAGAAACCATTGTTTGTTGCTCTTCTGAATCTCTTTACCCTTGTCGTAGATTCGCACCTGGACGGGAGAGTTAGCAGAGCCGCAATAGTAGGTTTCCAGGTCGCCGCCGTTCGTTATCATCCTGATCTTGCGGCTTCGGGACACCCGGAGGATTTCGAGAAGGGAAAAGGCGAGGGGCGGATTTACTCTGAAGTCTGCGCAGAGGTCGCACCGGCTCGGCTGGACACGCTCGATAGTGCCGCCGAAGCTCAGAAGGTCGAACTCCAACAGTTCCAGGAGGGTTGATAGTCCCACATGCCAGAGGGCTTCCGCCGAGATGGTTACATAGACGTTCGGCGAGGTGCCGGGTTTGTCGGAAATGGCGAGATAGACGCGGTATTCGGGGAACTGGAGCTGATAGCGATAGTTGGGAGCCTTGCCGCTTGCGTGATGGAGAAACTCCCGGCTGATGTCGGTCTTGTCGAGAAGGCCGGTTGTTCCCTGGGAGGCTTCCTTCTTCTCGGAAAGATACGACTTGATGTGGTTCCAGTTGGCATCCCACGACACGAACAGACCCAGGTCAAGGGTATCAATGCCGCAGGCAAGGAACTGGAAATTTCCTGTAGGTGGGTTTTGCGCATGGCGTGTTACAGACTCCGCCATGCTGGAAGCTGAAACAGGCTCCGCAACCACGGAACCGGCAGAGCCGGAAACCGTGGTTGCTTTCTCTGGTTCAGGTTGATGCTTCTGGGAATTGTTGCGTTTCTTGTTCATAGTGCCTCCAAGAGTGATTTTTCTTGAAGGCTGTCATGGGGCGGGAAATCTTACCCGGACACTACTTCACTTTTTTCTGTCCGGGTTGCAGAAGTGGTTTCCAGTCAGGACGGTTACGCTGAATAACTTTTAAGTATGCCTCTTGGCTCTCGGGGAGGGTGGTGTCAATGTCCCGATTGGCGGTATCTTGGGCCACGGCATCGAAGAGGTCACGAATCTCGGTTGAGGTGAGCGGCTGTTTTAGTGTATCCGCCATTAGGGATATCAAACCGGCCAGCATATCCTTAATGGTGCGGCTGGTGAGTTTGACCTTGATCGGTTTCATCGGCGCGCTCAATAGTTCCTCATAATTAGATTGCCGCCCATGGATACGGAAGAGCTGAATCTGTTTGCCGATGGCCGGATCGTGTAGGATAAAAGGGTCCAGACGGAGCAATTTATGTATGGCGTTGTAATCGCCTTTGATTGCCTTACGGTACAGTGTGGAGGGCCATTCTTTATAAAGGAGCCAGCAGGGGAAGGCGACTAGGAACAAAAACGCTACAGCGGTTTCGTCATTATCCCGATATTGCTGAACGGTTGATCGCACTTTTGGGGTAAGCGGAACGTCGTCAATCTCTTCTTGGATGTCGGTAAAAGACATCCGTAGAAGTCCGTTCCAATACTCCTGAGCTTCTTTCACCTGTTCAGGGGTAATGCCTTGTTCTTTGACCTGTTCGAGGTATCGGGGAAGGTCCTTGAGTGCAACGCTTAACGAAATCAGTTGCTGGCCGAACGGTGACGCCTGGTAGGCCATTTCTAGAAATGGGTCGAAGTATCGGCGGTGGGAGCGATATAGGGAATGCCAGGAGGGCAGGTCAGGAACCGGGAAGGAGTGAGTCAAGAACCGATGTTTTTTCTGGTGTTTCAGGATTTCGGGAATTTCCAGCGCAAAGGTGGCTATTTGGGGGGCAAACAAGGCAATGAACGGCGGTCTGCCTTGAGCCCATTTTTCTACGGAAAGCATAGGAACTCCGGATTATTCTTTTCACGTATCGGCACACATGGTATATGAAGCCACATCGTATTTCCAAGCCTTGAAATGGCGCTTCACTTACCGCTCAGCCTAACGCGACACGGTTTGAAGATTTGACACTTACTTGGTGTCCTATTATTATTTTATCGGAGATATCAAGTTATGACAAAAAAGTTCCCTAAAAAGCTTGCGAAAGAACCGCTTTTCGATGCCGTCTTCGAACTGAGATTTAATAGCCGAGCACCAGCGTCAAGTGTTCTTCCGGGCTTCTTACTCAGCAAGCTGCCCGGTAGCAATAATATTGAGAAGTTACCAGCAGCCCAATTGCCAGAACAGGTTCGTGCCGCTGATGCTAATCTTCAATTTGCCCCAATAGTACGATTTAACTGGGAATCTTTTTTGATTTTGATTGGCGACAGAAGCATAGCAGTTGCATGCAAAATGCCGTACCCAGGATGGACAGCATTTAAGGCTGGGATATTGAGAGCGTTGAAAGAAGTAAACGAAACAAACATAGTAGAATCTGTGCAAAGGTTCTCTCTGAAATATGTCGACTTGATCCCTTCCAATGATATAAGAGAGCAGGTTTCACTTATTAATATGAATATTGATATTGCTGGCCATAAGCTAGAACAGGAAATTTTTCAAGTTAGGCTAGAAATTCCGACAAATGATTTAATAAATGTCATTCAAATAGTCTCGTCTGCAGAAATAACAACTATCGACAATCGCTCCGTAACTAAGGGTATTATAGTTGATATAGACACTCTTAAGCCAGTTCGTGACGAAAAATTACCAAATTTATTGGAGAAGATATCTGCACAGCTAGAAGACTTACACAGTACAAATGTTAAGACATTTTTTGACTGTCTCAAGCAAGAAACCATAGATGCTTTGGAGCCGATTTATGAATAATTACTATATAAATAATACGCAACAATCAATAAGTTGTTTCGCAGCAGGTATTATTGCTACAACAATGTTAGTTAACTGCAACCCATTGTGTACTGAACAAGTTACGCCTTATAACTATAGGTCGACTGGATATTCTCGATCTGCTACACCACATACCTTTGATTGTTTCAGTAATATTTTTACTGGCGAATTTAACAATCATCCCGATGCTTTAATGGAGACAGTTTCAAACTTATACTATCGTATACTGACAGACCAAGTTTTACTAGAACAGGAATTTAAGCAAGTTTTGCATGACAACCTTTGGGATTTATATGAAAGCTAAGTGAGTATGTAATGGAAATAACTGTAGAAGCCATACAAAATCAAATTCCGTATTATCTCACGCAAGAGTCAAAGGAAAATCTGGTTAAAGCTCTCAAAGCTTTCCCGAATATAAATTATTATATAAATTTTTACCTAACAGATATGCTTCAAGGTGATGGATGGACTAATCTTGAGGTTATTAGGTTTGAAGATTGTACTCGTAAGCAGATTAAAGGAATAATCCTTTCAAATAGTTGCGACATAAGCCCGGAAAACAAGAGAGACTTTACTCCTAAGCTAACATTTGCTCCTATTATTAAATTAAATAATTTTGCTGAACTCTTAGAGAAGAAAGGCATTTCTACCCAGAGAATAACTAATCGGCTTCAAGATATACGTGAGCAGCGAGTTACTACTATGTTTTATTTGCCTAGAGGTGGCAGTCTAGACGAAGAGTATGTTGCGTTATTGGACGATATTCACACAATGCCTTTCATGGCTTTCGACAGTAACGAAACCAAAGTAAAGCAGTTTACTTTGAGTCAGGTTGGTTTTTATTTGTTTCTATTGAAGCTTTCAGTCCATTTCTGTAGATTCCATGAAAATCTATTAAGATGATTAATGAGTTTTAGAAATTTTGTTAATTCTTCTGACCTATTAAGATTACTTTTTCCCAGTGCCCAAATTCATCCGCGCTATAGAGCCAATATGGAATAGAACTGTACCCAATCTGGCTCTTATTACCTTGCTCTGGCTGAATCTTGTTGGACTTAAGATGACACTGGAGAGAGATAAAGATGTTGCGATTTTAGATAATTATTTGGTTTTATAGATGGTTTTGATTTTCTTTTGAGGCCTTCGAATCCCGTTTCCCGCTCCAAAAAAATCAAGGACTTAGCCTTTGTGGCTAAGTCCTTTTTTCTTGCCTTTTGGACTTTTGTTTCCGTTTGGCAGTGAAATCTTGTGAGGCACCATACAACTGAGGGAAAGGTGATATTACTCTAAAAAGCAGTCAGGAAAAGGTGCTCGGCTTCGGCAATCTCATGTGGTGACAATCCGAGTCTCCTTGCACGAGCCTTCCATCCCCCGACTACCTTGCTGACCCGGCTGACAATCTCCTTTGCCTGATTCCTTCCGAGACGATAGTACTCTGCTGTTTCCAGCACGACAGTCATATCCGGCTGTCGGGTATAGAGATCCAGGGCCAGGGCATGTTCATCCTTCTTGAAGGATGGGTTCATGTCAAAGGCCGGTGCAAGACGCCAGCCAGCTGGAGTCCTCATGAAGCCGTGATTGCGTAGATGGTCGTCACGGTTGGCGGTCGCAACGTTGAAGGCAACCCTGGTAAAAAGCTCTTCGAGGTCACGGGGGATATGATCAGGCTCGCCCCAAGTGGCGATAAACTCGGCCAGTTCTAGATAACTGGCATCTTCGGTATCCTGATGTCCGGTCATGGTCATCGCCGACGCAAAGAAACGCCTGGTGGCGCCGACCCGGTCAAACCGTTGCACCAAGAACGTGTGATAGCCGGTCCCAATCTTCATGAGACGGGAAGCGGGAACGTTGATCCCGCATTCCTTGGCAAGTTCCTGCAGCAGCATTTCCCAAAGCGCGACATCGTAATCATCG
The DNA here is from genome assembly GCA_964490805.1 of uncultured Geobacter sp. GTDB lineage: Bacteria > Desulfobacterota > Desulfuromonadia > Geobacterales > Geobacteraceae > Geobacter. The sequence goes on from CAZBEB010000017.1 coordinate 11,467, forward strand.
TCGGCTGACGGGAACTTGGCGATCCAGAGACTACCGTCATCATCAACCAGATTGGCTTTCGGGCGGGCGCCGCCAAGCGATGAACCGGGTGCAACCAGAACCTTCAGCCACTCCCTGATCTTGTCCAGGTCATCCTGCTTCTTCCTGGTCAACTCAAAGGCCACGGCCTGTAGTTCGGCAATTCGGGCAACCGGCGGCGCCGAGCGTGTTTCATCGGCAAGAAAGACTTCTGCGTCCGGGCGGCTAAACCGGAGTGCCCCCATGCGGGTACAGTCCTGGACCCCCAGCAGGAACTCCCATGCTCCGAGATTTCTCGGTGTGCGCCCTTGCTCTCGGGCCTCGACCGCCTCTCTCCGTTTCATCAAAACTTGCCCCCACCGGTCGGGGCAGGAATCCATGAAGACCCCGAAGTTGGCATTGCCTGGATAGAACTCGCCGGCAGTCAAATCTAGTTCCGGATCAAGGGGGAAGGCATGCGCCTTCTTCAACCAGGTCGGGTCATAGGCAAAGCGCACACTTCCCCTGTCGCCTCGGGACAAAGTACCGATCTGCTGTAAGGGGCCGAATGAGGGATCGTCAAGCCAGACCCAGATATGTTCGCCTTGTACTTTAGCCATTTGATCCGCCAGTTTGTTGCGTCTTCTTAGGGGCCCGTTTCCTGTGGGGGAGTGCTTCATCCTGGAGACGCCGGCCCAATACATCTTCCTTGGCAATTAAGCCCAGGTCCTCCACCAGCCCAAGGACACGCAGCACCTGTACGTAAATTCCCATGGCAACTGACGGGTCACCGTTTTCAACCTTGTAGAGGGTGGGACGCGATATATTTGCTCTGGCACAGACCGTCTCCATGGAGAAACGGCGGCGCAAGCGTGCATCCTTGAGACGCTGCCCCAGGGCTTCGAGTTCTTTTGCCGAAGATGGATAGATGGTAACGGTTCTTTTGTTCATAGTGGTAATTATTTTTTACATAATGCCAACAAATGTCAAATATAATTATCGTTGACAATATGATATCCCCTGTTACTCCAAGATGCTGTTCAAAACATCGCTGCATTCGATGGCCGCAGAAAAAGCAGAATCGCCTGTTGTAAATATTCGTTCACCTGGTGGCTTCCCAGGTGTCACTCACTATGCCGGTGCGCTTGGAGAGTTGGCTGAGCCGGGATCTTTACCCAATTTTCCAGATGAACCTGCCGGAAGGAGCGCTGCTTGAGGCAATCCGGCGTGCCATTGCAAAAATTGCCGGCGAAGACGATTTGACCATTCTCCGGTTTGCCGGTACCGGAATTCCATCTTTCGGAAAATGGCGGCCTGTTCGTGATGAAGCGGTTTGATTTGACCGCATCAGAAAGACATCCCTTGGGTTTCGAAGATATGTGCTCCCTACAGGCATTGGGTACCGTCCAGAAGTACGGCAGCACCTATGAACGGGTGGCGCGGACCATTAAGGATTTCGTGTCGGGAGAATTCCTGCAGTCAGCCAGGGAGCAGTTTTTCGCTTCACTCGTACTTTCCTGCTTGATCAGGATGACCTTACCCCGTTTTTCAGTCTAAAAGATCTGTTAGTTTTCGGCTTTTTTTGAAACTCTGTTGAATAACAAGATCCTTAAAAAGTGGTAACACCATGCACTTGTAAAGGACGGAAAAGATATTATACCTATAACAGTTCCAACGTTGTTTGTGGTGAAAGTAATGCTTTAGAGGTTGAATACTGTTAATTATGACGTCCGATACCAGAACTCGCGAACAACTCCTTGCCGAGATTGAGGCGCTTAAATGTGACCTTGAAGCGGCGAAGAACGCCTTGCGTGCGGAAAAAGCTAAGGATGCCGACAGGATGGGGGGCGAGGCTGTCTACCGCGCCATAGGCGAGTCGATTGACTATGGGGTCTGGGTTTGTGCGCCCGATGGCCGCAACCTCTACGCCAGCGACAGTTTCCTTGATCTCGTTGGGATTACGCAGGAGCAATGCTCTAACTTCGGGTGGGGGAATGTGCTGCACCCGGATGATGCCGCTAAGACTGTCGAGGCCTGGAAGGAATGTACCCGCACCGGCGGCAAGTGGGATATCGAACATCGCTATCTCGGCGCGGATGGGGAATACCACGACATCCTGGCGCGCGGAGTTCCGGTGAAGGATGATAATGGTGAAATCATCTGCTGGGCCGGCATCAACCTGGATATCAGCGGTTTCAAGCGGTTTCAGAAAGAGATGCTCCAGAGCAATGAGCGGCTCGGCCTGATATCGAGAGCCGCCCGACGCCTGCTTGAAAGCGAGTCTCCACAGACTGTTGTCGATTCCCTGTGCCATGACATAATGGCCTTGCTGGATTGCGACACGTTTTTCAACTATCTGCTCGATGAGTACGGGGAGCGCCTCCATCTAAATGCCTGCGCCGGTATTTCGGCGGAGACACGGGCGGGGATGGAACGGCTCGATTACGGGGTAGCCGTGTGCGGTTGCGTTGCCCGTGATGCTCACAGGATTATTGTCGATCATGTCCAGGAGACTGACGAGGCGCGGACCGAACTGATCCGCTCGCTCGGCATCACTGCGTATGCCTGCTTTCCGCTTGTGGTCCATGGAGAGGTTCTGGGGACGCTTTCTTTCGGAACGCGCAAGAGGACACATTTCTCGGATGACGATGTGGCCCTGATACAGGCCGTTGCCGATCAGGTAGCCATTGCCATGGAACGCAAGAGATCTAGAGTTGAAATCGAACGTCTCGCCACATTTCCGCAGCTGAACCCTAATCCGGTCATTGAGGTTGACATGAGCGGCCGGATAACGTTCTGCAATCGTGCGGCTCGGGTCGTCGCCGAAAGCATTGGTGCCGGGGATGTCCATGTTTTTGTCCCGTCGGATCTGGCGGAAATCCTGCCATCCATCAGCCGGGGGGAGGGACAACAGTGGCTCAGGGAGCTTGAAATCGGCCATCGCTCGTATCAGTTGGCTTTGTACTATAGTGAGCAGTTCCGGACAATACGCCTGTACGTAAATGACATAAGCGCCTTGAAGATGAACCAGGAGAGACTCCGGCGCGTGAACGAAGAATTGGAAAGACGGGTTGCGTCACGGACTGCCGATCTCAATCAAATCATTGAACGTATCCAACGGGAGAGCTCTGAACGGCTGAAGATAGAAACAGAACTCCTCAAGAGCAATGAGCGCTACATACTGGCGGTCCAAGGGGCCAATGACGGCATCTGGGATTGGGATTTCGAAACTGGTACGGCCTTTGTTTCGTCCCGCTGGAAGAACATGCTTGGCTATGATGACGATGAATTCCGGGATGTGGTCGGGGAATGGAAGCGGCTCATTCACCCGGATGATTACAATCGCGCCTTGGTCTTACTTGAAGACTACCTTAACGGCCGGGTAAGCGACTATCAGATGGAGTACCGGTTGCGGCACAAGGATGGCAGCTACCGCTGGATACTTACCAGGGGCGCCTGCTTCCGGAATTCCGGGGGGAAACCCTACCGGATGGCCGGTTCCCACACCGATATAACTGAACGCAAGCTTGACGAAGAGCGCCTTAACCGGCTCAACCGGCTCTACGTGGTGCTCAGCGAAACCGGTCTTGCCATTCTCCGCGCCACGAACCAGCAGGCCATTTTTCAAGATATCTGCCGTATTGTCGTGGAGCGCGGCAGATTTATGCTGGCCTGGATCGGCCTGGCGGATGCTGAATCGGGACAGGTTGCTGTCGCTGCTTCCTATGGAGATGTCGGCTATCTGGAGGCTTTCCGGATTTCGGCCAGGAATGGGGAGGCTGATTGCGGACCGGCGGCTACGGCGATTCGCGAGGGGATGAGCTACATCAGCAACGATTACCAGAATGACCCGCGCACCATTCCATGGCATGAAGGTGCCATTGCCCACGGCATCAATTCTACCGCGTCAACTCCCCTCTGGCGGGGTGGTGCGGTTATAGGTGCATTGACTCTCTGTGCGGCGGAAAGGGATTTTTTCGATATCGAGATGATCGGGCTCCTGGAACAGATGGCGGGTAACATCTCATTTGCCCTGGATAGTCTGGAGATCGCCGCATGCCGCCTGGAGGCTGAAGCGGCGCTGAGAAATGAAACCATTGAGCGTCTCAAGGCCGTGGAGGACCTGAGCGCCCATGAGCGCATTATGATGCAGCAGGGGCGTCATGCGGCCATGGGAGAGATGATCGGCAATATTGCCCACCAGTGGCGCCAACCGCTCAACACCCTCGGACTTATAATCCAGCAGATTAAATTTTTTTACGAGATTGGCGAATTCAGTGGCGAATTCCTCAACAGCAGCACCATCAAGGCAATGGATGTCATCAGAAACATGTCTAACACCATTGATGATTTCCGGGATTTTTTCAGGTCTGACAAGGAGAAGGGGCTCTTCAGCATAAATCAGGCGATTCAGCAGGCCATTGCTCTCATCGAGGCTAACTTCAACTATCATTCCATCGGCCTGGATGTGGCGTTGGCTGATAATGGGAGCATCAATGGTTATGCCAATGAATTTTCCCAGGCAGTACTGAACATAATGGTCAACGCCAGGGATGTCCTGGTTGAACGGGAGGTTGCCGGTGGCCAGGTCCGGGTGAGGTCGCAGAATAATGACGGTACTTTAGCCATTATCATCTCCGACAATGGCGGAGGCATCCGGGAAGAGATCATGGAAAAGATATTTGATCCGTACTTTACGACCAAGGGGCCGGTCAAGGGGACAGGTATCGGCCTCTATATGGCTAAAACCATCATCGAACAGAACATGGGGGGGCGTTTGACCGCTTCAAACGGTGAAAGCGGCGCCGTCTTCAGGATAGAGGTGAAAAATGACGGTTGCTGAATCACAAGACATTCCCCTGTCCCTGCTATACGTTGAAGATGACTCGTATACCAAAGAGCTGTTGCAGGTCTTGATTCTCAAGAAATTCCCCGAAGTTGCCATGCGCCTTGCAGGCAATGGTGAATCAGGAGTCAGGCTCTGCGGCGAGCACCCGTTCGATATCGTAATAACCGACATCAACATGCCTGACATGGATGGCATACGCATGGCAGAGCAGATCAAGGTGATGAACCCCGGCATGAAATTCATAGTGCTGTCAGGGCATAGTGAACAATATTACCTTGATAAATTGAGCGAAATCGGCATTACGGATTATATGTTTAAGCCGGTGGACACTAATAAGCTGTTCCTGCTCATCGGAAAATTCATAGATCAGGTCAGGCGTGAACGCCGTGTTGTGCAATGCTGAGTCAGGCGGGGAATACCCCCCGTAGGGATTAACTCCGGCAATCTTCTCCAATGCTGTAATTCCACGTCGAATCCTCTCCCCCTTTGCGTCGCCATTCGGTTTTTGGTGGCTTATCCCGTAGGTATTTAACCGGAGGGTGGCAGTGCCATGTCCCTCCGGAATTTTTGCCTGGTAAGCTGAAACTTACCTCTCTGCCCCTCTTAGGCGCTGTAGGCGGCATAGACCCTGGCCGGGGCGCTGAGGGAACACCTGAAGGGAATTGCGGGCGGATGCGGCTGCGCATGCTCCTGTTCGGCCGATGTCTACACGACGGGATAGTTTTTCCCCTTGACAGGCTTCCCGTAGTGGGGAAAACTGCGGTGTGCATGTTATAATAAATCGCCGTCAGATTAGGGCCTGTGTGCCCCAAGGAGGAATCGATGAACCCATTGGCTGTTGAACTCAATGATCTGCTTGCCCAGCACAACCCCCATGTCCTGGAGATGCTGTCCGATCTCGGCAAAAATCTCTTTTTCCCCAAAGGGATTCTGACCCAGTCGGCTGAAGCAAAGGAAAAAGCCCACAAATTCAATGCAACCATCGGTATCGCCACTGAAAACGGCGGGCCGATGTACCTGCAGTGCATTCAGGACAAACTGTCCGCTTTTGATCCGAAGGATATCTACCCCTATGCTCCCCCGGCCGGCAAGCCGGAGCTTCGCTCCCTGTGGCGGGAGAAGATGTTGCGGGAAAACCCCAGCCAGCAGGGGAAGCACTTCAGCAATCCCATTGTCACCAATGCGCTTACCCACGGTCTCTCCATAGTTGCCGACATGTTCATAGACAAGGGAGATCACCTGATCCTTCCCGACATGCTCTGGGGTAACTATAACCTGACCTTCGGCACCTGCGCCGGTGCCGTCGTCCGGAAATATCCGACCTTTACTGCAAAGGGCGGCTTTGACGTCGATGCGTTCAAGGCGGAGCTGAAGAACAGTGCCGAGGAAAAGGGAAAAGCCGTAGTGCTGCTCAACTTCCCCAACAACCCGAGCGGCTACACCCCGACCGTTGCCGAAGGCGATGCCCTTGTGGCCGCAATCAAAGAGGTGGCGGAGGAAGGGTGCAATGTCGTTGCCATTACCGACGATGCCTACTTCGGTCTCTTCTACGAAGACAGCATGAAAGAGTCCCTGTTCGGCAAGCTCGCCAATATTCATCCCCGCATCCTGGCGGTAAAGCTGGATGGCGCCACCAAGGAGGAGTTCGTCTGGGGCTTCCGTACCGGCTTCGTCACCTTCGCCGATGGCAACAGCTATGAAAACACGCCGGTCATCACCGCCCTCGAGAAGAAGGCGATGGGTATCATCCGCGCCCGGATCTCCAACTGTCCGCATCCCTCGCAGACTTTCGCCATCGAGGCGCTCCGGTCCCCGAACTTCCTTAAGCAAAAGGAAGAAAAATTCCAGGTGCTCAAGGGGCGCGCCCTCAAGACCAAGGAAGTGCTCGACAGCGGCAAGTATGACAAAGCCTGGGACTACTATCCGTTCAATTCCGGTTATTTCATGTGCCTGAAACTCAAGACCGTGGATGCCGAAAAATTGCGCGTCCACATGCTCGACAAGTACGGCGTCGGCGCCATTTCCATCGGCAAGACTGACCTGCGCATTGCCTTCTCCTGCATCGACGAAAAGGATATCCCCGAACTGTTTGACACCATCCACCAGGCGGTTCAGGATCTCGCGTGATTTATCCCTGAAGTGTTAGCTGAACGAATGACTGAAAAAAGAGGGAGCTGGTATACCAGCTCCCTCAATTCATCTGCTAAAAATCAAGCTTGATGGATGATTTGCTAATCGTGACTTGACCAACTGTATGTATAGCTGGTCTGGTAGTTGTAAGAACCTGAGCAGGTAGATTCTCCATCGTGCGAATCGCAATAGTCTTTGCTGTAATGGTAGTCGTCTTTGTCCGTGCACGATGATGATGAAATTCGGCAGAACTTCCCACCGTTGAGGCTGTAGCCTTCCACCACCATGAAGTAACCATCGATTCCCATCCCCGGATAGATCGGTTTTGAGCAATCTGTGTAGATCGTGGCCTTGTAGCTGCCGTCGACGTAGATCTTCACGTATGGTCCCATGGTGCCGTTCGTGCCCTTGCCCATGAAGGTGAAGCTGTTGTTAGAAGCAACAGTGCCGCTGAAAAGAGTCAGGCCGTTGCTGTCCTTCACGACTACCGATCTGCTCGACCATGCTTTGTTCATTATGGTCAGTTTTGTTGCTCCGCCATTGCACTGTCCGCATGTGGGTGCGGGGGCCGGCGGGGGAGTGCATGAATTGCTGCCTCCGCACAGTCTGCCGTTGATGTAGTCGTCGAGGATGAGATACCACGGTTCGGCCTGCATCCATGCAGAGCTGTCGCCGGGGACACCGCTACCGACCGGGTGAGCGGCCATCCAGGCATCGGCGTTTGCGATTGTTTCCGTGACGCACGATGAGTCGCCGCATCCCATTGCGTCCAGTTTGGCCGCTACCAGTGCTTTGAACAGGGTGTAGGTCTTGTCGCCGCTGACCGGAGTGCCCATGAGTTCAATTGCCTGGGTCTTGGTGTAAACAGTGCCACCAATGGTTATTGATTCCACGGGCCAGGATTCCGGATGGTTTTTCCAGTAGCCCGGGGACAGCGGTTCAGACTGGGTGCAGCCGAAGTAATAGGCCTGGTCGGTATCCTGGGTCAGCATCCCTTCGTACGTACCCGTTGCCGTGGCAGTGTTGACATGAAGCCCCGCCAGGGCAGTCTGCGGTCCGATAATGCAGCTGAATGAACCATTGGGCAGCAGAGTGGCCGGAACGACACAGCTGCTCAAGTCTTCCACGTTGTCGGTGAGTGTCAGGTTTGTCAGATCGGAAGTACCGGTGTTGGTTACGACATACTTGAAGTACACCTTGCCGCAGTCAGTGGTATATCCGTCGCCTCCGTTGCAGCCCGTGTCCCCATTGTTGCCACCATTTGCCCACTCTTCACAACGAGTCTTGTCCGAACTGTCATCACAGCGGTAATTGCGCTTGGAATCGCCGTGATCCCTGTCATGCCTGTCGCAACTCAATGAGTTGTTCTTGCAGTGTTCGATATCGCGCTCGTCGTCCTTGCCGTCATGGTTATAGTCGCCATGTTGCTTTTCATGTTCCCACTGGGCTTTGCTTTCGCACGATGATTTGTCGTAACTGTCATCGCAGCGGAAGGTGCGCTTCTTGTTGCCCCGGTCGCTATCGAACTTGTTGCAGGCGTAAGAGTTGTACTTGCAATAGTCGATGTCGCGTTCGTTGCATTTGCCGTCGCGGTTGTAGTCGCTCAGGTCTTTGTCCCGCTTCTCTTCAGCATAGCGGGTGGAATCGCAAAGAGTCCGGTTTGAGCTGTCGTCGCAGCGGTAGGAGTGCTTGAAGTTGCCGCGATCCTTGTCGTGCTTGATGCACTCGTCCTGGTTGCCTTTGCAGTAGTCGATGTCGTTCTCATCGCACTTGCCGTCGCGGTTGTAGTCGCTGCGGTCTTTGTCATGCTCGCGCAAAGCGTAAGAGTAGCAGTACTCCCTGTTTGAGCTGTCGTCGCACCGATATGAGCGTTTGGACCGACCACGGTCCTGGTCGTGCTTGTCACACCGGTCTTGGTCGCCCTTGCAGTAGTTTATGTCGCGCTCATCACACTTGCCGTCGTGATTGTAGTCGCTGCCTTCCTTTTCTTGTTCGCGTTGGGCGTATGAATCACATGACTCCTTGTTGGAGCTGTCGTCGCAACGGTAGGTACGCTTGCAGGCGTTGTGGTCACGGTCATGTTTCACGCAACGGTCTCTGTTGTCTTCACAGAAATCGATGTCGCGTTCGTCATGCTTGCCGTCACGGTTGTAGTCGTTTCGATCCTTGTCGTGCTCCTGGCGAGCTCTGTCTTCGCAGGTGGCCTTGTCGGAACTGTCGTCGCACTTGTGGCTTCGCTTCAGATTGCCGTGGTTTTTGTCGTGCTCATCGCAGTCGGATCTGTTGGCTCTGCAGAAGTCGATATCCCGCTCGTCGCACTTGCCGTCTTTGTTGTAATCACTGTGCTCTTTCTGTTTTTCTTCTCTAATCGTGCCTTCGCATTGCTCCCCGTTGGCACTGTCATCACACCGGAAGCGCCGCTGGAGGTTGCCGCGGTCTTTGTCAAACTGGTCGCAGGCGTATTTGTTGTTGCGGCAGAAGTCCACATCCCGCTCGTCACATTTGTTGTCGCGGTTGTAATCACTGCGATTCCGGTCTGAGTTTTCCGCATCTTTTTTCTTGTTTTCGCACCAGGTTTTGCTGGAGCTGTCATCGCACCGGAATGAGCGTCTGGTGCTTTGATGGTCGGTGTCATGTCTGTCGCAGGTGGATTTGTTGGACGAGCAATAATCAATGTCGCGCTCGTCGCATTTGCCGTCATTGTTGTAGTCGCCATGATCACGCTCATGGGCTTCGCGGGCTTTGCCATCGCAGTCAGGTTTGTTGGAGCTGTCGTCGCAGCGGTGATGGCGCTTGGAACTGCCGTGTTCGCTATCATGCCTGTCACAGTCGTACTTGTTGGACTTGCAGTGGTCGATGTCCTTCTCATCACACTTGTTGTCGTGATTGTAGTCGCAGTGGTCCTTGTCGAAATCCTCTTCACAAGTTGAGCACAAGGCGACCGTCAGGACGTTGGTGCTGTCAGTATGGAGCCAGGTATTCCCATCAATGGATATGTATTTCGTGATGTCGATTTTAGGAACATTTACCGTGATGGTGGACACGTCGCAATCGTTCACGGACGAGGTGCTGTAGTTCCCTTCAGCACAGGCTGTGTTGGTGAACCCAGCAAGCACCGGTGATGCGTTGCAGGTAAAGGTTACCGTCTGTCCGGCCGGCAGCGTTCCGATGGTTCGAACACAATCGGCAACCAGCTGATCGGTAACAACAACGTTGGTAAGGGTTACGTTGCCGGTGTTGGTGACCGCGATTTCGAAGGGTACCGTGGAACCGGCGGGGTAGTTGCGGCTATCCGGTCCTTCAGCTTGCTTACGGATGTCGATGCCGGTCAGGGCACCGAAATAGTGGCTCGGGTCTGTGTCGGTTACGGCGGTTGTGCCGTATGTGGCGGTGACCGTGCCGATGTTGGCGTATTGGCCTGCTGTGGCGATGCCGTCCTTAATGCATATCATCTGCTCTGCGGGAGCCAGGACGGTTTTAGGGCACTGGATGGCACCGATTTTATCGTCGGTGACAACAACCCCTGCAAGCTCCACATTGCCGGTGTTTGTTACAATGTATTTCCACTGAACTGAATTGCCGACGGTGACCGTGGGGCCAGGAGCCAGATCGGCATCTTCGCCATTGGTGTACTTTTTGATATCAATGGCCGGAATGAGTTGATAGAGCCCGGCATCGACGGTGTTGTTGGTCTGCCCGGCGATGAGATCGACGCATGCGGTTACGCCGGTTGCG
>CAZBEB010000017.1:22277-108560 GCA_964490805.1 uncultured Geobacter sp.
CTGCTGGCCATTCTTGTTGGTGTCGTTCCAGACGAAATCGCCGATGGCGGCGGGCATTACATAGAGCCCGGCATCGATGGTGTTGTTGGTCTGCCCGGCGATGAGATCGACGCATGCGGTTACGCCGGTTGCGCTGGCGTCGCTATCCGTGGCGTCGTTGCCCGTGTTAGGCAGGGTGAAGGCGTAACCCGCAGGGGCCACGAACTCGACCCGGTAGCTTCCCGGCATAAGACCGGTGAAGCTGTAGAAGCCGCTGGCGTCAGTGGTGGTAGTGGCGACCAGGGTGTCGGTGGCGCAGTCGAAGAGCTTGACCGCTACGCCGGCGATTCCCATCTCGCCATTATCCTGCTGGCCATTCTTGTTGGTGTCGTTCCAGACGAAATCGCCGATGGCGGCGGGCTCGTTTTCAGTAGTAAAACCGAAATCGATAGTCAGATTGGAGCTGTCTGCGAAAATCAAATCCACTGTAGCAGGATTGCAACTGCTGTCATTGCCGGTTGTTTGATCAACAGAGCAGGGGCTCGTTGGCAGATAACCTTCGGGAGTTACAACTTCGACCGTATATTGTGCGGGGCACAATCCGGTAAAAGAGTAAAAACCGTTCGTATCGGTGGTAACGGTGGCTAACTGATTTCCATCCTTATCCTTCAGGATCATGGTAACGCCGCCGATACCCGGTTCGTCAGCATCCTGAATTCCGTTGCTGTTCAGATCCTCCCATACGAAATCGCCGATTATCCCGCCACATGCACATGGTTGGAACGATGCAGGATCATTGAACAATAGATCCCATGGTGAAAACTTGCCGAATAACTGAGAATCGACGTTGAACTCAAGCTCTGAAGACAACACAAGAGTATTAAGCTTGTTCATCCCGCCGATCTCAACTTCGTTAGGATCATTTATGCCACAAAAATAATAACCGGTATTGTTGGTACGAGAATTAAACGCACCCCATCCTTCTCCTAAATTGTTTAACTGCAGCAGTTGGCGCCCGAACATTGCGTGATCATAATAGAACCCTTCGTCATCAGCAGTTCCATAAATGCCATCAACACCGGGGCCGTAACTCAGGGATAACCATTGCTGACCATCCGTTGATTTGGCAATGTCGTCCGCAAGAGTTCCGTTATATTCAAACAGGGTAGTGCCGGTTCCTGACTGATGAAATAATGTCATTATATCGCCAGGTTTGATTAAATCATCCTCTGTTCCGGGTACCCCGTCCTTTCCCGCGGTCGAGAAACAATCACTACCTTTACAAAAATTTGAAATTGTTGGCGGACCAAACACTATGTGCGGCATGGTTTGATTCGGGTCAAAGGGATCATTGTCAAAGACTGCTTCCACACGTTGGGCAAATACCCCCGTAATCTGGTCTGTTGGTGATTGAAACCAGATTGTTAAAGCGTTCGCATCTATGTGCTGAAAATTGACAACGCCGGCTACGTGATCTCCCACATTCAATCTTGTAATTGTATTAACACCATTAAGTGTTGTTAGTGGGGCTTTGTAATTACCGTTTGAATCATAGATATTGGCAAACTGGCGGTAGTATAAATCATGCATTTGCCCAATATTCAGTTGAGGAGTTGCTGCCCAGCAATTTGCAATCAGTAGTACTGAGCATAATGCACCTAGCAGGATCTCTTTAAAATTTCGTACTGAGATCATAAAATACCCCTTTCCGAGAGTAAACATACCGATTTTGGGTAAAAAAAAGACGCAGGGCTAACCTGCGTCTTTAAGAGGTAGAGGGTTCATCTATTTCATGCGCTTACGGCTGTAGGCTGCAAGACCGGCGAGCCCGAGGCCGAGGAGAATCATAGTAGAAGGTTCAGGCACCGGGGCCAGATGCGCCGGGTCGTTGCTGCGGAATGCCCATGGAGAATATCCTGCAAGATATCCAGGGTTCCCTTCAAGTTCGCTGCTGAGATGAAGTGAAGTCAGAACGCCGCCCAGAACATTGTCGCCGATTTCTGATTCGTTGGGGTCGTTGATGGCTGTGAAGTCATACCCTGTGCCGTTGAACACGATGTTGAGAGCACCCCAGGCCTCACCGGTGAAGTTTTGCAGCGGGGTGCCGAGGCTGGCATGGCTGTAGAAATAGCCATCATCGTCAGCCGTTCCGTAAGTGCCATCTGCGCCTGGCAGATAACCGAGCGACATCCATTTGCTTCCGTCAGTGGCCTTTGTCACGTCATCAAGGATAGAACCGTTTGATTCGAATACGGTTGTGCCGACACCGGTCTGAGAGAAGAGAGCAAACATTTCGCCGGCAGCAAGGTATGATGAGACATCAACACCACCAAAATTGAAAAGGGTTGGGTTGCCAAAGACCAGGTGCGGTTGAGTGTTAAACGGGTCGGTAGGGTCCGGCATGATGATGGCTTCAACCCGTTGGGCGAAGATGCCAGTCAACTGGCTTTCCGGTCCCGAAAAAAAGGTTTGCAGGCCATTTGCTTCAATGTTTTGGACATTTAGAATGCCGAAGAGATGGTCTCCGATAGCTACATCTGAGCCTGGTTGCTTAAGTACGCCATCCGCTGAATAAAGATTCTCGAAGTTGTTGTAAAAAAGGGCGTTGTCAGCGAGAGTCCCCAAGGTTACTGCTGAAGCATCGGCTGCAAAGCTGCCGGCGCCCAGTGCTGCGGCAACTGCTAGTGTTTTTACCATCTTTTTCATGATAATTTTCCTCCTTGTGGTTAATATTGTTTCAGTTAAAATTACTTTCGATTCCTTTTAAAGGAAGTATGTCTACAAGATTGATGCCATGTCGTAACTGCACGAAATTATGGCTGGTAATTGCATTGCGGACTGTTGTTGGAATGAAAGGTGTTAAGATTTCCGACATTTTATTTAAGGAATTTTACACTTTCGGCAGTTTGGTGATAAAAAGATTTAATGTAAGTGATTTTGTCGTTCTAAAGCTTCAGGGGGGGGTGTGATGAGAAAAAATGGCGAGGATTTTGGCAACCTGTACGAATCCATAAAGCCGGATAGGGCAAGCAGGGCTTTCTGGTCGTTGAATCGTGAAATGAACTCCGCCAACAAGGTTTCATTTGTTAGATATATCGATTGTGCAGGTATCGAGCAATTACGGCAGTACAGCGCTGAAAAATTCGGCTTCAAACCTTCCTATGCGACAATAGTAACCAAGTCGGCTTCTTTGGCTTTGAAAGAATATCCCTATGCCAACAGACTGCTTTTGGATAATTTTTTCAGGAAAAGAATGGTCCAGTTCAATAACTGCGATATCACTATTGCCGTTGAAAAAAACGTTGAGCAAAATGAAGCTATAGTGTTGGCAGAGACTATATATGGCGTTGAAGAAAAAGATATGAAGACAATGCAGCAGGAAGTTATGGCTATGAGCAATCCTAAATCAGATGCCAATGACAGATGGACTCTGTTTTACAATCTTTTGACCAAATTACCGGTATTCCTGAGCAGGATCATTATCGGCATGCCGAAATATTCAGTCAGGCTATGGATAAAGCATCGAGGTGGCGCATGTTTTGTGAATTCACCGGCGAGATATGGTGTCGATTTTCTTGTGGCGGATATGTTGTGGCCGTTGACGGTGTCTTATGGGTGGGCGAAGGATAGGCCGAGTGTAGTCGAGGGCGAATTACAGGTCAGGAAGACAATGCCTCTTATAATTATTTTCGACAGGCGGATCATGGCCGGCGTTCCGGCTGCCAAATTTTTCAACCGGTTGGCCGAAATTCTCGAAAATGCCGATAAGGAGTTGAAAGGCCACTGTGTTGTCGGTCATTAACCAGTTCATTATGATTTTCCGGATAGGGCAGTTCATATGAAAGTATTGGTTCAGCCGTATACCCATACCTTGTCACATGTGAGTCGGCCATTGGCCGTTGCGAAGATTCTGCGCGATAGGGGGCACGAGGTCATTTTTGCCGGTCAGGGCGACAAGGTGGCATTCATTAAGGAAGAGGGATTCCAGGTGGTGGATGTTTACGAGACGCCTCCCGACCAGTTATACGGCAATATCAGAAGCGGTAAGCTCAAGTTCGTATCCGAGGATGAAGTCATCAAGCTTATGGAGGCGGACATTGAATTATATGAAAATGTACGCCCTGATGTTGTTCTGACCGATGGAAGATTCTCCGCGCCGATTTCTTCCCACATTGCAGGTCTGAAGCATGCGGCAATTGTGAATGTATCTTCAACGGAATACCGGGCCCTGCCATACGTGCCTTTTTCCGGACGGCCTGATTCAGCGGTACAACGCAGCGATTCCATGGCTAACAAGTTTAACCTTTGGCTGGAGATGCTGGTTTTTGACAATGTCATGAATATATTCAAGAGGTTGAGTAAAAAGTATGGGGTGAAGAAACTGATAACGGCAACTAATTGTCTGGCCGGAAAAGATCTCACATTGCTTGCCGATATTCCCGAATATTTCCCGACGCGCAGTTTGCCGAAAGATTACATTTACATAGGCCCGATAACCTGGAATTCACCATGTGAGATTCCTTCTTGGTGGGAGAGTGCAAAAAAATGTTCCCCCCTGGTCTATTTCACCTTGGGGTCCACCGGTGTCGAAAAACTGTTCAATGATATGTACCGGCATTTTGTTTCACAGTCGCTGGCGGCAATTATCACGACAGGAGGGCAAAGGTCCTCTCTCAACACCATTGAGGGACAGATCTATGTGGAACCGTATCTCGATGGGGATAGCGTCATGGAAATATGTGACCTTGTGATTTGCCATGGGGGTAATGGGACAATTTATCAGGCTTTGCAGCATGGTAAACCGGTTATTGGAATTCCCACTATTCCGGATCAGGAATTCAACATGAGGCGGGTGGAGGCTCTTGGCGTAGGCAAAAGGATATCTCCACAGTCTGTCACTGCCGATCCCGGTATAATTATCCAGACTATTAATGAAGTGCTGTCGAAAAAGAGCTATCGGGAGAATGCCGGCAATTACATGAAGATACTGGGGACCTATGATGGCCCGAAAACTGCCGCTGATTCTCTGGAGAGGCTGCTGTTGCAAGGGAAAACATAACAAAAAAGGCCGCTGATAGCGGCCTTTTTTGTTGTTCATGCATTTTATCCAGGATCTTAGATGTCCCAGTTGTCGATCTTCATGGTGCCGTTTTTAGCGAGGTTTACCTGCATCTTGAAGACCCGGTCAAGGAGTTGCGGCTCGTGGCCGGCCTTGCGGGCAAGGCAATCCTTCTTGGCCATGTCGAAATACTCCTGAAGAATCGGCTTGTAATCCGGGTGGGCGCACTTGTCGATGATGAGCTGGGCACGGGTTTTCGGGTCGAGGCCACGGAGGTCTGCCAGCCCCTGATCGGTAACCAGTACGTCCAGGTCATGCTCGGTGTGGTCCACGTGCGGTACGTGCGGCACGACGCAGGTGATGCCGGTCGGGTCGGTTTTAGTCGGACGGGCCGCCGGGGTGTGCATGATGGAGAGATAAGCATTGCGGAGGAAGTCTCCGGAACCGCCGATGCCGTTGATCATCCTGGTTCCGCCAACGAGTGTTGAGTTGGCATGGGCATAGATGTCGAATTCTACTGGGGTATTCATGGCGATGCACCCGAGGCGCCGGATCGGCTCCGGGTGGTTGGCGATGGAGAGGGGGCGCATGATTACTTTATCTTTGTAATGGTCGAATTTCTCATAGAAGCGCTTGAAGCCGTCCACCGAGAAGGAGAGGGAGACCGTGGAGGCAAAATCCAGTTTTCCCGAGTCGATGAAGTCGAGCATGGTGTCCTGCAGAACTTCCGTCCAGACCTTCAGTCCCGAGAAGGGGCCGTTGGCCAGGCCGCCGATGACTGCGTTGGCGATGGAGCCGACGCCGGACTGGAGCGGGAGAAGATTCTTGGGCAGCCGTCCTTCTTTTACTTCGAACTTGAAGAACTCGAGGATGTTGTTTGCAATGGCTTCGGAGGTGGAGTCCTGCTCGCTGAAAGCGCGACCGTTGTCCGGGTGATTGGATTCGATGATTGCGACAATTTTGTCGGTGTCGACGCGGACGTAGGGTGAGCCGGCACGGTCGTCAACGCGGCTGATGAGATACGGGGGACGGTTGGGGGGGCTGATGGGCTCGATGATGTCGTGAAGCCCTTCGAAGCTGGGAATCGCCGTGTTTATCTCGATGATGATTTTGTCGGCAATTTGCACTATTTCCGGCACGGCGCCGCAGGAAGCGGTGAGCACAAGGCCGCCGTCCTCGGTTATGGCAGAGCATTCGATAATGGCGATGTCAAGGCTACCGCCGTTTTCCTTGGTGTAAAAGCCGTAACCAAGGTCTTGCGCGAACATGGAGAGGTGCCGGTCACCCATGCGGATGCGCCCGGTGTTGATGCCGGCCTGGATATTCTTGCCGGTCTGGTAGGGCCAGCGGCGGTCGATCATGTCAAGAGAGGCCCAACGGTCTTCGGTTTCCACGCCGACGGAAGCGCCGATGAAAAGGTTGAACCTGAGCTTGCCCTGAAGCTGGTTTTTTTCCACATGGTCTGCCAGGGCGATGGGAACTGCTTTAGGGTAACCGGCAGGGGTAAAACCGGACCAGCCGAGATTCATGCCGTCTTTGAACATGGGGATGACTTCATCGACTTTTTTGATCTTGGCGTGCAGACTTTTTCTTCTAATTCTGCTGTGTAGTTCGGACATCTTTGGTTATTCCTCCTCATCATGTGATTGGGGCCTGGCGCACCCCATGAGGCACTTGAGCCGGCCCTGGTTTGTAAATTGCTATTAATTCGATATAATTCTTGCATTTCGAACGTTCGTTTGAAAACATCATAACAGCACGCTGTTTTTGGTGCAATAGCTTATGCAGGTGTGGTCCCGATAAAATTGGCTTTATTGAAAGACTTTGCTACTCTTGGCGAAGTAACAAAATACTCGGTCAGGTAACGAAATGACAAAAGCGGAATGCCGGAGCAAGTTGCTGGAGGTGGGGACTAAGTTGTTTGCCGAACGGGGTTTGCACGGCGTCAGCATCAGGGAGTTGTCCCAATGTGCGGACGCCAGCATTTCCATGATTTCATATTACTTCGGCGGGAAGGAAGGGCTGTATTCAGCGGTCCTGACGGAGCAGTTTGCCTGCTTCGATGAGATTGAAGAAATCAGGCAGCAGGGCACGGACCCCGTGGCCATGATAGCGGCGTATCTCCGCTGGACTCTGCAGCGGCACCGGAACAATCCGTATTTGCTGCGGTTCTATACCAGCGAGCTCACCAATCCGACTCCCTATTTCCATTCAATCGTTTCGCCTGCAATCGGCAAGGTAATCAAGATACTTGCGGAGATAGTCGAGGATGGCATCCGGCAGGGGCGGTTCCGTAAAGATGTCAATGCTGTGAATGCCGTGGTGGCCCTTGCCGGCATGGTGAACTATTACGTCCTGAGCACCCTGGCAACCGAACACCTGCTAACCAATTCACCTGATCGGGATGAACAGCTGGTTCACCAGTATCTGGCGATTTTCATGGGAGGGATAATGTCTGCGGAGTCGCAGGCTGAGATCACTGCTGCCAGCGGGTCCGCAGACGAGTGAGCTCCCGGCCGTCTGCGGCGGCTATCCGGTGTATGACTAGCATGCTGCCGTTTTCTTCGGTGCATTTGCAGGAGACGGTAACTTCTTCGCCTGCCAGGGCTTCGGCACGATAGCCGATCTCAAGCGATACGGGCTTGTATTTCTCCGCAAGTTTGTCGGGCACGGCGTCCAGCGCCCAACTGGCGTAGACCATGTGGTTTACATGCCGGTTCAGATCCAGGTCCGAACGTCGCACCGTAAATCGTGTTCCCCCCTGATTCTTGTCGAGGGTTGGGAGCGTTGCGAAACGGTCGTCGATGACGCGGCGCGGGGTCAGGGGGTGGTGGGGGTGACGTTCGACCTGCACCGGCTTCCGGCTTTTGAAATCGATGACAGCCCATGATGTGGTCGCTCGCGCCACGACAGCCCCGTTACTGTCAAACAGTTCGAACTCGCGGGAGCTGAAGCGCCCCTCCCGTTGCGAGGGCCAGGTACGTATGGTTACTTCGTCGCCCCGTTTCGGATAATGTTCAATTTGGAGATGCACCCGCGACAATACCCAGGTAAGTCCTTCGGCCATAAGGTCTCTGACCGATGCTCCCAGGAGCGCGATATGTTCTGTTGAGGCTTCCTGAAGATAGCCGAGAAGCGTAAAGGGACGCACAAGACCATTGGCATCAACGTCGAAGGAGCGAATGGTATAGGTGGCTTCAAAGATTGAGTTCGCGGTTGTCATGGTGCCCTCGTTCTAGCAAATTCCGGCGGTTCATGCCAGCTCTTTGAGTCGGCGCGCGTATGGTTTGGGCAAAATGTTGCGTTTTTCCGGCTTGGATCCGCTTGCCCGCGAATTCGATTCCAGTTAGACTTTTGTACGTGCTTGACGTCCATTCCCCAGGAGGTTGTCATGGATGAGAAGACTTGGACTCCGGCTGAATTGCTGCAACTTTCCGGAGGATACTGGAGCGTCTGTGCGCTGCATGCGGCGGTGGCCCTCGATGTTGTGACCCCCCTGGCGGGGAGTGCCCTCACCGCGGCGGAGACGGCCGATCGCCTCGGCGTTGACGCGCGGGGTGTTGCCATGCTCCTGGACGCCCTGGCGGCCATGGCGCTGGTGCACAAGCGGGGCGAGACCTTCGAAGCCACTCCTTTTGCGGCTAAGTACCTGGCAAAAAGCTCGCCGGATTATCTGGGGTATATCATCATGCATCACCACTATCTCATGCCGGGGTGGTCCAGGCTTGACGTGGCCGTGAGAAGCGGGGGCCCTGTCAGGGAAAGCTCGTCCCATGGCAATGATGAGGGGGAGCGCGAGAGCTTCCTCATGGGAATGTTCAACCTGGCCATGCAGAGTGCACCGAGAGTTGCGCCCCTGATTGATCTTTCCGGTCGCAGGCGTCTGCTTGACCTTGGAGGGGGCCCCGGCACCTGGGCAATTCATTTTTGCATTCAGAACCCCGCCCTGGAGGCGGTTGTCTACGACCTTCCCGCTACGCGCCGCTTTGCCGAGGAGACGATCGTACGCTTCGGCCTGGCAGAGCGGATTGGATTCGTTGCAGGAGATTTTCTTGATAACGGGATCCCCGGGGGCTTTGACGTGGTCTGGCTTTCCCAGATTCTCCATGCCTACGGTCCGGACCAGTGTGAAATTATTCTGCAAAAGGCGGTCGCGTCCCTGGAGCCGGGAGGGGTGCTCCTGGTCCAAGAGTTCATCCTGAATGACGATAGAAGCGGTCCGCTTTTCCCGGCACTCTTCTCCCTGAATATGCTGGTCGGGACGTCTGCCGGTCAGGCGTATGCCGAAGGGGAACTTTGCGCCATGCTGGCCGCGGCGGGACTCCGCGATGTGCGGCGCCTGGACCTTGAGCTTCCTAACGGCGCCGGGATTATCGCCGGAACGATGCCTTGAAGTCCCTGTGATGTGGTTTCTTAATTCCGGCTTCTAAGGTCTTAGCCGTTGACTTGCTCTGTTTTTTGGCGTTAAAATCTGGCCGTTGAACTGGCAGGTTATCCTGAATCAGCCCCGGGTATGCCGCATAACCTGGGGTTTTTGTTTGTGTAAATGAGCGATACTACGACAACCATAATCCAGTGCCCGCACTGTCGCAAAGAAACTCCATGGCAGGGGAACCCCTTTCGCCCTTTCTGCTCGAAACGGTGCAAGACCATGGACCTTGCCGCCTGGGCCGACGAAGAATACCGCATCGCCAGCGAGGATTCGCCCGACGAGGATGAATCAGACGATAACTATTAAAGGAGTTCCCATGTCCGACATACGTCTCCGCTTTGCGCCGAGCCCCACCGGCTACCTGCATGTTGGCGGCGCGCGCACCGCGCTCTTTAACTGGCTTCTGGCCCGCAGGCAACAGGGGACCTTCATCCTTCGGATCGAGGATACCGACGTTGCCCGTTCCACCCAGGAATCGGTTGACGCCATTCTCCAGGGTATGACCTGGCTCGGTCTCGATTGGGACGAGGGGCCGTTCTACCAGTCAGACCGTTTCCCGGTGTACAAGGAGTTCGTTGAAAAACTGGTCGCCGAAGGCAAGGCCTACCGATGCTACTGCACCCCCGAAGAGCTTGAAGCAAAGCGTGAGCAGGCCATGAAGGACGGGAGAAAGCCCAAATATGACGGTACCTGCCGCAGCAGAACCGACGTACCCGACGGAAAGCCCTATGTAATCCGGTTCAAGGCCCCCCATGAGGGGGTAACCGCCTTTGATGATCTCATCAAGGGGCGCATTTCATTCAACAATGACGAGCTCGACGATCTTATCATCCAGCGCAGCGACGGTACCCCCACCTACAACTTCGTGGTGGTCATCGATGACGCCACCATGGGGATTTCCACCGTTATCCGGGGTGATGACCATGTTAACAATACCCCACGCCAGATTCTTCTCTACGAAGCGCTCGGGTATCCGGTTCCCCGCTTCGCCCACGTGCCGATGATCCTCGGCGCCGACAAGACCCGGCTTTCCAAGCGTCACGGCGCCACCAGCGTCATGGCATACCGCGACATGGGATTCCTGCCCGAGGCCGTGGTCAACTATCTGGTGCGGCTTGGCTGGAGCCATGGCGACCAGGAAATCTTCAGCAAGGAAGAGCTCATCGAGAAATTTTCCATCGAGGCGGTGGGTAAGTCGGCCGGGGTTTTCAATCCGGATAAACTCCTCTGGCTCAACCATCATTACATCAAGGAGAGTGCCCCCGAGCGGCTGGCGGAACTCCTAGTGCCGTTCTTCACGGAGCGCGGAGTCGATACGGCAGCGGGACCGAGCCTTCCGCTCGTGGTCAAAACGCTCCAGGAGCGCTCCCGCACCCTTGTGGAGATGGCTGACGGTGCCCTGTTCTATTATCAGAGCGAGGTGAGCTATGATGAGCAGGCGGCCGCAAAACACCTGGTTCCGGCTGCCGGGCTGCTGCTCGATGATCTTGCCTCCAGGCTTGATGGACTTGCCGATTTCAGCCAGGTGGGCATTGAAGCTGCCTTCAAGGAATTCATTGCGGAAAAAGGTGTCAAGCTGGGGCAGGTGGGGCCGGCGGTGCGCGTTGCCCTGAGTGGCGGCACTGCTTCGCCCGGCATTTATGAGGTGATAGAGGCTCTCGGCAAGGAGGAGACCCTGCGGAGGGTCCGGCGCGCGGTGGCATTCATAGGCGGCGCGTAGAGGGATCGCCGGGAAAGTCCGGAAAGTGAAAGGGGCGGCACGAAGATGACATCGTGCCGCCCCTTTTTCCGTTTGAAGACAAGGCTATTTATAATGTTTTATCAAGTCGAAAGCTCTCTTAACCCTTGTAACGATGCGTATCGGCTGGACCGGCTTGGCGATGAAGTCCATGAAGCCGGCTTCCAGCGCCCGCTGCTCATCTTCGCCGGTGGCCTTTGATGTCAGGAGGATAACGGGGATGCTTGCGGTTGCGGGGTTGGCCCGCAATGCCCGGAAGAGCCCATGGCCGTCCATGCGCGGCATGACCGCGTCGCAGATAATCAGGTCAGGCTTTTCGGTCACCGCTGACTTGAGTCCTTCAACACCGTCATTGGTCACGACCACGTCGTATCCTTCTTTCTGGAGCGCCACCTGGATAATGGTTGCCACAGGCAGGGAATCCTCAACCACAAGAACCTTCTGCCGTGCCATATCTTTCAGCTTGCCGTGGAGGTAGTGCTTTTCCACGGCGGTCATGAGTTCCTGCCGCGTGGCGAGAATAGGTATGACCTGAATCCGGTGTTTTTTGGCCAGAAATTCAACAGCCTCCTGGTCAAAGGGGTCGTTCAGGGCAAGGGCAAGCTTGCCATCTTTTAGTTTGAGGGGGAATACAAGCCGCTGCACCGCCATGTCCTGGGGAACCAGGGATAGCAGGTCGGGCGGGAATGCATAATCGACAAAACCTTTCACTGTTTTTATGCCCAGTTGTTTCGAAAGGGCGTCAATCAGTTCCTCGCCGGTGATAACCCCCATTTCTTCAAGAACCTGTCCAAGGCGCTTTCCGCTCCCCTTCTGGCGCTCCAGGGCCCGTTCGATTGTCTTTACGGTGATGATTCCTTCCTCAACAAGCAGGTCGCCCAGTTGTTTCTTCTCTACCATCGACGGTTCCCTTTACTCGAATGACAGGTTGGATAGGTATCTTCGCCAGCATTGTGCCACAAGTTGAAGAGGTTTACCAAGATGCATCTGCCAATCATGTGTAAAAATAACCGTATGCGGGAGGTAAAGAAGTACTGAGCCGGCACAGCGTCAGCGCACATGATCCTCCGGATACGCCCCGATTTTGTGGATTGAGAGGTCGGCGCCGGCAAACTCTTCTTCATCGGACAGGCGGATGCCGACGGTTTTGGCAAGGATGCCGTACACGATGAATCCATTGGCCAGGGCAAACAGAATGGCGGCGATTGTGCCGAGGACCTGGGAAAGGAGCGATACTCCCCCCATTCCGCCCAGCAGTGGCTGTCCGAAGATCCCGACAGCGATGCCCCCCCACGAGCCGATGATGCCGTGCAGGGGCCAAACGCCGAGGACATCGTCGATCTTGAGACGTTCCTGCTCGATCTGGAAGCCGTAGACAAAGATTACGGACGCAATGGCTCCGGTAACGAACGCTCCCAGCGGATGCATGAGGTCGCTCCCGGCGCAGACGGCGATGAGACCGGCGAGGGCGCCGTTGTGCACGAAGCCGGGGTCGTTTCTGCCGGCAACAAGGGCCGCCAGCACGCCGCCCACCATGGCCAGCAGGGAATTCACCGCAACGAGGCCGGATATCTTGTCCAGATGCCCCGCGCTCATGACATTGAAGCCGAACCACCCCACGGCAAGGATCCAGGAACCGAGGGCCAGGAAGGGGATATTGCTGACGGGAATCGGGTGGGACTTGCCTCTGATGTAGCGTCCCATCCGGGGCCCGAGGATGAGGATTGCCGGGAGGGCCAGCCACCCCCCCATGGAATGTACCACCACCGAACCGGCATAATCATGGAACTCGGCGCCGCCGATGCTCTTGAATAACCCCTGGAGGAACGTGGCGTTTTTTCCCCAGATGAGGGATTCGAATAAAGGGTAGGTCATGGAGGCGAAGATTGCGCCCGCGAGGACCTGGGGCCAGAATTTCGCCCGCTCTGCTATCCCTCCCGAGATGATGGCCGGGATGCAGGCCGAGAAGCAGAGCAGGAAGAAATAGCGGACGAGGTCGTACCCCTGGGTGGTGCCCAGGAGGTCTCCGGCCGGCACGAGGAAGGATATCCCGTAGGCGATTGGGAAACCGATCAGAAAATAGGCGACCGTGGATACCGACCAGTCGGTAAGGATTTTGACGAAAGCGTTGACCTGGTTTTTCTTGCGGACTGTCCCAACTTCGAGAAAGGCGAAACCGGCGTGCATGGCGAAAACCATGACCGCGCCGAGCATTAGGAAGAGCACGTCAGAGCTGTTTCTGAGACCTGTCGCCATCGACATCTGATCCATGGGCATACCTCCGTTGGCATGTGTTGCGACCCCCTATTAACCCGCCGTCGGGTTGGGTCATGAGCCATATAGCAACCTCCCTGCCAATGAGCTAACGTGCCGTAAATACTATAAAACGGATATTTTAAGTATTCTGATTGGTTGAATGGTGACTGTTTCTTCAGCATCTCTGCCCGGGGAATGGGCTATCCTGAAGCAACTTTGGAGTTGACGCTTGTGTGTCTACGTTGTAAAGTCGCGGCATTAAAAGAAAATTAGGCTTCAGGGCCAACATTGAACGGGATGCCGCTTGTCTGCAAAAACCGCCCTCATATACTCGCAAGACTTCAGCCAGTTCAGTTATGGCGATGAACATCCGTTCAAGATCCAGCGCATTAACCTTGCCTTTGAACTCATGCGCCAGTTCGGGCTGACGGAGCTTCCCGGCGCCGATATTGTTGACTGTCCAAGGGTGGATGAGTCGGCTCTGCTAACCTTCCATACTTCAGACTACCTGGACCGTTTGCGAGAGTTCAATTCTTCCGATGAGCCCCGCGCTGATTTCCGGTACGGGCTTGGCGATCTGGATAACCCTGTTTTCAAGGGGTTTTATGACTGGTCTACCCTCGTTGCCGGAGGCACTGTCGAAGCGGCCCGTCTTGTGACGGAAGAAGGATATAATGTCGCGTTCTCCATGGCCGGCGGCTGGCACCATGCCCATAGCAGCAAGGCTGCGGGCTTCTCTTACCTGAATGATGCGGTTATCGCCATAAATACCCTTTTGAAGAAGGGGCTGCGGGTAGCGTATCTGGACATTGACGCCCACCACGGTGACGGTGTCCAGGAGGCCTTTTACGATACGGACCAGGTGCTTACCGTTTCCATCCACGAGAGCGGCATTTATTTCTTTCCGGGGACGGGGTTCGAGGACGAAATCGGTACCGGCAGGGGGAGGGGGTATTCGGTAAATGTTCCCCTTGAGGCACACACCGACGATGCCCTTTTCATGAAAGCTTTTGACGAGGTGGCTTATCCCCTGCTTGCCGCGTTCAATCCAGATGTCCTGGTAACCCAGCTCGGTTCCGATACTTTTCGCACCGACCCCCTAACGCGGCTTGAGATTACCACCCACAGCTATACATACATATTGCGCAAGCTTAAGGCGCTCAAGATACCGTGGGTGGCGGTTGGCGGCGGCGGGTACAACATGGTGAACGTGGCCCGGGCCTGGACCCTGGCGTGGGGGATAATGAACGGCGTAGAGCTGCCAGTGAAACTGCCGGCGCCCTTTGTGGACATCATCGACCGGCTGGGATATCCGAACCGTATGCTTCTCGATGCCATGCACTGGGCGGAGGAGGATGACCGGAACCGGGCGCTTGATGCCGTCGAACGAAGCATTGCCGCCATCCGGGCGTCTATTTTCCCGGTTCTCATCGGACGTTATGCCGCGGCTGCCGGGGAATAGGCAACTCGCTGACGCCGCAGGGCGGGCGCTCCACTCCCTCAGGGAAATCAGCTGTTTGCCCTTCGAGGAACGGGAGCGGCTTTATGCCGGGATACTTCCTCTCCGGCTTTTCTCGGTACTGGGGATTTCACCGAGAACCCTCTGCGGGGCTGACGGCTTGAAGCGCGTCAGGATCATCGCCCCGGAGGGTATGGGGATTGTGCGGGTCGAGGTAAGGCGTCAGCCGTCGGACCCGGATACGGTTTTCTTCCTGGAAATTTCCGATACCCACTACGGCCAGATGGAGCTTTCGTTCTGCATCATCGCCGACCCGGCGGCTCCACGCTACGATGTGGACAAGGACGAAAAGGGGTGCAACAACTACTTCTCGACGCTGGGGCGAAATATTCCGGAGGAAATCAGGGCCATGGCGGAAGGGCTTTTTCCCAACCAGACAAGGCGCGGACTTCACCTCTTTGGTGAGTTTTTCCCCCTCTTTGAGCGTTTTGTCGATTCTCTCGGCATGGAAATGATAGTGGCGGAGCCGCTGACCTATGATAATGCCATCCGTTACGAAAAGTACGGTTTCGACTATATTACCGGAAAACGGCTGATGCTGGAGATTGACCGGGAATTCCGTCCCGGAGGGATTCTTTTCGGGCGGCTCGACGGGTCAAACCCGTTCAGGATGGCCGGAGCCGAACGTACGGTTCGGGGGCGGAGCTGGGCCATCCACGACGGAATCATGGACGAGGCGTGGGACGAGGTGCGAATCTACAAAACCGTTGGTGAACATGCAGGAATCGACACCTTTGCCGACCGCAATAACGAAGGAGGAAATCACTGACATGCACGCGCAGATGAGAGAGCTTACCCCCATCAAGGGAATTCGATACTATTATCCACCGGACGATGCCGTTCTGATTTTCAAGGACGACAAGGAGCAGATACCCTACGGCGGGATGCCGGTACCGCTGCTGGAAGAGGATTTTGAAGCTCTTGACGGTGAACCCTCTTACGATGCCGTCGGCCGGGGCATATACCAGGCGCTCAGGAGCAACCCCGACTGTATCCTGGGCGACCAGTATGCTGCGCTGCTGCGGGATGCCTATCCCCACTACCTGGCTGAACTGGCGAGCCATGCCATCATGATCGACAGCAAGGATGTGGAAGTCCCATACCTGGATCGCAAAATTACCTGCCTCAAGATACTTGCGCTTTTGGAACCGGATAACTCCGCTCTCCCCCTTGAGATTGGCAGATCATTTCTCGACCGCGGGATGCGGCTGTCAGCGCTTCATTTCGCCACAGTAAGCATCTACCGGGCCGAGCATTTCCTGCGGCGGGCCCACATCCTTGCACCGGATGACCGCAAGATTCTTCGCTACCTGGGAGAGGCGAATTATCTTCTCGGCAAATATGAGGAAGCTAAGGGGTTTTTGCTGGAGGCCCTGGCGGGGAATGAGGAATCGGACGCAGAAAGCCTGCACATGCGGATCGAGAAAATCGAAAAGGGGACGCTGCCCCATATTCCTCCCGTTGACTATCTGGAAGCCATTGGCGTTGCATTTGCGAACCATCAGGCCGGCAATCACGAAGAGGCAATCGCCATTCTCCAGGATGTTCTGATGGACCCGGTTTTCCGCGAGGAATTCCCCATCCCGGAGATCCACTGCATTATGGGCAAAGGTTTTACGGCTCTGGAAATGCCAAAGTATGCCGAGGAGGAATTCCGGCAGGCGCTGGAGCTTGATCCTTCCCATGAAGAGGCAAGGGCGCTTCTGGATCAGGTCGCCACAGCCTAAAAATTCAACAGGGGGGTTCATGTTCGGTTTCAGTCTTGCAGACTGGATTTTCATCGGTCTGGTAATGGCAACCATTTTTTTCTTTGTCGCCATAAGCGATATGCGCAAGAAATAGCGCGGCATATTCGGGATATCAGTTATGGACAACAGCGATATGACGGATGAGCATGACGAGCGCCGGCCATTGGGCCTTGTGCTCCTGACCGGGCTTTATCTCTTCTTTTTTGTTGTGACGGCAACGACTTACGGCAACCCGTTCCCGTTTCTCGGCAAAATATATATGGGTACGACTGCCAAGGCGCTCATATTCGTTGACAGCCTCATTTGCCTTTATCTCTTTCTCGGGATTATGAAGCGGCAGATCATTACCTGGTATCTGCTCATAGGTTACAACCTGTTCGAAGTAATCAATACCATTGTGAACCTGAACTTCATAACTCCGGCGGAGTTGGAGCGGATCATCGGAGAGCCGGTGGATCAGGAAGCGCTCATGGTCAACAATATTGCGAGCGCACTGGCAATCATTCTCCTGACCCAGTACATCTACCGGCATCGGCATTACTTTACCAACAAGCGAAAGTATCTTTTCTGAATGGTACACCCGTTGATGCCGGCCTTGCGGCAGGCGGGAACTGTCTGGTATTATGCAGCGCCTCTCGTGGGTACCGGCGGTCAGTTGGAGGATTTTAGTGTTTCTTACATCAATGGTTGAGCAAAACGATGAAGGTGGACTGTTCCATAAGCTCATGCACGGGCTTTCCGGCTCCATATTCCCTAACGAACAAACTTACCGTCAAATAGATTTGAGCGACACTCGCGGTGTTTCGATCAGGATTGAGAACCTTAATAAGTTCTTTGGCGAAAAGCATGTCCTCAAGGATGTGAACCTGGAGATACATGCCGGTGAAACATTCGCCATTATCGGACCTTCGGGGACCGGCAAGAGCGTGCTGCTCAGGCACATTGTGAAACTTGTGCGTCCGGACAGCGGAGAGATATTCATAGACAATAACCCGATTTTCGGCGGCAACGGCGGCGAATCATCCCTCAATTACCGCTACAGCATGGTTTTTCAGTCATCGGCTCTCTTTAACTCGCTTTCCGTGGGAGAAAACGTGGGGCTGTGGTTGAGGGAAAAACGGGTCTGCAAGGAGTCGCGAATCAGGGAGATGATTCGCGAGAAGCTGGCCATGGTGGGGCTTGAGGGGACGGAAAATCTCAAAACTTCGGAGCTCTCGGGCGGGATGAAAAAGCGGGTTGCCATTGCGCGCTCACTGGCCATGAATCCCGACCTGATCCTTTACGATGAGCCCACCGCCGAACTCGACCCGGTTACCACCGACGAGTTGGCCAATACGATTCTCGATCTCAAGAAGTCCACGAAAAATACGACGGTAATTGTCACCCATGACTTGAACTTCGCCCTGTACATAGCAGACCGTATTGCCATGATGCACGGCGGAACCATCGTCGATGTCGGAACTCCCGCCGAGATGAAGGCGAGCGAAAATCCGATCATAAAAGGTTTCATTTACACCACTACCAAGGGAATCAAGGGATAATCGCAATGCTTAATGTGTCCCTGAAGAGCAGAACCATTTTACCTTACATCGCGGCAGTGCTCGCAATGCTTCTTCTCGGGGCCTGCGCCGAACTCAAGCAGGATCGCCCTTTCCGCCCGGTTCGCGAGTACGAGCGGATGATAGTGGGGCGTCTTGATGCGGAGTACGTTGGGACAGACAACTGTGTCTCAAAGTGCCACAAGCACGAAAAGATAACCGACGACTTCAAGCATAGCGTCCATGGCGAACAGATTAAACCCGAGACAGGCCTGCCGCTGGTGAACTGCGAGTCGTGCCACGGGCCGGGGAGCCTCGCCATAGAGAACATCGGGGATGATGTTGGGGCTAATGACGAGCAAAAGGTCAAATGCGACACGAAAGCACTTCTTGATATCCACAATCTCCCGACTCCTGCCCAGTCGCTCATTTGCCTGAAATGTCATGCTGCGGCGTCGGTTCCTACCCTTGCCCACTGGAAAGGGAGCATCCACGCCCTTAATGACGTGGGTTGCTTCGACTGCCACAAGCTCCACCGGGGTGCACGGCAGAAAGTGACGCGGGAAGAGACTGCGGAACTCTGCTACAGTTGCCATCCAGAGGTCAAGGCAGAGAACAGCCTCTTCTCGCACCACCCGTTGCGGGAGAAGAAAATGACCTGCACCGATTGCCACGATCCCCACGGCACGGTTCAGTCCCACCTCCTTAAGGGGAATACTCCCAAGGAACTTTGCACCCGCTGTCACATGGAAAAGCAGGGGCCTTTTGCCTTCGAACACGGCGATGTTACCGAGAATTGCGCCACTTGCCATTCGCCGCACGGTTCGGTCAATAACTATCTCCTGAATGCGGCCATGCCGTTCCTTTGCCTTCAGTGTCATGCAGGGCATGTTGTGGGATGGGATGGCTCGGCGTTGTATAACAATCGTTGTACCGACTGTCACTCACAGATACATGGGACCGATATTCCCACGCCAACCGAGAAAAAGGGGAGTTTCATCCGGTAGACTCGGACAGGCCGTAAGGAGTTTGTATTGTGATAAGGCGTAAGAACATGAAATATGCCTGTGCGATAGTGGTATGCTCCCTGGTGGCTGCGGTTGGGGCGGCGCATGCCGAAGAGATGGTTTCTGCCTCGGAAATGACTGATGAGGCCTCTGTTTTTGAGGAACAGCAGGGCGAAATGGAAGTTTTCGATCAGGATATTGAAAAACCTGATGACGAAGTAGAAATCGAAGCCTATAACCACGCAGACGCCTCTGCCGGTTATCGCTTTGTCGGCGTCAGCGACGCGGGCGGCAGGGCCGCCGAATATGACTATCTTCATTCGAGCGTTGCCGGCGATGCGCGCCTGGTCCATTTGGGAAAAGACCTGAAGATCGATGTGGACGGCGCCTTTCTGAACCGCAAGGATTATGCTGCGAATCTCATGTTTGACTATGCCGGCTACTACCGGCTAACGGCCTGGACGGAATCTCTTTACCACAATCTCGACCACGAAAAGGGAGATTTAATATTCCAGGATCTGGACTCTGCCGACCGTTACGGCATTACCACCCGCCAGGACATGGTCCAGTTTCACTATAAACTTCACGATTACCCGATTCATCTTAATTTAAGTCACTGGTTTATCGGCCGGAAAGGGTCCCAACAGCTACGTTACGCCGATTTCAGCTTTGACGACTTCTATCCCGCCGATGCGACAGACTCCGTTGACAGCAGGCTTCGCTCACAGTCCAGGCGCATCGACCGTTCGTCCCAGGAGACCACGGCGGGGTTCGATGCCCATCTCGGGCCGGTCAACGTTGTCTACGAGTTCCTGTACCGGCGGTTTGATGATGACAAGTCAACTCCTTCAGACAGGTATTTTGTCCTGGATGAAATCGAAAGAGTTGCGGAACACAACGATACCCCCGAAAGCCGTTACTATGCCCATACGGTAAAACTCTTCACCTCTCCGGCGGGCGGCGTGACCGGAGCAGTTTCCTATTCCCACGGGACGCGGGAAAACCGTTCGTCGCTGGCAACTGTCCGGGGGGCTGACGATGCCCGCGACACTTTACAGAATGCTGCGGGCGATTTCACCTATTCTCCCTGTGCCTGGTTCACTACAGTGCTTAAGTACCGGCATCAGGAGATCGACCGCGATACACCTTCTTCCCTGTTGGCTCCTTCCATCTCTTCATCGCCCATAGTGCTGCGGCAGGCCATGGATACGCGCCGCGACATCATCTCCGCCAACTTCACCATCCGGCCGAATACTGTCATCAGCTTCAACGGCGAGTATCGGGGGCAGTTCCAGCACCGTGACGGGACCGGTACCTCGGACTCCGCTACCAGGTGGGATCTTCCGGAAAATTCCGATACGCATCGAGGCACCCTGACGGTGCTTTTCCGGCCGTTCAAGGGGCTCAGGATCCGGGGGCTCTACGGGTACACGACCACAAATAACCCCCTCTACGATTCCGATCCTGAGCAGAAGCATGAGGGGAGGCTGCTTGCCTCCTATACGAATTCCAGCCGTTGGGGCCTGTCGGCAAAATATCTCATAACGCGTGAATTCAACGATAATATTTCACGAACGACCCATCCGGAGGAAGTGACGGAGGATCCGCTGACATATGTTCTGCCGGGTGATCGCCGCTATATTCATGCCTCTGCCGGATTATGGGTAACCCCAATCGAACGGCTCACAGTGAGCGGCAACTTTGGTTTTCTCCGGGACAAGGCTGACCAGGCGGTACTTTTCGCCAGCGTGCTCAATGGCCAGGATGCAAATGCCGAATATGTCTCCCAGGGCGAAATCTATTCCGTCAATGCCGCTTACCAGGCCACCGAGGATGTCGATCTTTCCCTTGCATACCAGATGGTCCGCTCCCGTTCGGTATTCCGGCCCGAGAGCTTCACCTCTGACGGTACCTCTACTGCCGGTGTCAGCACACTTTCACGGGTGAAGACGCGGGAGCATTCCCTGTCGGCCAGGGCAAACTATCGGGTGACAAAGCATTTTGGATGCGCGCTGGATTACACTTACCGTGCCTACAACAACAGGCTGTCTTCAGATGGTGATGGTGCGGTTCATGCGGTTACCGCACTCTTGAAGACTACGTGGTAACTTTGATATGTGGTATTGCCCCATGGCACTGAAAAGATTTATCTCCATACTCATCGTAATAATCTCGATTGTCGGAGTTACCCCTTCGTACGCCGGCAGAATCTTTGTGGCCGCTGTACTTACCAGTGACATCCCGCGCTATCAGGACGCTTACCGTGCTTTTGTTAGGGGGCTCGCCGCCAAGGGGTTCGGCGAAGGGGAGGTTGAGTTCATCACCCAGACACCGAACCCGGATCCCATCTCATGGGCCAACAGTGTCAGGAAATTCAATGCCCTCAAACCCGATCTACTGGTCACGTTCGGGGCCGCTGCCACCATTTCCGCTACCCAGGAAGCCGTCAGGGTACCTATCGTTTTTGCTGATGTGTATGGTCCGGTCGAGACGGGAATCTCCCGGAGTATGTCCAAAACCGGAGGGAACCTCTGCGGAGTAAGCTCCAAGGTTCCCATGGCGACGCTAGTGAAAACCATGATGGCAATACGCCCGGTCAAAACGCTGGGGATTCTTTACAACCGGAGAGAGCGGGGTTCCTATGTGCAGATGCAGGAGATTAAGCGCCTTGCCGCCCAGCAGGGTTTTGCCGTAGTCGAGGCTAACGTTCCGGTTGCTTCGGGGCTTGATACTGCATTGGGACATCTTTTGGCGCGTTGCGACTGCGTTTTCGTTTCAGAAAGTTCTGTCGTCAACCGTAGCCTGGAGAGAATTGTTCACAGGGCGACCGCCGCAAAGGTACCGGTAATTTCCCTGGTGCCCGACTCCGCCGAGAAGGGCGCGCTTTTGACCCTTGAGGCAAGTCCGGTGGAACAGGGGCTGCTGGCTGCGTCCCATGCTGCCAAGATATTCCAGGGGAATAGGCCCGGGGAGCTTGCAGTGTTGACGCCGCGAAAGGTTGATCTCGTTCTCAACCTGCATAGTGCCAAGGCTCTGGATGTTCAAATCCCGTTTCGCGTCTTAAGTGTTGCCACAAAGGTGCTGAAGTAATTATGCTGAAGAGGTGAGAGGCCGCAGTCCCGGTAGAGGTAAGGATGGGAAAAATTCTGATCGTCGATGACGATAAGTCCTTTTCGCAGTTTCTGAAGCGATACATAAATCTGCATTATCCTGTACTGAAGGTTCAGATTTGCACTAATCCTGTCCGTGCGCTCCCTATCATCAGCGCGGGAGATGTGGACTTGCTTCTGGTCGACTTTGAGATGCCCGTGCTTGCGGGGGACAAGGTTGTCAAATACGCGTGCGAGGTGGGAATGGACAAAAGCAGGATAATTGTCCTTTCAAGCCGCGACGCGGACTATCTGCACGAGCATTTCCCCCTGGGGACCTGCCTGGCGGTCATGAACAAGTACGAGGCAAGGCAGAAGGCCGTCCTTGACATGGTCTTCAGTTCGTTGCAACGTAAAGCGTCCGGCGGATAAAGATATTTCTTACAGAGAGGATCTGTTCTATGGCGGGAAAAGAGATTACGGTGATGTTCTATCACCAGAATCATTTGAGAGACAACTGGAAGGTGAACCTTGAAGGTGTTGAGGCGGAAAGCTTTTTCACCAATCTTGAGGAGGAACTGTCCCGTGCCGGTGTCTTGTTGAAGAGAACCCGCAATGACGCTTTCACGATTGATATCAACAGCTACTCGGACCTGTTGAATGCGGTGCGGATATCCTCTCCCGAAGATGGTTTCGGGAATGTATGCATCGGGCACATAATAGGTCAAAGCCCCAAGCTTGATCTCTTCGACGACATCAGGCGTGCGGTGGTCCGTATTGCCTTCGCTCCGGAAACGGTTCCGCCTGAAGACCATAACCGTAAGGTTTGCCACAACTGCGGCTGCGGCTGCTGACCGGCTTAAGGCCGGGTGTCAGGGGAAGGCGGGGGGCAACTGGACAATGTCTGCGACGAGGGTCCCCCTATCCAGCGATAACAGGGCAAAGCTCGGTTTGCTGAATCCTTTTTTTAGACAACCGGGGTTGATGTAGAGGATTCCGCCAACAGTTTGCACTGACTGAAGGTGCGTATGGCCGTAAAGTACCACATCCGCTTCTTCTTCCGCGGCCTTCCTGGCGAGTTTTTCCAGCCCCCCCTTTACTCCATAAAGATCACCGTGGGTAAGTAGAAATTTCTTGTCTTCCAGTAGCAGGGTGGCTTCCCGCGGGGTGCCCGCCGCGAAGTCGCAGTTGCCGAGGACCTTGGTGACAGCCCTGCCGCTTAAAGCTTCCAGAAATGTGGCATCGTCGAAGTCGTCGCCCAGGTGAATGATGTGATCGACATCCCCTGCCATGTCCAGTGCTTGGGCTGCAAGAGCCTGATTGCCGTGAGTGTCTGATAGAACCGCAATTTTCATGGCTTGATTGTAGCAAAGAGCATATTTCAGTCAACTCGTTTATGGATAAGTAAATCCACTTCATTTCCGCACTTGCGGGAAATCTCTCCTCTGATTTAATTGGTGAAGAATGATGTCCTGCCCGCGTTAAGTTTTTGTGGAGAATCCCCCATGAAAAAATCCCATGTCGTTATAGCTGTAGTCGCCGTGGCGTCCATTCTGCTGTTGTTTGCCATATCCGTTCAGATTGCCCGTCTTGTCCTTGGCGATGGGTTTATCACCAGTTCCGGAGATGGTGTCGGCTATGTGGAGGTCAAGGGGCCGATCCTGGAGTCCGGGGAGACGGTGAAGCAGCTTGCGGAGATGCGGAAGAAAACTAACGTAAAGGCGGTAGTTCTAAGGATAGAGTCGCCCGGCGGGGTCATAGGCCCTTCCCAGGAAATCTACGCCGCCGTGAAAAAGCTCGCCAAAACGAAGAAGGTGGTTGTTTCCATGGGAAGCGTTGCCGCCTCGGGCGGGTATCATGTGGCAATTCCCGCTGCGGTCATCTACGCCAACCCTGGCACCATCACCGGGAGCATCGGTGTGCTCATGAAACTTTCGAATGTCGAAGGGCTCATGGATAAGGTGGGGATGAAGGCCTTTATCCTCAAAAGCGGGAAATTCAAGGATACCGGTTCGCCCGTCCGCCCTCTTACCGACGAGGACAAGGCTCTCCTGCAGGGGGTAATCGGCAACCTCCATGAGCAGTTTGTGAAAGCTGTGGCAGAGTCCAGGAAATTACCGGTGGAAGAGGTTCGGCGCCTTGCCGATGGCAGGGTCTATACCGGAGAGCAGGCTCTGGCCCTGCGGCTGGTGGACAGGCTCGGCACCCTTGAGGACGCCGTTGAGGAAGCGGGGCGGCTGGCGGGGATAAAAGGGGAGCCGACGCTGATAATGCCGCCGAAAAAGAGGAAATTCCTGAGAGAACTGCTGCTTGAGGAGGTGTCCGGCATCTTCAGCGCAGCGGCGCGGCGCGATGGCGGCTTCAGTGTCAATTATGAACTGGATTCCTCAATGGGTGATACTGCTCGCTGAATGGGGGTGCCGTTCCGGAGTAATTTACCAGGTTCTGAAGTTGCCCGAGTCGATATGGACAAAACCGGAACTGGGGTAAAAGCCGACTCCCCCCCGGTGGAGGTCAACAGCAGCTTCGCGGATTAGTTCGGTGCT
Organism: uncultured Geobacter sp.; assembly: GCA_964490805.1. Classification (GTDB taxonomy): domain Bacteria; phylum Desulfobacterota; class Desulfuromonadia; order Geobacterales; family Geobacteraceae; genus Geobacter. Next base: position 47,189 of record CAZBEB010000017.1, read on the forward strand.
TTTCCCCGGGATGGAGATGTCTATGGCTTTACCGGATAGATGGAGGCTTTTGGAGGCAACTCCGTGGCCTGACTCGCGCAGCAGGTTGTTGTAGGTGGGAGAACGGTAGGCTGAGATGATGTGAATCTCGTTGTTGCCGCCGAGCTTTTTGTCCACAAGGTTCAGGAATTCGAGGGTGTTGACATCCATTTCCGTTGCTTCATTGGTGTAGTGGCAGCGAAGAATCCAGTTGAGGGTGTTAAGGGAATCAAGATCGTAATTTCCATCGGCGTCCCGGAAGGTTAAAGAGATTCTTTCCTGCGTGTGAGTATTGAAAAGGGATAATTGGCCGGGGGGGAGGATTTCTTGCGGTGCTGCTTCAAAGCTTCCGAATGACGGTCCTACGGTCATGAGAGTCAGTGCCCCTGTAAGGGAGACCTTAAGGAAATTTCTCCTGCTTAACATCTTGAAGTCCATTGCTATTTACCCGCCTTACATTTTTGTTCCGATGAAACGAACGATTATTCGTATCAGAAACCAGTTTGCGATGTCAATTATTTCAGCCCATTGCCACTTTTGGTGGGTGCTGACGGGGTGGGGTCCACAGGATTTCTATATATGCAAAAGGAAGGCCATTTGCCTTCCTTTTGTGCATTTCTTGGAAATTTTCAGTGGGCGCCTCAGCGGGGCATCGGGCAATAGAGGTTGCCATAGGGGCGCTTGCTCCGGGGAAGTATTTTCACGAACTTCTCCTGAACCACTTCTGCGTAATCTATGGCGAGGTCGTCGCAATACTCCTTCAGATAACCTTCCAGTTCAATCCGGTCTTCATCGGTAAGCTCGAAGATTCCCACCTCGCGGGAAAGCTTGACTTCGTCCACTCCGCCCCGCACGAAAATGGTGCCGCCGTGCATGCCGGTGCCGAAGCGGAAGCCGTGCTTCGGCTTTTCCGGCTCGTCGCTGAACATGTCGAGAAGGATGAGGACGCCACCTGCCATGTACTCGCCGAAAAAGTCGCCTGCCTTGCCTCCAGCAACAAGTACCGGTTTGTTGTCTTCATATGATTTCATGTGGATACCCACGCGGTATCCCACGTCCTTGAGAATGTGGATACGGCCGCCGCGCATGCCGTAGCCGAGGACATCGCCCGCATGGCCATGCACAATGACTTTGCCGGCATTCATGGTGTTGCCGATGTTATCCTGGGCGTTGTCATTGACTATTATGGCCGCGCCGTTCATGAAGGCGGCAAGGTCGTTGCCGGGAACGCCGTTTATGGTTATGGTCACGGCTTTGTTTATGCCGTCGCCGATAAAATACTGACCATTAACGTTATCGAGGACAATTTCTGTCGCCCCTTTGGCAACTGCCTCGCGGATTTTCTGATTCAGGTCCCGATAGTAAAGACCTTGAGCGTCAATTTTTGTCATATGAACCTCTCTCGAAGAGGCCAGGCGAGGGCGAAGGGGGAACTGATACCCGGTCACCGGTGCCTGGTCCCGGATGTCAGATTACTCCCGGTTGCATTTTGGCAATTACCGGCTCTCCGCCGCGGGGCGTCCACACCTTGTCCGGTTTTGGGCAAATTTCACGGATGGCCGCTTCTTCGGAGGCCATGTAGACGAAATCATCCTTTTTGGCGCAAACAAGGGGGCGCAGCTTGACCCGGTCGTTGAGCCCGATAAGCCCTTCATTGCTGGCAAAGAGGATGGCGAAGGGGCCGTTGAGCAGGGCGCTGCCGTAGCACTGGCGGATGGCGGTGAGAAGCTGGCGCTCGTCTTCGGGGAGGGCGTCGATGATGTCCCAGAAGGGTGCAGCCATGGCAAGGCTCGCCAGTTCCGGCGTGAGGCCGTGCTTGCGGATCAGTAGGTCGAGGGTGTAGGCAACGACCTCGGTGTCGGTGAGCATGGTGCAGAGGTAGCCGTACATTTCCAGGTACCGCTTGTTGATGCCGTAGGACGATATCTCGCCGTTATGGACAATGGACCAGTCCAAGAGCGTGAAGGGATGCGCGCCGCCCCACCAGCCAGGGGTGTTGGTCGGGAAACGGTTGTGGGCGGTCCAGATATACCCCTTGTACTCTTCGAGGCGGAAGAAATCGGCGATTTCCTCGGGGTAGCCGACCCCCTTGAAGGCGCCCATGTTCTTGCCGGAAGATACGACGAAGGCGCCTTCTATCTCATTGTTGATCAGCATGACGTGGCGGACGATTATATCCTCGTCGGTCATGTTTTCAAACTCGATGGCTTCTTTGTATTCGGCAGTCTGGAGAGGTTTTACGAAATAGCGCTTGAAGGCCGGCGGGTTGGCGATGGCCGGGGTGCGCCGCGTCGGGATCTCTTCATAGTGCTCGATGTAGAAGTGCTGCTCCAGGTACTCTTCGGTGAGCTGCTGCGCCACACCATTTTCGTACATGAGATGGAAGGCGTAGAAGTCCTTGAACTCCGGATAGATGCCGTAGGCGGCAAAGCCGCCGCCGAGGCCGTTTCCCCGGTCGTGCATCAGGGCGATGGACTTGATGATGACACTCCCCTCGACCAGGTTGCCAGCGGTGGAGATGAAGCCGGTCAAGCCGCAGTTGGAGATGTCCTTCTGGAAATAATGAGTTGGTTGCTGTGATCTGGTCATGGTTAAAACCTCTATCTGGTCGTCACGAAGCGGCGTCGGGTCAGTGCCCGGCAATCATTGCCGGCTCGTCGGCCCCAGTAATTTTGCCGGCGGGGGCGAAGAGGGCGGAGCGGATCTCCCGGGGGAGATTGACGAAGCCGAAGTCGGGGGTGAGGAGCTGGTCCTTGAAGGAGTCCACCCCGATCCGGTCGCGGATGAGACCGGCAAAGATGCCGGCCCGGTCCACGGCCCCCACGAGAACGGCGCCGGCCAGGAGACCGTCCTTGAGGACGATCTTGCGGTACTGGTAGTTCTCCAGATCCTGATAGGTGAGGATCTCGTACTCCGCGGGGTCCACCGGGTTAGTGATTCCCATGGAGATTGTGGAAACCTTGAAGAGTTCGATGGAGTTCATGGCAATGCCCCCCTCGTACCCTTTCTCGCCTCCTGCCATGGTTACGCCGGCAATGTCTCCCTGGATGTAGGCATCGGGCCAGATGGGCATCGGGTTCTTGACGCCGGAGAAGAAGTCCTTCGCTTCGGCCACGTCGCCGGCGGCAAAGACTCCCTTAACTGTTGTCTCCATGCGGTCGTCCACCACAATGCCCCGGTTCACCTCAACGCCGCTCCCCTTGAGGAAGCCGGCCGCGGGACGCACCCCGATGGCGACGATGACCGTGTCGCAGGGGATGAAGTCGCCCGACTTCAGGGTGACGCCGGTAATGGCGGCGCCGTCCCCCTCGATTTTAACCACCGTGTCCTCGGTGATGACATCGATGCCGTTGGCTTTCATTTTCTTGGCTACCACCCGCCCGGCAGGACGGTCGAAGGCGGCGGAGAGGATCCGGTCAGCCAGTTCCACAATGGTGATCTTCTTGTTGATGAGGTGGAGTCCTTCGGCGGCCTTGAGGCCGATGAGCCCGCCGCCGATGACCACCACCTTCTGGATATCGTCGGCAATCCCCTTGAGTTTCGCCGCATCATCCCAGGTGGTGAAGGTGAAGATGCGATCCTTGCCGGCCAGTCCTTCGATGGGGGGAACAAAGGGGTCGCCGCCCGTTGCCACCAGAAGCCTGTCATAGGCGATCACATCGCCGCCGGCAATGGTTACTCGGCCGATTGCGGTGTCGACTCCCACCACTTCAGCGTCGAGAAGGAGGTTTACCCGGTTCTTTTCGTAGAAGTCCTCCGGCAGGTAGGCCATCCGCTTTTCCGTTATGAGGCCCCCAAGGAGGTAGGAGATGAGGGGGCGACCGTAGGCCACGTGGCGCTCCCTGGAGATGACAGTGATGTTCCCCTGCTGGTCTATGCTTCTGATTCCCCGGATGGCGCCCACGGCAGCCACGGAGTTTCCGATGATGACGTAGTTCATTTCTGGCTCCCCTCCTTGTAGACGAGCGCCCGGTTGGGGCAGGCATCGACGCAGGCCGGGCTGGTGCGGTCCGGGCAGAGGTCGCACTTGTTGGCCTTCTTCTTCGTGAGGTTTCGCTGCACGGCGCCGTAGGGACAGGCCATGACGCAGGACCAGCAGCCGACGCACTGTTCGGTGTCGATCCGGACCACGCCCTTGTCGTCCTTCTGGATGGCGCCGGAGATGCAGGCCCGCAGGCAGTCCGGTTCGTCGCAGTGGCGGCAGGTGGTGGAGAAGGAAACGACCCCGCCGTCCCATTCCTCCACGGTGCAGCGGGAGATGGGGCGGTTTTCCTCGTGGAGAAAAGCCTTGACCGGGTTCTTGGACTTGGAGTGCTCGGTGATGCAGGCCACCTCGCAGAGGTGACAGCCGATGCAGACGTCTTCGATCATGTATATACGCTTCATACCTTATTCTCCAGCGGGCATGACGCCCAGGATGTTCATGTCTTTTTCGGTGAGTCCCAGGGCACGGAGCTTGTAGCGGTTGCCCCGCAGCGACTCAAGGGCGTTGAGCCCCATGCCGCCGAGGATTTCCTTCATCTCGTGGCCCCAGGCGTGGACCAGGTTCACCAGTCGCTCGGCCCCCAGTTCGGGGTTGAGGCGCTTGGCGAGGTACGGGTTGTTGGTGGTGATTCCCCAGGGGCACTTGCCGGTGTAGCAGCGCTGGCAGAGGGTGCAGCCAAGGGCCAGGAGCGTCGAGGTCCCCATGTTGATGGCGTCGGCACCCAGGGCGATGGCCTTGATGGCATCCCCCGAGGAGCGGACTCCGCCACCCACCACGATGGATACCTGGTTCCGGATACCCTCGTCGCGGAGTCGCGCGTCAACTGCGGCCAGGGCCAGTTCCATGGGGATGCCGACGTTGTCCCGGATCACCTGGGGCGCCGCACCGGTCCCCCCGCGGAAACCATCGATGGTGATGATATCGGCGCCGGCCCGGGCCACGCCCGAGGCGATGGCCGCCACGTGGTGGACCGCTGCGATCTTCACCGAAACCGGTTTCGTGTAGTCGGTGGCTTCCTTGAGGGCGAAGATCAGCTGGCGCAGATCCTCGATGGAGTATATGTCGTGGTGGGGCGCCGGTGAGATGGCGTCCGCGCCCATGGGAATCATCCTGGTTTCGGAGATCTGGTCGTTGACCTTTTCGCCGGGGAGGTGGCCGCCGATACCCGGCTTGGCCCCCTGGCCAACCTTGATCTCGATGGCCACGCCGGCGTTCAGGTATGCTTCGCTTACGCCGAAGCGGCCCGAGGCCACCTGCACCATGACGTTGCTGCCATACTGGTAGAGATCCTTATGGAGCCCACCCTCGCCGGTGTTGTAGAGGGTGCCCAGTTCCTTGGCAGCCATGGCCATGGCCTTATGGGCGTTGAGGTTGAGGGCGCCGTAGCTCATGGCGGAAAATATGAAGGGATACTCCATCTTGATCTGGGGGGTGAGCTTCGTGGCGAGTTTCGGCTTGCCGGTCTGCTCGTCACGGACCACCTCAATGGAGTGGGGCTTTTTCCCCAGATAGGTCCGCAGTTCCATGGGCTCACGCAGGGGGTCGATGGAGGGGTTTGTCACCTGGGAGGCGTCCAGCAGCATGTGGTCCCAGTAGATGGGATATTTGGCCGGGTTTCCCATGGCTGCCAGGAGAATGCCCCCCGTGTCGGCCTGGGCATAGAGGTTGCGGATGTGGGCGTTGGACCACGACTCATTACGCTTGAACACCTCTTCGTTGCTCCGGATGGTGATGGCGCCGGTGGGACAGAGGGCCGAACACCTCCGGCAGCCGATGCAGCTGGTGTTGTCCTCGGTGAGGACGTCTGCCGCGGCCTCATAATCGTGGACCTCATAGGCGCACTGGCGGATGCAGACCTTGCAGCGGATGCACTTGGCGTCGCTGCGGTCGATGATGAATTCGTTAAATGATTCCGTCACTGATTTGTAGAGCACCTTGGAACCTCCTGAAAGCGGGTGCGCGAGTGTGTGGGTACTCTCGTGCTTCAAGGTTTCAGATAGTACAAAAGAGGTGCCAGTTTTTAATTAGTTTGTGGGTAAAGTGGTAAGTAGCTGAAAAAATGAGTAAAATATTTGCTTTTTTTGTCCGGTTAGTGGTTTTTCCGTGTATACGCGAGGGGTTGATGACGGGTCTGTTAAGGGAGAGAGTTGGAATTGAGAAAAAACAGACTACATACTTTACTCAGTCTGAAGCGCGGGGTCAGCGCCAAGGGACAAGCTTGCGGTATTTACGGATCTCATCCTCGAACGTTTGCTCGATTTCACCCTTGGGATTATTGCGCCTGGAGATAATAAGCAGTGCCGCCATGGCTGCGATAACAAGGATAATTGTTATCGTAACGGCAATTCGCCGGATCTCCCTGCTCTTAGAGTAAGCCGCGTATCCGCCGAGGTTTGAGAGGCTTACGGCACTGCCCTGGGTGGCACGCAGTCTCTCAATCTGCTCAATGGATATGAATTTGATTACGGAATCACGGTCCCGTTCGTCGATGCAAAGAAAATGGAGCGCTGTGTTGAATAATTGTGGAGAGTTCTTGCTGGCGTGAATGGGGGACACATGGACAACTTCGGCAATTATCTGCACAATCTCCGGGGTGTCAAGGGCGAGATAGAGCTCCATGGGTAGGAGAGTGCCGATGGGGAGTTCCTCGGGGATTTTGAGCCTGATTCCCGATCCGCTCAGGTTTGCCGCCAGGGGCGTTGTGCTCGAGTGGTGCGGCCCTGCTGCGGGGGGGATGTCGTAAAGGGTTTCGTCGGTCTTGTCTGAGGCCGGGTACCGTTGTGCATGCCACTTCTTCCTGAGTTGTTCGGGAGGTGTGTCCGGCTCTATTCTGTACCGGACCGGAATGTAGGTGTCGATCCGGTAATATTCCCTAATTTCTTCAGGGATTACCTTGCCGATGAAGCGGGCGGTTACGTTAGCTCCTTCACGTTGCGTAACTATAATGGCGCGACAGCAGTAAGCAGCACCGTTCTTTCCGATTCTGACGTCGACAATAGTACCGGCTTCAGCTTTGATACCGGCCGGTAAAACATCACGGGAAAGCTGGAACTGAACAAGGTCCTCTTCCAGCCGTGCGATGGTTGCACCGTCGCGGAACGGATCTCCCGTTGCCCGGGGTATGCGGACTTCTATCCGGTGGCCGGGGCTGAAGTATTGCCGGTAATCGGTTAATTCTTCTTTCATGTCGCCTTCGCGGTTTCAGGAAACGATGATTTCATTAAGCTCCTTCAGGAGTTTTTCCAGGTCGGTTTTATGCACTCCGGCGCCGTGCTCGAGCTCTTCATAATCGGCAACCTGGCATTCACGGCAGTCGAGGCCGTATTTTTCAAAAACTTTCAGGGTTTGGGGATAGGTGCGGATGATGTCGCCGATGGTCATGGTCTTGGAGATCATCGCCTTCTCCTTTGCGTGCCTGTGTAGGGCTCCGCCTTGGTTCCGCCATGCTGCCGTTACATATATGTTATCGGCAGATATGGCGGATGCTTTAGGTCAGTGTATCGTCGAGGAGATTCTTTGGATCGTCTGCTCTGCACTTAGACTGTGGTTTTGGAGAATTTATCCCTGAGTGCCGCCCGCACGAGGGGGGGGACCAGGTCTTCGATGGGGCCGTTCAGGGAGCTTACTTCCTTGACAATGGACGATGACAGGTAACCGTAGGGGACCGATGTCATCATGAAGAGCGTTTCAACATCCTGGGAGATGCTGCGGTTCATCTGGGCGATCTGGAATTCGTATTCGAAATCGGAAATCGCCCGCAGTCCCCGGATGATGACCGTGGCGTTCTGGGAAAGCACGTAATCCACCAGAAGACCGTCGAAAGTGTCGACTCTGGCCCTGACATTGTCCGCCAGTACCCGCTGGATCAGGTCTACCCGTTCGTTGATGGTGAATAGAGAGTTTTTGGCCGAATTCTTGGCCACCGCAACAATAATCTCGTCGAAGATTCTCAGCCCCCGGTCGATGATGTCCAGGTGCCCGTAGGTGATGGGGTCGAAAGAACCAGGGTAAACGGCGACTTTTCTAGGCATGGTCGGCAGGTATCCCTTTCTTGAAGAAGGTAAGAGCAGTGTCGCCGTATATCCTCCGGTCGAACTGCCTCAAGGGGCCAAATTCTTCAGCAAACACTTCGCCGGAATCCGATTCCGCTACGATAATCGTTTCTGCCGCGACAAACGGCGCTGATGCCAGATTGTGCAGTACTTTTTCCGTCAGGCCCTGTCGATAGGGGGGGTCGAGGACAATTATCCGGAACGGGCTTTCGCCGGCAAGCACCTGGATGGCCGCGGTTGCTTCCCTGGTGATCACGCGGCCCCGATCTTCGAGGTTCAGTTGCTTGAGGTTCTGGCGAATGACAGCAACCGATTCGCGATGATTGTCGACAAAGACCGCTTCGCTGCAGCCCCGGCTCAGGGCTTCGATGCCCAGGCTGCCGGTGCCGGCGAAAATGTCGAGGACCCGTAACCCCTCAAGATTCCCCAGAAGCGATGTCAGAATGCTGAAAAGGGCTTCCTTGACCTTGTCGGACGTGGGGCGCACCCGCTCCCCCCGCGGGGCGGCAAGGCGGCGGCCTCGGGCGGTTCCGCCTGCGACCCTCACCGGGCCTCGATCAGGGATGCCGCGAGCCGCGAGGCGCTCCCCTTCGCATTGAATGCCTGGAGAAATTCCTTCGCTTCCCGATAGGCCATATCGAGAATCTGCTTGGCGTTTTCTTCAGGGATGTTGTCGATGTCGGTTTTGAATACGTGCGTGGCGAACTTGATGTCCTTGCCGTTTTCTTTTGCCCAGCGGCGCATGGCATCCATGAGGTCCAGGGGAAGTCCGGCGTGGGCAACGTTCTGCCAGAGCGTGCCGATATTTCCCTTGCGGATGCCGTAGCCGGCAAGCTTGCCCACAAGCCGTAGCGGCGTCCCTGTTATGCCGTGCTGGACAAGGCCCGCAAGGCCATGACGAATGACAGTTTCGTAGATTGCCTTTGTTTGCTCGAGATCTATCTTGACCATCTCGCCATCCAGGTAGTTGCCGCGTTTGGAGCCGTTGTCGATGGCAAGGAGCTGTGGCTGGATTCCCCGCGCCGCGAGGCCCGAAAGAAACGCCTCCGTTTCTTCAACCGTGGTCAGGTTTGATGCCAATCCTGCTTGCCGCACTTCGCCCAGTTCGACTTCAAGGCCGTACCCCTCATTTTCCACCTGAGCAGCCAGGTCGGCGGTGATCTTGATATTGTCGGGCAAGGGGTTGAAGGAAGCGTCGATGGCAAAGGAGGTATAGCCGGCCTCGATTTGTGCCTCGATGAGGCGTCGGGCGGATTCCTGCTCTTCGCGGGAGGTGTTCTGGACAGTGGTGTGATCGCCGTGGATGATGAACGGTTTTGTGAAACCGAACCGTTCGGCGTACTCGATTACCGTGTCGAAGAACAACTGCGGCGTCTGGCCGGTATAGCCCCCATCGATTCCCCCCTCGGTGCGGGTGAGCTCGAAGGCAACTATGGCGTCAAGCTCTTCGGCAGCTTTCATTATGCCGGGAATCACATGTTTGATCCGCGGGTTGCAAGCCATGAGGATCAATTTTTCGTTCTTAAGGATATTGAAAAGATCACGGCCATTGAGCAGGCCGATACGGGTTTGTGATCCGATTTTATCCCGGATCCTTTTGGGAACCCGTCCCAGGAGGTCAGTTGTCATGATGAGTGCACACAGTCCTTGGCGCAGAGTGGGAAAATCTTAAAAAAGCCTTAAAAAACTAGCATGATAGGTCTGGTGTAGTCAAGGATATCTTTTCGCGGTTGACACCCCTGGGAGGCAGCATTAGAGTGGTGACGGAACGGCAGGGGGAGGGAATATGGAAGATGATTATTGCGGCCGGTCGCAGGAACGGCCGGATCTGGCCGGATACGCGGCACGCAGCGCCGAATCCAGGGGCAGGACGCATGCGGAGGTGTTCCGCGATACGCGGCCTGCTTTCGAGCGGGACCGGGACCGGATTATCCACTGTGCGGCATTCCGCAGGCTGGAGTACAAGACCCAGGTATTCGTGAACCATGAGGGGGACTACTACCGGACCCGGCTCACCCATTCCCTTGAGGTGGCCCAGATCGGCAAAGCAATCGCACGGCGTCTCGGGCTCAACGAAGAGCTGACCGAAGCCCTGGCCCTTTCCCATGACCTGGGGCACACCCCGTTCGGTCATACCGGGGAGGAGATCCTGAACCGTCTTATGGAAGGGGCAGGGGGATTTGAGCACAACCTTCAGTCGTTCCGTGTTGTGGATCAACTGGAGGAACGCTACCCCGGCTTCAACGGGCTGAACCTCTCCTGGGAAGTCCTGGAGGGGATTATCAAGCATTCATCGCCCTATGATCGACCGGTTGGGGTGATCGACGGTTTTCTCCCCGGTGTCGTGCCGACCATTGAAGCCCAGATAATCAACTACGCCGACGAGATTGCCTACAATAACCATGATATCGATGATGGCCTGAAATCTGGCCTGATTACTCCGGAGCAGCTCAATGAAGTGGAACTCTGGCGGGAGGTATACGAAGGAATCGGCAGCGCTCACCCCGACATTGCGCCCGGACGCCGGAAGTTTCAGACAATCAGCGCCCTGATCGGACTTTTCATTAAAGACCTGACTGCGACCACACTGGAGAACATTCGCCGGCTGAATATATCCTCCTTGGACGACATGCGCCGGATTAACCGTCCGGTGGTGGCGTTCAGTCCAGACGTCGCCGGCAAAAACCGCAATCTTAAACGGTTTCTTTTCGAGAACCTCTATCGCCACCATAAGGTGGAACGGATGCGGGTGAAGGCGGAACGCTATCTTACCCAGCTCTTCGAATCTTACGTGAAGCATCCCACGCTTCTGCCACGCAAGTACCAGATGAAAATGGAGTCCATGGGGCGCGAAAGGGTTGTGTGCGATTACATTGCCGGAATGACCGACCGTTTTGCCCTGGATGAATTCAAGCGTCTCTTTGAGCCCTATGAAAGAGTGTGACCGGAGAAGCTTGGATGACAGGCTGGAATCCCTAATGTCTTGACGTGGCACGGGGATTGCGCTATATCCCTCTGAAAAGCGGGTTGATATACGATAATACTCAACCATCCGCGAGGATGGGGCGGAAAGCCTACAGGGTCTCACGCAGACAGCCGGGTTGCCGAAATATCATTTTAAAGAATGGTGCGGCCCCGGCTTTTTTGCATCTGAACCCCTGCAGGCCTAAAGCCTCAGGGAAATCTTGTCGAGAGAGGAGATCTTATGAAGAAGTTCCTTGCAGTTGTTCCCTTGATTTTGACGGCAGTGTCTCCGGTGCTCGCTGATTCCAATGTCGGTTTCGACGTGAATATCAGCGTTGGAAACCGCCCAAGCGTGGTTGTCCCGGCGCCGCCGGCAGTGGTTGTTCCGGCCGGACCGCGCATTATTATCGATGAACCGCCGCTGTTCATCACTCCGCCGCGCCTCGGTTTCTACGTCGGGGTCGACATTCCCTATGACATGTTCTACATCAGCGGCCGCTATTACCTCTGGCAGGACAATCACTGGTACCGTGCCCCCCACTACAGCGGCCCGTGGGGCGTGGTGAAGTACAAAAATCTGCCGCCGGGTCTTCGCAAGCACAAACTGGAGCGGATTCGTTATTACCGTGATGACGAATATCGCTCCTATCACAAAGACCGCGATCATTACCGCGGCAAGCGTTTCAAGCCGGGAAAAGAGTACAAGCAGCGCCAAAAGCAGGAGCGGAAGCATGATAAGAGCGAATACAAGCACCACGGCAAAGGAAAAGGTCACGGTCACGACGATTGATCGCTGATACCGTAGTGAAACCATGGATTAAATGAAAAAGCCCGGAGAAATCCGGGCTTTTTTGCTGGAGGGGGCCAACGGTGCTGCGTTTACTTCGGAAGTTCCAGTTTGGGCTCGGTGGCGGTGCGGTAAAGGAGAAACGTCCGGCCAAGTACCTGGGCGACTTCGGCGCCGCAGGCTTTCGCCAGTTCGCCGGCCACTTCGTGGCGGTCCATCACGCAGCTTTCGAGAATTTTTACCTTGATGAGTTCATGGTGCTCAAGGGCTTCGACGGTTTCGTGAATAAGAGATTCCGAGATTTCCCCCTTGCCAACGGTGATCACGGGGTTGAGGCTGTGTCCCAGCCCTCGGAGAAAGCGTTTTTGTTTTCCGGTCAGCATGTAATTTCCTTTGCATTTATGGTCAGTGTGCCGGACGTATATCATGAATCATGCGGGAAGGCAACGCGAACACGTGTCGTCTTCGATTAATCGAGGGGTGACGCGTACCGGCGCGTTGCAGGGGCTACCGGAGAATCTCCTTTACAATATACGGTTTTTTCGGATACCATTTATTGCTTACGCTCAGTAAACTGCAAGGTGTCTATGAAGATAGAAAACATTCGCAATTTCTCCATTATTGCTCACATTGACCATGGCAAGTCGACGCTTGCCGACCGCCTGCTGGAATACACCGGCGCTCTGTCGGAGCGTGAAAAGCAGGATCAGTTCCTCGACAAGATGGACCTGGAACGGGAGCGCGGCATCACCATCAAGGCTCAAACCGTGCGCCTCAACTATCGTGCCGACGATGGCAAGGACTATGTTCTGAACCTGATCGACACTCCGGGACACGTGGACTTCACCTACGAGGTTTCACGGTCCTTGGCCGCCTGCGAAGGGGGGCTGCTGGTCGTCGATGCCTCCCAGGGGGTTGAGGCGCAGACCCTGGCCAATGTCTACCTCGCCATCGATATCAACCTCGAGGTCTTTCCCGTTCTGAATAAAATCGATCTGCCTGCGGCGGAACCCGAGCGGGTCAAGCATGAGATCGAGGAGATTATCGGTCTGGATGCCCATGATGCGGTGCTTGCCAGCGCCAAGGAGGGGATCGGGACCCGGGAAATCCTGGAGGAGATAGTCAAAAAAATTCCGCCACCTGAGGGCGACCCGACGGCACCGCTTAAAGCACTGCTCTTCGACTCCTGGTATGACCAGTATCAGGGGGTCATAATCCTGGTCCGGCTCATCGACGGCACCTTGAAAAAGGGAGAGAAGGTTCAGCTCGTCTCCACCGGCCGCAGTTACGAGGCCCTGAAGGTCGGTGTCTTTGCCCCGGTCATGCGCGAAGTGCCCCAGTTGTCGGCCGGCGAGGTCGGGTTTATCATTGCCGGCATTAAAGACGTTGCCGACGCCAAGATCGGCGATACCGTCACCCATACCCTCCGCCCCTGCACCACCCCCCTCGGCGGTTTCAAGGAAGTGAAGCCGATGGTCTTTTCGGGGCTGTATCCCATCGATACCGCCCAGTACGAGCAGTTGCGCGACGCCCTGGCCAAGCTGAAACTCAACGACTCTTCCTTCTCCTACGAACCTGAGACGTCACTGGCGCTCGGTTTCGGTTTCCGGTGCGGCTTCCTGGGGTTGCTCCACATGGAGATTATCCAGGAGCGTCTGGAGCGGGAGTTCAATCTCGATCTCATCACCACTGCGCCGACGGTTGTCTACAAGGTCCACCGGCTCAAGGGCGATGTGATTTCCATCGAGAGCGCCAACCAGCTTCCTCCGACCCAGGAGATCGATTACGTCGAGGAGCCATTCATCCTTGCCTCAATTCACACCCCCAACGAATTTGTCGGCGGCATTCTGGCGCTGTGCGAGGAGAAGCGGGGGGTGCAGCGGGAAATTAAATACTTGACCCCGACACGGGTCATGATTATTTATGAACTTCCCCTGAACGAGGTGGTGCTGGACTTTTACGACCGTCTCAAGTCCATCACCAAGGGGTATGCCTCCCTGGATTACGAGCACCTTGACTACCGGCGCAGCGAGCTTGTCCGGATGAACATTATGATCAACGGCGAAGTGGTTGATGCGCTTTCCCTGATTATTCACCGGGACAAGGCTTACTATCGCGGCCGGGATCTCGTTTCCAAAATGAAGGAACTCATTCCCCGCCAGATGTTCGAGGTTGCAATCCAGGCGGCCATCGGCACAAAGATTATAGCCCGAGAAACCGTCAAGGCGCTGCGCAAGGATGTTCTCGCCAAGTGTTACGGCGGCGACATCACCCGTAAGCGCAAGCTCCTCGAGAAGCAGAAGGAAGGGAAGAAGCGGATGAAGAACGTGGGGAACGTGGAATTGCCCCAGGAGGCTTTCCTCGCCATTCTAAAGGTTGAAGAGTAGGTAGGGACATTCACCGAAAAGGAACCGCAATGGACTACAAGAACACGCAGTACGGCACGAACGGCAGCATGGGCGGAAGCTCGGCAGCGGAGGATAAACAGGTAAAGAAGAAACACATTGTCAGGGAGTATGCCGAGTCGATTATCATCGCCGTCATCCTTGCTCTCATAATCCGGACATTTGTGGTGCAGGCATTTAAAATCCCCTCCGGTTCCATGGAGGATACCCTTGCCATCGGCGACCATATCCTTGTAAGCAAATTTATCTACGGCACCAAGATTCCCTTTACCGATACCAAGATTGCTCCCATTCGCCAGCCGCAGCGGGGTGACGTCATCGTCTTCGAATATCCCGAAGATCCCAGCAAGGACTTTATCAAGCGGGTCATCGGCGTTCCCGGCGACGTAGTTCAGGAAATAAACAAAAATATTTACGTGAACGGCAAGCTCTTCAAGATCCCTCAGGAAGTGCACAAAGAGCCGGATATGATTCCGCTTGCCATGAACCCCCGTGACAATTTCGCTCCACGGACAGTGCCGGCCGGCTGCTATTTCGTCATGGGCGACAACCGTGACCGCTCGTACGACAGCCGTTTCTGGGGATTTGTCAAAAGCGAGCAAATCAAGGGACTTGCCTTTATCAAGTACTGGTCCTGGGACCACGATGCAATGCGGGTCCGTTGGAAAAGTATCGGGGATATCATTCACTGAAATTGGTCTTGACACCTTTGTCGGCCGGGTGATACCCTGCTGAAAAATTTAGCCTCATTTACACTGAGCCTTTTAAATTAACCCCGTGAGGTTAGAAAAGGTGCCGACTACAGACTAACACCATAGTCTTATAGAGCCTTTTCGCGTTCTGCGGAAGGGCTCTTTTCGTGCCTGCCGACGGAGTTTGCCCAACAAGTGCAAAGGAGGGACAGGATGGCTGAAGAGAAGACGACCATACTGGATGGGGTTGGCGTGAAGCGTGCGCTTACCCGGATTGCTCATGAAATTCTTGAGCGGAACAAGGGCGTTGCCGATCTGGTTCTTGTGGGCATCAGGACCGGCGGCGTCCATCTCGCCAGGGAGCTGTCATCCCGGCTGGAGGAGATCGAAGGAGCGCCGGTGCCCATGGGCGAGGTGGACATCACCCTCTATCGGGATGACTTCAAGGGACACTCCAAGCATCTGCCGGTGGGGAAAACCGATATTCCGTTCACGGTGGAGAACAAGAAGGTCATCCTCGTGGACGATGTGCTTTTTACCGGCCGGACGATCCGTGCCGCCATGGATGCCCTCATGGACCATGGCAGGCCGGCATCAATCCAACTGGCGGTTCTCATCGACCGGGGACACCGTGAGCTTCCCATCAGGGCGGATTTTGTCGGCCGCAACGTCCCCACAAGCAGCCGCGAGAAGATTATCGTTTTGTTCGACGCAGACGAAAAACCGGTGGAAGTGGTTCTGGAAAAATGAATTGCCGGGGCAGGCATGGGGCCTGACCTTACACTACCAGGGGGAAAGCGATGGGATTCGAGCATAAGGACATCATAGCGCTAAAGGACCTCAACAAGGATGAGATCGAACTCCTGATCTCAACCGCCGAGAACATGCGGGAGATTAACAGCCGCGATATCAAAAAAGTGCCGACCCTGCGCGGCAAGACCATCATCAATCTGTTCTATGAAGCGTCGACGCGCACCCGCACTTCCTTTGAAATCGCGGGCAAGCGCCTTTCGGCGGATACCGTGAATATAACCGCTTCCACGAGTTCGGCCACCAAGGGGGAGACGCTCCTCGATACCGCCCGGAACCTGGAAGCCATGAAGCCGGATATCGTCGTCATGCGCCATGCCGTATCCGGAGCCCACTATTATCTGTCCAAGCGGCTTTCCTGCTCCATCATAAATGCCGGTGACGGCGCCCACGAGCATCCGTCCCAGGGGATTCTCGACATGCTGACCATCAAGGACCGGTACGGCCGCCTCGATGGCCTCAAAGTGGCGATTGTCGGTGACATCACCCACAGCCGGGTGGCCCGCTCCGATATCGCGGGGCTCACCAAGATGGGATCCCATCTGTACCTGGCAGGCCCTCCCACCATGCTGCCGCCCGGTGTGGAGCGGCTCGGCAACGTAACGGTCTGCACCACCATGAAGGAAGCCATTCAGGATGCTGACGTGGTCATCATGCTGCGCATTCAGCAGGAGCGCCAGGGTAAGACCCTTATACCCAATACCCGAGAGTATTCACGCTATTTCGGCCTCAATCCCGAGAATCTCAAGTGGGCAAAGCCTGATGCGATCGTCATGCATCCCGGACCGATAAATCGTGGCGTCGAGCTTTCCTCCTACGTTGCCGATTGCGCCAAATCCCACGTTCTCAAGCAGGTCGAGAACGGCGTGGCGGTGCGCATGGCCATGCTTTACCATGTAAGCGGCGGTGCCGTCGTAACGGAATAAACCCATTTATTGCGAGGGGATGTTTCCCCTGCGCCAGAATACGAGGTGACCCATGAATATGGTGATACAGGGAGGACGGGTGATAGACCCGTCTCAGGGAATTGATGAAGTACTCGACATTCTTGTGGAGAACGGCGCCGTCAAGGAGCTGGGCAAGGGGCTGAAGGCTCCGGCCGGTGGCGAGACGATCGATGCCTCCGGAAAAATCGTGACTCCGGGCCTTATCGACATGCACGTTCATCTGCGGGATCCCGGCCTCGAGTACAAGGAAGACATTGTCTCCGGTTCGAGAGCGGCGGCAGCGGGGGGCTTCACATCGGTCGCCTGCATGCCGAACACCAAGCCGGTGAACGATAACAAGGCGGTATCGACTTATATTATCGCTAAGGCGAAGGCGGAGGGGCTGGTCAACGTATTCCCCATCGGCGCCATTACCCAGGGATCCCACGGCGAGCGCCTCTCTGAGATGGGGGAGCTGAAAGAAGCCGGATGCGTGGCCGTATCCGACGACGGCAGGCCGGTAATCAACTCGGAACTCATGCGCCGCGCCCTTGAGTACGCAAAGGGGATGGGAATAATGGTCATCTCCCATGCGGAAGATCTGACGCTGGTTGGAGAGGGGGTCATGAACGAGGGGTTCGTCTCCACCGAGCTTGGCCTGAAGGGGATTCCGTGGGCCGCCGAAGATGCCGCGACCTCCCGCGACGTCTATCTGGCGGAGTTCACCGGTTCGCCGCTGCACATCGCCCATGTTTCCACAAAGGGTTCGCTCCGCATCATCCGCAACGCCAAGGCCCGCGGTGTGCAGGTCACCTGCGAGACGGCGCCCCATTATTTCAGCCTTACCGACGATGCGGTGCGGGGCTATGACACCAATGCCAAGATGAATCCGCCGCTGCGCACGGCCGATGATGTTGCCGCCGTGAAAGAGGCCCTGAAGGACGGCACCATCGATGCCATCGCCACCGACCATGCTCCCCATCACCTGGACGAGAAGGACGTGGAGTTCAATGAGGCGCTGAACGGCATTGTCGGTCTGGAAACTTCGCTGCCGCTGTCGCTCAGGCTGGTGGAGGAAGGGGTTTTGACCCTTCCGGCGCTGGTGGAAAAAATGTCATGCAACCCTGCAAAAATCCTGGGTATTAACCGCGGGACTCTGAAGGCGGGAGCCGTTGCCGATATAACGGTCATCGATCCCTCTGCCGAGTGGACGGTGGAGGCGGACAAGCTTGCCAGCAAGTCCAAGAATTCGCCGTTCCTGGGGTGGAGCGTGAAGGGCGCTGCGGCGTACACAATTGTTGGTGGTAGAGTGGTTTACAAGCGTTAAGCATATAAAGAAATCCGCCACAGAGGCACAGAGAACGGCAAGATTTTGAGAAACAACGTGAATCAGCGACTTGTCGTGATTGAAAACGACCGTGGCGGATTGATATTTGAAAAGGGAGTTGTCATGAAAGCTGTACTAGCGCTCGCCGACGGGCGCGTATTTGAAGGGAAATCGTTCGGTGCCGGCGGCGAAGTTTCCGGTGAGGTGGTCTTCAACACCGCCATGACCGGATATCAGGAAGTTCTGACCGACCCTTCCTACAAGGGGCAGATGGTCACCATGACCTACACCCAGATGGGGAACACCGGCATCAACCCGGAGGACATCGAGAGCAAGCAACTCTACCTTTCGGGCTTCATCGTCAAGGAGTACCACGACTGCTATTCCAACTGGCGTGCCACCATGAGCCTCGATGCCTATCTGAAAGAAAACGGCGTGGTCGGCATCCAGGGGCTCGATACCCGGGCGCTTACCCGGCATTTGAGGGACAAGGGAGCCCAGAACGGGATCATCTCCACCGTTGATTTTGACCACGAAAGCCTCGTGAAGAAGGCCCGGGCCATTCCGAGCATGGCCGGACTCGACCTTGCCTCCGGCGTCACCTGCGACAAACCCTATCACTGGACCGAGAAGCTCTGGGACCTGGAGGAAGGGTACACTGCTGCGACGGCGGGAGAACTGAAGTACAAGGTTGTGGCCTACGATTTCGGCATCAAGTACAACATTCTCCGCTGCCTCGTCTCGGTCGGCTGCGACGTGACGGTTGCCCCCGCCACCTTCCCGGCGGAGGAGGCCCTGGCCATGAACCCGGACGGCATTTTCCTCAGCAACGGCCCCGGCGACCCGGAGCCCATGACCGCCGTCATCGAGAACATCAGAAAGTTCGTGGGCAAGAAGCCCATCTTCGGCATCTGTCTCGGCCATCAGCTCCTGGGGCTTGCCCTGGGTGGCAAGACCATGAAGCTGAAGTTCGGCAATCACGGCTCCAACTTGCCGGTCATGGATCAGGATACCCGGAAGGTGGAAATTACCGCCCAGAACCACGGCTTTTCGGTGGATATCGAGTCCCTGGGCCATGTCTGCGAGCTGGCCCACGAGAACCTGAACGACCAGACCGTGGAGGGGATGAAGCACAAAGAACTCCCCATCTTTTCGGTACAGCACCATCCCGAGGCTTCGCCCGGTCCCCACGACTCCCATTATCTGTTCGGGCGGTTCGTGGAACTGATGGAGAGGTACAAGGCGTAGGGGCGAATCTTGTATTCGCCCACGGACGAGGGCGATCACAAGGATCGCCCCTACGAAACCATGCGGTATATCGATCTTTACCAATCAGGCGAGTTATTGCAGCGGGTGAGGGCGGCCTATGCACGGCTCCGCTCCTGCGACCTCTGTCCCCACGACTGCCGGGTGAACCGGCTGGCCGGCGAGACCGGCGTGTGCCGGGCAGGGTGGCAGCCGCGGATCGCCTCGGCCAATGTTCACCATGGCGAAGAGCCGCCAATCTCGGGGACAAAGGGGTCGGGAACGATTTTCCTCTCCTGGTGCAGCCTTCACTGCCGGTTCTGCCAGAACTTCCCCATCAGCCAGCAGGGGAACGGGACCGACCTGACCATACAGGAACTGGCGGAACGGATGCTCGGGCTCCAGCGGCGCGGGGTGCACAACATCAACTTCGTCACCCCGACCCACTTTCTGCCGCAGATACTGGCGGCGCTCCGGCTGGCCATTCCCCGCGGGTTCCGGCTCCCCATCGTCTGGAACTCCAGCGGTTACGAGAAGGTGGATGCCCTCCGGCTCCTGGACGGTGTCGTGGATATCTACCTGCCGGACATGAAGTACGCGGCGGAAGATCCGGCGGTCCGGTTCTCGTCGGCTCCCGGCTACAGGGAGGCGAATCGACGCGCGGTTACCGAAATGTTTCGCCAGGTTGGACACTTGAAACTTGATGATGAAGGAATTGCGGAGCGCGGTCTCATTATCCGGCATTTGGTGCTGCCGGAAGGTGGAGCGGGAAGCCGCGAGACGCTTGCCTGGATTGCCGGGAATACGGGCACCGAGACCCACATAGCCCTCATGAATCAGTTCTTCCCGGCCCATCGGGCCGTTGAAACGCCGGGTATCCACCGCAAGATCACCGACGAGGAGTACGACGAAGCGGTGGCGTCGTTGGAGGAGTCCGGCCTTGAGAACGGCTGGGTGCAGGATTAGTATGAGAACGATCGTGTTGCTGGCGCTGTCCAATGTGTTCATGACCTTCGCCTGGTATGCGCACCTGAAGAACCTGAAGGCATCCCCGTGGTACATTGCCGTGGCGGTGAGTTGGGGGATCGCCTTCTTCGAGTACCTGATCCAGGTGCCGGCCAACCGCATGGGTTACGGCACCTTCAGCCTGGGGCAGCTCAAGATCATGCAGGAGGTCATAACACTTGCGGTCTTTGTCCCCTTTGCGGTCTACTACATGGGCCAACCCCTGAAGCTCGACTACCTCTGGGCCGGGTGCTGCCTGGCCGGAGCGGTTTTTTTCATATTTCGCGGATAAATTTTTTCGTTAACAACGATACAATCAGCAAGGAGTTGCAATGCCCAAAAGAACAGACATCAAAAAGGTTCTCATCATCGGCGCCGGCCCCATCGTCATCGGCCAGGCGTGCGAGTTCGACTATTCCGGGACCCAGGCGTGCAAAGCGCTGAAGGAGGAAGGGTTCGAGGTGGTGCTGCTGAACTCTAACCCGGCCACCATCATGACCGACCCCGACTTCGCCGACCGGACCTACGTGGAGCCGGTAACCCCCGAGGTGCTGGCGAAGATCATTGAAAAGGAACGCCCCGATGCAGTGCTCCCCACCCTCGGCGGCCAGACGGCCCTGAACACCGCCGTGGCGGTGGCCGAGAACGGCACCCTGGAGAAATTCGGGGTGGAGCTCATCGGCGCGAAGCTGCCGGCCATCAAGAAGGCCGAGGACCGGACCCTCTTCAAAGAGGCCATGGAGAAGATCGGCCTGTCGGTTCCCCGCTCGGGCCTGGCCCACAACTACGCCGAGGCGATGGAAGTTATCAAGATGGTGGGCTTCCCGGCCATCATCCGCCCCTCCTTTACCCTGGGGGGGACCGGCGGCGGCATTGCCTACAACATGGAAGAGTACGAGAAGATGGCCATTGGGGGGATCGACGCTTCTCCCACGGACGAGATCCTGGTGGAGGAGTCGGTTATCGGCTGGAAGGAGTACGAGTTGGAGGTGATGCGCGACACCGCTGACAACGTGGTCATCATCTGCTCCATTGAGAACTTCGACCCCATGGGGGTCCACACCGGCGACTCCATCACCGTGGCCCCGGCCCAGACCCTCACCGACAAGGAATACCAGATTCTCCGGGACGCGGCACTGAAGATCATCCGCGAGATCGGGGTCGACACCGGTGGTTCCAATATCCAGTTCGGCATCAACCCGCGTAACGGCCGCCTCGTGGTCATCGAGATGAACCCGCGGGTCTCCCGTTCCTCGGCCCTGGCCTCCAAGGCCACCGGCTTCCCCATCGCCAAGATCGCGGCGAAGCTGGCCGTTGGCTACACCCTGGACGAGATCCGCAACGATATCACCCGTGAGACCCCGGCTTGCTTCGAGCCGACCATCGACTACGTGGTGACCAAGATTCCCCGCTTCACCTTCGAGAAATTCCCCGCTGCCGACAGCACCCTCACCACCCAGATGAAGTCGGTGGGTGAGGTCATGGCCATCGGCCGTACCTTCAAGGAGTCTTTCCAGAAGGCGCTCCGCTCCCTGGAGATCGGTTCGGCCGGGTTCGAATCGCGGCTTTTCACCAACGGCGACACCCGCCGAGCCCTCACCGCCAAGGAGCAGCAGCTTGTCCAGGACAAGCTCCGGGTACCCAACTGGGAGCGGCTCTGGTATCTGGGGGACGCCTTCCGCTGCGGCATGAGCATTGACGAGATCTTCCAGCTCACCGCCATCGATCCCTGGTTCCTCCACAATATCAAGCAGATTATCGATAAGGAGGAGGCTCTGCGGAAGGTCGATGTGGCGGCGGAAACCAGGGAAACCCTGGCTGCCATCGTCCGCGAGGCCAAGCAGTACGGCTTCTCCGACAAGATGCTCGGCCGTTTCTGGGGAAAGAACGACGAGGAGATCCGGCAGCTGCGCCTCTCCCTCGGCGTGAAGCCCGTGTTCAAGCGGGTCGATACCTGCGCCGCCGAGTTCGTTGCCTATACCCCGTACCTCTACTCCACCTACGAGGAGGAGTGCGAGGCCGAGGTGACCGACCGGAAGAAGATCATGATCCTCGGCGGCGGCCCCAACCGGATCGGCCAGGGGATCGAGTTCGACTACTGCTGCGTCCACGGGGTTTTCGCCCTTGGCGAAGACGGCTACGAGACCATCATGGTCAACTGCAACCCGGAGACGGTCTCCACCGACTATGACACCTCCGACCGCCTCTATTTCGAACCACTCACCTACGAAGATGTCCTCTCCATCGTCGATCTGGAGAAGCCCCAGGGGGTCATCGTCCAATTCGGCGGTCAGACGCCACTCAAGCTGTCTGTTGCCCTGGAGAAGGCCGGGGTTCCCATCATCGGCACCTCTCCCGACGCCATCGACCGGGCCGAGGACCGGGAGCGCTTCCAGGAGATGCTCCACAAGCTGAACCTGCTGCAGCCGGAGAACGGCACCGCCCGCTCATTCGAGGAGGCGGAAGAGGTGGCGAACCGGATCGGTTACCCCGTGGTGGTGCGCCCATCCTACGTTCTCGGCGGTCGGGCCATGGAGATCGTCTACGACGTGGATAACCTGCGCCGCTACATGACCACCGCCGTCCAGGCGTCGCCGGAGCATCCGATCCTCATCGACAAGTTTCTGGACAAGGCCATCGAGATCGACGTGGACGCCCTCTGCGACGGGACCGAGGTGGTCATCGGCGGGATCATGGAGCACATCGAGGAGGCCGGCATCCACTCGGGCGACTCGGCCTGCTGCCTGCCGCCCCATTCCATCTCCCAGGAGTTGGTGGAGGAGATTCGTCGCCAGACCACCATCATGGCCCTGGAGCTGAACGTCCGGGGGCTCATGAACGTCCAGTACGCCATCAAGGACGGGACCATCTACATTCTCGAGGTTAACCCCCGTGCTTCAAGGACCGCTCCCTTCGTTTCCAAAGCCACGGGACGCTCCCTGGCCAAGATTGCGGCGCGGGTCATGGCCGGCAAGACCCTGAAGGAGCTTGGCGTTACCGGTTACATCGAGCCGAAGCATATGTCAGTCAAGGAGGCGGTCTTCCCCTTCGTCAAGTTCCCCGGAGTGGATACGCTGCTCGGGCCGGAGATGAAGTCCACCGGTGAGGTAATGGGGATAGGACCCGACTTTGCCACTGCCTTTGCCAAAGCCCAGCTCGGCGCCAACGTGAAGCTCCCACGTTCGGGCAAGGTCTTCATCAGTCTCCATGACGCCGACAAGAAACTTATTGTCGATTCAGCGAAAAAACTCTATAATGCCGGTTTTAAACTGGTCGCCACCCGTGGTACCGCTTCTTTTCTCCAGGAGAAAGGCGTTGCGGTGGAGGTAATCAACAAGGTGGCAGAAGGAAGGCCCCATATCGTTGACGCCATTAAGAGCGGAGAGATCTGCATGGTGTTCAATACCACCCAGGGTGCCCAGGCCGTTGCCGATTCCTTCTCCATCCGCCGCGAGTCGCTCATGCAAAATGTTGCGTACTACACCACCGTTGCCGGGGCAAAAGCGGTGGCAGACGGCATTGTGGTTATGCTCAACGGCGAGATGGATGTGAAACCTTTGCAGGACTATCTTTCTTGATGCAGGTTGAGAGCCGCTGAACATCTGGATTCTTTCATAACCAATTTGCTGAGTGTACCAACGGGGCGGCCAAATGGCTGCCCCGCGATTTTCATAGAGGAGTAGTCTGTACGATGACCTATTCAGTACCCATGACCAAAGAGAGTTACGAATCGCTTCAGGAAGAGCTCAAACGCCTGATTCGTGAAGAGCGGCCCCGGGTTATTCAGGATATTGCCGAGGCTCGCAGCCACGGTGACCTTTCGGAGAACGCGGAGTACGATGCCGCCAAGAACCGCCAGGCATTCATCGAAGGGCGGATCCAGGAGCTTCAGGGGAAGCTTGCCATGGCCCACGTGGTTGATCTCTCCGGCCTTAAGCCTGACAAGGTAGTTTTCGGCGCTACCGTAACCCTGTACGATACGGCGACCGAGGAGGAGGTAACCTACAAGATCGTCGGCGAAGAAGAGGCCGACATCAAGCTGGGTAAGATCTCCTGCACGTCACCGGTCGGCAAGGCCCTCATCAGCCACAAGCTCGATGACAGCGTGAAGATCAAGGTGCCGTCGGGTTCCGTCAAGGAATACGAGATTATTGACATCAAATACCTGTAGATAGCGAGAGAGCGAGAGAGTAAGCAAGAAAAGTCTGACTCTCTAACTACTTGCTACTTCGCTACCTCGCTGACGACTGAAAGGAGTCAACACAATGAGCCAGCAATTCACCAAGGATATGACATTTGCCCAGGCCCTCCAGGCCAGTCCCGAGGTTGCCAAGGTACTGCGCAAGTACAATCTCGGCTGCATCGGCTGCATGGGAGCCCAGAACGAATCCCTGGAGCAGGGATGCAGCGCCCATGGCCTCGATGTAAACGAGGTCCTCAAGGACCTGAACGCCATCGGTCAGTAAGCCGTTGCCCGGGGCGAAGGGGAGACACCTCTTCGCCCTTTGTCTATCCGCTGTGAGGGGTCATGCCGCTCGTCAAGCTTGCCGAAAACGGTCAGATAGTCATACCCGATGATCTCTTGTCGGAGTTGGGACTCCGTCCGGGCGACCTGCTTGACCTCGAGCCCGTTCCGGGCGCCATTCGTATCTCCCGCCACGTTTCTCCCGATCCTCCCGCGGTCGGGATCAGCCTGCAGAAGTCCATTGCCCGCAAGAATCTGGAAACTCCCATCAATTTTATCAAGGGAGTAGGCCCTAAATTGGCGGAGATTCTCGCCAAAAAGGGGATTGCCTCGGTGGAGGACGCCCTCTACCTGCTTCCCAATCGTTATGAGGACCGCCGCCGGATTGTTCCCATTGCCGGACTCCGTCCCGGAGTGACCGCGGTCTTTACCGGCGAGGTGATTGCCGCCAACGTTGTAACCACCAAGGGGGGGCGCCGTTTCTTCGAGGTGATGGTGCGCGATGGCAGCGGCACCATTTCCTTCAAGTGGTTCAATTTCAACCCCGCTTTTCTGAAAAAGAGCTGGCAAGAGGGAAAGCGGGGCATTTTCACCGGGCTGGTCTCCCAGTTCGGCCTTCAGCGCGAGGTGCATCACCCGGACGTCGAGTGGCTTCCCGAGGGGGAGAGCGTGGAGGCTGTCATGGCCCGCGACCCCGTCAGTTTCGGGCGCGTGGTGCCGGTTTACCCCCTCACCGAAGGGCTTCACCAGAAGACCCTCCGCAAGGTAATGAAAGAGGTAGTGGATCAGTACGCGCCAGGCGTCGAGAGCGTCCTGCCTTCTGATGTGGCGTCGCGTCAGGGGCTTCTTCCCCTTAACGAGGCGCTTCGCCGGGTCCACTTTCCCGACGGCGATGCCGACCCGCAACTGCTGGAGGAGGGGAAGGACCCCGCCAACCGCACCCTGATTTTCGATGAATTTTTCTTCCTCGAGCTGGGACTGGCCCTGAAGAGGCGGGGCGTTACGCTGGAGAACGGCATTGCTTTCACGGTCAGCCACCTCTATACCAAGCCGCTCCTCAAGCTGCTTCCCTTTTCGCTGACCGGTGCCCAGCGCCGCGTCCTTGCCGAGATCAAGGATGAGATGATGGCGCCGCACCCCATGCACCGCCTGATTCAGGGCGATGTTGGGTGCGGCAAGACCCTGGTGGCGCTCATGGCGGCACTTGTGGCGGTGGAGAACGGCTACCAGGTGGCCATCATGGCCCCCACCGAGATCCTTGCCGAGCAGCACTACCTGAACATCCACCGCTGGTGCGACGAGATCGGCGTGTCCACGGTCCTCGTCACCGCATCCCTGAAGGGGAAGGAGAAGAAGGCGGCCCTGGAGCGGGTGGCGCAGGGGGAGGCGCAGATCGTTATCGGTACCCATGCGGTGATTCAGGAGAAGGTGACGTTCCATCGGCTCGGTCTCGGCATCGTGGACGAGCAGCACCGCTTCGGCGTCATCCAGCGGGGGCTCCTGAAAAAGAAGGGGGAAAACCCCGACATTCTCGTGATGACCGCCACGCCCATACCCCGCACCCTGGCAATGACCGTCTTCGGCGACCTTTCCCTCTCCGTTATCGATGAGCTGCCGCCGGGGCGGACCCCCATCGAGACGCGGATATGTTTTGAATCGCGCCGCAATCAGGTTTACGGCATAATCCGCGATGAGATTGCCGGCGGGCGCCAGGCCTACGTCATCTACCCCCTGGTGGAGGAATCGGAAAAATCCGACCTGAAAGCCGCCACCCAGATGGCCGAGCACCTGGCCAACGAGATCTTTCCCCATCTGCGGCTCGGCATTCTCCACGGCCGGATGAAACCCGAGGAGAAGGAAGGGGTGATGCGCTCTTTCAAGGCCGGTGAGATTGACATCCTGGTGGCGACCACGGTGATCGAGGTTGGCATCGACGTGCCCAATGCCACGGTGATGGTCATCGAGCACGCCGAACGGTTCGGACTGTCGCAGCTCCATCAGCTGCGGGGAAGGGTGGGGCGGGGGAGTGCGAAGTCGCGCTGCATACTCATGGCCGGCGAACGCCTCTCCGAGGATGCCGAGAAGCGGCTGCGGGTCATGGAATCAACCACCGACGGCTTCAAAATTGCCGAGGCCGATCTTGAAATACGCGGACCGGGTGACTTCCTCGGTACCCGCCAGGCGGGAATCCCCGATTTTCGCGTTGCCAATATCCTGCGTGACGGCCGCATTCTCGAAGAAGCCCGGAAGGAGGCCTTCGCCGTTGCGGAGGCGGACCCTGACCTGCGGCTTCCCGAACATGAACTGCTCCGGGCCGAACTGCTTCGCCGCTGGGGCGGGAGGCTCGAGCTGGCCGGAATCGCCTGACCATTTTGCAGTACCCATTTATCCCAGGAGGAATCAATGTCCGAATTCACCAATGTAACCGTCGTTCGCGAGGCCAATGTATTCTTTAACGGCGGAGTCGTGAGCCGCACCGTCATCTTCCCCGACGGCACGAAAAAGACCCTCGGCTTCATGCAGCCGGGAGAGTATACCTTCAACACCGGCGCACCCGAGATCATGGAGATTCTCTCCGGCGAGCTGGATCTCAAGCTCCCCGGCAGCGACCTGTGGGACCGCATTGGCGGCGGCGAGTCGTTCGACGTCCCGGCCAACTCCGCGTTTACCATGCGTGTCCACGCCCATACCGATTACTGCTGTTCCTTCGTGGGGTAGGATTTTCTGCTGAAAGGAAAGCCCCGTTCATTTCGGATGGGGCTTTTCCATCTTTTGTCCGTATTTTCGTGCCGCCAGGGCGACGACACCGGTCACCAGCAGGGCGGCCGCCAGGAGCGCCAGCGAAGCGAGGGTGTTGTTCAGGAGCGTCGGCTTCCACAGGATGACCAGCCCCAGCATGAGCATCATGACTCCGGAGAGGAGTTTCAGGACACGCCCTTCCCATTCCGTCAGCTTCCGGTTGCCGAGGGTCACCGTGAAAACCCCCACGATGACGGCCAGGGGGACCACATACACCAGGTTGTAAGCCGTCAGGTAGAGGTAATACCCGGCGGGTTGGAGCCCGCGAAGGGTCAGAACCCGGGTGTAGACCATGGGAAAACCGGCGGTGCAGAGAAGCTCGTAGCTGTTTGCCGCCACTGCCAGGACAACCGTTCCCGCCAGCATCGAGGGGAGGGACCCGGTCCGGACCAGGTTCCTCATCCGCTCGAAGAGTTTGGGCTTTTTTGCTTCGGGGATGACAAGAGAAATCCCCTTTTCGAAGAAAAAGAAGTCTTTGATGTTTATGGCGGCAACGATAAGGGCGATTATTCCGGCGGCAATCGTGACGGCGTTCAGGGTTCCCGCCACCAGGAAGAGGTTGAGCCAGGCCGCCATGAAGAGGAAATAGACCAGCCCCGAGAAAAAGACAAAGGTGAACCCCACTATTGCCATGCGGCGCCGAGAGTGCGCGTGGATCAGCAGGCTCAGAAGGAAGAGGAGAACGAAAAACGCACAGGGGTTGAAGCTGTCGAGCAGGGCGATGATGAGGGTGAAAGCCGGCAGCGACAGGGTGTGCGGATCGATGGCGCCGATGCCGGGGATGGCGAGTGCGGATGCCTTCGCCGCCGTCTGTGTCCGTGACGTGCGGGGGGGCGGCAGCGGGGAAACGAGGCGTTCGATGTCGGACCTTTTTTCATCGGTGAAGCCGGCGATGACCTGATTGCCGACGATAAAGGTTGGAACTCCACTTGCCTCGACGCCACGCTCCTTTGCCATGGCAATGAGCAGTTCCATGTTTTTCGGGACGGAGAAAACTTCGTAGGAACGAATCCGAAGGGCGGGGTGTTTCCGCTGCAGCTCATGGAGAAACGGTTTCGCCCTGGCACAGTGCGAGCAGCCTTCGCCCCAGAAGAAATACAGTGTCACTTCACCGGCGGTGTCGTCTCCGGCGCCGTGGGCGGGCCCGGGGGCGAAGAACAGTCCGGCGAGGATACCGATTGCGGCGCAGAGCCTGGTCAGGATTGTCACCATGGCAGCCTCCCGGTTCAACTCTATCGCAGGATGAAGATTTTTACACCAGAGGTCGTATCATTTTTCCGCCATGTCCGTACTAATGCACAATAAACATAGCGTTGCCGGCAGGTTCGCACCATCTCCCACGGGCGCTCTCCATCTGGGTTCGCTGGTGGCAGCCGTTGGAAGTTATGGGGCGGCGAAACGTTCGGGTGGCCTGTGGCTGCTGCGGATGGAGGATCTGGACACCCCCCGGGTGGTGAAGGGGATGGCCGACGACATCCTGCGTACTCTGGAAGCTCTGGGCTTCGCCTGGGATGGGGAAATCATGTGGCAGAGCAGAAGGACTGAGGCGTATCAGGCTGCCTTGGACCGGCTGCTTGCCGCGGGGGACGCCTATCCTTGCGGCTGTTCGCGGACGGAAATCGCCCGGGTTGCCTCGGCTCCCCATGCCGGCGACGGCGAGGTTCCCTATCCCAATATCTGCCGCCATGGCCTGGCAGCCGGGAAAGAAGCACGCTCCTACCGCGTGAAGGTGGGTGCCGAGCCCATTGCCGTCCATGATCTCGTCATGGGAGCGCAGCGGTACGACCTGGCCCGGATATGCGGGGACTTTGTGGTGAAGCGGGCCGACGGCCTCTTCGCCTATCAGCTCGCCGTGGTGGTGGACGATGCGGAGCAGGGGGTGACCCAGGTGGTGCGGGGGAGCGATCTTCTTTCCTCATCGCCGCGGCAGGTTCATCTTCAGCGGCTCCTTGGGTACGAAACCCCCGTTTACGCCCATCTCCCCCTGGTAACCGCTCCCGGCGGCGGAAAGCTGTCGAAGCGTGATAATGCCGTATCCCTGGCCGCCGGCCGCAACCTGGCTGCCGATGGCGGGCGGCTGATTCTGGCGGCCCTCCGCTTCCTGGGGCAACACCCCCCCGTTTCCCTTGAAGGGGCTTCAGGCCGGGAAATCCTTGCCTGGACGGGGGATTACTTCGATCTTTCCCTGGTTCCCACCCGCTCAGCGCCCCTCGTGCTTTCCTTCTGATCCTTTTTCCCCGGTATCCCGAACCTACGCGTCATCCTCCGTATAGGCCTGGTGGAGTTTCACCGGCTTACCCTTGGCGCGGGCCTTCAGGTTCAGCATCTCGACCGCCACCGAGAACGCCATGGCGAAGTAGATGTATCCCTTGGGTATGTGCATGCCAAGCCCGTCGCCGATGAGCGCCACGCCGATGAGAATGAGGAAGGAGAGGGCCAGCATCTTGATGGTCGGGTGCTCTTCGACGAATGCACTGATCTTGCCCGAGAAGAACATCATGAACCCGACCGCGATGACAACGGCCAGGACCATGACCGCCAGATTGTTGGCCATGCCGATGGCGGTGATGATGGAGTCGAGGGAGAAGACGATGTCCAGGAGAAGAATCTGGACAATTATACCGGCGAAGGAAGCGGCGGCGCCGGTCGAAGAGTGCCCTTCCTCCCCTTCGAGCTTGTCGTGAATCTCCATGGTGCTCTTGGCCAGCAGGAACAGACCTCCCGCGATGAGGATCAGGTCGCGTCCCGAAATTTCCCGCCCTGTGACGGAAAAGAGGGGAGCCGTGAGCCCCATGAGCCAGGTGAGGGAGAACAGGAGCCCCACGCGGGTGAACATGGCCAGGGCGAGGCCGGTGATGCGCGCCTTTTCCTGCTGTTCGGCGGGCAATTTGCCCGCGAGTATGGAGATGAAAACAATATTGTCGATGCCGAGAACGATTTCAAGTGCCGTAAGGGTTGCCAGGGCTATCCATGCCTGGGGGTCGCTGAGCCATTCCATATCCGGAACTCCTTCATGGGTGATGTAACGGTGGACACATATACCGGGGCGTCCCGGCACTGTCAACTGCAATTTCACCAAGTGACGGCCGGCCGTAATCCGCGGTCGCAAGCCCTTTTCCCGCCGTTGTGGAATAGTCTGCAGCACCCCTGGGTACTATTCATCACATCACTTGCATGTTTATGGGCAGCATGATTTTTATGTAGCCAAATCAAATGGTTATAAGTTGCTGGTCGTTGGCACAAAGCTTGATAGTGTTCCCTGCAAAGAGATTTCGAGCAAGGAGGGTTCCTGTGTTCAGAACGAAAAATATTGTCAATACGCTGCTGATTCTTGCTGCCGTGGTGGTTGTCGGCATCCTCGCATTCTCCGTCCGCCTGGAGGCTTCGGTCAACTCGGTGGCGGTGCTGCGTACCCAGGGGATGACCTGCGGCAGTTGCGCCATGCGGATAGAGGATGCCCTCAAGGGGGCGAAAGGCGTTTCCTCCGTCCAGGTCAACGTGAACGAGGGGCAGGTGGTGGTCGGCTACGATTCCAGCCTGGTGACGCCGGAAGCAATCGCTGAGCAGGTAACCGGCAGCGGCTACGGCAGCAGCATTATCCAGGTGCTGACGCCCGAAGAATATTCATCCCTGACCGGCAAGAACATCGCTGCCGACAGCCAGAAGGGCGGTTGCGGCAAAGGGTGCTGCGGCACGAAGAGATAAACCCCATAAGCCCGGACCCCATGAAGGGGCAGGGCACCATCGGAGGAGTATTATATGAGCGGTAAAACTGCAAAGCGTTTCGTGAAGTCGTGGGCAATTGCGCTGGTTGCCATCATCGCCGTGGCGGGCACCGTAGCGGCGTTCACCTTTCCCGGATTCGGCAAGTCCGAGCAGGTCAAGGCAACGGGCGGCGTGGTGAGTATCCCCATCTCCGGCGTGTCGGACGGTAAAGCGCATTTTTACCGGTTTGCGGACGGAGGAAAAGAGATTTCCTTTTTCCTGGTCAAGGCGCCTGATGGAGCGGTCAAGACGGCTTTTGACGCCTGTGACGTCTGTTTCCGGGAGAAAAAGGGGTACACGCAGGACGGCGCAGTTATGGTCTGCAAACAGTGCAACAGGAAGTTCGATACCAACCGGATCGGCCCCCACTCCGTTGGCGGCTGCAACCCTTCGTATCTTCCCAGCAAACAGTCGGGCGGGAACGTGATAATAAGCGTTGCCGATCTCAAGGCGGGCGCCCGGTATTTTTAGTAACTTCGACGGGGGAACTGCATGAAACTGCGCACCATTTCCATAAACAACCTCAGAAGGCGCAAGGCGAAGATGGCCTTCCTCACAATCGGGCTCATGGTGGGGATCGCCACTATCGTTACCTTGCTCACCCTGACCGCCTCCATGTCCAGCGATATCGGCAAAAAAATGGATGAGTTCGGGGCGAATATCCTCATCATGCCCCAGAGCAATGACCTGTCCATGAGCTATGGCGGCATCAGTCTCGGCCGGGTCACCTTCGACCAGCGGGAAATCCGCGAGGCGGACCTGGCAAAGATCGCCACCATCAAGAACAACAAGAACATCCTCGCCGTCTCGCCCAAGGTTCTCGGCGGTGTCCGTCTCGGCGACCGGGACGCGCTCCTGGTGGGGGTCAATTTCGACAACGAGCTGAAGATGAAGCAGTGGTGGAGGATATTTGGAGAACTTCCCAAAAAAGAAGGGGAAATACTCCTCGGAAGCTCTGCTGCCGACACGGCTCATCTGACGCCGGGCGATACCGTTCAGCTTGGGGGGCGCAGCGTCACCGTGGCCGGCGTCCTGGAGCAGACCGGCTCCCAGGACGACTCCCTCGTCTTCATGCCCCTTGCCGGCGCCCAGAAACTTCTCGGCAAAGAGGGGCGGATAACCCTCGTCGAGGTGGCGGCCCTCTGTTCCGGTTGCCCCATCGGCGACATGGTGGTGCAGATCGCCGAAAAGCTCCCCGAAGCCAAGGTGACCGCCATCCAGCAGGTGGTGGAGTCCCGTCTCCAGACCCTCGACCACTTCAAGCGCTTTGCCTTTGCCGTGGCCGGCGTCGTCATCTTCATCGGCTCCCTCATCGTCTTCGTCACCATGATGGGGAGCGTCACCGAGCGAACCACCGAGATCGGCGTCTTCCGGGCCATAGGTTTCCGCAGGAACCACATAATCCGGATCATCCTCCTGGAGGCGGCCCTTGTGAGCCTGCTGGCCGGAATTCTCGGCTACCTGGCAGGAATGGGCGGCGCAAAGGCAGTTTTGCCATTCATGGCGGAAACTAAGGATGCGGCACTTGTCTGGGATACTACGGTAATGGTCGGCTCGATAGCCCTTTCGCTTATCGTCGGCATGGTGGCAAGCCTTTACCCTGCCCTCCACGCCAGCAGAATAGATCCGACTGAAGCGCTCAGAGCGCTGTAGGGCCGGGGACCGGGGATCGGGAAATCCATCAGTGGCAAGCGGGACAAACAGGAGTAATCATGGCACTCATAACCATTGCTGATCTCAAAAAACATTATGTGAGCGGCGGCGAAACCGTTGAGGCCCTGCGTGGGGTCGATTTAGCCATCGAAGCTGGAGAATTCGTCACCATCATGGGACAGTCGGGCTCGGGGAAGAGCACGCTTCTGTCGGTGCTCGGCGGCATGAGCCACCCCACGACCGGTACCGTGGAGATGGCCGGCGTAAAGCTCTATGAGCTTACCGGTGAGCGGCTCGCCGACTTCCGGGCGGAGAACCTCGGGTTCGTCTTCCAGTCCTTCCACCTCATCCAGTACCTCACGGCCCTGGAGAACGTCATGCTTCCCCTGGTCATCACCGGGATGAAGAAGGTGGAAAAGTTTCAGGCCGCGCTGGAAGCCCTTGAACGGGTAGGGCTTGCCGGCAAGTCCGATCGTCTTCCCAATCAGCTTTCGGGCGGCGAGCAAGAGCGGGTCGCCATTGCCAGGGCCATCGTCAAGAAGCCGCCGATACTCCTTGCCGACGAGCCCACCGGCAACCTGGACTCAAAAACCAGCGAGGACGTCATGGCACTTTTCCGGCGGCTCAACGACGAGGGGCAGACCGTGGTCATGGTCACCCATAACCCCGAGAACTGCACTTACGCCGACCGTACCATCGTCCTGCGCGACGGACTCGTTATTAACGAACAAGGAGACGTCGTAACTACGCGAAGTGCCGCCTGAAGCGCGGTGAGCATCCCACGCTTTTTCATTTTTGCGAAAAAAAGTGTTGACGGTGAAAGGTTCGTTTGCTATATAACGGAAACCTGTTTCGCGGGAATAACTCAGTGGTAGAGTGCAACCTTGCCAAGGTTGAAGTCGCGGGTTCGAATCCCGTTTCCCGCTCCATTAAATAACTAGCTACCTCGCGTAGT
The DNA here is from genome assembly GCA_964490805.1 of uncultured Geobacter sp. Lineage (GTDB taxonomy): Bacteria > Desulfobacterota > Desulfuromonadia > Geobacterales > Geobacteraceae > Geobacter. The sequence continues at coordinate 81,042 of CAZBEB010000017.1, forward strand.
TATCTGCATAGAGCCCCTGGCTTTGACCAAAACTTTGACCAAAAGTGGCGGGAAGGTCTGGGGCTTTTGCTGTTTCAGGGCTTTGCTGCCGGATTGCCATCCGCCTCTGGTAGCGCTCGGGAAACGCGGTCCGCAGCTCCTCAAGGGCCAGGAAGTCCTCGCCGAGATAATTGAGAATCCCCTCCTTCTCCTCCACCAGCCCGTGCCGATACGAGCCGTAGACCTCATCGACCATCTTTTTGGTCGAATGCCCCATGAGGTCCACGAGCCGGGTCTTGGTGACCCCGACTAAAAGCCCCCACTGCACCAACGTATGCCGGGCGGCGTAGGGGACCCGCGGGGAAAGCCCAGCCGCCTTCAGTGCCTTGTCCCACACCGTCTTTCGGAACGAGTCGTAGGAGAACGGCGTGCCATCCTTCATGGTCAGGAGGAACTGGCTGGCTGGGAGGGTGATGTCGTTGGCGAACTCGATCACCCGGTCACTGTTGGACAGAGCCGCAGCCTCTCCCACCAGTCGGCGCAGCCGCGAGGTGAGAGGGAGTTCCCGCTTGCGGTACCAGTTCTTCGGCTTGAACTTGAGATGGACTTGTCCTCCCTTGTCCCTGACCACCGAACAGCGGACCTGGATGAAGCCCTCCTTCTCGTGCTGCTTTTGCAGCCCCTCCAGTTCCGAGCCAATCAACCCCATGAGGAGCAACTCCATCACCGGGTGGTAATGGGGATCAACAAGCGACAAAAGCCGTTGCCACTCTTCCAGGAGAAAAACATCCCGCGTCGAGCCCTCCTCGGAATCCCCCTGGTTTGTGGCTGCCTGCCGCTCCCGCTCCTGAAGCGCCCGGTCGGTCAGCTCCTTGTACTTCTCGGCGATCCCGGTAAAGGGGTTGCGCAGCATCCAGTTGTGGTCGTTGCAGGCCGCCTCCCAGACCTTGGACATCGGCCCGATCAGGTTCTTGATCCGCTTCACAGAAAGGGGCTTTGCCTTCCTGACCTTTCGGGAATCCTTTGCCCTGCTGCACCGCTTCAAATTGTCAATGAACGTCTCCACCTCCGTGGCGGTGATTTGCGCAAAGGTCATCCCCCCGAAGTGGGGGAGGATGCGGGAGGTGAGCGCCTCCCGATAATCCCGCTGCTTCGTCACCGACGAAAAGGTTGGGATCTTTCTTTCCAGCCACTGCTCGCAATACTCGCCGAAGAATACATGCTCCGGCTCCGGCCGGTAGTCCCGCCCTTCGAGCGTCGTAAAATGAGCCTTCGTCGCCTCGTCCAGCCAGTAGAAGGTCTTGGCGAAGGTAAACGTTCCTCGCCTGATCCGCTCTCTAACTTTCTCCATGAACTCCCGCAGTTCCTCCCAGTTCTCCGGGGTATCCACCCGGTCCGTGGGAAACCGCAGCCGCTGCTTGTAGTAGTTCATGGAGATGTAGATGTACTTGGACCCCTTCATAGTGTAGAGACTGCCAAAGGTCGGCTTCACGTGCCACGGCTTGCCCTCTGGTTTCATCGCGTCATTTTTCCTCTTCATGTCATGATCCTTTCATCACGCTACCCTCCTTTCGGCTGATTTTCGTTTGCACCAGAAAGGGTAGCGTGATGGCGGCCCGGAATCAAGCCTTGAACTTGAGGCCCCGGTTCCCGCGCCGGCTTTTGAGCCGTGGTCGGGGCGGCGGGGGAGTCGGGTGCCAGTCCCGCATGAGTCTATCCATATACTCCTGTCCCCACGGAAAGCGGATCACTCGGCCCGCACGCATGAAATGGACCCCCTCCAGCAGCTTGCCCGCGGCAATCCACGAGCGGACCGTGTTGGGGCAGACTCCCATCCGGCGGGCAAACTCCGCAAGCGACACCATTGTCAGTGGTTCTATCTCGGGAAAAGCGTCGCTCACCGCTGTCCGTACCCTCCTGCCCTGCATGAATGCGCATTATCCCCCGGCCTTCCGTCCGCGTGGGACGGTGTGAAGGGCCTTACTGGAAATATGCCTTCGACTGCAGACAGTTCCGGCAGGATACAGGGCGGGGAGGGGGATAAGGGAGGGTAGAGTCTGAACCTGGCCAGCGTTACTATTTGCCCAGATAGTGCTCAGTTATCGACGATCTAGTATGGCCCTTTTCTGCGGATACGATGGTCAAAGACTGCTCGTACGTGAGACCCGCTGCCTGCAACTCGTCCATGCGCTCAATCACGCAGTTCCAGCGTAGCCCGTGCGAGCCCTTGCCATCGTGAGTTTCACCGGCCTTGACCGCGGCCTTTTCAATTTCGTGGCGCAAGCTGTCCGGATCGACGCTGAACAGCCCGCCACCGGCGCTAATCGCTGTTTCCAGCTCGCGGTACGTTGCGGGTGAAAGGGGTACGGTATACCCCTTGCCGCCTTTGCCGCTGTCGACGTGGAAGAAGCCGCGCTCCGTGCCGGTCCACCTGTCCTCACCAATCCCCATCAACTGGGACTCCTTGATATAGGTCGCCTCGCTGATACGTGGGCCACCTTCGTACATGATCGAAGCCGCCAGCTTGGCTGCCGGATCTGCAATCAAGGACACCACCGCCCCTGGTTGCACGTAGTTCCTATTGCCCTCAGGACCCCGCAAATCGCGGCCTTCCGCACGTATTGTCTGAAGCTCAAAATCATACCTGATACCGGTTTCGTTTTTTTCGGCGAAGCGGTTGAGCGCGACCTCAAGCTTCTCCACCGCAGCACATACCTTCCCATAGTATTCTTTAGCCACGTTGCCCTCGATTTTGCTGCGTATAAAGGCGTGTACTTGCGTGTTTTCGATTTTTGTGATGTCAAAGGCGTGCGATTTCACGTTGTACTCAGATTTGACGAAATTTCCGAGTTCGCGCCAGGTCTGGCGGTAAGCGTCGGCCGTGGAATAGCTGAAAATTCCGATCACTTTAGCGATTTCGTGAGTGCCCTTGGCTCCGGCAGCCTTGGCAGCTTCCTTCGCGGCGTGCTTCGATTCGCCAATGTTCGACACCAATGTGTAAAGCTGTTGTACCTGGAAGTTGACGTTCCCACGCATCTTCGCATCCCCTCTGATTTCATGACTTGTCCGCCGTACTTGTGTCCCCCCGGCGCGATGGGAAGCTTGTCAGCATTAATCCAAAGCCTTTTTTTTCTGCGGGAGTCGGCTGTTCTCCCGTGTCATTGTCTCGGTACGACCCGACAATTAGCGGGTGTAACCCAAACTTCGCCTCAATTTCTGAGGCCGGGGCCCTGACGGGCCCCGCCCCTTTGCTGGCATCTCCGGAGAGATCCGGCTGGCAAAGGGGGAACAGCGCAACGCATTTCGCCCTGGCGCGGTTGCAATCGCCACACTCTTGGTGTTGCCTCTATGTAAAGTTTGCCTGCGCAACGACCTGTATCTCCGTCGCGCCTTCCCCATTGTTGTGGCGCCGGTGGCCGATGACTGCGGACGCAAAAAAGCCCAAAACCCTATAGGGGCCTTGGGCTAATGGCGCAAAAGCGCCGCCGTGCGTCCTGATGTTCTTACCTGCTGAATCTTGTGGGGGTAATGCCCCGGCCATGGCTCGACCTTCGTGAGTCAACGGCCTTGCACCCGTGGGCGGAGGGTGCGTGGGGTGTGCGGGCTTCAAGTCTGACAAGCAACAATTAGTGCTGTCAGGCTCCCGCGTGGTTGGACGTCTCCGCCGTGCGGCGTGACGTAAGTCCTCGCGTTGCGAGGAGTTCCCTTTCGGGAAAGATTAGCTCTAGTATCCTCAGATCAAACTAATAAATCAACACTTTTTTCTGTGGCAGCGCGACCGCCCGCTTGCGCGGCCGGTCGCGCGTGCGGGAAAAATCTCCCGATTTTTCCCGAGGTGAGTGCTACGCCCTCCCCTTTCCTTTACACCTTCGGTGCAAGGAAAGGGGAGGGCGATCAGTAGCTTACGCGATAAAAGAAATGCCCTCATTTTTTTAAAAAAAATGAGGGCTAAAGGCTGTCCGACATCGTCCGATATGTTTCATAGGGCTGATCGCCCTACGAAACATATCTCCCGGCTGCCGGAGGTGAACCGTGATCGAGATCGACCCCGAGACCAAGACGTTCCCGTTCGACGAAACGGTCGTCGAGCGCATCACGCGGCAAAAGCCCAACCTGCAGGCAGAACTCCTCCGCTGGCTCGCCAAGCAAGGCTCGCCCGTCTGGGGTGAAGTCTGGGAGCGGCAGCAAGGTTATCTCCAACGGTTCCGGGACGTAGGCCGTGCCGGCGACGCGGAGAAAGCGAGAGACTGGCGGGAGCATCGCCGGGAGGTGGTCCATTCGTGCTTTCTTCTAGCCGTCTACTCCCTCAAGAACGCCGATATCGCCCTGCGCCGCAAGGCCGAAAAGTCGCAGGCTGAGATCGAGGCCGAGGCGGAAATCTTTCGCATAAACGTAGCTAAGGTGAAGGCCGATGTTCGGCAGCGGAGCGCACCCCGTGCCGCTGCCTACCGGCAGCAGCACTTCCGTGTGGTCGTAAGACTCCGGGCAGAGGGCTTAAGTTGGGCGGAATGCGCCAACTACCTTCAGCGGTTCCACAACGCAAGATACTCCGCGGGATGGCTCTACAAGACCCATGCCCAGATCGTGGCGGAGATGGAAGCGGCCGGCTGCCCGACCCGGTAGATGCTCCTCCCTGCCCCTCCGTTTCCTTTTCGGGGGGATGTTGCCTACCCATCAACCGCATGTTCTCCTTGGGCGCATTAGTTACCGTGCAATAGCCCTCAAGACTTTGTAGATGATCTCAAGTTTTTCCTTCGAGATATTCTTGATCATTTCACTGATCTCACCACGAAGCTCCGTTTCATTCCTCCCGTGAAAAAACTCAAAAAAATCCTTTAACTCCACGTTCAGCGCCATGGCGATTTTTTCGAGCGTGTCCAAGGACGGGTAGCTCCTGCCAACCTCGATCCGGCTTACGTGTTTTGGGTCAATGTCAATCCGTTCGGCCAGTTGATCCTGCGAGATTCCGCACTGTTTCCGCAGTTCCTTTATCCGCACCCCAAGCAATTCTTTTGTTGTGTTCATAGCCCCTCCTGTTGCGCGTGATGATTTGTTTTTTTTGAGGGCATTTGAACTGTGTAAAAGAAAGAATTTGATTGACAAAATCTACATCAAATGTAGAAATATCTGTATTAGAAGTTGAGTTAACGTAATGCAGTCTATATGTGAAGTGGTGTGCTTAAGGTTTGCTGTACGGTTCTTTGTGTGTTCAGACAGAAGGTGACGGTGCAACTTCGACAGGGAAGGAGTTATTTCATGATCATGACGGCGGTTTGTATTACGACAGTTAGTGGGCTTGCAATTGTCGGAACGGCATATTTTGCCCGAAGCTTGGCCAACGGTGTTGTTGATATTATCCGTGATGGCACAGAGAAGGAGACGCAACCGACGGTGAGATCACATCCTGTCGTCGCGAACACTCCTGCTCTGCCGGAAGTATTTCGTGCTCCGCATATAGGGAGCCTATTGAGCATATTTGACGGTGAAGGCGACTGTTTCCAGGTCACTTCCGGGAAAACCATAGTCCGTCGTCTGGTCACCTTGGATGATCATCGGTGGCTATTGGCTACTGTGCTCAGGAAGGCACGGCAACGGGTGGTGATCTTTTCGCCGCAACTTTCAGCCGGCGCTATTCGCTCCGACAATATCGATTCTCTCATTGCCTGTGCGGTTGCACGGGGGGTAAACGTTGCAGTGCTCACCGATTATGGGCTGAACCTGGAAAATGGCGAACCAAAGGCCTCGGCCATGGCGGGAAAGAAACTGATTGAGGCGGCAGGTGCCCAGGTGGTTGTGGTTGACAGGATTCACCACAAGACGCTGATAGCCGATGACGATTTGATAGTCGATGGCTCGTTTAACTGGCTCTCCGCGGTTAGGCGGAACAATCACGCCCATCAAAGAGAGGAACGGTCCAAGGTTACGGTAGGCGAGGCTGCCAGAGGTTTTGTCAGACAAGAGCTTGCAAGAATGAAGCAGGTTCTGTCAATTACTACAGGAGGTAGAGCGAATGAAAAGGAAATTGGGAAAGTTGCTAACGGTGGTTGCTTTGGGAACGTTGACTATGCTCGGCAGTGGTTGCGGGACGTATGAAGTAGCACTGAAAGACCGCAATCCGGAGGGGATGTTTGATAAACCGGCACCGAAGACGGGGCGCGTGCATCTTTACCCCTGCGTAGCCCTGACACCTCTGGTGGACCTGGGGGAGGGGATGACAAATCTCGATCCGTCTTATGAGAGGCACAAGAAGTCGGAAGTCCACACGAAAGCCGATGTGCTCGATACGCTAACGCGGCGCACTGCTGATACCCTGACCTCAATGGGGCATACCGTCACGGTTGGACCGGAGCCCTCGGGACCGGTAGATTTGGCCATTTCGTGCCATAGTATTGCCGTGACTGCCGGACTCCGTTTCAACTCAGTCCTGCCGGGGATGGTTGCGACAGCCGTTACCATGTCACCAATATTTACTGGCGGTACTACTCCCCGTGCCCAGGTATCCACGTTGTACAAGTTTCAGTTTGGTGAGGACCCGCTCGGTTACGTCGTCGCTGCCGTTGGCAAAGGCTCGTCGTATCTCCATTTAACCGCCGGTAGCGGATTGAACAGGGCCATGGAAGAGGCGCTGGAGGAGAGTCAGATGCAACTGGCTAAAGCCACCATGCTGGCTATCTCAGTGCCCAAGGAATTCCGGGATGAATATCAAAAGTCAATGCCGCGCCTGATCCTGCGGGAAGGCGATAACGTGGCAGATGTTCTCCAGCGGAAGGCCGCTCCCACGGTCAAGGATTAGGGACGGCTACCATTCGATTTTTAAGCAGTTAGAAGTTTCCCTTGCATCCATGTTTTAAGGCCGCCTACCGCATCAAGGCGGCCTTTCTTGTAATCATCGGGATCTTGAGTGTATACTATGCAACTGACCTATGATTTTTGTTGTCATTGTCAAGGTGCATCACAATCTATGGCACCAGAATCTGCGTCGTTAGAATATTCATGAGAATTCGCTTCCTGAACCTGCCGCTTAGTCGAAAGTTTTCCGACAGAATGATTTCCTATGGGCTGTTTTGAATGTCTATCAGAATCAAAATTGGGAATCAGGAACATGATCTCGGACAGGCCGACAAACATCAGATAATCAACCCATTAATCTAGCATTAAGGAGTGGCTGGCTAAGATAGGGGGATCAAGTCGGCCAGCTATCATGCGAGCTGAGACAGAAACTGCCATTGTTGCCGGCGCACTTTGTAGCCTGGAAGACTTTTGCAGTCGAGAGCGCGCTGAACGCCGATTAGGCTGACTACGTAGTCGCAGTGACTTTCGTGAATGCGCATACGTCCGTCACGTAGGGCATAATACAGCGCATCTATCGAGAGTGCTGCACCAAGTCTTACCGTGACTTCCGGATGACGAAAAAGGTCAAGGGACCACCCCAGTTGGTTGGAAGGGATGTATTCTTGTGCACGTTGTCGCCCCTTTCGTTCATCGATGATCGGAAGGTAGTTCCGACAGACGGCAGTGGCAATTGTGGCGGCTTCACCGTCGTCAAGCGAGGGGCTTCCCGATACAAGATTTTCGAATACCTTGCACTCACGTTCGTCCAGAGCAATCAGCCTCACTTTACGGGTGTCTACCAAATCTCGAATGAATTGGTGCTCCCCATTATTCTTGCTCGTTTCGTGCTCCAGTTCCGAGGCCACAATTCCCGGCACCAGGATATCATTGGGCAGGCAGCTTAAAATACGCCCGCCGTGCGTGCTTGCATGGAGGTTTATCAAGACGCTCGTGTCGATGATCAGAGGTGTCACATTCTCAACGAGGAAATTTGAGTAAGTCATCCGTCTCGCTTTCCTCTAAATCAATCTGGTCAATAAGGCTCCGCAACTCTACACGACGTATTTTCAGAAGCTCGGCTAGCTGTCCCTCTGACATAAGGTCGCGCTTCCATGCCTCATAAACCATCAGACTCATCCGGTGGGATAGGGGTTGATTGGCCTCTTCCTTGGCAGGATCGTTTCGCTGGGCTGTATCCCCCAACACTGCTATTGCATCTTTGTCCGTAATCCCCCCATTCATCTCGAACCAGTCCCAAGTACCCTTCCTTGCAAGTCCCAGTTCTTCAAGCCTGCGGACGCATGCCTCCCGTGAAATGTTATGTTGGTGGGCAAGGAGGATAACATGCCGCCGCGTAAGTTTGTCAGAGCCTGCCGTCAATTGCCGGAAGCTCTCCTCGAAGCTCTTCCCCGGAGTCAGGAACGCGCGACCAAATGCGTTGGCGTACCGCTCCTCCCGAGACAGAAACTGTTCGTTCTCTTCGAGTACCTCAGGTACTTGGCGCGTTCCGATGAAATGCCCGAGCTCATGTGCAGCGGACTGTATGCGACGATCTAAGGGATGGTTGGCGTTGAGTAAGATGCATGCCCCAACAGCGGGGTCATAAGCGAAAAGCCCGGCTACTTTAGATCCTGTGGAAAGCCGCCGCTGGTAAAGCCGTATACCAAGATCCAACTCAATTAGGGTGAAAATGTCGGTGATCGTTCCCGACCCAAGCCCGAGCCAGTTCCGCAGCTCCTGTGCGTGTTGTTCGGCTAAGTCAATCACGTTGCCGGCGTTAATGCCGCGTTCCACTGGATAATTTTTGCGCCGTTCAATTCCGAGGACATTTTCAAGCTCGGTTTCAGCTTTCACTAAGTTATTTAGTAGCTGAACAGCTTCCACCGAGTGATGATCTTCGGTCTCTCGTAATTTGCGGAACCGGGGAATCAGATCAGTATGGACCGCTTCGCGTCGAAGTAAGGCATTTACTGAAACCCCATAGTGGTGAGCGAGGTTCTGGAGTTCCTGTATGCGAACTCTGCGCGTCCCCTTTTCGATAGATACGAGCGTCGGACGAGACATGCCTATAACTTGAGCCGCATCATCCTGCCGAATTCCGGCGCTTTCACGGGCAAGTCGGAGGCGGCGACCTATTTCCTGCGCACTGATTTCATTCAGATCGGCCATAGCGTCCTCCTTTCGTCCAATTGTTTAAGAAGCTGTGTTTCCCGTGTGCGTCAACGAAGTCACGCCATTCCTCTGCGTGCTGAACTAATAACCTCCTCAAATTGTCACAAGTGCATTGTTCCGACGCGCCTGTGGCTAGAGCAATCTCGAAAATGTATCTCCGCAATGTCGTGTCGGGCCGCTCAGCCAAGTCTGCGAGTTGTTGTAGGTGACGGGCACCGACACTGCCATATTCAACCATCTCGCTCGGCCGCACGCTGCTGTGTTTCGGAGCAGCCGCCTCATAGCTTCTTACCGTCAAGTCGGCGAACGTGTAAGTGGTGGAGGGTTCGTCAACACGTGCAGCATGCATACTCATACGCCGCAGCAAACACGCTGCGCAGAGGCCACATTGTCTGAACTCTCCATCCAACCGTACATTCCAGCGTTGCTGCCAACAGGAGCGGGTATGTAGAAGGTCTTTCGGTGTGTTCCTGGGTTGAGCCAAAAAGGCCGATATAGTCTGCCCCTTGGTATACCAAAGGCGTGGTTGTTCGTAGACGACAGCGTACCCGAGCAGTGCTTTAATGAAGCGCTCCATCTTCCTGAAAAAGGTCGGGTAGTTACGGTAATCCGCATAGACGTTGTGTAGGGGAAGCAGCACTGGACCCATAGCGCCTTGACCGCTTTCGGGCACAATAATTTTGCTGACACTCGAAAGATGTCCGGCAATGGCAGTAATAGCCGCGAATTTGAATCCTCTGGAGCGGACACTACTCTCGCCTGACGAGATGAGCTTGACCTTGAACGGAATTAGGTCAAATGGACGTTCTCCCTGTTTGATTTTGTCTTTGCTCTTCGATATACGCACTCGGACGGCAAGACCGCCATTGTCGAAAATGCCAGAAACACAGCGGGAGTCGAGGCCCTCACTGTAGGCAATAGCGAACTGCTTGTTGTTGTCAAAGGGAAGGAAACGCTGGCGAGGCTTATTCCCAGCAGGACCTTTGGACTGAACAAACGAGAAATGCCAATCGTCGCCGGTTAGATGCCGCAGCGTGTCACACAGGTATGACTGCACTTCCATTTGCTGCCACGTCTCCAATTCCATGACTGGAACGTTAATTTGGAACGGCCTAGACCATTGTGCTCCAGAGCGGGCGCACTGGCGGTCAGCAAATTCGACCGCAGCACAGACCACCAATAGGTCATGATGCACGGGCTGCCATCCATCATAGTGATAGGTGTCGAGGATGGTCGGGTCAAAGATGATGTCGTTGCCTATTTCAGCAATGACAACGTTGTCTTGGTGGTCGTGTTTACACTTCTTGGCATCTTCGACGACGTAAAGCGTAAGTCCGTACCGCTTACGGTTAGTTCGGTGGGAATTCACAGGCTTGGCCCCTCATCTAGATCTACTTTCTTCGCGACTGCATTTTTAAAGGCGCTCTTGTTGCCGGCGAGAAGTGCGCCGCAAACTTCATTCGTGTTCAGCGAGTCGAAAATTGCGTCTACTTGGCTGACGGTTTGAAAAAACTGAGCCTGCGACATCTTTCCAACTTCCTGGGCACAGATACATTCTTCAACGATTCGATTTCTTGCTTCGTGGGTCTGTTCGGTGACGGCTGCCTCAAGTGCTTGCTGAACGGCGCCGATGGGCGTGACCTCTTGGCTCAAGCAAAAGGCTACCTCTTTCTGCAAGGTGTCAGCAAATGGCGTCTTCATGTGGGCGTTGAAAATGCTGTCGACTGAGGACAATGGATCAATGACCAACTGTTCCTGGCTTGCAAAAGCCAGAAGATCTGCCACTAGGGCTTTTACCCCGTCCGTGAGGATTTCACGCACTAGGGCATCCGAGGCCAGAGCGTAACATATAGCGCGGTCAAAGGCAGGGTTCTTTACGACTTCAACGAACCGCTTCCAGCGCCTGTTAAGCTTCAGATTCTTGAACGGTCCGTCACTCATAGCCGACCCCCAATGTTTTTAGGTTATAGCAATAACCTGACAAAGTCAAGCTATGATATAAAAAATCTGACACTATATTAAAAGCTAAGCATGCGGGTGGTTAGGGGACCCACTACTGTCTCAAGCTCTTGAGCTATCTACTGTGGCCGAGTTTTGACTGTTAATCGGCATCGTGGGATGACCCAGACAATAATCTGAATATAGTCGCATCTCATGGAGATAGCCTGTTGAATAGTGGGGCACCCTTGGAAGTCGATTACACCCAAGGTGGGTCACTATTGCGCGCCGATTGATATAACCAAGGTGCGCGAGGCTGCGGAGTATTCTGGAGTGGCTAATGCGGATGGATTTGAGGGGTATATGTACTTACTTGCATACCTGTTTGTCTGTGAGTAACCTTTACACCCGCGTCGAGATTTGAAGACGAATTTAACAAAAAAGTAATCAAATACATATTGACATTCAGAAGTATAATCTATATTAATGTGGTTTCTTATATTAATTAATGAAAACAATTAACATTGAACAAGTATGGATTCATGCACGGGAACGGATGCCCATTTCGATAGATAAATTATCGAAATGGTTTTTTTTTGCTAAAAAAATAACAATATAACAGTGTTGCGCTTATTGGGGTTGGTCGAAATCAAGCTTGTGTGCCCTTTATTAACCTCTGGGGCTTGTAACAATTTGGACTGGTTTAATGATTTGTGGAGGGAAAGTGAAACGCTATCTGATATTTGCTCTGCTCTTAGTTGTTATGTTGTTTCCTGCAATTACGGAGGCGGTTGACCTGGAGAAAGATCTATCAGCCGAATTGTGGGAAAGCCACTCACTTGTAGAGCGGGCCAGCCAAAAATTGCGTGCCGGCATAGTTCCCGCCGAGGAGGCAGCCAAGCTTGGCAGCTTGGCCGAGCGGGTCAGAGCTTCACATCTTGTTCTCAAGGAACGGTTTGACGGGCGGCAAAAACAAGCTGCGTCCTTATCATCACGAGCGGCTGATCGCAACGGTGCAATGACGGATGCATATACCACCAAGATTGAAGGGTATCTGAAGCTCGTTGACTCCATTCTCTCCGATGGGGTCTTGTCCGCTGCGGAACTCGGCGATATTGGTTCCTATCTCGAACAAATCGTCATCCAGCATAAACGTCCCACCTTTGGTACTCTCCCCTACAAGAACCTCGGTTATCCCGCGAAAGAGCCGACCACAGCACCAGTAGTCGTCCCCGCTTACAGGGGGGGAAGCCGCACAGTGACCGCCGACGATACGAAAATCACCCCGGAAGCCCCTCTTTCCAAGGAGATAAAGGGCCTTGCCCAGTCGCTCCAGTGGAATCCTGTCCTCATCTATGAATGGGTGAAGAACAATGTAGAGACCGAGTGGTATTGGGGGAGCATGAAGGGAGCCGAGGAGACGCTACGGCAGAAGAGCGGCAACGACGCCGATCAAGCGACCCTCCTTACGGCGCTCTTGCGGGCCTCGGGGTTTCCGACCCGCTATGTACGGGGGACCATCGAGTTCTTTCCTGATATTGACAAGGTCAAAAACCTCACCGGTATTGATGACCCTCTTAAAATTGCCGCTTTTTTCCAGAAGGCTGGAATACCCTTCAAACCAGTGATTGTCGGCGGAAAGATCGTAAACTTCCAGATTGAACATCTTTGGGTTGAGAGCGAAATCCCTTATTCAAACTACCGGGGCGCCGTAATAGATGATTTCGGCAAGACCTGGCTTGCCCTGGATACAAGTGTCAAGCCTTCCGGTTATTCCCGAAAGGAGGGAAAGCCTCTACAGGAACTTTCCCTCGACACGCTTCGCAACGAGTACCTGGAGACTCCTAACACGCTGACGCCGCTGGAGTTCATAAAGGCCAAAACAGAGGACTATCTTGCGGTAAACGCACCCGATACCGCGTGGAACGATCTCAAGGACGCAAAAAGTCTAGTTCCGGAAGTGCTGAGCATCATTCCGGCGGGCCTTCAGTTCGCCCAAGTTTCGATCACCGGCGAGTACGCTTCAATTCCCGACGAACTCAAGCACAAGGTCGTATTCTCGGCAACCGTCGCGAACAATGAGCTCTTCACCGCAACAAGGGATGCCTCTGAGCTTTCAAACCGGAAGGTAACCCTTACCTACGAGCCGGAGTCCGTTGAGGACCAGCAGATCATCGACAGCTACGGGGGGCTCGACAATACTCCCTCCTACCTGGTCCGTCTGCGCCCGGTCCTCACTGTTGACGGGGAAAGGATCGTTGTCGCCTGGGATGGGCTTCCAATGGGAGCCGAGTACTCTCTTGCCATCAGCGTAATTTCGCCCAATGGCACGGAACAGGTCAGCAATACCCATATTGTCGGAAACCTCTCTGTAATCGGCATTGTTTCCCATAAGACAACAGGGGACACGGCTCTGACTGAAAATGACGATGCCGGGACCATTCTTTTCAAGGAAGTAAACGGTTACATCAGGCGTTGGAATCAGGCTGAAGAGGAGCTTGCGGCTCTCTTGAAAGTGGCCATGATCCGGCCAGTGCCCACGGTGGTTACCGTCGGCGGGGTGATCGATGTTACCTGGCTTCTCGGGCTTCCCCATGGGTTTGAGTGGAAAGGTGTGTTCATCGATGCTGCCTTGCGGGGAATCGAAGCCGTGCCGCGGACAAGTGATGGCACAGCCGTTAGAACTTTCATGCGTCTCTGCTCCCTTCAGGGGTCGGTGTTGGAGAACAGGATCTTTGAAGATGATTTTCAGGTCGAATCTGTATCCACGGCCAAACTGCTTGCGTTGGCCGCCAATAGCGCCGTGCCGCTGGTCACGATCGACCAGGCGAACAGTGCGGCGGTGCTTCCGTCCCTGACAGTCGGCGAAGAGGTCAAGCAGGACATAGTCAATGCCGTCAACCAGGGACTCACTGTAACCATTCCGCAACATGACATGACATACCGTGAGTGGAGCGGTATCGGCTATCTCAAGGAGAACTCGGTAACCGGGGCATCGGGGTGGATGCTCAGCGGCCAGATCGCCGGCGGTATGACAGTGGTCGGAACTGACCGCTGGAACGGGATCTTCAGGAATCCTCTCTCGCAACCGTTTACGGAACCTGCCAACCTTGATCCTGCCTCTGCGGCTTCAATTCAGAAGATAACTGCTTCTGACCTGCAATTCGGCCTGGTGGGCGAGCCGCTGAAAAGCCCCTTGCAGGTGCTGGTGCGTGATAGGAACGGAAAGCCGGTGGCAAAAGCCGAGGTGATCTTCACCGTTCGTGCGGGGGGCGGAAAATTCGCCGATGGTCAGACGACCATCACTGTCCAGACCGGTAAGAACGGAGTTGCTTCCGCAGTCCTTACCCTCGGGCAACTGACCGCCGCCAACCCTGTGTTCATGTCAGATGAAAACGACCGCTATTCCAACCAATATGGACAGAATGTCGTTGATGCCGAGCTTGCCTCCGGGGTTCCCATTGCTGCTCCGTTCACTGCCTATGGTATGCCGAAGGAACCGCAGGCCATCCGTCAAACCCACGGTGATGGGTCCCAGAACCCGATTCTGTCGTTCGCCGGCTTCGTGTCCGTTGCCGTGGAAGACATGTACGGCAATCCTATAGCGAATCAGCCGGTGACATTCAGCGTCGGAAAGGCTGTCGACAGGTCGGGCTGTTCCAATCCCAACAACGATACGAGACCAGCGGTTTTGCTAACCACCGCCGATCCTTGTATCAAGAGTTCGCCGATATACTCGGAACTTGGGAAATGTGGCACCGCCGCCTCGGCGCTAACCGGGAAAACCAGCAGCACCGGTGCCGCAGTCCAGGTAGTTCTCGGCGGCATTCCCGGCGCCGACTACCCCATCGAGGCAAAGGCTCTGGTCGAAACGACCGCCGGCAACAAGGAGCTGATCACCACCTTTACCCTGAAAAGTTATCCTTTCGGCAACTGTTCAGGTTTTGCCGATCCTTCCTACCAGTTCACGACCAGTTATGTTTATCCCGCAGACGCTTATGGCAACAACATCAATGCCGCCAAGGCCGGTACCGCCATACCGGTGCAGGCGAAGCTTTATTTCCTGAAGGAGAACCCTGCGCTGATCGAGGAAACCTTCAACTGCGACAGCGGTTCCCTTACTTGCAAGAAAATCGCCGGCGCGCGGGAGTACGTAACTACTACCGATTTCATCTCGTCAAGCGTGACATTCGGTGGCGTAGCAGGGGAGTCCCAAGGGGAAGGCGTTTTCACCTCCTCCTACACTCTGAAGCCTGGACTGAACTATATTCAGATCACAGGCAGTGCCGGCATCGGCATCCAGTACACCGACAACACCTGTACCGGAGGATGCAGCGGTGTCCTGAACAGGACCCTAACACTCGATGGGGTCACGGCAATGGAGGTCTACGGAGTCGACGTCAACCTAAAGATCCCGAAAATGGTTCAGGTAACAAAAGAAGGTTATTCCTCCAATGACCTGATCCTGGAGTATACCATCGCGCCGGCCGAGTACCTGGCCATGAGAGCTGCGGTGCTCATATACAAAGGGAGCGAGCTGGTCGCGTACATACCTTCCGAGCTACAGAATGCCGGCCACGCGGTTGTCTCCCGTGGCTCTAAGTTCGACATGGATAGTACCTATTCCGCCCAGGTGGTGCTGAACTACGGCACTGGAGTCGAGATCAGAAGCGATCGGGTTCCTCTGGCATTAGCCGGCCCCTCCTTTGCCGTACAGCGGGTTCACCAACTCAGCCAGTTCGACGCCACCATACCGACGACAATTGGCAGTTCCTACACCGACAGCTACAGGGAATTTTTCGTTAAGCTCCCCGGCCAGTCAACGGTTAACGTGAAACTCCTCGCTGCCGACTTCTCAGAGCGTGGCACCATTGTCCAGGATGCATCATTGGCGGCAGGGGAGCACCGCTTTGTTGTCGATTACGATCTGGTGCAGAAAGCAGGTTTCAGCTCTACTCTGTCGCCCCTCTTTTACCTCCAGGTCATTGCCGCACCCGCTGATGGTTCGCCGGTACATAAAACAATTTATCCCGGACAACTGATCGAACGGGTCAGCGGCAGAATGCTCGGGCAGACCATCGTCCACGATGTGCTGATCCAGGATGGTTCGCTCAACTTGGCCCGTCAGGATTTTGCCTTCAACGGCCGCGGCCCCCAGTTGGCCTTTACCCGTAATTACACCAACCTCTCTTCTTCGGCCGAGCAGCAGGCTCTCGGCGAAGGGTGGAGCCACAGTCTCGACATGCGGCTCTATCCCATCAGTTCCCAACTGAGTGGGACGGATTCGGTTCCCGACTGGGTAAAGAATGTCGAAGGCCGTTTCTATACTGACGCGGACGTCCCCAAGACGCCGTTTCAGTGGACCGTTGTCTTCGCCAACGGCAACACCTTCAAGAAGTACAATGGCGTCTGGTATTCCGAGCGGGGACGCCACGGCACCCTGACGGAGAGCAATGGGTCGTTCATCTATAACGCCAAGGACGGTACGCGCTATTACTATGACTACCCGGGAATGAAGGAGCCGACGCCGGTTCGCGCTGTCGAGGACCGCAACGGGAACAGGATGGCGTTCACCTACGATGCCTCGGATCGACTGGCCACCGTGAGCGACGCAGTCGGCAGGATGTGCCGGTTCGGCTATGACACAATTCCAGGACTCTTCGACATTGACAACACGCGGCTCACCTCCGTCTCCTGCCCCGATGGGGTGGAGGTCACCTTTGCTTACAACTCCCGGGGGTACCTGACGAAGGCAACGCGGGGCAACCGGGGCGAGACCTACGACTATGCCCCGGAGCCGGGGATTGTCGGCAACGCCCTCAATCTCGTCAAGACCACCGACGCAAACAGCCACAGCCATGGCTACGAGTACCACAATGCCGGGGAGCTCCATGCCAATCTGGGAAACTTCGTCAAAGCCCTGAAAGCCCAGGATGTGGTGAAAAGGGTGAAGTACCCCGACGATACGAAGGGGGTACTCTTTACCTATGACGTGCAGACTGCCAACACCAGGAAAGTCACCGACCTTCGCGACAAGGATACGGTCTACACCCTCAACTACTACGGCAACCCCGTAAAGATAGAGGAACCCCTCGGCAAGACCACCCTCATGACCTGGTCCATCGACGAGTCGAAGCCCGACAACGTCATGACCAGCAAGACCGACCCCCGTGGCTACACAACCATCTATGAGTATGACGCCCGCGGCAACGTTACCAGGGAGACCGACCCCTACGGCAAGAGTATAGTCACTGCCTGGAACCAGCAGTTCAGCTTCCCCGAGCTGCGTACCGACCGGAATCTGGTTGTCGAGCGCTGGTCCTACGACCCCGCAAACGGCAACCTCCTGTGGCGCGAGGATGGGGACCTCAAACGAACCACCTATACCTATTACCCGACGGGCGAACGGCAGACCGCGACCGACCCAAGCCAGAAGACGACTGCCTATACATGGGATCAGTGGGGGAACCCCGACACCGTCATCGGTGCCGAGGGGAGCAAGACCGACTACGATTATGACATTCGTGGTCGCCTTGCGGCGGCAACTGACCCGAATGGCAAGAAGACCACCTATACCTATGATCCCCTCGACTATCCGGCGACCATTCTGTATCCGTCTTTCACCACCTACCCATTAGCCGATGGATCATCCACCACCAAGACCTTCCTCTACGACCCGGTGGGGAATCTTCTGGAGGAGACCGACCGCGTCGGCCTTAAGCTCACCTATATCTATACTTCCCGTGACCAGGTGAAGGAAATTACCCGTTCGACCGGCGGCAAGAAAAGCTTCGATTACGACCCGAACGGCAACCTTACTTCAGAGAGCGACTGGAAGGGGATCGCCACCACCCACACCTACGACGACCTGAACCGGCGGGATACCACCACCAACCGCCTTGGCCATAC
The DNA here is from genome assembly GCA_964490805.1 of uncultured Geobacter sp. Classification (GTDB taxonomy): domain Bacteria; phylum Desulfobacterota; class Desulfuromonadia; order Geobacterales; family Geobacteraceae; genus Geobacter. Next base: position 98,871 of record CAZBEB010000017.1, read on the forward strand.
CATGCTCATGGCGTATGACCTTAACGGCAATTTGACCGAGACCACCGATTACGAAGGGCGCAAGACCACCCAAGAGTACGACAAACTCAACCGCCTGATCGACACCTGGCAGCCGCCCCTCCCTGGGGAGGAACGCGGCAACATTCACTACACCTACTACAACGAGGCTGATCCGAAGACGAACCTTAAGACCGAGACCGACCAGGAAAACCACACCACCACCTACGAATACAACGGCCGGTACCTGCGGACGAAGCGGATCAATGCGACCCTTGTCGACACCTTCCGCTGGGAGTACGACGACAGCGGCAACCTGAAAACCGAGATTGACGAGGAAAACCGCACCGTCCGCCACGAGTACGACGGCCAGAACCGGCGGAGCGCCACCATCCATACCGTCAATGGCGTCGAGCAGCGTACCCGCTATCTCTACGACCTCGCCGACAACCGTACCCACGTCATCGATCCCCGGCCCCAGAAAAACGATACCGAGACCCGCTACGACGACTGGAACAGGGCCTGGAAGGTAATCGATCCCGACAAGTACGAGAAAACGGTGGAGCTGGACGGCGAGGGAAGGGAAGTAAAGAGCAGCGACGGCAACACCCATGTCCGCACCAAGCTGCGGGACAAGCGGGGGCTGGTGCTGACCGCCACCGATGCCGAGGGGCACGATACCGGGTACACCTACGACCTCAACGGCAACCTCGAAACCGTCACCGACGCCCTCGGCACGATCACCAAAACCACCTACGACGCCGAAGACCGCAAGCTCCTCACCACCGAAGCGCTGGGCCAGCCCGAAGAGCGGACAACCGGTGTCATCCTCTACGACAAGGTGGGCAACCCCCTCCAGGTGCGCGACGGCAATGGCAATATCCGGAAGACCGAGTACAACATCCTGAACCTCCCGTGGCTCGCCTACGACCCGGCCCCCTTCGACGGGCAGTTTACCGAGACCACCTACTACAAGACTGGCAAGGTGAAGAGCGTCAAAAACCGCCGGGGGTATGTCACCGCCTACGAATACGACGAACTCAACCGCCCGAAAAAGGTCACCGACCCGCGCACCAAGACCATCGAGACCACCTACGACAAGGTAGGTAACGTCAAGACGGTGAAGGACAAGCGGGAGATCCTCACCGAAAACGACTACGACGAGCTGAACCGCCTGAAAGAAACCCGCCGTGCCGGCACCCGGCTGGTGACCAACGACTACGACGAGGCGGGGAACCTGCGCTTTGTCACCGACGCCAAGGGGTACAAGACCGAGCACACCTACACCGGCCGCAACCTCCTCGACACCACCATCTACCCCGACAGCACCACGAGGAAGCGGAGCTACGACGGCGCGGGGAACCTTCTCACCGAAACCGACGAGGAAGAGAAGACCACCACCTACGGCTACGACAAGGAGAACCGACAGACCTCCGTTGAGTTTGCCGGCGAGACCACCGGGAAGCGCTACAACGACGTGGGGAGCCTGGTGGAAATCATCAAGCCCGAAGGCACCAGCCGGACCATGGAGTACGACCCGCTCAAACGTCTTGCCAGCGTCACCGAAGGAGGCCTCACCACCCGCTACGAGTACGACGCCAACAACAACCTGCGCCACCAGTACGATCCGCGGGAAAACCAGGTCGAATACAGCTGGGACGAACTGAACCGCAAGAAAGAGCAGATCCAGCACAAGGCAAGCGGCAACCTGGTCAGCCAATTCGTCGAGTACGATGCCGAAGGAAACCTCGCCAGACTCATCGACCCCAAGGGAGAGGAATTCACCTACGTCTACGACGAGCTGAACCGCAGAACCGACGAACAGCTGCCGCAGGCGGCAACCCCGTACCTGACGCTTGTAAAGATTCACACCGACTACGACGGTAACAACAACGTAACCGGCACCACCGAAACCAAGCGCGACACCCAGGGCGCCACCGTCACCGACACCACGGTGAACACCTACGACGACTTTGACCGCCTCAAGACCAGCACCCAGCGCGGGTTGATCGTCACCTACGACTACGACAATAACGGCAACCGGACATCCGTCGCCACCGCAGCAGGCGCCACCACCTACACCTTCGACAAGCGAAACCGGGTAGAGAGCGCCACCGAGGGGACCAGGACCACCGGCTTCACCTACTACCCCGACGGCAAGAAGAAAACGATCAGCTATCCCAACGGTGCGAGCACCACCTACACCTACAAGCCGACCAACCGGACTGCCACCGTCGAGAACAAAAGCGGCACTACCCTCATCAGCCGTTTCAGCTACGACTACGACACAAACGGCAACCGCACCAGCCAGAGCGAAGAGCGCAGCGGCGGCACCGAAACCACCAGCTACCGCTACGACACAATAGACCGTCTGGAGAGCTACACCGTCACCAACGGCTCAGACACCACCACCACCGACTACACCTACGAGGGGTACAACCGCAAAACCGAGACCGTAACCCAAAACGGCCTCACCCTGGCCAGCCGCAGATACGACTACGACGAAACGGACTGGCTCACCACTATCGACGCCGTGGACAAGGGGCTAGCCAAGAGCATCCACTACGACTACGACAACAACGGCAACACCATCAGGAAGAGCGACAGCACGAAACCGGACGAAGACACCCTCTTCGACTACGACACGAAAAACCGCCTCGTAAGGACATCACAAGGCGCAACCATACTCGGCCTTTACGACTACAACGCCCAGGGGTACCGCATTCGCCACAAAAACAGCGAGCGGGGCGACGTCGACTACTACTACGACGGCACGGCCATCATCGAAGAGCGAACCAACAATACCCTGCTGGCCCACTACCGCTACGCCGGCAAGGCCTTGAGCCTCATGACGCCGACAAGCACCCAGTACTACCACCTGGATGCGCTGGGTAGCACGGTCGATCTCACCGACAGCACCGGAAACACCAAAGTTAGCTACACCCTTGACCCGTGGGGGCACATCAGAAACCAGATCGGCGAGAGCGTCAACCGGCAGATCTTTACCGGGCAGGAGCATGACGGGAACACGAACCTCATCTACTTCGGGGCACGGTACTACGATCCCGACACGGCGAGGTTCATCAGCCAGGACAGCTACCTGGGTGAGCCGGGCACGCCGCCGAGCTTGAACCGGTACTTGTATGCGTACAGCAATCCGACGGTGTTTATCGATTTGGAGGGGTATGCGTCCATCCGGGAAATGATGGGGCTCGACGATAAGTCAGTGGATGCCGCCGCAGCACGTGACGGTTCCTGGTGGGCGGCAGCGAAGTTTGCAGCCAAGGCAACTACTTACAAGGTATGGAACGGCGTAACCGGCGGTTTCCTGGCTCGACAAGACGCCCGGCAGGAAAAAGTTGATCGTGGGCAGATAAGAGAATCTGACTTCTGGAAAGGGACCGGCATTGATGCCACGGCCAGTATAGGCAGTCAGGTAGTTGCTGGTGGTATAGCCGGTAAGGCTGCCAGCGCCGGAGGCTTAGCTAGAAATGCATTAACTGGTGCAGCGGTATCCGGTGGCACATCGCTTACGGAACAGACTGCCCAAGTAGCAACATACCATACAACTGACGGCAGGCTAGGCCAAGAACGTATTGATGCTGGGCAAGTGCTAGAAAGCGCAGGGAGCGGAGCGCTTTTGGCGGGTGGCCTGTACGGTGCAGGCAACGTTGCTGAAAAGGTCGTTCAGCGGGTGAGGACCTCTATCGCTACCGGCAAAGCTGGCGGTGAAGCGGCATTGACGGGTGAAGATGTTTCGGCGAGTTTGCCGGTGAATGGGAGGCTGATTGAGACTAGTTCCTCAACAAAAAATGATTACGTTATTTCTTTCATGGGGAAGAAAGGCGAAACATATTTCAGTTCTCCCACTGCCACGCTTGGAGCAAAAGGCGGGACTGTATGGGTTGCGCCACTGGAAGATGTTGCAGGTATATCAAATCGTGCTGGAGTGGTAACTGGAACAGGTCATGCTCCTGGACCACTCCAGAGTTTCTTAAAAGGAGAAGATATTTTTGGAATTGCTGTGCCAAAGAATGAGGTGTCTCTACGATTACCAACTGCTATGGATGCCGGAGCAAATCGACATTTTAGAACTGGTGGTTATACAGGTGTGGAGCATAATGGAGTTTGGCGTTCGAGTGGCGTCAGAGAGTTTATATTGGATGGTGGTGCACCAGTTCCTAAGGGTTCTGTTTTCTTCAAATTTAATTCAGATGGTTCGTGGACTCCAATACGGCAGTATTAAGAGGTGACTGATGGGTTGCGATAAGTGCAATAAATTTCCAGCACCAACAAACAGATTCGAAGAGGTTGCGACGTCTATCGAAAGATTTGGCACCTTATACAAATGTAAGTTTTGTGGTGCTTATTACGAATTGATCGAAATGAGTAGATCGGTTAAAGAGCTTACCAAGGAACAAGCAGAGGAGTTGTATGACCTTAGGTGTTGAGTGCCACGATATCGGAGCAGAATTATGAGGGGGCAGGTCCACATTCTACGCAGTAGTCTGTAATTGTTGAGTTTTTGAACATATTGCTGTATCGCTCTTTGACAACCGCATACACCCAATAGTGAAGTAGTTGTGACAGACCTGCGGCGGCGGAGTTATACCGCTCTGCCGCCGCAGGTCGCTTCTTCGCGTCATCCTCTACGACAAGGTGGGGAATCCTCTGCAGGTGCGCGACGGCAACGGCAATATACAGAAGACTGAATACAACGTCCTGAACCTCCCGTGGTTCGCCTACGACCCGGCCCCCTTCGACGGGCAATTTACCGAGACCACCTACTACAAGACCGGCACGGTAAAGAGCGTCAGAAACCACCGGGGGTATCTCACCGCCTACGAGTACGACGAACTCAACCGGCTGAAAAAGGTCACCGATCCGCGCACCAAGACCATCGAGACCACCTACGACAAGGTCGGCAACGTCAAGACCGTGAAAGACAAGCGCGGGATCCTTACCGAAAACGACTACGACGAGCTGAACCGGCTGAAAGAAACCCGCCGTGCCGGCATCCGGCTGGTGACCAACGACTACGACGAGGCGGGGAACCTGCGCTTCGTCACCGACGCCAAGGGGTACAAGACCGAGCACACCTACACCGGCCGAGGCCTGCTCGACACCACCATCTACCCCGACAGCACCACGAGGAAGCGGAGCTACGACGGCGCGGGGAACCTTCTCACCGAAACCGACGAGGAAGAGAAGACCACCACCTACGGCTACGACAAGGAGAACCGACAGACCTCCGTTGAGTTTGCCGGCGAGACCACCGGGAAGCGCTACAACGACGTGGGGAGCCTGGTGGAAATCATCAAGCCCGAAGGCACCAGCCGGACCATGGAGTACGACCCGCTCAAACGTCTTGCCAGCGTCACCGAAGGAGGCCTCACCACCCGCTACGAGTACGACGCCAACAACAACCTGCGCCACCAGTACGATCCGCGGGAAAACCAGGTCGAATACAGCTGGGACGAACTGAACCGCAAGAAAGAGCAGATCCAGCACAAGGCAAGCGGCAACCTGGTCAGCCAATTCGTCGAGTACGATGCCGAAGGAAACCTCGCCAGACTCATCGACCCCAAGGGAGAGGAATTCACCTACGTCTACGACGAGCTGAACCGCAGAACCGACGAACAGCTGCCGCAGGCGGCAACCCCGTACCTGACGCTTGTAAAGATTCACACCGACTACGACGGTAACAACAACGTAACCGGCACCACCGAAACCAAGCGCGACACCCAGGGCGCCACCGTCACCGACACCACGGTGAACACCTACGACGACTTTGACCGCCTCAAGACCAGCACCCAGCGCGGGTTGATCGTCACCTACGACTACGACAATAACGGCAACCGGACATCCGTCGCCACCGCAGCAGGCGCCACCACCTACACCTTCGACAAGCGAAACCGGGTAGAGAGCGCCACCGAGGGGACCAGGACCACCGGCTTCACCTACTACCCCGACGGCAAGAAGAAAACGATCAGCTATCCCAACGGTGCGAGCACCACCTACACCTACAAGCCGACCAACCGGACTGCCACCGTCGAGAACAAAAGCGGCACTACCCTCATCAGCCGTTTCAGCTACGACTACGACACAAACGGCAACCGCACCAGCCAGAGCGAAGAGCGCAGCGGCGGCACCGAAACCACCAGCTACCGCTACGACACAATAGACCGTCTGGAGAGCTACACCGTCACCAACGGCTCAGACACCACCACCACCGACTACACCTACGAGGGGTACAACCGCAAAACCGAGACCGTAACCCAAAACGGCCTCACCCTGGCCAGCCGCAGATACGACTACGACGAAACCGACTGGCTGACAGTAATAGATGCCGTAGAAAAGGGGATAGCGAAGAACATCCACTTTGAGTACGACAACAACGGCAACACCATCAGGAAGAGCGACAGCACTAAGCCGGACGAAGACACCCTCTTCGACTACGATACGAAAAACCGCCTCGTAAGAACAACCAGAGGCGCCACGCTGCTTGGCCTCTACGACTACAACGCCCAGGGGTGCCGTATCCGCCACAAAGGGAGCGAACGGGGCGACGTCGACTACTACTACGACGGCAGCGCCATCATCGAAGAGCGGACCAACGGCGCACTGCTGGCCCACTACCGCTACGCCGGCAAGGCCTTGAGCCTCATGACCCCAGGCGACACCCAGTACTACCACCTGGATGCCCTGGGGAGCACGGTCGATCTGACCGACAGCACGGGAACGATAAAGGCAAGCTACACCCTCGACCCGTGGGGGCACATCAGAAACCAGATTGGCGAGAGCGTCAACCGGCAGATCTTCACCGGGCAGGAGCATGACGAGAAGGCGAAGCTCATCTACTTCGGGGCACGGTACTACGATCCCGACACGGCGAGGTTCATCAGCCAGGACAGCTACCTGGGTGAGCCGGGCACGCCGCCGAGCTTGAACCGGTATCTGTATGCGTACTCCAATCCGACAGTGTTTATCGATTTGGAGGGGTATGAGTCAGTTAGTACTATGCTGGAAAACGCTGCTAACAAGGCAGCTCAAGAGGGCAAGGACGCAAAACTGTTTGGAATTCTGTTCACAAGAAATGCCTATAAGTTTGCTGATATGCTCACAGCCGGATTCATTAGCAAGCATGACAAAGCACGGGATCTTTATGACCAAGGTAAAATCAGCAAATCCGAATATGTAGCGCAAACCGGTAAAGCAGCGGCCCAGAGCGGAGTTGTTCTTGCCGCAACTGCTGCAACAGGCGGTACTGCTGCGGTTGCTACACGTGGCGCAAGCCTTACAACCCAGATGATTGCTACCGGTGCAGCTAGCGGCATTGGCATGCAGTTAGGGGAAGACATCAACCGTGGAGAGATGAGCGGAACTGGAGACTACGCAAAATCAGCTGCCATTGGAGCGGGAATGGGGGCTGTGGGCAGGGGCGCGATTGCTACTGCAGATGTAGCTGTAGAGAGCGTGCAAGTAATCAAGTCCCTTGTGTCTGACAAAGCGCAATCAGTGGCTAGGGTTACATCCGAAGTCGTTGATGGTATGCAGCAGACCGGGCAGGATATACTGCATAAAAGTGGATTTGCTGACGCTTCACGTAATGGAATAGCTGCCGCTGAACGTGGGGAAGTGGGTGCTGCAAACAATATTAATCAAGTTGAAATTCCATCTTGGGGGTCAACGTTAGAGGCTACTCCTGGCAGGACCACGACAATAATTGGTCGTTGGAATCCTGATATGGAAATAGTTCTAGATCAACTTAAACCTCCTACCTCGTTTGATTTTGGTGCTAGACCAGGAGGTTACAATGTACTTAACTTGCCAAGCGATATTTATGCATCTCGTACTCCTCGCCAGTTTTTCGATGAGTTTAATCGGCCCTGGCTCAATAATGCGATTATTCGTGATGACATTTTTGCTGTAGCAACAAAGCCTGAGTTCAGGGCTGGCAGTCTTTACCAAAGAAATCCCGCTGGCAACTTGGAATTGACTACTTTTGGGCGTGAATATCTCGATATGCGGCGTGCTGGATATGTATACGCCCCTGCAATACGGCAGATGATTAAGAAATAGGAGGATTCATGTATAACCAAGATGAATTGTTAAATCTTGTCCGAAAGTATTTCGGTTGGTTGGAAGAAGAGTATGGGTATTCAATTTCTACGTTAACATCTAGTCGAGTTGATCTATTTAACGAAGTTGTCCATTTACGGCTAACCTTTTCGGTTGATTATCCCAGACTTACCTGCCTAACTAAACGAAGCGACGAGTGTTTCGACGAATTTGATATTTGGGAGTTGCTTACGGTGGCGAGGAGAGAGCGAATTAAGGAGTGCTTTAAACAAACACCGGATAATGCCTCTATCTATGAGCGGAACGAATTAATGCTCGAAGTTATTTCATGCGCACTCAAAAAAGCTGGTGAAGATGTATTAGTTGGCTGTGATGCTTGGAAAAAAGAGTATCCAGCAAGTCCTCAGATTATCAAATCTGTCGGTTAGAGGGCTCAGCCCTAAAACGGAACAAGTAGTACATTGCAGTAGATATTTTGCTCTTTGACAACCGCATACACCCAATAGTGAAGTAGTTGTGACAGACCTGCGGCGGCGGAGTTTTCCGCTCCGCCGTCGCAGGTCACTCCTTTGGGAAAACGCCAGATCACGACCATCACCCGGACCATCTACGACGCCGAAGACCGCAAGCTCCTCACCACCGAGGCGTTTGGGCAACCCGAAGAGCGGACCAGCGGCGTCGTGCTCTACGACAAGGTGGGTAACCCTGTGCAGGTGCGCGACGGCAACAGTAACGTCAGAAAGACCGATTATAACGTCCTGAACCTCCCTGCAAAGATTTACGACCCGGCCCCCTTCGACGGGCAGTTTACCGAGACCACCTACTACAAGACTGGCAAGGTGAAGAGCGTCAAAAACCGCCGGGGGTATGTCACCGCCTACGAATACGACGAACTCAACCGCCCGAAAAAGGTCACCGACCCGCGCAACCAGGCCATCGAGACCACCTATGACAAGGTCGGCAACGTCAAGACCGTGAAAGACAAGCGCGGGATCCTTACCGAAAACGACTACGACGAGCTGAGCCGCCTGAAAGAAACCCGCCGTGCCGGCATGCGGCTGGTCACCAACGACTACGACGAGGCGGGGAACCTGCGCTTCGTCACCGACGCCAAAGGGTACAAGACCGAGCACACCTACACCGGCCGCAACCTCCTCGACACCACCCTCTTCCCCGACACCACCACGAGGAAGCGGACCTACGACGGCAACGGCAACCTGAAGACCGAAACCGACGAAGAAGAGAAAGTCACCACCTACGGCTACGACAGGGAGAACCGCCAGACCTCCATTGAGTTTGCCGGCGAGACCACCGAAAAGCGCTACAACGTCGTGGGGAGCCTGGTGGAAATCATCAAGCCCGAAGGCACCAGCCGGACCATGGAGTACGACCCGCTCAAACGTCTTGCCAGCGTCACCGAAGGAGGCCTCACCACCCGCTACGAGTACGACGCCAACAACAACCTGCGCCACCAGTACGATCCGCGGGAAAACCAGGTCGAATACAGCTGGGACGAACTGAACCGCAAGAAAGAGCAGATCCAGCACAAGGCAAGCGGTGTTAGCGGCAATGTAAAAATGACCCACTTCGGAAATTGAAAATTGACCCACT
>CAZBEB010000018.1:0-104964 GCA_964490805.1 uncultured Geobacter sp.
GAGTGGGTCAATTTTCAATTTCCGAAGTGGGTCATTTTTACATTGCCGCTAACAGCTCGATGGGAAGAAGCGGGGGAAGAAGGAAAATGGAAGGTTGTTGATGGGGAGGACGTGGGACGGGGTGCCGTCGCCAACCCGCGAACACCATATACATAACCTGACGTGGTAGCTTCCCCCTAGCCGGTTTGAGGGAATTAAGTAAAATTAGCCTCCGATTTGGATAACGGTTTGGGCGGTGACCCGTCCGGGCAGTATTTTCGCCCGGTCGGTGTCTACCGGCCTTGTTGGACCTTCTGCTTGAATACGCTGAAATATTACTATTTCCTCGATGATTTACGTTCCTTTACAAAAACCTCTGATTCTATGGATGTGTTAAATCCGCAGCCATTATCACTTTTCAAATCATCAGTTGAGCATCCTTCACCTTGTGATCCAATTGCTTTAAATTTAACTTTCGGGCCGACAAATTCTAAAGTAATTTTGCATTTATTTTCTGAGTAAATATACTCGCTTGGCTTTGATTTAATGGCTTTCCCGCCAATAAAACACATATGATAATTGTCAAACACAAATGTGGCGGAAAAACATAATTCCTGAGGTGCTTTGTCCCATATTTCTAATACATCACTTGCTTTTGTATTTTTTTCTACAGGCTCATAAATTTTATGGGTGTGATAGTACGATACAAGGCCATGCTTAGAATAATCTGCTTCTGATAGTTGCTCACAGTCTGCATACGCACTCGTGCAAACTGAAATACTGAACAAACAGGCGACGATATACGTTTTCATTTCCTGCCTCATTTTATCTTTGTCCAACTCATGATTGACCGGCCAGGACCGGTATCTAATATTATATGCAAGCATCTAATACTATATCCCGGCATCTAACTTTAGATGCCGGGATGCATATAATAATAGATGCTTATGGCAATCCCTCAGGCATCCAATATTATATGCTTCTCCAGTTCTATCTCCTTGATCCTGTCGGGTGTTTCCTGACTCGTCAGTGACTTTGTTGTGGCTAATGAGCTGTGCCTTTATATTTGTTTGTATGCCAATAGTATTTGGCTGTCAACGGGGTCTTTATCTGTTTCACAGGACAGAGACAGTCCGCACGAAAATTCTTTACAGAACCCCTCTTCGGCCCATCAGGCAATCTCTCTGCCGCATCCCTGACGGGTAACTTCGCGCTCAATTCCCCGCATCTTATCCTGATATTCCCGCCATACTCCAGACTGCTCCTGCTGTCCACTGCGACACCTTCCCAAACCATCGCACGATCAGGCAATAATCCGGCAGGATCGGTCTACCTCCCATAGGTCTTTCAGGAGTACGTTATCATTATCAAGACGGTAGTCCTGTGGATGAAAGGAGAGAGCAATGCAAAAACGCATATTGGGCAAAAGCGGCCTGGAGGTCTCGGCCTTGGGGTTGGGCTGCATGGGGATGAGTTTTTCCTACGGCCCACCCAAGGATAAACAGGAGATGATCTCGCTGCTGCGCACTGCCGTGGAGCGGGGGATTACCTTCTTCGATACGGCGGAGGTCTATGGGCCGTTCACCAACGAGGAGCTGGTGGGTGAGGCGCTGGCGCCGCTGCGCGACCGGGTGGTGATCGCCACCAAGTTCGGGTTCGATACCAGCGTCGATCCCCGGGCCATGAAGGGTAGGGGGCCGGTTCTCAATAGCCGGCCGGAGCACATCCGGGAGGTGGCCGAAGCATCCCTCAAGCGGCTCAGGACCGACGTCATCGACCTCTTCTATCAGCACCGGGTCGATCCGGCGGTGCCGATCGAGGAGGTTGCCGGCGCGGGGGGTCACAATGGGGTCAGGCTTCCAAGTTGACAAGTTGAGGTAGGGAGGTATCTTTACCGCATGGCACGCAAACCACGTATACATCTCCCCTGTGGCCTTTACCATGTCATTTTTCGGGGTAACGGCGGTCAATCCGTCTTCCTTACCGACGATGACCGCTACCGTTTCTACCTTCTGCTTCAGGAAGGAACCATCCGATTTGGTTACCGCGTTCATGCGTTCTGCCTCATGACCAACCATATCCATTTGGCCATCCAAGTTGGCGATATCCCTCTTTCCCGCGGCATGCAGAATCTCTCCTTCCGCTACACCCGCTGGGTTAACTGGCGGGAAAAAAGAACCGGCCATCTATTTCAGGGACGCTACAAGGCTGTGCTGGTGGATGGTGACCGCTATCTCCTCGAATTGATACGCTACATCCACCTTAACCCTGTGCGGGCCGGGATGGTCGAAGCGCCGGAGGAATACCCCTGGAGCGGACATCGGGCCTACCTTGGCAAGGAGGTACTTCCTTGGCTTACCACCGACTGGGTGCTTGGTCAGTTCGGCCAATCAGCGGCAAAAGCCCGTGATCGCTACATAAGCTTCATGCTTGATGGGTTGGGAGAAGAACACAGGCCCGAGTTTCACGGCAAAGGAGGAGAAGACTCTCGCCTGCTCGGGGATGACAGCTTTGTGGACAAGTGCCTTTCCTGCTCGGGCGGCATCCCGTTGCGACTGACGGCTCGAGAGATTGTAGAGAAGGTGTGCCGCGTTTACGATCTTGATGAGGCTGAACTGAAGACGCAGTCACAAAGCAGGAACACCTCAGAGGCACGCGCTGTGGCAGGCTGGCTTGCCCGAGAACTGGGTTGTGCTACCCTTTCCGATGTTGCAAAGCTTGTCAACCGGGACGTGGGAAGTATCAGTTCAGCCGTACGCCGATTATCGGACCGCATGCAGGAGGCGAGGGAGCTTGCCGAACGAATTAGATCATTGAAAGCTGCGCTGGAAGCAACTTGACATCTTGGAAGCCTGACCCACTATGATTGCACGTTGCGAGAAAAACGAATATGATGACAAAAGGCACACAAGAAGGTATGATATCAATATGAAGCCTATCAACTGGAACTCCGACAAGAACTTGGCCCTCAAGACTGAGCGAGGGATTTCCTTCGAGGAGGTGCTGGTAGCAATTTCGCAAGGGGCGCTCCTTGATGTGGTCGAACACCCAAATAAGGAGAAGTATGCCAACCAGCGCATTTTTATCGTCCGGATTCGTGACTACGCCTTCTTGGTCCCTTTTGTGGAAACAGATGGAGAAATCTTTCTGAAGACGGTCATTCCGAGTCGAAGCGCAACTAAGACGTATATTTCAAAGGGGAAGAGCAATGAGTAGGAAATTAAAAGCTGAAGAAAAAGAATACGACGACGAAATCCTCAAATCATATGAGAGCGGAGAGTGGAAATCGGTGCCTAATCTTGATGACGAGATTGCCCGCTATGCATCGAGTGCTGCAGCCACCCTGACCAAAGATAAACGAATAAACATCCGGCTGTCTTCTCGGGACCTCGAAGATATCCAAATGAGGGCTGCTGAAGAAGGTATGCCCTACCAGACGCTGATTGCCAGTATCGTTCACAAATATGCCAGCGGCCGGCTCGTCGAGACCGTATCACGTCCAACCAAGCGCTCAACCGGTCGCGCAAAAAAGCTGCGCGCCGGTTAGCTATCCCCCGTCAGGTGAATTGAAAACGAGAAAAATTGCGAATTCCGTAATCCCCCCGTAATCCGACCGAACACAGTACATCAGCAACAGACCTCAACAATCCATGTCATAGACAGTAGTCAATAACCGGGGGGGACACAACATGAAATTGGCGCCCCCGTAATTTCTGGTGTCGCCGGAATTTTCTGTCACCGGAATTTTCTTCACTATCCGTAGCCCCATCTCCGCTCCGTGGGCCTGCCTTGTACCGTTGAACTATTTCATCAACGGATACCCCTGGTATTGATTATTACGATTATCTCTATTCATATTATTGATAATACTAATTTGCATAGTTGCACTCTAGTCTGTTAGTACTTCCTCAAAAATTGTTTTGGAGGAAGTAACATGAAACTGAGAAATCTGGTTTTTGTGGTCATGCTGCTCTGTTGTTTTGCGGGTACCGCACTTGCTGCGCAACCGCAGGCGCAGGAGTATTCTGTAATTACCACTGAAGAACTGAAAAACATGCTTGATGCCGGAAAGATCAACCCCCTGATTTTTGATGCCCGGACCCCCGAGGAATACGAGGAGGTCCATATCAAGGGAGCAATCAGTCTGCCGATATCAAAACTGGAAAGAGATCCCGCTCTGTTGCAGGGTGACTTGGCCAGGCCCCTTGTCTTTTACTGTAACGGTGTAAAGTGCGGCAAAAGCAAAAAGGCTGCAAAGCTGGCTGCCGGGCTCGGTTATCAGCACGTTCTGGTCTATTCCGAAGGGATGCCGGTGTGGGAGGAAAAAGGGCTGCCTATCTATGCCGGGCCGAACTATGAGGCGAAGATTGAAACCAAGCGACTTGATCCAGCGGCATTGAAAACGTTGCTGGAAAGTGGCGCCGGCACTTTTCAACTGGTGGATGTGAGGGACAAAAACGAATATGACGAGGGGCATATTCCCGGGGCAATCAATATCCCGGCAGCCGCCTTTGCCGCCGGCTCCAAGGTGCTCGACAAGGAAAAGAAGATCATTGTGTACTGCAACAGTGGTGGTCGTAGTTACAACGCCTATCGCAAACTCACGAAACTGGGATACGGCAATATCAACCAGGCGCTGCTGGCCGATTGGCAGGCGGCCGGCTTTCCGGTGTCCCGGTTATAGGCGGGGGTTGGCGGCAATGTAAAAATGCCCCCCTTCGGAAATCAAATTTTGACCCATTCTTCCTCTATTCTTACCGACCTTACCGGTAGAGGGGAATATATCTCGGTTTTTTGGGTGGGGAGTCTTACCGCACAATATTGTTGACAAATCTTCATGGTGCTATAAAATTGCCAAAATTTTTGAGGGATAGACGACAATACTAAACCATCCGCAAGGATGGGGCGGAAAGCCTATAGGGTCTCACCGAGACAGCCGGGTTGCCGAAATATCACACGATATCGGCCCCGGCTTTTTTATTGGCAGTAGCGCGAGGCGGCGGCCGGATCGGCAAGGGGTGCGTCTTTGCGGGACACCGTGTTATGCGGTGCCGGCATGTAGCCTGAAGCAGTAAAAAATCAGTTGGTGGTAGACGATAATACTAAACCATTCGCGAGAATGGGGCGGAAAGCCTACAGGGTCTCACCGAGACAGCCGGGTTGCCGAAATATCACGGGATATTCGGCCCCGGCTTTTTTTATTTCCCGGCCAGGGAATAATAACAATCGTTGAGAAAGGTACCGTGTTGAACCATGAGTAGAATCGCCAACATCTCCATCTCTGCCGGTTATTTTCGCCTGATCATGCTCTGTCTGGGCCTTATTGCGCTTCAAGGCTGCGCAGCGCTCAGCATCCGGGAACCTTCCCTGGCGACAGGCCGTATGGCAACCACGATCGAACAGCATGACTTTGCGGTCACCGGCGGCAATGACGTCATCGGCCGTCTGGCCGTCGTCAAACTTGAAAAAGGGGATACGCTGCCGGACATCGCCCGGCACTTCGGGCTGGGGATCAATGCGATCAGCGCCGCCAACCCAAGGGTTGATGTGTGGGCGCCCAAGACCGGCGAACAGGTTATCCTGCCGCTCAGTTTCATTTTGCCGGACGCTCCGCGGAAAGGGATTGTGGTCAATGTCGCCACGATGCGGCTCTTTCAGTACAAGGGGGAAGGCACGTCGCTGGCGGTGTCGACCTACCCCGTCGGCGTCGGAACCAGGGAGCGGCCCACGCCCATCGGCCCGACAAGAATCTATCGCAAGGCTGCCCGGCCGACCTGGCATGTACCGGCATCCATTGCCGAGGATCACCGGAAGAAGGGCGACCCGCTCCCGTCGCAAGTCCCGCCGGGTCCGGAGAACCCGTTGGGCGAATATGCTCTCTACCTGAGCAAAGCCGGCTACCTGATCCATGGCACGAACAAGCCGGCCAGCGTCGGGCTGAATGCGACCAACGGCTGCATGCGGCTCTATCCGGAAAACATCAAGGAGCTTTTCAACGACACGCCGGTCAATACCCAGGTGGCCATTGTCAACCAGCCCTATCTCGTTGGCCAGCGTGACGGTGTGCTGTACATGGAAGCCCATACGCCCCAGGAAGACTCGGACCCTCTCGAACTGGCGAAGATCTACGAGACATTGCGAACCATCGAAAAGAAGACCGGCCGAACACTCGATTGGAATAAGGTCAAGGAAGTGCAGACCGCAGCCATGGGCATTCCGGTCCCGATCTTCGCCCTCAAGCCGGGAAGCGGCGAATTGGTGGCCAAGGCCATCGTAGTTGAGCACCCGGACACCTTGCACGGCCGGCCGGAGATACCGGAGCTGAAACTGGATGCCTGGTATGTGCTGGCCGCCGATATGGGCAGCGAGGTGGAGGCCCGGAGGCTTGCCGCCATCATCACCCATCAGGGGCCGCCGATACCGGCCAGGGTGCTGGGAAATAACGATAGTTACAGGGTTCTGGCCGGACCTTTTGCCGATGACGATGCCGCCAGGGACGCGGCCAAACGGCTGAAGATCGATCTGGAACTGGACGGCATTGTGATTGATCCGGTCAGGAAGTAGCCCGTCCGTTCCGGGCAAACGGGCAACCGCCCCGGCAAGACAATCTGACGGAAAGGAGGTGATACGCAAATGAAAAAAACTCTCGTACTGATCTCGATGATGCTTGTTCTCCCCGCAGCTTTGATTGGATGTGCAACTTCCGGAGAGCTGGAGAAGGTGCAGGCGGATCAAAGAATCCTTGATGCGAAAGTTCAGCAGGCAGTGCAGGACGCACAAGCAGCCAAGGCCGCAGCCGATGCGGCCAAAGTCAAGGCAGACGACGCCACCGTCCGCGCCGACAGCGCCATAAAGGCGGCGGAGGAGCGGGAACGGATCGCCGATGAAAAGGCGAAACAGGCTGACCTGGTTTTTCAGAAATCCATGAAGAAGTAGTTCGGCAACAAGGGGCCGCCGGCAATGCCGGCGGCCTCCGCTTAATAAGGAAACAAGAGGGCCGGTAATGGCTGACAAACGGAATCGGATGGGCAGACGCAGCCTCGTCCTTATCGGAATCATGGCAGTGTCGCTCCTGATGGCAGGCTGCGGGCATTTCAGCGAGGCCCTCCAATCCAGGCAGACTTTTGAAGAGGCGCATCTCCTGTTCAAGCAGGGCAGCTACCAGGAATCGCTGGACTCGTACGAGCAGATTATCGGCAGCTATCCCACTACGGGAGACCGGGCGCTCTTCGAAATGGGGCTTATCTATTCATATCCGGATAACGGGCAGAAAGATTACGGGAAATCCCTGGCCTGCTTCCGGAAACTCATAGCGGATTATCCCGACAGCGACTACCGGTCTCACAGTGAAACGATGATCTTTTACCTCAACAATGTCCCCATAAAAGACAGGATGGTAGCCACCCAGCAGACGACGATCGAAACGCTCCAGAGCGAGGTTAAGGAGAAAGAGGCAGAGATTGCCGCCCTGCAGCAGAAGATCGACGAACTCGAAAAGAATGTCTTTGCCTACGCCATCCGGAAACCCAGCATCGACAAAATCGTGATCGAAAAACAGGCGCGGCGGATGTTGCTGCTCTCCAAGGGAAAAGTGCTCAAAAGCTACCGTATTGCCCTGGGGGGAAACCCGACCGGGCCGAAAGAGCGGCAGGGAGACAACAAAACCCCGGAGGGAACCTACACCATCGATTCAAGAAACCGGGACAGCCGCTATCACTGCGCCCTCCACATCTCCTATCCCAACGAGAAAGACAAGAGGCGGGCACGGGAACTCGGCGTTTCCCCCGGCGGAGACATCATGATCCACGGCATCAAGGATGGCTTTTCCTGGGTCGGCGATGCCCATGCGGGGAGTGACTGGACGAAGGGGTGCATTGCCGTAACGGATGAAGAGATCGAGGAAATCGACAAGCTGGTGCCCAATGGCACGGTTGTCGAAATCAAACCATAGGAGCCCTGCCGGCATCCCTACCCCGAGCAGAAGCTTGAGGGTACCCCCCTTTCTCTGCAAATTTTCCATATCTTCGGGAAACTGCCGGGGCCGAAATGGCCCGCCGCGCGCCCTCACAAATTTTTCTGCACAGCACATGACGTATCCACGCAACCCTGGTTGCATAGCGCAACCAGAGCTGCGGACATCCCATGCAGCCCCTGTCAGCCCGACCGCGCCGACGCCACGCCCGGCATTTCCCGGAGCAACAACACGTCCCGGCCCGCCTCTACGCATTGTGTCCGCCAATCTACTTGCATCTGCAACGACAAATTCTTCCCTCCGGCAAACTCCTGTACAGCTTCGAAGGTGGCAACCACAGTTGCGGCCTTTCGAAACCCGCCGTTCATGCTTTTTCTAAAAAAGCCTGCAATAACATCACATTAGACACAGAAACGCCATTGGTATGTCAGTTGCTAAATATACCGTCAAGAACCATTAATAAACCAGACAACAAAAAGGAGAACGAGCATGTCGAAAAGCAAATCCGCCAAGAAGCTGTCTGCACTGCTGGGAGCATCGCTGTTGGTTGCCGCTTCAGCCGCCAGCGCCGGCACCATCACCGGCTGGGACATGAGTAACGTCACGGTGGCGCCGCCTCCCTACACCGAGTTTGTGAAATACAGGAGCACGCTCTTCACCAGCGCAGCAAAGACCGCCACCAACGGGTATGTGGGGTGGGAGGAGTCCGATGTTACCGGTCCGGGGATGAAGGTTGTCAACAAGGATGACGTGACCGGGAAGAAGTGCATCATGACCACCGGCTACAACCCCTACGACTTCTCCGACAAGATGTGCTCCGACCCGATCCAGTCCAGCAAGCGCTGGAAGGTCAGCGGGGTCAACGGCCAGCCGGTCGATGTGTACTTCAATGTCGCGACCGACACCCTCACGACTATCTATAACTCCATGCAGAAGCTGACCGACAACGACGTGAGGAAGTGGAAAGGGTTCAAGGCCCAGCTGGGCTTCATGGTGAACGGCGTGTTCACCCCGTCCAAGTCCCTTGACGGCCTCGGCTTCTCCACCAGCAAAGGCAAATATTTCACCACTACCACCTCCGCCCTCCAGTCCGCAGAGACCCTGTCAGCCCTCTTCGCCCAGGGCCTTGCCGGGCCGGCAGACGCCAATCATCCTGAAACCGGCTATTTTGACCCGATCAACCGTTTCAGCTACTTCCTCAATGCCACCGAAGACATCATCGACAGCGGCCTGATCTCCTCCAACTACTATGCCCTGTTCGGCGACTGGAACAACCTTTCCGGCGTTCCCTCGGGCTACTTCTATGACGACGACAACAACATCAACACCGACAACACCCTCATGGCCAACTGCGACGGCAATTTCGTGGTAACCGATCCGCTCATGGGCTCAGGCTACTGCGAGGGGACCTGGGTAACCTACCGCAGCCAGGCGGGCCTCGACGCCAACGGCATTCCCTATCCTTCCGACGGGGTCAAGAAGCCGGTTCCGGCCGATGTGCTGGCTGCATGGGAATCCAACCCCCTCTACATGACCGGCCCCGTCGAGGACCTGGCCAACCTGGGGCTGAACTACTACATTACCGTAAACAAGCTGAACTCCAAGTGGCCGACACCGAACCAGTTCGTACTCCGCTTCATCCCCAAGTACTAAGTGCGGATGAACAGCCGTCTTGACTGAACACGGAACGGAATCGCAGGACTGATGTGTTGCAACACCGCGGGAGGGGCAAAAGCTCCTCCCGTTTTTTATGCGTTAACAGGGGAAAATGGAAAAATGAGTAGAAAACAACGGAGACTCCCCCTATTATTCAGGGGAGCAGGAACACGCCGCCTCTTCACTGAAGCCGACCGACCCGTCAGAAGCCGGGAGGAACCGTTAGAACATGACTGCAGAAAGTTCCGTGGAAAACAACGAAGACCATTCACTCTGCAGCGCCTGCGGCGGCGAGTGCTGCCGAACCAGGCCGGGAATAGAAGCGCCGGGACGATTCCTCCGGTCAGCCGACCCTGCCGCGGAACTGGCCCGCCTGCTGGCCTCGGGCCTGTGGGTCCTCGACCGCCATTACGGCATCCCCTATTCGCCGGAAAAGGGGGAAAAGGGAGACCCGGACAGGATTATCCTCTATCCCCGGCCGGCAACGCGGCAGGAGCGGGAAGCGAGGGAGATCCAGGTGCTCCCCGGTGCAGGGGAATGCGTCCTCCTGGGAGAAGCTGGCTGCACCCTCCCCTTTGAAGAGCGCCCCCGGGCCTGCCAGGCCCTTGCGCCGGCAGAGGGCTTCGCCTGCACTTCGTCCTGGACCCGGTTCGACGCGGCAAGGGAATGGCTTCCCCACCAGGATATGGTCAGCAAAGCGCTCGCCATCCGCGGCTATCCGGCAGCACCGGCCTGAATAAACAAATCAACGTCCAGCTCTAATTTGGGAACGATTTTAGTATGGTCATCCTTGGTGGGCAGGGGAATATGGCTTTACCATGGTGGATCTGTGTTATTGAGCTTCATCGATCTCACGCATAGGTTGACGAGCAGTAATTCGTCTTGGTTTTTGCCTCTTATTTCAGGGGAGCGGGTGATAATTTATCCAGAATACGCAGCAGACCATCGAGAATGGTAGCCGGATGAGGCGGGCAGCCCGGGATGTACAGATCAACGGGAACAAGGCTGTCTGCACCATTGCAGACCTGGGGAGAATCAATGTACGGTCCGCCGTTTATGGCGCAGGCGCCACAGGCGACAACGATCTTTGGAGCAGGAATCGCTTCATAGGTGGTAAGAAGCGCCTTGGCCATATTTTCAGTGACCGGACCGGTTATCCATAGGCCATCGGCATGACGCGGCGACGCCACAAACTGGATTCCGAACCGCCCGAGATCCCAACCGATGGTGGAAAGAACATTGGTATCGGCTTCGCACGCATTGCACCCCCCGGCGCTGACCTCCCGGAATTTAAGAGAGCGCCCGAACATGCTCCGCAGATCGGGGGGTAGCGGTCGAGCGTGGTGATGCTCCGATCCGGGATGCACCAACAAGTGCTCACGATTCGTGACGGCCAATTGATAATCCGTGGTAAATTGGATGGGTCCGACCGGGCATTCGGCGCAGAAAAGACATTTGCCCATGTCCAGCCCCCCCCCGCTGTCCCTTGAGTAAGCACCGTAGGGGCACTCAGCCTCGGAATCCTCACTTACAGGGGTAACGGTCGGATAACCGCGGAACCGCTCGGGCATTTGCAGCGGCTTAGCGGGATACGGCGTTGTGCGATGTCCTTGTTTGAAGCGGGCAGCGATTGCTCGGAACATGTAACATTATCCTCCCACCCCGCATCCGGGGTATAACCAGTGTCTGGGTGGCAGGCGTAGAGTTTGCTGCCACACCAGTGCCGCCTGGTCAATCTTCTACAGGTCGAACCCGCAATAGGAAAGGTTGAAGCTCTTATTGCAGAGCGGAAAATCCGATATCTGCTGCCCCCGGAGCGCCATGGCAAGTCCTTGCCAGTTATGGAACGAAGGGTCGACGATTTTGTAACGGGCAAAACGCCCGGCATCGTCGGTTACCGCCACGTGACATATTTCCCCCCGCCACCCCTCGGTCAAGGCAACAGCCAGGCGCTGGCCGGCGCATGGGGCTGCAGCGACGCGATGTCCGCCTCCGGGCAACTGCCGCAGCTGTTCTTCGATAAAATCCATTGATTTCTGGGCTTCCTGCCACCTGATCATGGTTCGTGCGCAGACGTCACCATGGAACACGGTAGCAACCGGAAGATGGGTCATGCGATAGATGCCGAACGGATAATCAAGTCGGACATCCCGCTTGACCCCGCAGGCTCGTGCGGCAGGTCCGACCAAACCGAATTCGAGAGCCTGCTCACGTGTCAATGCCCCAGTACCCTCCAAACGCCCCATTACCGAAGGCGAGCTCCAGAGGAGCTCTATCGCATTGGTCAGGTCACGTCGTGCCTCTGCCAGACGCTTGAGGAGCTCGTTGCACAGCTCGGGCGTCAGATCGAAAATCGTACCGCCCGGAACGAGCACCCCCCTTCCGAAACGGCTGCCGCAGAGGACAGCAGTCATATTGAGAAAATCTCCCCTGATACGGCCGCAGAAGGATGAGGTCGGCAGATACCCCACATCACCGGCTATTGCCCCCAAGTCACCGGTATGGTTGGCCAGCCGTTCCAGTTCTAGGGCAATGCCTCGCAACACTTCTGCCCGTGGAGGCGCCTTGATTCCTCCCAACGCCTCCATGATCATGCAGTACGCCTGGCCATGGCCGATTGTCGTATCACCGGCGGCAGTTTCCATCACCTGCAAGGTGCGTGGGTGAGGTCCACCGACAAGTCCCGCCTCGATCCCCCGGTGCTGGTAGCCGAGGGATATTTCCAGATGAAAGACTTCTTCACCGTGGCACTGGAAACGGAAGTGTCCCGGCTCGATGATGCCGGCATGAACGGGGCCGACGGCAACCTCATGCACTTCGTCGCCTGCCACCTGGAAATAGTTCATGACACCGACGCGGAGCGGCTCGTCCGCGGGGCGGTCCCAGGCATCGCGTCCCGGCACGAAGGAATGGTGGAAACGAACCGGCTTGAACCAGGGGTGTCCATCGAATACCAAGCCGCACTGCTCGGCGATCTCCCGTTCAAACAGCTGTGCCTGGGTACTGAGCGCGGCAAGGGAGGGAACGTGATTATCGCTTGTCTCCGTACGGGCGGCGGCAAGCCGGCCCTCCGCCTTGTTGGCCAGGACGCAGACAAGCGCGGTGGAGGCTGGCGTCGGAATACCAAAATACGAAACAATCCGCCATCCCCGGTCCAACGAATCGAGAATACTTTGCAGGAACTCGTTGGTATCCACTGGGGGGATCTCCGCCAGGGAGATGGCGGTCCCGTTGTACATGGTGCGGAATGGATCACTCACGGTTGCACCCCCAGCATTGCGGCGCCTTCGGTAAGGAGCGAAACAAGAAATGCAGGCGGCCAGATCCCGAGCCACAGGATGATCGCCATCATGAAAAGCGGCGGCCCCACCGTCAGCAGACCATCCTCATAATCGGAGTGCTCAAGATCGGCGGGTGGAGCCCCCATGACCATCGGCAACACCGTCAGGGCCATGCCGATGAATACAACGGCCAGAAACAGAAGAAACAGCCACCCCACCAGGTGCCGCCCGTCGAGGAAGGCATTACTGACAATCGTGTACTCGCTGATGAACGGCGAGAACGGCGGTGAACCGGTAATGGCTATGAAACCGGCCAGGAAGAGCCCCCCCGACCAGGGGAGTCGCGTCAGGGCCCCCTTAACCGCATCGGTCGTCTTGTTTCCATACGAGCGGTGAATGTTGCCGGAGGAGAGGAACAGCACTCCCTTGGTCAATCCGTTGTTCAGAAGATGAAAAAGCGCGCCGTACAGCGCCCCTTTGCCAAGCCCAAGACCGATGGCAAGAATACCCACATGTTCGACGCTCGAATAGGCCAGCATCCTCTTGAAGTCAGCCTGGCGTGCCATGAATACTGCGGCAAAGGCCATGGAGATGAGCCCCATGCCAACCAAGGCATTTTGAAAGAACGCTATTTCCGTGCCGGATGCAAGACAGATCTGATAAACCCGCAATATCGACAGAAATGCGCAGTTGACCAACCCCCCGGCCAGCAGGGCACCCACCAGGCCGGGCGCCTCGCCGTAGGCATCCGGTTTCCAGGCATGCAGGGGAGCCAACCCCATCTTGGAGCCATAACCGACCAGCAGGAAGATCGCCGCCGCGTGGAGCCAGCCGGGGTTCAGATCGCGTGCAACAGTCGTCAGCGAGCCGAGCAGCAGGGTGGCATCCTGATGTGCCACGTAGGTCGAATAGGCGAGAAAGAGCAACCCGAGCAACGCCAGGCCGATACCAACAGAACAGAGGAGAAGATATTTCCAGGTGGCCTCTATCGAGCGGGCATTGCAATTGAAGTAGATAAGGGGAGCCATGGATACGGTGGTTGTTTCCAGCGCGACCCAGAGCAATCCCAGATGCTGGGTCATGGTAACCAGGCCCATGGCCGAAAGGCAGACCAGCAGCCCCATGCAGAGAACCCGGTTCGAACGCTCCTGGCGGTACGACAGGTAGCCGACGGCATAATAGGCGCAGACGGTGAAGAGCAGGCTGATGCACAGGAGCACCACCTTCCCCAGAGGGTCAAGCCAGATCCAGCCTCCGGGGGATGGCGGCGGCGCATTCCCCAGCAAAAACGCCGTTAGTGCCAGGTGAAGCGTCGCAACAACAGGCAGCGTAATGGGGCGGAGACGATTGTCCGGCACGATCCAGGCGCATAACGCTCCCAGCAGGGGGAGCAGAACAAGGGCATACAGCATTGCGGCTACTCCTCCTTAAGGGCCCGCAGGCGGGAGGTGTCGATCGACGAGAATTCCCGGCTGATATGGTTTATGACAATACCCATGACGAATATCCCCACGAGGAGATCGAGCAGGGCACCGGCCTCCACCATGACCGGCATTGCCTCGGTCAGAAGAAGGCCGAATACGAAGATCCCGTTTTCCATCACCAGATAGCCGATGACCTGGGAGATGGCCTTGCGGCGGGTCGTCAGGATAAGAAAACCGGTCAACAGCGTGGCAATGGAGGCCGGTACAAACAGGAGATCCTTATGTTCGGGCGCAAGGGGTAAGCGTTCGGCAAAAACGAACGACAGGGCAGTGAATACGGCACCGAGGAGCAAAGTCGGCACATAACCGATGAAGGGTTCCACTTCCCGCCTGATTTGTGCTTTGTGAACAGCACCGCCGATGAAGTACGGAATTGCCACTCCTTTGGCCAGGATGATACCGAAGGTAATAGCGGCCAAGTGTCCGGAGAACGGATGTATCAAACCGGGCAAGATACCAAGGATGACTCCCTGCACGGCAACGGCGCGGATGGAAAACACCAGCCTGCTCGTACCGAGCATGATCAGATTGATCAGCATCACCAGGACCAGCAATTGATCAGCAAATGAACTCATGGCGGCTACCTCAATACCAGCAGCATGGCAAAGGCGGACAGGATAGAGGCTCCGACCAGAAGCTGCGGAATGCGGACCAAACGCAATCTGGCCATGACCGACTCGACAATGCCTATTGCCACCGCCAGAACAAGCATGGCGACAAGGAAGATACCCCAGTCGATGAACTCATTTCCGGTGGCGACAGGGAAGGCAACGTTTACAAAAACCGCTCCGAGGACGAACAGTTTCAGTGCCGCTCCATACAGAATAATCCCGAAGGCGGGGCCACTGTGATCAAGGACCATGACTTCATGGATCATGGTCAATTCGAGGTGTGTGTTAGGGTCATCGAACGGGATACGGCAGTTCTCCGCTAGGAGTGTGATGAACAGCGCCCCCACCAACAGCAGCATGCTCGCCCCGGAGGCAAGCCAGATCGCGGGCGTGGGATGGGTCAGTATTGTTGACAGAGAGAGCGACTTGCTGATGCGAGCCAGCGTTATCAGGGAAAAGAAAAGCGTCGGTTCGGCAAGGCAGGAGAACGTGACTTCCCGTGCCGCCCCCATTCCCTCAAAACTCGAACCGGTATCCAGGGCTGCAACGGTGGTGAAGAACCGGGACAATCCAAAGAGGTAGGCAAACAGGATGAGATCGCCGCTGAAGGAAAGTGGTGCAACATGGCGCCCCAACGGGATCAACAAAACCGCAATAAGCGTTGCGGACAGGGTTATCAACGGACCGGCACGGAAAACCCACGTGGTGGTCTCACTAAAGACCGACCCCTTGCGGAAGAGTTTGATCAGGTCGAAATATGGCTGTAGGAATGGTGCTCCGACCCTTCCGGCAAACGCCGCCTTGGTTTTGCCGATAACCCCGAGTAACAGTGGCGGGAAAAGGAGCGCCACTACGCAGTGGATGATAATGTTGGTCATAACGTGCCATCCTCGAAGGAGACGAAAACACCGCTGTCGTCGTTCAATGCTTCCAGATCATCAGGACGCACAGCGTGGCGAATATATACAACACGTAAATATGAAGCTGACCATGCTGCACTTTCCTGAGGTAGGAAAATGCCGTGCCGACAACCTGAAAGGCGGGGGTCAGAATCCGATTCAGCACTGTTTCAGTTACCTCATAGGAAAAACGAGCGTCAGCGGAAGGAATGGGGGTATCAAGCGTGGGCCTGCGGCGGTTGGGTGCAACGATAGACCCAAACAGGCTCACCGCCATCTCGCTGAATGATGTGCCGGTATACTGAATCCTTGCTGTAGGCGCGAGATAGCCACATCCCCATGTACCTCCCTGGGAACGGGGGGTTACAGCGAGTCGCCGACGGTATGCTGCGCCGACAGCCAGCAGAACCACGAGAAGCAGCACGTTGGCATACGTAAGCGACATAAAAGGGATCCGCCCCGTAACCTGTGCTATATCCTGGGGGGTGAGACCGGCATAGGAACCGACAACCGGGGTAACCAGCCGCACCAACAGTACCGGCGCCAGACCGGCAATCAGGCACCCCCCCGCCAGCAGCATCATTGGTACGGTCATCACCGCCGATGCTTCATGGCCATGGGCAGATTCAACCGAACGGGGAGAGCCGAGAAAAACGATCCCGAAAAGCTTGACGAAGGTCAGTACCGCCAGCCCGCCAACCAGCGCCAGGACAGGCGCAACCAGGGACGCCAGCGGCAACGGGGCGACGATGCCATCGGTGATGGCACCGATATAGAGGAAGAATTCGCCGACAAATCCATTGAGCGGCGGCAAACCGCATATGGCGAGCGACCCGACCAGAAAGAGCGGCGATGTTACCGGCATGCGCCGGCTAAGCCCCCCCATCCGGTCAATCTCCCGGGTTCCGGTTCCATGTATCAGCACCCCGCTCCCCAAGAAGAGGAGTGATTTGAAGAGGGCATGATTGACAATATGGATAAAGCCCCCCGCAAGGCCGCACACCACCAGATACGGCGCGTGCTGGCTCAGGCCGACAAGTGCCAGGCCGATGCCGATAAAGACAATGCCGACATTCTCGATACTGCTGCAGGCCAGCAGGCGTTTCAGGTCACGTTGCCCGGCTGCCAGGGCAATCCCGTTAATCGCAGACCATGCACCAAGCAGAAGGATGAGCCAGCCAAGCCATGCCGGCAGATGGTCGAAAAACGACAATGTTCGGAGGATGCCGTACACTCCCATCTTGAGCATCAACCCCGACATCATTGCCGATACGTGACTGGGGGCATTGGCATGGGCGCCGGGAAGCCAGAAATGCAGGGGCATGAGCCCCGCCTTGCCGCCAAAACCGATCAGGGCGGTTATGATGACCGCTGTTGCAACGGGGACGGTCGAAGAAAGGGCATGGAATGAGGGAAACGCGAACGTGCCGGTAGTCCCGCGCAAGAGGGAAAACATGGCAAAAAGCGCCATGGTGCCGGTGTGGGTGGCGAGGAGATAGACCGTTCCGACACGCTGAACGTCGGAACTCTGTTGCTCGGTGGTCAGCAGAAAATAGGCGGACAGCGCCATAACCTCCCATGCCATGAGAAACAGTACACCGTTACGGGCCATGACCACGATGACCATCGCGGCGGCAAAGAGTCCGAGGAAGAAGGTGAGCCTTCCGGCGCTCGCCTTTTCCCTGGCCGGCCAGTACGCCACGGAATACAGCGCGACAGCACCGGTAACCAGGAAGAGCGGCGCGAGGAAGAGAGTTGAAAGGTGATCGACGGAAAAGAGCGCCGGCCCAAAAGGAAGCGGCCAGTCAATCTGGTATGATGAACAGGAAATACCGCAGAGGATCGAAACTACTGCCGCCTCACCAAGACACGACGCAGCGATTACAAGCAAGGCAGCGATCCGTTGTCCCCAGACGGCATGGCGTGCCAAAAGCCCCGGAATGCCCGAAAGTGCAATGCAGGACGCCGCAACCAGTAGAAATAACGTTGGATCAAGGAGGTACATCACGCCTGCCTCACGCCTGCCCCCTGTCTCACGTCAACTGCTGACTTGATTACTGGGCGACACAAAAACATTATGAGTTGCTATATTTTTATAACACTTTAGAAAAAGATATGTTATAAAATGTCATACGTCAATAAAATTATGAGACACCCAAACGACACACAACACATACATGTGCAAGGG
Source organism: uncultured Geobacter sp. (assembly GCA_964490805.1). Classification (GTDB taxonomy): domain Bacteria; phylum Desulfobacterota; class Desulfuromonadia; order Geobacterales; family Geobacteraceae; genus Geobacter. The sequence goes on from CAZBEB010000018.1 coordinate 18,071, forward strand.
AGAGTGCCGTCATGCCGAACACACGATTGAATATCACACTGCCAACCCCTATTGTTGACGACATCAAGGCGTTGTATGGTCAACGCGGGTTGAGCCAGTTTCTGGAAGAGGCGGCCAGGGAAAAACTCGATGAGCTAAAAAAGAAGGCGCACAAAGGATTGATCGAAGGATATCAGTCAACTGCGGAAGAAACGAAAGAGGTCCTCAAGAAATTCGAATCAGCTGTGACGGAGAAACGAGATGTTTAAACGCGGCGGTATCTATGCTGTCAATCTACCCCACGCGGACAGGAGCGAACCGGAGGTCTGTCCCTGCCTTGTGGTAAGCAACAATATCAGCAACGAATACTCTCCGGTCGTAACCATCATCCCCTTAAGCTTTAGCCGCCTGGAAAAAATATATGATTTCGAAACGTTCCTGCCGGCTGCCGGAAGCGGGCTGGGAAAGGATGCCAAAATCAGTTCCCACATCCTGATTACCATCGACAAGGCAAACGTGGTCGGTGAACGTCTTGGCTTCATCAACAAATCCCTCATGTGCCAGGTGAACAAGGCTCTCTGCCTGCAACTCGGCATCGAGGAAATGCCGGGACACCCTAAAGGATAAACCAATGCTGCTCGAACCCTCCGAAGCCGCCCAGGCCCTGAATGTAGATGAAAAAACCGTAGTCAGATGGATCAGGAAAGACAATCTGCCCGCTGAATCCATGCATGGTGATTACCGGATCAATCCGGTGGACTTGCTGGAATGGGCAACGGAACGGGGCATCAAGGTCAATCCGGCCCTCTACAAGATGCACGATGCGGATACCCGTCCGTTGCCAACCCTGAGCCAGGCGCTCCAGGCCGGCGGCATCCATTGCGGTTTTCCGGGCAATGACAAGGAAACCGTTTTGCGCAACGTTGTTTCCGCGCTGGAACTGCCGGCAGAGATCGATCCCGACTTCATACTACAGGTGCTTCTGGCCCGTGAAGCCATGGGAACCACGGCGGTTGGTGACGGCATCGCAATTCCCCATGTGCGCAACCCCATCCTGGTGCAACTGCCGGTCCCGAAGATTTCCCTCAGCTTTCTCACGCAGCCGGTTGATTTCGGAGCCCTTGACGGCAAACCGGTACAGATACTGTTCACCATAATCTCGCCGACCATCAGGATGCATCTGCACCTGCTCTCAAGGCTGGCATATTGCCTGCGGGATCAACGCCTGCGCGACATCCTCGGCAAGCAATGCAATGCCAAAGCGATAATGGACGTAATCCTTGAAATCGAGAAAGACATAGGAAGCGCTCCCCTATGACCGAAGGTCTGGCTCCACACCTTCCCGCCCTGCTCCTTACAGCGGCGGCAATGATGGCAGCCCTTTCGGGCTTCCCCGTGGTAGCACGCGGACTGAAACCCACCTCCGGCCAACGTGTTGCCACCGCGGCCATGATCATCGCGGCGGTCTCGGGCCTAACCGGCGCATTCATGACGCTGATCCGGCAACAGCGCATCACCTATCAGTTGTCCTGGCCGTTTCCCTTTGGCCCCGCCGAATACGGCATTGATCCTCTAACCGCCTTCTTTGCCCTGCCAATCCTCCTTGTTGCCACCTGTTGCAGTCTATATTCCCTTGATTATTGGCCGGCGCGGAGCAATCCGCGAACCATCCGCAAACTGACCTTTTTCTTCGGCCTGCTGACGGCTTCAATGCTCATGGTAACCATGGCCCGTTCTGCCGGCCTGTTTTTGCTGGCGTGGGAAATCATGGCCCTTGCCGCTTATTTTGTGCTTACCACCGACGACCACACCCCGGCGGTGCGGAATGCCGGTACTCTCTATCTGATCTGCACCCACACAGGCACCCTGGCCCTGTTCGCCATGTTCGCCCTGCTGAAGGGCGCATCGGGGGCATTTACGTTCCCTGACGCCGGTTCACTGCCGGCAGCCGGCACCCCGGCAGCCGTTATCTTTATGGCCGCCCTGTTCGGTTTCGGCTTCAAGGCCGGGATCATGCCGCTTCACATCTGGCTTCCGTCTGCCCACGCCAATGCCCCAAGCCATGTTTCAGCCATTATGTCAGGCATCATCCTCAAAATAGGTATCTACGGCCTGGTGCGCACGCTGTCGTTTTTTACCGGTATGCCACTTTGGTGGGGAATGGTCGTTCTGATGTTCGGTATCGTTTCGGGGATTGCAGGCGTACTCTTTGCCCTAGGTCAGCACGATCTCAAGCGTTTGTTGGCCTATCACAGCATCGAGAATATCGGAATAATCACCATGGGGATCGGTACGGCACTGATCGGAGCCTCAACCGGCTCTCCACTGCTCGTTCTTCTGGGGCTTGCCGGAGCGCTGCTTCATGTGCTGAACCATGCAACTTTCAAAGCGCTGCTGTTCCTTGGCGCCGGTTCCGTCATACACGCAGTTGGAACCCGTGAAATAGACCGCATGGGGGGGCTGTTACGGCCCATGCCCTGGACCACCGCATCGTTTATCATCGGCGCCGTGGCGATCTGCGGACTGCCTCCGCTCAATGGATTTGTCAGTGAACTCCTGATCTATCTCGGATTCCTGAATGGCGCCATTTCCGGCAGCAGAGCCACGGCAATCGCCACCTCCCTGGCGGCTCCGGCCCTTGCCTTGATCGGCGGCCTGGCGATTGCCTGTTTCGTCAAGGTAGTCGGCGTAGCCTTTCTCGGCGTCCCCCGGACGCCGCTGCCGGACACTGTCCATGAGGCACGGTGGACCATGCGGCTCCCCATGCTAATCCTTGCCATTGTCTGTCTTGCCATCGGGGTAGCCCCCATAGCCGTCACCCCCCTGCTCGAGCCCGCCTTACGCACCTGGCTGCCACCATCCTCAAGGCAAGTTTCCCTGGGAGGAGCAACTCCGTTGCCCTTGATTTCCATCCTTGCCGTTTCACTGATTGTCGTTACGCTCTGCGTGCTGTTCTGGTATCTTCGCAAGGTAGGAAAATCATCCGTCGCCACAGCGGGCACCTGGGGATGCGGCTATCTTGCACCGAACAGCAGGATACAATATAGCGCATCTTCATTCGCCGACATGCTGGTAAACCTCTTTGCAGGCATTTTGCGCCCGCAACGCCACACCCCGCACATCTGTGGCCCATTCCCCCAAAATCCCCATTTTGAAAGCCATGTTCCGGAAACCGTTCTTGAAAAAATTTATCTCCCTCTGATCTCCCGCATTCATGAGAAATTGATGCCTGTCAGAAGACTCCAGAATGGGCAGTTACATCTCTACATTCTCTACACCTTTATAACCCTTGTGGTTCTCATTACACTCAGCTTGCCATAATGAGACTCTCTAAATCATAGAAACGCGCCATGACGGCCAACCACTATGCAACCCCCTGGCCCCCCAGTGGTACAGCCATCCAGGCGCCAAGCCACTAGATCAGCAGAATTCAGGCAAAAAGCCGCATCTCGGGATGCGGCTTTTTTGTGTACCGGTTCCGGCCTTAACCCGTTTACCCCTGTCATTTCAGCCCGCTGAGCCCAATCGATTGATATCGCCCAATCTTTATGTATACTTGAACTTTTATCTGAAAGGGTACCCCCTTCCAGGAGTGACAGCCAAAGGGAGCAGAATCCAATGAAGAAGTCAGCAGAAGAAAGAACCATCCACATCACCGAATTTGATCTCAGCCGGCTGGAGGAACTGCTGGAGAAGGTCAACGCGGAAGATTCCCGTGACAGCAAACACCTCAGGGAACTGGAGGACGAGCTGTTGCGTGCGGAAGTGGTCGAACCGCAGGACATACCTGCCGATGTCATCACCATGAACTCGCAGATATGCCTGAAGGACCTGGACAGCGGCGAAGAGCCGGTCTACACCCTCGTCTTTCCCAACGACGCGCGGCTGGAGGAAAACCGGATATCCATTCTGGCGCCGGTGGGAACGGCGCTGCTGGGCTATCGGGTGGGCGATACCATCAAATGGAAGGTGCCGGGGGGAGTCCGCCGGCTGAAGGTTAAAAAAATACTCTACCAGCCGGAAGCGGCGGGGGATTTTCATCTGTAGATGTCCACGGAGGATTGACACGGAAAAGCCCGCTCGAAGCGGGCTTTTTTTATGGGCACAACCGGCAGGAATGCGCTTCTTCAGTAGATGGCGTAGTTCTCCGGGTCGGAGAAAATCTCCTTAAGCAGCAGGTTGTTCAGGTGATGGCCGGTCTTGAATGCCTCCACTTTGCCGAGCATCCGGTAGCCGCAGGTGTAGAGATCGCCAATGAGGTCCAGGATCTTGTGGTTCACCAGTTCCTGCTTGTAGCGAAGCCCATTGGGGTTGACGATGGTTTCTCCGCCGATGACCACGGCGTTGTCCAGCGACCCCCCCTTGGCGAGCCCTGCCTTGCGGATTGCCTCGATTTCCTCATGGAGGACGAAGGTGCGGGAGTTGATGATGGAGACGGCATTCTCGACGTCCATGACCCGTTTCTTCTGCCTCCCCACGGGGGGCCGGAACTCGATGGTCATGGATATGTCGAGGGTGTTCAGGGGCTTCACCCGCACCCAGGCATCGTTGTGGGTAACCTCGACCGGGCGGAGCACCTTCAGGTAGACCCCAGCTTCGGGAAACTCGTAGACCCCGGCGCGCCACATCTCATGGTAGAACTCCCAGGCCGAACCGTCCATGATCGGCACCTCGGGTCCGTCGATGTAGACGAGGCAGTTGGTGATGCCCGAGTAATAGAAGGCAGCCATCAGGTGCTCGATGGTGGCCACCGACGCACCATCCGCCGCAATCTGGGTGGAGAGGCGGGTGTCGGCCACCATGTCGTAGCGGGCCGGGATGAGGCGGCCGCCAAATACGAAGGCAATCCCGAACTCCCTGCGGGGGAGGAATTCGAGGGTAACAGTCCGGCCCGTGTGGAGACCGACGCCGCTCAGCTTGAATATCCTGTTTATGGTTGTCTGACGCTTTATCATGGCTGAGGCCAATGGGTATCACAAAAACCGCCGCAGAGGGAAGAAAAAAACGGGTTTCAACTATCGGCAACCGCAGGACGACGCTTTGCACGACGCGGCACAGGCAAGGATTGGCCGGTTGTCCCCATCGGCCTTCGCGAACCCCTCCAGCACCTCCCTGTCCACATACCACTGCCCGGCCTGCAGTTCTCCCCGGATCACCCCCTGCTTGATGAGCATGAGCAGACGCACCGGCGTACTCCCCACCTCTTTTGCCGCATCCTCTATGGCTATCTGGTCATTCGTCGGCATGGCATCCTCCCGCTCTTTTGTCGCGGCCCTGCCCAGGGCCTGCAAGCGGTGTTACATGACACGTGCCAAGGTGACGGCAAAACAGTTGTGCCTCGGCAAAGACCGCCTGTGGCGATGAAAGGGGGGACCGCGCCGATGGTGCACCATTACCCCTGGGTGCAATGGTGCACCATCCCTGGGCAACGGAGCCGGTTTTTCATGCATGATCAGCAAACGGCCAGAAATCACCCCCCATTGACTGGGTCGCGATTTCCACTAAACTTTCCGGAACAGGAGGAGCGGCCATGACTGCAACCGGCAACACACCCCCCTTCGATTTTTCAGCGTATTGCGGCGAGATTGCCGATCTGGCATCGCAGGGCCTGGCCGTCGCGACAGGGGAGGAAGAAATCAGAAGCCTCATGGGCCGGGTGACGGGACGGGCGGAGGAAGTGCTGGCTTCCAGGATGTCCCGTAACGATCGGGGGCTTATCGCCTGCGGGCCGGGCTGCTCCGCCTGCTGCACCATCAATGTATCGGTGCTTCTGCCGGAAGCCATTGCCATCGCCCGCTACGTAACGGACCCGGGCAACGGCAACGGGCGCTCCGACCTGAAGCCGCTGATCGCAGAAGCAGCTTCCCGCGTGCGGTGGATGGACGATGACGAACGGATACGCTCCGGCATTCCCTGCCCCTTTCTTGACGAACGGGGGTGGTGCATCATACACCCGGTGCGGCCACTGACCTGCCGGGCGCTCTCGTCCACCGACCAGGAGCAGTGCCGCCGCGCCCTCGCATCCCAGGGCTCCTGCGAAGAAGAAATGATCGTCGTCAACATCTTCCAGAAATTCCTGATGGAGGAAACCTTCCGTGCGCTGTCGGTGGCGCTGGAGCGGGCCGGTCTCGACATCAGCAGCCGGGAGTTGTGCCGTTCGGTAACGCGTTGCATTCAGGACCCGCGGCTTGCGAACGATTTTCTTGCCGGAAACCGCATCAGGTTCCCCGACTGAAAATGAGACGCCACAATCCGCAACGAAGCCCCGGAACCAGATGGTCCGGGGCTTCGTGCATCGGAAGAGGCTATTTCCCGTATCCGTCGGTGAGGGTCTGCATGAAGGCAACGAGGGCATCCTCCTCGGCATCGGTGAGGCCCAGGTTGCCAAGTTCCGAGGTGTTCATATTGAGAGCAATCTCGGGAAGTGGCCAGCACGTTACTTTCTCCCCGGGCGAACCGGGCGCGCAGGCGGGAAGAACGTCGCGGGTGTTGTAGAAGTGGACAATCTCCTTGAGGCTCTTGAAGTAGCCATTGTGACCGTAGGCCTTCACGAAATCAGGGGATGGGCGCATATCCACGTTGCGCAGGGTCGGCACCTTGTGCTTGCCGTAATTGGCCTTGGCATACTGGCTGTAATCCATCCGGGAGTCGAGGAATCCGCCGAGCCCCAAATCGATCCATGCAGCACCGAGGGGGTTGAAGGCCGTCTGGGTGTAGAAGGGGTTCTCGGAGTTGCGAGGAACCCCCAGGTTGTCGAAGGTATAGTCGGTAAAGAGAGGTTTCTTGCCGTTGTTAACATGGCAACGGGCACATTTCCCTTTGCCGTTGAAGACGGCGAGCCCCATCCTCTCCTTGGGGGTAAAGGTCGACTTGCCGGCCAGGTAGGCATCGTACTTGGAGGTGAAGGCATTGGACTCGGCCGACCCCTCGAAGGCCGCAACGGCCAGGGCGATGTAATTATAGGCCGTGTCGGACTTGGTTCTATTCGCCGAATCAAGGGCCACCATGCCGCCATCCGTGGCACAGGAGACCTCTACATCAGCGGGCCACTCGATGTCACACGATCCCGGCCAGAGATCCTCCATGGCCCCACCGTAGCCCGCCTCGCAGACCCGGTAGACCACGCAGGCCGAATCGGGAAGCGCCTGCTCCAGGGGATTCAGGAACGGCCCCTGGGCCTGGTCGGCCGCGGGGTTCCCGAGCTTCTCGCCGGTGGCCCGACCGTCCCAGAAATTGCCACCCACGAACATGCCGCCTCCCTGGCGAACGTACTTGAATATGGGTGCAGTGGTGGCATAGGCCGATGAGGGCGGCTTGCGGTTGCCGAACCGCCCGGCAATAGAACCTTCGTACACAGCACCGTGGGCGTTGAAACTGTCACTGGGGCCGGTCCACCCCACCTCGGGGGCATGACAGGCAGCGCAAGACTGGTTCTTGTTCAGAGAAAGGTTGCTGTCGAAAAAGATGTCCTTGCCGAGCTGCTCCTTATCGGTCAGCCCCGCTGCCCCGACGGCACCAGCCGTCAGGAGCAGGAGCGCCGCCGCTCCAATAATGCTGTGTCTGGTAACCATCCCTGGTCCTCCTTTGAGAGAGTCTTCCCTGCCCCTCCATGGTTCAACACCCCTGGACACCTCCATTTCCGACCAAAGAGGATTAATCCTGCAATATCAGTCTTTCAGCAGGGTTAGCACATCACAATGTAGCTTACCGGCACGGTTTGTCAAACGGAGCAACATGATTTACCCCCAACGGACAATCGCGGCGCACAACGGGGGAAAATACAGAAAACCCCGGCAACTCTGTGCCGGGGTTCCTTGTTATTCATCGTTTTTCCAGATAATCCCGTCTCTGTTCAGGGGTCATGGCCCGGTAACGGTCCCTGAGCTCGCGCCGCTCTTCACGGCTCGTCCCCCGCCATTTCTCACGGAGCATCTGACGCTCCTCAGGGGGAAGCTCTTTGAACCAGCGGTACTTCTGGCGAATCCGCTCCTGTTCGGCCGGCGGGAGCTTGCCGAACTCCTCGGCGCGGTGCCTGATCCGCTCCCTCTGTTCCCGCGGCATTTCCCGCCAGTGACGCGACTTTTCACGGGCGGCGTCCCGCTCCTCGGGCGTCATGGTCCGCCACCGCTCCGCCCCACGGCGGAGCCTTTCCTGACGTTCCGGAGAAAGGGATTGCCACCGTTCCTCGAAAGGCTTCAACACCTGGCGCTCCTCGGGGGCAAGCCGTTCCCAGGGCGCGGCAACTGCATCCCCCTCAGCCAGGAGGGCCGCCATTATGATCCCCGCAGCCATAACCACTGCAACTTTCTTTCTCATCATCAACTCCTCTTCACTGCCCGCTAGCCGTCGTTTTCCTGGGCTGCCAGCCAGCGGTAGAACTCAATATCCTCATAAAACTGCATCTGCTCCTGAGCCGCGACAACTTCGATGTCATCGGCCGTGGCAACGGTACTTTCCCCGGGTTGCCCGTTCATCCAGAGGCTCACGGCCAGGACAGCCGCGACAGCCGTGGCCAACCCGCCCACCGCGGCCCACCGCGGGAAACGGAACCATCCCCGGTTCTCTCCTGCCGCCTCGACGGCGTTCAGCCGAATAGCCCGGAGTTTCGCTGCCGTCAACTCATCAATGGCATCCACGCCTGCGTCAAGGTGACTTTTAACCAATTCCGCAATACGCTCGTCACTTTTTTCAGGTTTCATGATGCAAACTCCTCAAGAAGATCGCGCAACGTATGGACCGCCCGCGAATAATGGGTCTTCACGCTACCCTCCGAACATCCCATGGCGAAAGCCGTCTGGGCCGTATCGAGCCCTTCCCACGCCCTCAGGAGAAAAGCCTGCCGCTGGCGCAAAGGAAGCTTGCTGACCGCAGATTCGATGGCAGCACCCAACTGGCGGCGCTGCAAGCTCGCCGCAGGATCGGGAGAGCGTTGGTCAGCAACGTTTTCCAGCGGATCGCTGCCGTTATAACCCTCTTCCCTTCCCCCGAACCAGACCCGGAACCGGTTTCTGACGCTCGAATGACGGTGCCAGTCGACAATGCGGTTCTGGAGGGTGCGGTGGAACAGAGGCGCCCACTCCCCATCCGGCTTGCCGGCATAGCGGCTGACGAACGCAAGCATGGCATCCTGCACCAGATCGAGGGCCTCGTCATCGTCCGAGGTGGCTAGCCGCGCCATGCGGAAGGCTCTCCGCTCAACTCCGGCCAGGAACAGGTTTAGCATTTCATTGGAGTCCAGCCGCTCCTCCTTGCTCTGCTCAATTCATATTTAATAACGTCCGAAAATTGCCTGGGTTGACACAACAAACTCTAACCCGGCTCCGGCCGTTTTGTCATTGTAGACTCCATTGACATTGAGATGCCAGCATTTAAACTTTCAAATGCTCATTCAAGCCGGCACCATGAAACGGATGACAGGAGGAATCATGGACAGGAGGACCTTTTTGAAGACAGCGGCCCTGGGTACCGTGGCTGCTGCGGTTGTCCGCGAAGCAGCCGCCGCCGAGAAGTACTTTCCAGTCAAGGCGGACCAGAGCCTCTTCGCCGCCATCAACCGGGCCAAGGATCCCGCAAAGAAAAGCCCCCTTGAACAGAAGCACGTGCCAGTCATCAAGGCGCCGCCCTCGGTGAAGGCGGGGGAGCCGTTCACGGTGGAGGTGACGGTGGGTGAGGTGGTTCACCCCATGGGGGCTTCCCACTGGATCCAGTTCATCGAGCTGAACGTGGGGAACGAGCCGGCCGGCCGTGTTGACTTTCAGCCCCGCGGTTTCCTGAATCCGAAAATAACCTTCACCGTAGTGGTCCCCAAAGAGGCGGCCCCCGCCGGGAAGATAACCCTCCTGGCTTTCGAGCGGTGCAACCTCCACGGTTACTGGGAGGGGAGCCTCGATGTGGCGGTGACCGCCTGACCGGTGGCTGCCGCGCTCCGGGAAAACTGCTGGAGCGCCTTTAGCTGACATATCCCCCAGAAAAGTGAGATGCCGCCATGCAGACCGATTCCAATTTCTTTGTAAAACTTGTGGGGATGTCCACGTTCCTTGAACAGCAGGAGGACCTCGACGAGAGCCTCAACGATTTTGCCGCCATGGCGGCCAATATCGTAAACGTGGAAAACTGCTCCATCATGCTCTTTCGGGAAGGGGACAAGCCGGGGGATTTCCGCCTGCGGGTCTTCGCCAAGACCGGGCACCTTCCCGAAAATGCCTTCCAGGAGGCCGTGAAGGTGAACGACGGCATCGCCGGACGGGTGGCCGCTACGGGACAGGCGCTCCTGGTGGAGGACATCACCCGCTCCCCTTACCTGCCCCTGGCCCGGGCCCCGGAAGGGGCCAGTAAATGCTTCATCTCAGTACCGGTACTCATCGGCGCCAAGGTTGTCGGAGTAATCAACCTGACAAACCCCCGGGACAACCGTTGCTTCTCCGATGACGACCTGGCCCTTGCCACCTTCGTGGCGCTCCTGGTGGGCAAATCCATCCAGGTGGTCCAACTCCAGAACGTGCTCCGCTCCCGCTTCGCCCAGATGGCCATCTCCAGGGAAACGAAAACCCTGGTTGCAAGCAAAGTGACCGAATTCTACCAGGACCCGGCACGGCTGGCGCGGGTCGCGGCCAAAACCTTCTACCGGGAGATGACCAGGGTCGGCCTCGGAACCGAGCACATCCTCAATGCCGCAACGGAAATCGTCGGTCTTCTGGGTGACAACCTCAAAAAGCATAAACGGCGCATGGCGGACACGCAGACAACGGCGCCCCTGGAACCGGCCGACGAAGCCTAGCACACCCTCATGCCTCCCAGGAGCAAAACAGCACATCACCACCAGACCGCCACCGCCTCCTAACAAACCGGAATTATTTACCTTGGCCGCTTGCGCACAAAACTCCGGCCGCTATACTTTTCTGGTCATAAACAGTTAAAAACAACTTTCGACCAGCAAGCAGTCTCATGGATGAGCGCTGCGCGCCAGGGATGGCGCCCCACCACTTTCCCCCAACGCCAATTCCACTGCCGGCTCCGCCGAACGCCCCCCAAGCGGCGTATGTTGCCGGGACGGAATATCCACCGCAAACCATCACCCCCCGAGCGAAGGGTATAATCGCCACGCGTAACCACTGGCCCGTGCGGCAACATTGCATGGGCTCCCTTTCCGCAAGGATGCGACACAGAAAGGAGAAACCAGGGATGGCAAAGGAACCGAAAAAACCCATGGGAGAGGACATCAAGGCCGATCTTCCCGATGACGTCAGCATGGAGGACTTCCAGTTCGTCCTCCAGCAGCTCCTGGACGCCTGGCGCCCGATCCTCCAGGAAGATCTGGAGTTGAGCACGTCGGCTGAACGGCTCATCAAGGAGACCGAACAGCACCCCCACACCTGCGAGGACGAGCAGCTCCTGGCCGACCGCCTCTTCGCTCCCCTGGCCACCGAGGCGGTGGCCCTGCGGACCCTGGACGCCAAGGCGCGGGAAATTCTCGGCCCCATGGACCAGTGGGGCTGGTGCCTGCGGAAGATCCACTGCTGCTTCCGCTTCGGCTGGCTTCTTTCACGGGCCCGCACCTTCCCGGCGGCGGTCTACTACCTCTACCGCTACTGGCTCTGCATCCGACGGCTCTTCCAGAACGCCGCGTCCGATATCCCACCCACCCCCGAAGAGCGTGCCGATTTCCGGCAACTGGTGGCCAACTTCGCCGCCGTCTTCAGGCCTTACCTGGAGAACGAGGCCAAGGCCACGGACCGGGCCACTGAACTGGCCGACGACGCCACTGCCGGCAAGCTCGACTGCCACGCGGGGGGCGATGCGACCGAGGCCCTGTTCGAGAAGTTCCTCACCCCGATCAATGCCGAGCTACTCCTGGGGAAAGAGGCGTTCGAAAAACTGCGTCAGGACCCCCGCTTCTGGTTCTGCCGCTGCTGGTGCCTCTGCGCCTTCCGCTTCGGCTGGTGCCTGGGGCGGGCCCGCACCCTCTTCGACCTGGTCCGCTGCCTCATCGCCTACTTCCGCTGCATCCGCCGCTGCTTCCAGCCCCTGACCTGCGATATCACGAAGCCCGTCGGGTGCACCGACGAGGAGGTTATCCAGAACGTGGGCGGCCTGGGGGTAACCGTCGTCGGCACCGCCACCGGCGGCTTCTTCGACCACTACACCATGGAATGGCGCAAGGTTGAGGGGCACCCCTGCGCCGACGACAGCGGCTGGCAGTCCACCGGCGTCGCCTACCCCGGCGGCACCCCCACGGGGACCGTGTCGGTGGTGAACGGGGTCCTGGGGTGGATCAACACCACGGTGCTTCCGGCCGGCTCCTACGAGATCCGGCTCTGCGTCTACTCGTCCATCCCCAACGCGGCCCGCTGCTGCGACTGCACCCAGTTCAGCCTCTTCAAGGTGCTGGTCTGGATCGACCACGTGACCGACGCCCCGGTGAAGATCGGTCCCGGTTTCGGCCCCTTCAACCCCGATTCGCCGCTCCTCATTCCGGCCACCAACGACGTGGCGTCGGTGGGATGCTGTGTCACCGTCAGCGGCAGCGCCTTCGTGGGGGAATGCAACAACCGGAAGATCAAGTGCTTCGAGCTCCGGGCCGCCGTCGGCTTCCTGCCGGGCCCGGGGCAGATCGGCTTCAACCCGGCGGCCTACTCGACGCTCCTATCGGGTCCGGTATGCTACACCGATCCGGACCCCCTCATCGAGGCGGGGAAGCGGGCCCAGTGGAACCAGCTCGTCGGCAAGCCCCTCACTACGAACCTGGTGGACAACATCGACATCCAGTTGGGAAGTTTCATCATCGAGGACCTCTGGAAGCTGAAGCCCTTCTGCTGGCCCAGCAACACGGGGCTCCCGACGAACGTCATGGACGGACCCTGCCCCGACCAGCACCACCGGTGCCGCAGCGGCAAGTACACCCTCCTCCTCCACGTGACCGACACCCTGGGGAACGACTACTACGACACCCAGCACGTCTGGTTCGACAACAAGCCCCTCCACGTGGAATTCGCCGGGCTCGCCGGGCTGCCGGGCTGCACCGACCTCCACATCGGGCTCGACACCCAGTTCGTGCCGCCCGGAGCCCCCTGCAACGTCCCGTGGCCCGTGGGGGTACAGGGAATCGCCTATGACGAGTACATCGACGAGGCCGACCTGAACCCGCCCAGCGATAACTTCGACTACTACAACCTCAGTATCACCCGCCAGGGGGGACCGACCCTCCATATCCCCATCACGCCGGACCTCATCAACTACGGCCCCGATCCCTTCAAGGGGACCACGCGGGTGGGGGACCCGGGCACCCGGTGCGACCCGGTACCGGCCGTGGCGGGCTGCCCCCCGCCGGCCCCGATTCCGCCCAAGTTCCAGGGCATCCTGACACTCCTCGATCTGCGGATCTTCGACGAGGTCTGTGCCCCCAGCGTGCCGGCACCCTACGTGATCCCGGCCGGCTTCCCCCTCAAGCGGGGAACCTGCTGCGGCTTCTCCTTCGTGCTCCACGCCAGGGACAAGACCCGCAGCGACACCGTCTTCTGCCACGAGGTCTGGACGCCCCCCTGGGCGGTCTGCATCTGCAATGACCTGCCGGGGGACGACAACGGTTAGCCTTTCAGGGGCTGCAACCAATCGCTCAAGGAGGAAAAATCATGTCTGATCAGATCTGCCGGGAAGATGAATCCGCCATCAACGAACTGCAACTGAGAGCCGCAAACCTGAGAATAGCCAAGGTAAAGGCCGAAAAGGAATTCATCGACGCCCAGGGGAGGGAGATTACCCCTGAAGAGAAGGCCGCAATCCAGAAAAAACGTCACCAGGTCCTATATCAACTCGAGCTGGAGGGTGCGGAAATCGAGCGGGACTTCATCGAAAAGTACCGCAGCAAAATTGCGGGACTTTCCATCAGATACCCGGGGCTCAATATTGAGGGAGCGGCTGGGTGCCCCTTCTGCACCACCTGCATAACGAGCTGCCTGGAGTGCGTCACGAGCTGCACGGCCTGCGTTGCCTGCTCCAACGACGTGTTCTGATTTCCGGAAGGGGAAGGCGGAAGTATTCCCCTTCCCAAGAGGAGTCAACAACAATGCAACTGGACTGTTCGGTATTGGGCAAGGACATACAGATAACGGATGCGTCGATTCCGGTCATTTCCCCCTACTGGCGGCTGAAGCGTTCCGGCGACTGGTCCCTGCTGTGCAAATACGAGCCGGAGCAGATTTCCTATTCGATCCTCTCGCCCCTGGTGGGGGCCACACTTGCCCTCATGGACGGCCGGCTGACCTTTCGCCACCTCTCCATGGTCGTCCAGTACGCCCATGAGTTCGACAGCCTGGAGAAATCCAGTGAATTTCTGACCCAGGTAATCGCAGCGGCCAACAAGGACAATGACGCCGTTGTCACCATGAGCGAACAGCTGACCCCTTATGTGAAGAAATACGACCCCCTGGAATTTGTGGAGGCTCCTCCGGAGGGGGCGGAGCAGAAGCGTCTGGCAACCCCCCTTTCCCTGAATCTCATGTTCTCCAACGACTGCGAAACGAGCTGTGCCTACTGCTACGCCCAGCGGCGCAAGGTTCCCCCTTCACGGCACCTTTCCACCGAGCGCTGGCTTGAGATCTTCCACGAAGCCCGGGCGCTGGGGGTGGAACAGGTTTCCCTTTCCGGGGGCGACCCCCTTTTCCGGAAGGATTCCCTGACCCTCATCGCCGAACTCATAAAGTTGAAGCTGCTCTTTCTCCTCTCCACCAAGTGTCACGTCACGCGCGAGATGGCGGACCGGCTCGTGGAAATCGGCATGAACGAGCCGGTAAACCAGTACACCCGCGAGATCCAGCTGAGCATGGACGGCCCCGACGCGGAGACTGCCGATATCCTTGCCGGAAGCCCCGGCTATTTCCACCGGGCTATCGACAGCATCAAAAATTTGGTGGAACGGGGCTTCAACCTGCGCGTCAAGGCGGTGCTGACGCCGCTTAACGCACCCCGTGTCTATGAGTGGGTAAAGTTGATGGCCGGCCTGGGGGTCGAAAAACTCTCCGTCGCGGCCTACAACAGAACCTTTTACCGCCATGACGACAGTCTCTTCCTGAGCAAGGAATACCGGGAACTGATCGGCGACCAGTGCCGGCGCGCCCGGGCCGATTTCCCGGACATAGAGCTCCGGATGACCGGCATCGATCCTGCCCTTGCCCAGGAAACGCCGCACCTCGCCGTTGCAGCCCCGGTGGCGGCCGAACCGGCTCCGGCCGCCACGGACAAGGCCCAGCGCTGGAACGATCGCGCCCACTGCTCCGGCGGCCGCAGCAGCATGACCATCACCCCCGACGGGAAAGTGGTTCTCTGCGACACGATCCCCCAGGAGGGGATATTCGTGGTGGGGGACGCTTCCACCCAATCCGTCATGGAGGTCTGGAACAGCCGGGAGCTCCTGGACTTCGCCTATCCGCCCCGCGGCAGATTCGCCGGTTCGGCCTGCCACGACTGCAACGACCTGGACGAATGCCGGAGCAAAGCGGGATACTGCTTCCGCGACACCTACTTCAACTACGGCACCGCCTTCGCGCCGCCACCCTCGTGCCCCCGCGCTCCCGATGACGGCATGCGCATGGAGTAAGGGGCAGCGAATTCCAGATGGAAGTACCAACTCCGGGAGGTAACAAAGTTAGTCCAGTGCGAGTCCTTTGCGGCGTTGAATCCCACACCGGGTAACTCCGGGCCGGCCAATAAAAGGAGGATGTCATGAGCGAAACAACTGAAAAATGCGGCACGGGATGACGGCCCGGTTACTCTGACTGCAGTGACGATACGCCGGAACACTTGACGGCGAAGCCAATGATCGCCAAAGCCGAGGTATCCCTCTTAAGACTGTCCCGACGGACATGGACCTGCGTTTGTGGTGCTCACCGGTGGTTCTGCAAGCCCCGGCCGAAATCTGGAGGTAGTTATGAAAGCCATAATTGGAGCCATCATCCTGGCGTTGCTGCCGGTTGTCGTCATAGGGGAGGAGAGTCCGGTAGCCCCCAACGGAATCCGGCTCATGGAAGGATATCGGAACTGGCAGGCGATCGCCCCCTCTTACCGGGAGGACAAGGGCCATATCCGGGTTATTTTTGGAAATGACATCGCCGTGAAAGCATCCAGGAACGGGACGCGCCCCTTCCCCGACGGTACTGTGCTGGCAAAGGTGGCGTGGACCGCGGCCAAGCATCCTAAGTTCCCGGTGGCCACCGTCCCCGACCGGTTCGTCCAGGTGGAGTTCATGGTGAAAGACGCCGAAAAGTACGGCGCAACGGGAGGCTGGGGCTTTGCCCGCTTCGTGGGTGACAGTCTCACCCCCTACGGCAAAGACCCCTCCTTCGTGCAGGAATGTTTCGGCTGCCACATGCCGGTGAAGGGGAACGACTACGTCTTCACCGGCTTTGCGCCTGTCCCCTGAGAGGGAAATATTACTGTGATAACCACTTCAAGCCCACGCCGCCAGTCGGCCATACATAGTCATGTGCACGGATGATAGCTTTGTTCGGGAAAGGTGTGTTACTGTAGCCCGAGGCGCAAACCGCCATGACTATTTGAAGTGGAAAGAACACGAATATGACGATCAAATGGTACCCCGGCCACATGGGCAAGGCCCAGGAACAGATGTCAGAGGCAATTCGCAAGATCGATGTGGTCATTGAAGTTCTTGATGCGCGCCTGCCCGCCTCCAGTTCTAATCACCAACTGACTGAGATGCGCCGCAACAAGCCATGCATAAAAGTGCTGAACAAAAAGGAGCTCGCGGACCCCGACGTGACCAAGGCGTGGGTCCGCAATTTCGAAGCGGAATCCGGAGTGCGCGCGCTCCCGCTGTCGGCGAAGCAGCACAGCGATGTGAAACAGCTTATCAAGCTCTGCCAGCGCCTCGCGCCCAACCGCGGTAGGCCGGGCCTGCCGGTGCGCGTCATGGTGGTGGGCATTCCCAACGTCGGCAAGTCCACCCTCATCAATACACTGGCGGGCAAATGCGTGGCCAAGGTCGGCGACAAGCCCGCCATCACCACATCATCCCAGTTGATCGATCTGCGGAACGGGGTCACCATCTCCGACACGCCGGGGCTTCTCTGGCCCGACATGAGCGACCAGGTTGCGGCCTATCGCCTGGCGGCCAGCGGCGCCATCGGGGCCAACGCCCTTGATTACACCGTCGTGGGGCTCTTCGCCGCCGACTTTATGATGAAACGTTACCCGGCGCTGTTGCTGGAGCGTTACAAGCTCACGGAACTCCCCGACAACTCGACCGCGCTCATCGAGGCGGTCGGCCGCTGCCTCGGCTGCATGGCCCCGGGGGGAGTGGTTGACCTGCATCGTGCCGCCGAATCGTTTCTCCGGGAGCTTCGCGCCGGCAAAATCGGCCGGATCAGTCTTGAGGAACCGGGGAAGACCGACGATGACGCGGGAACCTCTATCCCCCGGAGTGACGCATAAGCCTTTGGTCAATCCGGGGAGTTGGTACCATCCGCTGTATATTTCATCAATACCACAAAACGGATTATCACTCTCCGGGACTAATCCTCCCGAAAATCATACGCCCATAGATTTATGTCAAATAATTAACTCTAATTCACCAAACCCTTAAACCTGTTGCGTTTTTTTCGCATAAGGACCAGCCGGTATTTCCATGTCCCCAAACGTGGCCTGGCAGCGATTCAGACGCCCCGACGGCACCCGATAATAAATTTATACTTTCCCTCCAAAGACGTATCTTTTTTTAAGGCACCTCTCCAACCACAATTATCTTCAAGAATATCGGTAAGTTGCAAAGCACACCATCTGTGAGGCAAAACTAACCTTCCCTTGTCTGTATGGCCGCTCTATACAATTTTCCCGTTTTCCATCTACCCTCAACCCTGAAATTTAAAAAACACCAATCGGTCAACGCTGTATTTACAGATAGTTACAAATTTAATAATTTTTTTTCATACAGATGGCACAGCCGGTGCAACTACCAAATCAAACACAACCGGTTACCACCGGAAAAAAAGGAGGATGCCATGAAAGCCATAGCCAACGCACTGATCGTAACGATAGCCTCCGCTTCTTCAGCCTTTGCCGCCAGCGGCGCTGCCGCCGACGAAGGCGGGTTCCTCACCCCCCTGTTCCTGGCCTTCGGTGCCGCAATCATCGCCTTCCAGGCTGTCCCGGCGGTCATGCTGCTCGGCTCCATGGTAAAGGGGCTCTTCTCGAAAAAAGCGGAAGCAGGGGCGAACGCCCGCTAACCATCGGGGAACAACCCGGTCAGAGACCGGCAAGATAAATGAAATCGGAAAGGAGTCTGTCATGAGAGCGAGAACTTTGGTAAACACACTGGCAATGGTAATGGGAAGCGTAACATCGGCTCTGGCGGCATCGGGAGCACGGGAAGACAACAGCGGAGTGTTCGTGTGGATTTTCCTCGGCTTCTGCGCCCTGATCATCGTGGCACAGATGGTTCCTGCAATCCTCACCATGGTCGGAGCAGCCAAAGGGGTACACGAAAGCTTTGGCCACAAGGCTGAGGTAAAAAACAACTGACAGGGAATTCCGCGACGCGGCAAGACCGATACGCGGAAGGAGAACATGGATGAGACCCTGGAACGAATGAGGCCGTCCCCCCTGAGCGGGAGACGGCCTCTTGTTTTATCTTACCGGTCGGCCCGTTTCAGGTACTGTCTGAGGCGCAGGAACTGATCGCCCAGCCACCCTCCCTTCTGGCGACGGATCAGGGCCTGCAGTTCGATGGCGGCGCGCTGGCGGCTTATCCTCTCTTTGACCAGGTCACGATATATGCGGTCGGCGGTCTTGCGGCGCCTGATGGAGTCGCCGGCATCGAGAAATGCTTCCACGACATCAATGATCCTGGTCATCAGGTTGCGCTTTCGCGTTGCGTTCAAGCCGGCAGCAATCTCCCCTATGGCGACATCCAGATTGGAGACGATAATCGAAAATTCAGCCTGGAACTGCTCGCTCTGGGCAACGGGCAGGTGGCGCATGGCATCCATGGTTTCGCGGACATGTTCCTCACAGAGGAAGCCGAACCCCTGGAAGGCAGCCAGGTCGGCCAGGGCCCGCGAAACCCTGGCAGGGTTCTCACTTGAGAGTTCCTCGCAGGCAGTGTGGCAGTAGTCCCAGGCCTGCCAGCGGTAGACGAAGTCGAGGCCCGTTCCCTTGATGTTCTGGAGACCCATGATCCGGTTGGTGAAATGGGGCGGGGTCTCCTGGCAGATGCGGTCGATAAGCTGTTCGCCGGTAGCGTGGTGGTCTTCGATCACCACGATTCTCTCCTTGAACCATTTCCTCGTCAGCTCCCGGAACTCCCGATCCAGGGCCTGGCGCTCACCCTCGCCGGCCCCCTCAAGGCGCTCGGCCAGGCGGCGGTATTCATCGAATCCCCTGCGATCCCGCTCGAAATGATGAACGGCATGTTCCGCGTACTGGAAGCCGATACCCACGAGATGTTCACGGAGTGCGGCAGAGTCGGTTTCTGCAAACGATGGGGCGGAAAGCCCGCTTGCGGCAATTTCTCCGCCAAGCATGGCAACGAGCCGCGCCGCCAGGTGCTCAAGGCTGGTGGGGATACGATGCCGCCGGGCCGTATCGCTCAGAATGTCGAGCGGCGCCGGTGCGGCAACGCCTCCAGTATCGGGCCAGAGGCTCAAGCCGGCAAGGTGCTCATCCAGCGCCCGGTCCAGGTACCCCATGAGGCCATGGAGGTTGGTGCCGATCAGAAAATGACGGTCGGCGCTGATGTCATCCACCAGTATCTGGGCAAAGACCTTGGACCGGGCAACGCGGTCGGCCCGGTTGTTGACCACGGTGGTCACCCAGGTTCCCGGCTCGTCGTCGGGGTGCATGAGATCAAGCCCCATGCGCCGCCAGTTTTCGAGACAGCCGTAGCGGTCGTTGGCGGACATGCCGTTGATGAACTGAAGGCGGCGGGAGCGCAGCTTCGCCATCGGGTAAGCCTTGAGTACGCCGATGTCCGGGACCACCCGTTCCGCCATCTCCTTGAGGGCGAAGTCACGGTCGAAGCCGAGCCGATCGGCCAGGGAGAGCACCAGCGCCACGTTGTAGGGATGCTCCTCGTAGGGGAAACGCTGGAGCACATCACGGGTCAGGAGCCCCGCCTCCAGCCAGCCGACGGAGGTGATGCCGGTGCCGGCCCTGCGGGCGGCCTCCTCCAGAATGGGAAGCATCTGCTCCTCGCTGGTTATGAGCGTGGAATTTTTTGGAATGAATTCCGTCATCACCCGGGGGATGTTGATGCCGGCCGGCCCCTGGATGTCTTCGTGGTCCGGGAAGGTATTGGTGATGGTGGCAATATCGTCGCGCATCCAGCACTGCTGGAGGATGTTCACGTAAGTGGGGGTCAGCCCCATGCACTCCCAGAGCAGAACCTCGGTGTCCAGCCGTTCGGCCAGGTCCATCACGTTGTGCTGCTCCCAGATGGTGGCCTTGTCGTAGGGGCGGAAGATGAACATCTCCCGCAGGTTATCGAAGGGGAAGGCGTGGAGAATCATCGCTTCGCAGCCGGTGGTCTTGCTGACCACCCCGAAGCCGTTGGCGGTGAAGAGGGCCGCCTTGAGCCGTTCCGTCCCCGATTTGCCGCGGGTACCCCAACCGCCGATCACCAGCGGGATATTCCGGCGGGCCCGGCGGGCGGTCCTGGTCAGCAGCAGCCGCTCGCCGAGGAAAAGGGCCAGGAGAATCAGTGCGAAAATCCCCAGGTCCTCCAGGGAGTTCTCATAGACGGAGAGGAAATAATCCGTTGCCCTGGCCACCAGATCCGGGTCGATGAACGGGATTGCCAGGGGGAAGAAGCGGCTCACCGCCTGGTCGGCCGGCTCATTGCCATCGGCGTGCGGGGAGAACCGGACGGTAAAACCGAGCCGGGCCATGGCATCCAGATATTCGGTGGGGGGAGTCAGCCCGTCCGAATGCCAGTTGCGCAGCCGCCCATAGCGTGCAAAGCGGAGCGTGAGCGTCAGAGCCGCATGCAGACGCTGCACCGGAGAGCGGGGGGGAATAATTTCCGTAATCCCTTCGCTGGTGACGATCTGCGCCGTCCCCCGCGGCAGAACCCCCTGCAGGGCCGAAAGGAACTCGTCGGGAAGGGGGAGGTAGGGACGCCAGCCCCCCTCCTCCGCAATGAACAGCGGTTCTCCGGGAACTTTGGTGGGGGAGACTTCCGCCATTATTGACGAAGGGGTACGGATAGCGCCGGAGAAATGGCGTCCCACCGTATGGCTGAACGCCTGGCGCTTGTCGGGGGTCGGGGTTCTCAGCTCGTGAATTAGCCGCCACCAACTGAAACGGAACCTGTGCCCCTTGACGATGCGATAACGGCCGCCGCGGCGGGACAGTTCGCAGCCGAACCCTTCCTGACTGAGCAGTGCCACGACCCGCGCCACGGTACTTTCATCGTGGGAAGCGGTAAGCTCCGCGGGGAGTGTGCGCCACCGCCCCTCCCCCATTGAGGCCATTTCCCGGGCAAGGCCGGCACGGAGCGCCCGCCGGCCGGGGTCTGCAACACACCAGAGCCGTTCTTTTGCCTGGGCCGCCCACCGCCTGACCGGCAGGGGAAATGCCTGCCGGTGGAGACGGCCGATACCGGGCAGCAATGCCTCGCGCCAGGCATTCACCGCAACCTCGTAGCCCTGTCCGGCCAGAAGCTCTATTCCATCACCGGCCACCTTGAGGCAGACCCGCAGCACAAAGGGATCATCATCCTCCTCCATGACCCGGTCGAGAAGTCCCGCGCCTCCGGGGGCAAAGGCGCTGTCTCCCTTCAGGGGGAGGACGGCCAGCACCGCCGCCGCCCTCACCTTGGGCGAAGGGTCCCGCAGGGCAATGCGCTCCAGTAGAGCAGAATCGTGGCGGACGGCCGAAGCGACGGCCTGGCGCACGTAATCGCTCGGGTCCGCCATGACCACCGGCAGAAGATCCGCCAGAGACGGGACATCGGGAAGCACATCACCAAGGATCGACACGGCCCGGCGGCGCACAAAAATATCGTCGGGCCGGGAAGACGGCTCGCCAAGGCGCTTGCGGAGCGCGGTTTCGAGGGAGGGGAGCGAGAGGCAGGAGAGCAGGTCCAGGGCCACGGACTGTAGCCACACATTCTGGCCGGATTCCAGGGCGCAGCGATACACGAACTGAAGGGTCGATCCGCTGACGCTCTCCTTCCGTCCCTCGGGGGGGAGGCACCTGATGACGGTTGCAAGGCAATGGAAAGCAGCCTCGCAGACCCGGTTATCCCCATCGTGAACCAGGAGCGGGACAACCTCCTTTTCGATGGCAATCCGCTGCCAGAACAGCCGGGCCTCACCGCTGCCGGCCTCGGCAATCCCCCTGGCGGCGACGGCACCGAGGCGGCCGAGAATGAAACATATCTGCCGCTCAGCCTCGGCAAACCGCTTCCGGAAGCGGTCCATGAGCCCATCGTGGCCGAACCACCGGTCAAGAGCCTTTCTATCCTCCTCCACGTCGCGCTGCGAGGCGCCAAGCTCCCTGCAGAATGCGAGAATGTGCTCCCGCTGCTCATTTTCATCGTATGACCGGTTGTAGCGGCCGTTGAAATCGTCCCTGAGGGCGCGCAGGGCCGAAAGGCGCGCCTGCTGCCCGGCAAGGGAGGCCATGAGGAAATGAATGGCCTGCTCGATGGTCAGGAGCTCAGACACCCCCGTTGCAGCCCCCCAGGCGGGGAACTCCGCAGCCAGCGCATCGACTAGCTTCGACCGGAGGCGCCGATGGAGCGGAGACATTCCCTCCGTAATGTATGCAATGATGCTACTCGGGTTCATAGGCCAATCCGTTGTTCCGCGATGTTGGGATCATCCGCTGCCGCAGGTCCCTGAATTCGATCTCGCCGGGATAGAAATCACGGAATCCCCTGCCGTTATCGAAGTGCCAGGTGAGGGAGAGCGCCCCGGTAAAATCACTGGTCTCGAAATGCCAGTTCATGGTGGCGCCCAGTTCGAGCCGATCCAGATTTTCGAGCCAACGGTTATAGATGAGCTCCGCGCCGATGCTGTTGCGGGCCATGGTGCCGGAGCGGTCGCCGTCATCGAAATAGAGGGAATGCCGGTAGAGGGCATTCGCCTGAAAATCCCCCAGCAGCTGTTTCCACCCCATGGAAAGGGAGAGATGGTCGGGGGAAAGAACCTCATCAAGCTCGTTGGTGGCCAGCGACAGGCTTCCGTGCCAGAGGGTGTCGAGCCAGGGGCGGTGGATGAAGGACTCGGACAGGGAAATCCCATGCCGGTGATCGGCCTTGTAACGGGTGAAGATATCCTGATCCACTTCCTCCCGCAGGTACCTGTCGGTATCCGAGAGGCTGAGAGCCCTCCCGAAGATGGAAATGGCCGGGCGATGCCAGGTTTTCGGATCCAGCTCCCGCATCTGGGAGATGCCCCCCTGGAGAGTAGCCGCCCACTCCGTCGACTCGCCGAGTTCATGGTCCGGACGCTGCAGGTAGAGATTGCCCGTCAGATTCCAGGAAAATGGAGCCTGGGCCAGGGGGAGCCCCTTGACCGCGGCCAAAACCCCAATGGTTGGCCCGCCGTATTCCCTGGAGCGGGCGAGGGCACCGGCTTCGTAGTAGGTACGCTCGCCGTTGAAATAGCGGTAGGTGGCCGTCCCCTCCAGGAACTGTTCGGGGGAGCTGTCTTCCTCAACCCCTTCCTGAACCGGTTTGCGGCGCACCAGGGCCACGGTGCCCGACCAGGTGCCATCCTCCTGGCGGCCCAGGACAAAGGCATCGGTGAGGCGCACGGCAGCAGGCTCGGGCGGGGAGGCAACGGTAACTGCCGGCGGCGGTACCGGCTCCTGCCTGATATCTGCGTAGCGGGGCGGCAAAAGAGGCTTCTCGGCAACGGACGCATGGGTGAAGAAGCGGTAGAGACCCTCGCTCCTCCCCGGTTCCGGCCCGACCTCCACCTGCTGGAGTCCGGCTGCCACCATGCGGTAGTTGATGGTGGTGATGCCGTCGCGCAGTTCATCGATCCGGAGGACAGCGGGACCCTCCACCCTGAGGCGAACCGGCTCCCTCTGCGTGGCAACGTGGTAGGGGCGCTCAATCTTGTTCACCACCGGCGTATAGCCTCCCGCGCCGCGCCACAACCGGGCCGGACGCTCCCGCAACCCCACCCGCAGGAACTGGTCGGCAAGACGCTCCTCGATGCCGACCCGCACCACATGCTCACCGGATGGGACCGTAAGGGTGACCGTGCGGGGGGGATCGCCGGCCCGCAACGACAGGCGCCGGGAAGGCTCCCGGTCCAGCTGATACGAAACCGCAAGGGGCTGGGGAGTAAGGTACGCCAGCTCATGGGCGGCAAGGGTCAACTCAATGGCGGTGGCGGAATTGTTGACCATGGTGAACACCATCTGCCCCATGTCCGCCAGGATCTGCTCGTTGGCGGCCGCGGGAGGAAGAAGCGCCCGGCGGATGCGGAGCGCCGGGGTCTCAGGACGCCATCCGGTGACCTCCACGGAGCGGAGCCCTGCGCTCGATGCCACGGCCGTGACCGGCACCCAGCTTCCGCGCCGCGACAAGCGCTCCACGAGCGGCGTGAGGCCACGGACGCCCCCATGGTTGGCAGCCAGGACCCGGGCTACCGAGAGTGCCGGCAGGTAGTGATCGGGACTTTGCTCGGCCACCCAGAGGAGCTGAACGGCACGACCCGCGATATCCGGGTTGGCAGATTCCGCAGCCAGGGCAAACAGGCCGGGAACATCCCCCCTCCCCGCGAGGAGGGCCGCCTGTTCATCGTTACCGAAGGTCCGGGGAGGCCGGAGGGAAGCAAGCTTCGCCAGGGCTTCGGCGCGGGACGGAGCTGGCGGCAAGGCATTCCGCACATCGCCGGCAAGGAGCTCGCTCCGGGTGAACGGAAGGATATGCGGCGCAACGCCGCCATCACGGGGAACCATGATGATTCGTTCACCAGGGGGGATAAAATCGGTGTCCCGTGGGGGAATCGGCGCATAGAGGCCATCAACGGCGGCGGTGAGGGTCTCCGGGGTAACCGGCGGGAGTGCCGGACAGGGGATTGCCGGGCGGAAGGCATGGACCCGGACGAGAAGATCCAGCGAGCCCCCCGACACCTGGAGTTCATGGATTCCCGGTCCCAGATCGATTTCCCGTTGGACCCCGAGGCCGGCGGCGTGACCGTCGTCTCCCACAATGGCAAGCCCCTGGGCAGGCATATTTCTGGTGATGGGCTGGACGTAAAGCAGTTCCCCGTCCCGAACCTGCAACCATCCTTCCAGGGTGGTGCGGGAATCGGCGGAATGGAGCGGCCGGGCTTCGACCCGGATTTTCACCGGACCGGCGAGGCGCAGGAGAACCGGCTGCGCCGCCGTGGCCCGGAAGGCGGGGAAACCGGTATCCCTGGCGACATTGGTCAGGGTGACCGCACCGGCACAGGCGGCAACGGCTCCCGTTGCGGGCTCCCATACCCGTGGACCGGGATGGTCGGCCTGCCACTGTTCCCAACCGGTTACGGCGAGGAGGCGCGATATCGAATCCGCATCCATGAGGGCGGCACGGATCTTTACCCCCTCTTCCAGATGCCGGGCCCAGGAATTCCCCGTGGGACCGCCGACACGCAGGGCTTCCAGGGCCTCGACGTAACGCCCCTCGCCCATGGCGCGCAGCCCTTGCCAGAGGGATCGCTCTTCTGCGGCGGGGGCTTCCGCCAGGACCTTTTCGAAACTTTGCCACCAGCCGAGACGGAGCGCCGCCTGGAGCATGGCCCCGCGGGGGCGCTCCGCCGGAGGGAGCACGAGCAACGCCTGGAGCGCCAGTTCCTGTTCGCCGGCCTCCAGCAGGGTCGCGGCAAGGGAGCGCAGCAGTGAAGGCTCCGGTTTCCGGATAAATGCCGCGGACTGGAGGGAAAGGAGCGCATCAATATCGTTTGCGGCCGCATACCGCTGTTCCAGGGCCGTCATGGCCCGGGAGCGGGTTTCTTCATCGTCGCCGTACAGGAACAGCCCCCGGAGCCGGTGCTCGGCCAGGTAGTCCTCGTTCAGTCCGGTGAGGGCATCAATCTGCCCGAAGAGCCCATCCCTGCGGATGGCACCGGTGCCGCTCCGTGCCGGGATGCTCCACGATTCGAGGGCCGTGAGCCAGTCCTTTTCCCCAGCCGCCAGCCGCGCGGCCCTGGCCGGGAATTCCACATCCGCAGAAGCCGACGGAGCCACGGAGGCCCCCTTCGCCGGAGGAGCGACCGACGCGGTGTACGACCGCTCCAGGGAGCGGATAAGCCGGGCCAGGGGGAAACGCTCGCTTTCCAGATCCCTGCCGGCCATGGTCCGCCCATCCATCGGAGAGGCAAAGGATTCTGAGCCGTTTTCCGGGGAGTGCTCCAAAGCCGGAAGCTTGACCAGGGCCTGATACTGGCTGTCGTAGCCAATGGCGTTTTCCGCCGCCAGGAATTCCGTTTCGGCAAGCCGGTACGGCCCGGAGGCGCGGTACTGGACGGCAACCGGGATCTGGGTCTTTGAAGCGCCATCCTTCCATATCCGGACCGTCCGGACCTGGGGAGGGAGTGGAAGCTCCGTCACCGCCGCGTCCAGCAGCGGGGCAGGCGGCCGGGAAGCGGCAAAGGCTCCCCCCAGGGTAACCGGGCCGGGAGAGTGATGATTATCTGCCAGCAGGAGCAGCCCAGCTTCGGCCGGCGAAACGGGGACGGAGCCGTCGGGGAGCACCGGCGAAGGCGCCAGGAGAAGCCGCTGGGGCAAGGCGTCATCGAACTGTACGGCCAGCTCTGCCCCTTCCTTCAGCGCCTCGGCCGGCACAGCCACCCGCAGCAGGGACGGCGCGAAGCGGGGGGGAATACGGTAGCTATAGGCCGCGCCGCTCCCCTCCGGCGCATTGAGGAAGGTGCCGCCGGCAAGCATTCGCACCATTTCCGCCGTGTGCTGTTCACCTGCAATTACGCCGGATGGATGGGCGTCGGGCTCCGCCAGGCGGGAGGGGATGAACCAGCGGAACGACGGCGAAGCCGAGGGGGTGGCCGTTTCGGGGAAGAGATCCCGGTAGAAGGTGTGCATCCCGGCAAACTCTTCGGCACGCTCACGGACTGCGGGATAGTCGGGGCGCTGCCGGCCCGCCTCGCGCATGAGCACGGTGCCGACGGCTCCCCCGTCCCGCCGCCGGTTATCCCGGGCAATACCGATGGCCGGCGGGAAGCTCCCCTCCTCCACCCGGTCAGCCGAAGGGACGGGAGCATTCTTTTGGGGGACAAGGTAGTCGGGCCGCTCCTGGACGAGAAGGCGAGCAAGGAGGGGGACGGCCGCCTTCAGGGTAAGGGTGTGCTCTCCCGCCGGGATGTCCAGGTAGCCGGTCTGCCGTCGTCCCAGGATATGGCGCGGGTCTTCGCCGTTATGGCGTGACGGCTCCATATCGGGTCCGGTCTCGAATTCGAGTAACTGGGGCGCCTGGTTGTCCAGGACCGCCTGAACCCGGTAGGTGAAGGAGCGGCGGGATTCCTGGGCCGGATAGACCATGTGGTTCTCCAGGGCAACCCTGACCGGCCCATCAACAGGTATCGAAACGGCACGGGCCTCCGGCATGCTCCAGAACTGCTCATCCCCCGGTTGTCCCGCTCGGCCGACCCGGACCAGGTCCAGGGGAAGGGGGATGAGCCGGCGGTAGGGGGCTATCTCCCCCAGGGGCTCGCGGGAAGAGATGTAAAGAGCTACGGCAAGGGGGCTCCGGTGCCGGGACGGCCTTTCGATGCGCACCAGGAGCGGCGCCGGGGATGACGGGGAGAACACCAGCGATTTGCCGTCAACCGAGCGGACTCCGGCATCGCGGCGGAAGAGTCCCCCCCCGGCGGAAAAGGAGACTTCCAGGCCGTCGGCGGCAAGGGGGCCGTCGTGGGAATCGATGCGCAGAGTTTCCCATGCCGGGAGCCATACCGCTGTCCGCTGGCCCGGCTCCAGCTTCAGAAGGTGTCGGGGAGTATCGTCATCGCGCACAGGATCACTCCCCTCCAAAACGGCGGGAGCCCCCTCGACGTTGTACCAGCGCAGGGGAAGGCCGTAGCCCTCAAGAAGCTTTGACTGGACCCCATCGAGGGAAAGCGCGGCCGCCGGGAAAAGCAATGCCGCAGCTATGATCATTATGACGCGGCGCAGAATCACCGGAGCGCCTCCTCAAGACAGCGATTCATCACTGCCCGCAGTGATGCGTTTTTTCTCAAGCCGGACCTGAAATCGCCGCTCAACTCCAGATGAATGAAGCGGTTGCTCCCCGCATCCGCCATGAGCCGGCCGATGGTGTTTGTGGTCCCCCCCAGCTCCCGCACGCCGAGGGGATAGACCAGGACCTTCGCGCCGGCCTTTGCCCCGAGACAGGCCGCGGCCTTGCGGACTTCGGCCGTGGCGATGCTCGTGCCGGAGCTGACGATCACGTCGGCAGCGGCCACCTGCCTGTTTTTGCGTTTTCCCGCCTCGAAGCCATGGAGTTGGGCCACGGTTCCACTGGGCGCGACCCGCAGGAACGCCCTGGTAAGAGCGGTAAAGTAACTGCTGTCGATGTGGGCCAGATCGGCGTCAACCCGGCTCCCCCCCTCTTCATACCAGCGGGGGACGGTGTTCCATGCCGCCACCATGCCCCCCCCCTCCAGGGCCATGTCGAGCCCGATTTGCCGCGTCTGCTCATCCTTGAAACTGTGGGGCATCTGGAGCATGAGGGGGAGTCCGCCCCGGCGCACGAGGAAAAAGCCGCGGCCCCGCCGGTCCCCCTCCCGCTCCCGAAGGAGCATGAACCGTTCCTTCCCTTCGGAGATTTCCAGCAAGTCGAAGTTAAGCTGCCCCCACCCTTCCTTCAGTTTGGCGGCCGGCTCCCCCTTCAGGGTGCGCGCGAAAAGCTCCTCGGCCCGGCGCAGTTCCTGCTCGCCGGGGTGGCGGAAGACGCCGTCGCGGCTCGCCTGGCGGAGCAGCTTGCCAATGCCGGAGCTCTCGGCCACGGCAGGGAGCGCTGCGGCCACGGCCGTCGCGATCACGATGGCCCTTGCCCTATTCAGCAATTTCAATGGACCGTACCTCCCCTTCGTGGCGGATGACCCGGCGTGGTGCAATGCCGGGAGTCGTGCGGGACAGGAGGAGATACCCCCCGGCCGGCTTATCGGTAATGACGCGGATGCGGTAGCGCCCCGGCGGCATATCGGCGCCGAAGGGGAGGTAGATCGGCTCGGCGCCCAGGAGGGTTCCACCTCCCGTCCCCAAAGCCTGGGCCCTTTCCCCATCATCGAGACGGATGGTGTACCGCCGTTCGGGGAAGCTCCAACTGCTCCAGGGGCCGACTCCCCTGCGGTTAGTCTCGCAGGCCACCCGGATGACCGCCTGACGCCCCGCCGATGCCGGAGCGTAGTAGCGGAGCCCGAGGGTCTCCTCTTCGCGGGTGCCCTTCTCGTAGACAAAGCTGAGTTCCTTGCCCTGGAAGCGGTTGGCCAGCCTTACGCTGAAACTCCCCTGCTTCGGACCGGTCTGGTTCATGGCAAAGCGAACGCCTTCAGGGGCCGTGACCAGCACCTGATGTTTCCCCGTGGCAACCGGCATCAACTTTATCTCACCAAGGGGGCCGTCGAGGGTTCCGCTGAAGACGGTCTTGCCGTCCAGGGCGATCTTCGCCCGGAACGGCCCATTGCCGGCCCGCCGGTAGATAACGGCGGGCTCCACCTGCGCGAGGCCAGCTTCGGCCTGCAGGGTGACCGTGGCAGGAGTGCCGGTTGGGATAGGGCTAAAGAGCGACGGGAGGGAATCGCGGTGGAAGGCGACCCTTCGGTCCCAGGGGGTGACGAGCCGCCGGGCGAGCCACTTCCCTTCCGGATGGTAGTCCTCCCACGTGTAGCGCCCGGCGATGAGGTCGGGAATGTCCTTGGGGGGGCGCAGCTGGGTGCCGAGAAGCATGGTCCGGTTTGCCAGGAGGAGCTGGTCATGATCGGGATGGTAGAGGGGGAACCAGGCCGGCTGACGCTCTTCGCTGTCGTAGGAGCGGTAGTAGTCCTCCGGCACGCTGATCTCCCGCAGCAGCGACTCCGGACGGTTGTATGCCGCCACCAGCACCTGCCCCCCGGCCGAAAGCCTGATGCCCGCAGCTCCCGGAGGCATCAGGAAGTGGAAGGGAACCGGCTCGGAGACCACCGGCGCCGGCTGCTCGCCGGCAACGAAGTCATAGGGGGATGCCGCGAAGGGAACGGCGAGGCTCCCCGTGCGGAGGCTCCTCCCGCCGCTGTCGATGATCCGGTATGTTACCGCCAGGGGCCCGGGGTTTTTCGCTCCCGGCGCGATCACCCAGCGCAGGTCGATGCGGAACGGCGTGGGGGTCCCCCGGTCATGGGCGACCGGAAAGGTAAGCGGCATCCCGGCGTCTATTACATAGGCACGGAGGCTAAAGGGAACGGGGGTAATTTCCGTCTCATTGCCGCCATCCGTCAAAAACGCGCGGATGATGAGAGGGGATGGGGCGGAAATGTCCAGAAGGCCGCCGGCAAAGACCCTGTCGAAGGTTGCACCCTTCCCGTTCCAGGGGATGGAATGGGTGGAACGGTTAGCCGGGCCGAGTCCGTACCACTTCACGGTGATGGTCCCGTTCTTCGTCGGGCTGCTGGAGACCGGCTCGAAGCGTAGGCTGACCCGTCCTCCCCGCTCCGGCACCGGCACGACAGTCCGGTGGAAGGCGTCGGCAATGAAGCCGGAAGGTGGTCCCTCGGGAAGAACTTCCTCCCCTTCGTTCTCCGTAAGGACGTAAATCTCACGGGAAACATAGTTTTGCCCCCTGACCCCAGACGGCCCGATGGGAGTCCACATCCGCGACACGATGCTCTGCTTTTCCGCTTCGGCGAGCAGCTCATTGGGATAGACGTTACCCTGGGCCAGGCGGGTTTTCTGCCGGTCGCTCATCCTCTGCCAGGTTGGGCGCAGCCGGTATTCAGGGGTCAACTCCGGGACGTAGACCCTTATCGCCACATCGCGAACGCCGGGATCGGCAGAGGCGAGCCGGAACCTGATCGAGGCGGGCTTCGCCATGCCGGCCAGGTTGATCAGCATGATGCGGGTATCGGCGGGCTGGATTTTCGGCGTGAGATAGAAAGAGGCGTTGTATTCCCGCGCGCGTTTCCTGTCGGTGAACAATCTGAGCTTTGTCCGGTGATGGTAGACGCGGCTCTCCAGGACTTTCCCCCTGTCGTCAAGAACCTGGTACTCGATGCCGTAATTCCACTCCTGCTCCTGGGGAAACCGGCGTTTGCGGTACTCCGGCGGGAGTCCGGCATTGCTTATGATCCTGACGGGATTGCGTCCTTCGGGAATCGCGTAAGAGGTCCACCGCCGCCGGTCCAGTTCGTAGGCAAGGCTCACCGCCGCCTCGGGAACCAGGGCGAGCAGTTCGGGGTCTGCTGAGGAACGCTTCGCAATGAGCCCGAACCGGCCGGCGGCGGTCCAGGCGACAACGAGCAGAAGCAGGGCGATTATGGCGTACAGTAAGGCTCTCACCTGCGGTCTCCGAATTCGAGCAATGCGGTTCGGGCATCGATGAACGAGGCAATCTCATCGCGGCGCGCGCCCCCCCCGGGGAGTATGGCGGTTTGCAGCGGACGGCGTGGATTGAGGTTCGCCACCGCCGCGAGGCGGCCGTCCGGGGTCGATACCAGGAGGAACGCCTGCTTGGTGTTTATGTCAATGATACGCGAAAACTGGTAACCGGGCCAGGCTCCCTTCATGGAGCTCAACACCACCACATCCTGGCCGGCGAGATAGGCAAGGAGCCGGCTTCGCAGTTCAGGGGCAAGCCTGCTCTGCCGGCCGCTGCGCGACGCACCGAGCAGCGCGGTTAAATCCACCTCTTTCGTCGCAATTCCCAGCGAGAGGAACTGAGCGTCAAGACGGCGGTTTTCCGTCTGCTGCCGGTAGGTTGCCCTGGCGGACGGAGAGAGCCAGAGGATGGCGAACTCCTTGCCGAGAGCCTGGTTCAGGTACAGGGACTGGGAGGTGGCCCCCACCTCGTACCCCACCACATCCCTGGAGCCGTCCACGAACCGGGGAGACAGGCGGTCCTGGCCCAGCACCGCCATGAGGCGGCGTCCCGGCTCGGGAACTGCCGCATCGGTTATGGCACCGTTGCTGAAGGCAACGATAGCGCCAGCGCCGGGAGCAACGCGACCGGGGTCCAGGCCGAAGGCGCGGCTCTGGATCACCATGATCCGCTCGGGGGATTCGCGCAGGATCCCCTGGCTCACCAGATTGAACAGGCTCTCTCTGTTGGCGCCGCTCACCAGGTTGGCGCTCCCGTCACGGTTGGCTGCGGGGTGAGCGCCGCCGATGAGGAGTGCCCTGGCATTGAGGCGCTCGAAGAGACTGACACCGTATTCGAAAGAGTTCACTTCAAACAGGGGCCGGGGAACCTGCTCCACGTAAGGAAGCGCCCGGCCGATTCGAAGCACGTAAGTGCCCCAGTAATGGCGTTTGCCCTGTCCTTTCCGTTCGGCGATTATGAAGAAATCCTGACCCGTGGGGATATGGTGGTAAACGGTGACGGAATAGCCGAAAAGGGAGGCGGCCGCCTGAACGGGCCGCAGCCCTTCCATATCAAGCCGCACCTCCCCTGCCCCACGGGCGATGCCGATCAGCGGTGTCAGGACTTCGGTGTCGAACAGGAGCAGTTCTTCCAGCTTGGGAGCGACGTAGAGATCGGACCCCGGCCCGGCAATCTCCCCCTTGCTCCGCAGAATCCAATCCTGGAGATACCCGGCTATGCGCTCCTGCTGGTCCCGTCGCTCAGCCTTGTAGGCGGCCAGCAGCGGCTTGAAGATGACCCGCTTCAAGTCGTCGCCGTCCAGGACAAGTTCGGCAAAACCGGAGGCCGTGGCGTCACGCTGGACGTTTGGAAAGGGGGCCCCCTCCCACTGGATTCGCAACGCGCCGAGGGACTCCCGCAGCCAGGGGAGGTTCAGCCCCGGCGGCAGGGCGGTCTTGACCCAGAGGGAGCTTTCCGGGTACTGGGGGGTTATGGATCCGGCTGCGGCCCGGAACCCGGCAATGGCCCGCGCGCTTGCCGTGGTGTAGGCCCGTACCTGGAGGACGTCCCGGCGGGCCACCACACGGTGAAACGCATGGAACATGGTTGCGGCGCTCCGGGAGAGATCAGGGACATCACCCTTGTCGGAAGATTCGTCATAACCGGCAATAGCCAGCGCCCTGGCCCCGGACGATGCGAATATTGCCGCTCCCGCCTCCAGGGTCCCCTGTTCGTTCAGGGGCGCCGGCACCTCCACGAGGAAATGCCCGCGGCTCTTCGTATCGATGACGTAAATTCCCCACCCATGGTTTTCTTTCTTCTCGCTCAGGTAAAGGTAGCGCCCCTCCAGGAGCGTCATGCCGTAGCCCACCTGGGCCAGGAGCCTGGCTGCCTCGCCCTGCCGGGTGCCGTTCCCCGCCTCGACCGATTCGGTCAGCAACTGGACGGCGCGGGAGAAAATATCCATGTCGCGGGGAAGGGGGGCCGCAAGCACCCCCGGCAACCGGCTCTGGTATATGATGAGCTTGTCTGCCCTCAGGCGGTCCATGAGCCTCACATCCGGCGCCAGGGCAATGGCGGCTTCGTCTTCTCCGGACAATGCGGCGCGCCCCGGAAGCAAATCGGGAACCATGGTGAGGCCGAAGCCGATGACGCTTGCCAGGGCGATGGCAGTGACGGACGTCTGCAGGGTCACCCGTATCGTCTTCCCGTAGGATTCGATCTCGGGCATCTTCATGGCCAGCAGCGTCGGAAGCAGATAGCCGAAACCGTAGGCGTCGGTCACCTTGTACTCGGGGGCCAGCCGGATGAGGGCATAGGAAAGGGCAAACTTATAGGCGTAGCTGATGGTGAAGTAGAAGACGAGGCGCCTGGTCCCCTCCATGGTGACGGTGCCGAACATGGGTGCCCGGAGGATAAGAAGGGCGAGCGCCGACACCACCACCGCCTCGATGAAAGTAGTGGCTATCCGCGCCGGGCTGTACCAGAGCAGCGTCAAGAGGGAAGGGATGAGAATGCCGCTGAATTCCCAGCCGTAGCGGAGATTCATCCGGGAGGCGATATAGGCGGTGGTGAGGAGGATGATGTATGCCTTGGGGCTTGCCAGGATATTGGAGGCAAGGTCCTCATACATGTAGCCAATGGAGCTGATGGTGAAATTGGTGAACTCCATCAGCCCGAAACGGACGATGAACCACGTGGTGAAAAGGGTAATGGTGAAAGGGATCAGCCCCCGGACAAATCCAGGTTTCCAGAACTGGTTGGCGATCAGGGCGATGATGACCAGGCCGAAACTGTGGAAATTGTTGCGGTAGTCAAAGGCGAGATGATACGTGTTGTTCAGGTATTCGCCCAGCAGCGGCAGAAACCAGCCGTCGAAGAATACCCGGACGATGACGCTGGCGAGGAGGATGGCGAAGAAGCGGTCCCTGCCGAAGAAATTGTTCCAGATTCTCAACCGGGAGAACTGCTCGGAGGAGAACCAGACGAGCACGTAAGTTGCGATTCCCTCAAGGATGATGACCCCGGCAGACCACGGCTTCAGGATAATGAGGGGAACCAGATAGCCGGGGACAATGAACCCCGACGCAACCCAGCCGAGGCGCAGGTTGAAGAAGGCGAGCACCAGAATGCCGATCCAGACCGTGGTGACAACGGAGCTGTCGAGGCTGCCCGGCGGGAATATATCGAGAACAAAACCGCTCATGCTTTTCTACTGGAAGAACCCTTCCCTCAATGGAATTTCTTCAGGCGCACCTCAACGTTGATACCGCAGCCCACCTCGCTTGACGCGGCAACGTTTCCCTGCCATTGACGTATCTGGCTGACAGCGGCCCGCGCGCGGCGATACTCGGCAGAGTCGGTCGGTTCATCGGAAAAGAGGGCTCGCTGGAACACCGCGTCGGGCATGCCGAAACCGGTGCTGGCAAGACGGCATGCCACATAATCGCCCTCTGCCTCTATCTCCATCCGGATGGCATTGTTCTGGGCAGTATCATTACCGATCATGATGATGAATGCGTAGAACGACTCGGACAACTCCCTGGATTCCGCCCATACCAGCGGCACGGTGCCGGATACGACAATGGTGGTGGCGATGCGCCGCTGCGCAAGGTCGCGTTCCGCCTTGGCCGCCGCCCCCCTCAGCAGAGGTAGCGCATCAATGGGGTAGCTTTCACGGCCCGTGGCCGGAGACCGCTTCTCCAGGCACCCCCCGATATCCGCCACGAACCCGAGCGCTTCTGATGCTCTGCCGTCAAGCTCGGCAAGCAGAGATTTCCTGGCCTCGGGGGCAAGGGTTTCGTCCCGGAGTCGCGCCGCCGCCGCGGCAACCGGCTCGATCATGGCAGTCAGGCGCCCCGGCAACTGGCCGACAAACTGCTCCCTGGTACGGTCGCTGCGGGTTATGTCGCTCAAGTCCACGAGTTCGAAAAGGATGCCATAAACGCTGAACGGCCGGGCCTCCATGGGGAGAAGCCTGCGGTCCTGCTCGAGCAACGGACGGATACGAATGAGGTGCTCACCGGCTTTGGCCCGAATCCGGGAGGCCACAAGGGTCACCTGGCCATGCTCGATCAGCACCTTGTGCAGGTGCTGCCGGACTTCCTCCGCCTTCAGCCCGCTCAGGGCAACCGCCAGATCGAGAGCGGTCAGCTCATAGGGAGCCAGACCGGCTTCTTTCATGATCTCCACCATCCTCCGGTTCACCAGGAGCACCCGGCCGAAGAGGTCGTAGAGAATCGTCGCGGTCCCGAGCTCGGCAAAGACCGTCTCCAGAGTGTTCACCCGCCGCTCGAAAAGGTCGATGGACTTTTTCAGTTCCTCATGGGGAACGTCCCGGGACAGGTCGAGATAATTCACCGAATAGCTGTTCTGCTTGCGCTGCTGTGTCTGCCATTCCTGCCGGCGGTAGAGGAGTTCGCTGATCTGCTTGCCGAAATCGCGGATGGTTCCTTCAAAATAGGGGATACTGGCCGCCGTTTCGGGGGCAATGCCGAAGGCCCAGAAACCGAGAGGCTGACCGCCGAAGAGCAGGGGTACCAGGTACTGGTCCTCCTCCGTTTCGCTCCGGGTCAGGTAATTGGCGCGGTCAAGCCGGATGGGGCCGCCGCTGGCAATGGCGGTACTGTAGGGAGTCCGTTCGTAATCCCTGCGGCGTTCGCTGATATCGGTGATGGAGCAGTGCAGGGCCTTTACCTCCCGGACCCGGTGCTCACCGGGGACCCTCTCCAGAAAAATGGTCCGGGTAAGGTTGAGGGTCTGGTTGACCATGGTGATAACCTGGGACCAGTATTCCTGGGAGTTATAGAAACTCTCGGGCATCACCCGCTGCTTCAGCTTGGCGGAAAGGTTGAGCAGCATGGTGTTGACGGCCTCTTCGGCCAGAAGCACCCGCTGCCGGAAGATAAGGAGGAACGTGAGGAAAAAGGCGACAAGCGGTTCAACAACGGGGAGCCAGATGTGCCCGAACAGCAGAAGCAGCCAGCAGGAGCCAAGGGATGCGGTAACTGCGGCCAGGGTTAGCCAGGTGAGGAAACGCATCTCGAAGAATGTCTGCAGCACGAGGCCTGCAAACACAATCAGTGCCACGAAGAGAAATTGCACAATGAGCGGAACTTCGATAATGCCGCTCCTGGCAATGAAGGTATCTATTGCATAACCGCGGTAGTCGAGCAGCGCGATGTCTCTTTCACCGGCAAGGGGGGTGCGCAGTCCCGGCTCATGGGCCATGCTGGCGAAGCCAACGATGACGGACTTACCCTTGACAAGCTCGGGTATCAGCCCGTCTCCCAGGGCCCGTTCAAGGGAGACGCTGGGAATACCCCCACCCCGGCCGAGGAAATTAATCAGCACCGAGGTCGAGGTTTCGACCGGCATTCCCTTGAACCTGCCGGCCGCAACAGCTTCGAGCGTCGGATAACGCGAGCCGTTGACCACCACATTCGTATGCTGGTAACGGTGCATTCCGGATTCGTCAGGGGGATCGACCAGCACCCCGAAGGGGAGCTTCAGATTTGCGGCAGAGGGGGGAAACGGCGCCAGTACCTGCGTCGAGGACGAGTCATCCTCAAGGAATTGCCGGCCGAAGACAACCATACGGCTGGCAGCGGCTTCTTCGTAGAACTCCCTGCTGACACGGGTGGGCAGGAAGGTGAACACCACCTGCTTTGCCCCCTGGCGCCGCAGTTCCCGCAGCAGGGCAAGCCAGACCTCGTCGCCCTCCCCCATCCTCTCAAAGCCCGCTTTCACAATCAGCACGTTACCGGGAGGCGACGACGATGACGGAGAAAGGCGAACGAGAAAATTGTAGACGAGCCCGTCAGGAATGCGAAACACCCCGGCCACCATGAGAATCCAGGTAACAAGGGTGATGACCGCTCCGACAGCAAGAGCATTCTTCCTGATGTTCATGCCCAATCCAATTTTTTCTTTAAACGCATTGGTAAACATGAGAGACACCTTACCAATTTTTTCGCCATTTAATTTAAAAACTTGAGAAATATTTCAATTAGTTAAACATCATGAATGCCGAAATCAACGTGCCATTACGCAGGCGGCCACCCGAAGAGGACGAACGCCGGGCACAGGGCCGGACACGCACGCCATATGCCCGTGACAGGTTATTTTGCCGGGTTCCCCATGGCGGGGAACTCGGCAGAAATCAAAGGCTCGCCTCCACATGGCCATGGTAGAGCGCGTCCCGCTCACTGGCGACACCGGCATCCTCCAGGAAGTCGTCAAAACTCATCACCCGATCAATGAGCCCGCCGGGGGTGAGTTCCACAA
Organism: uncultured Geobacter sp.; assembly: GCA_964490805.1. Lineage (GTDB taxonomy): Bacteria > Desulfobacterota > Desulfuromonadia > Geobacterales > Geobacteraceae > Geobacter. Next base: position 55,854 of record CAZBEB010000018.1, read on the forward strand.
TCCGGTTCGCCACGGTGGAGACGAACTCGTGGTCGTGGGAGGCGAAGAGGACCACCTCCGGATAGGCGATAAGCCCGTTGTTGAGAGCGGTGATCGACTCCAGGTCCAGGTGGTTGGTGGGCTCGTCCAGGACGATGACATTGGCGCCGGTGAGCATCATCCGGGAGAGCATGCAGCGGACCCGCTCCCCCCCGGAGAGGACGGAGGTCTTTTTAGTGGCCTCGTCGCCGGAGAAGAGCATCCGCCCCAGGAAGCCCCGGGCGAAGCTCTCCCCCTCGCCGGGAGGGGTGTACTGGCAGAGCCACTCGATGAGGTTCATGTCCCCCTCGAAAAAGGCGCTGTTCTCCTTGGGGAAGTAGGAATGGGTAATGGTCACCCCCCAGCGGAAGGTTCCCGCGTCCGGCTCCAGCTCCCCCGCAAGAATCTGGAAGAGGGTGGTCTTGGCCTGGCTGTTTCCTCCCACGAAGGCGATTTTGTCCCCCTTGCGGACGATGAGGTCGAGATTGTTCAGGACCTGTACCCCATCCACGGTTTTGGAGAGCCCCTGGATCTCCAGGATGATGTCGCCGCAGGCCCGCTCGGGCTTGAAAACCACGTAGGGGTACTTGCGGGATGAAACCGGCATCTCCTCCAGGGTCAGTTTCTCCAGGAGCTTTTTCCGGGAGGTGGCCTGCTTGGCCTTGGAGGCGTTGGAGCTGAACCGCTGGATGAACTCCTTCAGCTCATTGGCCTTCTCGGTGGACTTGCGGTTCTCCTCCTGCTTCTGCCTGAGGGTCAGCTGGCTCGCCTGGTACCAGAAATCGTAGTTACCCACGTAGACCTTGATCATGCCGAAATCGATGTCGGCCACATGGGTGCAGACCTGGTTCAGGAAGTGGCGGTCGTGGGAAACCACGATGACCGTGTTCTGGAAGCGGGAGAGGAAATCCTCCAGCCAGGTGATGGATTTCAGGTCCAGGTTGTTGGTGGGCTCGTCCAGGAGGAGCACGTCGGGGTTGCCGAAGAGGGCCTGGGCCAGGAGCACCCGCACCTTCTCCCCCGGCTCCAACTCCTTCATCTTTTTGTGGCGCAGTTCCTCGGGGATGCCGAGACCGTTCAGGAGCACCGCCGCCTCGCTCTCGGCCTCGTAGCCGTTCATCTCGGCGAAATCCGCCTCCAACTCCGCCGAACGGATGCCGTCCTCTTCGGTGAATTCCCCTTTTGAGTAGATGGCCTCCCGCTCGGCCATGACCTTGTAAAGCCGCTCATGCCCCATCATGACGGTATTGAAGACCGTCTCCTCGTCAAAGGCGAACTGGTCCTGGCGCAGCACCGCGATCCGCTCGCCGGAGCCCACGGAGATCTCCCCCTTGTCCGCTTCCACCTCGCCGGCCAGTATCTTGAGGAAGGTGGATTTCCCGGCGCCGTTGGCGCCGATGAGGCCGTAGCAGTTGCCGGGGGTGAATTTGATGTTGACGTCCTTGAAGAGAACCCTCTTGCCGTAAGAGAGGGTGACGTTGGATGCGCTGATCATGCTCTTGTGTGACTCCTTTTTATTATGCTGGTAAAATAAAAAACCACAGGGGTGAGTGACCCTGTGGTTCACGTACGGTTCTTTTTATACCATTTCCGCCCAAGGAGCGGCAATCCCTTTTTCCACCGAGGTTTTTCGGAAAAGGCCCTTTCCCTTTGCCGCGTCAATCTGGTACCATCGGCCCAAAGGAGACATAATGAGCGCAAACAAGGAACTCTATGTGGGGCACATGTCCTACGAAGCAACCGAAGACGATCTCCGGCGGCTCTTCACCGTGGCTGGAACCGTCACATCGGTCCACCTGATTACCGACCGCGATACCGGCGAATTCAAGGGGTGCGGCTACGTGCGGATGGCCACGGTCGAAGAGGCTCAGGAAGCCATCGAGACCCTGGACGGGGCGCTCCTGAGGAATCGCCCCATCACCGTGAGCCTGGCACGTCCCCAGAAACCGGCCCCCCGTCCCGGCGGCAGGGGTGGCAAAGGGGGACCGGGAAACCGGCCCGGCACCGGCCGCGGCAAAGGGAGCCCCGCCGCCTCCGGCCCCTCACGCGGGAAGAGCGGTTCAGGCAGCAGGCCCGCGAGGGGCAAGAAGTAACCATCGGATTTCCCCTATATTTCCACCTTAACGCGCCTCCATCCGCACTACCCGGCCGGCCAGGGCAAAGCAGGCGGGACGGTGGGTTATGACCAGTACGGTCTTCCCCACTGTCCGCGCGGCCAGTCGCGCCACCACCTCCCGTTCGGTGGCGGCGTCGAGCCCTTCGGTGGGCTCGTCCAGCAGGAGGATCGGCGCATCCTTCACCATTGCCCGGGCCAGGGCGATACGCCTGGCCTCGCCGCCGGAAACGGCGCCACCTCCCTCTCCCACCGGCGTGTCCAGCCCCAGGGGAAGCGCATCGACCCACGCCGCCAAACAGGCATCCTCAAGGGCGCGGCGCAGTTCGGCATCTCCCGCTTCCGGGTTTCCCGCCAAAAGGTTTTCACGGATGGTTGCGTTAAAAAGATGGGGTCGCTGGGGAACAGCGGCGATCATCTCCCGCAGATCATCGGCCGCAAGGCGGCTGATCTCCACGCCGCCGACGGTGACGCTGCCGGCATAATCGCGGAACCGAAGCAGTATCTCCGCCACGGTGCTTTTACCGCTGCCGCTGGGACCGGCCAGAGCCAGCCTCTCCCCGCCCGGGATTTCGAGACTGAACCCTTTTAAGACCGGCAGAGCCGGATCGTAGGCACAGGAAACATTGTGGAAGACGATACCGGTTCCGGCGGGAAGCTGTTCCGGAACAGGAGGGTCTGGAACCGGCACCGGAGCGTCGGCCAGTTCCCGTATCCGCCGCGCCGCCTCCCGGGCTGCCGAGACCAGTTGCAGCGCCGCCGGCATCCCACCTGCCGCCTCAAAGGCCGCCGCCGAAAAGAGGACGAGCATCACCAGCACCGGACCGGTAATAGCCCCTGCGGCCACCGACAAGCCACCTGCCAGGAGGACCGCTGCCACGCCGAGGCCGCCGCAGGCGATCCCGCCGGCCAGGGTGAAGCCGCCTATCGAACTGAGCCGCTCCTGGACCGTCACAAGGCGGTACGAAAGGTCATCAACACTGGACGCCTGGCGCTCCGCCGCACCGAGAAGGATTAATTCTTCGGCCCCCTGGAGCCCTTCGGTCACAGCCGTGCGCAGCTCCCCTAAAAGCTCCGCCGAGTGCCGCCCCGGCTTGTCCGCCAACCGACGGGCCACGAGTGGCAGCGCTACCCCCGCAGCCATCAGGAACACAAAAAGCGCCAGGGCCGCCGGCACGCTCCAGCGGGCGGCAACAAGCACCGCCAGGACTATGGCGGCCGTGCCGGTGACAAGCGGCGCCACGATTCGCAGGTAAACGCTTTCAAGGGCATCCACATCGGCCCGGAGCCGCCCCGCCACATCCCCCCCGGCGTAGCGTTCGAGGCCGGCCGGGGCCAGGGGCTCCAGCCGCCGGAAGAGCCAGACCCGCAAGTCAGCCAGGATGCGAAACGCCGCCTCGTGGGTCACCAGCCGCTCGGCATAGCGCCCCACGGTCCGCAGTATGGCCAGGGCCCGTATGGCAGCCGCCGGGAAGAAATAGTTGAAGGGTACGGCAGTCGCCCCGGCCACGGCCATGGAAGCGATGAACCAGCCGGATAGGGCCATGAGGGCGGTGTTGGCGGCGATCACGAAAACGCCGAGAATGATCCCGGCAGCCATCCAGGGTCGCTGGCTGCGGGCAACGGCAAGCATCCGGACAAGCTCCCTCATGCCCCCGCCTCCCCTGCCGCCGCGGCCAGGAACTCCGCCGGTTCCACCACCCGCTCCAGCCGTCCGCCGGCCATGACGGCAACCCGGGATGCCCGGCGGACGGTCTCCTCCCGGTGGCTGATGACGAGCACCGTCCGGCCCGCCGCCAACCGCTCCAGGGCCTCCCCCACCAGCCGCTCGTTATCCGGATCGAGGCCGGCGGTGGGCTCATCCAGAACCACCAGCGAGGCGTCGCGCAGAAACGCCCGGGCCAGGGCCAGACGCCGCAGTTCCCCGCCGGAGAGCCCGGCCCCCCGCCCCCCCAGTTCCGTATCCAGCCCCTGGGGCAGCCGATCCACAAAGGCGTCGGCTGCCGCAGCCGCCAGGGCGGCGCGGATCTCCGCCCCATGGGCGGCGGGGCGACCGAGGCAGAGATTTTCCCGGATCGTCCCCGTGAAGAAGAAGGGACTCTGGGGGACCCAGGCAAGGCAATCCCTCCAGGCGGCCGGGTCCAGGCCGGCCAGGTCGGTGCCGTTCACCGTAATCCGCCCCGCCTCGGGACGGGCCAGCCCAACCAGGAGCCGCACCAGGGTACTCTTGCCGGTGCCGCTCTCTCCAGCAAGGGCCGTGAGGCTGCCGGCAGGCAGTTCCAGATCGAGACCGCTCACCCCGCCCCGCTCTCCACCGTAACGGAAGGTAACTCCTTCGAACCGGACCGCCGGAGGCCCCGCCGGAACCGGGAGGGTGCCGCAGTAACCCTCGGGTTCGGGAAGGGAGAGCAGCGGCGCAATCCGCTCGGCAGCGGCCGTCCCCTGCATGCGGGCATGGTAGGAGAGGCCGAGGGTCCGCAGCGGCAGGTAGAACTCAGGGGCCAGCAGCAGCACGAAGAGCCCGTCCACAAGGGATAGTCCTCCCCCCAGAAGCCGGAACCCGACGATCACCGCCACCACTGCCGTGCCGACGGTGGCGAAGAACTCCAGGGTGAAGGCCGAGAGGAACGCCACCCGGAGCACTGCCATGGTCCCCTGGCGATACTCCTCGGAGACACGGGCCACGGCCGCCGCTTCGCGCCGGGCCGCGCCGAAGATCTTCAGATCGGGGAGTCCCTGGACAAGGTCGAGGAGGTGTCCCGCCATGCGGGAGAGGCGCCCCCACTGGCGGCGGTTGAGGCTTTCGGAGCCGCGGCCGATGAGGACCATGAAGAGAGGGATGAAGGGGGCCGAGAAGAGGAGGACGAGACCTGCCCGCCACTCCGCCGGCACGGCAAAAAGGAGCATCGTCAACGGCAGCGCCGCCGCCAGGGCCAGGTGGGGGAGGAAGCGGGCCACGTAGGGCTCCAGCCCCTCGACCCCGGCGGTAACCGCCTCCACGAGGGGGCCGGTCTCCTCGCCGGCACGCCCGGCAGGCCCAAGAGCCAGAAGCTTTCGGTAGAGATGGCTCCGCACCCGCTCCTTGATCCGGGCCGCGGCTGCCGCCGCCCGCCGCTCGGAGAGGAAAATCAGCCCCCCCCGCGCCACGGCCAGGGCCGCCACAGCGCCGGCCAGGGGGAGCAGGGCGCCCGGGGTGGCATGCCCCTCAATAACCACCCGGTGACAGGCCTGCGCCAGAAGCCGCGCCTGGAGGACGATGATAAGCCCGGCGGCGAAGGCCCACAGCACCGCACGGACGAGTTCGCCCCTCACCTCCCTGGTCACGGCAAGTAGCCAGCGTTCCCCGGTCATTTTCTCATTTGCCCCTGTTCTCAAAACACCTCCCCGGTGCAGAGTATCTACACCCCTCACCGGCACCTGTCAACGGCCGTGAACACGGTGCTTTCCCCTTTTTTCCTTCGAAGCTTGCGCTCAGTAACGCAGACACGTACAATCTCAACTATTCATGCATTTTCCGACTCCCCGCCAAGGAGCTTCCATGTCAAATCTCACCCTGTTTCTCCTCATGATGGGGGGCGGCGCCGTGCTGGCGCTCCAGCCCTCCATCAATGCCCGCCTCGCCCAGAAAGTGGGGATCATTGAAAGCTCTTTCATCTCCTTCACCGTGGGGGCACTGGCTCTTGCGGTGGCAGTGGCCCTGTGGGGTCGAGGGAGCCTGCGGGCCCTCCCTGATGCCTCATGGTGGGAGCTTACCGGCGGCCTTCTGGGCGCCGCCTTCGTCACGCTCACCATACTGGTCGTGCCGCGCATCGGCACGGCAGCGGCCATGGCAGCCATCATCGCGGCCCAGCTCACCACCGGCCTCATCATGGATCACCTGGGGCTTTTCGGCTTCCATGGCGCCCCCCTGGACAGCAAGCGGATCGCCGGGACGCTTCTCCTTATGGCTGGAGCAGCGCTGGTATTCCGGCGGTAACCGTGCCATGACCTCCCCCAAACGGCACCGGAACCAGGCACTGCACGCGGTAGCACTGCTGGAAGCAACCAAAGGCGCCCTTATAATTACAGTCGGGTTCGGACTTCTCGCACTCATTCACCAGGATTTGCAGGCCCTGGCCGAAGAAATCATCCGGCACTTTCACCTGAACCCCGCCAGCAGTATTCCCCGCATCTTCCTCGAAGCTGCCGCAAAGGCTGACGGCGGAAAGCTGGACCTACTGGCCCTGGGCGCTTTCAGCTACGCGTCGGTCCGCTTCGCGGAGGCATGGGGCCTCTGGCGTGGCCGCCCATGGGCCGAGTGGCTGGGAATAGTATCCGGAAGCATTTATCTTCCCCTCGAAGTCTATGAGCTCTTCGTCTCCGTCACCCCCATCAGGCTTGGTATCTTTCTCGTCAATGCCGTTGTTGTGTCGGTACTTGTCCGAGAAAGGCTCAATGCCCGCCATGTGACGCGGCATCCTTGACCCACACTAAAAAAATTTGCTGAAAGTGAATTTTTCGCATTGAATGAAACAACGTTAGGGCATATCATTGCCGAATCCCTTGACGACATCGCGAGGGGCTAACTCATTAACATGGCACAAGGAGGCAGTCGGCATGAGCTACGAATTACCAGCAAACGAACAGCTGTTAAAGTGGGTGGAGGAAGTCCGGGCATTGTGCGAGCCCGAGCGAATCCATTGGTGTGACGGCTCCCAGGAGGAATATGACGAGCTGTGCAATTTGCTGGTGAAAAACGGCACCTTCACGAAACTTAACCAGGAAAAGCGCCCCAACAGCTACCTTGCCTGCTCCGATCCCAGCGACGTGGCACGGGTTGAGGACCGCACCTTCATTTGCAGCATCTCCAAGCAGGATGCAGGCCCCACCAACAACTGGATGGCCCCCAAAGAGATGAAGGAGAAACTCCACGGCCTGTTCAAGGGATGCATGAAGGGACGCACCATGTATGTCATCCCCTTCAGCATGGGTCCCCTCGGCTCCCCCATCGCCAAGATCGGCGTTGAAATATCTGATTCCCCCTACGTTGCCGCCAACATGCGGATCATGACCCGCATGGGCAAGGCCGTTCTCGATGTCCTCGGCAGCGGCGAATTCATCCCGTGCCTCCACTCTGTTGGCGCCCCCCTTGAGCCGGGCCAGAAGGACGTGACCTGGCCCTGCAACAAAGAGAAATATATCGTTCACTTCCCGGAAGAGCGCTCCATCTGGTCCTTCGGCTCCGGCTACGGCGGCAACGCGCTGCTGGGTAAAAAGTGCCTGGCCCTGCGCATCGCCTCCAAGCAGGGGAAAGACGAGGGATGGCTGGCGGAGCACATGCTGATCCTCGGCGTCGAGTCCCCCACCGGCGAGAAGACCTATGTGGGCGGCGCTTTCCCGAGCGCCTGCGGCAAGACGAACTTCGCCATGCTGATTCCGCCCAAGCCGCTGCAGGACAAGGGTTGGAAGGTTACCACCCTGGGCGACGACATCGCCTGGATCAAGCCCGGCCCCGACGGCCAGGTCTACGCCATCAACCCCGAGTACGGCTACTTCGGCGTCGCCCCCGGCACCAACGTCAAGACCAACCCCAACGCCATGGCCTCCTGCTCCGCCAATACCATCTTCACCAACGTGGCCCTGACCGAAGACGGAGACGTCTGGTGGGAAGGGATGACCGACGAGCCGCCGGCAAAGCTCACCGACTGGCAGGGGGGCGAGTGGACCCCTGGGTGCGGCCGTCTTGCCGCCCATCCCAACTCACGCTTCACCGCGCCGGCGTCCCAGTGCCCCTCCATCGACCCCGACTGGGAAAACCCCAAAGGGGTGCCCATGAGCGCCTTCATTTTCGGCGGCCGCCGCAAAGACACCGTGCCGCTGGTCTACCAGTCCTTCAACTGGAACTTCGGCGTCTACCTCGCCTCCACCCTCGGCTCCGAAACCACGGCGGCCGCAGTCGGCGCCACCGGCAACGTGCGCCGCGACCCCTTCGCCATGCTCCCCTTCTGCGGCTATCACATGGCCGACTACTTCAGCCACTGGCTCCAGTTCGGCCGCTCCATCGCCAAACCGCCCCGCATCTTCAGCGTCAACTGGTTCCGCAAGGACGCCGACGGCAAGTTCATGTGGCCCGGCTACGGCGACAACATGCGCGTCCTGAAGTGGATCGTGGAAAGGACCCAGGGGAAAGCCGCCGCAGTGGAATCGCCGCTGGGGTGGATGCCCCGCTACGAGGACATGGATTGGGACGGGCTGGACATGACCCGCGAGAAGTTCAACGATCTGACCTCCGTGGACCGCGACGTATGGCAGAACGAGCTCATATCCCACGAGGAACTGTTCGTCAAGCTCTTCGACCGCCTCCCCAAGGAATTCCTCCACATGCGCGAGCTGATTACCTCCAGCCTCTGGCGCTCTCCGGAGCACTGGGAGCAGATCGACCCCTCGCTCATCGAGTGGGAAGACTGATAACAACCCATAACCCTTATGGGATTTGATGCAATAAGGCCCGTCGGATCGTTCCGGCGGGCCTTTTGTGTTGATTACCTGGAAAGAGGGATGGTTCAGAGGGTAAAATAAAACGTCGCCCCCTTGTCCGGTTCGGCTTCCGCCCAGATCCTTCCGCCGTGGCGCTGGATGATGTTCTGGGAGATGGCGAGACCGACCCCGGTCCCTTCATACTCCTTCCTGTCATGCAGCCGCTGAAACACGGCAAACAGCTTGTCTGCATACCTCATGTCGAAGCCCACCCCGTTGTCCCTGACGAAGTAAACCGTCTCCCCGTCTTCGGAATACGCCCCGACTTCGATTCTCGGCATTTCCCGCCGGCTGCTGTATTTCAAGGCATTGCCAATCAGGTTTGCGTAGACCTGGCGCAAGAGAACCGGATCAGCCTGGGATTCAGGAAGTTCGGAAACCAGGAACTCGATCTCCTTCCCTTCGTACTGGTCCCGCAACTGGGCAAAAGTCTCCCGGGCCAACCGCTCCATGCTCACCGGTATCTTGTTGACGGGCTGGCGCACCGTTCTCGAAAGGGCAAGGATGGCATCGATGAGTTTTCCCATGTTGTCGCAGCCGGCAACGATACGGTAAAGCAGACCACGGGCCTCTCCGTCGAGCTCCTGGGAATAGTCGTCCATCAGGATATGGCTGAAGGCGTCGATATGCCTCAAAGGAGCTCTCAGGTCATGGGAAACCGAATAGGCGAACGACTCCAGCTGGCGGTTAAGCTGCTGAAGTTCCGCAGTTCGTTCGGCGACGCGCTGTTCCAGCTCCTGGGCGGACCGGAGCAGTTGGGCGGTCCGCTGGTCCACGAGATCCTGCAGATGCCGCCGATGCAGTTCCAGCTCCATGCGCTGGAGGTACAGGTCGCGAAAGACCCGGACCTTGCTCCTGAGTATTACCGGCTCGATCGGCTTGGCCATGTAATCAACCGCGCCGGCGTCGTAACCCTTGAACTGGTACTGCAGATCCTTCATCCCTGCCGTCACGAAGATTATCGGCAGATGTCTCGTCTTCGGATTGGAGCGCATCAGCTCGGCGGTTTCGAACCCGTCCATGTCGGGCATCTGGACGTCCATCAGCACCAGTGCGAAATCGTTTTTCAACGTAAGCCTGAGCGCCTCATTTCCGGAGAGTGCCCTGACGAACACAAGATCCAGCTCGTCGAGCAGCCCTTCAAGGGCAGAAAGATTTTCCCGGCGGTCATCCACTAGCAGAATCTGCGGCTTCATCGAAATGAACTGCGTGTCCATCTCTCCCCCATGTTTTGCGAGACACACTCGCTCGATTGTCTGCATTTGCACCATCGACGGACCAACACGTTCCAGCCCGTATCACGTCATTGCCAACCTGACCAGAAGCGGCGCTATCTGCTGCAGCGGCACGATGTAATCCGGAGACGCCGCCTCTATGGCGCTTCTCGGCATGCCGTCGGCAATGGCGCCAGCCGGGTCCTGCACCACCGCCACCCCCCCGGCGTCCCTTATCCGCCTGAGCCCGTTGCTTCCGTCGCTTCCCACCCCGGTCATAACGACGCCGATGAGCCCGGCGCCGAAGACACTTGCCGCGGACTCGAACAGCACATCCACCGACGGACGGGCAAACATTACCGGCGGGTCCACCGACAGGGAGAGGCTCGCGTCCTTCTCCACCTGAAGATGATAGTTGGGTGGGGCGATATACACCGTTCCCGCTGCCGCCGTCTCCATCTCGTCGGCCTCCTTGACCCTGATGGCACACTGCTCGTCCAGAAGCAGCGCAAGGCCATTACCGGACTCCGGCGCAATGTGGGCTACAACTATGACCGGCAGCGGAAAGTCAGCCGGCAGAGCGCTGATAACCAGTTCCAGCGCTTCCACGCCACCGGAGGAGACACCGACAACCACTGCACGGAATTTACCGCTGCTGTTCCTGTCCATAGCTTTTCCGGTAGATTCTCATCCTCGGCACCACCTCGGCGTAGCGCGCTTCGATCCCCCTGCCGCTGAGAGCCTCCTTGAGACCGAGGCAGAGAAACGCTCCCGGCACGAGACAGGTGTCAAAGAGGCCCAGCACCCGCTCCTTGAGGGCCGGCTTGAAATAAATGAGTACATTTCGGCAAAGAATCAGGTGCATTTCCCCGAAATCAGAGTCAACCGCCAGGTTGTGGGAGGCGAATACGATCCGGTCCCGCAGGGACTTCATCATGATTGCATAGTCATAGCGGGCCGAGTAGTAGTCTGAAAACGCTCCCATGCCGCCGGCCATCTGGTAGTTCCGGGTGTAGCGCTGCATCTCCTTCAGGGGGAATATCCCGTCCCTGGCATTCTGGAGGACTTCATCATTGATGTCGGTGGCATACATCCTGAAGCGTCCCTTCAGCCCTTCTTCTTCGAGGAGTATGGCAAGGGAGTACGCCTCCTCCCCCGACGCGCAGCCTGCATGCCATACCTTGACGAAGGGATAGGTTTTCAGGTGCGGCACCACATGCTCCCGCAGCGCCTTGAAGAATGCGGGGTCCCTGAACATCTCCGATACGTTGACCGTAATCCCCCGCAGGAGCGAGCCGAAGACCTCCCGGTCGCGCAGCACGGCCCCCTGGGCGGCGGAGAGGCTCGGGTAGCCGCTGGTGGCGAACCACTGGGCAATCCTCCGCTTGATGGATGCCTCGGAATAATCGGTAAAATCGTAGCCGTACACCTGGCGGACCCCCGTCAGGAGCAGACTTATCTCTATATCGAAAAGCTCATCCCGATCCACGTTCAGCGCCCGTAGAGCCATACGCGCAGCAGTGAAAACAGCCTTTCCATATCCACCGGCTTCTGGATGTAGTCGCTGGCCCCGGCTTTGAGGCACTCGTCACGATCCCCCTTCATGGCCTTTGCCGTAAGGGCGATGATGGGGAGCCCGGCAAACCGCGGATCCTTCCGGATGGCGCGGGTCGCCTCGAAACCGTCCATCTCCGGCATCATCACATCCATCAGCACGGCATCCATATCGGGGGTTTCGTTGAGGCGGCCAAGGGCTTCCCGGCCGTTTTCCGCCTCGAAGACAACGATCTTCTTCTCCGAAAGGACGCTGGAGAGGGAAAAGATGTTGCGCATGTCGTCATCCACAATGAGGACTTTCTTCCCGGCGAGCATCGCTTCGTTGTCGAGGGCCGTGGTGATCATCCGCTTCTTCTCTGGCGCTATGCCGCTCTCCACGAAATGCAAGAAGAGCGAAACCTCATTGAGAAGCCGCTCTGGGCTCTTTACCCCCTTGATGATAATGCTCTCGGCATAATGGCGCAGCTGCAGTTCCTCTTCCCGGGACAGGTCGCGGCCGGAGTGGATAATCACCGGTATGCGCCTGGCTTCGTCCAGGGAATGGATTTTCTCCAGAACCTCGAATCCTGACATGCCGGCAAGGCCCAGGTCGAGCACGATACAGTCGAATTGCCCGGCAGACAGGAGCTCAATGGCCTCATGGCCGGTCTCGGCAACCGTAATGGCCACGCCCCGCCCCCCCAGCAGCGCCTCCATGCTCTTTGCCTCAGCCCTGTCGTCTTCGACAATCAGGAGCTTTTTCACGCTTTTGGCCAGGGACTGCTCGATGGTGCCGAACACCTCGTCCAGTTGCTGACTCGTCACCGGCTTGGTGACGAATCCTATGGCGCCCATGCTCATCGCCTTCTGGCGGTCTTCCAGGCAGGTCAGGAAATGAACCGGAATGTGCCGTGTTCTCAATCTGTCCTTCAGGCTCCTCATGACCCCCCAGCCATCCAGATGGGGGAGCATGACATCAAGGATGATGGCGCTCGGCAGATAATGGTCGGCAAGGGCGATTCCGCTCTCCCCGTCCCCCGCCACCAGCACCGAAAAGCCCCGGGCGCGCACCATGTCCATCAGGATTGCGGCAAAGGAGAGATCATCCTCGATAATCAGGATGCTTCTCCCCCCCGGTTGAAGCCTATCGCGGTCATCCGCCAGCACCGGGGCCGGCGATACGAACTCTGCCGGTGGAGACGCTATTTCACCCGGTCCAACTTCCGGAGGCAATTCAGGAAGCGCCGCCATGGCAGCAGCCAGGTTGCAATAGGCCACAAGGGGAAGATACAGGGTAAATACGCTTCCGCTACCTTCCGCGCTTTCGAGGCGGATATCGCCATTGAGCCCGCGGGCAAGCTGCCTTGAAATGGAAAGCCCCAGGCCGGTCCCGCCGAACTTCCGGCTCGTCGTGCCGTCAGCCTGCTGGAATGCCTGAAATACCAGTTCGTGTTTTGCGGCGGGAATGCCGATGCCGGTGTCGGAGACGGCAAAGGCAACGGCCGGGACGGGGAGCGGGTTCGCGGCCGGCGCCGGCACATAGGCCCTCACGGCCACCCGTCCCTCCTGGGTGAATTTGCAGGCATTCGATATGAGGTTTTTCAGGATCTGCTGGGCCCGTAACCCGTCGGTGGTCATCTCTTCCGGAACGCCGTCTTCGATGGCGAGATCGAAGCCGAGCCCACGCTGCTCCGCAAGGGGAGTGAACGTCGTGCGGAGCTGGTTGAGAAGGGGACGAATAGCGAATTTCTCGTAATTGAACTCCAGCTTGCCCGACTCGATTTTGGCGAGGTCGAGGATGTCGTTGATAAGGACCAGCAGGTCGTTGCCGGAGCTGTTTATGATGGATGCATACTCAACCTGCTTTTCCGACAGATTGCCGTCCCGGTTCTCCTTCAGCAGGGACGAAAGGATCATCAGGCTGTTGAGGGGGGTTCGCAGTTCATGGGACATATTGGCCAGGAATTCCGACTTGTAGGCACTGATCCGCTCAAGTTCGTCGGCTTTAATCTGCAACGCCCGGCTCGCCTCCTCAACCTCGCGATTCTTGGAACGGATCTGCTCCCGCTGCTGCTCCAGCATCTGGGCCCGCTCCTCAAGCTCTTCGTTGCTCTGCTGCAGCTCTTCCTGCTGGACCCGAAGCTCTTCGGCCTGGGTCTGGGTCTGTTCCAGCAACTCGTCCACGAGCTTTCTCGCCCTGTTGACACTGATCCCGATGGCAAGCCCTTCCCGTGCCCGCTGGAGAAACTCCATCTCCAGGTCCGTAAACTCCCTGAATGAGCCCAGTTCCACGACACCCACGAGATGGTCGTTATACAGCAGCGGCACGGCGGCTATATTGAGCGGCTTCGCCTCGCCGATGGCCGAGCTTATGGGGAGATAGTCGAAGGGCACATCGGTGAGGCGGATGATCCTTTTATCCCTGGCAGCCTCGCCAACCAGCCCTTCTCCAAGGGCAAACCGCTCGTTCAGGCCCTTCCGGCGCGAGAGGGCATAGGTGGCCATAATCTCCAACTCGCTTCCATCATCATTATAGAGATAAAGCGCACCCACCCCGGCTCCCAGGTATTCGCAGAGGAAGGAAAGGCTATTTTTCGCCATCTCCTCAAGCCGCCGGTCACCCCGCAGAATTTCGTTGAGTTCGTTGGCGCCGCTCTTCAGCCAGTCCCGTGAGCGGTCCTCCTCCCTGGTCCGGCGCAGCGACGCCGTCATCCTTGAGAAAGCGGCGTCCAGGGAAGCCTGAATCTCGCTCATGCCGGCGACCGCCCTGAGCAGCATCCCCCCCTCATCCCGGCTGGTGGTTTCAGGGTCAATGCGGAACTGCTCCGAAATCCTGATATCCCGGCTCAGGTCGCCGGCAGCTATGGCCTCCACCAGCCGGGCCTTTTCCACCCCGGCTTCCTCCATCCTCCGCACAGCTCCGAGAACCAGCCGAATGGGATTGGTAACGCTGCGCATAATAAAAAACGCCATGGTCAATGCCATGGCCACGGCGCTGAGGAGCAAAGTAACGAGCCACCGGCGAATATTGCCGAAACTGTCATTGCCATCTTCCAAATGGGCGTGCCCTTCTTCGACAATGTGCAGCGTGAGCTCCTTGGTAGCGGCTTCAACATTGGTAAAGAGCGCCCGCAAGCGCTCATTGTCATCGGCCAGGGTCTCGTAGTCGACACCGGCGTCGATGGCAGCCTTGAGCCTCTGCGCCTCAATCATGTACTCCTTTGATGCCGTAGAGACTTTTGCCAGGAAGCGGTGCTCAGGAGCATGGAGCGAATATTTGGCAAACGCCGCCATGGACTCGTTGACCTCCACCGCTTCATGATTGAGCTTGATCGCCAGCTCTTTGCGCCGCTTCTGGTTATCCATCATGTAATTCAACAAGGTTCGCCGATGCTGCTGGTGGTGGCGCTCGATCATTGCCGCCGCTTCAATGCTGGGGATCAGGTGGTTGTGCATGACATCCATGTGCAACTTGAGCTGTGTCAGCCCCGCCACTCCGAAATAACCGATCAGGCAACTGAAGGCAATAATCGTCCCGTAGCCGAGAAGGAGTTTATTTCCAATCTTCAGATCCGAGTACCACCCCATGAATCTCCCCCCATACAGAAGACATGCCGAGCAAGAATGCAGAATCTTAAATTTATCACATACTATGCAAGGAATAAACCATACAAGCAGCAACAGCGCCGGAATACAAAAATAGCCCGCCGGAAAATGCGGGCTTCGGTATTCGGCGCTGTGCCGTTAAAATCCTTTCAAGCACGCTAATGCTTGAAAATCAAATGAATCAGATTTATGGGCCAGTCCGGATGCGGCTCCCTCGCCAGGACATACAGTGCCAACACAATGGCAACCAACGCAATGACCACATAAAAAGCCAGTCTCAAAGCTTTCACATCGCATCTCCCTTCTTCGGATGTTCCCAGGCGCTAAATCACGTACATGCCTGTCAGAAAAATTCACGCAGGCTCTCATCGATCCCCTTGAGGGTTTCGTACCAGAAGTCCCTGGCAGCCTCCACCCGGTCCGTCTCGAACTTTTCGAGCCATGCCCCCAGTTCGGGGCGCCCGTCGTTATCCACCTCCTTTTTCCGCTTCAGGAAGGTGTGCAGATAATCGATGTCCCGGGCCGACTCCCAGAATATGGGGCTGTTGCGGCTGTTAAGACGGCTCGCCAGGACGTCGATTGAGCGCAGGAACCGCTCGCGACTGTCATAGAGGGACCCCATGACCTCTGGGAGGAGTTCCTCCGCCCAACCCCGGTGAAAGCGGCAGATCCCCAGGTTATCGAGAATGAGCTCCTTCTTCATGCGCTCGGCGCACATCCTTCCCAGCGTCCTTGGGGGGACGAAATCGAAGCTGTAAATCATGTAATACTTCCCCATGATGGCCATGGGGGCAAGGGCGCCGGAAACCCAGTACTGGTTCGGCACCATCCACCCCCTCCGGCTGAAGGCGATGTAGACAAGCCGGTCATGGAGGGGCGTTCCTTTTTCGCGGGAATGGATGCGGCTCCATTTGCGCACGCCCTCCCTGAAGTCGAGGATCCCCCGCCGCTCAAGAATGGCGTCGATCAGCTCGCATCCAAGTTCAGCGTTGTGCATGGAGTCATTGACCAGATCAAAGGAGGCCGTATCCCACCGGGGCATCCTTGCCACCCCCAGTTCTTCCGGCGTCAGCACTCCGGACTCCAGAAGGTCCATGAGCCACGCAAGCACCCCTCCGCCGGAAATGGCGTCGAACCCCATGGCGTCGCAGTGGTGATTGAGCTTCTCCGCGGCGCGCTGGTCGAATATGCCGCAGAGCGGGCCCATGGTCTGGTACGGCTCGTAGTCCTTCTTGTAGGCGCCGTTCATCTTCTTGCATACGGCGGCACAGGGCTCGCCGCAAGTGGCCTGCTGCCGGGTGGCTATAGTTTCCTCGTTGAACTGCTTTAGGTAGTGCCCGACGATGAATTTCTGGTGCAGGGCAGTGCGCTCCTCTTCCGTCTGGTAGATGGTGCGGTAGTTGAACGCCATAATCCGGCCACCCATGGTGGCATAGTTCACCCCGAAAGTGCCGCCGGTATCGAATTTCTCGTCGTAGCGGTATTTGGTGGTGACCTCCAGGTCCTTCTGCATGAGCCGCAAGTTGTATTTGTTCTTGAACCATTCGTCGGCCACCGTGTGGTCCCGGAAGTCCTCATCGGCCGCCGTGCCGCCGTAAATTACCGCCACAATGCCGTGCTCCCGCACCATGGCGCTGCCGAAGCCGCCGCGACCGGCCCAGGTATCCACGTAACTTATTTTCCCCTTCGTTATGGGAACCGACATGATCCCCCCCATGTCGGTATGGAGGGCGGCCGGGCCAGTGGCAAGAATGCGGGGGTCTTTCTCGTAGCGGACTCCGAACATCTCGTAGACACGGTCAGTAAGGGAGTAAACGCCCGTGCGCCCCTCACTCCAGATGGCCTCCGCATCGACGGGAACCACCTCCACCTCGATCTCCTCCCCATGATTGCGATTCAGATAGATAACCGACGGAACCGGAGCTTTCCCCACAAGGCTGAGCATGTTCACCCCCAGGTTGTTGAAGACCAGCCCAGCCCCCCCCATGGAACTGATGTAATAACCCTGCCAGCAGGGGGAAAACCCTGTCACCACCATCCGGTTCGATCCCGGGAAGATAGAGCCGGCAAAGATGCCGACGCCGAAGTTGAGGCTCCGGTACTTTTCGGCCAGATGGATCCCCAGGTCCACCGGTCCGAAGTAGCGGTCGAAACCGTATTTTTTCGTCTTGTAAAAGCCGGTGGCGGCATCGACCAAGAGTACTCTTTGATACATAGATTTCTCTCCTTCTTCATTCACCTGTCGGCAAGGGGGATGTGCCGCGGCTTCCCAAAGCGGCCGATGCGGCATAGTCCTGTGAGAGTGATAGTTGGAATTGTATGGGACAAATCGTCATAAATAGGAAGCTGTACTATCACCCTTGTTACCCCGATGGCGGCAGCACGGCCCCTGACAACTATACCACTGAAGTGGAGATTTCTCCTACTCGATGGCACCGTCCCCCAGAGAGTCGCCACGTTAAGGAGGCGGACACCTATCAGATTCTGCTGGGCGCCGTAGAGGGCACGCCGGGAATCGAGCACCTGGAGGTAGCTTTCGACTCCCTTTTCGTACCGTGCCTGGTAGAGGCGGTAGCTCTCGGAGGTGACGTCGGTGAGAAACTGCTGGGCCGAGAGCTGATTATCAATGGTGCCCCGCAGGGCTAGGGTCACGCCATCGTCCCAATGGTCTTGCGGAAGCGCACCAAAGATACGGCAAACAGTACCGCTCCGATCAGGATAAGCGAGACAAACCGGGGCCAAATCACCGCAAACCCCGCCCCACGATAGAGGATTGCCTGGGCCAGCATGACGAAATGGGTATTGGGGGCCGCCAGCATCACGGCCTGAACAAAGTCGGGCATGCTTTCACGCGGCGTAACGCTGCCCGAGAGAATCTGCATCGGCAACAGCACTAGCATCAGCAGCAGGCCGAACTGCGGCATAGAGCGCGCCATAGTGCCCAAAAAGATACCTAATGAAGTGGTGGCAAACAGGTGCAGCGCAGTACCGATCAGGAACAGAGCGATGGAGCCTTCGATCGGCACCGAAAGCCACCACTGGACAACAAGGATCAGTGAACCGGCTGAAGCAGCCAGCACCACCAGGGCCATGGCCCAGACCTTGGCAGCCATAATCTCGAACGGGGTGACCGGCATCACCAGCAGATGCTCCACCGTGCCATGCTCCCGTTCCCGTATCAGCGCCGCGCCGGTAAGGATGATGGAAAGCATGGTGATGTTGTTGATAATCTCCATCACTCCTCCGTACCAGGATTTGTTCAACTCGGGGTTAAAGCGCGCCCGCAGGGCAAGATCAACCGCTGGTGTCGTGTTTGCACGATGACCTTGCAGGAAGGCGGCCACTTCACTGCTGATTATGGTCTGGACATGACCACTGCCGGTGAATGCCTGGTTCATCCGGGTGGCGTCCACATTCAGCTGGATAACGGGGCTACGTCCGGCCAGCACATCCCGCTGAAAATCAGGGGGGATGTTGAGGGCAAAGGTGTCGAGTCCGGCATCCATCCGGGCATCCATCCCGGGTTGTGTAATCAGCACTGGCGCTATAAAATGAGGGGGATAAAAGGCGTCAATAATGCGGGTGGAGAGTTGCGAGCGGTCCTCATCAATAATGGCAATCGGCACCTTGTTCAAGGTTTCCGGTATCGCCTTTGCGGCCGTATAAACCGCATAGGTAAAGGCATACACAATCAAGATGGCCATAACCGGGTCGCGCAGCAGACTGCACAGTTCCTTGACACCAAGATGCAGAATGTTGGCAACGCGCATGGTTAGTGTTCCTGCTTCTTCAACAAAACTGCTCCCAGGCCGATCAACAGAGGGCCAACGAACAGCAGTGGGAAAAAAGATGCCTGGAGATCGCTGAAACCAAGCCCCTTGGAAAAAGTGCCGCGGGCAATGGTTATAAAATGGGTGGTCGGGAAATACCTGCCGATATATGCGCCTGCCCCCTCAAGCGATGAGACCGGATCAACCATCCCGGAAAACTGGACAGCAGGCAGCAGGGTCAGTATGCCCGTGCCGAACAGGGCGGCAATCTGACTGCGTGTAAAGGTTGAGATCACCAGGCCGATAGCGGTGGAGCAAATCACATACAGCAATGCTGCCGTTGCAAGGGCAAAAAAACTACCCTTGAGCGGCACGCCGAACACAAAGATGGCCAAAGCCGTGAGCAGCAAAAAATTCTGCATCGCCAGTCCAACATAGGGGACTTGCTTGCCCAACAGAAATTCCAGCCGGGTGACCGGGGTGACGTAAAGGTTGACAATGGAGCCCAGTTCCTTCTCCCGCACCACCGACAATGCACTTAACATGGCCGGTATCATAATCAGGAGCAGCGGGATGACAGCCGGCACCATGGCCGGCAGGCTCTTGACGTCCGGGTTGTAGCGAAAACGGGTCTCGATGGTAGCCGCTCCCGTGTTTGCCGCACTGCCGAAAGTCTGCCGCGCCAGGGCAGCCAGCCACTGGGCATGCATACCCTGGGCATAGCCACGAATTGTTTCAGCGCGGGTAGGCATGGCGCCATCGATCCAGGCGCCGACACTGACCGGCGTCCCGCGTCTCATGTCGCGGGCAAAACCGGGCGGGATCTCGATTGCCAGACTGATCTCACCGGCACGCATCCGTTTATCCAGCTCGGCGTAGTCGTTAATGGGAGGACGTACGCTAAAGTAACGCGAACCTGCGAGATTGTAGGCGTAATCACGGCTAATGGCGGTTTGGTCCCGGTCAAGCACCGCAAAAGCGAGGTCTTCAACATCCAGGGTAATGCCGTAACCCATGACCAGCATCAGGATTACACTGCCCAGCATGGCCATGGCAAGCCGGATTGGGTCGCGTCGCAACTCCAGGCCTTCGCGCCGGGTGTAGCTGAACAGCCGGCGCAGACTGAAGAAAGACTTCGGACCACAGGAAGCGGGGAGTTGTGCCGTTTGCGATAACGGTGTCCCCGTCTCGGCTGTCGTAGCTGCTGTTGCCGATGAACTGAGCGCTGTTTCGCCGGAGGCTTCTTCCAGGTAGCTGATAAAGGCCTCTTCCAGCGTGTTTGCCCTGCGTGCCGCGATCAACCCTGCCGGTGCATCGCTGACCAGCACACGGCCGGCATGCATCAGCGAAATCCGGTCACAGCGTTCAGCCTCATTCATGAAGTGGGTCGAGATGAAGATGGTAACTTTATCATGACGGGCAAGGTCAACCATGATTTGCCAGAAAGCATCCCGCGCCACCGGGTCCACCCCCGAGGTCGGCTCGTCCAGAATCAGCATCTCGGGGCCATGAATCATGGCCACCGCCAGTGACAGCCGCTGGCGCTGCCCCAGCGGCAATGCGTCGGGTAAGCTCTCCATAATCTCACTCAGACCAAAACGCTGTGCAATCTCCTGTACACGAGGCTTGACCCGTTCTTCCGGAATGCTGAACAGGCGGGCGTACAGCATAAGGTTCTGACGCACCGTCAGCTCGCCATAGAGGGAGAAGGACTGGGTCATGTAGCCGACCCGCCTGCGGGTATCGATGTCGTGAGGGTCCACGGGGCGGCCGAAGAGCCACGCCTCCCCTTCGCTGGCCGGCAGGAGACCGGTCAGCATCTTCATGGTGGTGGTCTTGCCGCAGCCGTTGGAGCCGAGAAAACCGAAGATCTCCCCCCGACCGATGCGGAAGCTCACATGGTCGACGGCCGTGAAATCGCCGAAGTGCATGGTGAGGTCGTGGGCCTCGATGGCTGCCTCGGCGGAAAAGCCCTCCTCCCAGGGGGAAATCACTACCGGCCGATAGCCTTCCCGCTGGAAGGGGGGGAGAAGGGCGATGAACGCCTCCTCCAAGGTGGCGGTGCCGGTCTGGGCCAGGAGTTCGGGCGGAGAGCCCGTGGCCAGGACCTGACCGGCGTTCATAGCCACCAGCCAGTCGAAACGGGCCGCCTCTTCCATGTAGGCGGTGGCCACCAGCACGCTCATGCCGGGCCGTTTGGAGCGGATACGGTCGATGAGCTCCCAGAACTGGCGGCGCGACAGGGGATCGACGCCGGTGGTGGGCTCGTCCAGGACCAGCAGGTCGGGATCGTGGATCAGTGCACAGCACAGACCCAGCTTCTGCTTCATGCCGCCGGAGAGCTTGCCCGCCGGTCGACCGGCAAAGGGATCGAGCCCAGTTGCCCGCAACAGTTCAAGGATACGGCGTTCCCGCTCCCGGCGGCCGTAGCCGAAGAGGCGGGCGAAGAAATCGGCATTCTCGAAGACCGACAAGGTGGGATATAGATTCCTGCCGAGCCCCTGGGGCATAAAGGCTACCCGAGGGCAGACCTCTCGCCGGTGGCGGCGGTCGGCCATGCTCCCCCCGAGCACCTCCACGACACCGGACCGGATCGCCCGGGAACCGGCGATGAGCGAAAAAAGACTCGATTTTCCCACACCGTCGGGACCTATGAACCCGACCATGCAGCCGGCGGGGATATCCAGGGAGATATCCTCAAGCGCCGGGGTCTTGCCGTAGCGGAGGCCAACCCCCGTCAGCCGGACCACAGGGGGAGGTTCGGCGGCTGCCGGCTCCCGCGCGTTCATTGCACTAGCCCTGTTGCCAGGAGTTCCGGCCACGGAGTAGCGGCATCGAGCCGCACGTAGGCCATGCCGGGAAGCCCGGTCTTAACCCTTGTGATGTGCTTTTTGAGGAGTTCCACGGGGATCTGGGCCCGGACACGGAACATCAGTTTCTCCCGTTCGCTGGCCGTCTCCACGGTCTTGGGGGTGAACTGGGCCACATCGGAAATGAACGACACCCTGGCGGGAATCACGTAGCCGGGGGCGGCATCCAGCACCAGCCGCACCTCGGTTCCGAGCGCAACCTTCCCTGCCGCGGCCGTGGGCAGAAAGAACGTCATGTAGACGTCGCTCAAATCGACAAGGCTGAGAACCCGGCCACCGGCGCCGACCACCTCGCCCGGCTGGGCGACTTTGTACTGGACCCGGCCATCCCGGGGGGACTTGAGGGCGCTGTCCCCGATGTCCGCCTGGATCCGCTCGATGGTAGCCCGGGCCGCGTCGACCTTGGATTCCGCTCCCACCACCAGGGTGCGGGCCGTGGCGATGGCAGCATCGGCGGCGGCAACCTGGGCACGGGCCGAGCTTACTGCGGCCATGGCGCTTTGGAGCCGCGTGAGGTCGTCATCGGTTTCCTGCTGGGACACGGCCCCTTTTGACACAAGCTCCGACGAACGCTCCCACCGTTTGCGGGCATTGACGAGCTCCGCCTCCCGCTGCCTGACAACCGCCACAGCCGCCGCCTTCTCGCTTTCCCGCTGGGCCAGTTGACTGCGCTCCGTGGCGATAGAGGTCTGCGTCTGGCGGTAGTACGCCTCGGCCTCCCGGAGCTGGGCTTCGAGGACTTCCGTATCCATGGCCGCCACCACTTGGCCGGCGGTTACGAAATCCCCCTCGCGCACCAGTATCTCCCTAACCCGGCCGGCAGTCTTGGCAGCCACATCGATCTCCACGGCCTCGATGCGGCCGTTGCCGCTGATCAGCCCCTTGTCCTTATCGCTCCCGCCGAACTTCTGCCATGCGACAACACCCAGAACCGTCAGCACCAGCACCCCGGAAATACGGATCAGCCATTTCCCCCATTGGCCGGCCATGAGAAACTCCTTTCTCTGCTCCAGGAAGCCGGGAGGCTCAGTGCCTGAGCAGAAGGTAAATCAGGTTGATGGGCCAATTGGGGTGCGGCTCTCTGGTTAACACATACAGGGCCGCCATCACGGCGAGCAGCGCAATAAATACATAGAGAGCTATCCTGACTGGTTTCACGGCATCTCCTTTCACATTTCAGGTAGTACATGGCCTCTCCGATCGCCTCGGTCACTTCCCCACAGCATCGGCCACGGTTCCGACTTCCGTGGCAATCCGCCGGCTCAGGCCGGCAAGGGCGCGGCTCATGGCATCGGCAGTTGCCCCATAGCCAGATCCCCGGAGCGGCTCGGTAATCGAGGCTTCCCCAGATGCACGTACGGTGTTCGCTCCCCCGCCGAAGAGTAGCCAGGAGGCATTCAACACCACCGGTCCCTCGGGTGGGCCGTCGAAACGGGTGATGGTGAGTTGGACCCGGCAATCCAGGGCTGGAGCCTCCAGCCACGGGAGGACCACGTACTTGCCGTGGGGCAACAGTTCCCCCATGTTCTCCACGAGCACCCGGGTCACCTCTTCGCCGAGTGGACTGCCCCAACGGTCGAGTTCCGCGCAGTTTACGGTATTCGGTCCGCTCCGGGTGGTGATGCCGGGGCGGGACAGGTAGCCGGCCAGGGCGACAGGGCCGATACCGAGGACTTTACGCGGCTGGCCGGCAGAGGAACGCCCCCCGCTGCCGAAACCGGCAAGGGAGGAAAGGGTATAGAAGCGTGCCGGCGGCGTACTCCCGCAGGCGGCGCAATGGATGGCTGCATAGACAAAAAGCGCGCAGTAGCCCGCAGAACGAAACCTCATCTTCACTTCTCCTCGACAGTGGGTTTCCCCCGGAGCAGGGCCTCGGGGTGACGGTCCAGGTAATCGACCAGAGAACCGAGGGAACGGGATGCCTCCCCCATGTCTTTGAGCGCATGCCGGAGTTGGTAGAGGGAACGCTCGTCCGATGCGGCGCTGCGGACCGCATCTAGGGTCTCGTCTAATATGCGCAGCGACGTCCGTGCCTGGGCCAGCGTCTCGTTGAGGTTTTTCATCGTTTCGGCCGGTGCCCCTTCCTCGAAGGCCAGCACCCGGTCGGCGTGCCTGATGGTGGAGGTGGCCGCGCCGATGGCCCCCCTGGCATCGGAGGACAGGAGCGCCACCTCCCGGTCGATATTCTTGAGAAGCGTCCTCATGTCGGCGGCCGCCAGGTTCAGGGAGCGGGGAGTCTCCTGCATATGTGGGGAGTTGAGCAGCCGCTCCAGTCCTCCCACCACGGCGTTCGCCCTTTCCACGAGCTGACGGAGAGGGAGTTCTCCGATCCTTCGGGTAAGTTCCTCAGCGGTGGACGGGATGGTGGGAATCTGGGGGTAACCGGTGTCATCTGAAACGAAGCGGGCCGGCTTGTCGGGGTGAAAATCGAAATCCACCATAAGCTGCCCCGTAAGAAGACTCTGGGCCTGCAACTGGGCCTTTAACCCCCGGTCGATGAGGGGCTTGTAGTAATTGGTGGAATCGGCCGTCCCGTCCGTCATGTTGAACCTGTCCACTTCGATTTCCGCCACGACCGGCACCTTGAACGTCATGTCATGCAGGTTTCCCTGCAGGACGATATCAACCACGGAGCCGACCTTTACCCCCCGGAAAACTACGGGGGCGCCAACTGATAGTCCCTTAACGGAGCCGTCGAAGTACATGACGAATTTCTTCGAGGAAGAAAAAAGCTTGCCCGAGCCGAAGACCGCAACCCCTGCCACCACCAGGCAGATGGCCCCCAGGACGAATGCGCCGATGAGCGCCTTGTTGGCCTTGATACTCATGGAGCCGAACCTCCCTTTAATACTGTCCCAGCGCTCCCCGCCGCGCCCCTGGTCAGGAAACTCCGAATCCGGGGATCGCCTGACTCCGCCAGGAGCCGTTTGGGGTCGCCGGCCGCAATCATGGTCTTTGCCCCTGCGTCGAGAAAGACCGAATTGGTGCCGATGGCGAAGATGCTCGGCAACTCGTGGGTGACGACCACAACCGTGGCGCTGAGGCTGTCCCGAAGCGCCATGATCAGGTCGTCCAGCAGTCGGGAGCTGATGGGGTCGAGCCCGGCCGACGGCTCGTCGAAAAAGAGGATATCGGGGTCGAGGGCCATGGCCCGGGCCAGCCCGGCCCGCTTCTTCATACCACCGCTGATCTCGCTGGGGTAGTACTCTTCGAAACCGGCCAATCCCACCAGGGCCAGCTTAAAGGAGACCAGGTCCGCGATCTCCGCCCGGGAGAGAGCCGTGTACTCCTCCAGGGGCAGGGCCACGTTCTCCGCCAGGGTCATGGAACTCCAGAGGGCACCGCTCTGGTAGAGGATTCCGAAGCGGCGCATGACCCGCTGCCGCTCGTCGGGCGGCAGATCCCAGAAATCGGTCCCGTCATAGGTAATCCGGCCCAGGGCCGGCTGCTGGAGCCCGATCAGGTGCCGCAGCAGCGTGCTCTTGCCGCAGCCGCTCCCCCCCATGATGATGAAGATGTCACCCCGGTTGACGGTAAAGGTGAGATCCCGCTGGATAACCCGGTCACCGTAGGCCATGGTCAGGTTATCGACCCCGATGACCGGATGTGAAGGTTCGGCAGAGGTTGTCATGGCTCATATCCCCAGGATGTTGCAGATGACCGTAATGACCGCCGTGGCCACGACGACACTGACGATGCCGGTGACCACCGCCGAGGTGGCGGCATCCCCCACGGACGAGGCGCTCCGCCCGCACTGGATTCCTCGCAGGCATCCCGCCAGGGCCACCAGCACCCCGAATACGCAGCTATGGAAGAGGCCGACCCAGAAGTCCTTGAGCCGCACCGCCTTTTTCGTCATGATGACGTATTCCGTCACATTCAGATCAAGCATGAAGACGCCGACGGCAAGCCCTCCCAAGATTCCCATGAGATCGGCGTAGAGACACAGCAGCGGCATCATGAGAACCAGCGCCACAACCCTTGGGAGAACGAGAAATTCCACCGGCGAGATGCCGAGGGTGGCCAGGGCGTCGATCTCCTCGTTCACCTGCATGGTCCCGAGCCGGGCGGCAAAGGCGGCGCCGGTGCGCCCCGCCATGATGATGCCGGCCATGATGGCCCCCATGATCCGGACAATCCCGATCCCCACCAGGCTCGCCACGTAAATCTGGGCACCGAACATAGAAAGCTGCACCGCCCCCACGAAGGCCAGAATCAGCCCCACAAGGAAGCTGATGAGAGAGACAATGGGAAGGGCCTGGGCCCCGCACTCCTGCATGATAGCTAAAAGCTCCGAACGACGGAAACGGGCCCGACCGGTCAGGAGACGGCCGCAGGCGACCGTGGCCTCGCCGAGAAACGCACTCATATCTACCATGCTCTTCCACGCGCCGATGGCGCGGTCGGCGATTCGCTCCAGAAACGGCGGACGGCGGCCCCCATGGGCCGGGGGCCGCTCGGGAACTGCCGTGGCCAACGATAGAAGCCGCCGGGCCCCCTCGGGGAGATTCCCGCCGTCGAAGGCCACCCCCCGCTCGTCGCAGAGCGCCTTCACCCTGATCAGGAAGGTAATGAGGCCGCTGTCCCAGCGTCCCAGCTCACCGGTCTCGAACAGGAGCCGGGCCGCGGTGGCGGCAGCAAGTTCATCCTCCACCGCCCTGGGCGACAGGGGTAGGCTCACCGCCAGCCAGTCGCCTTCCAGCCGCAGGCGGAGCGTCCCGTCCGCCGAACGGGCGAGAGAATTCAGTTCCCTGTTCGATACTGTGTGATTCGGCATAATCAATTTCACCCTGCCGCCATGCTTCATCCGGTCGGTAATGCGCGGCGGAGTTGCGGAGGACGCTGCCGTCCGGCATCGGCTACGGCGTCCCCTCTCTTCCTCAGTTGGCCACGTCGTTCTCCCGTTGCATAGTGTAAAGCATCCGCAGCAGATCATACTCGAACGGAGAGCCTGTCTGGCGATAGCGGAAGGGTATCCTGTGCCGCTTGTCCACGGAGGACGTTGCGGTATAGGCCGTGTTTATGGTGGAGTCATTGACCCAGGCGGCGGGGCCGACCAGGTTGAAGGCCGCCGTGCCGGCAACGAGTCCGGCAGTATCCCGGACGTTGGACGGCCCCAGGACCGGAAGTACGATGTAGGAGCCGTTGCCCGCCCCGTAATGGCCGAGGGTCTGGCCGAAATCCTCGGGATGGCGTTCGAGTCCCCACTTGCTTGCGGGGTCCCAAAGTCCGGCGACACCGGCCGTTGAGTTGACCAGAACGCGGCCGAGGGTGATGCCGGCAGCCTTGAATTTGAGCTGCAGCAGGTTATTGGTGAAGTTGCCGACATCGCCGATGTTGTCGATGGCCCTGGACACCCGGTCCTCGGCATAGTCCGGCATGATGAATTCGTACGTCCGGACGACCGGGCGCATGAGGTACTCGTCAAAATAGTAGTTGAAGCGATACGTCCCGCGGTTGAACCCCTCCATGGAATCGCTTACGTCGAGCATCTGGGGCTTGTCCCCCCTAACTGTCGATTCAAAGGTGCGCATGGGAGGGGGGGTGCCGGGAGCGACTTCGGGAAGGGTGCTGCATCCGCACAGCAAAAGCAGGGCCGGCAGGATAACCATTGCGAACGAGCGCTGTTCATGGATTATTCCCATGTCCGTCCTCCTTTCCGGTCAGGAAACCGATCATGGCCGTGACCACGTCGGGATGGAACATGTTTCCCATGTGCCCGCCGGTGGGAAATATCCGCGCCCTGTCGCCGAACACCTCCTGCAGGTAGCCGATATCGCCGGGCGCCAGGATGATGTCGTCCTCATTGTGAACGAGGCCTATCTTGCCCGCGCTTCTCAGGTATGGCTCAATGCTGCGCAGGCTCATGCGCTCCAGGAGGGCTTGGCGGGTCAGGCCCGGCTCCTTCGCCTGGATGCGGGGGAAGAACCATTCGTTGAAATAGTCGACGAACCTCGTATTGAAAGAGACTATGGCGTAGCGGGTAAGTGATGTCGTGGCAGTCAGTTTCGCATTCTGCGGGATGATGTAGCCGCCGCCGTTCATGACGTCAGCCGTAAAAATCATGTTGGCGGCGCTCATGCGGAAGGTAAGCCCGATGAGAGCGGCAAGATTCTCCTCACTGGGAGGGAGCCGCTTGTAGGTATTGTACAGGAACTCTCCGCTGAGCCCCCCCGGTTCCATCCCTTTGGTGACGGACGCGAATTCGGCAAAGACGCTGCGGAACCACGGATCGAACTTACCCATGCCGCCGGGAACGTTTTCCACCAGCAACTGATCCAGGGCTGAAACGGAATCATAGAGGCTGACCGGCGGGTTGATGAGGAGCACCTTCCTGAAGTTGAAGCGCTTTTCCCCCTCATCGAGCCTGGCGACGAACGCCGCATTGAAAGCGCCAAGGCTGTAGCCGGTGAGGGCAAAGCCCGACACGTCGATCTTGTCCTGCACCTTCTCGTAGGCCAGCTTCATAACCCGGTAGAGATCATTGGCATCGTCAAGGGAATCACCGGGAAGTCCGGCAGACGCGTTGACCACAAAGTCCATATGGGTCGGCGAGGTGATGGAGATGACGTGGAATCCCCCCTGATAAAAGGCCTTCTGCAGCTTCTTCATGCGTGGCGTGTCGTGGTTCGCGCCGGTACCGGCAATGACGAAGATGAGCGGAGCCCTGTGGTTCTGGCAGGCAATGCTGCAAACCAGTCCGTTTTCGTACCAGAACACCCCGGGTATCTCACGTTTCGGGAATACCCGCAGGGTAAACTCCCTGGTGGGGATTTCCTCCGGCAATTTGGCTTCAAAAGCTTTGGGCAACTCCATGACGGTTGCCTCATAGGGATTGACGAACGGATAGAAATAGGGCTGTGGCTCCGCCCCGGCGTTAGGGACCGGACAGAGGCAACCCAACAGGAAAATCAGAGCGAAAAGCCGCTTCATCGTTTTCTCCGGAAATTACAAGGTTTGGCGCGGCACAACCGGAGCAGGCCGTCAAGGCACAAGGCCCGCCTGGCGGAAATAGCGGGCGGCTCCCGGATGGGCGGGAATGACCGTTGCCTCGGCAGCCTCACGGGGGGTGAGGCTTTGCAGAGCCGGATGCTGGCGCCGGAAAAGATCAAAATTGGTCATAATATCCCGCACAAGGCGGAAAACTGTTTCCTCCGCCATGTCGGCGCGGGTGAACAAAACCGAGCGAACACCAATGGACGGCACGACTCCCCGGCGTTCCAGCCCCGGATAGAAGTCGGTGGGAACCACTGCCGGCAGCAGCAGGGGATTTGCCGCCGTAACCAGTTCGATAAGAGGCTTGTCGATGGGAACGAGCAACACTTTGCGCGGGCCGGCGCTTGCCTCCAGCACCGAGAGGTTAGGGTGGCACACCGTGTAGATGTAGGCGTCGATCTCACTTTTTTGGAGCAGTTCCGAGGCGAGGGCGGCGGGGTGCTCCGAAAGGGAAACGTCCGCGGGGTTCAAACCCGACAAGATGAGAAGGTTTGCAGCATAGGTGTTGTCGATGGAACCGGCGGCTCCGATGTTGACCCGCTTCCCCTTCAGGTCGCTGACCCTGCTGATTCCGGCGTCTGCCGCCGCGACAACCGTCACCGCCTCCACGGGAAGATTCAGGACGGCACGCAGGTCGCCTTGAGCTTTTCCCTCCCATGGGCCGCGCCCTGTAGCCGCCTGCTGCAGCAGTTCTGTCTGGGCTATCCCGAAGGCGGCTTGCCCCCCGGACACGCTCTCCACATTGGCCACGGACCCCTGGGACGGCAAACTTGAAAGCCGCACGCCGTAATCAGTGCTCCGGCGATTGAAAATCTTTGCTATGGCGCTGGATGCAACATAGCTTGAACCGGTGATGTTCCCGGAACTGATGGGAAGGGACTTCTGGGGAAAGGCTGAAAGGACGGCGGGAACCGAGAGAAGTGTAACTGCCGCCAGGAGCACCGTACGCATCAACCGCAGAAAACAGATCATCGGCAATTTCCTCCTCGGGAATTAGTCCAGAAAAGTTTAGCACACTCCTCCGGGCTATCTCGACAATTCCCTCAGGTATTTAAAACGGCGGAGAGAGACTCTGCATTGGCAGAGCCCCTCTCTTCATGACGATTCCCCATGGGCGCCGCCGGCGGAATGTCAAACATGATGAAGATCCAGCAGCTTGCCGACAATTTTCTGGAGTCTCTCCTTTGCCAGTTGAAACTCTTCCGAAGCCTGGCTGTACTTATTCCAGACATCATCTATCGCGGCCGGCAGGTTAATTTCAGGGCTCGCTTCCTTCATTTTATGGGCGCGCTGCAAACGATAATACCAGCATTCATGGAACAGCCAGTGGGCCAATGCGGCCTGAGCGATGTCGCAGGCATGGAGGAACTCCACCATATGCTCAGGCTCATCAAATTCATATGCCAAATTGCTGATGTACGCACGTGCCACCGCCGAATCTTTGAACCGAAGCTTGTCTGATTCCATGGGCCGCTTCCTCCTCCTTATTTATACCTAAATCCTTGGCAGGCGGCACCCGGATCTGCTCCGCAGGCATTCCGCATCTGCCGGTTTCCAGCTTATTTGCTTCCCCCCCCCAGCACTTTGTAAAGGGTCGTCTGGTTGAGGAGACGGACAAGACGGACGCCGATCAGGTTCTGCTGGGCGCCGTAGAGGGCTCGCTGCGCGTCCAGAACCTGCAGATAGTTGTCAACTCCCTTGTCATAGCGCAACTGAGAAAGGTTATGGGTCTCGGCGGTGGCATCGGTGAACGCCTGCTGGGCAGAGAGCTGTTCGTCGATGGTCCCCCGTTGGGCCAGGGCGTCGGCCACCTCCCGGAACGCGGTCTGGATCGCCTTTTCGTACTGGGCTACGGCAATGTCGCGATCCGTCTGGGCAACATCCAGGGTGGCTTGGTTCGCTCCTGCGGTAAAGAGCGGCAGCGTGATGCGCGGAGCGAAACTCCAGGTGAACGAATCCCCCGTGAAGAGCCCGGACAGCTCGGTACTGCCGAAGCCGACGTTGGAAATCAGGGTGATGCGGGGGAAAAAGTTGGCCCTGGCGGCCCCGATGTTGGCGTTGGCCCCCTTGAGAAGATTCTCCGCCTGCAGGATGTCGGGGCGCTGGAGAAGCACGTCGGACGGAAGCCCCGTGGTGAAGTCCTTCATGACGGTAAGCGTATCGGTGAGGGCCGGAGGCCGGAGATCGGCAGGCACCGGCGCCCCCACGACCAGGTTCAGGGCGTTTTCGTCCTGGGCCACGAGGGTGGTGTAGCGGGCGATGTCCACCCGCGCCGATTCCACGCTGGTGCGGGCCTGGTGCAGATCGAGGGCGGAAGAGATGCCGGCGTCGAACCGGTTCTTGGTGAGGTTATAGGAGGACTGCTGGCTCTCCAGGGTCTCCCGGGCAAGTTTGAGCCGTTCGCGGTCGGCGGCCAGGGTCAGGTAGTTGGCGGCGACTTCGGCAACCAGGCTGATCTGAACGCTGCGGCGGGCCTGCTCCGTTGCCAGATACTGCTCCAGGGCCTGGTCCTTGAGGCTTCGCACCCGACCGAAGAGGTCCAGTTCGTAGGAGCTGACCCCGAGGCCGACGCTATACTGGTCAACGGTATCTCCCCGGCCGGTGGTGGAGAGATCATCGGAAATCCTCTGGACGCTGCCGTCGGCGGTGGCGTCAACCTTCGGGAAGAGGTCCGAGCGCCGGATCCGGTACTGGGCACGGGAGCGCTCGATGTTGAGAGCCGCCACCCGCAAATCCCGGTTGTTCTCCAGGGCAAGGGCAATCACCTTCCGCAGATTTTCATCCACGAAGAAATCCTGCCATGGAATTTCGGCAAGGGGCTTGTCATCAGTGGCCGCAGGCTGTTTGTACGCCTCGCCTTCGGGCCAGGCGGCCGGAACTGGCGCGGCGGGGCGTGTGTATTTGGGAGCCATGGTGCAGCCGGCCAAAGCTGTAACAGCGATAAATAAAGTTAAAACACGGGAGATTTTCATCTCAGTTCACCTCCGAAGCCGGGTCAGCGGCCGGCTGCGCGGTCCGCTTTTTGGCAAACAGTTTCGACACCATCACGAAGAAGAACGGAATGAAGATCAGGTCGATGAAGGTGGCCGAAAGAAGTCCGCCGGTCACGGCCGTTCCAATTGCGTTCTGGGCCGCGGCCCCGGCTCCCGTGGTGAGCGCCAGCGGCAGGGTGCCGAAGAAGAAGGCCAGAGAAGTCATGATAACCGGCCTCAGCCTGATTTTTACCGCGGTGAGCGTCGCCTCCACCAGCTCATGCCCCTGATGCATCTGTTCCTTGATGAACTGGATAATCAGGATGGCGTTCTTGGTGGAAAGCCCCACGGTGGTCAGAAGGCCGATCTGGAGGTAGACGTCGTTGGGGAGCACCCGCAACGTCACCGCCGTAACCGCCCCCACGAGCCCCAGCGGCAGCATTAGCAGGTTGACGAAGGGAATCGTCCAGCTCTCGTAGAGGGCGGCCACCGCAAGGAACACCACCAGGAGCGAAATGGCGTAGAGGGCCGGAGCCTGTTTCCCTGCCTGCTTTTCCTCGTAGGAGAGACCGGTCCACTCAAAGCCGATACCGGTGGGGAGCTTGGACGCCATTTGCTCCATCTCGGCCATGGCTTCGCCGGTACTTATTCCCTGGGCCGCCTGTCCCATGATTTCCACGGACGGGATGCCGTTGTAGCGCTCCAGGCGGGGCGAGCCGTATTGCCAGTGGGCGGTGGCGAAGGCCGAGAACGGCACCATCTCCCCCTTGTTGTTACGCACATACCATTTGCTTATATCTTCGGGAACCATCCGGTATTTTGCATCGGCCTGGAGATAGACCTTCTTTACCCGCCCGTTCTCAATGAAGTCGTTCACGTAGGAACTTCCCCAGGCGGAGGAAAGCACCTCATTTATGCTCGCCATGGAGACGCCCAGCGCCCCGGCCCGCACGTCGTCGATGTCCAGCTTGAACTGCGGCGAGTCATCCTGGCCGTTGGGACGAACCGCCATCAGTTTCGGGTTCTGCATGGCCATTCCCAACAGCTGGTTGCGGGCCTCCATGAGCTTGTCATGGCCAAGGCCGCTACGGTCCTGCAGCATGAAGTCGAAACCGTTGGCCTGTCCCAACTCCACCACCGCAGGGGGAGAAAAGGCGAAGGCCATGCCGTCCCTGATCTGCGAGAACGCTCCCATAGCCCGTCCGGCAATGGCAGGCGCCCTCAGGTCAGGCGTGGGGCGAAGCTCCCAGTCCTTCAGCTTCACGAAGGCGAGGCCCATGTTCTGCCCCCGGCCGGCAAAGCTGAAACCGGCCACGGTAATGATGGTCTCCACCGTCTTTTTCTCATTCTCCAGGAAATGGTGTTCGATCTGCTCGATGACCTTGAGGGTCCGCTCCTTGGCGGCCCCGGCCGGCAGCTGCACCTGGCAGATTATGAATCCCTGGTCCTCATCGGGGAGGAAGGCCGTTGGAAGCCGCAGGAAGAATATGACCATTGCCGCCACGATCCCGCCGTATATGACCAGATACCGGATCGGCTTGCCGAAGGAGCGGCCGACGATCCCCTCGTATTTTCCCCTCGCCCAGTCGAACCGTTTGTTGAACCAGCGGAAGAATCCGCAGTACCACCCCGTTTCACAGGCCTCATGACCGCGTTCGACCGGTTTCAGGAGCGTGGAGCAGAGGGCCGGCGTCAGGATCATGGCCACCAGCACCGACAGGATCATGGCGGCAATGATGGTGATGGAGAACTGCCGGTAGATAACCCCGGTGGAGCCCCCGAAGAAGGCCATAGGGAGAAATACCGCCGTCAGAACGGTGGCGATACCCACCAGGGCGCTGGTGATCTGCCCCATGGACTTGATGGTGGCATCATGGGGCGAGAGCCCTTCCTCGGACATGATCCGTTCCACGTTCTCCACGACGACGATGGCGTCGTCCACCAGCAGGCCGATGACGATGACCAGGGCGAACATGGTGAGGGTGTTGATGGAAAATCCGGCGGCAGACAGGACTCCCATTGTCCCCAGAAGCACCACCGGCACCGCAATGGTCGGAATCAGCGTGGCCCGGATGTTCTGGAGGAAGAGGAACATGATGATGAATACCAGGAACACCGCCTCAATCAGGGTTTTCACCACCTCTTTGATGGAGACCTTGACGAAGGGAGTGGTGTCGTAGGGATATACCACCTTCATTCCGGCGGGAAAGTAGTTGGACAGTTCGGCCATCTTGGCCTTCACCCGCTCAGCGGTATCCAGGGCGTTGGCCCCGGCCGCCAGCCGCAGCGCCATCCCCCCCATCGGGTGTCCCTTGAAGCGGGCCTCGATGTCGTAGTTCTCGGTGCCGACCTTGACTTCGGCCACATCCTTGAGCTTTACCGTGGAACCGTCCGGGTTCGTACGCAGGATGATCTCGTTGAACTCTGCCGGAGACTTGAGCAGGGTGCGGGCGGTAATGGTGGCGTTCAACTGCTGCCCCTGGACCGCAGGGCTCCCACCGAACTGTCCGGCGGAAACCTGGGCATTCTGCGCCTGCACCGCTGCCGTCACATCGTTTACGGTCATGCGGTAATTGTTCAGCTTGACAGGGTCGAGCCAGATCCGCATGGCGTTCTGGGAGCCGAAAACCGTTACCTCGCCGACCCCCTCGGTCCGGCTGATGATATCCTGAACGTTGGCCACCAGATAGTCAGTCAGGGCGTCCCGGTTGAAGGTACCGTCATCCGACACCAGGCCGACGATCATCAGGAAGTTTATGGTGGACTTGACCACCTGTATCCCCTGCTTCTGCACAATCTGAGGCAAAAGCGGGGTTGCGAGCTGAAGCTTGTTCTGCACCTGCACCTGGGCAATGTTGGGATCGGTGCCGGCCTTGAACGTCAGGTTGATGGCCACGGCCCCGGCCGAGTCGCTGGTGGAGGACATGTAGATCAGGTTATCTATCCCGTTCAGCTTCTGCTCGACCACCTGGGTGACAGTATCCTGCACCGTCTGGGCCGAGGCCCCCGGATACATGGCATTGATTGTGATCTGCGGCGGCGCGATGGGCGGATACTGGGAAACCGGCAGGGTCTTGACCGCCAGAAGGCCGGCCAGCATGACCATGATGGCGATTACCCAGGCAAAGATGGGTCTGTTTATGAAAAAGCGGGACATGAAAGAACTCCTTGGAGTCTAATTAAAAGAGTAAAAAATCATTTGCCACAGAGGCACAGAGACACAGAGGAAAACACAAAGACAGTTTTCTTGCTTAATACCAAAAGCTGGATTCTTAAGTCTTTCTCCGTGTCTCTGTGCCTCCGTGGTGGATTTTCCGGTTATTTTTTCTCGACGGCTGCGGCCGGCGCCGCTTCAGGCTTCGCCTCGAACGCCACCGCCTTGACCTGCGCACCCGGCTTTGCCCTCTGGATTCCTTCGACGATGACGCGGTCGCCGGCTTTGAGCCCGTCGTTCACCAGCCAGTTATCCCCAACAGTCCGGACAACCGTGATAACCCGCTGTTCAACCTTGTCGCCGGCACCCACCACCAGGGCAGTGGCTTCCCCCTTCGGATTCCGGCTTACACCCCGCTGGGGCACCAGAATCGCCTGCTCGCTAACCCCCTCCTCCACGATGGCGCGCACGAACATGCCGGGAAGAAGGGTCTGCTTCGGGTTGGGGAATACCGCCCGCAGGGTAATCGATCCGGTACTCTGGTCAACGGTAACCTCCGAGAACTTCAGGGTTCCCGGCAATCCATAGGGGGTTCCGTCTTCCAGCAGCAGATTGACCTTTGCCTGGGAAGTACCGCCATTTTTCAGCAGTCCGCTGGCCAGGTTGCGTTTCAGGGTCAGCAGTTCGGAGCTGGACTGGGTAACATCCACATACATGGAGTTGATCTGCTGAATCGTCGCCAGGGCCTGGGCCTGGTTTGCGGTGGCCAAGGCGCCGTCGGTGACGGTCGAGCGGCCGATTCGGCCGGAAATCGGGGCCGTCACCCTGGTGTAGGCGAGGTTTATACGGGCCGTCTCCACCGCCGCCCTGGCGCTGGCCACATCGGCCTCTGCCTGTTTGAGGGCGGCATGGGCATCGTCATAATCCTGCTGGCTCACGGCCTTGACTTTAACAAGATCGCGGAAGCGCTCCTCCCTGAGCCGTGCCGGGATGAGATTGGCTTCCGCCCTTACCAGGGCCGCCTTGGCACTGGCATAGGCCGCCTGGTAGGTGGAGGGGTCGATCTGGTACAGCACCTGCCCCGCCTTCACATCGGTCCCCTCGGTAAAGAGGCGTTTCTGGATTATCCCGCCGACCTGGGGCCTCACCTCGGCAATGAGATAGGCCGAAGTCCGGCCCGGCAACTCCGTAGTCAATGCCACTCGCTGGGGTTGGATCGTAACCACCGCCACTTCGGGAGGACCTTGCGGAGGCCCGCCGGCGTCTTTTTTCTTTCCGCAGCCGGCCACCATCATGCCGGCAAGCAGGAATCCCGTTACGGTAATCAGTCGTGCTCTGTAGGTGAGTTGCATTAGATACCCCTGTACTGTGAATAAATTTCCGGTTCGAAACACCGGTTACTTGCCTTTCATGCCTAACGCGATAATCGCGGTAATTGCCCATACCGCCATCATCAATACAATGAACAACGTCATCGGATTCATCCCTTTGCAGGCGGGTTCACCATTTTCGGAGCTGTCGCCGCAAGGAAAGAATGAACATTCACTCCAGCGATAAAAACTAAGACTGGAGCATTTCTGCCGCCAAGACTACCGTTTCACTCCATCCCAGCAGGCTTCGGTAATGCGCTCGATCATGACGTCATCAAGACTGAAGAAACCGAGGATGTGATCCCTCATCGAAGTGATGAGGGGGCCGAAGGAGAGGCAAAACAGTATGAGTATGGGCAGATCTTTCATGACCTGCTGCGCCAGCCCATCCTCGAAGAGCGTCATGAACACGTCTTTCTCGTCGGATTCTCCGAGTATCTTGTCCCTGCGGTAAGCCGCCCCGTATGGTGAATTGTGGAACTGTTCCAGATAGCGGAAATGGAGGGGAAACTCGATAAAAAAACGGAACAGCTTCGTGTTCAGGTGCACGAAACGCTCGCGGATGGGCCTCTCGGTCGAATATCCCGGCAGGATATAGTCTCTTATTTTATCTTCCAGCTCCCGATACAGCTCATTGATGAGCACATCCTTGTTCTCGAAATAGCGATAGATCGTCCCGGCGCCCACCCCCGCGCGAACGGCAATCATTGCCATGGGTGCGCCGTGGAAGCCATACTCGGCAATCAGTTCGAGGGCTGCTCGCAGGATTTCATCACGTTTGTCAGGCTTCAGCATATTGTTACACTTTCTTAATGCGGAATGAACATTCATTCCATATTAAGCGCCACGGCCCGCCACGTCCAGTTAAAATTTCCTATCCCAGTGATTTTTTCCCGCGGGGCACCATCGATTCGCACGGGACGCGGGTCTGGCAGAGGCCGCAACCGGTATGGGGGACACCATAGCGCTCTGCGACCCGGCTGGGAGCTGTCCCGTAGACAAATTCACGGCAGAGCGCCTTGTCGTGCCCGGCAAAGGTGATGGCCCCCACGGGGCAGCGACCGATACAGACGCCGCAGGTCCCCTCCCGGTACCACAAACAGTTGTGGTGATGGCCGGCAAACGTACGGGGCGTGGGAGGGAGCATCAGGTCAGTGATTACGCTCCCCACGCGGTGCGCGACACCCCGCTCCGTGATCAGGCCGTCGGAGAGACTGAAGGTGCCGAGCCCGGCGGCATGGGCCGCATGGCGCTCGGACCAGGTGGAGGCGATGCCGGCCGGGGTTTCGGGCAACTCCCGCCAGAGGGGAGAATACTGGGGCGCCACGGCCCGGTGGCCGAGCCCTTCGATATATGCCGTCAGATGTGTCCGGAGCAAGCCGTTCAAGGTCTCGCCGTGGCTGCGGGTGAGCGCCCATTTGCGGGAAGGCCGGTCGCTTTCCATCCGGTTGCTCATCCGCGTAGCCTCCGTAACTGGCAGCACCCAGACGATAACCGTTGCCGCCCCCTCCAACAACTCGGACGGTGTCAGGTGGAAATCGCCGACTATCCCCTTGTAGTCGCGGAAAAGCTGATCCGCGGCCGCGGCAAACCCCACCAGGGGCTCATCGAAGTAGGGACAGTCATCGCCGGGGAAACGGTTCGCGGGGCTCTCCGCCACAAATCGCCGGATCTCTTCCTGAATGCGCTGCTCCATATGCCTCCCCTTCACGTTTCAGACGAAGAAAGCCCGCTCGCAGCGGGCTTTCTTCCATCCTTGCCGCAAACAGACCTAGAACTTGACCCTGACTCCCATCAGGGCGTTATGGCTCTCCAGCTTGAACTTTGTCGAAAGATCCGAGTCATCGTCGATGGTACCCTTTGCCGTGCCGAAGTAGCGATACCCGAGGTCGAGGGACAGAAACGGATTGAGGGCAATCTCCACCCCGGCGCCCGCCTGATAGGCGAATACGGTATCATTACCCTCTTCGTAGAGCAGGCCATCGGAACTGGTTGCATCACTGGCACTCAGGACGGCAAAGCCGACGCCGCCCCCCCAATAGGGCGTAATCGGGGAATTGTTGTGCAGGTCGAAGAAGGCGTTGGCCATGAACGCCAGCGCGCCAAAATCACCATCAACACCGCGGTAAGCCACCCCGGTCGGGGCATCGGTGACAGAGGAAATCTCCGCATGCCGATAGGAGATTTCCCCTTCCAGGCGGAGAAATCCGTAATCGTACCCTGCAGCGCCCCCCACAGCGATACCGGGATCGAACTCGACCTCGTCATCATAGCTCTCATCAAAAGCATAATCATACGTGGAAACATCGGCATCACGGGGGAAGTTTACCCCGAGAAACCCTGCAAGGTATCCCCCGGGCCGGGGGGGGGTCGCCGAGCTTATGGCCGGGATACCCAAAATGGAGATGGAAGCAAGGGCAATCAGAATTCTTTTCATGGTGTTCCTCCTTGGATAAAAAATGCCCAAATGTTGTCATGTATAACGCAAAGCGGTGGCGTAAGGTTTACCACCCCGGTTACGTTGTCGCAAAAAATTTACGCCATCGATTCTGCTGCCGATATCCCCGGCAGTCCGGGGCAGCTCAAATTTTACGGCTGTCATAGGCCCAGTGCAGAAGCGCCTGGCGCTGCTTCCGGCGGCACGAGAGGAGTCCCGTCGGGCAGTGCTTCCGCAACTGCGCCACATGCCGCGCCATCGCTTGCCACCGCCTGATCTGGCGCTCATCATCGGAGCAGCGCCGCCCCATGTAGTATCGGCAATACCACTGGAACCATCCCCGCGGGTCATCGGTATGAATCCACCCCTTTTCTCTCCAGTAGGAAAGCGGTTTCGAGGCATTGACCCCGAAGAAGTTCAACTCGGGCAGATGGCGCTCGTGACAAAGCCGGGCATTGGCAAACCAGTCTTCGGGGAACTCCCCGGTGCAGTCGGTCATGTACTTTCCGCCGAACACACCCAGCTCGAGCATCTCCCGCGGCGTCAGGTCGGGCCTGAAGTCAGGATGAAAATTCCCGCCCATCGGTTCCGTCAGGTAATAGACATAGTTCGTCTGCATCATATCATTGACGCAGATGCGAATTTTCACCATTGAATCCACCTCGGGGAAACCATTAATATAACCGGCAACGGACGAGTGAGGGGCAAAATCCCGGAAGATGCTATTAAAGCGCTATTTTTTCGATATTGTTACCAAAAAGTATATTTTTTCGCAAAAGTAATCAGCAACTTTGCCGATAGATATAAAAAACCTCACGTATAACCGGTGAACAGCGGAGACAAACATGAGCTTCCTTCTCAACTTATACCTTCACCTGAAAATCCGCACGCGGATCATTCTCCTTTGTGCATGCTACAGCGCCTGCATTATCCTTGCAGTGGTGGCGGGGCGGTCGTTGACTACCACACAGGCCATAACGTCCACTGCCATTTTCGTACTGCTCGGCATTGTATTCAGCGCCCTGCTCTTCAAGACGGTCAACGATGCCCTCGACCGCATTCTAGGCTACCTGGCGAACCTGACCAGCGGAGACCTGACACAGACGATCGCCCCCAAGCGCAACAACGAGATAAGCGACATCATCCGCTCCATCGGCACCCTTCAGACGACCATCCGCGAAATCGTCTCCCAGATATCCCACACCTCGGAAGAAGTTGCCATGGCATCGCGGCAACTTCAGGCCAACGCCGACCAGATCGCCGCAGGCACGGACAATGTCGCCACCCAGACCAACACGGTTGCCGTGGCCAGTGAAGAAATGGCCGCCACTTCGGCCGAAATAGCCAACAACTGCATGACCGCCGCTGAAAACTCCTCACGCGCCAGCGACGCCGCACAGACAGGCGCGGAAGTTGTCCGCCAGACAACCGATTGCATGGAGCGCATCACGACCAGGGTGAAGGATGCGGCAAAAACCGTTGAGGGATTGGGCGCCCGCTCCGATCAGATCGGGCAGATCATCGGGACAATCCAGGACATCGCCGACCAGACAAACCTTCTGGCGCTGAACGCCGCCATCGAAGCCGCCCGGGCGGGAGAACAGGGGCGTGGCTTCGCCGTCG
Organism: uncultured Geobacter sp.; assembly: GCA_964490805.1. GTDB lineage: Bacteria > Desulfobacterota > Desulfuromonadia > Geobacterales > Geobacteraceae > Geobacter. Next base: position 96,049 of record CAZBEB010000018.1, read on the forward strand.
TGGCGGACGAAGTGCGGGCTCTCGCAGAGCGCACCACCCGCGCCACCCGCGAGATTGCCGAAATGATAAAGGCCATCCAGCACGAAACCCTGGGGGCAGTCGCAGCAATGGATGAAGGTGTGGCCGAAGTGGAGAAGGGGACTGAATATTCCGACAAATCCGGCCATTCCCTGGAGCAGATACTCCAACAGGTTAACGACGTGACCATGCAGCTCAACCAGATCGCCACCGCCGCCGAGCAGCAGACCGCCACCACCGGCGAAATATCCTCCAACATTCAGCAGGTTACCGTGGTTGTCCAGCAAACCGCACAGGGGGCAGCGGAAACAGCCCAGGCGGCCGGCACGCTTTCAAGCCAGTCGGATGAACTTCAGCGCCTGGTCAGACAGTTCAAGCTGTGAGGATGCTGCCGCAGCAGCCCCATCCACCCCAGCGTCCCCGTCAGTGCAGCACCCTCTCCTGGCGCGCCCTGGCGGCATCCTCCCTGGTCAGGTTATAGAGCTTCCGGTCCCTGAGCGCGGGCAGGGAGAAATCGCCCCCGATCTGCCAGCGGTCCTTCAGATAGAACCAGGGGGCAAGGCTGGACAGCCGGTAGCCATCAAGCACGTCGATCTCCTCCGACTTCATTTCCCTGATAAAAAGACCTTTTTTCCCCGCAACCACCGTGTGACTGCCGCTGAACGGCAACGCGCCGGCGTCGGTGAAGTCCCAAGCCACATGCTGGCGCTGCTCATTGCCGGTCAACTCGTGACAGGAGGCGCAGGGACGGCTTTTCCCGTATTTATGGGAGACCTTGTCCATCTGGATCCATAACAGCGCCCGGTTGTTCTCGGGCAACCCGCCAAACAGCCCCACATACCCGTAAGCGTCATCGGTGCGCTGGAGGTCGGGCAAATCCTTGGGCCAGCGCCAGTGCAGTCCCGGTTTCAACGCCGACTTCTTCTGGTTCAGGACCGCCATCGGGAACGGCTTCACCGGTATCCAGCGTCCCTTCTGATCTCGTATCAGGATGGGCTCCTTCATGATCCCGTAATATTCCTTGTACTTGAAATAAGGGGTATCCGAACCGGCCAGTTTCCCCGGCCCCCAGAAGGTGCCCTGGTAGCCGGAAATGTTCCTGATGTGGCATGCCTCGCAGGAAAGCGACTTGTGCAGCGACAGTTTGTGACCGGCGACCTGCCGCTCGTGGCATTTGTCGCAACGTCCCTGCCGCTTGATCATCCCATGGCCCAGTCCGCTCTTGGAGCCGCTGTTCTCGTGACAATCAAGACAGCCGACCTTCTTCACCTGATGGATATCCGGCTCCATCCCTTCGGGATTGGCGTAACTGCCGCCGAAATAGCCCGCTCCCCGGCGCCGCTCCTCCGGGCCGGCATGGCAGATCTGGCCACGGCCGCCCCCATAGCAGCTTTCCGGCTTCGGCACCCGGTTAAAGGTATGCACCCCCATCTTCGGGTTGGCCGGGTCCTTTGGCTGCGGATCGTAGTGGCAATCGAGACACCCCACGTGGCAGGTGTTGCAACTGCGCTGGTTCAGCGCGTTTTGCTCCCGCGAAAAGGGGACGGCAGTGTTCGCCGCAATTCGTTCATAATTGCCGTCGAACCACGCGCCGCAGTTATGGGGGCCGCGCTGCGGGTCGGTCCAGCTTTTGTAACTGCTTTGTTTGGCGTTGCGCCCCATGGTGCTATGGGTGAACTCGGCGAACTCCCTGGCATGGCAGGCGCCGCACGTCTTCTCCATCATGGTGAAATCCTGGGAAAGATTATCCCGGCGCTTATCCTGATAGAGGATCAGAGAGGTATTCGGGTCGATAACCACCGTGCCGTCCCTGATGATCTGATGCTGGATGCGGGTCATGGGATTGCCGGTCAGCTCCAGGGGAGCCCCGCGCTGCGCCGATTCGGCCAGCAGCCCCTTTTTGCGCACCAGTTGCAGCCGCCCCATGCCCCGGTGCGCCGCCTCGCGGTCCTGCATTGCCGGATCACCCAAATGGCAGTCGGCACAACCGGCGGCCATGCCCGCTTGCCGGGACACCTCCTCCGCGGTCACGGTCAGGTGGGGAAAGCCGAGACGAAGCATTTCCGCCCCGTCCCCGTGGCAGTCGGTGCACGTATCAGCAGCCAGAGCCGCATCGGTGAATATGAAGGGCACCATAAGAAGGGGGAAAACAACGTACTGAAGAATGGATCGACAGCGAGCAGGGATTATGGTCATACCGGACTCCTTGTTCGAAGGATGCTACCCAGTATAGCGCATTCGATGTGATTTTGCCGGCATCGACAAGGCAACGGACCGGCTCCCGTGATTGATCAGCCAAGGGTAAACTTGAAGGTTGCCCCATTGCCCGATTCCGCCTCGGCCCGGATCTCGCCGCCGTGACGGTGAATTATCCGCTGAACCGTGGCCAGGCCAATGCCCGTTCCTTCAAATTCCTGATCGGAGTGGAGCCGCTGGAAGGCACCGAAAAGCTTTCCCGCATAACTCATGTCGAAGCCCGCCCCATTGTCCCGGACGCAGAAATATCTCTTGCCGTCCTTTACCTCGGCAAAAAATCCGATAACCGCCGGCGTGACCCCACGGGTGTACTTCCAGGCGTTCCCCAGGAGGTTCTGGAGCGCTACCCGTGCCAGAACCGGATCGGCCATGACAGAGAGGCCATCGTCGATTTCCACCTCCACCAACCGGTCCGGGGATTGCTCCCGCAATTCGGCGACCACCTCCCTGGCCAGGGAGGACAGGTCAACCCGTTGCAGCGTCAGTTCCGTCCGGCTGATGCGGGAGAGTTGCAGCAGGGAATCGATCAGCAACCCCATCTTGTCGCCGGCCTGCTCAATCCTGAGCAGGTAGCCGACGGCATCGGCATCCAGCTTCTCACCGTAATCCTCCAGGAGTATCCTGCTGAAGCCGGCCATATGCCGCAGCGGAGCCCTCAGGTCGTGGGAGACCGAGTAGCTGAAAGATTCCAGTTCCCTGTTCACAAGCTCCAGCGACTCGGATCGTTCCTGCAGGTCCCTGTTGAGCCGCTCGACTTTGTCCTGCATCTGCTGCCGATGCTCCACTTCCTCGGCAAGGGCTTTGTTGGCCGCCTCCAACTGGGCAGTGCGCTCGTGGACCCGTTGTTCCAGAGTTTCGTTGAGCTGCAGGATCTCCGCCTCTGCCAGCATGCTCTCCGTTATGTCACGGACCATGAAGTAGAGGCACTCTTCCCCCTGAATGGTGATCGGGGTCAGATACATGACTGCAGAGCGCTTTTCCCCCGACCTGGTGCCGAGGACAAACTCGTAATTCACTAGCCGTCCCTGCTCCCGGGTTATGGCCACTGCCCGTGCCCTGGCCTCGGGGGACCACAGGCCGATGTCGAGTGAAGAGCGGCCGACCAGTTCCTCCTTCTTCCATCCGGTCCACTGCTCAAAACCTTTGTTCACCTCGATGAAAACACCGTCCTCCATACGGGTGATGCCGACCATATCCGGCATCAGGTGAAAGATGCTGGCATACTTCTGCTCCGATAGCCGCAGCCTCTCTTCGGCCTGCTTGCGCTGGCTGATGTCCGTGGCTATGCCGAGATAGCCGGTGGTTTCACCCTTTTCACGGATCGGCGTCACAACCACTTCGATGGGAATATGGCTGCCGTCTTTATGGAGGCAGGTCCACTCCAGCTTTTCAGAGCCCTCCCGGTCGGCGCGTTCCACAAGCCCCCTGAATCCGTCGGCAGAGATACCGTAGGCGGCATTCAACTCCTTCCCATGGCGGTCCAGTTCGGCATCGAGATGAAAACTGAGGGGTGTCAACCTGCCGATTACTTCTTCGGCGCGGTACCCGAACAGCCTTTCAGCCCCGCGGTTGAAGAGGGTGATGGTGCCATCGGGCGTTGTGGCGATTATGGCCGCTTCGGTGGCGGCATCCATGACCGCCTGAAGAAAGGTATTTACATCCGCAAGGGACTTCTTGGTTTGCTCCAGTTCGTGCAGCCGAGCCTTGAGTTCCGGATAATAGCTTTTACGGGACGACTGCTCTCCCATGCCGATAATCCGGTTGCGCAATTCCTCCCAGTTTTCAAGATTATCAGAGCGCCGCCGCATAAATCCTCTCGATGTCCTGCCGGGTGGGGCGGCGTGGATTGGTCACCATGCACGCATCTTCCATGGCCTTGGCCGACAGATGCGGCAGGTGGGCTCTCGTTACCCCCTGGTCACCAAGGGTCGCAGCAATGCCGAGGCTCACCCTAAATTCGGCAACGCCGTTTACCAGGGCGGCACATACCGACTCGTCGTCCATGCCCGCAGTCGCGACGCCGAACGCCTGGGCGATTGCGCGATAGCGCCCGGCGGCAGCAGGGAAATTGTAACGGATAACGTGTTCCAGCAAGAGGGCATTGCATTCGCCATGGGGAGAATCGAGCATCCCCCCCAGGCTGTGGGCCATGGCATGAACGGCGCCGAGGCTGGCGTTGGAGAAAGACATGCCGGCCTGGGTGCTGGCATACATCATGGCCTCCCGCGCCGGCATCGAAACCGGCTCCCTGAACGCTGCCGCAAGGTTCTGCCTGATGGCCCGGATGGCCTCAAGGGCATGGAGATCCGTGAAGCTCGAACTGGCATTGGAAACGTAAGCCTCTATGGCATGGACCAGGGCATCCATCCCCGTGCAGGCCGTGAGATCCGGAGCCATGGTCATGGTCAGCAACGGGTCGATGAGGGAAACATCCGGCACGAGCGATTTGCTCACAATGGCAGTTTTACGCTGCCCGGCCGTATCGGTGATAATGGCGAACTGGGACACGTCGGCCGCAGAGCCGGCCGTGGTCGGTATGCAGATGAGGGGAGGCATGGGAAACGGCACCTGATCCACCCCCGCGTAATCGAGAATGGTGCCGTCGTTCGAACTGACGATGCCGATCCCTTTCGCGCAATCCATGGGGCTGCCGCCGCCGACGGCCACGATGCCGTCGCAGCCCGCCTCCCGGTACAGGGCAACGCCGGCCATCACCTCATGATCTTTGGGATTGGAAGTGATCCGCGTGAAGAGAACCGCCGCAATGCCGGAAACGGCCAGGCTGTCTACAACCTTGGCAGTCCATCCGGCCGCCTCCACGCCGGGGTCGCTGACCACCATCACGGTTTGCAGGTCAAAGCGATTGGCGTATTGGCCGGCCAAACTGAGGGAACCATTGCCATAGACGATCTCAGGGATCACGAACTTGCGAATATTCTGCACCGATTTCCTCTCCCCCATGGTGTAATGTGCCGCACTGGAAGAGATTATATCAGCTTTTGGGAAATCGGCGCATTTCTGTCACGCCTGGTCAGGGGCAGATTTCTAAAATCCGGGGATCCGGGACAACTTCGAAAAACCGCTTTATCTTTCTCCTTCATTAGCAACAAATAAATCTGTCCCGGTTTTTCCTTTCCGGTTTTTCCAAAGGGTTGTCACAAAGATGTAATTTGGTGTATTGATGTCCTGTTTGTTCATTGTCCCTCGCCTGCATCGGGTCTCGGCCGGCCGTCTTTCGCGCTGTCATCTTCCAGGAATCAATGAGTAACGGATAAAAACCGACGGCCTCACAGAGCACCCCGGTCATGGAATGGCGGACTATTTTCATTACGTTGGGAGGAGAAATTTCATGAAGAAGACAGTTGTTGCAATGGCTGGGTTGTTGCTCTCAGCGACGGCAGCGCATGCGGAACACAAACTGCTGATTACCGACGTCCTTGAGCAGAAACAGATTGAGGCCCAAGCCCGTTTCGAGTACTCACACACCGAAGGAGACATCAGAAGCCCTGCTGAAGGGTCGGGGAAACTTAAGACCTATAATTCCGAGTCCCTTTACTCCGTAGGTGTCGGTCTCGGCCATGGCCTGGAAATCACTGCCTCGCTGCCGTTCATCTTCAGCGAACGCGAGAAGTTGGAACTGGGGACTGAGGGAGTTGAATACGGAAAGCGTGACGGATTCGGCGACTTTGCCCTCGAAGCCAAGTACCGGTTGCTCGGCGGCGAAGAGGAACCGTTCACCCTGGTCACCGGTCTCGGCCTGAAATTCGATACCGCCAGCCAGGATGACGGCGGAACGGGCACCACGGACGTGAGCCCCTTCATCGCCGCAAGCGCAAACCTTGGCAACCACTACCTGCCCTACGCCATCTACCGGGCTACCATCAGAAACCACAGCGAGCAGGACACCCACACCATTTCAATCGGTCTCGAGAAAGAACTGAACCATACTGTAACGCTCGACGCAAAGATCGACGCCAACTTCAACACCTCGACATCTGACATGAGTTCCAACGAAGATTTCGTCTTCGAATTGTCGAGCTACATTCAAGTGGCGCACAACCTGTACCTGCTCCCCTCCGTGGCTTATACCGTCGCCACCAACGCCACCTACAAGGCTGAAGACCTCCGCCTGAGCCCGGCAGACGGATTCCGTGGCGGACTTTCCCTGTACTATCTTTTTTAACCCGCCCCAGCATCAATCCAAAAGAAAAGTCCTCGCAACCGCGGGGACTTTTCTTTTCATAAACGGCGAAAACCGGAACGGATTTATTTTTCTATAACTAACAAACAGCGATAGAACCATGCCTTGAAGAATCTCCCCCCCTGAGAATCTGTCTTCTGCGCACGTTATTAGCCAAAATCGGCCAACAATTAGGGCAAGATTGCGAAATCAACACCACTAAAAAGCAACGAAACGATTATAGCTTCCCAGATAAATCAACGCATTCTTTGCTTCCGGTGATAAACCGGACATGTGCTGTCGGACCAGGTCCCATCGCTGGTAATTGTTCTCCAATATCTGCCTAACGGTGGCAAGAGGATACCAGCGTTGCGGATTCAAAGAGTTCGCCTCAAGGGCGGCATCGGCATCCTGCTGATCCTGCCACCTCAAGTTACTAATCAAATTGAGATCATACATCAGTAACGCCAAGGATTTGTAAGGTTCTCCCAGTTTGTCGAACTGAGGAATGATCGTCGGTTTGCTCACGAGCTGATCGATGAGACCCGCAACCGGTGTGTAAGCAAAGCCGGGCTCCATGTGAATATATGCCCAAGCCGCCAGTTCGTATGGCATCAAGGTCGGCACGTTAACGGGCATGAATAGGGCCTGTTGCTCGGGAGCTAGCAACTCAAATATCGAAGTCCCTCGCCCTAAAATTTCTAACAGTTGCTCAGGAGTCATTCCGGCCATGCCCCCACCCATGGCCGCCATGCGCATGGTGATCTCAAGCATGAGCCCGGAATACTCGGAGCTTGTGTAAAGCGTATAACTTTCAAGCGCAATCTTAACCATCATCAAATCTTGCCTTGCTACCGCATTTAATTCCTGGATCCGTACTCCTTGGAGGTCATTTTCCAATGAGCTTGACTTAAGGCTGTTGGTAGTGTTCAGCAACACCAAATCAAACAAAGAATAAAACCTGGAAAACTTAGGTGGTGAAAACCCGGCATACTTGAGGCTGTCAACCAGTTCCCGTATTACCCTGTAGTTGCTCAGACTCAAAATGCCGGTGACGTACCCTAGCCGCATGACTGCCCTGGAAACAGTATTGACATCTGGATTGCTTTCCAGTGCGGTCTCAATTGCTGCACCAGCTGCCGCAAAAGCAGTTGAGACTGTTTCCAGGTTCATTTTCGCATCAATGCCAGCGTCGATCAACGACTGCAAGAGTGCGGCATACGCCTCGCCTCGCAGATACGCCTCGACGTTCTGATCGAATGGAATCGAATCATCAACAGATTTTCTATAGCGTCCAGCAGCAACGACCAAACCTTCTCTCAGTGAAGCCATAAATGCGGCGTGCCTGTCAGTGGTCAAACCATCCGTTGCAAGGATTGCGGACATTGCATCGACTCCAGCCACAATGGCAGGGCCAATGGTCTCAGCATCTGTCGTGCTGACCACAGGAGTTCGCAGAAGTGCCTGGGCAATAAGCATATACACTGGCGTCAGCCTGCCGGATAGTGCCGCAGCCTTCAGCAGTGCCCGTGCCTGAAGATCGGTCACTTCGCTGACGCCTACATCTACAGCACCCCCAGGTTGCGGGCTTGGCACGATAGCCTGCCGCAGAACATTCTCGCCGTCCATGATCTGGATATGCAGAAACGGTGTTGTTGCCGAAGATGGAACTATCGGAAAACCAAAGGATATCTTGCCAAGAGCATCGGTCCTGGCAACTATATCAGACACAGTCTGCAACCGCCCCTGGGAGCTGAGAGATGAAAGCCTAACCGTAAGGTCCTTGCTTAACGGCAGATGCCCTGACCATGCGTAACTGACTGCGGAAAAACAAAACAGAAATACGACAACAATCAACGTAATGACTCTGCGCATTACACGGCCCCCGTTCTCTCTATTTGCCACTTCCGGTCAGGCTACCAGGACTATTGTCGTTGTCGGATCTCCCACTTCCTCCACAACCGTAACTGGCTGTCAGGAAGATAGTCATCAAAATAAGCAACAAAATATTGCGGACATGTCTCATAATTATGAACTCCTATGGCCTGCAAGTTGTCAACGGCAATCGAAAATTGACCCACTTTACCGAATAAGGAAAAGAATAGACACAGGGGTCAGACCTACACATTTGACACTCTTTATTTTTCCGACGAACTCAGGATCGCCGAGGATAGTTGAAGCTACCGTCGCTTGCAGCGGGTTCGGATAATCCGTGTGTATGAAGTCGTGCACAAATTGGCGATACCGCTTTCTGGCTGTTGTTTCACTAATGCCGAAGTAGCTAAGGATAAAGCCGGTTTTAAGCCATCGCGGAGTCGAAGGATCTCCCGTATAGCATCGGTAGCTCGTCCACTGATACTCTTCAGGCGTTGCGACAATTCCTGCCTTTACCGGGTTCAGGTGTATGTAGGCTCCTCGACGTTTTGAGTGGGTAAGGGTATGATTCGTCCTCATTCCCATAC
>CAZBEB010000019.1:0-88450 GCA_964490805.1 uncultured Geobacter sp.
TTTTCAATTTCCGATCAACCGGTAAGGTGGGTCAATTTTCGATTGCCGTTGACACCGTAGCGCCCGCTCTTCGGAGCGGGTGAGGATTGAAACGATCAGGGAATACTCACCACATGCCGGATCGTTGTAGCGCCCGCTCTTCGGAGCGGGTGAGGATTGAAACATAAGACGCTGGCAAATCGGATCATCCATACCAGTAGCGCCCGCTCTTCGGAGCGGGTGAGGATTGAAACGGTAATGGTTGGCTGGATATCCGGCCTTGTCATGTAGCGCCCGCTCTTCGGAGCGGGTGAGGATTGAAACCTGAGATTCGTACAAAGTCAGTAACCGCTAAAAGTAGCGCCCGCTCTTCGGAGCGGGTGAGGATTGAAACATATACGTTGCCGTGTTTGACGGAAGCAAAGCATTGTTGTAGCGCCCGCTCTTCGGAGCGGGTGAGGATTGAAACTGGCCGAACAGATCACCGGAGACAAAGCTTGATTGGTAGCGCCCGCTCTTCGGAGCGGGTGAGGATTGAAACCAGTGCTATAAATCATACGTTACCAAGGATGCCAAGTAGCGCCCGCTCTTCGGAGCGGGTGAGGATTGAAACAGGAACCAGTAGGCAACCGGCGCATCCCAGGAGTGTAGCGCCCGCTCTTCGGAGCGGGCGAGGCATAAATTAACCTATCTATTAATTATTGTATTGAATGTATTAACAAATAAGTTAATATACCGTTGAAAAAATAAACACAGAGGTTAATTTATGCTGTCGAACCGAAAGCGACTCGTACTTGAGCAGTTAGGAAAAACTCTTTCCCGGTTTACTGAGATACGAGCTGTTCAGCCACCGTCAAAAGGTTGGATACGAGCGATTCGGGAGGCGTTGGGGATGTCCGGCGTGCAGTTTGCCGCACGTTTGGGGGTAACACCGCCGCGGGTGACGATGCTGGAGCGGGAGGAACTTTCCGGGGCCGTTACCATGAAGACCATGCGCCAGGCCGCGGAGGCTCTGGATTGCGTGTTTGTCTACGCCCTGGTGCCACGCACGAGCCTCGAAGAGACCATCAGGAGGCAGGCAGAGACTCTGGCTCAGGAGCGCCTTTTGCGAATATCCCACAACATGATGCTGGAAAACCAGCAGCTGCCGGAAGCGGAGATGAAAAAGGCTTTGGATGCCACCGTGGATGAACTGGTGAAGTCTATGCCGAAAGATTTGTGGCGACGATCTTAATGGACTTTGAATATTCCGACGGGGCAACACCTCTTGATCCGGATGAGGCTGAAGGTCTTCTCCTGACGCACATTACCACCCGCGGCGAGCTTGACCGCTGGGAACAGGATAATATTGCGGAAGGGGAATCATGGGCTTTTGGACGCAGGCAGAAGAATATCCTGAGCGAATCCTTTATTCGTCGTTTGCATAAGCGGATGTTCGGCCATGTTTGGCGTTGGGCCGGTGAGTTCCGCAGGAGCGACAAAAATATCGGCATCACGTGGTGGCAAGTGCCGACGGAGTTGCGAAAACTGTGCGACGATGCTGTCGCCTGGATAGCGTTCGGCACCTATCCGCCCGACGAGATTGCTGCACGGTTCCATCATCGGCTGGTGGCTATACACCTGTTTGCAAATGGCAACGGTCGTCATGCCCGCACCATGACCGATCTGCTTCTCGTTCAGGTATTGCAGCGTCCCAGATTTACCTGGGGAAGTGGTAATCTTGTTAATGTTGGTTGCTGTCGACGTGGCTATATCGAGGCGCTTCGAGCCGCCGACCGGCAAAATTATCGGTCCCTGCTGGAGTTCGTGCGATCGTAATACTGATTTGCCGAGGGAGGGGGTGGCGTGGCCTACCGGAAAATAATCCCACCAACACAGACACAGCAGAGGGCGATGAAAAACGTGATCACTGAGATTATGGCTATGGTTCTGGAGAGCATGACGACGGGCCTTGTAATGCTTTTTCTTTACTAATCGGTACGGGATTTTTAAACTTTAATTTATTTTACAGGTGTTTAGATTAAATTGGAGGAAAGTGGGAATGGAAGTGCTTGAGGCGATTTATGGACGCCGCAGTGTGCGGTATTATACTGATGAGCCGGTTACGCCGGAGAATGTTCTGGAAATTATCCAGCCGGGGGCGCTGCCTGCCGCGCCCGTTTGCGTCACAGCGTGAAGTAGAAGGTCGCCCCGTGCCCTTCGCTCTCCTCGCTGCCTTCCGCCCAGATGGTGCCGCCGTGGCGTTGGATTATCCGCTGGACGGTGGCGAGTCCGATGCCGGTTCCCTCGAATTCCGCCCCGTGCAGTCTCTGGAAGGCCCCGAAAAGTTTTCCGGAGTACGCCATGTCGAAGCCGACGCCGTTGTCCTTCACGAAGTAGGTGGTGGTGCTGTGGCTGGGGGATATGCCGAACTCGATGCGGGCGCCGGTGGTTTTTGAGGTGTACTTCCAGGCGTTGCCCAGGATGTTTTCGAGGGCCTGGCGCATGAGAAGGGGGTCGCCCTGGGCGACGGCGCCATCCGCTATTACGAAGGTTGTTTCCCTTTTCGGATCCGATTCCCGCAGGTTCGCGGCAATGGAGTGGCAGATGCTGCTGAGATTGATCGATTTGCGGTGCAATTCGGTGCGCGTTACCCGAGAGAGCTCCAGAAGATCGTCAATCAGCAATGCCATGCGGTCGCTGGCGGCGCAGATGCGCTTCAGGTATTCCTTGCCGTTTGTGTCGAGACGCTGGCCGTATTCTTCGCTTAGTGCCTGGCTGTAGCCGTTGATGTGCCGCAGAGGGGCCCGCAGGTCGTGGGAAACGGAATAGCTGAACGATTCCATCTCCCGGTTGGCGGTTTCGAGGGCGCGATTGGTCTGTTCGAGGTCTGCGGTCCGTTCCTGAACTCGTTGTTCGAGAGAGGAGTTCAGTTCTTCGATTTCCTGCTGGTGGCGCTTGCGTTCGTTGATGTTGCGGTAAATCTGGACGCCGCCGACGACCCGACCCATGGCGTCGTGGAAAGGGGAGGCCGTGGTTTCGAACCAGATGTCCCTGCCGGCAACTTTCATGGGAATCTGGCGGGTGTGGATGCCGCCGTCACGGAAGGCGGCCGCCACCGGGCACTTGGGGCACGGTTCCGAGCGGTTCTGGTAGACGGCATAACAGGGGATGTCCCCGCCGGTGCCGAACATTTCGCTCATTGCCTTGTTCTGGAAGATGATCTTGAAATCGGTGCCGACGATTGCCAGGCCGTCACCCATGCAGGCCATGACGGTATCGAGCTTTTCCTTTTCTTCCAGAAGTTCGTTCTGGGTCTGAAGATATTCGTCCAGTTGCTGACGCAGTTCCTCCTCAGTCATTTCCAGTTCTTCGTTCTTTTCCTGAAGCAGGTTGTCCTGGCTGATGAGGGATCTGGTGTCGCGGTTGAGGCGGTGGCTGCCGAATCCGATGGTCAGAAGGCCGATCAGCCAAAAACCGGCGTGCCATAGCCTCATATGCCGCAGTTCGGCTTCCTGGGTTGCAAACAGGTCGTCCAGGGGGATGGAGACGCTTATTCCTCCACGGATGTCACCGACTTTGTATCCCTGCCGGCCGTGGCACGGGAGACAAGATTTTTCCACCACGAAGGGGCGAATCATGCGCATGTGGGGCTTGCCGTTGATAAGGGATATCTGTCTTACTTCCGGTGTGCCGTGCTCGAAGGCCATGAGGGACTTTGTTTCCCATTCGTCGGCTTTGTTGGCTGGAGAAAGGGGCTGGAGGCTCGTGATATGCCCCTGGGGGCCTATATAATCTCTGACGCCTTCAAATGCCAGGGGGGGGATGTCGCCGGAATCACTGCCGGGCGCAAGGGCATCGTCCTTGTTCGTTTTCGGCGGTATCTCTCTGCTTGGGCGTATGTAGACTCCCCCTTTGCGGGATAGCCCGTGCCGGTATCGGATATCCTTTTCGTAGGCACTTCTCACCACGGAAATTGCCAGTCGCTCAACTCCCTCCACAAGAGTTCGTTTTTGGGTCCGGTAAGAGAGGACTATCAGCGAAGACCATGCAAGGGCGGTTACTGTGGCATATACCAGGATACGTCTGACTTTTTCGTTGCTGGAGAACGGGAATGTGGAACCGGTCATCGGATCTGATACCTTTACGTTAGGTTGAAAATTACTGAACTGCACAAAGTGTACCGGCGGTTTTACGGATGCCCCATACGTCAAGAAGTCAGGGCTGCTCCATGGCGGGCTGGCAAAACTGGCCCCTTATCAGTTCTGTCATGGCGTTGGCCGCAGGAGAGAGTTCCCTTCCGCTGCGCTGCACAAGATAAAAATGACGCGAAATAGTGAGTCCCTTGACGGGGACCTCTGTCAGGTCGCCCCGGGCCAGCTCTTTCCGGACTGATATCTCCGACAAGAAAGACAGGCCCAACCCGCCGGCCACGGTTTGTTTCACTGCTTCGTTGCTGCCGAGAATCGCCCGCACGGTAAGAGCTCCCGGTACAATGCCCGCTGCTGTCAGGGCTTCGGTAATGGTCTTCGCCGTGCCGGAACCCGCTTCGCGCATGATGAACTCCTGTTGCGCCAGGATGTTCGTACCGATGGATTTTGCCGCTGCCAGGGGGTGGTTTCTGCCGGCCATGAGTTTGATTTCGTCCCGGTTCAGGGGGGTGAACGTGAAAGCATCTTCGTCGAAGCGACTACCGATTATGCCGATCTCCACCTCTTCACGCGCTACCTTGTGCAGAATCTCCCGGCTGTCTCCCTGGATAAGCGTCAGTCGTACCCCCGGATGGCGGGCAACGAAAAGGGGCAGCACGCCGGGAATCATGTAATCACCGGGGATGTTGCTCCCTCCGATCCGAAGCTCAACTTCTTCCATCCCACTGAACCGCCGCATTGCCGGTTCGATCTCGCGAACACCGCTAACCACCCTGTGGGCATGCTCCAGCAGGAGTTTTCCCCCCTCGGTGAGGAGTGCTCCGCGGCTCGTGCGGTCAAGGAGCTTTATCCCCAGTTCGTTTTCCAGGGCCGCAATGTGCTGGCTGACCGTCGATTGGGTGATGAACGTCGCTTCGGCGCCTTTGGAAAAACTACCACTTTCAGCTACGGCAAGGAAGATTTCTAATTGTTTTAAATTCATTCGATTCTCTTTATTATTTAAAAAATGAATATCTCGGATTGGATTTATCAAAATTATCAATTTGACCGAACTCTGTCAAATACTCAATAATCCGACTGATTCAAATATGCTTCTGATTGCAGGGAGAGAGAGATGAAGATTATCGATTGCAGAAATATGGCGTGCCCCGCGCCGGTGGTGACCACCAAACGGGCGCTGGAGGAGGCGGGAGGCGAGGCGGTGCAGGTGCTTGTGGATTCCGGCGCCCCCCGGGAGAACGTGACCCGTTTTGCCGTCAACCGGGGCTTTACCGTCGCCGAGTCCGAATCCGACGGCGGTTTTGCCCTCACCATCACCGCGTCGGGAGCGGCCGGGAACGAGCCGGCGCGAACCGTGACGGGGAGAGGCGGGAAGACTGTAATGCTCGTGGGCTCGAATTGTCTCGGCGATGGTTCCGATGAACTGGGCCGGCTCCTGATGAAGAACTTCATCATCACCCTGCTTGATCTGACTGAACTTCCCGACCTGATGCTCTTCGTCAACTCGGGGGTTCTTCTCACCACTGAAGGGTCTGAAGTGCTGGAGGCTTTGGAGCAGCTGGGCAATCGGGGGGTCGAAGTCCTCTCCTGCGGCGTCTGCCTCGACTTTTTCCACTGCAAGGAGAAGCTTGTGGCCGGTTCCGTCACCAATATGTTCACCATCGCCGAGAGCCTCGTGGGGGCGGAGTCGGTTATCAGGCTGTAGCTTTATGGTTAGTCGGACAAAATGATACACCGGGGTGTCTGTGGCGCTCCGGATTTTTATTTCGGGAAGCGAACTGATGATTGCTGCAGGTATTGATATCGGCTCAACGGCCACCAAGGCCGTGGTTTTTGACGGCGAGGTGCGTGGAGTCGCGGTGGTGCCCACCGGGTGGGAGCCACGGGAGGCGGGACTCACGGCCCTGCGGCAGGCCCTCACTGCTGGCGGGGTGAAGGAGGGGCGCCTGGGGCGGGTCGTGGGCACCGGTTACGGACGGATCTCGCTTCCCATCTTCGACCGGAAAGTGACGGAGATCACCTGCCACGCCCGTGGTGCTCACCATCTGAACAGCGAAACACGCACTGTCATCGATATCGGGGGGCAGGACAGCAAGGTGATTGCCCTGGATGCCGCCGGCGGGGTGGCCGATTTCATCATGAATGACAAGTGCGCCGCCGGCACCGGCCGATTCCTCCAGATCATGGCCGGCATCCTCGACACGACCCTTGACGGACTGGGGGAGCTGGCCGCTTCGGCCCAGCCGGCACCCCTGTCGAGCATGTGCACGGTCTTTGCCGAGTCTGAGACTATCGGCCTCCTGGCCCAAGGGGTTCCCAAGGGCGCCATTGCCGCCGGCATCCTCGACTCCATTGCCCGGCGGGTGCAGGGCCTTGCCGGGCGTCTGCCGATCACGGGGGTGGTCACCTTTACCGGCGGTACTGCCCGCAATCGCGCCATCTGCCAGGCTATTGCAAAGCGGCTCGGTGTTTCGCTCCATGTTCCCAAGGAGCCTCAGTTGGTGGGGGCACTGGGGGCGGCGCTCATCGGGCGGGATGTCTAAGCATGACGAAAGAGAAAGAAAACATGGATATTATGAAAGCTGAAACATTTAAGGAGATTGCCTCTCTGCGGGAACGGAACGCCCTTGCTCTCAAGGAGGCAAAGGAGGCTGGTGCGCGGATTGTGGGGACCTACTGCCTCTACTCGCCGGTGGAACTGGTGGTGGCGGCCGGAGCGATTCCTGTTTCCCTCTGCGGAACGAGCCCGAACCCGATCTCCGCCGCGGAGAAGGTCCTTCCCCGTACCATCTGTCCCCTCATCAAGTCGAGCTACGGCTTTGCGGCAACCGATACCTGCCCCTATTTCCACTTTGCCGACCTCCTCATCGCCGAAACAACCTGCGACGGCAAGAAAAAGATGTATGAGCTCCTGAGCAACTTTAAGCCTCTGCACTTGATGCAGCTTCCCCAGGTGCAAGACCGGGCCGCCCTCGACTACTGGATCGGGGAGCTTAAACGTCTCGCCGCACGGCTGGAAGATGAGTTTGGCGTTGTATTGACCACTAAACGTCTCCAGGACGCGATCCGCCTCTGCAACGACGAGCGGCGCTCCCTCCAGGCCCTTCAGGATGTCTGCCGGCTGAAGCCGTCACCCATAAGCGGCCTTGACCTGTTGACAGTACTTCACAACCGCGGCTTCTCCGTGGACAAAAAGGAGGCTATTGCCCTTGTGGACCGGCTCACTGCGGAGCTGTGGGATATGGCCGCCGCGGGAGTCTCCCCCTTTACGGAAGATACCCCCCGGGTTCTCCTGACCGGTGTGCCGGTGGGAATCGGTTCAGACAAGGTGGTGCGGTTGGTGGAGGAGTGTGGGGGAAGCGTGGTTTGTTTTGAGAGCTGTGGCGCCTACAAGAAGGTGGAGCCGGTGGTCGAGGATGCCGACGATCCCCTACGGGCCATTGCCGAGCGTTATCTTCGCATCCCTTGCTCATGCATGTCGCCAAACCGGGGACGTTTCGAACTGGTGTCGCGCCTCGTGGGAGAGTTCCAGGCCGACGGGGTCATCGATCTGACCTGGCTGGGATGCCACACTTACAACATAGAGTCCTACAGCCTCAAGAAGTATCTTCAGGAGCGGACCACCGTTCCCTTTCTCCAGATCGAGACAGACTATTCCGAATCAGACACTGAACAGCTGAAAGTGCGGATCGAGGCGTTTCTGGAGATCCTCAGCCGGCAACGGCGAAGTGTCGTGTAGCCACATTAAATCAGCAAGGGAGAGAGTATGAAACAATGGATTGCCTTAGTGACGGTCTCTGTTCTATTGGTTGCCGCCGCGGCCATGGCAACTGACTACAGGTATGTCAAGCAGGATACTTTCAAGGGATGGCTGGAGAGTGGCCGGCCGATGGTAATTGTTGACATTCAGCCTGCGGAAGACTTTGCCGATGAACATTTCAAGGGCGCGATTGAAACCAATGCATACCCCGTTAAGAGCGATGAAGAGAAGAAACGGCTTGACGTCACTCTGGAGAAGATTGGCGCCTCAACGGAAGACGTGATCATTGTCTGCCCACGGGGAGGAGCGGGAGCCAAGAATACCTACGACTACCTCAAGTCGAAGGGGGTCGCGGAGAAACGGCTCCACATTCTGGAAAAGGGTAGTAAAGGTTGGCCCTGGCCTGAGCTCTGCGTCGACGGGCGGTAATGCAATTCAATTCAACGGAGCCTCGGCTCCATGGGATGACAAGGGAGAACCCATGAAAAGTTTGTTTGTAGCAGCAGTTCTGACGATTGCCAGTGCCGCCACAGCCTTCGGAGCGACGAGCCGGGCCGGGGTGGTGACCGTTGATGTGGACTTGTCGGCCCAGGAAAAGGGGAAAGAGGTGAAGCTCTGGCTCCCCTATCCGGTCACCGACGCCAACCAGTCCATAACCGGCATCAGCGTTTCGGGCGATTATGCCGAGTCCGGGGTTTACACCGACAAGGCCAATGGGACACCGATGCTCTATGCCCGGTGGAATAGCGATGCCACGAGCCGCAAGCTTTCCTTCGCCGTTGCCGCCGAGCGGCAGGAGGTGGTGCGGCGCGATTTCCCGAAGAAGGAAACCGCCTGGGACCCGGCCGATTACCGGCAATACCTGGCCCCCACGAGCCTCGGCCCCATTGACGGGGAGGTGAAGAAGCTGGCCGACTCCATCACCAAGGGCAAGAAGTCCGTTTTGGAGAAAGCGCGGGCCATCTACGACTGGACCTGCGACAACACCTACCGGGACCCCAACACCAGGGGCTGCGGCAAGGGTGACGTTTGTGCCCTGCTCCCGAAACCTGGTGGGAAATGTACCGACATCTCCTCGGTATTCGTCGCCCTCTGTCGCGCTGCCGGGGTGCCGTCCAGGGAAATCTTCGGCATCCGGCTCGGCAAAAAAGCTGAAGAAGATATCAGTACCTGGCAGCACTGCTGGGCCGAGTTCTATCTCCCCGGTTACGGGTGGGTGCCCGTTGATCCGGCCGACGTCCGCAAGGCGATGCTGGTGGAGAACCTGAAGTTGGATGACGCGAAGACGAAGGAGTACCGGGAGTACTTCTGGGGGGGAATCGATCCCTGGCGGATCGCCATTGCCGTGGGGCGCGACGTGATTCTCAACCCACCCCAGGCGTCCGCACCCCTGAACACCTTCGGTTACCCCTATGCCGAAGTCGGCGGCATGGCTGTGGATTCCTACGATCCGAAGAACTTCCGCTACACGATCACCTTCAAGGAGCGCTAGCTTCCGGAATCATCACCGCTGGCGACAAAAACGGGAGCCCCCTCGGGGGAGCTCCCGTTTTTCGTCCACGGTGTCATGGCACGCACCAGTATTTTTCCAATCAGGCTGTGCTGTCTCCTGTGTGCCGGCCCGCTGCATGGGGGTCACACCCTGAAGGCCCTGCTCCCTTGCGACGTGAGCCAGCCAAAGAGGCGGCGCGGCATTTCGCAGAGGGGGAGCACTTCGTCAACTCCCCCCCGGGCAATGGCTTCTTTGGGCATCCCAAAAACGACACAACTCTTTTCGTCCTGGGCAAAGGTGTAGGCGCCGGCTTCGCGCATTTCCAGCATGCCGGCGGCGCCGTCGTCTCCCATGCCGGTCAAGATGATCCCAACCGCATTTTTCCCCGCACAGTTGGCTGCCGAACGGAAAAGGACGTCCACCGATGGTCGGTGGCGGCTGACCGGCGGGCCGTCGGAAAGTTCGATCACGTAGTTGGCCCCGCTGCGGGCGAGGAGAATGTGCCGGTTTCCCGGTGCAATGTAGGCGTGGCCGGGGAGCACCCGTTCTCCGTGTTCCGCTTCTTTGACGCTGAGCCGGCAGAGGTTGTTCAGCCGCTGGGCAAAGGTGCGGGTGAAGGCTTCGGGCATGTGCTGGGTGATGAGGATGCCGGGGGCATCGTGGGGCATTGCCGCAAGGAATGTTTTCAGCGCCTCGGTGCCGCCGGTTGATGCGCCGATGGCAATGACCTTTTCGGTGGACGAAAAGGTCCGGTGGGTCACCGGGAGAACCACGTCGGCGGTGTTCTTCCGCTCTACGGATAAGTGAACGTTGGGTGGCGGCTGCCGGATTCTGGCCTTGGCGGCGGTGCGGATCTTTTCCGTAATCTCCAGGGCGTATTCCTGCATTCCCCGGCTGATGTCTATCTTCGGCTTGGTGACGAAGTCGACGGCCCCCAGTTCCAGCGCCCGGAGGGTGAGGAACGAGCTTTTCTCCGTGAGCGACGACACCATGAGCACCGGCATGGGGCGAAGGCGCATCAGTTTTTCCAGAAACACCAGGCCGTCCATGCGGGGCATTTCCACGTCGAGGGTCAGGACGTCGGGGTTGAGGGCCTTGATCCTCTCCCGCGCCACGAGTGGGTCGGGTGCTGTCCCGACCACTTCCATGTCGGACTGGCTATCGATGATGTCCGTCAGCAGGCTCCGGATGAGAGCCGAGTCGTCGACAATGAGAACTTTTATGGCCATGATTTCGTTCCTTCTGCGGATAACCGCTCAGACCGCATGGAGATAGCCGGTGCTATTGACTTCCGACGTCCGGTTGAACTCTGCATAGAGACTGGCCGAATCAGCCTGGGCAGTCATCCGGCATTCGTCGATCTGGTCAATGTTGTTCACGAGCGAGGCAACTACGCCGGCATCGAGGGCGCGAGATTCAGCCATCTCCTGCAGGATGGCGCGGGCGCTTTTCCGGGTCATTCCCGGCCGGTAGGGGCGGTCCTCGAGGAGGGCTGTGAAGACGTCGGCCACGGCAATAATGCGGGATCCCAGCGGCAGTTCGCCGCCGTTGTAGTGGAACGGGTACCCCCGCGAATCGATGCGCTCGTGGTGGAACGAGGCCCAAGTGCTGATCTCGTCCATGCCGCGAATGTTGCTGAGGGCCTGGTAGGTCCAGAAGGGATGCCGCTTTACCCGGTTGAACTCCTCCGGGGTCAGTTCCTCAGGCTTGTGAAGAATCTCCTGGGGGATTGTCAGCTTGCCGATGTCGTGGAGGTAGCCGGCAACCTTAATCATCTGTACGCCGCTTTCGGAGAAACTGTAGAGACGCGCCAGCGCCTCGGCGGTTCCCGCGACGCCGCTGGAGTGGGTGGCGGTGTAGCGGCAGCGGAAGTCAATCAGGTGGCTGAAGACCTTGCTCAGGTTCACCATGTTGTCGTAGTCAAGCTCGATGTTGACGAAACGAAGGTCGCTTACGACCGCCTGGGAGATGGTGGCAGACTCGAGGGTGAACCAGAAATACTCCCGTTCCGCCACTGCCAGAAAGGCGTCGACGTAGGCCGGTACGAAGAGTTCGCCGGAGCCTTTGCGGATGTAGTTGCAGATGCCGCGCACCTGCCCGAGAATTTCCTCGTTCCAGTTGATGAGGCCGTCGATCTTCCCTGCCAGGTATATGATCTGGGCCGGATGGAAGTTGCATCCCCCCTGGAGCTCCTTTGCCCTGCCGTTGCCCCACGGGGTGTGGTGATGCCTGATAAGTTCGGCAACCTGGCGGAACGGCCTGAAATCGCGGATGAGGAGGTATCCCAGCTCAGAGTGCTTCATGACGAGGTGGGGTTCGGTTTCGTAGCCTGATTGGCAGGTTTCTTCCTTGAGGGAGAAGGAGCCGATGTCGTGGAGCACCCCGGCCAGCGTCAGCTCGTTCTGCTGCTCGCTCGAAAGCCCGAGTTCGCCGGCGAGGGTGCGGGCGATGTATGCCACTCGCATCTGGTGGGCGACGATGGCGGGACTCATCCACTCCATGACTTTGGAGAGGCAGAGAATCATGTCGGAAAGGAGAACTTTCTGGGTAGTGTAGTGCATGATGGTCAACGTCCTGTGCTCTCGATTTCCGGATCGATGGTGCCTCCTTCGATGGGGGCCGTGCGGATCTGCCGGACAAAGGCGCGGCCCGTTGCCGGTGCGAAGTAGACCTTGCGCGGATACACGTCCCCAACATCTATCGCCGTTACCGGGATTCCCCGCTTGTGCAGGTACTGCATGGCAAATTCCGCATTCCGTTCCCCCACGTCGGTCATGCCGTTGATTACCCGGCCGGCGCCGAAGACCTTCGCCTCCAGATAGGGGAGCCTCCCCCCCAGGTGAATCAGGTGATCTATCAACAGATCCATGGCATGGGAGCCGTAGCGGGGCGACTGTGACTCGGCGGCGGTTTCGTCGCCCGGCAGCATGTAGTGGTTCATTCCTCCGATGCCGTTTACCCGGTCGCGGAGGCAGACCGACACGCAGGAGCCGAGTACCGTTACGATCATGGTGTCGCTGCTCGTGGCATGGTATTCGCCCGGGAGGATCTTGACGGTCGGCTTGTGGAAAATCCGGTCGTAGTAGGAGTTCTTTGCAAAAAATTTACTGGTGTGCATGGTTTTTCACTCCTTCTGGTCAAAAACGGCTGCCGGAATGGGGGGGACGTCGCCACGAACGGAGTAAACCGTCTTGCCGCGGACCCGGAAGAGGTCGGCGGCGTGGTGGAAGCTCTCCGAGTGCCCGGCGAAGAGAAGCCCGTCGGGGCGGAGCAGGGGGACGAATTTTTTCAGGATGCCGTACTGGGTTCCCTTGTCGAAGTAGATCATCACATTGCGGCAGAAGATGACGTCGAACCGCTCCCGCATGGGCCACTGGTGGTCCAGCAGGTTCAAGCGGCGAAAGGTTACCAGCTTCTGCAGTTCCGGCTTCACCTTTGCCAGGCCGGCGTTTTTCCCGTCGCCCCGGAGGAAGAAGCGTTGCAGCTGCTTGGTGGTAAGTTGCTCGAGCCGGTCGCGGCTGTAGATCCCCTGCCGTCCCCGGTCAAGGACGTTGGTGTCGATGTCCGTCGCCAGTATCCGCACCGGCGGGGAAAAGGTGTTGAAGTGCTCGACCACGGTCATGGCTATGGAATAGGGCTCCTCGCCGGTTGACGCGGCGCAGCACCAGATGGACAGGGGACGGCAGTCGCCGAGGCCCTTGAGGTGCTCCCCCAGGATCGGGAAGTGGTGGGGCTCCCGGAAGAAGGAGGTGAGGTTTGTGGTGAGGGCATTGACGAATGCTTCCTCTTCCCGGTGGTCGCCGTTTTCCAGGATGGCTAGGTAGCCGCCGAAGGAGGTAAGCCCCCTTGCCCGCAGGCGGCGGGCGAGTCGGCCGTAGACCAGATCCCGCTTGGCGGGACTCAGGGCTATTCCCGCCGTGCGGTAGATAATCTCCCTCGCCCGGGCAAAGTCTTCGTCGGTGAACCGGAACTCGCGGAGATCCCTCGCAAGGGACTCCGCGTCGGTTCCTGTCTGCCGGGCTGTGGCGTGGTTGGGCATAGTGCCTGTTCCCCGAATCTACCTAGAATTCCTTCCAGTCGTCGTCATACCCCACGGCCTTGGGCAACTCGGCTTCGTGGTGCTCCTGGGGGGCCGGCTTGTGGTAGCCGTTGGCGGCTTTGGTTTTGGGGACGGGTTTTGCCGCCGGGGTGGCCTTGGCTGCGGGGGCAACCCCGGTTGATGCCGGCCTGCGCTCCTTCTTCGGTGCGGCGCCGGCCCGGCCGCTGTCGATCAGCTTGAACCGGCTCACCGTGGATACCATGGCCTGGGCCTGGTCCTCCAGGGACTCGGCTGCCGCTGCCGCTTCTTCCACCAGGGCGGCGTTCTGCTGGGTCACATCGTCCATCTGGGTGATGGCGGTGTTCACCTGCTCGATGCCGTTGGACTGCTCAAGGGAGGCGGCGGAAATCTCGGCCATGATGTCGGCCACCCGCTTGATGCTGGTGACTATCTCCCGGGTGGTTTCCCCGGCCTCTTCCACCAGGCGGCTGCCGTCCTCCACCTTGGACACCGAGTCCTCGATGAGGCCTTTGATCTCCTTGGCCGCTGCGGCGCTGCGCTGGGCCAGGTTGCGCACCTCGCCGGCCACCACGGCGAAGCCGCGCCCCTGTTCGCCGGCCCTTGCCGCCTCCACCGCCGCGTTGAGGGCGAGGATGTTGGTCTGGAAGGCGATGCCGTCGATGACGCCGATGATGTCGGAAATCTTGCGGGAGCTTTGGGTGATGGCTCCCATGGTGTTTACCACCCGGCCGATGACGTCACCCCCCCGCTCAGCCACTTCGCTGGCGGTCATGGCCAGCTTGTTGGCCTGCTGGGCATTGTCGGCGTTCTGTTTTACGGTGGAGGTTAGCTCTTCCATGCTGGAGGCGGTCTCCTCCAGGGCCGAGGCCTGCTCTTCGGTGCGCTGGGAGAGATCGGCGTTGCCGGCCGAAATCTGCTCGGTGGCGCTGGCAATGGAATCGGCGCCGGTGCGGACTTCGGATACGATATGAGAGAGGCTGTCGTTCATCTCCCGGAGCGCCTTGAGGAGCTGGCCGGTTTCGTCCTCGCTGGAGGATTCGATGGCGGCGGTCAGGTCGCCGGCGGCGATATGCTCGGATGCGGTGATGGCTTCGCCCAGGGCCTGACGGATCCGGCGGGCCACGACGAAGGCGAAGGCGAAGATTACCAGGGCGCAGACCAGGGTGGCGATGATGATCTGGATCTTCATGGCCGTCACTTCCTTCTGCACGTCATCCACGTAGATGCCGCTCCCCACGACCCAGCCCCAATCCTTGATGAGCTTCACGCAGGAGATCTTGTCCACCGGCTTGCTGGCGCCGGGCTTTGTCCACTGGTAATCCACCGTCCCTTCGCCCTTTTCCTTGGCCACGCTGGCCATTTCCATGAAGATCTGCTTGCCGTTGGGGTCTTTCCTGTCGGCGAGGTTCTTGCCGTCCAGTTCCGGAGTAATGGGATGCATGATCATCTTCGGTTCCAGGTCGTTGATCCAGAAATACTCGCTCCCCTGGTAGCGGATCTGCTTCACGCTTTCGATGGCGCGTTTCTGGGCCTCTTCGAGGGTAAGTTCGCCGCTCTTTACCTTGGCCTGGTACGATTCGATGACGTCGGAGGCCACTTCGACCACGTTCCGGGTGGCCACCATCTTCTCGTTCATCAGTTTCTTCTCCACCAGCGGGAGCACGTAGAACATGATGCCCGAAACGATGAGTGCAATGGTCACCACCGAGATGGTGAGTATCTTCGAGAGAATTTTCCAGTCCTTAAAGCCTTTGATTTTCATTTGGTTTCCACCTTTCGTCCGGGGATTTTCAATTATGTTGATCGGGGCGCGGCCGGCAGCGCCCCTACGCCGCGCTGTCCATGAGTTGCATTTCGTCGCTGCTCATGAGCTTTTCTATGTCCATGAGGATAATCATCTGGTCGTTCACGGTGCCGAGACCGGTTAGGTAGCGGGTATCCAGGGTGGATCCCAGTTCCGGGGCGGGCCTTATCTGCTCCGGCTCCAGGGCCACCACGTCCGAGACCCCGTCCACCACCATGCCGATGACCCGGTTCAGCACGTTTATGATGATGACGACCGTGAACTCGTCGTAGTGGGGAGTGCCGAGGTGGAACTTGATCCGCATGTCGATGATCGGCACGATCACACCCCGCAGGTTGATGACCCCCTTGAGGAATTCCGGCGCGTTGGCGATGCGGGTCACGGCGTCGTAACCCCTGATTTCCTGCACCTTCAAGATGTCTATGCCGTACTCCTCTTTATCGAGGGTGAAGGTGAGGTACTCCCTGGGGATGGCGGTGCCGCTTCTGTCGGGTGTTCCCTGGGCTTTCTCCATAATCTGTCTCTCCTCTTTCTGTGTTATCTCATTCCGAGCAGCGCGTGGACGTCGAGGATGAGCGCCACCCGGCCGTCGCCGAGGATTGTGGCCCCGGCTGTCCCTTCAACTTTGCGGTAATTGTCCTCCAGGCTCTTGATGACCACCTGGTGCTCGTCCAGAAGGGCGTCCACCAGCAGCGCCGCCTTCTCCCCCTCCACATCCACCAGCACGACAATGCCGTCCTCGGCCCTCGTCACCGCAGATTGCAGGTTAAAGAGTTCGTGGAGCGGAAGCAGCGGCAGGTATTCACCCCGAACCTGGACCACCTGGTTGCCGTTGACCGATTTGAGTTCCTCAGGTTTCGGCTGGAGGGATTCGACGATGGCGTTCAGGGGAATAATGAACTTTTCGCCGCCGACCGCCACGGAGAGCCCGTCGAGAATCGCCAGGGTGAGCGGGAGGCTTATGGTGATCCGGGTCCCGGCGCCCTGTTCGGACGAAATCTGGATCCTGCCGCTGAGGGCCTGCACGTTGCGCAGCACCACGTCCATGCCGACCCCCCGGCCCGAGATGTCGGTCACCGTTTCGGCGGTGGAGAAGCCGGGGGCGAAGATCAGCTGCCAGACCTCCTCGTCGGTCATGGCGTCGTCGGCCGGAATGCCCCGCTCGGCGGCCTTGCGCAGTATCTTCTCCCGGTTGAGGCCGGCGCCGTCGTCCATCACGTCGATGACGATCCTTCCCCCCACCTGGGAGGCCCGCAGCGTTATGGCGCCAACGGGGTTCTTGCCGGCGGCCAGGCGCGCCTCTGGCGATTCCAGCCCATGATCGAGGCAGTTGCGCACCAGGTGGGTGAGGGGGTCGGCGATCTTCTCGATGAGCCCCTTGTCCAGCTCGGTGCTCTCCCCGATGGTGTGCAGCTCCACCTGTTTGCCGAGCTTGGCGGCCAGGTCGCGCACGATGCGGGGGAAGCGGCTGAAGACCATGCTGATCGGCACCAGGCGGATCGACATGACGCTTTGCTGAAGGTCGCGGGTGTTGCGCTCCAGTTGCAGGAGCCCCCGGTGGAAGTTCTCGAAGAGGACCGGATCGAGCGTGCCGGCCATCTGGGCCAGCATGGACTGGGTGATGACCAGTTCGCCCACCTGGTTGATAAGCTGGTCCACCTTGGTGACCCCGACCCGGATCGACGACTCGGTTTCGGCGCCCCTGCGGCCGAAGGCCCCCGGCGTCGTTTCATCCCGGTCGTAGGCGCGGCGGCCCGGGGAGGGAGAAGGGGAGGACGCAGACTGGTCGCCGGAAGGCGTCAGCTCTTCCCCGCCGGGCGATAGATCCAAGCCCGGCCGCTCTTCTACGGGGATGACGGTCAGTTGCTCCCGTTCGGCCACGAACTCGAAAATCTCCCGGATCTCCTCTTCCCCGGCCGTGGTGTCGAGGGTGAAGATCCAGCGGGTGTGGCAGACTTCCGGATCGAGTGCTTCTATGGAGGGGGGATCGGAAATGTCGGACCTTACCGAGAGATCGCCCAGGCTTGCCAGTTCGTTGAAGAGATTTTCAAGCCGCACGCCGCGCTGGAAGATATCGTTCTCGGGGGCGAAGATGATTTCCAGGCGACGCGAACCGCCGGGGGCGTCCGGGGAGAGTGGCGGGGCGCCCGCATCGGCACAGGAGGGGGCGTTTCCTTCCAGTTGGCCCTGAAGCCTGCGGCAGATTTCCCCGACAACCGTCAGGTCCACCACGGTACCGTCGCGGTGCCCCCCCAACTGCATGGCCACGGCGTCGCGGGCTTCGAGGAACAGGTCGATCATGGCTGCGGTCAGCCGAAGTTCATTGCCGCGCACTTTGTCCAGCAGCGATTCGAGTTCGTGGGTTACCACCGTAAGGTCGCTGAAGCCGAAAATGCCGGCTCCACCCTTGATGGAGTGGGCAGCGCGGAACAGGGCGTTCAGCTCCTCCCTGTCCGGGTCTGCCGGATCAAGGGCGACGAGGATGCGCTCCATATCGGCCAGGTGCTCGGCGCATTCCTCAAAAAAAACGCTGCTGAAGCGGTCCATGCCCGTGGCAGTGGTATGGGGAGTTGGAGCGGTCATGCGTACCCCTTGGCCGTGTCCATTGCCGCGGCGAATTCGTGGCCGAAACCGAGGTGCTCGATGTGGTCGCGAAGCTCGTTGGGGAGGCAGTCCATGGCGGGGGCGAAGCCCAGTAACTTCAGGTGGCGGAAAAGTATCGCGAGCAATTGGCAGCCGCAGGCATCGAACAGGGCAACCTCCGCCAGGTCGACGACCGGCCGGGTTTGCAGCGGATCAGTTTTGGAAAGGGACGCCAGATATTCGGTCAGGGGCAGGAGCTGCTGCGTGACGCCGGTTATGGACCAGTCGCCGGTCAGTCTTATGGTCAGCTTTTGGGGTGCGTTCTTTGCCATGCCGGCCTCCGTTCAATCGTAATCAAGCTTATGAATGTTGTTTTACGATTAGTGCATTGCACTGGAGGTGCCAGTGTTGTCTGGAAAAAAGTCCAATGATTACTGATGTTTGTGCGGTGGGGTTTGGGGCAGGGGTGCGACTTAAGTTGCAGGGGGCGGCGAGGTGAAAGTGGCGATTGGCCGGTGTAGCGGGCTTGGGAATGGATGCGTCATTTGTTGATGGTGCAACTTTTGTTTCAGGGGTTTATATGCTACTCGTCGACTGGCTTTCTGTTGAGGCGTTTGTTGAGCGCCTGACGCGTGATTCCCAGGTG
Organism: uncultured Geobacter sp.; assembly: GCA_964490805.1. Taxonomy (GTDB): domain Bacteria; phylum Desulfobacterota; class Desulfuromonadia; order Geobacterales; family Geobacteraceae; genus Geobacter. The sequence continues at coordinate 18,455 of CAZBEB010000019.1, forward strand.
GGCGGCTGCTATTCCCTGATTGCCGTTGGCCAGCCGCAGGGAATGGGCGATGAGGGCATCTTCAGCCTCCTTGAGGGTCGGCATGGGGCCCACATGCTCTGATGTGTCGCGCAGGCCTTCGAGGAAGGAAAGGGGGGTTGCTTTAACGGGAACGCGAGAAGCTCCGATTGCCTCCCGGAAGCTGGAGAGGGAGAGAACGCCTTTCTCGTGGCGGGCCATGGCATCGAAGATCATGGCCCTGAGTTCCCGGATGTTGCCGGGGAAAGCGTGGGTGGCCAGGTAGCAGGCAAGTTCAGGGGGGACGGTGGGCTTCTGCCGCGAGAGGGATGCGGCGGCCTCCGCGAAGAAGTGCTCCACCAGCAGCGGTATGTCGTCGGTCCGTTCGCGCAGGGGGGGGATCAGAACCTGGTGGGCGCTCAGGCGGTAGTAGAGATCCTTCCTGAAACTCCCCTCGGCCATCATCGTTTTAAGGTCCCGGTTCGTGGCGACGACAATCCGTGCGTTCGTCCTGGTGGGAGTGTCGGCTCCCAGGGGGTAATATTCCTGCTCCTGGAGCAGCCTGAGCAGCTTCACCTGGGATGACGGCTGAAGGTCGCCGATTTCATCCAGGAAGAGGATGCCGTTCGCAGCCTTGGTGATGAGCCCTTCCCGGTGCTGGTCGGCGCCCGTGAATGCCCCCCTGCGGTGGCCGAACAGAGTGTCGGAGAACACCATGTCGTCGAGACCGGCGATGTTGACCGCCACGAAGGGCCCCTTGCACTTGCTTAGGGTGTGGAGCGAGCGGGCCACAAGCTCCTTGCCGACCCCTGTCTCGCCTGTTATCAGTAGCGGCTGGCTGCTGCCGGCCACCACTTCCAGGTACTGGAAAATGGCGCGCATCTTCCGGTTGCAGGTCATGATCGGGGCGAACGCCTCCTCATTGTCGAGCCTGTCGGTGAGGAGGTGGCTTTTCAGTGAACGGACCTCGGAGCGGAGAACGTACATCTCCTGTGCCCGTTTTATCGTGGCCAGGAGGCGCTGCGGCTCCACCGGCTTGACAAAATAGTCGAAAGCTCCCGCCTTCATGCATTCAACGGCCATTCCCACCTCATTTGCCGCCGTAACCACAATGACCGGAATCTGGGGGTAGTTCGCGCACAGCTCCCTCAGCAGTTCGTAACCGGGTAGATGGGGCATGTAGAGATCCAGGAGGATCAGGCCCACTTCCTGCCGGGAGAGGATATCCATGACCCGGCGGCTGTCGCTTTCGGTCAGCACCCGGGTGAAGCCGGCAGTGCGCAGCGTGATGCTTGCGGTGAAGAGGATTTCTTCTTCATCGTCAATCAGCAGGATAGGAAAGGGCTGTTGGTCGGTCATTGCTTCATTCTCCCTGGTCAGAGGCAATCGGCAGGCTTACCGTGGCGATGGTCCCGCTGCCGGGGATGGATTCGAATTTCAGGGTGCCGTTATGCTCTCTGACGATGGCTGCGGAGATGGAGAGCCCGAGCCCCGTTCCCCCCTGTTCGAGCCGCGTGGAGTAGAAGGGCTCGGTGATACGCTCCAGAACCTCCCGCGGCATCCCTTTTCCTTCGTCGCAGATGGTAATGGTGATGGCCGATGCCTCGATGTCGGCGGCCGTTGTGACGGTAATACCCGCGTCCTTGCCGGGCAGCGCCTGGAGGGCATTCATGATGAGGTTTATGATTACCTGTTCTATCTGCTGGGGTTTCCCCTGGGCGGATGGGAGATTTTCGGCCATTTCCAGGCGGAAGTTGTCGGTGTAGCGGTGGATCTGGTAAGTGAGGATCAGTTTCGCATCTTCCACGATGCGGTTGATGTTTACCGGCACGAAGGTCTTGATGGTGTCTTCCCGCGCGAAATCCTTGAGATTGTTGACGATGGCGCTGATGCGGCGCGACCCCTCCTTGACGCCGTGGATGAGCCGGGGAAATATCCGCATCACCTCTTCGGACGGGAGCCCGCCGAGAACGAAGTCGCCATGGTCGTTGCGATGGCGCTCCAGGATTGCCAGGGTATCTTTCCAGAACCCCTCGATCAGTGATGCGTTTCCCTGGATGAAGGTGTTGGGGTTGTTTATCTCGTGGGCGATGCCGGAGACGAGAACGCCCAGGGAGGTCATCTTGTTGGCGTGGATAAGGCGCGACTGGGTGATCTGAGCCTCTTCCTCCATGCGGATCCGCTCGGTTATGTCGCGGATGGAGCAGTAGACCACCTCGGTGTCCTTCAGATGGATGATCTTCCCCCATATGGAGGTGATGAGGCCGGTGCCGTCGGCCCGGACGGCGCCGATGCGCTCCAGGTGGAAAGGGGTCGAGCCCTTTGCCGGCGGTATCGCTCCGATGAACGTGTTGTAGTCTTCGGGCGCAATGAACGACCAGGGGCCGAGCCAGGCGAGGGATTCCTTGTCGCGGCCGATCAGCGTTTCGGCTGCCCTGTTGGCGTCGATGATGTCGAGGGTCTCCCGGGCCATCAGGATGATGGCATCCTCATTCTGCTCGAAGAGTTCCCTGAACCGGGCTTCGCTCTCCCTCAGGGCCGCCTCGGCGAGAGTGCTTTCGGTGATGTCCCTGACGACCCCCTGTACCCGTATGGGGACGCCGTCCCCATTGAATTCCACCTCCCCCTCGGTCCGCAGGTGTCTGATCTCTCCGTCAGGGCAGATGATGCGATACATTATTCCGTAAGGGGCCTTGTCGTGCAGGGCCGCCTGCATGGCATCGGACATGTTTTGCCGGTCGTAGGGATGAACCGTCTCCAGGAATTTTTCGTAGGTCATGTCGGATTGGTCGGGGGGGATGCGGAAAATCCGGAAAATCTCATTGGACCAGTGAAGCGTGTTGTTGAGAATATCCCAGTCCCAGTTCCCCACGTGGGCAATCTGCTGGGCCTTGGCAAGCCGGGCCTCGTTCTCCCGCAGTTTCCGTTCGGCCTCGCGCCGTTCCGATATGTCCCGGGCAATGCCCGTGGTGCCTATTACGGTTCCGCTTCCGTCAAAGATGGGCATCTTGATGGTTTCGATCCAGATCTTCTTCCCATGGGCGTCGACGAGGGGTTCTTCGGTGCGGACCTGGTTCCCCGACGCCATGACCCGCGCATCGTCTTCCCGGTAGAGCGCTGCCAGTTCGGTGGGCCACAGGTCCAGATCCGTTTTCCCCACCACCTCGGAGGGGAGCGAGCCGCTTACCCTGGTAAATGCCGCATTGACGGCGAGGAACCGGCTTTCGGTATCCTTGAGCCAGACAATGTCGGGGATGTTGTCGAGCATGGCCTGCTGTTGCAGGCGGATCATGCGCAGCGACTCCTCGGCCAGCTTCCGTTCGATGGCGATGCTGGTCAGGTGGCCGAGCCGCTCCATCAGCTTCAGTTCCTCGGCCGAAGGCTCGCGGGGAACCGTGGAGTAAGCCGCAAAAGTACCGATAACGGCGCCGTTGCCGGCCTTGACCGGTGTCGACCAGCAGGCCCGGAGCCCGTGGCTCAGGGGGAGATGGCGGTACTTCGCCCAGCGCGGGTCGGTCTCGATGTCGCGCGAGATGACCTGTTCACCCGTGAAAGCGGCCGTGCCGCAACTCCCGATGTCGGGGCCGATGCGGGTGCCGTCGATGGTCCGGTTGTACTCGGGGGGGAGACTCGGGGCGGAACCGTGCCGCAGGCGTTTGCCGTCGGCGTCGATGAGGAGGATGGAGCAGCGGAGTTCGGGGGCTTGCTCCTCCACGAGCCGGCAGAGGAATTCGAGAACGGCTTCCAGGGATGCATCCGAGTTGAGCAGTTCCAGGGCGGACCTCTCGCCGGTCAACAGTCGCTCCGCCCGCTTGAGGGGCGTGATGTCCATGTAGGATGCCACGCTTCTGCGTGTTCCGGGAATCAGCTTGACCGTGGTGAAGATGTGCCGTTTATCACCTGCTTTGCCGATAAAGTCGAATTCGTAGGAAGAGGGGGCGCTCTCCGGCGATATCCGGCGGTTCCGGTGGTAGTAGAGCATCATGTCGCGGAATTCGGGGCCCACAAAATCGATGCATTTTTTCCTTCCTTCGATCTCTTCGCGGGGGTAGCCGGAAAGATTGACGAACTCGTCGTTGGCCAGGGCAATGGTGGCGTCTTCCTCTACGATGATCATGGCCGTGCCGGTCGACTCGAAGACGGTGCGGTACCGCTCTTCCGAAAGTCGCAGGGAGGCCGTGATTTCGTGCATCAGCGCATCGGCTTTTTTCTTTTCGGAAACGTCCCGCATTACCGCCTGGAGGACCGTGCGCCCCTGGATGTTCAGCGCCTTGAGGGAAACCTCGGCGTCCATAAGGGTCCCGTCCTGTCGGCGCTGCTGCCACGGAAAGTATCGGGTATCCCCCGCCAGGGCGGCGTCAATCCAGTGCCGGACCTTGTCGGCGGAGGGGGCGCCGTCGGGCTGCCGCTCAGGCGAGAAGTGAAGCGGCGATCTCCCGATGATTTCTCCGCGGCTGCTGCCAAACAGCCGACACAGTTGTTCGTTGCAGTCAAAAATTATGTCATTGAAGAGCATGATCCCTTCCGAAGCACCTTCGAAGAGGGTACGGTATTTGGTCTCGCTCTCCTGAACCGCTTCAGCCCGGCGCTTAATGTCCCTCAGCAGGGCAACGGCAAGTAACGAGAAAATGGTGGATATGACGGCCGCGCCGGCGATGACGCTGAACTTGTAGTGTTCGTACTGCGAGAAAAATTCCTCTTTTTTTGCACCCACATAGAGTACGCCGATGGTTTCGCCCCGGCTGTTCCTGATGGGGTCATAGGCGGTAAAATAGGGAACGCCTAGGATCAATGTTTCCCCGCGATAGGGCCTGTTCTGTTTGAAGATGGCGTCATAGGCGGGCCCAGCCAGCCTGGTGCCGACCGCCCTGGTGCCATCAGCCTTGCGGATGTTGGTGGAGACCCGCATATTGCCCATGAAGATCGTGGCGGTATTGCCGAAGATCGTCTGGATCGTGTCGGGCAGTTCGAAGTTGCCGTTCAGGACATAGTCGTCGGCCATGAGCTTGCCGTTGACGATTCTGAAATCAGTTCCCTTTGCCTTGAGGAGCTTCCAGAAGGTCTGGAGCCCCTGTTCCTGCTCAATTCTGGCCAGACGCTCGGATTCTTCGCGGATTGTCGCCAGGAAAAGGAGTGTGGAAATGCTGGTTACACCGACAATGAAGAGTATGGTCAGGGCAACAATATTTACAGTGAATTTTCGCATGATAGAACCGCAGCTTGTATCTGCTTGATAACAGGGAATAAAATGCTGTCAGGCGGGGGCTGCAAGAGGGATACCAATGGGCGGGGGAGGTGCCGTCATGGTTACAGCCGGATCTGGTGTCGCTTTAGTTCAGCGACGGCATGGACCATGTCCGGTGGCGCAATAACGGGAGAAATTTGAAACGCGACCGGCAACGTGAACCATCTTGAAAAAAAGGGAGCCCCCTGGGGAGCTCCCTCTTTTTGTTCCAGCGCCATTCGTTCTTATTTCTTGAGGCTCATAACATATGCCGTGATGGTTTCAATCTCGATTTCCTGGAGGTTGCCGAAAGCCGGCATCCCGCCGGGGCGCCCTTTGGTGATGCTCTCCTTTATGGCTTCTGGGGTGCGGCCATATTTGAAGTCGGCTTTCTGGAGCGATGGGGCGCTCATGCCGCTTCCATCCTTGCCGTGGCAACTGGCACACTGTTTCTCGAAAATGGCGCCTCCCATGGCAAGCTTCTGCTGATCGCTCATGGGGCCGCCCATGGTTGTCTGTGGAGCGCCTCCCCCGGCCGGCATTCCGGCCGGTGCCTGGGCCGGTTGTTCCTGCTGGGGTTTGCAGCCGGCCGCAACCAGGCATCCTGCAAGGATGCAGGCAACGATGATGCCCCTGTGTCCCGAAATCTTCTGCTCCGCCACAATGGATCTGTCGTGCATGGTGCCCCCTCCGCTCGTTTAGATGGGATGTTTTAGGGGAGTATAATTAAGCGGTTCTGTATGTCAAGGCGGAGATTGCGCTTCTGCGGGGATATCCGGGAAGTGGGCGGGTTGCGTATACGATTGATTTTTCAGCTTTGGGCGCGATGATTGCATAATTTTAATTCAAAATTAACAATCTGGGCGCGAGTTACGCTATTCCCGTTGCTTTGCCCGGATAAGACCGGGATGTGTCGGTCATTTGACGTTATTTGCTATTTTTTGTTGCTCTACTGGAGGGGTCGTGAACAAGAGCGCAAAGCGATGGGTGGCCGCACAGTGGATTCTTCTTTCCGCACTCATGTTGATTCCGGCAGGATCTGTTGAGGGGGCGCTGGACTGCAACGGCTGCCACGGCTCCCTTAGCCCGGTGGATTACCGGCCCATAGACGCTGCCTACCGCAACATAAGCTCCGGAGCTCTCCGGGGGAATCACCGCACCCACCTCGACCCGTCGGCCGGCCCCGCCAACTGCGCCCTGTGCCATCCGGGCAGCGCGTCGTACACTCCAAGCCACCGCAACGGCAGCATCCGCATCTCCAGCACCGTAAACAACTCTCTCCTTTCTACCGCGTTCCGCAATCATACGTCGTCACTCCAGAGCGCAATCCCGGTTCCGGGAAGCTGCACGAACATAAATTGTCACTTCGAGGCCGAGACCCCGGCCTGGGGCACTACGCCCCTTGCCGCCCCTGCGGGCTGTTCAAGCTGCCACGGTGCCCCGCCGGCAGACGGAAACCACCCGGCGGTCTCCGGACCCGGCAAAAAGCATGGCGATTCTCTCGGGACCGGGACGGGGAGTTGCGCCGCCTGCCATGCGGATCATGCCGCGGAAGCGAACCCCTTTGCCCATGCCACGAGCGCCGGTAACCGCCCGCTTGGCCTGCGGTTCACCAAGGCGCCCAACAGCGGCGGCACTTACAGCGGTACTGTGACCTATCCCGATTACCTGCCGAGCCAGAGCCCTCCCCGCAACGGCACCTGCTCAAACCTCTATTGCCACGACAACCCGTCGGGAGGCGCACCGCTTACCGTGGCGCGCTGGGGCGACAGCGGCACCATGAAGTGCTACTCCTGCCACAGGGGGAGTTCCAGTGACACTACCCAGGCAAACTGCCTCAGTGTGGGCGGAACCTGGGATGCCGAAAAGCTCCTCTGCTCGCCGTTTCTGGACATGTCTTCCAGCGGCCACCACCGCCTGGTGGGGGCCCAGTGGATCCGGAAGTACCCCTGCTACTACTGCCATGCCGACACGGCTGACACGGCGGGCAACATCAGTGACCCGGCCAGGCACGTCAACGGGGTGAAGGATGTAAAAATGGCGGCCAAATGGAATATTGTAGGGCGTCCGGAAGCGACCTACGATCCCGCCACAAAGGTCTGCGACAACGTCTACTGCCACAGCGACGGCACCACCGATCCCGAGGACGTGCGCCCCTGCGCCTGGGACGAGCCGAAGGCCGAGTGCAACTCGTGCCATGGGCACCCCACCGGCAGTTGCTCCAATGCCGGCTGCCACGACGGCAGGATAGACGAGGACGGCAAGCTCTGGCCCCTGAAGACTGGCTGGCCCGTGGGGAACGAATGGATGGGGTCCATGCCGATGTTCCCCAGCGAGGGAGCCGGCACGGCCCGCGCCAACTCCCATGGCCGCCACGCCCAGACCAATTTCACCTGCGATCAGTGCCACGCCGGCACCGTCGTCAACGGTTCCTGCACATCGTGCCATGCTGACGGCATCCCCGAGGGGGGGATGGGGGAGGTTGCCCACATCAATGCCGCCTACCATGTGAACAAATCCAAGGACGTAGTATTCAAGGACGGCGGTTCTTACAACGTGGTCAGCAAGGTCTGCTCGAATACCGCGTGCCACACCAGCGGCGCCGACCCGGTCTGGGGGGCTTCCGTTAACAGTTCCGTCACCTGCCTCAGCTGCCATGGCACTTCCAGTGACGACCAGGACGACTACAACGCCTTCAACGGCACCCAGGCGCGCATCAGCCTCCCCGACTGGACCACTAGGGGGCATGGCCGGTATTCCTCTGCCGGACGTTATCCGATTTCCAACAACCCCGCAGCCAACTTCCCCGGCAACCCCTGCTGGTACTGCCACGACAACAATGTTCTCCACCAGGATGCGAACAACCCCTACCGGCTCCGGATGCACTACCAGTACGAGCGCCGCTTTGAGAAAGAATGCGTCTACTGCCACATGGAGCGCACCGACGCCGAGTGCATCGCCTGCCACGTGGGGCAGACCGACTCCCTGGCGCCCCAGGCCTCGGCGGCCGGCGTCGTATTCAAGATGCCCGACGGGTCGCTGGAAACCAGGTTCCCCACCCACACAGCAACTGCCACCTGTATCTCGGCGGGATGCCATGACTCCGACGAGGGGACTTTCCCCGATGGAAGCCACAAGGGCCATGATGTGGACGCGGGCATCTGGACCGCCGAGCAGAAAGCCGACGTCAAGAACCAGTACATGATGATGGGGGTCTGTCTCCAGTGCCACGACGACGACAGCGGCGGCCAGTGCACGAGCTGCCACCTTCCGCCGGTGGACAATCCCAATAAGTACGCCCTGGGCTTCGACCCGGGCACCGGTTACATCAAGCCGAAGCAGGCCCGCGCCTCGGCAGGGCACTTCGGCTACAAGCACTATCGCGCGTTCCTGAACACCGGCGGATGGACCAAGGACGTCAGCGGCAACTACCTGGGCGTCTGGAAGGGGGGCAAGTTCTGCTGGGATTGCCATGATCCCCATGGGGATTCCAACATCTACATGGTGCAGAAGAAAATCGCCACCACCACCGACGGGAAGTTCGGCGAGCCGCGGACCAGCGCATACGTCTCTTTCATAGATACTCAGAGCGGCAGCAACTACGCGCGCAAGGCCGCCCCCTTCGACGGCATCTGCAACGTCTGCCATTCGCCCGACAGCAAGCACTTTACCAACACCTCCGGCGACGGCCACAACCTGAGCCGCCGCTGCACCGAGTGCCACGAGCACCGTTTTGCCGACAGCCACGCCGACGGCATGAGCTGCAACTCCTGTCACGTGAGCAGCAAGCCGATACCTAAGCACACCGCCTTCGGGCTCCCCCGCGACTGCACCAAATGCCATCTGGGCACCGTGGGCAAGCGGATGGACGTCATCGGGCAGATGAAGTCGAACTCCCACCATGTGCAGCGGGTGAACGGCGAGATCAAGAATACCGACTGCTACGAGTGCCACTGGGAGTCCACGCCTGAAGGGCTCATCGACATCACCTACCACACCGGCTACAACTACAAGACCTATTCGTCGGTCAAGAACGACGTGGTCGATCTGGTGGTCTGGGGCCGGAATGTAAGGCCGGTTGTCTACCGCGAGTACTCTACCGCCGACGGCAGGGCCACCGCCGCGAAGTTCCTGGCCATAAACATGAATACCGCCCAAGAGCGGGCCGAGGTTTCCAAGGTCTCGACCCACTGCATTTCCTGCCACAGCGACCAGAACAACGACAGCGTGCCGTTCAACGACTGCAAGACCCCTCGCCAGTATGCCTGGGACGGCCAGAGCGTCGCGTCCCGTTACTCCCAGGCCGGCACGACTGCCTGGGGCAAGGTCAATTCCACCACGTACGCCAATGCCAACAAGAAGGACAAGGTCACCAAGGCCTTCTCGGCCCACGGCAACGCCGCCGCCAACAAGGGGGGCTTCGACGCCGCAACCGGGCTGGACGGTACCATCCCCGACCGGGGAGGGAGCGTCAACGTCCAGTGCTTCGACTGCCACAACTCCCACGGCTCCAAGGTGGTGGGGGTGACTTCCAGTTACGTGACGTATAACGGCACCTTTAACGGCGCCAACCTCAAGGAGACCAAGCAGAACATCGGCGGGTACCTCTACGACTACAAGGCGTCGTCCAACGCGTCCGGCGTGAACCCATACGCCGCCGGCGCCGGCCAGTGCTTTGACTGCCACAACTCCGCCACCATCGGTACCGTGGTTCCCACCGGCAAGACCCCCTGGGGATACAATTCCACGTTCGGCGTAAATTCGCCGGTCATGGGGTACCGGGATACCTCGCGCTTCGGCGCCGGCACCAAGGCGTTCATCACCAAAAACAACGCCACCGGCTGGCTGGACGCCAAAAAGACGATAGCCGGCGGACACCTGAAGGCCTCGGTTCCTGTCGGTACCTTGACGGCCCTGGCCAAGACGGAGGGGACAGCCAGTGACGGTTCGACAACGACCCTTGTGGACTCCGGCAAGGCCTGGACCGCCAACCAGTGGCGGAATCTGTACGTGCTGATGACCTCCGGCGCCAACAGCGGCCAGCTCAGCAAGATTACGGCAAACGATGCAACCTCCGTTACGGTGGAGGGTTTTGCCGCGCCAGTTGCCGCCGGCGACGGCTACCGGGTCGTTCCCTACTCGGCCCAGGTCAACGGGCTCTGCACCCCCTGCCACGATCCCCATGGCGTCAGTCCCGTGCTCGGCAACAAGCAGGCCTATGCCGTGCCGCTCCTCAAGGGGACCTGGATGACGTCCCCCTACAAGGAGGATCTGCCTGAAAAAACCAAGACCGGCCAAATGCTTGCCCAGTCATCGTTGCCATGGCGCACCGATCGCAATGCGTTCAACAACGCCAAGATCGGTGAGGACGACAGTACGTTTGCCGGCCTTTGCATCAACTGCCACGGCAAGCCAACGCTAACGGACGGTACCAATAAGAACACCGCCTTCAAGACCGTCGATCGTATCCATGAATCGGTCAAAGGGTGGGGCAACAACGCCGAGCACGCCTTCACCTGCTCCAAGTGCCACCAGCCCCACAACTCGGGCCTGCCGCGGCTGATGCAGACCGATTGCCTGGCCTTCAAGCATCGTGGGTTCCAGGCGACCGGCGGCAGAGTCGATGTGAACTACGGCGGATATACCCGGCCGTGGCGTTACGGCCGCGCTCCGTGGGGCTACAACAATATGCCGGCCCAGTACAGCACCGCCATCTGCCATGGCGCACCCACTGCCAACGGCTCGGCCGGTTGGCCCAACAACCAGAACTGGAACAACGTGACGTCATGGTAACTAACGAGCGCGCCATTGCCGGAGATATGCCCATGTCCCGTGAGAGTTCATCGCAGACAGTAAAACTTGCCCCGGAAAGGGTGTTGAAGATGCCCCGCATCGCGATCCGGCGAATGTGTATTGCCGTAGCGGCCGCCATTGCGTTTGCCGGTGCCGCAGCCACAGCCTTCGCCAAGGGGGGCGATTACGTGAGTCCCTTCCCCGTGGCCCATGTGGCGGCCGGGAAGCAGGAGGCGAAGGCCATGGCGGTGGACTCTGCCGGCAATATGGTTGTCGCCGGGTACACCAACAGCGGCGGCATGAACAACGACTACTATGTTGCCAAATTCAAGGCCGACGGGAGCGGGCTGGCATGGCCGGCCGTCACGTACGACATGGCTGGGGGGGATGATACCGCCTCGGCGGTGGCGGTGGACGGAAGCGGCGACATCATCGTGACCGGCTATGCCTGGAACGGCTCAACCTATGACATCCATACCATCAAATACAGCGGTGTCGACGGTGCGCTGCTCTGGCAGCACACCTTCGCCGGCGCCGCCGGGGGGGGCGATTTCGCCACTGCCATCACCGTAGACGCATCCAACAATATCTACGTTGCGGGGTATTCGGCCAACGGCTCGGGCAACGACGACTTCCTCATCATCAAATATCCCTCGGCCGGCTCGACTCCCACATGGACGGAGATTTACGATGACGTCACCTACCACGACCACGACCGGATAACGGCCATTGCGGCGGGGGGCGACGGCATCGCCGTGACCGGCTACTCCTCCAAAGGGGGGGCGGATTTCGACATCCTCACCCGCAAATACGGCTTCGACAAATCTTTCATCAGGGAATGGCGCAAGGCGTCCGCGGGAAGCCTCGATGACCGGGGTGTTGCCGTGAGGCTGGACGGCTCGGGGGATGTGATCGTTACGGGGTATCTCTCCACTGCGTCCAACACCGATATCTGGACGGCGAAATATAATGCCGCATCCGGCGCCACAACCTGGGAGAGCACCTATGACGGCGGCTATAACGACGAGCCCCGGGCAATGTGGGTCGATGGCCTGGGCGACACCTACGTTACGGGCTACACGTTCACCCTGAGCGGCTACGAGGACTTCTACACCGTGCGCTACAACGCCGCCGACGGGACGAAGGCGTGGGATGCCGTGTATAACAGCGCCAGGGAGTACGGCGATATCCCGGTCGGCATCGTGGCGAGCAACATGGCCGACAGCGGGGTGTATGTCGCCGGCTACAGCGTTACCGATGTCAATGACAACATCACGACCCTGAAATATTCGAAAGCAAGCGGCGTGCTGCTGTGGCAGCGGAGCTTCAACGGCGCCGGCAACAAGAACGACCGGCCGGCGGGGATCGGTCTCTCTTCGCTCAATTCCGTCAGCGACGTCTTTGTGGCCGGGTGGTCCGACGGGGACACCTCCTATGACTACCAGGCCATCCGGTACGACTACGGCCCACTCAACGCCCCCACCGAACTTGCGGCCACGGCTTCCTCCGATACGTCAGTGTCGCTGTCCTGGGGCGACAACTCGGTAAATGAGGATGGTTTCAAGGTGGAGCGGAAGCTGGGCGTCACCGGTACCTACGCCCAGATAGCCACGGTGGCTGCGAGCATCACCACTTACAGCGACACCGGCCTGGCTGCCAACAGCTACTATTACTACCGGGTCCGGGCCTATAACGCTGCCGACGGCGATTCGGATTACAGCAACGAGTCCCATGTCCTCACCAAGGTGGTGACCTACGACGCTCCCGTCTGGAGCTACGTTTACAACGGGGCCGACAACCGGGAGGATGTGGCGACCGGCATCACCGTCGGCTCCGACGACCACCCGGTGGTGACCGGCTACAGCGACCTGGCCGAGGAAGGGGTGGTGGGGACCTACTCCTATGATTACCTGTCCCTGAAACTCAATCGCAGCGACAAGTCGATTATATGGAAGGCACGCTACGACAGCGGCGACGGCGGCACCGACATGGCCGCCGGGGTTGCCCTCGACGATGACGGCGACGCCATAGTCACCGGCACCGCCTATCTCATGGGGGATTCCGACAAGAGTGACGATCTCTTCACCATCAAGTACCAGACCGCCGGTTACGCCGATCCCACCACCAACCCGGCCATGATGTGGGACCACCAGTACGGGACCCAGAGCGGCATCGACCTGGCCAAGGCGGTCAGGACCGCCCGGGACGGCTCCGACCACAGCGTGGTCATCGGCTACGGCCTGAACGCCGCCAACAACTACGACATCTTCCTCATCAAGTACAATGCGGACGGCACCCGCCCCTGGACCCCCGTCGTCTATGACAGCGGACGGGACGATTACCCCACGGCGGTTGCCTTCGATCCGTCCGGCAATATCTTCGTCACCGGTTACAGCAAAAATGCCTCGGGCGATTACGATTGGTTTACCGCCAAGTACAACGGGGCCACCGGGGCGCAGATTTGGTCCCAGGGCTATGCCGGCGCCGGCACCCTCGATGATCAGGCCCTTTCCCTGGCAGTGGACACGGCGGGCAATCCCTATGTCACCGGCTACGGCGTCAACGCCGCCGGTGACGAAGAGTGGGTCACCATCAAGTATGACGGCGCCGACGTTTCGTCCCAGCGGGAGATATGGAAGAGCATCCACAACGGTCCGGCAGCGCCGGCAAACGGCGATGACCGGGGGATGGCGGTCATCATAGATTCAATCGACGGTGCGGTGGTGGTGGCCGGAACAAGCTACGTGAGCGCCACCGACAGCGATTTCCACCTCATCCGCTACAACGCCGCCGACGGCTCCGTCATCTGGGAGCGGAACTTCGACCGTCCCGCCAGCTACGATTATGTCGCCGCCATGACGGCCGACTCCTCGGGATACCTCTACCTCACCGGCACGACCCGCGCCGGATTGGACACCGACCCGATTTTTGACGGCACTTCAAACATCATGTCGCTCATTTACGACAATGAGGGGACTTTCCTGGGGGCCTCATCCTTTGACGGCACCGGCCGCGAGGACAAGCCGAGCGCCATAGTCGCCAACTACCAGGGCGAGGCGTTCGTGGCCGGGGTCTCCCGCAATTCCGCCAATCCCGATTACGTGGTGCTCAAGCAGAAGAACAACTATATCCTCGTCCCGGCTCCATTGGCGCCATTGCCCCAGGCCGACTCCGGCAGGATGAACGTCACGTGGCGGGAGAATACCGCCGGCACGAGCTTCAGGGTTGAACGGACCCTCGGCCCGGTGCTCCCCACGAGTACCTGGAGCCTCGTCACCACCGCCGCCTCGGGGACCACGAACTTCCTCGATTCGGGACTCGCCCCCGGCACCAATTACTGCTACCGGATTTATGCCTACTCGGGGAGCCTCACCTCCCGGACCATTGAGGGTTGCGCCACCACTACCCTCGGAGCGCCGACGCTCAATACCCTCACCGTTGATTCCTCCTCCCAGATAACCCTCACCTGGAGCCAGGTGGAGGGGAACACCGGCTACAGGATCGAGCGGAAAATCGGCACGGGCGCCTGGGCGGATCTGACCACGAAGACTGCCGGCGTGACGACCCACAGCGACACGGGGCTTACCGCCGGCACCACCTACACCTACCGGGTAAGTGCCAACAGCGCGTCGGGGTATTCGCTGCCCAGCGGCGAACAGTCTGCTCCGACATTGCCGGCGGCTCCCTCCATGGCTGCGCTCGGGGCGGTTACGCTGAACTCGGTGGTAATCAACTGGACCAACGTGGCCGGGGAAACCGGCTACCGGGTCGAGCGGAAGGAAGGGGCTGCCGGGGCCTGGGGTGAGATAACCACCCGCAGCGTCGATGTCCTTACCTTCACCGATACCGGCCTTGCAGCCAACACCCAGTATTACTACCGGGTGCGGGCCTACAACGCCTCGGGCAACTCGGCCTACAGCGGCGAGCAGGGTGCCCTCACCAGATTCATAACCCCGGCCTTGACGAGCGCCGCCGGTTCCGCCACGACCGCCGTTGACCTCGTATGGGAAGACCTGGCGGGCGAAACCGGCTACACCGTCCAGTATGTCTCCTGCACCCAGAACGGGACCACTAACGGTGCCACCTACTGCTCGAATACTGCTTACTACAGCACCACATGGACTACCCTTGCCACAGTGGGGGCGGATGTGACGACCTATCAGAAAACTGCTCTTACCGCCGGCTATGCCTACCGGTTCAGGATCATCGCCAACACCACCGGCAATACCTCCGATCCGAGCAATGCCATCACCGCCTGGACCCATATGGCAGCGCCGAGCGTCACCGTCACGCCGGCATCGGAGACATCCCTTACCCCGAGTTGGGCCGATATTGCCGGTGAAACCAACTACACCCTGGAGCGGAAGCAGGGGGCCGAAGGGACGTGGGCCGAAGTTACCGGTGCCATCGGCATGGCCGCCAATACCACTTCAAAGACCGATACCGGCCTGTCCCTCTCCACGGAATACTGCTACCGGGTCAGGGCGTACAGCACCAACGCGAGCGGCCCGCCGGCCGTCTACAGCAACGAACCGTGCCTCTATACGCCCCTTGCGGCGCCGACCCTCAATGCGCTGACAGCCACGGCGACCCAGGTGGACCTCTCCTGGAACAATATTTCGGGGAATACCGGCTATGAGGTGCAGATGCGCACCATGAGCACCTCCTACGCCCAGTACCCCGCATCCTACTATGCCCAGGAGTACGCCTGGAGCGCATGGGCCACGGTGGCAACCCTGGCGGCGGATACCATTACCCATTCGCAGACCGCTCTCACCTCCGGCTACACCTACCAGTTCCGGGTGCGGGACACCTATTCGGGGGGGACCTCGGCCTGGAGCAACGCCCAGTGGATTACCACCATCCCTCCGGCGCCGACCCTGAACGCGCCGACAGCCGCCTCCACGACCCAGCTCAATCTCTCCTGGAACAATATCTATGGCGAGACCGGCTTCAGGCTGGAGTGGAAGCTCCGCAGCGGCGCCGACTGTACGGAAGGGGCCTGGAGCGCTCCCGTCAGCATCGGCCAGAATGTCGTGACCTATAACCATACCGGGCTTGCTGCCGGTACCTACTACTGCTACCAGGTATATGCCGTGAACGGCTCGGGCAATTCCGGCTATAGCACTGTGCAAAGCCAGACGACCCTGGCCGTTGCGCCGGTTCTTGACGCTATATCCGGCGTGACGGCATCCCAGGCGGTTCTGACCTGGAACAACGTGACCGGCAATACCGGCTACCGCATCGAGCGCAAGACCGGCGCCGGCGGCACCTGGGGCATCATCACCACGACTGCCGCCGATACGGTCACCTACACCAATACGGGGCTTGCGGCGGGCACCCTCTACTACTACCGGGTGAGCACTATGAACTCCGGGGGGGCTTCGGTTGCAAGCAACGAGCAGTACACCACCACAACTCCGGTTGCGACAACCGTGACGGCAACCACAATCTCTGCGGAGCGGATCGACCTTTCCTGGCCGGTTGTGCCGGGAGCCACAAACTACAAGATTGAACGGAAGGAGGGAGCGGGAACGTATGCCGAGATAGACAACGTTGCGGTGGACTACGGCCAGAAATACTGCGGTTATGATTATCCGACCATCGGCTGCCTGTCGCTTTCGGCGGTTACCACCAGCTACCAGAACGGCAGCCTCACCGGGAACACCACCTACTGCTACCGGATAAAATCATGGAACAGCACCGGCGGCGATTCGCCGGCAAGCGTTGAAAAGTGTTCCACCACATCGGCCATGGCGAGTCAGAACGTGACCGTAACTGCCATCAATGCCTTCAAGGTGAGGATCGACTGGGCAATACTCGCCTGTGCCCCCAATCCGTGTGACAGTCCCGAGGGATTCGAGATTCAGAAGAGGGTCGGTGACGGAGTGTGGGTGACCGTTGCCACGGTTGACGGAGCAGTGAACAGCTACATCGACAACTACGCGATTGAGCCCAAAAAGAAATACAGCTACCGGGTGCGGGCGTTCAGTGGGGCGGACAGTTCCCTCTTCAGCGAAGCCTGGGCCATCACTCCCCCCTACGGGGCCGGGGACACGAACTGCAATTGAAGGGCCTCTCCGGCCAGGCCCTCATCATCTCCTGTCCGGCTTTCTGCACGGCGCCATCTCGCCATGGGCGAGGGGCGCCTTGCTTTGAACGCCATGTGACGGACAATCCATTCCCCAGATATCGACAAAAAACTTCCCATTAGAATCCCCGTATAAATTTTTTATTCACCAATAATGCACTATTTACATGTGGTTACGGGCGCCATCCTCTTTATGCCCGTACGGTTTGTGTGACTTCAGGCGTAACAATTGCAATGTTCTCATTCAATTATTCAAAGTATAGAGGGTAATTCATATATTGCGGACGTTTGAGGCTGGATGCCCCTGCCGTTTCAGGTTATTTGGCGGAAATTGGTGCCGGAAAATTGTTTAGTAATTCATTAGGTATATCTAAGTTGTACACAGGTGTCGCAGAGCTCTGGATGGTGGTTTACGTAATCTTTAGACGTTATGCGTAATATGTGATCTTTATTGCGATGCGGGGGGCTGGCGTGGTCGACGTGGGATTTGGGCGGAGAGTTGGCGCGTCGTTGATTCTTTTGGTTGCATCCGTATTGTCTCTGGCCGGAGCGGCCGAAGGGGCGATAGAATGCTACAACTGCCACGGTACTTCGAGCCCGGCGGATTACCGGCCCGCCGACAATACCTATCGGAACATAAGCTCGGGGGGGATTCCGGGGAATCACCGGACCCACATGGGAGCGTCGGCGGTCCCAGCCACCTGTTCTCTGTGCCATCCCGGCAGCGCTTCCTACACCTCGTCCCACCGCAACGGCAGTATCAGAATTTCCAGCCGCATCAACAATTCCCTTCTTTCCACGGTTTTCCGTAACGCCACGTCATCACTCCAGAGCGCAACCCCAACGCCCGGAAGCTGCAGCAACATAAACTGCCATTTCGAAGGGGAAACCCCTGCCTGGGGCTCACCGCCGCTTGCCGCTCCGGCCGGCTGTTCCGCATGCCACGGCGCTGCGCCAAATGATGGAAACCATCCGGCTGTGTCGGGTCCCGGCAAGAAGCATGGCGATTATCTGGGGACCGGGACGGGGAGTTGTCCTTCGTGCCATACGGACCATACCGCCGAGGCGCGCCCCTTTGCCCATGCCACGAGTGTCGGCAAGCGCGGGCTTGCCATCCGGTTCACCAAAGCGCCCAATAGCGGCGGCACTTATAGCGGGACGGTGTCCTATCCCGATTTCATGCCGAGCCGGAGCCCTGCCCGCAACGGTACCTGCGCCAATCTTTACTGCCACAGCGATGGTAGCGGCGGTGCGCCGCTCACGACGGCCAGGTGGTCCGATTCGGGTACGGTCCAGTGCTATTCGTGCCACCGGGGCCGCAGCACCGACAGCACCGAGGCGAACTGCACCAGCGTCGGCGGGGTGTGGGACAGCGGCAAGACGAAGTGCTCTCCCTACCTCAACATGAGCAGCAACGGCCACAACAAGCTGGTGGGTTCCCACTGGATCAGGAAGTATCCCTGCTCCTACTGTCACAGCGCCACCACTGACGGGGCAGGCAGCATCATCGATACTGCCATGCACGTGAATGGTTCGAGGGATGTGAAGATGGCTTCCCAGTGGAACATTGTGGGGCGGCCCGAGGCATCCTACGAGCCGGCGACCAAGATATGCGCCAACGTCTACTGCCACAGCGACGGCACCACCGATCCCGAGACCGTGCGCGCCTTCCCGTGGTCTGCCACCAAGGCCGGCTGCAATGACTGCCACGGGCACCAGCGGGGAGGGTGTTCCGATGTGGGGTGCCATGACGGGCGCATCGTGGACGGCAAGGTGTGGGTACTACCCGAGCGTTTCGGAACCCCCGGGTCGTACGCTTTCCCCACTGGCCAGGAGTGGATGGAGTCGATGCCCATGTTCGCCAACCAGGGGGCGGGCACTGCCCGCGCCAACTCCCATCCCCGCCACTCGGAAACGAACTTCAGCTGCGACAACTGCCATGCCGCCACCGTCATCGGCGACTGCGCCTCCTGCCACAGCGCCGGCATCCCCACCGGCAGCATGGGGGAATCGTCGCACCTGAACGGCACCTACCATGTGAATAAAACCAAGGATGTGGTCTTCAAGGACGGCGGTTCCTACAACCCCGTTGCCAAGACTTGCTCCAACACCAAGTGCCACACCAGCGGCACCGACCCGGTCTGGGGGGGCTCGGTGACGGGGGCGGTCACCTGCCTCGGCTGCCACGGGACCACCGGCGCGGACAAGGACGACTACAATTCCTTCAACGGCACCCAGGCCAAAATCAGTCTCACCCAATGGTCAGTGTCCGGCCATGGCCGCTATTCCTCCTCCGGCGCCTATCCGGTGTCCGGGAACCCGGCGGCAAACTTCCCCGGCAACCCCTGCTGGTACTGCCACGACAACAACGCCCTGCACAAGGATACCACCAATCCTTTCCGTCTCCGGATGCACCGCCAGTACGAGCGCCGTTTCGAGAAAGAGTGCGTCTACTGCCACATGACCCGCAGCGACGACGAGTGCATCGGCTGCCATGTGGGGCAGACCGATTCCCTGGCCCCCCAGGCCACGACGCTCGGTATCGTATTCAGGCAGAGCAACTGGAGCACGGTAACCGAGTTCACCGGCCATACCCAGGTGGCCGGCTGTACGGCCGCCACCTGCCACGATTCCGACAGCGGCACCTTTGCAACCGGCACCCACAAGGGGCACGACGTCAATGCCGGAACCTGGACGGCGGAGCAGAAGGACGATGTCAGGAACCAGTATATGATGATGGGGGTCTGCCTACAGTGCCACGACGACGACAGCGGCGGCCAGTGCACCCAGTGCCACCGGGCGCCCGACAACGACCCCATGAAATATTCCCTGGGGTTCGATCCTTTGCTTTCCGGAAGCCGGTACATCAAGCCGAAGAAGGCCCGGGCCTCGGCGGGCCATTTCGGCTACAAGCATTACCGGGCGTTCAAGGATTCGGGGGGGTGGACGAAGGTGCCCTCGGCAACCATATCACCCATCTGGGGTACCTATTCCAGTTACCAGGGAACCTGGAAGGGGGGCAAGTTCTGCTGGGATTGCCACGACCCCCATGGCGACGCCAACATCTACATGATCCACGAAAAGGTGGCGACCACCACCGATGGCCGCTACGGCATCCCCAGGACCAAGGCCGACGTGGTCTTCACCAAGAAACAGAGCGGTCTCGACTACGCCAGGACCACGGCCCCTTACAACGGCATCTGCAACGTGTGCCATTCCGCGTCCAGCAAGCATTTCACCAGCGTGAGCGGCGATGGCCACAACGTGAGCCGGGTCTGCACCACCTGCCACGAACACCGCTTCGCCGACAGCCACGCCAACAAGCAGGCGTGCAACAGCTGCCACGAGAACGCCAAGCCGATCCCGAAACATACCGCTTTCGGCCTGCCGCGGGATTGTACCAAGTGCCATGCCGGCACCATCGGCAAGCGGATGGATATCATGGGGCAGTTGCGCTCCAACTCCCACCATGTCCAGCGGGCCAACGGCGAGATCAAGAACACCGACTGCTACCAGTGCCACTGGGAGTCCACGGCCGAAGGGCTCATCGACGTCGTTTACCACGAGGGATACAACTACAAGCTCTACTCCACCGTGAAGAACGCCAAGGTGGACCTGGTGGTCTGGAAGCCGGGGGTACGGCCCACGTTCTACAATACCACCACTGCCGTCAAGTTCCTGGCTTCCAACATCGGCACCGCTGCGGAGCGGAGCGAGGCGGGCAAGGTTACGAACCACTGCATCGGGTGCCATAGCGACCAGAACAACGACACCGATGTCTTTGACGACTGCAAGACTCCGCGCCAGTACGCCTGGGACCGCTCCAGCGTTGCCGCCCGCTACAAGCAGACCGGCACCACGACCTGGGGCAAGTACGCCGGCACCGCAAATGCCGCCAGGAAAAACCTGACCAAGTCCTTCTCCGCCCACGGGAACGCCGTGGCGAACCAGGGGGGGTGGAGCACCCAGAACGGCTACGACGATGCCATTCCCAATACCCGCGGCGGCTCCCAGGCCGTGCAGTGTTTCGACTGCCACAGCTCCCACGGCTCCAAGGCCAACGGCACGACCACCAGCTACGTGACCTTCAACGGCACGAAAAACGGCGGCAACCTGAAGGAGACCCAGGCGGGCAAGGGGGGGTATGCCATGACTTACAAGGCGTCGTCGAACCCGGACACCAGCTCGGTCAACCCGTACAACACCGGCGCCGGCCAGTGCTTCGACTGCCACCTGACGAAGAATAGCGGCATCACGCCCTGGGGCTATTTCTCCACCTTCGGCGCCATCTCTTCGGTGAAGGGGTACCGCGATACCGACAAGTTCGGTGCGGGCAAGGCTGGATACATGAAGCGGACGCCGTTCAAGGAGCGTCCCATCGTGGGGGGGCACTTCAATGCCTCATCGGACCTGGCGAGCGGGGCCATGGGCACCATCGACGGCCTCTGCACCCCCTGCCACGATCCCCACGGCGTCAGCCCGTCCCTCGGCAGCGATCAGTCCTATGCCGTCCCGCTCCTGAAAGGGACCTGGCTGACCTCTCCCTACAAGGAGGAGTTCCCGGTCAGTGGCGCGACAACCGGCAGCCGGGGTGGCCGTTCTTACCAGAACCCGCCCCCGACCCCCAACGTTTATATCGATCAGGGGACCTTCGGCTGGCGCCGGGTTTCTGAAGACGACTCGAAATTCGCCGGTCTCTGCACGCGCTGCCATACCAAGGCGAGCCTCACTGCCGGCGTCGACAAGACGAAACCTTGGAAGGGCGTTGACCGCGTGCACCAGACGGTGAAAGGGTGGGGCAAGAACGACATGCATGCCTTCACCTGCTCGAAGTGCCACGTTCCCCACGTTTCGAGCCTGCCGCGGCTCATGCAGACCAACTGCCTCGATGTGAAGCACCGGGGCCGGGTGGCGTCCGGCGGGGCTGCCGGCGAGGGGAGCGGCACATTCCCGAGAGGGAAGGGGCAAAGCCGGGTGAACTGCCACCCCACCGGCGTGTGGCCCGACAACTCCTGGAACTCCAAGACCCAATGGTGATTGCGATGATATATGCGTTGAGACAACAGGCCGTTCTCGTGACCCTTGCGCTGTTGATGGCAGCCCCGGTATTCGGTGCTGGCGGAGACAAGCTGCGGGATGCGGGTGATACTCCCCAGGCGGGCAAGCAGGAGGCAATGGCGTCGGTTGTGGACGGCGATGGCCGGCTCATCATTACCGGCTACCGGAACCTGGCGGGCCTGACCGATGACGACTACTGGACGGTGAAGTTCAATGCCGACGGCACGGTGGCTTGGCGCAATGCCTACAACCGGAGCGGAGGCTCCGACCAGGCCACTGCCATAGCCGTCGACTCCGGCAACGACGTCATCGTCACCGGTTTTGCCTGGAACGGCAGCAACTTCGACATCCACACCATCAAGTACCGGGGGAGCGACGGGGCAAAGCTCTGGGAGCATACCTACAACGCCCCTGCCGGCGGCAACGACATCGGCACGGCCGTTGCCGTCGATAGTCTCAATAACGTCTATGTCGGCGGCTACGTGCAGAATGCGTCGGGCAATGAGGACTATGCCGTCCTGAAATACGGCGTTAACGGGCCGAATCCAGATGGGACACCCTTCTGGACTGCCACCTGGAACGGTTCGGCCAGCGGGGCCGACAAGCTCGCGGCCATGGCTGCGGGGCCTGGAGGGGTTGCGGTTACTGGGCAATCGTGGAACGGCACCGATTTCGATGTCCTGACGGTCAAGTACGACTATGCGGGCGCCAAGCTGTGGGAGCGCCGCTACAGCACGGCGGGCGCCAATGCCGATGTGGGCCGCAAGGTTAAGGTTGACGGCTCGGGCAATGTCGTCATCACCGCTTCGGTCAATAACGGCACCAGCGTTGATATCTACACTGCCAAGTATGGTGGAGCCGATGGCGCAGTCCTCTGGCAGACCACCTACGGCGGGACGGCCAACATGGACGACGAACCGGCGGCCCTTGCCCTTGACGGCGGGGACAACGTCTATGTGGCCGGGTATGCCACAACCCTCACGGGGAACGAGGAGCTTCTGGTCGTCCGGTACGGCGGGTCCGACGGCGCGAAGGGGTGGGACCGGCTCTATGATTCCGGGGCGGGTGGCCACGACTTCGGCACCGGCATCACCCTTGACGCCGGCGGCAACGTCTACGTGAGCGGCTACGCGCTTGCGGATACCGGCTACACCGACATGCTCTGCATCAAGTTCCAGAACGGCGCCGCCAGTGCCAGCGAACTCTGGCATGCGGCCTTCAGCGGGGTGGCGGGCAAGAGCGACAAAGCGGTGGGGCTCGGCATCAAGACCACCGACAGCGAGTTCGTGGTGGTTCTGGGGGGATGGTCCGATGTCTGGACATCCGGCGCGACGGACTACGACTACTGGCAGGTTGTGTTGGACGCCGGAAGCCTCAACGCGCCCAGCAATCCGACAGCCACCGTCCTGTCCAATACCTCCGTCAAGATCGACTGGACCGACAACTCCGCCAACGAGGACGGTTTCCGCATCGAGCGCAAGCTCACCAGCGAGGGGGCCTGGACCGAGGCCGGCACGGTGGCCGCCGATGTGACCACCTTTACCGATACCGGACTCACGGCCAACAGCACCTACTACTACCGGGTCCGCTCCTACAACGCGGCCAACGGCGACTCGAACCCATCCGGCGAGATCAGTGCCCTCACCCTGTACGTGAGCTATCTCTCCCCCACATGGAACTATGTATTCAACAGCAGCGACAACAGCGACGACTTCGCTGAAGCAGTCGACGTCGGACCAGACAATAACCCGGTTGTCACGGGCTACAGCCTGGCCGCCATCAGCGGCTACGACTACTATACGGTCAAGCTTGACCGCTCCACCGGCGCCATCGCCTGGAGCCAGCGCTACAATGACGTGGATGACGAGCTCGACGTCGGCAGGAGCGTAACGGTGGGCCCGGATAACGCCGCCACCGTGACCGGCTACTCGTCCCTCTATTACGAGCCGGCGGCCCAGAACATCAACTCCATCTTCACCCTGAAATACCGGGCCGACGGGGCGGCCATCCTCTGGGAGGGCCAGTACAACGGCCCCGGCGGCATCGACGATCGCGCCAGGGCCATCGCCACTGCCGTCGATGCCTCCAACAGCGTGGCCGTTGTGGGGTATGGCAAGAACGCCGCCAACAATGACGATATCTACCTGATAAAATATGCTGCCACCCCGCCGCTGGACGGCTTCGGCAAGGCGATACCGGCCTGGTCGGCCGCCCCCTACAACGGCGGCGGCAACGACTATCCCTCGGCCCTCGCCTTCGACAAGGACGGGAACATCGTCATCACCGGCTACCGCCACAACGGCACCAACTACGACATCTACACCGCCAAGTACAACGGGGCCACCGGGGCCAAGGTATGGGACCATATCCTCGACGGCGCCGGCCATGGCGACGACTATGGCCAGAGCCTCGCCATGGACGCTGCGGGCAATATTTACGTTACCGGCAGTACCCGCAACGCTTCGGGCAATGACGACATCATTCTGGTCAAGTACGACGGAAAGACGGTGCCGACCGCCGACCGGATCATCTGGCAGAAGACCTACGACGGGACCACCGCCGGCAATCCCAATGCCGACGACAAGGGGGTAACGGTCAGGTATGACCTGATAGACGACACGGTGGTTGTTGCCGGCACGACCCTTACGGGAACGGGCAACCACGATTTCATCATCATTCGTTACGACAGTTCCGGCAACGTCGTCTGGCAGAAGGTCCACCTCCGCCCCTCCAGCGACGATTACGCCACCGCCATGGCCATGGACGTCAGCGGCAACGTCGGCGTTGCGGGGTACACGGGGCCCGCCGACGGCTCCACCACCGATGCCATATCGGTGAAGTACGATTATACGGGAACCCTTATCGCCGCCACCATATACAACGGCGCAGCCAACGGCTACGACCAGGCACTGGCAATCGCCATCAACTCCCTCGGAGAGTGCCTGGTGGCGGGGTATACCACCAATGCCGCGGGGAATGCCGACTATCTCGTCTACAAGGGAGACAGCATGCCGTTGCAGGCAAGCTCCCCCTTCACGGCGTCGCCGTTCTATACGAAGGCCGATCTTGCCTGGACCGACACCTCCATCGGCGAAGACGGGTTCGCCATCGAGCGCAAGGTGGGAAGCTGCGCATCGTCCGGTACCTGGCAATTGTTGGCCACGGCGCCGGCCGCATCGACCACCTACTCGGACACGGGGCTGAACGTCGGCGAAGAATACTGCTACCGGGTCCGGGCGTTCAAGGGGGGGCAGCCGGACCAGCGCTGGATAGAGCGCGATGTGGTGCTGACGAGTCCGCCCCCCCCTAGTGCCGTGACGCCGGTGGCCGCCAATACCACCACGGTCAACCTCACCTGGCAGGACAACACCACCGGCGAGACCGGTTTCCGCATCTTCCGCTGCGCCGGCACCACCGGCTCCTGCGGTGCTGCGGATTACGCGGAAGTCGGCTCGGTCGCTTCCAATATAACCACGTACAGCGATACGGGCGTTACCGCCGCAACCTCGTATGCCTACAAGATACTTGCCTACAAAACGGCGGACTGGCAATCCCAGTTCTCGACCCCCGTGGGCGTCACGACCCCGTCACCGTCTGCCCCCACCGGACTTGCCGCAGCCAGGGCAAGCGAGGGGCAGGTAAACCTCACCTGGAGCGACGCTAACAACGACGAGACCGGCTTCAAGATCGAGCGGTGCGCCGGTTCCGGTTGCAGCAACTTTGTCCAGATCAACACTGTTGCCGCCAACGCCACCTCCTACAATGACATCGTGGCGGTACAGCCGGATACGCTCTACCGCTACCAGATCCGGGCGTACAAAACGTCGGCCGCCGGCTGGGATGGCCCCTATAGCGGCACAGCCGAAGCTACCACCACCTCCGTGGCCCCCAACCTGACATCGGCCACGGCGGGGGACACCACCACCGTGAGCCTGGCCTGGACCGATACGGCCGGATCCGAAACCGGCTACAGTGTGGAGCGCTGCTCCGGCACCACCTGCGCCGATGTCGATTACAGCGGCGTTATCCTTACCGCCTCCAGCGCCACAGGCGCTTCCGACGCGTCCGCCTGCAACGGGGCCACCTATACCTACCGGGTCCGCCCCGTAAATCAGGGCCTTTCCCGGGCCAACGGCGGCACCTGGACCCGGAAGGTGCCGCTTAACATCGCCAACTTCCAGCCGTACTTCCAGACAAAGGTCGTCATCCCCTACGATGCCGACATGAAGGTCGATTTCACCGATGTCCGCTTCTACGACGAAACGACCCAGCGGGAGCTTCCCTACTGGATTGAAAGCAGAACCAACAGCACGACCGCGACATTCTGGATTAAAACCGGCGGCTTCAACGACATCTCCCTCTATTACGGCAATGCCGGGGCAACCGGTGCCGGCAACGGCCCGCTGGTTTTCGAACTCTTCGACGGATTCGCCGGAACCGTGATCGATACCGCCAAGTGGACCACTGTTCTTGGCTCCTATTACTCGCAAAACGGCGAGCTGCTGTCGAGCGGAGGCCCCGGCGGGTGGTCGACGGGGATGTACTCCGTGGCGAACTTCAGCCGTCCCTTCGTGTTCGAGATAAACCACTACCGCTCCGGCGGCCAATACATGATGCCCGGCATCAAATCGACCACGACCGGCGCCAGTTACACCGATTTCGCCTACGCGGCCTACCCGATTTATGATGGCAGCGGGAACCGCCTGGCAGTCTACGAGGATGGAAACAGCCGCGGCGACAACAAAAAGGCGATCTCTTCGGATGCGTGGCAATACTTCCGGTTCGAAGTCCTGCCGACCGCCGGTGCCAACTACTACCACGGCACCAGCCCCGACGCCCTGACATCCTTCTATGCCAGTACCTACGGCACGGCCACATCATTCAAGGTGGGCTTTGCCAACTACAACCAGGTGTTCAGGCTCGACAACGCCCGGGTCCGCAAATACGCCTCCCCCGAGCCAACGGTGACGCTGGGGGCGGAAGCGGTCTTCGGCGGAGCCTTCGCGATCACGTGGGACGGCCTCGCGAGCAACACCAGAAGTGTGACGACCCCGACCCCGGTAGCTCCCTCCGGTTTTACGGCTGCCCGCGCCACCGAGGTCCAGATCGACCTGGCCTGGACCGATACCACCAGCGATGAAACCGGCTTCCGTGTCTACCGCTGCGACGGCGTGGGATGTTCGGTGTTCACCAAGGTCGGCGGCGACCTGACGGCAAACACCACATCGTTCAAAGATACCGGCCTGACCCCCGGCACGAGTTACACCTACAAGGTTGCGGCCTTCAAGACCGCCTCCTGCGGCTGGGAGCTGGAAAGCACCACATCAACTGCCGAAACTACGGTCCTCCAGCCGGCGGCATTTGCCGTAAGTCCGGCGGTTACCACCGGCTGCGAGGATATCCGGGCGGTCGATTCCGACGGGACAACCATGCTCAGCCAGTGGGTGCAGCAGCTCCAGTGCGGCACCGCCGGTGTCAGGATTTTCCAGAAGGTACCTTCCATCCCCGTCGGCACCAAGACCCTCTACTACTATTACGGCAGCACCACGGCACCGTCCGTGGACAACGGCGATGCGACCTTCGAGTTCTTCGACGACTTCACCGGCACCGCCATCAATGGCTCCAAATGGACCCAGACCCTCGGCAGCGCCGGTGATTTCACCGTTCAGGACGGAACCCTGCGAGGGAACAATTCCAACGGGCGCCTGGTGTCCACCTTTAAAATGCAGGGGGGGATGCTTGCCACCTTAAAGGCGAAGACGACGACGCTTGCCACCAATACCCACATGGTGGGCGGGGTTTACAACGGCACCTACGATTACTTCGGCATCTCCGTGGGGCCGAACCATGGCGGGTACAACCTTTACGGCCAATCAATCACCGCCGTTACCAACACCTCGGTGCCGGCCAACAACATCGGCTACACGATTACCAGCCCCGATGGCGCCACCACTACGATTCAGGCGTACAACTGGGACACCGGCGGCTGGTACATCAGCCCCACGTCCAAGACCTATTCCATCGCCAATAAGCCCCTTGCCCTGGGACGCACCTATTACTACGACTACAATGGTGGCCAGACCTACCGGACCGACTGGGACTGGGTTCTGGTGCGCAAGGCGGCAGCCGTTGCCCCCACCGCCACCGCCGGCACGAAGGAATACGGCCCCTTCACCGTCGGGGGCGCAACATTCGCCGCCCGCATCCCCTATGCCGTAAATCATACGGCCACGGGGGCCGCGGCCCTCACCAACTACCAGGCAGTGCTGCCGTTGCTGGATACGACGCCGCTGGCCGTGGACCGGATAACCCTCAGCTGGAACGATAACTCCGGCTCGGAAACCGGCTTCGACATCGAGCGGTGCACCGGAGCCGCCTGCAGCGATTTCGCCCGGATCGATACGGCAGCCCCCAACGCCACCTCCTACGTGGACCGGGCGGTGGACGCCGCCCAGACGTACTGCTACCGGGTGAAGACGCTGATCCCCACAGGCGATTCGCCATACACCGACGTGGTCTGCAAGAGCACTTCAACCCCAGCGCCCCCCGACACCCTCCTGGCGACGGTGAGCGGCACGCGCGTTGACCTCTCCTGGAACGACACCACCACCAATGAGGACGGTTTCCAGATCGAGCGGTGCTCGGGGCTTGATTGCGATTTCTCCGCCCTTGACGGCGGTTTTCCGGTGAAGATATCCGCCGGCGCGGGGGCCACGGCCTCCTACAGCGATACCACCGCCTGTTCGGGTACTTACATGTACCGGGTGAAGTCCATCAAGCCGTGGGTTACCGGTTGGCCCGTTACTTACACTACGGCCGTCCCGGCGACGCTCACCGATCCCCAGGCGCCGACCGCCTTTGCGGCCACCGTCCAGTCCGAGGCGTCCGTCGTGCTCGGCTGGACCGACAATACCAGCGACGAAACCGGTTTCAAGATCGAGCGCTGCACCGGCGCTGCTTGCACCAACTTTGCCGAGATTGCGACGGTTGATGCCAATGTGACGAGCTACACCGACTACGGCCGTATCCCCAACACGACCTATCGTTACCGCGTGCGGGCCTACAAGGGGGGCGGCTGCGGCTGGTACACCCCCTACAGCGCCGCGCAGGAGACCACGACAACGGTGCCGGTACCGACGGGCCTGACACTTACCACCCCCTCAAGCACCCAGGTGGCGGCGTCGTGGACCGACACCACGTTCTCGGAAACTTCCTTCAAGATCGAGCGGTGCCAGGATGCCGGCTGCTCGGTCTTCAGCGAGGCCGGTTCGGTCAGCGCCGGCATCACTTCATATACCGATTCCAGCGTCTGCAGCGGCACGAGCTATACGTACCAGATCCGGCCGGTCAATGAAGGGTTCTCCTCTGCCGGAGGTGGGTGCTGGAGCAGGCGGGCGCCCCTGACGATTGCTAATTTCCAGCCGGATTTCCTGGTGAAGTTGACTGTTCCCTATGATGCCGACATGCAGGCCGATTTCGACGATCTGCGCTTCATCGACAACAGCACCGGCGGAGAGCTAACCTACTGGATCGAGAGCAAGACCGACGGCGTCACGGCCACCCTGTGGCTCAAGACCGGGAAAACGGCTGCCGTTTCCCTTTACTACGGCAACCCGTCGGCAACGGCTACCAGTTCACAGGCCGGGGTATTCGGCTCCGGCCTCATGGCCTACTACCCCTTCAGCGAAAATGCCGGAACCACCACCGGAACCACCAAGGACCTTAGCGGCACCGGCAACGACCTGACCCTGACCAGCATCGGAGCGCCCTATGGCATTGTGGCCGGCGGTCCCTACGGCAATGCCCTCAGCCTGAACGGCAGCGGCCAGTGGGCCAACCGGGCGGCGCCGAATGTGCCCACCGGAAGCGTCGCCACGGTGGAGGCGTGGATCTATCCCAAGGCCTATGGCGACGCCACCTATAACGGCATCGTCTCCTGGAGCAGCAGGGCCTGCAACGGCCTCGGCTTTGCCCTGAGCATTCAGAACAGCGGCCGCCCCAGCATGCCGACCTGGTGCAACGACTACGTGCCGTCGAGCGGCACCGCCGCCACCACCAACGCCTGGAACCATGTGGCGGCGGTTCTGAACGGCCAGTCGGCGACGATCTACGTGAACGGCCAGTCCCTTGGCACCACGACGCTGCCCTATCTCCCGAACCTTTCGTCCATAAATCTGGCGATTGGCGTCCTGGACTATCCCGGCCGCTATTTCAACGGCATGATCGACGAAGTGCGGATCTACAACCGCGCCCTGACCGCCCAGGAAATCACCTCCCGCTATGCCGCAACCATCCCCACGATGACAATCGGGGCAGAGGAGCAGGCCGGCGGCTGCTATACATCCGACTGGCTCTATACCGGTGAGCCGAGCGCCACCAAGTCCATCACTACGCCGATAATTGCCGCCCCCACCGGATTCAGTGCCACAAGGGCAAGCGAGTCCCAGATCAACCTGGCCTGGACCGATGCCAGCAGCGACGAGACCAATTTTGTTATCGAGCGCTGCGCCGGCGCCACATGCGACTTCAGTGGGGCGGATACCATCGAGCTGCCCGCCGGAACCACTTCATACAACGACGCGGGACTTCTCCCCGACACCACCTACCGTTACCGGATACATGCCAAGAGGACGGCGTCCTGTACCTCCTACAGCGCCTACAACACCAACGGCATCGTTTCCGCGGCCACGACGGTCCTGGCGGCCACCGGCCTGACCGCCTCCGCCTCCAGCAGCACCTCCGTCACCCTGCGGTGGACGGACAATTCGCCGTCGGATACTGGCTTCAGGGTAGAGCGGTGCCAGGGGAACCCGTGCAGCGACTTCGCCCTTGTCGGCTACTCGCCGGGCCATGCCACCAGCTACGAGGACACCGCCGTCTGTCCCGGCACCGCCTACACCTATCAGATAAAGCCGGTGAACGTGGGGCTCTCTTCCGGCGGGGGAGGTGCGTGGACCCGCCGCAAGCCGATCACCATCGCCAACTTCCAGCCCAACTTCCAGACTAAGGTGACGGTGGCCTATGACACTGACATGAAGGCCGATTTCTCGGATATCCGCTTCTTCGATCCAGGCACCAACCAGGAACTTCCCTACTGGATCGAGAAGAAGACCGACAGCTCCACCGCCACGGTTTGGGTGAAGACCAGGACCAGCAGCACTATCCAGCTATATTACGGGAATGCCGGCGCTGAGAACGTGGCCAGCGGCACCCTCGTTTTCGACTTCTTCGAAGACTTTACCGGCAGCGCCATCGACACAAGCAAATGGACGGTCACCGATGGCACCGGTTTCTCGGTGTCCGGCGGCTACCTCCACGGCACCGACGTGACCGGCCGCCTCACCTCCAAAACAACCTATTCGCCGGGCGTAGTCCTGGACATCAAGGCTAAGACCACCTCCTTCGCCATTGACGGCCAGATTATCGGCGGGTTCTACGCAGGGTCATACAACAACGTCGGATGGCTCGAACATCCGGCATATGTCCACTATGGCAACAATAATGCCTACACAGCCAAGGGTGGAACCCCCACGGCCGCGGCCAACATGCTATACTCTTCGGCAGTGAAGGATGCGTCGTGGATAAATATGCAGGTGACCAACTTCGATACCGGCGCCCTTTACTGGAATGCCGGTAATGTGAACAACGGCGTTTCCGCCGAATCTATTGTGCTTGGGCGCCGTTATGATACCGACGCCTGCAACGGCCAGCCCTACGCCACCGATTGGGACTGGATCAGAGTGCGCAAGTATGCGGCAACCGAGCCGTCGGCAACCGTGGGTGCCGAGGAGCAGTCGGCCGGCTACACCTTCACCGCCGGGTATACGGGGCCGGCCAGCGCCGCGGCCACGGTGGCCACTCCGGCTCCTGTGCCCCCAGGAGTCCTGACGGTCACGCCGGCCACCGACACGTCGCTGCTTCTCGGTTGGGGCGACTCCATCCCCGACGAGAGCCGCTTCGTCATCTACGGCTGCAACAACGCCGACTGCTCCGACGCAGCGCCGGTTACGACCGTTGCCGGGGGGACGGCGCTCTACACTCACCTGGGGCTCACTCCTTCGGCCCAGTACTGCTACCGTGTGAAGGCCGAGAAGACAGCTTCCTGCACCACCGGCTGGGAGACGCTCTACTCGAACATCGCTTGCGCCACGACCATCTCGGCACAGCCCCAGACCCTTGCCGCCTCTGCCGTCAATGCCTTCAAGATCCAACTGACATGGGACGATATGGCTTCGGACGAGGATGGCTACGAAATTGAAGTAAAAGCATGGAACGGCAAGTGGGTTAAGACGGCCACGGTCGGTGCCGATGTCACCGTCTACACCGACAACCTCGGCCTGGACCCGCTCAAGACCTATACCTACCGGGTGCGGGCATTCCGGGGGAGCGACAAATCTCCTTACAGCAATGAAGCCGCGGCTACGACACCGGCCTATGTGCCGGGAGACAGCAACTGTAAATAGGTAGGACGTTTCCGGTTGTTCAGAGGGGAGACCATGATGAAATTCAGATTGGTGCTGGCAGCGATTCTATGCCTGCTTGGGGGAAGTATTGCCACGGCGGCCGAGCCGGGGCGGACCGGCACGGTGAGCGGAAAGTTTCTGGGGGAGGGGAAGGAACCCATGGCCAAGGGATCGGTAGTGCTGTTCAAGCGCGGTTCCGGGCCTCCGCCGGCTCCCGACAAGTACTGGCTGGTTCCCGATCATGTGGAGACCATGGATGATGACGGCCGTTTCACCGTCACTGTTGAAGAGGGGACATACTTCCTTGCGGCAATCAAGCGGCACGACCCTCTGGAGATTGGCCCTCCCCGCGCGGGTGAGCTGTTCCTGATTGCCGCCGACAACAAGGGAAAGCCTCTAACGTTCGACGTGAAGAGGGGCGGGGCGGTTAACGCCGGCACCATCGGCGGCGCCAGTCCCATCAGCAAGGAAACGGGGATGGTGCGTCCCGGTTCCACCGCCATCGAAGGCCGCCTTGTGGATGGAGAGGGGAAACCCGTTGAAGGTGCTGTCGTCTTCGCCTTCACATCCCCGGAAATGCAGGGGAAGCCCCTCTACGTTTCGGAGCGCTCCGACGGCGATGGGAAGTATCTTCTGCGGGTGGCCGAGGGGGGGAAGTATTATTTGAGGGTCAGGAGCGCCTATGGCGGAGGCGTGCCCGATGAAGGGTCGATTTTCGCGACCCTTGGGGGGGATGTCCCCGCGGCAGCCAGCGTGGCCTCCGGCGAAGTGCGAAAAGAGGTTATCATCCCGGTCGGCCGTTTCGAGCGTCCCATCAAGGGGAAGGGAAAACGATAAAGCAGGCGGCAGCCATCGGGCCGCCGTCCTGTCGGAAAACATGCCGTCGCGGGGTCAGCGTCCCTGGAACGGCGAGGATAACGACACGCTGATGGTTCTTCCCCCCTGGGAGAACTTGACGCGCCGCTCCCCGATCTCCACGACCCGTGCGCCGGCAACTTCGGCCCCTTCTCCCACGAGATTCCCGTTTACCACGGCGCGCCGCAGGCTCCGCTCATCCTGCCAGGCGATGCCTGATACGGTCAGGTTCGCTCCCGGATATTCGGAAGATGACGGTTGCGCCACCGCCAACGGGCGCTGTGCCGGTCTTGGCGTCGGCATGGCGACGGGGGCGGGCGATGGTGCCGGTTCCGGTGGTTCGGTTGCCGCCTGCTGGATGGCCGGAGCCGGAGGCAGGGATGGCGGCGGAAGCTCTGGCGGGGCGATTGCCTCGGCGGGAGGTGCCTCGCTGCGTTGTGCAACCGGGGATTGTTGAGACAGCTTCGGTTCTGCTCCTCTTTTCAGCGCGATGCCGCCACCGGCTCCCGCTGCCAGAAGAACAATGCCCGCGGCAACGAGGAGAAACGGCTTGCCCCATGGCCGGCGGTCAGGTTCAATCCGGGAGCGCCCCAACACTTCCGGGCGTAGATCTATTCCCCCACCCTGTCGAGCCTTGCGCTCCTGTTCCATTTTTCTCAGTGCATCGAGTATCAGGCTCATCTGCTGTGCTCCTCGTTCATGGGTACCTGCGCCGCTTCCGTGCCGGATAAGGTTTTTTCTCCGGCCCCGCCGGTATTTCCTTTTTGTGCCAGTCCCGCCGGGAAAAAGCCGCCTGCCCTGCGGTAGAGCATGAGAAGCGTCTTTTCCCCCGCCCGTCCGTCAATGTTGAGCCTCTCCGCCTTCTGAAAGGCACGGATCGCCTCCATGGTGGCGGTGTCGTAGCGGGCGGAAATCGCCCCTTTGTAGTACCCCGCCCCCTTCAACAGCCCCTGGAGTTGGCCAACTCCGTCACCGCTGCTTCCCGGTTTCATGCGGGGGGGGATTCCGTGGAAATTCTTCCAGACAATTGAAGCCCGGCCGCTCCAGAGCGCTGCCAGTTCGTTCCTTGAGAGGGCCGTTCGCCCCGCAATGGCCGGTTCGATTATGAATTGACCCTTCTGGCCGGCGGTCAGGGCCACGATCCGCTTGCCTCCACCGGGCAGTGTAATGTGGAGGAGGGCCGGAGTGTCGAGCCGGAGCAAATCGTCCAGGTCAGTAGAGAGTACGGTTACGGTCAATCCCCGCTCCCGTGCGATGGCGCGGAGGTCGGCTGCTGCCGAAGCCGGGGCCATGGGGGGTACCTGCCACGACCGGAAAATGGCGTTGACGGCGGCCATGAGGTTGTCCCTTTCCGAAATGGCTGCCAGCCCGGACAGGGCTTCTGCGGTATTGAGGGGCTGGGTGCCCGTTGCTGCCGGTTCGGAGAGGGTAGGGGACGCAGCATCCGGTGAAGCGTCGCCTTTGCGTGTCAGAGCATAGGTTCCCGCCCCCAGGGCCGCCACCAGCAAAATAGCGGCAGCGGCTGCAACCGGTCTGGAGATGGCGGGGCGGCGGGGGGCTTCGGTTACATCGGCAATGGCCGATGCAGCCATGGCGGGAGAAACGTCGCGGGTCTCGGTGGTGTAGGCAATCAGGAGCGCCCGGTCGCAGGCGCCGTTTATGAGCCTTGGAAGCCCTCCTGAAAAAGCGAAGATTTTTTTCACGGCGCCTGTCGAGAAGGTTACCGGTTCCCGGCCTGACGCCGCAACCCTGATCCTGTGCCGGATATAGTTCTGCGTGTCTTCGAACCCCATGGGCTCCAGGTGATAACGGACCGTAATCCGTTGATTGAGCTGGCGAAGTTCCTGCCGGGACAGGAGGGTTCTCAGTTCCGGTTGCCCCACGAGCACGATCTGGATGAGCTTGTCCCGCTCCGTTTCCAGGTTCGAGATGAGCCTGATCTGCTCAAGGACATCGGGGGAGAGGTTCTGGGCCTCGTCGATGACCAGCACTACCGTGCGGCCGGCGCGATTCTCGTCCAGAAGGAAACGGTTGAGCGCTTCCAGGAGCTCGCTTTTTTCGGTGCTCGTGCCGTCGAGCCCGTATTCACGGTTTATCCCCTGCAAAAGCCCCAGGGCGGACATGGTCGGGTTGAAAATCAGGGCGGTCCGGTGAGTTTCCGGGGCAAGCTGATTGAGGAAGGTCCGGATTACGGTGGTCTTGCCGGTGCCCACTTCGCCAGAAAGCTCTATGAAGCCCGCGTGATTGTCGATGCCGTAAAGGAGATGGGCGAACGCCTCCTGATGGCGGGAGCTCAGGAAGAGGAACGCCGGGTTGGGTGTAAGGGCGAAGGGTTGTTCGCTGAAACCGAAATGGTCGCAGTACATGGGGCTCCTTGGTGACCTCTCAGAAGCAAGGTGATGCGAAACAGTCTCTTTGTCGGGATAGTCGTGCGCGGACCTTGGCGGTATCGGGCAGAAGCGGTCAAAGGTGCCGGAAAACTGTATGATTGTAGCGATTTTTCTCTGGATGGGCAACGGGTTTGAGTTTTGTTGCGAAATTGTATTTGGGAAATACCGGCATGACCGGAACGATTCCGGTCGGGCTGGACGCAAAAAAGCCCCGCCGAAGCGGGGCTTTTGTCGATGCGTAGTGAGGGGCTGTCCCTAGCGGGAGAAGCTGCGGGGGGTGCTGGGGGTGAAGCCGAGGAAGTCGGCCCAGCCACGGATGAAGCTCTCCATGAACACGCCGTTCACTGCAGGTTCGGCAGCAATCGTCTCGACAGGCTTGGCCGCCTTGGCCGGCCGCAGGGCGAGGCTCAGTACCGCGCCGGCAACGAGGAGCGAGCCGGCAAGGGTGAAGGATGTGGTGAAGCTGCCGGTGGAGGTGTTGAGCATTTCGGATACGCGTCCCATCACGAAGCCGCCCACGCCCCAGGCCGTAAAGAGAAGGCCGTAGTTGAGGCCGTAGTTCTTGAGCCCCCAGTAGTCTTTGCTGAAGGAGGGGAAGAGGGAGAGGTTGGCGCCGTAGTTGAAGCCGATGAAGGTGGCCAGAAGCACGATGAGGACGGCATTGGAGTGCCCGGCTCCCACGAGGGGGATCGCGGCGAACATGAGAACGGCCTGGAAAGCGAACACGATGCAGAGGGTTGCCATCCGTCCGATCTTGTCGGAGAGGATGCCGGCCACAACGCGGCCGCCGGCGTTGCCCAGGGCCATGATGGCAACGGCGAGGAATGCCATGGAGCCCATGCTCTTCTTGGCGATGCCGGCCACGCTGCCGATTACCATGAGGCCGGCGCCGGCGCCGATGAAGTAGGTGAGCCAGAGTATATAGAATTTGCCGGACTTGAGCATCTCGCCCGCCGTGGCATTTACCGTCGGTTTTGCCGGTGCGGCTTTGGCCGCTGCGTCACCCGTGGGGGCGTCAGCCGGTACATATCCGGCCGGTGGGTTCACCAGGAAGAAGGAAAGGCCGCAGACCACCACCGCGAAGGCGGCGGCCAGAACCAGCATTGACTTCTCGATGCCGATTGTGCCCAGGAGGTAGGTGGAGAGGGGGGCGATGTAAACCGGTGCCAGGCCGAAACCTGCCACGACGATTCCGGCGATGAGGCCGGTCTTGCTGGAGGGGAACCACTTGAGCGCCGGAGGGGTGGCTGCCGAATAACCGAAACCGAAGCCTGAACCGGCCAGTATCCCGAAACCAAGTACCCAGGCCAGGTAGCTGTTGCTCTGGGAGAGGATGGTAAAGCCGAGGCCCACGAGAATGCCGCCGATGAGAGCCGTGCGGGCCGGGCCGATCTTGTCCTGGGCCTTGCCGGCAATAATCATCGAGAAGGCGAAAGCGAGGCAGCAGATTGCATAGGGGTCGTTGATGGAGGCCGGGTCCCAGTTGAAAGCTCCAGGGCCACCCGCGTCGATGGACGATTTTATTGCCCCTTTAAAGATACTCCATGCGTAGAGAACTCCCAGGGCCAGGTTGATGCCCGTTCCGGCCAGGGTTACTTGCCATCCCCTGTTCTTGACCGTGTCCGACATGGTCCTACCTCCTTTTATTAACGTTGGCAACATTTAGTTGATTTTCATGCTGTCTTCTTTGTAGCAACATGCATACCATTGTTATAAAATCGCGTATATTTTAAAAAACAAAGCAAAAACAGTATTTTGCGTGTATGTGTTGCAAGAAATCTCTGGTTGATGGTTCTGGTGTTTTTGCAAACATGCAAAATCTGGTTATATATATTGTCGTTGTTTTTGAGAAGTTGAGAGGTGCTAATGATTGTAAAAGTTATTAATATCAAACTGTTAGCCGCTGCTTTGGTGAGAGCGAAATTGTTTCGCATGAATGCGAGAAGGTAGGTTGCAATAGCAAGAGTAAAAATACCCGCGTCAGGCGGGTATTTTTTTACTGGAAGTAAATTTTCTGTTTTTCTCTCAGAACGCATCGAAAAACTCTTGCGTGGGCCGAGATGACTCATCTTGATCCCCGTCAATAATTGCATTTATTTTAGGTTTATTTTTTTACTAAAAATAAAAGTGTCGACACTTTTTGCTTGCATACACAAAATGTGGCGTATATCTTGAGGTTGTTACCAGTAGAACTTAAGGAGGTGTCGACAATATGGATTGCCAGGTTAACGATAGCAGCCAATCTGCGACTCCATTGACGGACCGGATTTTTGATGTCCTGCAGGATTCGATAATTAAGGGTGAGATTCCCGCAGGAAGCAAGATTTCAGAACCCGAGCTAGCCAAAGCGTATGGTGTGAGCCGTGGAACATTGCGTGAAGCCTTGAGCCGGCTTGAAGAGCGGCAACTTGTCGTCCGGGCGCCGAACCACGGTGCGCGGGTTATCTCACTGTCCTATGAGGAGCTGATTGAGACCTACCAGATTCGCGAAGTCCTCGGGGGGTTGGGGTGCAGGCTCGCCGTCCGGAACATGATCGACAGCGAGATTGAAGAATTGAAAAATCTTCTGGATGAGCACGAGAAGAGCATTGAGGAAGATCAGGGGCTTTCCTATTACCAGAAGGAAGGCGAATTTGATTTCCACTACCGGATTTTGCAGGGAAGCCGCAATAAGAAGCTGCTGACGATTTTGGACGGTGGCCTCTACCAGTTGATCAGGATGTACCGGTACCAGTTCAGCAATGAAAGCCCCCGGCCTTTGCTGGCGCTCAAGGAGCATCGCCGTATTGTCGATGCCATTGAGGAACGGGACGAGGAGTTGGCGGAGCTTCTCATGCGCCGCCACATACGAACAGCGCGACTTAGCGTCGAGGAACGGCACAAAAATGCCATGGCAAAGGACGGGGGCAATGTCTGAGCACATTTCTGCCGGAAGGCGTTTCCGCAGGGCCATTGACGCTGAAAGGCCGCTTCAGGTTGTGGGGACGATCAACGCCTATTGCGCAATACTGGCCGAAAAGGCAGGCCACAGGGCAATTTACCTTTCCGGTGCCGGGGTCGCCAACGCGTCGTTCGGCCTTCCCGATTTGGGCATAACTTCCCGCAATGATGTGCTG
The DNA here is from genome assembly GCA_964490805.1 of uncultured Geobacter sp. Taxonomy (GTDB): domain Bacteria; phylum Desulfobacterota; class Desulfuromonadia; order Geobacterales; family Geobacteraceae; genus Geobacter. The sequence continues at coordinate 57,442 of CAZBEB010000019.1, forward strand.
GAAGAGGTTCGGCGTATCACGAGTGCTTCGTCTCTTCCCCTGCTGGTCGACATCGATACGGGATGGGGGGAGGAATTCGGGATCGCCCGAACGGTGAAGGAGATGATGCGCGCCGGCGCAGCGGCGGTTCACCTTGAGGACCAGGTGGAACCGAAGCGCTGCGGCCATCGCCCCAACAAGTCCGTTGTTTCGAGGGACAGAATGGCCGACCGGATAAAGGCGGCGGTGGATGCCAGAAGCGATGGGGATTTCATGATCATGGCCCGTACCGATGCCCTGGCGACCGAAGGGCTCGAAGCAGCCATTGAAAGGGCTTCTTTCTATGTGGAGGCAGGCGCGGAGAGCATTTTTGCGGAGGGGGTGACCGATCTGTCGATGTATCGGACGTTTGCCGATGCTATCGATGTGCCGCTTTTGGCCAACATGACCGAATTCGGGATAACGCCCTACTACACAAAAGAGGAGTTTGCCGAGCAGGGGGTAGCCATGGTGCTCTATCCTCTGAGTGCTTTCCGGGCCATGAGCAAGGCCGCGCTCGATGTGTATGAAACCATCCTGCGCGCCGGGACCCAGGAACCGGTTGTGGCCGCCATGCAGCCCCGGGAGGAACTCTACGGCCTGCTCCACTATTACGACTATGAACAGATGCTGGACCGGCTGTCTGCCTGCGGCGCCGCCGAAAGCGGAGAGGAGTGACGATGTGCGCGACTGCTGAAGTGAATATCCGGCCAGAGCCCGATCAGGTGATGGTTGATATTGCCGAGTATGTCTCGGGCTGCCGGGCAATCAGTGACGAGGCCCGTGAAACTGCCCGCTACAGCCTGATGGATGCCCTCGGCTGCGGCATGCTGGCCCTGAAGTTTCCGGAATGCAGCAAACTTCTTGGGCCGATAGTTCCCGATACCGTGGTACCCAACGGCTCCCGGGTGCCGGGTACTCGATACGAGCTTGACCCGGTCAAGGCCGCCTTTGACATCGGCTGCATCATTCGCTGGCTCGACTTCAACGACACTTGGCTGGCGGCGGAATGGGGGCACCCGTCGGATAACCTGGGGGCGATCCTGGCCGTTGCCGACCACCTGAGCCGGCGTAACGTTGTCAAAGGTGAAGCTCCGGTGACCATGGGCGAAGTGATGACCTTCATGGTCATGGCCCATGAAATCCAGGGGTGCCTGGCCCTGGAGAACAGCTTCAACCGGGTGGGGCTCGACCATGTCCTGCTGGTCAAAGTCGCCTCGACTGCCGTTGTCACCATGCTGCTCGGGGGGACGAAAGAGCAGATTATCGATGTCCTGTCCCAGGCGTGGGTCGACGGCCAGAGCCTGCGCACTTATCGCCATGCGCCCAACACCGGCAGCCGCAAATCCTGGGCTGCCGGGGATGCTGCCAGCCGGGCGGTACGACTGGCCCTCATGACCCTCCAGGGGGAGAAGGGGTATCCAAGCGCGCTCACCGCCCCCACGTGGGGATTCTACGACGTTTCATTCAAGGGGGAGCCGTTCCGTTTCCAGCGCCCCTATGGCTCCTATGTCATGGAAAACGTCCTCTTTAAGATCGCCTTTCCTGCAGAATTCCATGCCCAGACGGCCGTTGAAGCCGCCATTATACTCCATCCCCTGGTGCGGGAACGGCTTCCGGACATCGAAAGGGTCGTCATCACCACCCATGAATCCGCCATCCGCATCATCAGCAAGACCGGCAAACTCCATAACCCGGCGGACCGGGACCACTGCCTCCAGTATATGACCGCAATCGGCCTCATCTTCGGGACACTGACCGCTGACCATTACGAAGAGAAGGCGGCGGCCGATCCCCGCATCGATGCCCTGCGGGAGCGGATGGTCGTGGTGGAGGAGCCGCGCTACAGCCGCGAATACCTTGAGCCGGACAAACGCTCTATCGCCAATGCCGTCCAGGTGTTCTTCCGTGACGGCACCAGCACCGAGCGTGTCGAGGTGGAATATCCCCTGGGGCATCGTCGGCGCCGCGCCGAGGGAATCCCGCACTTGCTGGATAAGTTCCGGGCAAACCTGGCCGTGCGTTTCCCCGAAGAACAGGTCCAACGGATAGTTGCCTGCTGCCGGGATCAACAGCGGCTGGAGAATACTCCCGTCCATGAATTCATGGAGTTGTTTTGCATCTAATTATCGTTGAAAGGAGGATGTGCAGTTGTTTCACGTTGGGACATTTTCATGCAATTACCACAAAAGGAGAGTAGCACGATGGGATTAAAAGAAACGCTTAAGCAGAAAATCGAGGAATTTCGTCCCCGCACCACCAAACTGGTCAAAGAGTTCGGCAAGGTCAAGATCGATGAGGTCACCATCGAACAATGCATCGGCGGCGCCCGCGACATTCGGAGCTTAGTGACCGACATCTCCTATCTGGACCCTCAGGAGGGTATCAGGTTTCGCGGCAAAACCATCCCTGAAACTTTTGCCGCACTCCCCAAGGCGCCGGGTTCGGATTACCCGACAGTCGAATCCTTCTGGTATTTCCTGCTGACGGGAGAAGTTCCCACCCCGGCCCAGGTGGATGAAGTGCTGACCGAATGGAAGGTTCGCCAGGAAGTCCCCCAGTATGTTTTTGACACCATCCGGACCCTGCCCCGGGACAGCCACCCCATGGCAATGCTCTCGGTGGGCATCACCGCCATGCAGCGGGACTCCAAATTCGCCGCCATCTACAATGCCGGCAAGTTCAATAAGCTGACCGCCTGGGAATCCGTGTACGAGGACGCCTGCGACATCGTCGCCCGTATCCCGGTAATCGCCGCATTCATCTATAACCTGAAGTACAAAGGCGACAAGCAGATCGCCATTGATCCCGCGCTGGACATGGGGGCCAATTTCGCCCATATGATCGGGCAGGGCGACGCGTACAAGGATGTGGCACGGATGTACTTCATCCTCCACTCCGACCACGAATCCGGCAACGTGTCTGCCCATACCACCCACCTGGTACATTCAGCCCTGTCCGACCCCTACTATGCCTATGCCGCCGGTTTGAACGGCCTGGCCGGCCCGCTCCACGGCCGCGCCAACCAGGAAGTGCTCGACTGGACCATCAAATTCCAGGAGAAGTACTGCAAGGACCAGGAGCCGACAAAGGAACTCATCACCAGGGCACTGTGGGATACCCTCAATTCCGGCCAGGTAATCCCCGGCTACGGTCATGCCGTCCTGCGCAAAACCGATCCCCGCTACATTTCCCAGCGGGAGTTCTGCCAGAAACACCTGCCGGAGGATCCTCTATTCAAGCTGGTTTCCATGATCTTCGAGGTGGCGCCGGGCGTTCTCACCGAGCACGGCAAGACCAAGAACCCCTGGCCCAATGTCGATGCCCAGTCCGGCGTTATCCAGTGGCACTATGGGGTCACGGAGTGGGACTTTTACACCGTCCTGTTCGGTGTCGGCCGGGCTCTCGGCTGCATGGCCAACATCACGTGGGACCGCGGGCTCGGCTATGCCATCGAGCGTCCGAAATCGGTAACCACGCCGATGCTTGAGGAGTGGGCTGCCAAAGGTGGCCGACTGTAGTCACCGGGCTAATAACGTAGTTTTACTGTATACATCAAAAACAAACAGGAGTTTATCATGCCGGAATACGGAACACTGCAAGAACGTGTGCGCTGCAAATCATTGCTCAGCAAAGTTATGAAGGCGGAAGAGACGATCCCGCTCTTCAAGAACGGGATGAACCTCGGCTGGTCGGGTTTTACCCCCGCCGGTTATCCCAAAGCGGTCCCCATTGCCCTGGCTGACCATGTGGAGAAGAACAGCCTCCAGGGAAAGCTGCGGTTCAACATCTTTACCGGTGCATCCGTCGGCGCCGAAACGGAAGACCGCTGGGCAACACTGGACATGATCGACCGCCGCTGGCCATACCAGACTGGCAAGAACATCGCCGCCGGCATCAATGAAGGGCGGATTCGCATGGGAGACAAGCATCTCTCCCTGTTCGCCCAGGATCTCGGTTACGGCTTTTATACGAAGGATTCCGCCAGCGGTAAGCTCGACCTGGCCATTATCGAGGTATCCGCAATTACGGAAGACGGGGGGCTCGTGCCGACTTCTTCCGGCGGCGTTATCCCCGAAATCCTCATGATGTGCGACCGCATCATCGTCGAAGTCAATATCGGCCAGCCTTCATTCGAGGGGATGCATGACAACATCATCTGCAACAACCCGCCGAACAGGCAGGTCCTGAACATCACCAGCGCCAATTCCCGCATCGGCACCCCCTATGTGTCGTGCGATCCGTCAAAAATCATAGCCGTTGTGGAATCACGCCATCGCGACAACGGCCGCGCCTTTTCCGAGCAGGACGCGACATCCGAGGCCATAGCCAACCACATCATCGACTTCTTCAGCCACGAGGTAAAGGCCGGCCGCCTGCCGAAAAACCTCCAGCCGCTCCAGTCCGGCGTCGGCTCCATCGCCAACGCCGTCATCGGCGGCCTGGCAAAGGGCCCTTTCAGCGACCTCAGCGTTTATACCGAGGTGCTGCAGGATACGATGCTCGACCTCATCGATTCGGGCAAGCTCAACTGCGCGTCGTCCTGTTCTCTCTCCCTTTCAAAGGATGAGGGGTTCCCGCGCTTCTTTGACAACATGGACAAGTATGCGAACAAAATCCTGCTCCGTCCGCTTTCCATTTCCAATGCCCCGGAGCCCATCCGGCGCCTCGGTGTCATTGCCATGAACACCCCGGTGGAGATCGACATCTACGCCCACGCCAATTCGACCCTTGTCGGTGGCACCCGGATGATCAACGGCATCGGCGGTTCCGGCGATTTCCTCCGCAACGGCTTCCTCAAGATCATGCATACCCCGTCGAGCCGTCCGTCCAAGACCGACCCGACCGGCATTACCTGCGTCGTGCCGCACTGCTCTCACATTGACCACACGGAACACGATCTGGACGTGGTCGTGACCGAGCAGGGATTGGCCGACCTGCGGGGGCTGGCGCCGAAGGAGCGCGCCAGGAGCATTATCGAGAAGTGCGCCCACCCCGACTACAAACCGATTCTCTTCGCGTACCTGGAGATTGCCACCAAAGAGTGCATCGCGCGGAAAGTGGGCCATGAGCCCCAGTTGTGGGACCGGGCCTTCAAGATGCAGCTGAATCTGGCCCAAAACGGCACCATGAAGATCAAGAACTGGGATATGAAGATCGACTTGTGTGAATAAGAATCAACAACATGAGGAGGGAGGTATCTACTATGGCCATAAATTCACAAGACACGGCTGCTGTATTCGAACTGAACGACACGACGGCCAATCCGGCGCCACTGGGGCTGCTGGGTTTCGGGATGACGACCGTCCTGCTCAACCTGCACAATGCCGGGATGTTTCCCATGGATGCCATGATACTCAGCATGGGGATATTCTATGGTGGCCTCGGACAAATCATCGTCGGCATCATGGAATGGAAAAAAAACAACACGTTCGGCGCGACCGCCTTTACCTCCTACGGCCTCTTCTGGCTTACCCTGGTTGCCCTGATTATTCTTCCCAACACCGGCTTCATCCAAGCTCCCGGTAACTCTGCCATGACGGCATACCTGGTGATGTGGGGGCTTTTTACCGGGGTCCTCTTTGTGGGCACATTAAAGATGAACAGGGCGTTACAGGTGGTGTTCGGTTCGTTGACGGTATTGTTCTTCCTCCTTGCGGCCGGTGATGCAACCGGAAACCACATCATCAAGGTCATCGCCGGGTATGAAGGGATATTCTGCGGCTTGTCCGCCGTATATGCCGGACTGGCACAGGTGATCAACGAGGTTTATGGGAAAACCGTAGCCCCTCTCGGGCTCGTCCGCCAAATAGGGTAACATCGCAGCGTTTGTTATCTTATGTTGAATGAGAAAGCCCTCTCGTGTCGTTATGACGAGAGGGCTTTCATTTTCGTATAAAATGTCGCTGCAATCAACGAATCCTATCCCACTTCGGCATACTCCCGCTCCCGGAATTCCACGCCGAGGGACTCGGCAAGCCGCCGGACGGCAGCAATATCAATTCCCGGCACGGTGACGGCCGAAGCTACCACTTTCGGGATGTGTTTCGTCGCTTCCGAGAGGAACCGGCAGATGCCGTCGAACCCATCCTTTCCGAAAGGGGTGTTGCAGAGCCGGGCGTAGGTCTCGGCATCGGCTGCGTTGAGGCTGACGGAGATGCAGTCTACCAGTCCCGCCAGTTCCGGGAGGATGTTGCGGCCGTACACCAGGTTGGCCTGGCCGTCGGTGTTTATCCGGATGCGAAGCCCCTTCTGCTTGAGACGGGCGGCAATATCCTTGATGAGGTCAAGGCGCAGCATCGGCTCCCCATAGCCGCAGAACACCACTTCGTCCACCGGACCCGGATTTCCGATGGCGGCCATAACCTCGTCCGCATTCGGTTCGTGGTCCAGCTGCAGGTAATGCCCCTTTACGGTGAAATCTTCGAATTTTGCACAGAAGGAGCAGCGGTTGGAGCAGCGGTTGGTAATGTTCAGGTACAGGGAGTTCCTGATCCGGTAGGCGATGCGCGCCGCCTGGTCCTTTTCGCCGATGCCGAAAAGCCGCTTTGCGTTGAGTGACGTGATCCGCCCCACATCCTCCAGGGTGAGCCCTTTGAGTTCCGCCACCTTGGCTGCGGTGAGGCGGACATATGCCGGTTCGTTGCGCTTTCCCCGGTGGGGAACCGGCGGGAGGTAGGGGCAGTCGGTCTCGACCAGGAGGTGCTCGGTCCTGATGCCGCGCACCACCTCGCGGAGCTGCTCGTTGGATGGATAGGTGACCGTGCCGGGAACGGAAAGGTAGAAGCCCATGTCCACGCATTCCCGCGCCATGGCCAGATCCCCGGAGAAACAGTGGAGGACGCCCCCCACTTCGGCGGCTTTTTCCTCCCGCATTATTGCCATTACCCTTTCGTGGGCATCCCGGTCATGGACGATTATGGGGAGCGCCAGTTCCCGGGCGAGCCGGATGAAGCGGCGAAAGACCCGTTCCTGCTCATCGCGGGGAGCCCGGTCCCGGTAGAAGTCGAGACCGATTTCGCCGATGGCGACCACTTTCGGGTTGTTCCGGGCAAGGTCGCCGATTACCTCGTAACAGCGCTCCGTCACCCGGGAGGCGTCGTGGGGATGGACCCCGACGGCGCAGTAAATGTGGTCGTGCTTCCCGGCCAGTTCGCAGGCCGCCTGGCTCGACTCCAGATCAGCGCCGACGGTGACGATGTGGGAGAGCCCGGCATCGGCGGCGCGGGCGAGCATTTCATCGAAGTCCGCCGCAAAGTCGCGGCCGTCGATATGTGCGTGGGTATCTATGAGAAATCCGCTCGCGTTCATGAATTGATTCCTTTTGGTGAAAATGGAACGGAAAAGGCGGCTGAAGCCGCCCCCCCGGATGTCTTTGCATTGATATAGAACTAACACGAATGCCCCACGGCTGGCAAGGCGTCAGGCGAGAGTGAAAAAGAACGTCGCACCGCGCCCCGGTTCGGCCTCGTACCAGATTCTTCCCCCATGCCGTTCGATGATTCTCTGGGCTGTCGGAAGGCCGGTGCCGCTCCCTTCAAATTCGGACTCGTTGTGCAGCCGGGAAAATGGCTGAAACAGCTTGTCGGCGTATGTCATGTCGAATCCCACCCCGTTGTCCCTCACGAACAGGACAGTCTCTCCGGCATGCTCCGTTTTACCGAACTCGATGGCCGCTTCCGGATTACCGGCGCTGTATTTCACTGCATTATCCAGAAGGAGCCGCAGGCAGGTGTCAAGCATCCGGCGATCGCCCTGAACAACCACATCCGGGGCGATGGTTGTCGTGACCGTCCGTCCTGTACAGTCTTCGAGCAGGTCTCCCAGTATTTGTCCGCAAAGCTCCGACAGGTCTACGGTTTCCCGTTCGATTTCAATGCTTCCCATGCGGTACATTACCAGAAGGCTGTCGATGACGTGCCTCAACCGTTGGCTTGCAACTTCGAGTCTGCTTGCCAGGTATACGGTATCGTCGTCTGGCCCGCCGGCTTTGACTGCTTCCGCAATTGCCCTGCTGAATCCATCCAGGCGGGCTATGGGCGCCTGGATTTCATGGGATATGGAATAGCAGAAGCTCTCCAGTTCCCGGTTCAGCCGCTCCAGTTCCGCGGTGCGGTCAATGACCCGCTGCTCAAGGGAGAGGTTCAGATCCTCAAGCTGCTTCTGCTTGATTGCCAGCGCTTCCCGGGATTCCACCGCACGGGTCCGCGCAGCCGCCAGAAGCCAGGTTATCAGCGTCAGAAGAATGCTCAGCACAATGCCCACGATTGCCACATCCCCGGCCTTGCCCCTCTTATCCTGATCTTCGAATGGCGGTAGGGCGCGAAATGCCACGGTCCAGGTCTGGCCGGCTATCTGAATATGCCTTACGGCGTGTCTTGTGGGGGGCGTAAGCCTGTCGGCGCGGATTCTGCCAGAGTCATAGAGCAGCGTTTTTCCGGAGATCTCCGTGCCGTCGTATATCTCCAGATTCATCTCGTCGGCATGCCGGCCAAAAAGCCCCGCCATCAGGTCGTTCATGCGAAACGGCGAATAGACCCATCCGATGATTGCCGAGCGGCGCGATTCCACGGAATCAAGCGGCTTGCCGGTTGCGTAAACGGGAAGATAGATCAGGACGCCCGCCTGTTCCCGGTCGCCATCTTCCTGCACCAGCCTCACCTTGCCGGACAGGGCCACCTCGCCGGTGTCGCGCGCCCGTTCCATGGCAATGCGCCTCACCTTCTCGGAAAACATGTCGTAACCGAAGGCGCGCAGGTTGCGGCCGGTAAACGGCTCGAGGTAGATAATGGAGCTGTAGATCTCCCGCACGCCTTCAGGCTTTATCGCGTATCCGGGAAACCCCTCGCTGCGTATTGATTCGATATGGGATTCTTTCTGCGCCGCCGGTACGATCAGCGAGAACCCGACTCCCTGGATGCCGGGGTAGGTGTCCTCCAGGCCAAGGGCGGAAACATAGTCGTGAAACTCGCGGCGCCCCACCGACTCTGAAGCGGAAAACAATCCTCGGACTCCGCGCAGCACCTGCTCATAGGCCAACATCCGCTGTTTTATGAGAGTGAGATTTTCCTGGACCGAGAAATCGAAATTCAGCCTGAGATCCTGGGCGATAATTTGCTGTTCGTTTTCCCACAGGGAGTAGGTAATGACGAGGCCGAGCCCCAGCACCACCAGCGGGAGCCAATGACCTGCCTGCAGCAGCTTCGAAGCTCTCGCCGCGGGTTTTGCCTCAGGGACTTCGTCTGTCAGGCCCATGTCATATCCAGTTCTTCCCCCGGAAAAATTTGAGCATTCCCCCCACAACGGCAAGCATGAGGAGAAGCACGGCAGGGTAACCCCAATGCCAGTTGAGCTCGGGCATGTAGCGGAAATTCATGCCGTAGAGACCTGCGATGAAGGTGAGGGGCATAAACAGGGTGGCAATTATTGTGAGTACCTTCATGACTTCGTTGGTGCGGTTGCTTATGGTGGACAGGTAGATGTCGAGCAGCCCCGAGAGGATGTCCCGGAAGGTTTCCACGGTGTCGATTATCTGCACGGTGTGGTCGTAGACGTCGCGCAGGTAGATGACGGTTTCTTCCCGTACCAGGGAAGACTCGCGCCGCTCAAGGCCGCTGATTACCTCGCGCAGCGGCCAGATGGACTTGCGCAGAAAGATGATCTCCCGCTTGAGGGTGTGGAGCCTGCCTACGGTTTCGCGTGAGGGATTTTCCACCAGTTCTTCTTCGAGCCGCTCGATGCGCTCCGCCAGGTTTTCGAGGATGGCAAAGTAGTTGTCCACTATGGCGTCCATAAGGCTGTAGACGAGATAGTCGGAGCCCAGGGACCGGATCTTGCCCCTTCCGGCCCGCAGCCGCTCCCGGACCGGGTCGAAGGGGTCTCCCGCAAGCCCTTCCTGGAACGATATGACGAAATCGGGACCGAGGATGAGGCTCATCTGCTCGGCGACCACCCCCTCGCCGCCGCTTTTGAGGGAGAGCATCTTGAGGACGATGAAGAGGTAGGCGCCGTAATCCTCACGTTTCGGGCGCTGGTCAGTGTTGAGGATATCTTCCAGAACCAGGGGATGGAGGCCGTAGCATTCCCCTAGTTTCTGGAGAAGCTCGATACTGTGGATACCCTCCACGTTGATCCAGCGGACCCCCGGTTGGCCGCGCAGAGCGGTGCAGGCCGCCAGGTCATCGGAGGTCTGGTCAGTTATGGTGTTCTCGTCATAGGCGATAATGGAGACGCGAGCCGCCTCCCGGTGCCGCTCGCCGATGTGGACGAGGGTGCCGGGGGGAAGCCCCGCCTTCGAAGAGCGTTTCTTGACCAGTTTGTTTCTCACGGGATGCTCCCCAGTTATCGCCGACCGGATCAGAAAGGCTTGAGCTTGATGCCGAACTGGTCCTCCAGGTGGAGATAGTTTCCGTGCACCATTCCTTCGCCGTGGGCAATGGCCACCTTGCGTTTCCGGACGTCCTCAATCCAGCGGGGATTGCTTGCCTCAGCCCGGCGGTTGGCCACGATGACCAGCTTCGCCTCCTCGGCCTCATCATTGCTCAGGCTGCCGCCGAGCCGTGCGCAGTCGGCCATGATCTGGGACTTCACCAGGGGCGAGATGCTCCCGTTCTGCACCTTGATGTCGAACATGAGAGCCACCCCCCGCTCGGACCAGAGGCCGTACTCGGCGCAGAGGGCTTTGGCGTCCTTGAAGAGCTTACCGGCGGCATTCACCTGGATATCCTGGAACTCGGTGGTGCGCCCCAGGGCCTTGAGAAGCCCCTTCCAGGGCTCGAAGAGGGTAAAGCGCCGCTGGTCCTGGGCCGAACGTACCCACGCGAGCTGGTCATCCTTGTCGGAGGTGAAGATGGCCTTCAGTTCCGGGAAGTAATCGTGGCAGATGTCTTCCAGAAGGCTCGGGTGTTTTTTCGCCATCTCCTTGAACAACGGCTGCAGCGACCCCTGGCCCAGGTTCCATTGAAGGGCGCCGAAGCTCAGGCCCTGGCCGTCAAAGTCGCCGGATGCCATGGCGAAACAATCGGGAATCGGCCTGCCCGTTTCGATGGTGCCGGTGAGGGCCAGGCAGCGGTATTCCAGTTTCTGCTTGCAGACTTCTGGCTTCTGGAGCTTTCCGCCGCCGAAGAGCTTTTTCCAGGTATCTTCGCCCACGACCCCGTCCACATCCAGGCCGTTTTGTCGCTGGAACATTTTAACCCCGCTCTCGGTGCCGCCACCAAATATGCCGTCCACATCTCCACTGTAAAGGCCCAGTTCACCCAGTCGTGCCTGGATCTTCCTTACCTCGGGCCCCTTGCTCCCCCTTCTGTATGCGTTAGTCATATATTCCTCCAGCTTGTATTTGAAAATTACGGGTTCAATGACACGGGTTCACGCCGTCCCCTCGGTGACGGTCACCAGCGAAACCGGCAGAGGCTCCGACTCCCACGTTACTTCAGGGAAGAGGGCCTTGTCGAGGCGGAGATAGGTCCCGTCGACCCCTGCTTCAGCCCACCAGCATTCCTTACCCCTCAGGGGGAGATCTTTGAAGAGGTATAGTTGACTATCCTTGTCTCGAGCTACGTACATGGCAACGTTCCTTTCGGGGGCAATGTTTTAATGGAGAAAGTTTACTGTCGGCTTAAGGTTTGTCAAAAAGGGGTGCCTCATCAGGGTTAGGAGGTGATGCAAACAAATGGACATCTCATCCGCTACTGTTGGTTTACGTTACTTGGAGTTTATTCTTTTGTGGCAGGGTGAGTGTAAGGTTTTTTAAACTGTTTGTCGATTTGTCTTACATTATTCTGTGGCGCAGCGTGGCCGGTTCTAATGATATCAGAATGATAGCGGTGGCATTTTTTGTGCATTTTCATGTGAAAATTTTGTGATTTTGTGTCGGAGGTGAAACATGAACGTGCGAACTCTCTCCCTGCCCATTCTCCTTGCCATGTCGTTGCCCTGTGGTGCCGCTTACGCCACCTCTTATTCCTACCTGGATATATCGCAGACCTACTATGACACGGATTACGTGTCGGGTACGATTCCGCTCCCCACTTATCCCTCGGATACCCTCATAGACACCTATGACTCGAAACAGGTTATCAGCACCGGTGAGGCCAAGTACTCCATGGGGCGGACCTATGAGTCCGCGACCTCTTCGGTGAGTTACAACAATTATCCGGTGCTGGTCCCCGGAGGCGGTGCGGTCGGCATTTCGGTCGGCCCGGGCCATTCCGCCACCTTCGGCTATGGCTATGTCGATGCCGCGCACCGGATTATGCGCCAGAGCGCTTCCGTCATCTCGAACGGGGCGCAGTTCTCCGAATCGTGGACCAGGGGAGATATGCAGAACAGCTTCACGGTGCTTCCGGGCACTTCGGGCCTGGCGTATGGCGACACCGCCAAGATACGCCTCGACGTCCGTCTCGACGGGAGGCTTACCGCCACGGGAACGAGCTGGCCCGGCAATGGCGACGCCTTTTCCCATCTGCTGGCGGGCCTCACGATTGTCGATCCGCTGCTGAAGATCGATACCGGTGAAGGCTGGTACACTCCCCGAATCGTTTCCTTCGGGGCCGATGCCGATCTTGAGGCGGGAGAGGTCTATCAGCCGTATTGGGGGGAATCGTATTCAAGCTACTGGTCGGCCAGTTGGGGCGCCAGTACCAATACGGGCATAGATCTGTCGGGTGATTATGATGACTATTACGAAACCACGGACAACAATCGGGAAGTGACCAACTCGTACAACTTCGATACCGGCCTGCTGCAGCTGGAGTTTGACGCCATTGTCGGGCACACCCTTGATTTGAGGGCCTATATGGATGTATTCAGCTTTGCTTCCGGAAATGCCACGGCGTTGACGGACTTTTCTTCAACGTTCGGCCCCGGTATCATCGACACCAACGGGACAGGGGTGCTGATTGACTGGGATGTTGTCGCTCCGCAACAAGTTCCCGGCACGGTTCCCGAACCCTCGACATTCCTGCTTCTGGGGGCCGGGCTCGCCGGAGTGTTCTGTTACAGGAAAAAAGCAAAGAAAAGCTGAACCCGCCGCGATGTTTTCAACGGGGGAGGACGGTCACTATCTGCTGGAACCGTTACCTCCCCCTTTTCCATGTACTGAACCGGATCTGCATGACCCCGGGGCTTGGGCCGACCGGTTCCAGGAGCTTGAAGGCGGCAATGTTGCCGCGGTTGGTCCGGACGCAGGCGTAGGCAGTCTCGGGAAACCGCTGAATGGGGATGCGTCGTTCCGCCATCCGCACGTTGGAGCAGGTTTCGAATGAGGGATTCTCCCGCGTGAAGCCGATTGCTGCGCCGTTTCGGGGCGTCAGGTACCGCTCGGTTTCCGTTTCCGCCTCGAACCAGATGTCTGCCTCACCATTTTCTGCAATTTTCCCCGAATCCAGGTCGAAAAGGTAGGTCTGGGGGATTTTGCGGTTTCCGCCGGCAAGCAGTGCGGCACCACGTTCTTCCGGCTGCACGGCCACCAGGAGGTCCACCGCCGTGCCACGCTTTACCTCGCTGCCCCCCCTTATTTTCTGATCAATTACCGTTCCGGGGCGTTCCCGGCTTGTCGGCCGCGGAGTCTCGGCACCGGGCCGCAGCCCTGCATCCTCCAGCATTCGCACTGCACGCTCCAACGGCTGCTTCACCACGTTGGGCACCGTCACCAGTTCCGGTTCCGGCGGTTTGACGGCAACCACTAGATTGACTTTCTTCCCTTTTGCCAGCTTTGCTCCGGCCCTGGGGATCTGGCCGATGACCGTTCCCGGTTCTGCCGTGGCGTTCTCCCGATTTTCAACCGCTCCCACCTTCAGGCCGGCTTTCGCCAGGGCTGCCTCGGCCTTGCCGAGGGTCGCCCCGGCCAGCTTCGGCACGGTGACGAGCGTCGGCGGTGGAGGTTCCTGATGCGTGTCGGGCGGTGAAGGCTCCTGTTGCACTTGTGGCGGTGGAGGCTCCTGATTTACGTCGGGCGGTGGCTCCTCCGGCGGCCCCGGGTGGACGCTGGTGTCGCTCGTGGTCGTAATGGCCGGAGTCCCCTTGAAGAGCCTGACAAAGCTGTTCCGGAGCGATTCGACGCCGGTAAACAGTCCCGCCAGCGCGAGCACGATTGCGGTGATGGAGCTGATGAGCCAGGTGAGCCGGTTTTTTTTCGCTGCTGGTGCCGCCCCGGCGCCGGCTCTCTCCGGTGTGGCCGCTCCGCTCCCCTCCAGGACCCGCTCCAGGGTTTCCACCAGTTGCGCCAGGTCCGAGTCCCAGTGGGTGTCATTGATCTCGATGGCGTTGCGGCGCGCCAGCAGCTTCAGATCATCGGGAAGGTCCGGCTCCCCGGGCATGGTCGCATCCTGAACCAGCACCGGGACCACCCGGATGTTTCGCCGCAGGGCCGTCCCCACCTCCAGGCGGATGAAGTCCCGAGGGTCGTCCAGACGCCGCCGGCCCGCAGCATCGGTGCAATCGAGCCAGCGCCGGCCGATTATGACGAGGAGTACGGCGCAGGAGCCAACGGCCCGGTCGATGGCCTCCACGAAATCGACCCCCGGCTCGATGGCGGAAACATCCATGAAGACCCGGCTCCGGCCGAAGCGCTCCCGCAGCCGGTCGTAGATCCGCCCGGCGTGGCCGGCGCTCTCCTCGCGGCGGTAGCTGATAAATATGCCTTCCATCCTTGGCGTCTCCGGCGGTTATGGCTTCGGACCGGCGGATGCCCGTTCCTTCAGCACCGCCTCATACCCCTTGCGGACCCACATGGCGTTACTGCCGATGTTCAGTTTTTCCAGCCCCGGCGGCGGCTTCACCCCCGGGTCCAGGGGATGGATCTGCAGTGCCTGCTCCCCCTTTTCCTTCAGGGCCGTTTCCAGCTCCCACACCACCCACTTGGATTCGCTGGCGCTCTGGGACCAGAAGAGGAGGAAGAGGTCCCGGTCCCTGATCTCGGTGTCGAGGCGCGGTTTCCACTCTTCGCCGGGGTTCAGGTCGAGGCAGTCCTGGAACACGTCGATGCCGGCCGCGATCTTGATGGCGTCCACCCGGTCCAGGACCCGCAGCCGGTCCTTGGAGGAGTAGGAGGCGAAGGCGGTCTTCGCCGGCTCGCCGGTGGCGGTGGCTTGTCCCTTCTTCTTCGGCGAGGCGGTTATCTCCAGTTCCAGCCGCAGCCGCGCCACGATGATCCCCTCGATGGCCACATCGAACTTGAGGGGGATGGTCCCTTCCTCGGTCTCCGTGGGGACCGACACGTCGAATTCCAGCATCGACCGCCCCCCCTGCCAGATGAAATCCTGCTCCGGCGGGTCGACGGTGAGGCCCCGGCCCGAGAGCTTCACCGTGACGCGGATGTCCCGCTGCCAGCGGCATTCCTGGATGCCGAGCACCGTCCCCGCAGTGGGGGCCAGCTTGGTGAGGAGGTCGCGGACTTCCTCCTCCAGGGCTTTCTCGTAGGCCACGAACCGGGCGGTGAAATCGCTCCCCGGTTTTGCCTGGCGTGGGGCCGAGGCGCCGAGCCGGACCGGCTGCGGTTCTTCGACGGCCGGGGATGGCGCGGCAGCCATCTTGGGTACCGGGGGTGGTGGCGCCCCCCCGCCGACGGTCGGTTCCCGTGACATAGCTGCCCGGGGGAGCGCAAAATCCAGCCCGGCGGGATATCCCCGTCCCACGGACATGAGGATGGGTGGGGCGGGGAGGCGGCTTTCCTCGCCGCTTCCCGCCGTTTCCGCCCCCTCCCGGATCTCTTGCAGGGCGGCAATCAGCCCCTGTCTCATGGCATTTTCCGGCGCCGATGCGATGACCTTTCCAAGAAATTCCAGCTCATCCAGAACCGACTGGAACTCCCTCGGCGATCCCAGATTCTTGGCATTGGCGTATTCGGAAATGATGAGGCCGGTGTTGACGGCCAGGTCGCCGGCGGCCAGGTGCCTGATGAGCAGGCAGTCCACCGGCGTTATGGTGTTCCAGAAATCGGGGTTGGCGCGGTGCTCGTTCTCCGCGATTTCCACGGCCTTGTCCACGGATGAGTCGAAGCTGGGGGGGAGGTGGCCGTTGTCCTCCAGCAGAAAGGCCAGTGTCTGGGCCGTGAGGTGGTTGACTAGAGGGTAGTAGGACGGATTTCCCTTTTCGGCGCCGATGCTGTAGGCGCGGTAGTAATGCTCCGCCATGGCGTGGAGGGCGGCCCGTTTGTCCGAAACCTTGGTGGCGATCATCATCCGGCGCTTGGCAACGCTCCCCAGCAGCGACAGCCGTTCTCCCGTTTCGCCCAGGGCACTGCACAGGGCCAGGAGCCGATCTTCCGCCTCGATGACCATTTGGAGCGCCCGGGCCGGGTCGTCGGCCGCAACTCCCTGGGCCCAGCGCGATTGCAGGTTCCAGAGCTGCTCCGCGGTTTTGATGGTGGCGAGTCCCTTGTCGTCGTCGGTGGCCTTGCGGTAATGCTCCACCGCTTCGGCGAACTGCTTCAGCTCGCCGCAGGCATGGCCGAGCGCGGCCTGGAGAGCGCCGCAGGAGAGCCAGGGGGCCGGCACGCTTTGTTCGATGGTGCGGATTGCCTTCAGGTGCCAGTCAATGGCCGGGCCCCGGGCGGTTTTCGCCGCCGCCGCGATGTTTTCGAGGTCGATGATTGCCTCTGAGATGGCGGCGTAGGCTTTCCGGGTAATGCGCTGCACAGGGGCGGCTTCCCCTTTGCCGAGGGTGAAGTCGGGGTCGCCGTAGCACTGGTAGGCGCCCCAGGTGTTGGCCTCGGGATGGGCGGCGTAGGTTGTGGCGCGGGCCGTGTGGACCGCGTCGCCGAAGGTGGCCCCGGCCAGCATCTCCCGGTAGAAGGTGGCGGCGAAGAGGGCGGCGGCATCGTCCTGTACGGCCCAGCCGGCGGCCACAACCCCCCGCACTCCCATGCGGATCAGTTCGGTGGCCACATTGGCGGCCAGGTTCGGTAGGTTGCGGGGGGCTTGCCGCTCATCGACCTTCCCCAGATGACAGCAGTTGACGAAGACCAGTTGCGGCACGGTGCGCATCTGACGGATCTGGGCCGCAGTCAGGAACTGGTTTTCGCCGATGACCATGCCGGTGACCGGGTTGCCGCCGGTCTGCTGGTGACAGGAGCCGCAGGGTACCGGGGGGGTGAAATCCAGTACCCCGTGCCCTGCCAGGTGAACGATGCGGTAGTCGCGGGCGAACAGCTCCGTCATGATGGCCGGTCCCGTGGCTTCGGCGCCGATAAGGGGGGTCACCGCATATCCGGTCCCCTTCAGGGCCTTTTCAACCTCCAGTGCCTCCTGTTCGGCGGCGGGGAGGTTGGTGAAGGGGGTGGGGGGATTGCCGATGACCAGGGCTGTCATCTCGTGGGCCGTCACCACCCGCTCACGGAATTTCTCCACCAGGAGCTGGCGGATCATGCCGGCCTGCACGGCCAGGGGCTTTTCGGCCGGAGCGGCATTGTCCCCCCGCCGTCGCGCCTGCATCATCTCCCACGGGTAGCGGGCGGCGGCATCGTTCAGCACCAGCACCACGTCACGGCGCTCGACGGTGTATTCTTTCAACTCATTGGGGAGCAGCATCTCGAAGAGGGTCACTGCAACCCCTTCGGCGCTGGCGGTGGACGAGGACATCTCCTCGATGAACTTGTCGGCCAGGCTCCGCTGGGACTGCTGCAGGAATACTTCTGCCCTGGCCCGGTCCGTGAGGAGGTTGAAGGAGAGGCGCTCCTCCTCGTTTTCGGTGATCTGGAGCCGTTGCCACCAGGGGTCTTCCTCGAAGAAGCTGGCCCGGCGCATCCCCCCCTCCAGGGGAATCACCAGGGGGTCGGGGTCGATGGCGAAGGCTCGAGAGATGTCCGGGTCGTTGCGCAGGCGTGCCAGGAGCCTGGCCGCATGGATGGCGCGGTCCTCGTAAAGCTCGACGAATTCCACCTCGTCAATGGGGGCACAGTCGGTGCGGCCAGATTCGGCAACGGCGCGGTTGGCCTCGATAATCCCCCGGAGAATGGCGGTCACCGCATCATGCACCGCGACGCCGCCGGCGCCGGTACCCACCAAAAGCGCGGTGATGCCGGCCGGCCCTGCGTTCCCCTTTTTCGCCTGGGGACATTCGGCCCGGGCGATGGCATAGGCCCGCGCACCCCTGGAGACTGCCCGAAGCAGTTGGCCGGGTGACAGTTTCCCCACTTCGCCGAGGCCGATGACAATGGCTCCGGCCGGTTTGCCGCCGCTTCGCTGCGACTGTTCCCATTCGGGGTTCAGGAAGACTTCGGCGGTGCCGTCATCGCCGGGGTAGATGCCGAGCCGGTGCCGGGCGCTGAGCCGGCCGTCGAGGGTCCGGTCCAGGTAGGCCTCGGCGCTGATGATGGTATCTCCCTTGTAGTGCCCCACCAGTACCGGATGACGCGCAAAGGCCAGGTTGCCATGGCGGATGCTCACCTGAATCTTGCGCTCGGTGCGGCGGGGCCGCTTCCTGCGGCCGGCCCCCACGGCAGTGCGGGCCAGGTCGGTGAAATCGGGGTAGAGGGGGTCCCGCTCCGGGGGCAGCTCGAACCGCTCCGGCACGCCCCGGGCTTCGGGGGGAGCCGTCGGCAGACGGTCGGTGGTGCCGTGGCGCAAAAGGTCGGTGATGGCGTCGAACCCTTCTTCGGCCGAGGGGAGGTCGCCGTGGGAGGCCTGGAGGTACCACGTCCTGACACCGTCCGGAATGCCGGTCTCCCACGGCACCCGCCCGTCCCCCCGGGGAGTGGCGTGGAATACCAGGCGTTTCTTCGTCCCGGCATTTTCTATGGTCAGATCCACCGGGGTTGCGGGGGCGCAACCGGCGACGTAGAGCATCCGCTGGGGGTCGATGGGGGAGGCGGCGAGCCGTTCCCGGTTGGCGCGGGCCGACTTGAGTGCCGAGGCGGTTGGGGGATGCCAGGTTCCCTTGTCCGGGTCGGCGGCGGCGAGACTCTGCCATGTCTCGGCGTCGAAGAGGTCGAAGCTGGAGAGGGGCGGGAGCATCTCCAGGAGGCCGGGGAATTTGGCCACGATGCCGATAAGATCCCGCTGCTTGCGGGTGAAGTCCAGGAGGGCCAGCTTGCGGATGAGGCTGTCGCGCCCCGTCAGCACCTGGGCCACCGCGTGGGAGCCGCCGTTGGGGGTGCCGAGCATGATGAGCCGCCCGTCGGGTCGCCCCTTCATCCGCTCCCATACCTCCGGGTGGGCCGCGATCATGGCCCTGGCCACGAGCCCCCCCATGGAGTGGGCCACGATGCTCACCGGCGACTTCGTCTTTTCGGTGGCGTCCAGGGTCTTGACGATGGCGGCGGCGAGGCGTTTCCCCTCATCGAAGATGGAGAGCCGCCAGTCGAAGGGGAAGGGCTCCACCCGGTGGGTTCTGGAGAGGTGCTTCACCAGATCGCCGTAGCATATCCAGAGGGGTGACTCCGCCTTGACCAGGTTCGGCGTACCGTAGCTCAGGAGATCGAATTTCCCCCGGGCGATGTCGAGGGGATCGAGCCAGACCCGGTTCTCGCCGATGGCCAGATGGCTTCCCATGATGCCCGGCAGCACGAAGACCACCGGAGCCCCCTCGGCCACGTCCCGCTTCTCGTAAGGGGGGATGCCGCTGTCGGTGGCCCGCACCGAGAACGGCTCGAACCCGTCCGCCTCGGAGCCGTTGCGGGAGAGGGTCCGGGCGAGCCCCTCGGCGCTGTCGGGGTTTTCGAAGTAGCTGAAGTGGTTCACATCGGAGCCGCGCCGGAAGAGGAAGGCTGCCCCGCCGGAGCGCTCGGAGCCGCCGAACATGGCGTCGGTGTTCACCACCAGGTCGTGATCGTCCTGGTAGAGGGGGTCCGTCAGGAGGGTGCCGATGGCGCTCAGGACGTTGTCCCCCTCGATGTCCCCGGCAATCACCCGCAGTTCTCCGGCCACCGGCGCCTTGGCCCGGTTCAGCAGCGCCACCAGGGGGGAGGAGGGGATCATCGCCTCGATCCCCGGCAGCACCGTGGGGTCGGAGCGCTCTTTGGCCACGGCCATGATCAGTTCGCTGAAGATGCTGGTGAAAGCCCCGCCGGGGAGCTTCGTAACTAAGCCGAACCCACCCAGGAGGTTGAAAAGGACCGACAGGTAGATGTCGAGCCGTTCCGAGGCGAGGGTGGTACCCCGGGCCGGGCAGGCCACCCGCACGAATCGCTCGATCTTGAACTGCTTTTTCTTGAGGAGGGCGTTGAGGCGCTCCAGGTCTCCCCGGGCCTTGCCGGGGTTGCGTTCCGCAAAGAAGCTGAGGTCGGCGGCATCGAAGGGGTCGCGCCCCCCCTCCATGCCGGCCCGGCAGAGGAGTTCCCCCACCATCCCCCCCCGGGAGTGGGAGACCAGGTGGAGCCGCGCCCCGGCCGGGAGCCGCTCCGCAGCGGCGATGGCATTGTCGATGGGGTTCTTCGAGAGGGTCTCGTGCTCAAGGCCGAAGACCCGTCCCTCGTAGGGGGTGAGAAGCTGCTGCCGCTGGGGGCGGCGCTTGTCGGTCCAGAGCTTGCCGAAGCTCCCCGCCGTGGAGGAGGCGGTGCCGTGGAGGAAAAGGAGCGACGGCCGGTCCGGCGGCAGGGTGAGCACCGCATCGGAAACCGGGGTAAGGGCCAGCTCTTCCCCCGACAGCCGGTAGAGGCCGGGGCCACGGTTCTCATCCCTGGTGCCGAGCAGGTGGTTCTCCAGTTTTTCGGCGATGAAGCCGGCCGCCATGTGCGCCACGTCGATCTTAAAAAATTTCAGGGTCTTGATGACGATCTTGCCGATGAAGCCCCGGGAGGCACTCCGCCGGTCGATGGCGGCCGGCAGTTCCAGCACCCCGTCCGCCGCCCTGGTTCCCACGAGCCCCAGCACTTCGGTCCGCAGCCGCTCCTGGGTGGTCCAGAAGCGGGTGCCGTCCTCCAGTTCCACCTCCACGACGTCATCGGGGCGGCTCTCGATGACCGGCGTTTCCGTTCCGCCGGCCCGGGACGCGCTGATCTGGAAGGTGCGCACTTCCCTGATGGTGATCTGGCCTGAGGTCTCCGGCGGGACTGTCGGGATCGGCGTCGTGATTTCCGTGCCGGGGATGCGGAGTTTGACGGGCTGCATGCTGTCGTCCATGACGTGCTCCTTGATTGGTGGTGTGGAGTTGCCGAGTCGTATATGCCGTGTCGGCCGCAGCCGACCATTTAAGTATTGTGGAAATTATAGAGCCGATGCGGAATGTGGCAAGGGAGTGGGGTGTAATTGTTCGGTTTTTACGGATGCTACGGAGGGCTCGCCCGTATTGACTTGCGGGGCGGTTCTGGCGGGTAACTTTAACTCTGGCAGTGGGGGCAGAATACCGTGCTCCGGTTGCCGAGCCGGATCTCTTCCAGCGCCCCGCCGCAGCCGGCGCAGGGTTCCTTTCCCCGCCCGTAGACCTTGAAATCCAGCGGATGGTAGGCGATGGTCCCTTCCTCGACGCGATAGGTGCTCCCCTGGTCGATGGACTCCTGCAGGACTTCCCGGACGGTGAGGGCCAGCCGGTGGCATTCGGAACGGCTCAGGGTGGAGGCGGGGCGGTCGGGGCGGATGCCGGCCCGGAACAGGGCCTCGTTGGCGTAGATGTTCCCGACGCCGGCCACAATGGCCGCATTCATCAGCAGTTGTTTCACCGCAACCCGCCGCGTCCGGGCCACGTCAAAGAGGTAGCTGCCGTCGAAGGCCCCGGTTAGCGGTTCCGGGCCTATTCCGGCCAGGAGCGGATGGGCTGCGGGATCATCGGTGGTCCAGTCCACGGTGCCGAACTTTCGCGGGTCGTGAAAACGGAGCACCGCGCCATCCGCAAAGACAATCTCCAGGTGATCGTATTTGCCGGGGGGAGTCGTTCCGTCAGCCAGGCGGAGGAAGCCGGTCATCCCCAGATGGATGATGAGCCATCCTGTTTCGCAGTCGAACAGCAGGTACTTTCCCCGCCGCGCCACGGAGCGTATTGTCCGCCCCGGCAGGGTGGCGGGCAGTTCCTGGGGGATGGGGAAGCGGAGCTTCGGCGCCCGGATTACCACCCGGTTGATCCTTTTGCCCGTCAGTTCCCGCTCCAGCCTGCGGCGGGTCAGTTCCACCTCGGGTAATTCCGGCACTTTTTCCTCCACAGGGACAATTTCAAATCCCACATTGTACGCGATTGCGGCCTTGATTTTCGCACGAAAAAAAGGATGATTCCAGAATGATTACCTCTGGGGATAAATGCGTTGACGTCCCCTCGGTGATGATTTAAAAGCCTTTTATACCAAAAAAATATGCCCTACAGGATATGGGGAGCGCTATGACCCATCATCACCATCAGCACAAACCGAAACGTGGCCTCTGGACGAGCCGACTCGGCTTCATCATGGCTTCGGCCGGTTCGGCCGTGGGGCTGGGGAACATCTGGAAATTCCCCTATATCACCGGCATGCACGGGGGCGGGGCCTTCGTCCTCTTTTTCCTCTTCTGCATTGTTTCTGTGGGGATTCCGATCATGATCGCCGAGATGGTCATCGGCCGCCATACCCACAAAGACCCGGTCGGCGCCTTCCGCCGCTTGAAGGGGGGGCCGTGGACGCTGGTGGGGTGGATGGGGGTGGCCGCCGGGTTCGTGATCCTCTCCTACTACTGCGTCGTGGCCGGCTGGGCCGTGGATTACCTCTGGCTCTCCCTCAAGGGAACCTTCAGCTTCAGCGGCCGCTACACCCAGGAGGTGCCCCTGATTTTCGGCAACCTCCTTGCTGACGATTGGTCGCAGGTGTTTTGGCAGGCGGTATTCATGGGGTTGACGGTCTGGATCGTTCTTGGCGGGGTTGCCCGGGGGCTTGAGCGGGCCAACAAGATAATGATGCCGATCCTGTTCCTGATTCTGATCGTTCTTGCCATTCGGGGCGTTACCTCGCCGGGCGGGGCCCAGGCCCTGACCTTTCTCTTCGCCCCCGACTGGGGAAAACTGGATGCCCCTTCCATGCTGGAGGCCATGGGGCATGCCTTTTTCTCCCTCTCCCTCGGCATGGGGGCGATTCTGACCTACGGCAGCTATGCCGACGAATCGGTAAACATCCCGGCCGTGGCCTTCACCGTGTCCGTCATGGATACCTTCGTGGCGATGCTGTCGGGCCTCGCCATGTTCCCCATCGTCTTCACCTACGGAATGGAGCCGGCTGCCGGTCCCGGCCTCGTCTTCAAGACCCTCCCCATAATCTTCGCCCAGATGCCCGGCGGCTACGTAATCTCAATCCTCTTCTTCATGCTGCTCGTCTTTGCCGCCCTCACGTCGGCCATTTCGCTCCTTGAGGTGGTGGTGGCCTACTACTGCGACGAGAAAAAGTGGGACCGCCGGAAGGCGACGCTGGTCATGGGGTTCATCATCTTCCTGATCGGCGTGCCGTCGGCCCTCTCCAACAATATGCTCAAGGATTACCACATTATCGGCGACCGCAACTTCCTCGACTCCATCGACCTGGTTGCCACCAACTACCTCCTCCCCCTGGGGGGGCTCCTCATCGCCCTCTTCACCGGCTGGGTCATGACCCCGAAGCTGGCCCGGGCCGAGGTGGAGAAGGGGAACATCCGCTTCCGCTTCTATGGGGCGTGGCATTTCCTCATCCGGTATGTGACGCCGGTGCTGGTGGCCCTGGTATTCCTGAACAAGATCGGGCTGTTTTAAGGGGTAATGACGTTGCAGATCCCGTTGCAGAGCGTATCCAGCTCACCGTCTGAGATGACGAAGGGGGGCATGGTGTAAACCAGCTTCCCGAACGGCCGCAGCCAGATCCCCTCAGCCACGAACTGCTGCTGGATCTGCTCCATGTTCACCGGCTCCTTCATCTCCACCACGCCGATGGCCCCCAGGACCCGCACCTCCGCCACCGACTCCGCCTGCTGCAGCGGCCGCAGCCTTTCCCGCAGCGTTTTCTCGATCCGCAGAACATTCTCCTGCCACGCGCCATGGAGCAGGAGCCTCGTGCTTGCCAGCGCCGTGGCGCAGGCCAGGGGATTGGCCATGAACGTGGGGCCGTGCATGAACACGCCGGGCGAGCCGTCCGAAATGGTATGGGCCACTTCCCTGGTGCAGAGGGTGGCGGCGAGGGTGAGATAGCCCCCCGTGAGGGCTTTCCCCACGCAGATGATGTCCGGCGATATCCCGGCATATTCGCAGGCAAAGAGCTTCCCGCTCCGGCCAAAGCCCGTGGCGATCTCGTCGGCGATGAGCAGGATGTCGTATTTGGTGCAGAGGCGGCGCACCTCCTTCAGGTAGTCCGGGTTATAGAAGCGCATGCCGCCGGCTCCCTGGACAATGGGTTCGAGGATGAACGCGGCGATGTTCTCGTGGTTGCGGCTCAGGAATGCCTCGACCTCGGCGGCTTCCACGCCGTCAAAGGAGTCGTGGAAGCCTGAACGGGGCGCGGGGAGAAAGTGCTGCTTTGCCAGGTTTTTGTTGAAAATGGCGTGCATCCCCGTGTCGGGGTCTGAAACGGACATGGCATGCCAGGTGTCGCCGTGGTACCCGCTGCGGATGGTGACAAAGGAATGCTTCGAGCCGCATGAGCGGGAATGCCAGTACTGGAGCGCCATCTTCATGGCAACTTCCACCGCCACCGATCCGGAATCGCTGAAAAAGACATGCTCCAGCCCCGCCGGCACGATGCCGATCAGCATCTTCGCCAGTTCCACGGCCGGTTCGTGGGTGATCCCACCGAACATCACGTGGGACATTCGGGAAATCTGCTCTGTCATGGCGGCATTGATCGCCGGGTGGTTGTAGCCGTGGATGGCGGACCACCAGCTCGACATGCCGTCAATGAGGCGCCGCCCGTCCATCAGCTCAAGGTAAACCCCCTCGGCCCGTGCCGCCGGATAACACTTCAGGGCCTTTGTGGCCGATGTGTAGGGGTGCCAGATGTGCGCCCTGTCGTAATCGAGAAGCTCTTGTTCGGTCATGTTCCTTGAACTCCAGATGAATCGTTCTTTCGGGATGCGTCAGTGTAGCATGGCTTGATGCGGCTGGGTGGTATGGAATGCGGGAATTACAATAATGCATATGAGGTCCACGTGTCCATGCACTTCATTTCCTGGCGCTGACAAACTTTCTCCTTCGCCCGCCCCGAGGTACCATGCTATCCTGCAAAAAGATTTTTCTGGAAATGACTTGAGCGGCACCCCCGGAGGGATATATGGAAAATAGCGAACAACCCGGACTCTGTCGTCTGCATACCCTGAGGGTTGCCCGCGTTGATAACCAGGGCGTCTGGCTGGAGGCGGGGACGCGGATGGCGCGCCTTCCCCGTCGAGAGGCCCCCGAGGCGGCGCCCGGCGAACAGTTGGAGGTGTTCCTCTATCAGGACGCGTCCGGAGAGCTGCACGCCACCAGTCGTCTTCCCCTGGCGCAGGCCGGGGAGTTTGCGTTGCTGACGGTAAAATCTGTGGGTTCCCACGGGGCGTTTCTCGATTGGGGGATGGCAAAGGACCTGCTGGCGCCGTACGGTCTTCAGCCCGAGCGGATGGAGGCGGGGCGGAGCTACGTGGTGAAGGTCGATATCGACCCCCAGGGGCGCCCCTTTGCCAATGCCCGCATCGATGACTGCCTTGACCGCGGGTTCCCCGGCCTCCATGAAGGCGATGCCGTTGCCCTGCTCGTCTGGCAGTTCACCGACCTGGGGGCCAAGGTCATCGTCAATAATCGATTCCCTGCGCTCCTCTACCGGGATGAACTGCCGGACGGAGCCATTGCCGGCCTTCAGCTTTCCGGCTATGTGAAGCGTCTGCGCGAAGACGGCAAAATGGATGTGACCCTCCGCAAGGTGGGGGCCGAAGCGGTATCCGACGCCAGGGAGGTCATTCTCAAGGCCCTGGCCGCCCATGGCGGCACATTGCCCCTCCATGACAAAAGCGCCCCGGAGGCCATCGAGAAGATTCTGGGCATGAGCAAGAAGACCTTCAAGAAGGCGGTGGGGGGGCTGTACAAGGATGGCGTTGTGACCCTTGCCGACGGGGGGATCGCGCTGACAGGGAAAGGCCCGGCCTGTCCGCAGTCATGACAAAAGAACAGCTCCTGAACAGGATAACGGCACTCCTAAATGCCGATCTTGCGGTCCTCACCAGTGCATCCCGGTTTGCGCACGAAGCGGCGACCCACGAAGAGTGCATTCCCGACAACAAGTACGATACCACGGCCCTGGAGGCATCCTACATCGCCCAGGGGCAGGCCAACCGCGCCCAGGAGATACGGCGGGCGCTTGAACGCTACCAGTTGCTGGAGTTGCGTGAATTCCATGATGAGACGCCGATCCGGCTGACGGCTCTGGTTCTGTTGGAGGATGAGGAAGGGACCCCGAAGCGCATCTTTCTCGGGCCGGAAGCGGGCGGCCTCAAGATTGCCGACGGGGGAGAGGAGATCGTGGTCATCACTCCGCAATCGCCCCTGGGGAGCGCCCTGATTGGCAAGGTTGCCGGGGATGAGTTGCAGGTGGGCGTAGGGGTGGCTCGAAAAACCTTCACGGTTGTCGAGGTCTGCTGATGGGGGCGGGGACGATAACAACAGGAGGCTGTTCAGTTGCCCCCCCGGTTTTATTCGATCACGTCTTCCGGGGAGGGTTGCTCGGGGGAGGGGTCGGCTGGCAGGTCTTTTTTTGCCAGTTTGCGTTGCAGTTTTTCATCATTCTTTTTCTTCCGCTCTAATTCCTTCTGCCGTTTCTGAAATTGAAAATTGGGTTTTGCCATAGGGTAACTCCTGCGCGAACGGGAACTGGACCGGTTCGATCGTGAAGGGGGTGGTGCCTCGTGGGGCACCGGGAGACTTTGGTACAAAAAAGCCCCGAGGTTTCCCCGGGGCTTTTTCACGTCTGCTGGAGACTGCTGTTAGACTCTGGTTACGTTTGCTGCCTGAAGCCCTTTCGGGCCCTTGGTGATTTCAAACGTTACCCTATCGCCTTCGGTAAGGGATTTGAATCCGTCACCCGTGATGGCGGAGAAATGGCAGAATACGTCTTCACCATTATCCTGCTCGAGAAATCCAAAACCCTTGCTGTCGTTGAACCATTTTACCGTACCGTTTACCATGTTCGTACTTTCTCCTGATACTTCTTGTTGTTTTTGTCCGGCATCATGCCGAATCCTGTTCCGACAGTAACAGCTTTGTTCTGAGAAAGTCAATCAATTATATTTTGACGATCATGGATTGCGATAATTTAAAAATCATATCCGCTGAATAATATATGGCAAAAATTCTCATTAGTTTGGCTCCATAATTGTATAAAGTTGCGTCAATAGTGGTCATAGTCAGGCATATTCACTGATATTGTCATTGTCGCAGCAAATAAAATTTATCAAGAATACTTGCTAATACAGAACCTTAAAGTATACTATAGAGGTTGATTTTAGCAGCATTGGCAATTTTCGAAGTTTTTGTTAGTCCGTGCAGGTATTGTGGGTAGCTTTTTTTAGCTCATTAACCTCAACAAAAAGAAAGCGGTATGAGACAATGACTATCAAAGTCGGAAGCATTGTAAGTCACACAAGTGGCCAGGAATGGGGCGCAGGCAAGGTTCTTGAAGTAACATCCACCCTGGTGATGATCCAGTTCAGCGACGGCAAAAAACGGAAAATTGCCGCATCCCACTTCAGTACGTTGGAACCGGCTGCTCCCGGTTCTTATCTGCCCCCCGCTGAAGCGTCCGTCGAGGCCAAACCTGCCCGCGCACCCAGGGCAACCAAGAAGAAAAAATAAACCATACTTACCCAACTTACTCAAAAAGGCGGCCAATCGGTCGCCTTTTCTTGTTTCTGCTTATATTGCTGCCGTATCCGTTGCTGAAGAATTCTCATCTCCTAAACTCCCGACCATGGCTTCAGATGCCTTCGAAAAATGGCAATGACTGGAAATGGGGGTAGACTTGACTGGAAACGGTTCGCGGTGGAGCGTGTGACATGTGGTCACATGGCTCCATCGTGACAGTCCGCGTCAAGGAGGGGCGACATGGAAAACATGGGACAGTATCAGCAACTGGTCATCACCTATGCCACGGAAATCGGGACGAAGATCATCGCCGCCATTATTTTCTGGATTGTCGGCCGCTGGCTGATCCACCTGGTGCAAAGGATGCTCGCGCAGGTCCTGGAGAAGCAGAAGGTTGACCCGAGCCTGATGCGGTACATCGGCAACTTCGTTGGGGTAACCCTGAACATCGTGCTGGTGGTCGCCATCCTCGGCTACTTCGGGGTGCAGACCACCACCTTCGCCGCCTTGGTGGCCGGCGTCGGTATCGCCGTTGGCGCCGCTTGGGGCGGGCTCCTTTCCAACCTGGCGGCGGGGGCTTTCCTGCTCGTGCTCCGTCCCTTCAAGGTGGGGGATTTCGTCACGGCCGGCGGCATCACCGGCACCGTACGGGAAATCGGTCTTTTTGTCACGGCCATCAACACCCCGGACAACGTGATGACCATGGTGGGGAACGCCAAGATCTTCAACGATACGATCCAGAACTTTACCGCCAACGATTACCGCCGGGTGGAGTTGAAGTGCCAGTTGGCCGGCAGTGCCGATCACGTGGCCGCCATGAAGCTGCTGCGGGAGAAGCTGGCAGCGGTGCCCAACGTGCTGGCAACGCCGGCGGTGGATGTGGAAATCCTGGAGTTCACCCTGGTGGGGCCGGTGCTGGCCGTGCGTCCCTACTGCCACAACGACAACTACTGGCAGGTCTATTTCGACGGCAACCGCACCATCCGCGAGGCCTTGGCAGAGGCCGGGTTCCCTGCACCAATGCCGGCCCAACTGGTGATGGTGCAAAATCCGCAGGGGTGAGGCATTACGAACAAGTGTATTGACTATCCGACCCCCCTCAATCCCCCCTATAAAATAGGGGGGAAGCCGAAGGCAGGGGGTAAGATGCGCTGTCGGGTAGTTAGGTTTTATTTTAGTAACTTCCCCCTGTTTCAACTTTCTAGTTCGTCTCATTAACTGGAATCATGACCTGTGGCATGTTGATCGCCGGGTAAAAAATTCCATCTATTCGGCTAAATAGAGTGACGTCAAACTTGTAAAATGCGGCACTGTCAGGCACTCCGTGTGTGGCGTTATAGTCGGTTATAATGCTGTCCAGCCTGCATGACAGCCCTGGATCAGGCAAAACCGTACAATCGGCTCTGTCATCGAAACCCGGCCTGAACGTGTAATTTGGAACCAGTGTGATAGGCGTGACAATGTATGTAGGCCGGTCTTGAAATGAAATCGGTGTTGCCAGGTATACGCCAATTCTCATATTTACTTGCGGCTCTAAAGACAATGGATCGTAGAAGTCCACGAGCGGCTTGGTGATGGTCGAAAAAAACTTTGCCAAATGCGCTGCCGGCGACCCGGTCGGGAATCCATTGCTAAAGTTCAGGAAGAATTCTGATTCAATGGTGACTGAAGGATGCATTGGCGCGAATGTGGCCGTGGCCGGGTCAATCTGAGCCGGTTGCTTGAACGCCATTGATGTTTGAATATTGGCTTCCCGCAGGGCATCCAGGCCAACAACGGAAAGATGCCTTGTGGCTCCCTCAAGGGTAACGGACGCCGTTGGTGCGCCAGCAGTGTTGGGGGTGACACTGGCGGTTATGTGCCCGCCAACGTTCGTCTCGTTTATGGTGTAGTTGTACACCCGCGTTCCCAGGGTTTCATCCGCGGGGGAAATGCTCAGATCGAGATCTGTCTGGAGCGAACAGCCATCCGGCGGAATAACAGTTGATGCATAATCCAGTTGATATGTCCACTGGCCCACAGTGCTGAGCGGGTCCAGTTGCACATAACCGGATTGAGCCATCTGGCTCAAGAGGTCTGGTGTATCGAAGGGCGTGAACCAGGGCGTCACCCTGTTGTGATTCCGGTCCCAGGCCGCCAGCGTCATATTGTTGTAATTGGTTGTTTGGCTGTCGGCGGGGTTCGTGACATTGCCCGACATCAGGTAGAGCCCCCCCGGCTGACAAGCATTGGCGGCAGGAACATACTGAAGGTTGAGGGTGAAGTCCCGGCATGTGGAGTTGTTGGTGAGGGTGAAATTTCCGGCCGTCTGCGTCGAAAGGGGTTGCGAATTGCAGAGGGTAGTGCCTTCGTAAATATCAATTTTGGGCGGATCAGAATAATCAGGGTGAAACAACCTGATGCCCACCGTCAGTTGATCGAGGTTGTGCTGAAAATCGTAATACGGCTGTTGGGCAGGCAGTCTCGGAGAAGAATCTGCAGAATCATTACCGCAGGAAATTATGCTCATCGCAGCCATAATAGTCGCCGTTGTCAGGACAAGATTATGAAAAGAAATCATAGTGAAGGTCCTTTTGTTCGCAATTCCGGACAGAATTTCCGGGCATGATAGCAATCGTGATTGAGCAGTTTCCTGTAGCAGCCAACGGGTGAAGGTCTTCTTGTACCCGCCATCCAGCGAACATCTGGCAGAGTACGCTGGCGAGATTTTGTGGTGCTTTTCTTTGCATGATTTTCCAGATAACGGTTCGGCCGGTGACCCGGCGCAGGTTTATCGCGACCGGGTCCACTGGTCTCGTTGGGACGCCATTCTTACTTTTGTTCAACGTCCAGGGCAGACCTCTTTTCCTTTCCGTCAATCTTCTAAACTCCATCTATCTACCACCTCAACATCTTCTGCATCAAAATCCGTTTCTAACTTGATGAAACTTTCATCAATTGAAACATCGATTTCTGGAGGTACGCCATCCTTCTCTTCAGCAAAATCAAGGGTTACGGTAACAGAAATGTCGTTCTCGTGTGTTTGAGTGAATGAAACTCCTTCAGAATACCATGGTTCGCCATCCCCAAAATATGTAGTGCTATGGGGGTTTTTCATGTTATGGGTTGCCTTTAAACTTACTCTAATAACAAGCTCAAACTCTGCCTGAGATTCACTTGCAGATGTTAGTTCCTCGCTAATAACTTCGTGGTCTTCGACTGACACATCGCTTATATCATCGCCAAGTTCGTACCATTCGCTTGATTGTATTTGGCTCCTCGACGTTTTGAGTGGGTAAGGGTATGATTCGTCCTCATTCCCATA
>CAZBEB010000020.1:0-85093 GCA_964490805.1 uncultured Geobacter sp.
GGTTGAAGGGCATTCTCAGGCTGATATTTCAAAAGCACAGTAGCTAATAGGTTACAATGCTGTATGGGATATTGAAAAATTGTTCAAGTAAGCAATTGAATGGTACATATCTAATATTTCAGGAAGTTGTAAATGACCACACCTATCTACGTTACCCAACCGTATCTTCCACCTCTTAAGGAGTTTATTCCTTACCTTGAACAAATATGGGAAAATAAATGGCTAACAAATAACGGCCCATTTCATCAACAATTAGAACAGGCACTATGTGAATATCTTGGTGTTGAGTACTTGTCACTCTTTGCCAATGGAACGCTAGCTCTTGTTACAGCTCTGCAAACACTACGCATTACCGGTGAAGTAATTACAACGCCTTATTCCTTTGTGGCAACGGCTCATTCGCTGCTTTGGAACGGGCTTACCCCGGTCTTTGTTGATATAGATCCAGTTACCTGCAACCTTGATCCAGATAAGATTGAGCAAGCTATCACCCCGCGCACCACAGCAATCATGCCGGTTCACTGCTACGGCAATCCGTGTAATGTTGAGCGGATACAGCAGATAGCAGATACCTACGGTTTGAAAGTTATCTACGATGCTGCCCATGCTTTCGGGGTTACGTACAAAGGGGAGAGTCTGCTTAAGCATGGTGACCTTTCGGTGCTCAGTTTTCATGCAACCAAGGTGTACAACACCTTTGAGGGTGGTGCAATAGTCTGCCCTGACGTCAAGACAAAGCAGCGGATAGATTACCTGAAAAACTTTGGTTTTGCTGATGAAGTTACGGTTATGGCTCCCGGTATTAATGGCAAGATGAGTGAGGTTAATGCGGCATTTGGTCTGCTGCAGCTAAAACATATTG
Organism: uncultured Geobacter sp.; assembly: GCA_964490805.1. GTDB lineage: Bacteria > Desulfobacterota > Desulfuromonadia > Geobacterales > Geobacteraceae > Geobacter. The sequence continues at coordinate 863 of CAZBEB010000020.1, forward strand.
ATGATGCTATCGATCGACGCAGAGATGTTGATAGCCGATACCGTCACCAATTGTCAGAGATAAACGGGATCACCTTTCTCCCCATACCGGACGAAACCCTCCCGGCATACTCATACTTTCCGATATTGGTGGGGGATAATTATAACATGAGCCGAAATGAACTTTATGCAGCTCTCAAACAGCAAAACGTCCACGCTCGGCGCTATTTTTATCCGCTGATTAGTGATATGCCTATGTACCGTGGGCTACCATCTGCCAACCAGACAAACCTGCAGGTGGCGGAAGGAATCGCAAGTAAAGTGTTGTGCTTGCCAGTTTATCCGGAGTTACAGCAACACGAGCAACAAAAGGTAATCGACACCATTAACAAGGGGTAGAAAGATGGCAATGTTAAGCCGAGTAGCACTGGAACAGATCGGGTTTGCCTCAGTAGGGGAAAATGTACTTATTTCCGACAAAGCTTCCTTTTATGGGGCTGAAAGTATCACTATCGGCAATAATGTGCGCATTGATGATTTTTGTGTACTCTCTGCAGGAGAGGGTGGGATTGTAATAGGTAACTATGTCCATATTGCAGTATTTTGTTCCATTATTGGATCAGGAAAAATAACTTTATGTGATTTTAGTGGTTTGTCATCAAGAGTTGCTATTTATTCAAGTAATGATGACTACTCTGGTGAGTACATGACAAATCCAACTGTGCCAAGCAAATATACAGGGGTGCAGAGTGATGATGTCTTAATTGGTAAACATGCTATTGTTGGTGCAGGAAGTGTGGTTTTGCCAGGTGTTGTTTTGGAAGATGGGGTGGCGGTGGCGGCTTTAAGTCTGGTTACAAAGTCTTGCATTAGCTTTGGCGTCTATTCTGGAAACCGCCGTATTGGTGAACGCAAGAGAAACTTACTCGCACTTGAAAGGCAGATGTTGCACGAAGTTGGATATTCTTGTGAAAATAAGTAATTATAAAATCCTCCACATAATGCCTGATGACAAATTTAACGATATGGCGATCAGGCAGTTTGAAGCTGTTGCCCCTGGAATTCATGAATACCGGATACTAACGCTCAACCAACAGTTGATATACACTCAAAAAAGTTGTGTGAAAATTAGCAGTGCAAATCAGATCCTGCAAGAACTGCATCGCAAAGAGATTGCGGCAGTTTTTTTCCATAGTTTACACCCTGCATGGTATCAACTGTTGGAAAATATACCACAAGATAAAAAAATATTCTGGTTTGGTTGGGGCTTTGATTACTATCACTTATTGCCACATAACTTGTATCTTCCCAGAACCAGTTCATATATCCGACCCTCACTGAAAAGTAAGTTTAAATCTGGCGTAAAAAAAGGTCTACAAAGTTTTGGCTTAATAAAATCTCCACGATATGAAGCATTGCGTTGCGTCGATTATTTTTCTCCTGTGCTGGACGTTGAGTTTCAGATGGTTACTCATCACATGCCTCATCTTTTTTCAGCACGTTATATTTGCTGGAACTATGGCACTGCTGAAGATGATTTGTCGCTCCCTGGAGCGACTTCAGTTACTGGTGAAAACATATTGGCTGGCAATAGCGCATCAGCCACGAACAACCACCTCGAGCTTTTTCATGCTCTTAAAGAACAGGTAGATTTAAATGGGCGTTCTGTCATTGTGCCATTAAGTTACGGTGATGTGAAATATCGAGATATAATATTATCTGAAGGCAAAAAGATATTAGGTGATAATTTTGTTCCGCTTACAGAGTACATGCCAAAAGACAAGTACATTGAAACGATACGGTCTTGTGGTTTTGTTGTAATGAACCATCTGCGCCAGCAGGCGGTTGGAAATGTCTGTATCGCAATGCTCATGGGGGCAAAAATATATTTGAACGATAAAAACCCGTTATATAAATGGCTGAATTACCGAGGTGCATCTGTCAGTACCATTGAAAAGCTGGATATGGAACCATTATCACACAGTCAGCAAGAGCATAACCGGCAGATTGTGTATGGTCACTGGGGCAGAGAGGCACAGGTAGAGAAAACCCGTAATGTTGTTGCTGCTGCTCTGAATGATGGAATACTTGCATGAAGCCGAGTCAGTACCATTCCAATTGCCAACCGCACAACTGGCTAGCATACAATCTGTTTGACATCTTTTTAATGCGGTATGCCACCCATTATTATGGCGCATTATATGATCTCGGTGCAGGAGAATCCCCTTACATTGCTTTTTTCCAGCAGTATGCAGATCAATATATCGCAGTAGATTGGGCAGGAAGTTACCACAACACCAAAGCCGACATCGCTGCCGACCTGAACAAACCGCTTCCTATTGAGTCTGAAGTGGCAGATACAGTGGTTTCGCTGTCAGTATTGGAGCATTTATGCGAACCACAGATTATGCTCAACGAAGCCTTCCGGATACTAAAGTCGGGTGGAATGATAGTGTTACAGGTGCCGTGGCAGTGGTGGGTTCATGAGGCGCCGTATGACTATTTCCGCTACACTCCGTACGGTTTGCGCTACCTATTTGGAAACGCCGGGTTCGTGAACATCCAGATCGAACCGCAGGGAGGGTTTTTCACAATGTGGATTTTGAAGTTCAACTATTTTACTTTGCGCCTGATTCGCGGACCACATCCGATGCGTTTCTTGTTAAGGCTTATGCTGCGCCCGGTTTGGTACATTGGTCAGATACTTGCCCCGTTGTTGGATAAGTTGGATCGGAACTGGGCGGCTGAAACCAGCGGCTATTTTGTCACCGCGAGAAAACCTTGACCCTTAAAGCCAAGACCATGAGCGGGGTCAAGTGGACAACCGTCTCGACTATTATTGTAACGGTTCTCCAGCTCCTACAGTTATCAATCCTGACACGGTTTCTGGCCCCAACCGATTTTGGCCTTATGGCTATAGTGATGGTGGTGACCGGGTTCAGCCAGGCATTTCTGGATATGGGTATCAGTAATGCCATTATTTACAAACAAACCATAACAAGCGAACAGTTGAGCACGCTATATTGGCTTAACGTAGTTATGGGATGTATTCTTTTTGCATTGATCAGTGCAGCATCACCTCTAGTTTCATTATTCTACAAGGAGCCTGAATTAACAAAACTCATTATCCTTGTCGGGCTCACCTTTCTCATTCAGCCCTTTGGTCAACAGTTTATGGTGCTGTGGCAAAAGGAGATGCGTTTTGCCGAGATGTCAAAGATTGACATTGTTTCCAAGCTGCTATCGCTTGTCGTTTCGGTTTTTTCTGCTTACTTTGGCAGTGGTGTCTATGCGTTGGTGTATGGAACGCTTGCGGCTGCAATGTCACAAACCATACTATTTGTTGCAATGGGGTTAAAAGAACACCGCCCGCAACTGCTGTTTCGCTGGGGAGAAATTCGTGATTTTGTAGGTTTTGGCGCTTACCAGATGGGAGAACGGACTGTAAATTACTTCAATTTGCAGATTGACGTGATTATTATTGGTAAACTGCTCGGTACCGAGGCGCTTGGTGTTTACAATATTGCCAAGCAGCTTATCATGCGCCCTTCGCAAATCGTCAACCCTATCATCACCAAGGTAACCTTTCCCGCCATGGCTAAGGTGCAAAACGATATGGCAACACTGAAGCGGGTCTATCTGCAAACGATAAACTATCTTTCATCGGTCAATTTCCCGGTTTACGCCATGATGATTGTGCTGACGCCGGAAATTGTTTTTTTCCTATTTGGCGCTAAATGGATGGCTGCGGTGCCGATTGTGCAGGTTCTTTCCATGTATGGTGCTGTGAGATCAACAGGCAATCCAATAGGCTCTCTTCTGCTAGCCAAAGGCAAGGCAAACTTAGCCTTTTACTGGAATCTTGTGTTATTGTTTTATGTGCCGGTGGGGATTGCATTTGCCAGTCAGCGAGGTTTGTTGGCGGTCTCATGGATGCTCGTTGCCTTGTCTGTGTCACTTATCATTCCAGGCTGGTATCTGTTGGTACGGCCGTTGTGCGGGGCAAAGTTGGGGGAGTATAGTCTACAGATATTCATCCCGTTTGTACTTTCGTTGGTATCAGCTATCTCCGCGTATCTTAGTATCTACTATTTTGAAAACGGCCTGCTGCGTTTTGGAGTGGGTATGCTGGTCGGTGGTGTTGTATATATCGGTCTAAGTTGGCGATTCAATCGTATTTGGGTTAATTCAATGATGGAACTGGTAGCAGGGCGACTTGTTGCTAAACGATGCTTATAAATGAAGAACGGGGACAGATATGACTGATAAACAAAAAAAAGCCGTCATTTTTGCCCCATTTTGGCGCCAGGCAGGTCATGTCGGCAATAACCGTGTTGACCGATTTGTACGCTGGTTGTTTGAGGCCGGCTATTTTGTTGTCATTATTCGGGCAGGTGGCGCGGATGGTGAGCGACCGGAGCCCTGGGGGAAAGAGATAACAATCCGCGACCCTCTTGGGTTTTATCGTGACGTAGGCTTAAATGGAAAGCAACCGGTCGCTCGTAAACCTAACAAGTTGCGCCGTTCACTTTCTTATTGGTTCTTTAATCCTGATCCTACGGTTGTCTGGGCACGTTTAGCAGCCAAGCATCCTATGGTAATACAAGCATCTAAAGGGGCTTCATTTGTTTTGTCCTCAAGTCCGCCAGAATCGTCACATTTTGGTGCGTGGAAGTTATCTCAATGCTTAAAAATACCACATGTAGTCGATATGCGTGACGGATGGCTTGACGAGCCGCTCAAGCCGCTGCTGAGAAGTTCAGCCTTGCGGCGCTGGCAGGAGGGGCGTATGGAGGCACGCATTCTGCGTGATGCTACGGTTATTCAGGTGACTTCCGATGTTTGGCAGGAGTTGCTGTGTCAACGTCTGCCGGAACTTTCCGCTAAAGTGAAGGTCTTAACCAACGGCTATCCTCAACATGTGCCAGAGAAGATTAAAGCCGAAGGACCTGTTATCAAAGATTCGCTGCTGTTGATTCATGCAGGACGTTTTCTAGGATCAAGATTAACGCAACGTCCTGAACTTCTGTTGCAACCGTTGCTTGAAGCTGTCTCAAAACAAAGTTGCACTGGAGTTATACAATTGCTAGGCAACTTGTCTTCTGAAGAGCTTGTCGTCATTGATCGATTCAAGGTGCCTTTTGCAGAACATGGTTGGACAATCGATTGCCCAGGAAGCTTGCAGCGCCAGGAACTATTACAACGCCTGCCACAAGCTGATGGGTTGTTGCTGCTATCCGCTTCTTATGCGGCCATTCCAAGTAAATTGTTTGAGTATATACCAACAGGCAAGCCAATATTTGTCGTGACGGAAAAAAATAGTGCGACGTGGCGGATTTGTGAGGAGTTGCCACAGGCAACCTTGCTTGATATTTTTGTAGAAAAGAATTCTTATCCTGCAACTCAGCAGCCATTCTATTTGAAATCGCAATATACTATTTTACCTGAATTCCATGAGAGTTACCTGCGTCAGCAATTTGTTCGATTATTGTCATGTCGTTAAATATGAGCAGAAACAGGCTGTCTATTATTGCTGTTACAGTCATGTTTATTGTATTGGCTTTAGACATGGGTGGCAATTTTGGTGTGCGTAATGTCGTTTTACCACTTTGCTCTGTGATTCTATTATGGGCAAATGGACTAGCCATATCCAAAGGATGGCTTTTGCCTTTTGGAATGCTCGTTGCTTGTCCCGCAATATCTCTACTAATTGGGGTCATAGACACCTCAGATTTATCACTCGCGCTTTCGCAGTTTCAATCAACAGCGCTTGCATTTATAATTTTCTTACTATTATATAAGGTTCCTTATCAAGAGAGCATAGAAGCACTTGTATTTGCAATGTCTATAGTTGCGTGTTTAGCTATTTCCCTTGCAATTGGCATGATGCTAGGGATTCATTCGGTCTCTGAAATTTTGAATTATATCTCAGAAAAAGGAGGCGGATACTTTGGTGAGCGCGGAGTTGGAGTTGAAGGTGTAATTCCTAATGTTTATTTCAAGTCTACACTTTTTTTTGTGCCTACTTTCCTGTACTCGATGTTTACCAAAAGATACTGGGTTGCCATAGTGTGCTTTTTAGCACTTATCGCTGCTGTTTCTAAAACTGGTATTGTGATTTCAGTGATAGTGGCTTTTACATGCCTACTTTGGAATAGAAGTATGAAAAGTTTTTTTATTGGCGGTGTTTTATTGTTTGTAGTTGTTTTTTTTATTGTGCGATCTCCTTTGTATTTTTTATTTGCTCAAATTGCAAATAATGAATCAGGTACAGTTAGTACCCGTTTAGGCCACTTAGAGTCACTCATTAACTTGTGGGGTGATAACCCATTAAATTTTCTTTTTGGTTTTGGCCTTGGTTCAACCTTTTATTCATCGGGTGTGGATAGCATTGTTTCGAATATTGAAATTGATCACTTTAATGTGGTTCGGAAATATGGGTTTTTGTGGGCGATCATATTTTGGGTTTGGATATTAAATACAGCTTATGTCGCAATGAAGAATAGTCATGCCGAAATTAGGGGTATAGGGTGGAGTCTATTAATTGCGTTTTTGGTAGCGGGTACAAATCCTGTGCTAATTAGCCCGCTATTTTTTGTTTTCTTGTATATTACAATGTCAGCAAATGATCAGTCTAATAGGAATAAAATAAAATGACAAATAAAGTTGCCGTGCTTCTTGCAACGTATAATGGAGAAAAATATCTCCCAGAACTTTTTGAAAGTTTGCAAGCGCAAACATTTAGGAATTTTGATATTTATGTACGTGACGATGGTTCATCGGACGATACTTTGCAGATTATTAAGGCATTTTCTGAACGCCTGAAGATCATAGTTATAGATTCTGTAGAGCGTTTGGGTGCTGCTAAAAGTTTTATTCAGCTACTTATAGGAGCGGGTGATCAATTTGATTGCTATATGTTTGCTGACCAAGATGATTATTGGCACCCTGAAAAGATTTTTCGTGCGCAATCAAATATTAATAGTACTGAAGGGCCCATGCTCTACTGTGCGGGATATGAGTTGGTAGACTCTCGGCTCAATCATATCGCTTTTTCATCGCCACCACGAGTCATCGCCATAAATAATGCACTTGTAGAAAATGTAGTAACAGGTTGCACAGTAGCTTTGAATAAAAACGCTCGCAACTTAGTAATAAAAAATTTACCAAATGAATTAATGATGCATGATTGGTGGTTTTATATTGTTTTCTCAGCCTTAGGTAAAGTTGTTTACGACGATTACCCCGCTTTGAAATATAGACAGCATCCTGGCAATGTGGTGGGCGCAGCGATAAGTACTAGCCATGATATTGGTAGGAGGATAAAAAGATTTCTTTCTTACAAAAGAGAGGGAATTTTTGTTGTCTCGAGCCAAGCAAAAGAGTTTTATAGTTGTTTTGGAGGTTTTCTTTCTATGCAAGATGCAAATATTGTACTGTCATTGGTAAGAAAAAAAACTATTTTGGGAAGGTTGCGTTTAGCTTTGGGATCTAGTTTCGTGCGGCAAAGAAGTATTGACACGTTTATTCTTAGAATCCTTTTTCTTATTGGGCGTTTCTAAATTACGAGGTTCTTCTGTATGTGTGGCATTGCCGGATATTTGGGCCACAATACTGGTGCTCAAGCCCCTAAACAGCTTCTGAAAGAAATGGGAGCTGCCATTGCGCATCGTGGTCCTGATAATTGTGGTGTGTGGGCTGATTATAATGCTGGCATTGGTCTGTCGCATCGGCGCCTCTCGATTGTTGATTTATCGCCCGCTGGGCATCAGCCAATGGTTTCTGACAGTGGACGTTATCTAATCGTCTTCAACGGTGAGATATATAACCACCAGTCACTGCGCACTTCTTTGGATATGACAGGTTTAGCACCCAACTGGCGAGGCCATTCCGATACCGAAACCCTGTTGGCAGGCTTTGATGTCTGGGGTATCCAGAGCACGATAGAAAAAACCGTCGGCATGTTCGCCTTTGCAGTGTGGGACAAGGCTACTCGTTTGCTTACACTTGGGCGTGATCGTCTGGGTGAAAAGCCTCTGTATTACGGCTGGCAGGGGGATACCTTTCTCTTTGGTTCCGAACTGAAAGCGCTGCGTGCACATCCTGCCTTCAAAGCGGAAGTGGATCGCAATACAGTAACGTTACTGATGCGTCACAACTGTATTCCTTCGCCCTATTCCATTTATAAAGATATTAACAAACTACAACCTGGCTGCCTTCTGACTGTTTCATTAAGCAAGCGTGAACTGAATGTGGTGCCCTATTGGTCTGGTAAGCAGATCATCGAAGCTGGGTTGGCACATCCCTTTACGGGCAGTGCCGTAAAAGCGGTTGATACGCTGGAAGAGTTGCTAAAAAATGCAGTCGGACTGCAAATGCTTGCAGATGTTCCACTGGGTGCTTTTCTCTCCGGTGGTGTTGATTCATCAACAATTGTTGCGTTGATGCAGTCTCAATCATCCAAGCCGGTGCGTACCTTTTCGATTGGATTTGATGACGATCTGTACGATGAAGCCAAACATGCCAAGTCTGTGGCGCAGCACTTGGGTACTCATCATACTGAATGGTATGTAACTGCTAAGGATGCGATGGATGTAATTCCTCGCCTTGCTACTCTTTACGACGAGCCGTTTGCCGATTCTTCCCAAATATCAACCCATCTTGTATCAGGCATGGCTCGGCAACATGTAACTGTGTCGTTGTCTGGCGATGCTGGTGATGAGTTGTTTGGTGGCTATAACCGCTATGTGATGACGAACAACCTGTGGAGGCGTTTATCTCATCTCCCTATTGAAGTGCGATCTGTTTTGGCTGGTATGATAACTCGCGTGTCACCACAAAAATGGAATGCAATAGCCAAGGTTTTTCCGTCTGAATTGTCGAAAAAAACAGGAATGGTTAATTGGGGTGACAGCCTGCACAAAGGAGCTGGCGTAATGGCGAGCCGTTCTTTTGCAGAACTGTATAGCGGACTGGTATCGCATTGGACTGACCCGATAGATATTGTGCTAGGGACGACTGAACCAGCTACAGTGATTACTGATATCGCACGTCAGCCGGTGGTTAATTGCGATGTTGCACAAATGATGGCGCTGGATTTGTTAAGTTATCTGCCCGATGATATCCTGACCAAGGTTGACCGAGCCGCGATGGGCGTGAGCCTGGAGACACGGGTTCCGTTTTTGGATCATAGAGTTGTGGAGTTTGCCTGGCGTTTGCCGCTTGAATATAAGCTTCGCGGTGGAATTGGAAAATGGGCTTTAAGGCAGGTTCTTTACAGATATGTGCCCAAGTCCCTGATCGAACGACCGAAACAAGGATTTGGTATTCCAATCGATTCATGGTTACGCGGCTCTTTGAGGGATTGGGCTGAGGATTTATTGACTGAATCCCGCTTGCGTCAAGAAGGGTTTTTTAACCCGGCACCGATTCGCCAAAAATGGGCAGAACATCTTACCGGCAATTTTAATTGGCAGTATCATCTGTGGGATGTGTTGATGTTTCAGGCCTGGCTTGAGGAACAACGCCGTGAGTAAAGTAGTTATTGCGCTTAATACGGCTTGGAATCTGTTAAATTTTCGGGCTGGTCTGATTCGTGCCTTGGTGGCGGCAGGATACGAGGTGGTGGCGGTGGCGCCGTCTGATGCTTATGCCTCTCGTCTGGCTCAATTGGGTTGCCGCTATGTGCCGCTGCCAATGGATAACCAGGGTACGCATCCGGGACGGGATGCTTTGTTGATCTGGCGGTTTTTCAGGTTGTTTCAAGCTGAAAGGCCTGATGTCTATCTGGGCTATACCGTCAAGCCGAATGTGTACGGATCATTGGCGGCGCATGCCTTGGAAATTCCAGTCATTAACAACATTGCCGGGTTGGGAACGGTATTCATCAAGGGGGGCTGGCTTAACCGCTTGCTACAGGGACTTTATCGTCTCGCTTTATCTCGGTCGGCGATGGTTTTCTTTCAAAATGACGATGACCGGCAGTTATTTATTGCCGGAGGATTGGTTGATAAAGCTGTCACTGATCTGCTGCCGGGGTCTGGGATTGATCTTGAGAAATTTCGACCATTACCGCTGCCGTATCAATCCCCGTTTCGATTCTTGCTCATCGCACGCATGCTTTGGGATAAGGGGGTTGGTGAGTTTGTCGAAGCGGCAAAGATGCTTAAGGCTAAAGGGGTGAACGCAGAATTCTGTTTGTTGGGGTTTCTGGATGTCCAGAACCCGACTGCCATCTCTCATTCACAGATGGATGACTGGGTTGCGGAGGGTGCGGTCCGTTACCTTGGTGTGAGTGACAATGTGAGAGAAGAGATTGCCCGAGCGGACTGTGTGGTTTTGCCGTCCTATCGTGAGGGGACACCGCGCACCTTGCTGGAAGCCGCAGCCATGGCACGCCCGATAGTGACAACCGACTCAGTTGGCTGTCGCGAGGTAGTTGACGACGGGATCAACGGGTGTTTGTGCAACCCCAAGGATGCGGCTGATCTGGCTGAAAAGATGGCATGGATTGTATTACTTTCACCTGCTGAACGCGAAGCAATGGGGTTGCGCGGCAGAAAAAAAGCCGAGCGCGAATTCGACGAGCGGATTGTAATTAACAAGTATCTTGAGGCGATCAGGTCGATCTGTAGAAAATGAAAAAACGCTTTGCCCTCAGTCCATTGCGGAGAACCCTCTTGAGAATCACCTCATTACCGTTACGTTACAAGACTGTTTGCAAGAGGTTTAGCATTTATTGGGATTATAACTTCTGATGTTCATCATCTCCTTCTTTTACATATTACTTACCGCCCTCATGACATCCGTCATCCTTATCCCCCCCATCTCTCGACTGTCGGTTCGAGTAGGTGGCATGGATACCCCTGACGAACGCAAGGTCCACGATAACGAGATCCCGCGCTTGGGCGGTATTGCCATATTCTGCGCCTTCCTTTTTTCAGTCCTTTTTTTCATCGATATCGATCACCAGCTTAAAGGGTTCATGGCTGGAGCCGTGGTTATATTCCTGACCGGCCTTGCCGATGATCTCACCGGCTTGCGCCCCCGCAACAAGCTTGCCGGCGAGATACTTGCCGCCTGCGTGGCTGTCATCTCTGGCGGAATCACCCTGACAACTATCGGTAATCCCCTTGGTTTGGGTGAAATCCAACTGGGGTATTTGGCAATTCCCTTCACGATATTCGCCGTGGTGGGGGTAATGAACGCCATCAACCTTATAGACGGACTGGACGGCCTGGCCGGGGGAACTTCGGCCGTTGCCTGTCTTGCATTCGGCACTTTGGCCTGGAAGACGGGGAACTATACTCTTTTGGCACTGCTGGTGGCCCTTCTTGGCGCGATTATCGGTTTTCTTCGCTACAATACCCATCCGGCCAGGATTTTCATGGGCGATTCCGGGAGCCTTTTCCTGGGCTACTGCATGGGTTTTTTCTCAATTCTCTTGTTGAACCAGGCGGGGGAGCATGTCTCTCCTGTAGCTCCTCTTATGATCCTCGGTGTTCCCATCCTTGATACCCTTGTGGTTATGGGTGGGCGTCTCATGCGGGGCAAAAGCATTTCGAGCCCCGACAAGACCCATATACACCATCGCCTGCTGAAACTCGGTGTAGGCCACCGCTTTTCCGTGCTGTTCATCTATGGATTAGCATACGTGCTGGCTTTCACTGCCATCTTGCTCCGGCGTGCCGATGATTCGATCCAGTTTTCCGTACTGCTCGCTTTCTGTGTTGCCTTGTATGCCCTCCTGAAAGGGTTGGCCAAACTGGAATCTACACCGGTATTTGTGACCTGGAAAAATAACAAGTCGCTTCGACAGACGGAGACGTACCGTACTATCGTGAATTACAGCCATTACCTGCTGGTCGTTATCAAATACCTCCTGCTGCTGGTTCTCACACTGGTTATTTTCATCAGTCCGAATTATCCGGCACCTATCGTGTGGGCAACCGGCCTGCTAGTGCTGGGGATACCGTTGATCTGGCTGATTGGCGGTATTAGCGGTAATTCGCTTCTGAAATCCGCTATCTATTGCAGTGGGCTTGTCAGTATTTTTATTATCGAAAACTACGGCCGTCAGAATACCCTTGCCGGCTTCGACCTCCTCTGGATCTCCCATGTTCTGTTTGCCATTTTGTTTGGTGCCGTGGGGATGAAGGTGGTTTTGCGCAACCGGGCCGGGCAGTTGATAACCAGCCCCTTTGAATACCTTATCCTGTTTGTCGTGGTTGCCGTACCGCTTTTGCCCCGCAATTTTACCGCCGAATATCATTTGATGAGTGTCGCTGCCAAGTCGGTTGTCATGTTTGTTGCCTATAAACTGGTTCTTATGCGGCAAATTCGAAGTAACCGGAAAATTCTCGTGGCAACGTTTCTCAGCCTGCTTGCTCTGGTCGTGCGCTTTGGTTTGCAGTAGTAAGAGATGAAGCTGCTTCCGGGCACTGTCAGGGATGCCAGTCATTTTGAAACCGTCCTGCGAGAGAAACTTGGTAATGGCAGAGTCCATTGAGCTACGACCCGAATGCCTTAGAATCATTCTGGGATTGATAATTGTGCAGATTCCAGAGGCTAAAGCTTGTTGCCACTTGTGGAATTGAACCAAGGCTTTTCCCCGCGCTGCCAGCCTGTGAGTGAATCGCCTGCGGAGAGAGTTATTTCAGGTTGACTGAAGGGGTGGCAAAAGGGTAGTTTTTATCCTTCTCGTATCGTTTTTTATGATTCTTTTTCGTTCTTTGGGGCTCTTCATCGAGCTGAAAACGTAAGGTGATAGACAGTCTGCGTCGATTTGACGTAGAAAAAAGCACTTTACCGGAAAATCGCATAATTAAGAGAGGTTATCTGATGCACTCTGAGCATCAACAAAACAATGGAACCCAGTTGTATTGTTCTCCTGAGGATCCTGACGAAATCAATCTGCTCGACCTGCTGCTGGTGTTGGCAAAACGCTGGCGAATGATAGTCGGTGTTCCGTTTGTGGTTGCTGTTATCACCGCAATCATCACCCTCTTCATGCCGAACATCTACACCGCCAAGACCATGATTATCCCCAGTGATGATGGCTCCAGCGGTATGGGAGCGGCGCTGATGTCGCAACTAGAGGGGATGGCCGGTTTAGCCGGTGGTCTGGGGAGTAAAAGCACTGCCGATCTCTATGTCACTATGCTCACCAGCGAGGCCTTGAAGGATCCGATCATCGATAAATTCAAGTTGATGGACTGCTTTCAAGCAAAGTACCGCGTGGACGTGTACAAGCGCCTCAATACCATGAGCAAAATCTCGCTAGGTAAAAAAGATGGGGTGATTACCATCACAGTTGATGATAAAGACCCAAAGTTTGCTGCAGCTATAGCAAACATGTATGTAGCCGAGTTGGGCAAATTTGCAAGTGGGCTAAACATGGTGCAGGCAGGACAAAACGCCGGCTTTTATCAAAAGCGGATTGCCGAGACAAAAGCGGATCTCGATAAGGCCGCCGATGCTCTCAAACAGTTCCAGCAAAAAAATAAAGTTATCGCACCAACTGATCAAGCTCAAGCCACAATTTCCTACATTGCACAATTGAAGGGGCAACTGGCAGTTCAGGAAGTGCAATTGGCCGCTTTGATGCGCCAGTTCACTGACAACAGCCAGGAAGTAAAAAGTGCCCGGGCGTCTATCGGAAACCTGCGCGGTCAGATCAGTCGTCTTGAGGGTCAGGGGGGAGGAGGGGCTATCCCCGGTGTCGTTTCAGTGCCTGCACTGGGTGCGCAGTATCTAAAACTAATGCGTGATTTCAAAATCCAAGAAGCGGTGCTGGAAATGCTGACAAAACAGCATGAACTGTCCCAGTTGAACCAAGCAAAGGATCTAGCCCCGTTTCAGGTATTGGAAAAAGCGAAGATCCCTGAACGTAAAAGCAAACCTAATCGCTCATTGATAGTGGTTCTTGCTGCCCTTGCTGCTGGTTTTTTGATGATACTCTTGGCGTTTTTGCTGGAAATGGGAGAACGGATGTCCCCTGAAGATCGGCAACGTTGGAACCAGGTCTGTAGTCTGCTGCCGTCATTACCCAGGCCGATTATGTGGGTGTGGGCAAAAATTTATGCCGCAATACTCCCCAAAAAAGACGTTACGTGATTTGTTGACGTACATGCTGTGCGGCGGGGAGGAAGGAAAGTCGGACGCGAAGCTTACGGCTACACGTCGATTGGACAGAGCAAGCGTAGTTCATCCCGTCAGATTGGAATTCTCACAACGTTTTGCATGTGACTCAGGTTATATCGATCTGTAAGCCGGAGTGATGCTTGCCGGATGGAGAAAAAATGAACCATATTATGTGCATAGGTCTGCTGGCAATGCTGTTGCTTTTATATAGAGGGGGGGCCGCTTCGGCACTTTCATCCCCCAATATCCCCCTTGACAGTCCCGTCTATTTCTACCTGGAAAAGCTCGCCGGTTTTAATCTGGTACATTCCGACATGACAGGGATTAAGCCATTTTCCCGGGCAGAGGCCGCACGGCTATTGCTTGAAGCTGAGCAGAATCTTGATGCTGGAAAAGGTACTGGCGATCCGGCGTTCATGCGTTCGATCCTGGATGAGCTTCGCCGGAAGATTCCCCGTGAGGCCGCTCTGTACCGTGAACCGGATGCAGCTCCCATGCTGGACGTGAATCCTTTTTCCAGTGCGCGTCTTCGCTATGTTTATCTTGACGGCTCACCTCGCTCTTATGAGCGACCGGTCCACGACCCGGGTGATGATGGAGTTTTTGGTATAGGGTCGGGGCTGCGTCCCGCCAATCCTTATCCTTCTCCCGTGAATCAGCATGGTACTGAGGGAACTCCACTCATGGAGAATAACGAGGGGATCGTCTACCGTGATGGTCAAAATGTAGAGTTCCGTGTGAGTGCCGAGGCGTCCGTGGGGAGCGTGGCTTCAGCTCTTGTGGAGCCCCAGCTTTCTTACAGCAAGGAGGGGAGTGAGGCTGACCTGAAGCTTATCAAGGGATATTTGAAAATTGGCGGGCGTGGATTGGAGTTGGAGATGGGGCGGGACTCTAACTGGCTCGGGTTCGGCAACCGTGGGACGGTGACCCTTACCAATAATGCTGAAAACTTCGACCTGGTGAAGCTTTCGAGTCCCGAGCCGATTCAACTGAAATATGTTGGCGCCATCAAGTATACCCTCATCGGAACCCGCTTCGACACCACCGTGACCGACGGCAAAGAACGCCGCCCTTGGTTTCTCGGGGCAAAGCTGTCGGTGAAGCCTGCCGATATCTTTGAGATCGGGATCAATATGGGAAAACAGTTCGGCGGGCCGGGTGTGAATAACGGTGCCGGAGATTACGTTAGGGGTATCTTCGGCGGCACGAGCGCTGACAACACCAACAATGTTGCCGGGGTCGAAATGCGGGTGAGGCTGCCATTTCTGCGCAATACCGAGCTGTACGGCGAGTTTTCCGGCGAGGATTCGGCCTCGTTCTGGCCCATTGTCGAGAGCTATGTTGCCGGTTTTTATGTTCCACGCCTGACTTCCAGCGGCCGGGATGACCTTCGTTTCGAGTTCTTCAAGGGTAACAATATCCTTTACACCAACAGCACCTTCCCCGGTGGGTACCTTTACGAGGGGATGCCTATCGGCCATTCCCAGGGTGGGGCGGTCATCGAGTTCTATCTCCGTTACAGCCACTGGTTCTCGGTGCGCAACAACCTGGCCCTGGAGTTTATCCGCACTGACCGCGGACATGAAGGTCGAGTCACGGTTGATGCTGATGGAAGGTTTGACCCGAATGGTGCCATGCAGGCCATCGAGAAGAAACATGCGGGCCGTGTTTCCTGGACTCTGCCGCTTTACGGCGAAGTGGACATGAATCTGCTCTACGGCATCGAGAAGATAAAGAATGTGGAGTTGGTGGCTGGTGATGACCGCACCAACCAGCTCTTTAAGATGGAGTTACGGTACAGGTATTGAGAATGAAGAGCGAGGTCTTACTCTCCCGCTATCTCACCACCTCGCTTTCTCGCTTGATTCCCAGCGCTTCCTCCAACCCTTTGCGCGCTCCCTCTTCACCGTGCACGATCCGGATGGACCGGGGCGGCACGGGGATGCCGCGCACGAAGTTGACCAAGTCCCGCTGGTCGGCGTGGGCTGAGTAGCCGCTGATACTGTGGACTGCGGCCCGCAGGGGGTAGTTGCCGCCATCAAAGTCGATGGATATTGTTTTGCCGTTTTCTATGCGCGTTTCCGCCGCTTCGAGGATCTCTCTCCCCGGTGTTCCGTGGGCCTGGTAGCCTACGAAGAGAATATCGGTGCGGGGATCGCCCATGAGAGCCTTGAGGTAGTTGACGATGCGACCCCCTGCGCACATGCCGCCGGCGGCGATGACAATGCAGGGGCGGGCGGTCTTTTTTAGATAATCCACCGTGCTCCGGTGATCCGCATGACTCTCAATGACTGTCATTTGCTCGAAGGACAAGGGGTGGCGGCCCTGGGCGACGACTTCCAGCGCTTCCTGGTCCCACAGGTGACGGAGGCGATCGTAGACTTCGGTGATGCGGAGCGCAAGGGGGGAATCGACAATGATTTCCAGGTCGTCCCAGGGGAGTTCTTCCGCGGCTTCGTCGTTCCGGTGTTCGGCAATGAGGGCTTCTATTTCGTAGAGCAGTTCCTGGGTCCGGCCGATGCTGAAGGCCGGGACGAGGAGCGCGCCGCGGTTCTCCAGTGCCCGGATGATGACCTGCCGCAATTTATCCTTCCGCTGTTCTCGCCCTTCGTGGCGGCGATCTCCGTAGGTTGATTCCAGCACCAGGATGTCGGCCCGCTCAGGGGGGGCCGGGTCGGGAAGAAGCGGGGTGTAGGGCGCGCCCAGGTCGCCGGAGAACACTACTACCGTCTCACTCTCTTCTTCGGCTTTACCCGGCACTCCTGCTCCCTGGCCACATACCCTCAGTTCCGCATATGCCGAGCCGAGAATGTGTCCTGCCGGTTGAAGACGGAGCGACAGGTTGAGGCCGCCCCAGGTTCCGGCCTTGTGCCAGACACCGTAGGGTAGGGGAACAAGGCGTTTTTTCATGGCGGCGATGAACCGGCTGATGAGTTTCTCGTCGCGGGTGATTCCCACCTTGACGGCGTCTTCGAGCACCAGCGGCAGGAGGAGTGCCGAGGCTTCGCTGCACCAGATGGGTCCTTTGAAACCTGCGCCCAGGAGGTGGGGGATGCGGCCGCAGTGGTCGATGTGCACATGGGTGAGGACCATGCCCTGGATCTGGTCGATGGGGAAGTCGATGAAAGGGGTGCGCTCCTTCCCCCTGCCGGTTCCGGCGTCGCGCCCCTGAAAAAGACCGCAGTCCACGAGGATGCTTGCATCGGGAGAGAAGACAAGTTCGTGGCACGAGCCCGTTACGCCGTACTGCCCGCCGTGGTGGATTATTTCCATCGGATCTCCTGCAAATAATTCAAAAACTATTAGTAATAGATAATAAACCGGTCGGGTAAAGTCAAGGCAGTTACCAACAAGTGCATTATATTCCACCCCCCTCATTCCCCCCTATAGAATAGGGGGGAAGCCGAAGGCAGGGGGGTAAGATTTGCTGTTGAGTAGTCATATTTTGTCTTAATAGCTCTCTTCCGGCAAATTTACTGTACGGCGCCGACGAGTATTTCGGGTTGACGGAGAGGGGGATAACAGGGTACTTATCCTTGTTCGTTACCCGGCATTTATCAAGGTCATTTTTTAAGCTAGCCATAAGTTCATGAGGGGCCAATGAATCGATCCAGACAATCGGCATTATTGTTTTTCCTGCTGGCTTTGCTTGCCGTCGCGACAGCCTGTTGGGCGGTGGATCCCGGCGTTACCGGAAGCTCTATGGAGTATCCGCGAACCGGCGGCAGCTATGCAGCTCCGGGAGGTGGCTATGCGGCTCCGGACAGTGGCTACACAGCGCCGGTGCCGGGCAGCTACGGTTCGGCTCAGTTCCCGGCTTCCAGTTCCTATGGCGTGGGCGCCGAGCGTTCTCAGGCGTCTCTGCCCGCGACCGGTGGCAGCGAGAAGGAAGTTGGCCCAAAGCTTTTGTTTAAGGCTGAGCCGGGCGATGGCCTCGTGTCACTCACCTGGTCGATTACGGGTGTACGGCAGAAAGGCGAGGAAGTGCCGTCCCGTTTTATGGTGTTGTACGGGACTGAGCCGGGCAATTATCTCAAGGCTGTGCCGGTAGGTGATGTCACCTCGTTCCGCGTTCGAGAGCTCAAGAATAATCAGATTTACTATTTCAGGGTTCAGGGGCTGCCGGCCGGAGGCCGGGTGGAGAAGCTGCCGCTGATCTCTGAAGAACTGAGTGTTACGCCGGTGCCGGTTGAAGAGCTGGGTTCACCCCTGGAGCGTGCCTTCGCCCGCAAGAGCCCGACGCTGCTCGACAAGATTGAACCGGCCCCGGTGGACCGGAGCCTCAAGCAGTTCGGTTATGACTTTTTCAAAAACAGTATAGCCAATCTGCCGTCGGTGGATAATCTGCCGGTCGGCTCCGATTATGTGGTCGGTCCGGGAGATTCGCTGCGGATCGATGTCTGGGGGAGCTTTCAGGCCCGCTACGATGCCGAGGTGGACCGTAACGGCGAGATTACCGTTCCCAGGGTCGGTTCCGTCAAGGTTTGGGGGCTCACCTACGCCCAGGCACGGGAAGCCATCGACAAGGCGTTTGCCCGCTACTACAAGGGGTACGAGCTGAATGTCACCCTTGGCAGCCTGCGGACAATACAGATATACGTGGTTGGCGAGGTGGAGGTGCCCGGCACCTACAACGTCAGTTCCCTTGCCACAGTCATCAACGCCCTGGCCGCCTCGGGCGGACCGTCCAAGAACGGCAGCCTCCGTGCGGTCAGGATATCCCGCGGCGGGAAGCCGGTGCAGGAGCTGGATCTCTATGACATGTTCCTCAGCGGCGACCGGAGCCGTGACATCCGCCTTGAAAACGGCGACACCATATTTGTCCCGGTAATCGGGCCGGTGGCCGGCGTGGCCGGTGAGGTCAAACGCCCCGGTATCTACGAGATCAAGGGGAAAACCTCCCTGCCGGAACTCCTGGCAATGGCCGGAGGGATCACCGCTGCCGGCGATACGGGACGGATTCAGCTGGAGCGCATCGAGGGGAACAGCACCCGGGTTATCGCCGATTACGTGACCGGCGGAAAGTCCCCGGAGACGGAACTGGCCAAGGTCGTGGTGCAGGACCATGACATGGTGAACGTCTTTCCGGTCCGCGAGGCCATGCGCGAAGTGGTGACCCTGACGGGGAACGTGGCGCGTCCCGGAGCCTATCAGTTCCGCAAGGGGATGCGGGTGAAGGATCTTATTCCCGATACGTCGGTTCTTCTGCCCGAGTCCTATCTGGAAAGTGTCGAGATTGCACGCATCTCGCCCCCCGATTACCGGCGCGAGGTTCTGACCGTCAACCTGCGCGGGGCACTGATTGGGAACCCTGCCGACAATGTGGAGCTGCAGGAGCAGGATACGGTCAAGGTGTTTTCCCGCAGCGAGATGGTGGAAATCCCCCGCGTTGCGATCAGCGGCCAGGTGGTGAATCCCGGAGAATATGACTACTTCCCCCGGATGACGGTCCGGGATCTGGTGACCGCGGCGGGAAGCCCCAAGCGCAACGCCTATATGGAGAGTGCGGAGCTGACCAGGGTGACCATGGGGGAAGGGAGCGCGGGGACTGCCCGTCTGGAGATCAACCTGGGCAAGGCGCTTGCCGGCGACCCGGCCCATAACCTCACCCTCGAACCGGAAGATGCCCTGATTGTGCGGGGAATCGAGAACTGGCTGGAGGCGACCGACCGTTTTGTTACCCTGAAGGGGGAGGTGAAGTTCCCCGGAACCTATTCCATCGCCAAGGGTGAGCCGTTGAGCTCCGTCATTGAGCGGGCCGGCGGGTTTACCGAAAAGGCCTACCTGAAGGGGGCCCGGTTCATGCGGAAATCGGTCCAGGAGGAGCAGCAGAGGCGGATGGACGAGGTGATTGCCCGGACGGAGCAGGAGATCTTCCGCAAACAGGGTGAACTGGCAGCAGTCGCGGCGTCCAAAGAGGAACTTGAAGCGACCAAGGCGGCCCTGGAAGGGCTTCAGAAAAGCCTGAACAAGCTCAAGTCGGCCCGGGCCGAGGGGCGCGTAGTTATCCGCCTGGCACAACTGAACTCGTTCAAAAAGTCCCCCTACGATCTGGAACTCATGGGGGGTGACGTTCTCGAAGTGCCCCAGATTTCCAGTGTCGTGAACGTAATGGGGCAAGTTTACAATCCCACCTCTTTTGTCCATCTTCCGGGTGAAGATGTGGCCCATTACCTGAAAGATGCCGGCGGGACTACACGGGATGGCGAAGAAGACGACATGTACATAATCAGTGCCGATGGTTCGGTTCAGAGCCGTCAGCAGTCGTCCTTCGGCATTCGCTGGAGCGATTCACAGAATCGCTGGACTTTCGGCGGGTTCTTGGCAACGGTTCTCGATCCGGGGGATACCCTGGTGGTTCCCCAGAAACTGGAGCGGATTGCCTGGATGCGCGAGATCAAGGACATAACGACAATCGTGTCGCAGATTGCCCTGACCGCCGGGGTCGTTGTGGCGGCGGGACTGTGATCAGAGCAGCAGTCATGGGGATGTTGGAGTCGAGGTGGTTCAAGTGGGTGCTCCTTGCCGCGTGGGGAATGGCCATTGTCTGGTTTTCCCTCGACCCCTCGCCCCCTAAGCCGCAAATTGAATTGCTGGCGTGGGACAAATTTCAACACGCCGTTGCCTATGGGGTTTTTGCCCTGTTGGTCTGGAGCTGTCTGGTTGCGTATCGCCAATGTCGCCGTTATTGTCTGGTTATCGCTTTTGGCAGTTCGGTTGCGCTGGGCGCCCTCATGGAGGTTGCCCAGGGGGTACTGACTACTTCCAGGAGTGCCGATTTCCGCGATCTGATTGCCGACGCGCTGGGGGCTGGTATCGTCTGCCTCGCTGTTGCAGTCTGGCGTGCCCGGAAACTGCCTCTTGCCATCGCGGTTTTTCTGCTCCTCGTGATTTTTGCCCAAAAGGGCGGGGCTGCCGAGGGCGTAAGTATCGGCTCTTTTGTCGCCACTGAAGCCGTGACGCTCCGCGATGAAACCGGTGATTTTCTCGCGACCCCGTTCCGGACCGGGAACGGTGAGGTTGTCGGCACTCTGGCTGTTGCCGGAGCGGTGGGGCTGACCTATCTTTTCGATTACGACATCCGGGACGAGGTGCGGCGAACCCGTGGCCGTAACCTCGACCATGCCGTTGATGCGGGCAATGTCATCGGTAATCCAATCCTTCACCTGGGGGTGGCGGGTGCGGTATGGGGAGGAGGGTTGCTGGCCGATTCCCCCCGCTGGCGGGATACGGGGCTCATGATGGGTGAGGCGGCGGTCATCGCCGATGCCGCAACTTTTGTCCTGAAGGAGGCCGTGGGGCGTGCCCGCCCCCTGACCGGGAGCAGCAAGGGGAGTTTCCGGCCGTTCCAGTTCAAGTCGGACTACGATTCGTTCCCTTCCATGCATACGGCCAGTTCCTTTGCCATGGCTTCGGTACTCACCCGTACGTCGGGGAGTGTGCCGGTGGGAGTCCTTTCCTATGCCACCGCCGCCTTTGTGGGCTTCTCGCGGATTTATGACGATAAACACTGGGCCAGCGACGTGCTCTTGGGAGCAGCCATTGGCGAGCTCGCCGGGCGGGTGGTCACGAACCACTATGCACGGAAGGCAAGCGTGGTGCTGGTGCCCTCAATAAGTGGTTCGTCGGCAGGTTTGATGCTGGTGAAGAAGTTCTAGAAGCCGGGAGATGGGATTCGGGTTGATGAAGGGGAGGAATGCTTCCGTTTCGCCGGTCCCTGGTCCCCGGTCCCCGGTCCCGGAGGTTTAAATGCTTTCAGCAGTCATTTTCGATTTCGACGGCATCATTGTCGATACCGAGCCGCTCCATCATCGGGCCTTCCAGGAGATACTGGAGCCCCTGGGGTTGGGCTATTCCTGGGAAGAGTACGTGAATCTCTACATGGGATTCGACGATCGCGATGCCTTCCGCGAGGCATTTCGGGCCCATGGCCGGACTCTGAACGATCGTGATCTGGAACTCCTCATTGAGCGGAAAGCGGCAGCATTCCAGGAGATTATCTCCCGAGGCGTCGTCCCCTATCCGGGAGTCGTCGAACTTATCGAAGCCATCAGCGGCTCGCTTCCCCTGGCCCTTTGCAGTGGTGCCCTGCGGAGCGACATTCTCCCCATCCTGTCCGGATTGGGGCTGCCGAACGCCTTCGACGTGATGGTGACCGCGGAAGAAGTGAGCGCCAGCAAACCCGACCCCGCGAGCTATGCTCTGGCCGTGGAGCGTCTTGCCGCGGCTTTCCCCGAGCGCCCAATTACCCCCGAACGCTGCATCGCCATCGAAGACACCCCGGCCGGCATCGCCTCCGCCACCGGTGCCGGCATTCCTGTCATCGCCGTCACCAACAGCTACCCTGCCGAAAGACTCGCCGGAGCCGTCAAAATTGTCGACTCCCTTGACGTGCTGACCCTGGGGGATCTTGAGAATCTGGCGGGATAGCTAAGACCTCACTACTCCTACTCGCTACTCACTATGCCTCTCCCTATTGATGACATCCTGCCCCAGCTGAAATCCTCCCTTCAGGCCCGCAATTCGGTTGTCATCCAAGCCCCGCCGGGGGCCGGAAAGACAACCAGAATTCCCCTTGCCCTCCTGGATGCCCCCTGGCTTGGGGGGAAGGGGATCATCATGCTCGAGCCGCGCCGCCTTGCCGCCACCAACGCGGCCCGCTGGATGGCGTCCACCCTTGGGGAGGAGGTGGGCGAAACCGTCGGCTATACTATCCGCTTTGACCGCAAGGTGTCCCGGCGCACCCGGCTGGAAGTGGTGACTGAAGGTGTGCTGACCCGCCGGCTCCAGTCTGATTCGTTTCTGGACGGGGTCGGTGCGGTGATTTTCGATGAGTTCCATGAGCGGAGCATCCACGCCGATCTGGCCCTGGCCCTTTGCCGTGACGTGCAGCAGGGGCTGCGGGAAGATTTACGGATAATCGTCATGTCGGCGACCCTCGATGCTGCGCCGGTTGCGGCGCTTCTGGACGATGCCCCGGTCATCACCAGCGAGGGGAGGATTTTCCCCGTTGACATCCGCTATCTCCCCGAGGATTACAACGACCCTCTTCCGGTAGCCGTTGCCCGCTCGGTTCGTCTGGCCCTTGCCGAAACCGAGGGGGATATCCTCGCCTTTCTGCCCGGTGCGGGTGAGATCCGCCGTTGCCGACAGCTTCTGGAGGATGGGGGGCCGCTGCCGTCATCGCCCGTGGTAACCCCGCTCTATGGAGATCTTCCCTTTGCCGATCAGGAGCGGGCCATTGTCCCCGCCGAACACCGCAAGGTGGTACTCGCGACAAATATCGCCGAAACGAGCCTCACCATAGAAGGGGTGCGGGTGGTCATTGACAGCGGGTACTGCCGCCGTCTCCGCTTCGATCCGGCGTCAGGACTGGACCGGCTTGTAACGGAGCGGATTTCGGCAGCTTCCGCCACCCAGCGGGCGGGACGGGCCGGTCGACTCGGACCGGGCACCTGTCTCCGCCTCTGGTCCGAACACATCCAGCGAACCATCATTCCAACCGATCCCCCCGAGATAGCCACTTCAGACCTTACGCCGGTGGCCCTGGACCTGGCTGCCTGGGGGGTGACCGACCCCCCATCCCTCGCCTGGCTCACGCCCCCTCCCCAGGCTGCCTACCAGGAGGCGCAACGGCTCCTCGTGCAGCTGGATGCCATTAACCCCAACGGAGTGATCACCGATACCGGCCGCAGTATGGCGGAACTGCCGGTCCATCCACGGCTTGCCCATATGCTGGTAAAGGCCGCCGGGCGGGGGCTCGCTTACCTTGCATGTGATGTTGCTGCAATTCTCTCGGAACGCGATATTGTTAAGAGCGTAGCGGAAGGTGCCGGGGAACGGAGCGAGAGCGACATGCTGCTGCGGATCGAAGCGCTCCATGGATGGCGCTCGCAGAGGCGTCATCCCTCAATTGATGCTTCCGCCTGCCGCACCGTTGACCGCTCGGCCCACCACCTGCGCAAACTGCTCAATGCCGGGAGGGAAGAAGCGGGCAGGGGCATCGATGCAGATACCGTGGCGCTTCTGCTGGCTTGGGCCTACCCGGACCGGATTGCCATGCTTCGCGGCGGCGAAGGTCGGCGGTATCTCCTGGCGGGTGGGCGCGGGGCCGTTCTTTCCGGCCGGAGTACGGTGCATTCCGAACCGCTCGTGGTCGCCTACGAGGTGGAACGCGGTGAGCGCGGGGATGATCTCATCCGCCGGGCGAGCGTTCTTGCGCCGGAGACTTTAAGGCGGGAGTTTGCCGGCGGCATCGCCAGGGTGCGGGCCGTTGAGTGGGATGACCGTGAGGGGAGGGTGTCGAGCCGGGAAGAGGAGCGATTAGGTGCTCTCGTCCTTGAAAGCAGGCCGGCCGCCGCCACCGCCGAAGAGGTGCGGAACGCTCTTGTGGAAGGGATTGTGAAGGGACCCGGCCTGCAGGCTTTGCGCTGGTCGGCAGCCGCCCGTCGGTTCCTGGCCCGGGTGCGGCTCATGGCCCGGCTTTTTCCGGAAGAAGAGTGGCCTGATTTATCCGAAGAAAAACTTCTCGCAACCCTGGGCGATTGGTTGGGGCCATATCTGGACGGGGCCCGGCGGCTTTCCGAAGTGGCGGCGGTTGATTTGCTGCCGCCCTTGCAGACGCTACTCCCCTGGAACCTCCTCCGCCGCTTGGATGAAGGGGCGCCGACCCACCTGGCGGTTCCGAGCGGTTCGCGGATATCCCTCGACTATGGGGAGGACGGCACGCCGGTCCTGGCGGTGAAGCTCCAGGAGATGTTCGGCCTGGCCGATACGCCCACTGTGGCATGGGGGAGGGTGCCGGTGCTCATTCATCTCCTGTCGCCGGCAGGGCGCCCCCTCCAGGTGACCGCCGATTTGCGGGGATTCTGGAACGGTGCCTACCAGGAGGTGAAAAAGGAGATGCGGGGCCGCTACCCGAAGCACCCCTGGCCCGATGATCCCTGGACGGCGGTTCCGACGCGCAAGACAAAACGGCATGGGGAGTGAGACGGTGGGATGGTTAGAACTTGTCCGTAAATAATGTTTCAGAAGATCGCGCCCGGATTTATGACAGATTTGGCCGGGCTGATTGAGTAAAACCACAGGCGTAGCAGGGCTACGTCGAGGATTTTACGATTGAGGACCGGTCAAAGATGGCGTGAAGATGGGATGCGAGACTGTAACAGTTATCTACGGACAAGTTCTTAGTGGATGTTGCCGAAGTAGAGGGTGCCGTCGGCCTGAACGATCCGCCGGATGACTTCCGCCGGTTTGCGGTTGGCGGCGTTGCCCGTTGTGGCTCCGGCGGTGAGGTAGGTGGAGGTGATGTTGGTGTCCCCCCGCCACGCTTCGAAGTGAAGGTGGGGACCAGTTGAGCGGCCGGTGGAGCCTGATAGGGCAATGGGGGAGGTCCCGTCAACGTCGCTTCCCTCCGTTGCCAGGTTGACCGAATTATGGGCATAGAGGGTCATGGTGCCGTCTCCATGTTCAATCATGACCATATTGCCGTAGCCGCCGCGCGAGCCGGAGAAGATAACTCTCCCCGGTCCCACGGGGCGGACTTCTGTTCCTTCGGCAACGGCTATGTCTATGCCGTGGTGCTCCCGGAGGGTGCCGTTGATGGGATCGTGGCGAAGCCCCACCAGCGAAGATATCCTTCCCTGAACTGGAAGTGCCCGAGATGATGCCTGGGATGCCGCAGCCTTCCCTTCGTTGGCGATGCTGCTTTTGTGGGCGGTAATGCCCCGTTTGCCCCGGCGCTCCTTGATTACCAGTGTCGCCCCGCTTTTGGCGGGGGTATCGGTGAAACAGATTACTCCCTCGTCATCCACATACCGGTAGATGTCGGCAACCCCTTCACGGGGGAAGGCAAGAGTAATGGCCGCCAGTATCAGAGCTTTTATTTTCATGGTTTCAATTCGCCGGGGAAATTTACAGGTACTATACCTATCGGCATTACAACAGGCAAGCTTGAGCTACTAACAAGTGTATTGACCATTCGACCCCCGTCAGTCCCCCCTATGAAATAGGGGGGAAGCCGAAGGCAGGGTGGTAAGATGTGCAGTTGAACAGGCAGGTTTCGTCTTAGTAAGAGAATTGTTTGCTTCAATGCTTCTGTTTTGTGCATGGCGGGATGTATCTGCACTGTATTTAGGCATGCCGTTCCGTGGTTGTTGGGCGGATGAAGATGCTGCTCTGCTAACTTGCCGTAATTATTGGACTAGGTAAAATGCTTTGTTTTGGGCAAAGTATTTGCTTCAACCATGGCAACATCCGCAGGCGAGGCTTTCGGGAATCTTGCTTTTGAACCCCGAGGCACCTATAATCGGCCAGTTTAAAACATTATCCAAGAGGGGGTGCTAAGCCTTGAAAAAAGTCGAAGCGATAATAAAGCCGTTCAAGCTGGACGAGGTTAAAGAGGCCCTGAATGAAATCGGTATCCAGGGGATAACGGTTGGCGAGGTGAAAGGTTTCGGCCGGCAAAAGGGACATACCGAGCTCTACCGCGGTGCCGAGTATGTCGTTGATTTCATCCCCAAGATCAAGATGGAAATCATCGTCGGAGACGACATCGTCGGGAAAGTGGTCGAGACCATAGAGCAGGCCGCAAAGACCGGACGAATCGGCGACGGCAAGATTTTCGTAACGCAGGTTGAGGAAGTTATCCGCATCAGAACCGGTGAACGGGGCGAGGATGCGCTGTAAAAACAATCAGAAGTAATTGCCTATCAACGAAAGGAGACGTTTAGATGACCCCACAAGAGGTAGTAAGCTTCGCCAAGGAAAACGGCGCACTGATGGTTGATTTCAAATTCATGGACTTCGTCGGGACCTGGCAGCACATTTCCGTTCCCATCACGGAGTTTAGTGAAGATACCTTTGAGGAGGGGCAAGGTTTCGACGGCTCTTCCATCCGTGGCTGGCAGCCGATCCACGCTTCCGACATGATTCTCCTTCCGGATCCCGATACCGCCAAAATGGACCCCTTTGTGGCGGTGCCGACCCTGTCGCTCATTTGCAATGTCTTCGACCCGATTACCAAGGAAGACTACAGCCGCGACCCGCGCAACATCGCCCGGAAGGCCGAAGCCTATCTTAAGTCCACCGGCGTTGGTGATACCGCGTTCTTCGGCCCTGAAGCCGAGTTCTTCATCTTCGATGAGGTCCGGTACGACTCCAGCTCCAACCAGTCCTTCTACATGGTTGATTCTGTTGAGGGCGCATGGAACACCGGCCGCGAGGAGTTCCCCAACCTGGGTTACAAGCCGCGCCACAAGGAAGGCTACTTCCCCCTTTCCCCGACCGATTCCCAGAACGACCTCCGCAATGAGATGGTGCTGGAGCTTCAGAAGGTCGGCATCCGGGTCGAGTGCCAGCACCATGAGGTAGCCACCGGCGGTCAGGCGGAGATCGATATGCGTTTCTCCTCCCTCGTGGATATGGCCGACCAGCTCCAGTGGTTCAAGTATGTCATCAAGAACGTGGCTTACCGCAATGGCAAGACCGTAACCTTCATGCCGAAGCCCCTCTACGGCGATAACGGTTCCGGCATGCACTGCCACCAGTCCATCTGGAAAAACGGCCAGAACCTCTTCGCTGGCGACAAGTACGGCGGGCTTTCCCAGATGGCCCTCTGGTACATCGGCGGTATCATCAAGCACGCCAAGGCTCTCTGCGCCATCACCAACCCGACCACCAACTCCTACAAGCGTCTGGTGCCGGGCTTCGAAGCTCCGGTGAACATGGCATACTCTAGCCGTAACCGCTCTGCCTCCATCCGGATCCCGATGCTCTCTTCCAGCCCGAAGGCCAAGCGGATCGAGTACCGGACCCCGGACCCCTCCTGCAACGGCTACCTTGCTTTCGCCGCCATGCTCATGGCCGGTCTTGACGGCATTGAGAACAAGATTGATCCGGGGCAGCCGCTGGATAAGGACATCTACGGGCTTTCACCGGAAGAGCTCAAGGACATTCCGTCAGCTCCGGGAACCCTCGAAGACGCCCTCAATGCCCTCAAGGAGGACCATGAGTTCCTTCTGAAAGGCGATGTCTTTACCCCTGACGTCATCGAGAAGTGGATCGAGTACAAAACCGAGGCCGAAGTCAACCCGGTCCGGATGCGTCCGGTTCCCATCGAGTTCGCCCTTTACTACGACATTTAAGCAGTCCGGCAGAACAGCATTGCCCTGGAAGGCGGGAGAAATCCCGCCTTTCCTTTTGGCGCTTTCCCCGTGCATCCCCACGCCAAACCTTTCTTGACTTTCCGCGCCCGTTGCGGCTACTATGCTCCGCTATGAAACGCCAAACCAAGCAGATTCACGTAGGAAACATCTCTGTCGGCGGTGGAGCACCCTGTGCGGTGCAGTCCATGTGCAGCACCGATACCCGCAATGTGGCGGCAACCCTTGACCAGGTTCGCGCGCTGACCGCTGCCGGATGCGAGATCGTCCGCTGCGCCGTCCCCGATATGGCGGCGGCCGAAGCGTTGGGGGAGATCAAGGGACAGAGCCCGATTCCCGTCATCGCCGATATCCATTTCGATTACCGCCTGGCCCTGCGGGTTCTTGAGGGGGGGATAGACGGCCTGCGCCTCAATCCCGGCAACATCGGCGAGCGGTGGAAGGTGGAGGAGGTGGTTAAGGCCGCCCGGGAGCGCCTTGTTCCGATCCGGATCGGCGTCAATGCCGGTTCCCTGGAGAAGGAACTCCTCGAAAAATACGGTCATCCCACTGCGGAGGCCATGGTGGAGTCGGCCCTGGGCCATGTCCGCATTCTTGAGGATATCGGCTACGATCAGATAAAGATTTCCCTCAAGGCCTCCGATGTCATGAAAACAGTCGAGGCGTACCGGCTCCTCTCCCAAAAGGTGGATTATCCCCTCCACATTGGCATAACCGAGGCAGGCACCATCTTTTCCGGCACCATCAAGTCGTCGGTGGGGCTCGGCATCCTGCTTGCCGATGGCATCGGCGACACCATGCGGGTATCGCTCACCGGTGATCCGGTGGACGAGGTGCGGGTCGGCTTCGAGATTCTCAAGGCTCTGGGGCTGCGACAGCGGGGGGTCAACTTTGTTTCATGCCCCACCTGCGGCCGGTGCCAGATCAACCTGATCGGGGTTGCACAGGAAGTGGAGAGCCGCCTCGCCGCCATCGATGCCCATCTGACCGTGGCGGTCATGGGGTGCGTGGTGAACGGCCCCGGCGAAGCCCGCGAGGCTGACGTCGGCATAGCTGGTGGGCGGGGCGAGGGCTTGCTGTTCCGCCACGGCGAGATTGTCAGGAAGGTCCCCGAGAGCGAGATGGCCGATGCCCTGGTGGCGGAGGTCGAGCAGATGGCCAAGGAAAAATCGTAGGGGCGATACTTGTGATCGCCCGAAGCAGGGCAAACACAAGGTTTGCCCCTACATCCAAAATAGAGGTTTTTGATGCGCTATTCCCAGTATTTTGTCCCCACGGTGAAAGAAACTCCTTCCGACGCCGAGGTTATTTCCCATCAGCTGATGCTTCGGGCCGGCATGATTCGCAAGCTTGCCGCCGGAATCTATAATTATCTTCCCCTGGGGCTCCGCTCCATCCGTAAGGTAGAGCAGATTGTCCGCGAAGAGATGAACCGCGCCGGCGCCATAGAGCTCCTCATGCCGGGGGTTCAGCCGGCCGAATTATGGCAGGAGTCGAAGCGGTGGGAGCAGTACGGCAAGGAACTCCTGCGCTTTACCGACCGCAAGGATGCCGAGTTCTGTCTCGGACCCACCCACGAGGAAGTGATTACCGATCTTGTCCGTCGCGAGGTGAAGAGCTACCGGCAGATGCCCTTGAATCTCTACCAGGTGCAGTCCAAGTTTCGTGACGAAATCCGTCCCCGGTTCGGCCTCATGCGCGGCCGCGAGTTTATCATGAAGGACGCCTATTCCTTTGACGTGAACTCCGAAGCGGCTGACAGTTCCTACGAAAAAATGTATCAGGCATACCGCCGCATTTTCCAGCGCTGCGGCCTCCGGTTCCGGGCGGTCGAGGCGGATACCGGCTCCATCGGCGGCTCGTCATCCCACGAATTCATGGTCCTTGCCGATTCCGGCGAAGACGCCATTGTTTCTTGCACCGCCTGCGAGTATGCGGCCAACGTGGAGAAGGCCGAGGCCAGGCCCTTCCCGGCACAGCACGCCGAGCCCAGGGATCTGGAAAAGGTCGAAACCCCCCAGAAGCGAAGCGTCGAAGAAGTTACCGGTTTCCTTGGCATTCCGGCATCGGGGCTGGTGAAGACGCTTCTCTATGTTGCCGACGGCCAGGCGGTGGCGGCCCTTGTGCGCGGCGACCACGATCTGAACGAGATCAAGCTCAAGAATTTGCTGGGGTGTGAAGAGCTGGAGATGGCCGGAGAGGATGTGGTTGAGCGGGTGACCGGTGCTCCGGTGGGCTTTGCCGGTCCCGTGGGGCTGAAAATCAGGATTGTTGCCGATCTGCTGGTGGAGGGGATGAAAAACTTCGTCACCGGGGGCAATGCCCGCGACCTTCATTTCAAAAACGTGAACATGGGGCGCGATTTCACGCCGGCTCTCGTTGCCGACATCCGCAACGTTGTCCACGGCGATCCCTGCCCCCGCTGCGAGGCCGGGCACCTGGAGATGTGGCGCGGCATTGAGGTCGGGCACGTCTTCAAGCTGGGCACCAAATACTCCGAAGCCCTCCGCGCCACGTATCTGGATGCCGACGGCAAGGAGCAGGTGATCTTCATGGGCTGCTACGGCATCGGCATCAGCCGTACCGTGGCAGCATGTATCGAGCAGAACCACGACGCCGACGGCATCATCTTCCCGATTCCCCTTGCGCCGTTCCACTGCATCATTTCGGCGGTCAGCATGAAGGATGCCCAGGTTGTAGCTGCCTGCGAGGATATGTACCGGGCCCTTACCGATGCCGGCGTGGAGGTTATGTTCGACGACCGGGACGAGCGCCCCGGCTCCAAGTTCAAGGATGCCGACCTTATCGGGATTCCGCTCAGGATAGTCGTGGGAAGCAAAAATCTGGCAGAGGGGAAAGTGGAGCTCAAGGTTCGCAAAAGCGGCGAGGTTTCCCTTCTCCCGCAGACTGAGGCGGTGGAGACGGTCAGAACGCTTGTTGCCGAGGCCCTCAACCAGTAATCTTTCAAGGAGAAGATTGAGCAATGACGAGAGAACAGGCACGCGAAAAGGTTATTTTCGCCCTCGATACCGGTGAATTCGCCCATGTGCAGTATTGGGCCGAGACACTGTCGGACAAGGTGGGGATGTTCAAGATCGGGAAGCAGCTTTTTACTTCCTGTGGCCCGGCAGCGGTACGGATGATTCAGAAATTCGGCGGCGAGGTCTTCCTTGATCTCAAATTCCATGACATACCCAACACCGTCGCGATGGCCTCGGTGGAGGCGGCCCGTTTGGGAGTCAAGCTATTCAATCTGCATGCCCTGGGCGGCTACGAGATGATGGCGAAAACGGTGGAAGCCCTTGATAAGGAATTCAAGGGGGAAGAGAGGGCAAAGGTTCTGGCCGTCACCATTCTCACTTCGTCCACCGATGAAACCCTCAGGGATTTGGGAATCGAGCACAGTGTTCCCGATATGGTGGTGAGACTCGCCACTCTGGCAAAAAATGCCGGCATTGACGGTGTTGTGGCCTCTCCCCGGGAGATTCCCCTTATCCGCGAGGCGTGCGGAAACGATTTCCTTATTGTTACCCCCGGCGTACGTCCCTCCTTTGCCGCCCTCAATGACCAGAAACGGGTCATGACGCCGGCCGAGGCGGTGAAGGCGGGGAGCGATTATCTCGTCATCGGCCGTCCAATCGGTGATGCTCCGGACCCGGCCGCTGCCGCCGAGATGATCCTTGATGAGATTGTTGCCGGCTGAGCCGGCTGAAAGGTCAGGCGTGAAAGAAGAGATACTCTACGGAATAAACAGCGTCATGGAGGCCCTGCGCGGCAAGCGGAGGGCCTTCGAGCTTTTCGTGTCCCGCGAAGTCAACGATCGACGCATGGAAAAGCTTCTAAAACTTGCAGCGGAGAAGGGGGTCGCGGTCCGCAATCGCGACAAGCGGGATATCAGCCGTATCTGCGGCACCGAGCATCACCAGGGCGTAGCCATCAGGATGGAAGGTTTCACCTATGCCGACCTGTCCGATATCATCGCCGCCTGGCGCGAGTCGGGGGAGAGCGGTCTTATCCTGGCCCTTGACGGTGTTCAGGATCCCCACAACCTCGGGGCCCTCGTCCGGAGTGCCGCCTGTGCGGGCGCCCATGGCGTCATAATCCCCAAGGATCGTGCCGCCCGTGTGAACGCAACGGTGGAGAAGAGCGCTGCCGGTGCTGCTGAAACCATTCCGATTGCCCAGGTTGCCAATATGGCCCAGGCCCTCGATGAGCTGAAAGAGGCGGGCTTCTGGATTTATGGTACGGCGGATAGCGCCGCTTCCTCTCTCTATGGGCAGGACCTGACCGGAAATGTAGTTGTGGTGATTGGCGGAGAAGGAGAGGGGGTAAGGCCCCTGGTGACCAAGAGGTGTGATTTCCTCATCTCCATACCGCTCCGGGGAGGTGTCAGCTCTCTTAATGCTTCGGTAGCGGGAGGGGTGGTTCTGTTCGAGATTCTTCGTCAGCGGTCGGTTGTATCCGGGGTTGCAGGGTAGTCATATTTGTGGCGGGAATATAAAAAGGGCTAGCCGATTGGCTGCCCTTTTGTATGTAATTGGTGCCGGAGGTCGGAATCGAACCGACATGGGATTGCTCCCGGCGGATTTTGAGTCCGCTGCGTCTACCAGTTTCACCACTCCGGCAAAGTGGACGGATTAAACCACATGAGCCGGGGAGGCGTCAAGGGTAAATCCCTATATGAATTTTCGCGGAAAAAAATGTTGACACTGCCTGTTACGTTTTGATATAAATCAAGTCTCTTTTGAACGGGGCTGTAGCTCAGCTGGGAGAGCGCTTGAATGGCATTCAAGAGGTCGTCAGTTCGATCCTGATCAGCTCCACCAAAACATTAAGGGGTTGGCCGAAAGGCCAACCCCTTTTTGCATCTGTTGCTCTTACGCTCCGGGTCTCTTGTGCCGGAGTCTTCATTTTATGGCGTGTTCCGCGGTTTGTTTTTCTTGAAGAATCCTTTCATATTTAGTAAAGTTACACGATTTTAGTGACTGATGAGGAGGTTTGTCGATGGATGATATTCTTGGCGGGTGGAAACGGAGTCACTACTGCGGTAACCTGACGAAAGCTGATGTGGGGCGCGAGGTCGTCTTGATGGGGTGGGTCATGCGCCGGAGGGATCACGGCGGGCTGGTCTTCGTAGATCTCCGCGACCGTGAGGGCCTTGCCCAGATCGTATTTGATCCCGCGAAAGATGCCGATGCCCATCATAAGGCCGAGGCTATCCGTAATGAATATGTCGTTGCCGTTAAAGGCGAGGTTATTCCGCGTCCCGAAGGGACTGTTAATCCTGCCATGAAAACCGGCGAAGTCGAAATACTCGTCACCGAATGCAAGATCCTCAACCGCTCCAAGCCGCTTCCCTTTACCCTTGATGACTATGTGGACGTTGCCGAGAATATCCGTCTTAAGTACCGTTATCTCGATTTGCGTCGTCCCGTTCTCCAGAACAATCTCATCCTTCGCTCGAAGGTTGCCCAAATAACCCGTCAATATCTGACTGAAAACGGTTTCCTTGAGATAGAGACCCCGTTCCTGACCAAGTCCACTCCGGAAGGCGCCCGTGACTTCCTTGTTCCCTCCAGGATTAACCAGGGAACTTTCTATGCCCTTCCGCAGTCTCCCCAGATATTCAAGCAAATTCTGATGATTTCGGGCTTTGACCGTTACTTCCAGGTCGTGCGCTGTTTCCGTGACGAGGACCTCCGTGCTGACAGGCAACCCGAATTTACCCAGATCGATTGCGAAATGTCTTTCATCGATCGCGAAGATATCATCTCGGTCATGGAAGGGCTTATTGCGAAGATTTTCGTGGAAGCTAAAGGAGTTGACGTTTCGCTTCCCGTGCCGCGCATGACCTACGCAGAGGCCATCCGCCGCTTTGGCGTTGACAATCCGGATATTCGCTTCGGTCTTGAACTCGTCGAGTTGACGGATATCGTCAAGGGGGCCGGTTTCAAGGTCTTCGCCGATGTGGCAGCTTCCGGCGGAATCATCAAGGGGCTTAACGCCAAGGGCTGCGCACGGTTTTCCCGCAAGGAAATCGATGACCTTACCGAGTTCGCCAAGATTTATGGGGCAAAGGGGCTGGCCTACGTCAAGTTCGAGAATGGCGAATGGCACTCCCCCATTGCCAAATTCTTCTCCCCGGAAGAGATTGCTTCAATGAACCGGGCATTCGAGGCCGAGGAGGGGGATCTTCTTCTCTTCGTCGCCGATAAGCCCAAAGTGGTCAATGATTCTCTCGGGAAGCTCCGTAATCATCTTGCCGGAATTCTCGGTCTAACTGATAAGGACACGTTCAAGTTTGTCTGGATTACCGATTTCCCGCTGCTGGAATGGGATGACGAAGAAAAAAGGTGGGCTGCCGTGCACCACCCCTTCACGGCTCCCATGGATGAGGATCTGGACAAAGTCGTATCAGACCCCGGCAGCTGCCGTGCGAAAGCTTACGACCTGGTTCTGAACGGGAACGAGATTGGTGGTGGTAGCATCAGGATTCATCAACAGGATGTCCAGTCCCGCATGTTCAGCCTGCTGGGCCTCTCTGAAGACGAAGCCCGCGCAAAATTCGGCTTCCTGCTCGACGCCCTGGAATGTGGGACACCTCCCCATGGCGGAATTGCCTTCGGGATGGACCGTCTTATCATGCTCCTTACGGGCAGCGATTCAATTCGCGACGTTATTGCCTTCCCGAAAACGCAAAAGGGGGCGTGCCTCATGTCCGATGCCCCTTCCATTGTCGATACGAAGCAACTTCGGGAACTCGCTCTCAAGGTGACAGTCAAACAATAAGAGATTGGAAGTAACAATGAGAATATGGATGCTGGCAATGGTTTCAGTGCTGGCTCTGAATCTCGTGAGTTGTGCCCAGAAGCTGCCGCGTTATCGTACAGAGGCACTGGTCAAATCTTCTGCCGTCAGGTTGCAATGGGCTGCTCAAGGCAGGGATGAGGAATTCGCGAGCATTACGAATGCCCTCGAAACCGGAGATCGGTTCCTTGAACATGGCAAGCTCTCGGATGCGGAACAATATTACTTGCTCGCTTTGAGAAAGGCGGAATTCATCGAGCAGTTATTTGTGGATGAACAACTGCGCCTTGAAGCACAGAAGCTTGAAGCCGAGGAAAAGCGTCGTGAAGCCGAGCGGCAGAGAGTTCTCGAGGAAAAGAATCGAAAGCTGATTGAAGAGCGTGAATTGGCGGCTCGCGAGATTTCGAGGAAGGCGGCGAAGGCTGCTGCTGCCAGGGAAAAGCAGCGGGAGGTTCGTCCCCTTGCACTTTCCCATACCGTTAAGCGCGGTGAGACGTTGCCACAGATTGCGGCACGACCGGATGTATATGGTGATGCCTTGCTTTGGCCGCTGATATACCGCGCAAACAGAGATCAGATACGAGACCCGAAACGGATCTGGCCGGGACAACTTCTGAAGATACCTAGAAATGCCGGGCGGGATGATATTGCGGAAGCTCGCCGTTACGCCCAGGAACGCCGATTACCATAAACCGAATAGATGTGAATTCAAGCCGGGATTTATCCCGGCTTTTTTTGTGTAACTACAGGGTATTTTTGCCTTCACATGAAAAATAGTTTTTCCTTGACAGTACATGCTGTTTTGCATACTGTATACACAGTTTAAGCCTTAAAATTAACTACGATTAATGTAGTGTGTTTCACGACAATACTGCTAAAAGCAGGCTTGAATAATGATTCTCAAGGTATCATGCTTTGCTGGCGGGTGAGAAGATGTGTGGCCGGCTGCGGGTCTGATCTGGTTTAATGGTAGCCTCTGGCGTATAGCCGTAAACAATAAAGGAGGAATCATGGCGACAAACAAGATTATTTGGACAGAGATTGATGAAGCACCTGCATTGGCAACGTACTCATTGCTCCCGATTATCCAGAAATTCACCAAAGGGACTGGTGTTGAGGTCGAGACAAGAGACATCTCTCTTGCGGGTAGAATCCTGGCAACGTTCCCAGACAAACTTCGTGATGATCAAAAAGTCGCCGATTACCTGGGTGAACTCGGTGATCTCACCCAGAAGATTGAAGCCAACATTATCAAGCTGCCGAATATCAGTGCATCCGTGCCGCAGCTCAAAGAGGCCATCAAGGAGCTGCAGTCGAAGGGATATGATATACCCGATTATCCTGAAGAGCCGCAAAATGATGCCGAGAAAGCAATAAAAGAGCGTTATTCCAAAGTTCTTGGAAGCGCAGTTAACCCAGTTCTTCGCGAAGGGAACTCCGACCGGCGCGCTCCGATTTCCGTCAAGAACTTCTCCAAGAAACATCCCCACAAGCTGGGCGCCTGGACTCCGGATTCAAAAGCTGAAGTATCTCATATGAATTCCGGCGATTTCTATGGCAACGAGAAGTCCGTTATCATGGAAAACGGCGGTGGTTTCAAAATCGAGTTGGTTGGCAAGGACGGTAAGGTAACTGTTCTCAAAGACAAGCTCGTTGCCGAGAAAGGTGAAATCCTTGACGGCACCTTTATGAGCGCGAAAGCACTCAGGAAGTTTTTCGAAGAGCAAATAGAAGACGCCAAGAACAAAGGACAGTTGCTTTCCCTGCACCTCAAGGCAACCATGATGAAGGTGTCTGATCCGATTATGTTCGGTCACGCCATCTATGTCTTCTTCAAGGAAGTATTCGATAAGCACGCTGCAACATTTAAAGAGCTCGGGGTTAACCCCAATATGGGGCTTGGCGATCTCTATAAGAAGATACAGTCACTCCCTGAAGCTAAGAGGGCTGAGATTGAGGCAGACATTCAGGCCGTCTACGCGAAGCGTCCTGCTCTGGCAATGGTTGACTCCGATAAGGGCATTACAAACCTTCATGCATCCAACGATATCATCGTTGACGCATCCATGCCGGTTGTTGTTCGCGAATCAGGGAAAATGTGGGGCCCTGATGGCAAGCTTCATGACACAAAGGCGATGATTCCTGATCGTTGCTATGCAACCATCTATAAGGAAATTATCAAGGATTGCCAGAAAAACGGTGCTCTTGACCCTGCAACGATGGGTTCCGTACCCAACGTTGGTCTCATGGCTCAGAAGGCAGAAGAATACGGGTCACACCCGACCACCTTCGAAATTCCTGCTGATGGGACTGTTCGCGTTGTCGATGCGGACGGCAAGGTGCTGATGGAGCATGTTGTTGAAGCGGGTGATATTTGGCGGATGTCCAGGGCAAAAGATATCCCGATTCAGGACTGGGTGAAACTTGCCGTTCGCAGGGCTCGCGCAACAGGTGCCCATGCTGTGTTCTGGCTTGACAAGAACCGGGCTCACGATGCGAACGTCATTTCAAAAGTACAAAAGTATCTGAAAGACCATGATACTACCGGTCTTGAAATCAAGATCCTTGAGCCGGTGGAAGCTATGCGCTATTCGCTGGAGAGAATCCGCAAAGGTCTCGATACTATCTCCGTTACCGGCAACGCACTTCGCGACTATCTGACCGACCTTTTCCCCATTCTGGAAGTTGGCACAAGTGCCAAGATGCTTTCGATCGTTCCCCTCCTCGCCGGTGGTGGACTGTTTGAAACAGGTGCGGGCGGTTCGGCGCCCAAGCATGTCCAGCAGTTTGTAAAAGAAGGCTACCTGCGTTGGGATTCGCTGGGTGAATTCTCTGCGTTCGGCGCAGCTCTCGAGCATCTTGCGGCAACCTTCAAAAACGAAAAAGCCCAGGTTCTTGCTGAAGGTCTTGATAAGGCCATTGCCAAGTTCCTTGACAACAACAAGTCACCTGCACGTAAAGTTGGCCAGATCGACAACCGCGGGAGCCACTTCTATCTTGCCCTCTACTGGGCAGAGGCACTTGCAGAGCAGACGAAGGACAAGGAACTGCAGGCAAAATTCGCCAAGATTGCAGAGCAGCTTTCGGGCAATGCTGAAAAAATTGATGCCGAACTGATCGCAGCCCAGGGCAAGCCCGTTGACATGGGTGGTTATTACGCTCCTGATAAAGAAAAAGTATCCAAGGCAATGCGTCCGAGTCCGACTCTTAACGCGATAATTGATGCTATCTAACCAAGTGGGTTGTTGAACACCAATTAATAATGGAGGAAGAAAACATGGCACGTAAGAAAATTGCTCTCATCGGTGGTGGTCAGATTGGTGGCGTTCTTGCTCAACTTTGCGCACTGCGTGAACTTGGCGATGTTGTTATGTATGACATCGTTGAAGGTCTTCCCCAGGGGAAAATGCTGGACATCGCCGAAGTCGGCCCGGTGGACAGCTTTGATGTCAATCTGAAAGGTACCAACAGCTACGAGGATATTGCCGGTGCCGATGTGGTTATCGTTACCGCTGGCCTTCCCCGTAAGCCTGGCATGAGTCGTGACGACCTCATTGAGGTTAACTCCAAAATCATGACCCAGGTTGCCGAGGGCATCAAGCAGAATGCCCCCAATGCTTTCGTTATCGTTATTTCCAACCCCCTGGATGCAATGGTTACCCTTTGCCAGAAAGTCACCGGATTCCCCTACAACAGGGTTATCGGCCAGGCAGGCGTTCTCGACTCCTCACGCTTTGCTGCCTTCATCGCCTGGGAACT
Organism: uncultured Geobacter sp.; assembly: GCA_964490805.1. Lineage (GTDB taxonomy): Bacteria > Desulfobacterota > Desulfuromonadia > Geobacterales > Geobacteraceae > Geobacter. The sequence continues at coordinate 39,711 of CAZBEB010000020.1, forward strand.
GGGCGTATCCGTCAAGGACGTTGTTGCGGTTACCCTCGGCGGGCACGGCGACGACATGGTGCCGCTCGTACGCTACACCAGCGTTTGCGGTATTCCGGTCATGGAACTCCTTGAGCGTAAGTACAAGGATAAAGCAAAAGCCAAGGAAGTCATGGAAGCAATGGTTAAGCGTACCCGTGGAGCAGGCGGCGAGGTTGTTGCTCTTCTCAAGACCGGTTCTGCTTTCTATTCACCTGCTTCTGCTGCTATCGCCATGACCGAAGCTATTCTCGGCGATCAGAAGCGTGTTCTCCCGAGCTGCTGCTATCTGCAGGGTGAGTTCGGCGTGAACGGTTACTATGTTGGCGTGCCGGCGGTTTTGGGTGCGAATGGCGTTGAGCAGATCATTGAGTTCAACCTTGATGCTGAAGAGCAAGCGATGATGGATAAGTCGGTTGCCGCAGTTAAGAGCCTCGTTGACAGCCTCAATCTTAAGTAATATTCCATACTCCTGAAACAAGGCGAGAGAAGGGTCCTGTGCCCTTCTTTTGCCTTGTTAGGGCATCTTTTTAAAAAAAGAAGATATGTGTAACTTAATATTTTCTAAATCTTGAAAATGTATACACGACTGTGTTATAAACACAAAAGTTTTGCCGGAAACGGCTTCATTTTAGTAAAGGAGCGTATCTAGATGGAAAAAAAGCTTCCGACTATCGAGATTATTGAGAAGTACTGTAAGGGCTGCCACATCTGTGTTGAGTTTTGCCCTACAAAGGTACTGGAGATGAAAGGTTTCGTTGTTGGGGTGAAAAACCTCGAAGCCTGCATCAAATGCATGCAGTGCGAGTTGCGCTGCCCTGATTTCGCAATCAAGGTCACCCCGTAACCATTCCAAGAGGAGGTATTTGACGTGGCTAAGAAAGTTGCACTTCTCCAGGGTAACGAGGCCGGTGCTCACGGTGCTCTTTACGCTGGCTGCCGGTTTTTCGCCGGTTACCCTATTACTCCATCCACTGAGGTGGCCGAGGTAATGTCCGCTGAGCTTCCCAAAGTTGGTGGGAAGTTCATTCAGATGGAAGACGAGATTGGAGCTATGGCTGCCGTTATCGGTGCATCCCTGACCGGTACCAAGGTTCTTACGGCTACTTCCGGCCCTGGCCTCTCCCTTAAGCAGGAAAACATCGGTTATGCCTGCATTTCCGAAGTTCCTGCCGTAATTTTCAACGTTATGCGTGGCGGTCCTTCGACCGGTATGCCGACCGGACCTTCGCAGTCTGACGTTATGTGCGCCAAGTGGGGAACCCATGGTGACCATCCCGCTATCTGCCTTGTTCCTGCATCGGTTCAGGAAATATTCGAGGAAACGGTTCGGGCCTTTAACCTGGCTGAGAAGTATCGTACGCCGGTTATGATTATGCCTGACGAAATTGTCGCCCACATGCGTGAGCGGATTGTTTTCCCGGAGCCGGGTGAACTGGAAGTGGTTGATCGTACTAAGCCTTCCGTTCCCCCCGAGCAGTATAAACCCTACGACACTTCTTTCGGTGATGTACCGCCGCTTGCAGCATTCGGTTCCGGTTACAAGTTCCATGTTACCGGCCTCAACAAGATGCAGGACGGTTTCCCGACCACCAAGGCCGAGGTCGTTCAGGCAGAAGAAGAGCGCCAGGTTCGCAAGGTTGAAGCCAATAGAGCTGACATCATGAAATGGGAAGAGTATCTGTGCGATGATGCTGATGTTATCGTCGTAGCTTTCGGTTCCACTTCCCGTTCGGCTCGTTTTGCCGTTAACGAAGCACGTAAGAATGGCATCAAAGCCGGTTTGTTCCGGATTATCACCTTCTGGCCGTTCCCCGAGGAGCGCCTTATGGAGCTCTCCAAAAAGGTTAAAGGTTTCATTACTCCGGAAATGAACCTCGGCATGTGTACTGGTTTGGTAAAAGGGTGCATTGAGGGAAATGCTCCGGTTCTCGGTATTTTCCGTGTTGACGGTGAGCCGATCAACCCGGGCCAGATCCTCGATAAGATGAAGGAGGTCAAGTAACCATGGCGTTTGATTACGATAAGTATATCCGTCCCGGGAAACTGCCGCACATCTGGTGCCCTGGCTGCGGCCACGGGATTGTCATGAAAGGTCTTATTCGTGCAATGGACTCTCTGAACCTCAAAAAGGAAGAGACTGCCATTGTTTCGGGTATTGGCTGCGCTTCACGTTTGCCGGGATATATTGATTGCTGTACGCTGCACACGGCCCATGGTCGCGCTGCTGCATTTGCTACGGGCGTCAAGATGGCTAAGCCCGAGATGACCGTTATCCTCTGCGGCGGTGACGGCGATGGTACGGCTATCGGTGGCAACCACTTCATCCATGCCTGCCGTCGTAACATCGACATGACTTACATCATCATGAACAACTATATCTACGGGATGACTGGCGGCCAGTTCTCTCCCTGCACCCCGACGGGTGCAAAGGCATCCACGACTCCGTATGGCAACCCGGACCCCGGTTTTGATATTGCCAAGCTTGCAATTGGTGCCGGAGCGTCTTTTGTCGCTCGTGGTACGGCTTACCATGCTGCACAGCTCGACAAGCTCATTGCTGAAGCTATTCAGCACAAAGGCTTCTCCGTCGTGGAGATTCTCGATGACTGCCCGACTACCTACGGACGCCGTAACAAGTACAAGTCCGTTGTCGAGATGATGAATCGTCTTAAGGAAGTTGCCGTACCGGTCAAGGCTGCCGAGAAGATGACTGCTGAGCAGCTTGAAGGCAAGATTCTTACGGGTGTTCTGCACAAAGTTGAAAAACCCGAGTACTGCGAGGAGTACGCGAAGGTTCTCCAGCGTGCCCAGGCTGCCAAATAATCACCCTGTTTGCAAAGGAGACTACACAGATGGCAGGAAGATATGAGATTCGTTTTTCCGGGGCTGGCGGTCAGGGCCTGATTCTGGCTGGTGTAATCATGGCCGAGGCAGCCTCTATTTATCAGGGCATTCAGGCGGTACAGTCCCAAAGTTACGGTCCTGAAGCCCGTGGTGGTGCATCGAAATCAGAGGTTATCATTTCTGATGAATCGATTGACTATCCTAAGGCAACCTGCGTTGATGCGCTTCTCGCTCTTACGCAAGAGGCCTGCGACAAGTACTCCCATGACCTGAAAGAGGGTGGGGTTTTGCTCATCGATTCCGACCTCGTCCAGACCCAGCCGAAGGGGAATTTCAAGGTTGTTTCGTTCCCGATTATCAACACGGCCAAGAATGAAGTGGGTCGGGAGATTGTTGCCAATATTGTTGCACTTGGCGCAATGGTTGCTCTGACCGAGGTTGTTGACAAGGAAAATGCCGAGAAGGCTGTTCTCGCGCGTGTACCTGAAGCTTTTATCGAGCTGAACAGAAAAGCTTTCCAACTTGGCTACGATAAGGCATTGGCTGCGAAGGCTTAATTCATTTCCTTCGTGCATAACAGGAAAGGCCCGGGCCGCTGGCTCGGGCCTTTTTTTGTTCCCGCTCCAGTTTCTTGCTGTTTGAGGCATTCTGGAGTATATAAATACATCGAATAGCGCGGTTGCCTTTATACGATTGAATTGTACTTAAGCTTTGACTCACACCATTAAATCGATTACTTTGTGAAAAACTTCTGACCAAGGAGATTGGGATGTTCCTTCTTCCCAAGGGAAATCCACTGTATGAAAATATTGCCGCCGCCAAGGTGAAGCTTCCTGATATGTTCGAGAAGCTCAGGTCGGGGGGATTCACAGGTTACCTCAATTTTACCTTCCCCTCGTCAATGGCGATTCTCTTCTTTGAGGCTGGGAAGCTGATCAGTGCCATGCATGAGCAGAGTGGCAAGAAGCTCACCGGTTTTGAGGCGATTGCCGGTGTCTGTTCGGATATTTTCAGCGGTGGCGGGAGCCTTAGTGTCTACAAGCTTTCCAAGGATCTTGTCATGTGCCTGCATGCCGCGATCCACGGAGATGTTCTCTACGAAAATCAGGAATTGAAACTGATAGATGTCAAGGGACTCCTTGAGAAGATGAAAGCTAAAAGGCTCAACGGTTGTCTCAGGATTTACACCGATGAGCGGACGGCTCTTATTTTCTACAAGGAGGGGGCTCCCCTCGGTTTTTTCCACGACGGTTCCACCGATATTGAAACTTCAGCAACCGAATCCCAGAAAATTGCCGGCCTTCCCGGTGCTAAAATCGATATTTTGTCCACGAAAAGTGTCGATGAGTTGATGCACTACGACCTTCTCGAGATGGTTAACGTTGCAAAGCTTTGGGATTCCACCAGCAGCAGGTTTGCCTCCGAACGGGATAAAATCCGCAGGGAGGCCGAAGTTGTTGACCGGTACCAGGAGGAGGATAAACTCCGGGAATTGGAAGATGACCTGAAGGAGGTTGCCAAGGCCTATGTGGGCAAGATGGGAATGTCCCTGGTGGAGAAGGAGCTTAATGATCGTGGAGGCCGTAAGATATTGCTGGACAGTGCGCTTACTGGTGCTTTCCTGAGCGGGGTAGAGAAGGGTGCCAAGCTGCTAACCAGTATTTCCAAAACAAAAGAAATGCTGGATACCATGAGGACTGAGATTGCTCAACGTCTCTGAGTGGCCGTTGACGGAAGATTTTTATAGCAGGGTGGGGGAACAATGGCGGATATCACCACGGTTGACCTTGTACAGATAGTATTCTGGTTCCTGGCTGGATGCATCAGCTTCTATTTCAGCATCGGAAACGCCAGGGTCTGGACCAGTATTTCCATGGGCTTCTTCTTGATTTTCCTGAGTCAGCTCTATGTTGTCGAGAAGGCCCTTGATATGCCTTGGACCGCTTATACGCAGCTTGAGGCCATTCACTACATCATCGGCACCATTGCGATTATGGTTATGACCCATGGCTTCCAGGAGTATTACATCTTCAGCCGTACTCTCGAGCTAGGGGGCAGCAAGGCCGCGGTATATCTCACTGTTCTGGGTGTTGTTGCCGCTTCGGTGGTGTTTGTTTTCATCAATCCCGAGCCCCAGTACACGGTACTCCGTAATATAAGCATGATTGAGAATACCACCTGGGTTTTCCTCTCCCTGGTAAACCTCGATATGGTCAGAAAGATTTACGTACAGATCCGCGATTCGGTTATCGCCAAGGGGTTCATCGGATTCGGCATTGTCTTTATCGCCCTTTTCCTCTGGAAGGGTGCGGAGCTCTATCTCCAGGTTTACAACTGGGACGCGGACTGGAATATTATTATGCAGAACCTGGGGGGCGTGGTTCCTGATTTATACCAGGGCCGCCGCGGCTTCTCCGCAACAGTTCATGATTATGCCGGCCTCTTTTCGGGCCTTTCGGTGGGTGGAACGTTTATTTACCTTCTGAAGTTGTTGCGTTAAGGCTCTTGATTGGAGCTTGAATATTCGAGAAAAGGGCTGAGAGGCCCTTTTCTCGTTTGTCGGCCAGGAACAGCTTGCTCCGCCCATGCTCGGGGACTGCATGCACCATCTTTTCGGTGAATATCTGCAACAACACGGCTATTGGGTGCTCTTCCTATGGACTTTCCTTGAGGGCGAGGCCGGGCTTATCCTGGCCGGATTCCTTGCTTTCCAGGGATACTTGCAACTACCCGGAGTAATTGCAACGGCTCTGGGGGGCGCATTCCTCGGCGACCAGTTCTACTTTTACCTTGGGCGGTGGAAGGGGCCGTGGCTGCTCAAGATGTTCACCCTTATCGCCCGCAAGTTCCGTAAAGCCTTGAGGCTCATTGAAAAGTACGGAACTTTTGTCGCATTCGTCTCGCGATATACCTACGGTTTTAGAATCATTCTCCCGATAATTCTCGGTATGACGACCTTCCCGGCGGTACGTTTCCTCTTCCTCAACCTGGCGAGTGCTTTCATCTGGGCGGTGGCATTTTCCCTGGCTGGTTATTTTTTCGGGAAGAGCGCCTCGCTGTTTGTGGATGATGTGAGCCGCTACGAGATGCATCTGCTGGTGATTCTCGCTGCCTTGATTTTTGGTATGTGGCTCTTCCATTTCGTCCATGCCTGGTTCAGGCGCAAACCGGCCCGGGCACGTTTAAAAAGAATGCGTGAAGGACGCCGCACGACTAGTGATGAGCAGTAAGCAGATACTGGAGAACTTTGATGAACGTTTCGATTAGAGACAGAATTGCTGTTGTGCTTGTTGAACCACAGAGCCCGGGGAATGTGGGAATGGTCTGCCGGGCCATGAAGAATATGGGCCTGTCAGAGCTTCGCATTGTGAAGGGGTGTCCCATCGACCATCCCGAAGCATTCAAGTTTGCCGTCTCTGCAAAGGACCTTCTGGAGACGGCCCGGGTGTTTCCATCTCTTGAGGATGCCCTGGCCGATACGGAGCTTTCCGTGGCAACCACCCGGCGCCATGGGAAGTACCGCCAGGAGATATTCAGCCCCCAGGAGATCGTGCGGAAGATCGGGGCAAACCTGACCGGAAACCGTGCGGCGCTCGTGTTCGGCCGCGAGGACAGCGGCCTCACCACCGATGAGCTTTCCCTCTGCCGGTGGCATGCCACTATTCCCACTTCATCGGAGTATGGCTCCCTGAACCTGGCCCAGGCGGTACTCATTTTCTGCTATGAGCTCTTTACGGGAATCGGGGAGGGAACTCTGTCCGGCGAAGCCCGCACCCTTGCCGGGAGCGCTTCCCAAGAGGCGTTCTTTGGGCAGATGGAGCGAACTCTCATGCGAATCGGTTTCCTCAATCCCCAGAACCCTGACCACATAATTCGCACGCTCCGCCGCATTTTTTCCCGTGCCGAACTGGATGACCGCGAGGTAACCATCATGCGCGGCATGATGACGCAAATCGATTGGGCCACGGACCAATTCAGGGGGAAAAAGGGTCAATGAACGTGGAAACCATGCTTGGCCTTGTGGCCGGCGCTACGACAAGCATTGCGGTTGTGCCCCAGGTGGCGCGGGCGTACCGCACGAAGCGCGTGCACGACATATCCATCTGGCAGCCGGTTATTCTTGTTTGCGGAATGATCTTGTGGCTCGCCTATGGCGTCATTATCGGAGACATTCCACTCATTGCCGCCAATAGTTTTTCCATTGCCTGCAACGGCATTCTGATCGCAATGAAATTTTTGTACCGCGGGGATGACAACGGCACCAATCGTGATTATGCTTTGAGACAAACTACTCAACCGGAGGATTTATGAAACGAATAGTCCAGCTCGTTCTTGCAGTGGTTATGCTGTCGATGCTGTCCGGATGCGGCTATAACGTCATGCAGGCCCAGGAAGAGGCGGTTTTTGCCTCTTGGGGTGATGTGGAGGCGGCGTACCAGCGGCGCGCCGACCTTATTCCAAACCTGGTGGAGGTCGTTAAAGGGTACGCCAAGCACGAGGCCGACACCCTCACGGCGGTCACCGAGGCCCGGGCCAAGGTGGGGTCCATGCAGGTGACCAAGGAGACGCTCAATAACCCCGAGACGTTCGCCAAATTCCAGCAGGCCCAGGGGGAGCTTTCCAGTGCCCTTTCCCGGCTGATGGTGGTTGTGGAGCGCTATCCCGACCTCAAGGCGAACCAGAACTTCCTCGATCTCCAGAACCAGCTGGAGGGGACCGAAAACCGGATTAATGTGGCCCGCACCCGGTACAACAAGGCGGTTCAGGATTTCAACACCAGCATCCGCAGCTTCCCCAATAACCTCACCAACAATTTCCTGCTGCATCTGGAGCGGAAGGAGCCCTTCAAGGCTGAAGAGGGGGCTAAGGTGGCACCCAAGGTGAAGTTCTAAGCGACCCTGCATGAAACGCCTGTTCCTCGGCATATTCTTGCTCCTGATCCCGGCGCTTGCGTCAGCCCTCGACGTGCCACCATTGCGTGGATATGTGAATGACTACGCCGGCGTGCTCTCCGCCGGCACTGTGAGCCAACTGGAGCAGACCCTTGCCGGATTCGAGCAGAGCGATTCGACCCAGATCGTGGTCCTAACGGTGCCGTCCCTGGAAGGCGATGATCTGGAGGCATTTTCCATCCGGGTTGCCGAAGCGTGGCAGATCGGCCAGAAGGGGAAGGACAATGGGGCAATCCTCCTGGTCGCGAAAGCTGAACGCAAGGTGAGGATAGAGGTCGGCCGAGGGCTTGAAGGGACTCTTACCGACCTCGTCTCGGGGCGCATCATCCGGGGGGAGATTACTCCCCGTTTCCGGCAGGGAGATTTTGACGGCGGCGTCATGGCCGGCGTCTCTGCCATCATGGCCACCGTGAAGGGGGAGTACGCTGCGACACCGCGCGATCTCCGGCAGGGACGAAAGAGCGCACCGCCCGTGGCCGGCCTCCTCTTTTTCCTCGGTGTCGCGTGCGTCTTCCTGGGGGCTTTTTCGCGATTACTCGGCGGCCTTGCCGGGGCCGCAGGACTGCCGATTGTGGCTGCACTTACCTTTCCGGGCCTTGGACTGGCAATTCTTGCGGGATTGATTGTTGCCGGATTTTTGCTCGGCATCTTCCTGACTTCTCTCTTCGGCGGTGGTGGTGGCAGTGGAGGCGGGCATTGGGGCGGCACCTCCTATGGTGGCGGTTTCGGCGGTGGATTCGGCGGCGGCTGGTCATCGGGCGGGGGAGGTTTTTCCGGTGGCGGTGGCGGATTCGGCGGCGGCGGAGCGTCCGGTGACTGGTGATTTCGGCTGGGAGGGGAATGCGTGAAGAGGGCGGATGATTTTTTCACCCCCGAGGAACGGGAGCGGATCCGTGCCGCGGTGGCCGAGTCGGAACGCGGCACCTCCGGCGAAATTGCCACCATGGTGGTGGATGCCGGCGACAGCTATAGAGAGGCGGATATTCTCGGCGCAGTGCTTCTGTCCGGCCTTTTGTCGGTAATCGTTGCCGTGGCTGTCCACCACGTGACGATCTGGTCGTACATTCCCCTTGTGGTGCTGTTTTATTTTCCCTGCCGATATCTATTCCGCCTCGTGCCGCGCCTGAAACTTCCATTTGCCGGTCGCCGCCGCCTTGACGAGACGGTGCGGGAAAGGGCGGTAAGGGCATTTTACGAAAAAGGGCTCTACCGGACCCAGGGGGAGACAGGCATCCTCATTTTCATATCCCTTCTGGAACATAAAGTCTGGATTCTCGGCGACCGGGGAATCAACGAGAAGATTTCGCCCGATTTCTGGCGAAAGCTTGCCTCTGAGCTTGCCGACGGACTCCGGCAGGGGCGCGCCTGCGATGCTCTTGTTGCGGTAATTGCTGCGTGCGGTGTTGAACTTGCGGCACATTTCCCGCCCCGTCCCGATGATGTGAATGAACTTCGGGACGAGATTCTCACTGACTCATCTTCTTCGCCATAACAACCGCTAGTGAACACCTTCCGAATCTGCGGTTGTTTTCTGTCTCTTCAGCAGGAGCAGGAACGGCATAACCCCCAGAAACGTTAATCCCACAATCCAGAAAATGTGATTGTAGGCGAGCATCCCCGCCTGACGCTGCACTATGCCATAGATGGCTGCCAATGATGCCTTGTCGGCGCTTGCGGCATCAATGCCCCGGAGCATGAAGCCCTGTTTCAGTTGCTCCAGTTGCTGCCGGGCAACGGGATTGTACGGCGAGACGCCGTCCACCAGGACGTTCTGGTAGAACTGGTTATAGCGGGAGAGAAGTGTCGCGCAGACGGCAATACCGACGCTGCCGCCGACCGTGCGCAAGAGATTGTACAAACCGGTGGCATTGCCCATTTCCTCCTTCGGAATGGAGCCGAGGGTGAGTGTCGACAGGGGGACAAACAGCATGGCGAGCCCCACGCCGAGTATTACCCGCGGCCAGACAAAATCCCAGTAACCTGCTTCCAGCGTGAATCCGCGCATCTGAAACATGGCCCATGCACTGATGATGAGCCCCGCCAGAACCACTTTCCTCCCGTCATATTTGGAGATGATTACCCCGACAAAGGGCATGGTGATGAGTGTCGCGACCCCGCCCGGGGCCAGGACCATCCCGGCAAGGGTTGCATCGTATCCCATCAGGGTCTGGAGGAAGAGGGGGAGGAGCACGATGGAACCGTAAAGCCCGAAACCGATCATGAAAAGGACGAAATTCCCGGCGGAAAATGAGACGTTCTGGAGGAGGCGCAGGTTGACGATTGGGTGTTCATGCTTCAGCTCAATGTAGATGAGCGCAAGCAGCGCCGCAGCCGAGAGGATGGTGCAGGTGATAATGAAAGACGAGTTGAACCAGTCATCCTGCTGCCCCTTGTCGAGGACGATCTGGAGAGCACCCAGGCCGATGATCAGCAAGCTCAGCCCCCACCAGTCGATGGCTACTTTTGCCCGGCGCAGGTACGGCGGGTCGAAAATGAAGTAATTGGCCATAATGACGGCAATGATGCCGATGGGGATGTTGATGTAGAATATCCAGCGCCAGTTGAGGTTGTCGGTGATCCAGCCGCCGAGCGCCGGGCCGATGATCGGTCCGAACATGGCCCCGATGCCGAAGATGGCGTTGGCCATTCCCCGCTCATGGGGAGGGAAGGTCTCCAGGAGGATTGCCTGGCTGCTGGGGATGAGGGCGCCTCCTGCCGCTCCCTGAAGAATGCGGAAGAATATCAGTGACGGCAGGTTCGGGGCGGCGCCGCACAGGAGCGAGGCAAGGGTGAAGAGCGTGATGCAGGTGATGAGGAAGCGCTTTCTGCCGAAAACGCGGGCGAGCCAGCCGGTCATGGGGAGCACCACGGCGTTGCTCACCATGTAGGAGGTCAGGACCCACGTAACTTCGTCGGTGCCTGCGTTGAGGCTCCCCTGCATGTGCGGTAGCGCCACGTTGGCCACGGACGTGTCCACGATTTCCATGATAGTCGGGAGCATCACCGTGAGAGTGATAATCCACTTGTTGATTTCCTTGACCGGCGTGTCCAAATGGAGATCCTAGAAGGGTAAGAAATCCTTGAGGATTTCGCCGATTTTACGTTCAATTCTTACGGTGGGGACTACGCTCATCCCTACCCTTAGCTGGTGCTGCGGGTCGCTCTCGGGATCGACCACGATTTTTACCGGCACCCGCTGCACCACTTTCACGTAGTTACCGGTGGCGTTTTCGGGGGGAAGCAGCGAGAAGGCTGCGCCTGTCCCTGCCATGATGCTTTCCACTCTGCCGGTGAAGGTGCGGGAAGGGTAGGCGTCCACGGTGAACGTCACCCGCTGTCCCGGTTTCATGTGGGAAAGCTGGCTTTCCTTGTAGTTGGCCGTTACCCAGGCATCGCCGAGGGCAACCACGGCCATGAGAGGCTGCCCGGCCTGGATTGTCGTGCCCGGTTCAACAGACTTGCGGGTTACGTAGCCGTCGGCAGGGGAGACAATCTTCGTGTAGGAGAGACTGAGGGCTGCCTCGCGCAGCTTTGCCTCGCGCTGGGCGACCCGTGCCTCCTTGCCGCCGCTTCCGGCAAGTCCCAATTGGGCCTGGGCCTTGCGTACCCCTTCCTCGGCCTCGCGAAGCTGGGCTGCCGCCACTCTGCGGGCTGTCTCGAGCCGGTCGAGCTGCTCACGGGGAATGACTTCCTTGGCAAAGAGAGCGCTGCCCCTTTTGAGATCAAGCTCTGCCTGATCGAGCCCCGCCCTCGCATGGGCAACCATGGCCCGTGCTGCTTCCACCTGGGCGTAGTCGCCGGAAGTCTCGTTCCGCGCCATGTCCAGATCGGCCGCCGCCACCTGAACACGCACATCATAGTCGGAAGGGTCGAGCTCCACGAGAGGCTCTCCCTTTTTTACCAGTTGGTTGTCATGTACATAGACGGTGGTCACCGTGCCCGGAACCCGGGGCGACACAGGGTGGATGTGTGCTTCGATGAAAGCATTATCCGTCGTAATATGGGTTTTGCTCCTGACGAGCCAGCGCAATCCGGCCAAAAGGCAGACGGCAATTATCAGGATAAGGACGACCCCGGCCCTTTTACGTCCGCCGCCCCGCCGTTTATTCTGCGGGTTGTTTTCTCCGGTCTCTGTCACGACGGTGTTTTCCCCCTGCTGCTGTTCCGTTGATCCTTCCAGACTCATTCCTACAGTTCCCCCATCGCTTTTTTGACCCTGGCCGTTGCAACCTGGTAGTTGAATACAGCCCGGAAATAATCAGTCCTGATCTGCGTGAGAAGCGTTTGGGCGTCAATGACGTCGGTTGCCGTTCCCATCTGGGCCTGATACCGGTCGCGGTTGATGCGCAGGTTCTCTTCGCCCTGGCGGATCGCTGTTTCCACCGTCCGGATCTGCTCGGCGGCAACGCGGGCATCATTGAGGGCTGTTGCCAGTTCCAGGCGGATCTGCTCTTGGGCAAGGCGCAGATTGTCCCGTTGCTTCATCAGGTCCGCAGTGGACTGACGGAGCCGCGAGGTGGTGGCAAAACCGTCGAAAAGATTTACGCGCACCCCCACGGTGGCGGCGTAAATGGCCTGTTCCCGCACCTTGCTGTTCTCCACATAATCGATGCTCCCCTTGGCAAAAAGTTCGGGGTAGTAGCCGGAACGTGAGGCGGACACCTCCGCTTCACCCGCTTCAACTATCCTGGCAAGGGAAACGAGTTCGGGACGGTTGGCCAAGGCCTTTTGTTCGGCGGCGCCTCCGTCCGGAAGGGTATCCAGGGGGGTCTTTTCCTCAAGATCAGCCCGGAAGGGGAGGGGACGGCCGGTCAGGTAGTTGAGATAGAGCCAGCGGTTTTCCGAGAGATTTGCCGCGGCGAGCCGTTTCTGGCGGCTGTCTGCCAGCTTGACTTCGGCCTGGAGGAGGTCGTTGCGCGTTACTACCCCCTGTTCGTAGAGGTTTGTGGCTATCCGCAGGTGATCGGATCTTTGAATCACCTCCTCGTCGGCTGCCCCGATGATTTTCCGCGCTTCGAGAATACCGTAATAGGCCTCGACCACCTGCATGAAAACATCCTGTTCACTGGCATGGTAGGTGCTGTCAACGGCGTCTTTGAGGAGTGACGCCCGTTGGGTGCGGGATGAGGTGCGGCCGAAGTCGTAGATGGTCTGGGTGGCGGAGAGGCTGAAGAATCCGTAGTTCGCGTCCTGGGTTTCGGCCTCCTGGCCCCTGATGGTGACGGCCTGGGGGGCTGCTTGCAGAGTGTATCCCCCCTGGATATCAAGTTTGGGAAGATAGCCGCTTTTGGCCTGGGTGATATTCTCTGCGGCAATTCGGGTGTCATGGGCAGTTACGGTCAGGGAGTAGTTGCCCGTGGCGGCCCTGCTCAGGCATTCATTAAGGGAAAGAGTTTCGGCATTCACCGTTGCCGAAAGGGACAGGGCTGTTGCCGCTCCGAGAAGCAGCATGCGTAATATCGCCTGGCATATTGGCGGTTTCTGGTGTTCCTGCATAGAGAATCCTCCGGTTTATGAGCTGATTCTTGAGAGGTGCACACCGATAAAGACAACTTCGGTAACTTGGGAAAAATCGAGAGAATATTATGGAGACGGTGAAGCGGTAATCGCTGCTTCACCCTGCTTGTCGGTGCCCCTGTCGAGCAGGGCATTCAGGAGATTGTCCTCCCTGCCACCTGTCATCCGCTGTGCTTCTTTGTCGGGATGTGTTGGATAGAGGGTGCGGTAGAGCTGGGTACCGGTGAATACTTTTTTCACATATTCCCTGGTTTCGTAATAGGGTATATTTTCGATGAACTCATCATTGCGCTGATACGAAAGATTGCGGCGCCAACGGTCGACGGGAGTGGAGCCTGCGTTGTATGCGGCCACGGCGGCAACGGTGTTGCCTTTGTACTGATCCAGCAGCCATTTCAGGTGGCGCACCCCAAGGCTTACATTGAATTCGGGATCCGTCAGGCGGGTGGTGATGGCGCCGGTGCCGTTGCTTCCCGTTACCATTCCCTTGGCGGTGGCAGGCATGAGCTGCATGAGCCCCACAGCTCCGACAGGGGAGACGACGGTCGGCGAGAAGCTGCTCTCTGCCTTGATGATGGCATAGACAAGCTCCTGGGGCACCCCCTGGCCGGCGGCCTGGCGTGCCACGGTTTCCCGGAAGGCCTGGGGATAGATGAGCCCCCATTGAGTGATGGAATCTTCGTCGATCCTGCGGGGGACATGGCCCCGGTAAATGGCGCCTGCCGAGTTATAGTCACCCATTTCGAGATAGAGGCGGGCCAAGCCGAGAAGAGTCTTCTCTTTAAGGCCGTTTCTCTTCCTGATGGCGAAAAGCTCCTTCCTGGCCTCGTCGTGGAGCCCGACGCTTATCAGAAGCTTGATCCGCTCGTAGCCGGGAGGCATCGGCAGTGACGCCAGGGGTGGTTCAGGCGTGATGGATGGCGGCTCTTCGCCGATATTCGTCGCCGCACGGGCCTGGTAGCCATAGAAGGTAAGGGGGAACTCTTCCAGAACCTTTGCGAATGATGCGGTTGCCCCTTCCTTGTCACCGGCCGCTTCAAGTGACCGGGCATGCCAGTAAAGGGCGCGTTCCCGATAATCAGATGAGTTGTGCAGGACGTTGAAAAAATCGGCTGCTTTCGCGAAATCTTTAACATTGTAGAGAGCCCAGGCCGCTTCCCAGGTGGCCCGCTGCCTCAGTCCGGCATTGGTTGTTAACGATAGCAGCCGGTCGAGGAGGGTGTACTGCTCCTGGTATCGCCCCTGGAACTTGCGAATGAATGCCGCTTCCAGGAGCGCATCGTCGGCCAGTTCGCCACGGGGGGATTTCTCGGCTATCCTTAGATAGGTACTGAAGCCTTCGTCGCTTTTGCCGATCCGTTCCAGGGCTTTGGCATGCCAGAAATACACCTTGTCGGCAAGGTCCGGTGGCAATTCCTGCCCCGCGAGGCGGGCAAAAGTACGTTCGGCATCAGTGAAATGCCGGGCCTTGTAGAGGGCCTGGCCGCTGTTGAGGGTGAGGCGGGCGATGAATTCTGCCGGTTGATTGGCAAGGGGGATCGCGTCAAAGGCTTTGACTGCCTGCTGGTAGCGGCCGAGATTGTAGAGTGTGCCGGCCCGCTTGAAAAGCTCGTCGGCCGTGTATGGGGCGGCAGGAAATCCCTTGCTTGCCAGTTCGCGCAATTTTTCTTCCGCATCCTCTGCAACCGGTGAGGCGGGATAGGACAGCCAGAGGCTCCGCAATTCCTGGACGGCTTTTTCCTCCTCGCCGAGTCCCTCCCGGCAGCGGGCTGCCTGGTAGACTGCGGTCAGGGAGTCTCTGCCCGAAGGATAGATTTCAACGAAGCGGATGTAAGAGGCTTTTGCATCTTTAAAATTTTTGAGGGCAAAGAGGTTGTCGGCATAGAGCAGCTTCGCCGTGCGGATGAAAGCGCTTTCCTGCCAGTCGCGCAGCAGGGTTTTCAGCACTTCGATGGACTCTTCGTATCGGCCGGCCTGGTTGAGGGCATCGGCCTGCCAGAAGAGTGAATAGTCGGCGAGAAGAGGCAGTTCCTTGGCCGCCTTGCCCAGTAACTCGGCTGCATCGGCCCAGTCTTCGAGCCGGTAGGCGGAAACACCGGTAATCAGATACTTCTCCGGTGCGTCGTCAGCGGTGCGGGCATTTTCCCGTGCCCCCCGGTAGTCTTTTACTTTGAGCCTCTGGGCAGCCTTTTCAAGTTTTTCGTCCAGAGTATGTGGTAAGTTTTGGGATGAAGCGGAAAATGCCAGGCATAGGGTAAGCATTGTGGCGAGCAGCAAACGGTGGAGCATGATAATCAAACCTTCGTGGCTTTAAATTTGGGGATGCTTTGTTGTGGGGAAAATGCCGGCTGCTTCGAACAGGGCCGATATCGAATTCATACTACCCGCACATGACGCCAAAAATCAACCGCGAACAGGCAGCAAATTTACGCTATTGTATGGGCATCCGCTTGGTGATGGTGAGCACCTGCCGATTTTATACGAATTGACACCCTCGATGGCCGTGTGCATAGTGGTCTGGAGTGGCCAGGGGAAAGGACCGACAATGAAAAGAAACCGCGAGACGATACAGACTGTGATCCACGAGCGTGGCGGCTCGGCTCTGTTCCGCGAACTTATGCAGGTGTTCGGGGTGACCAAGGGGGAGCGCAAGAGCTTTAAAGCCTTTGTGGACAAGCTCGTCACCGAAGGGCATCTCGTGCGGTTCAAGGGAAACCGCTACGCCTTGTCCGACGGGGATAACCTTGTAACCGGACGGCTTTCGTGCCACCCGGACGGCTATGGATTTGTCATTCCCGAAGGGGGGGGAGACGATGTCTATGTCCCGGCCCGGGCCCTGGCCGGAAGCATGCACGGCGACACGGTGGAGGTGCGGGTCGAGACCTTCAAGGCCGGCGGAAAGAAGGAGGGGCGGATCGTACGTACCGTGGAGCGGGGACAGACTCGTGTCGTGGGGCGCTTCGAACCGCTCAAGGGATTTGGCGTGGTTGTTCCCGACGAGACCCGCATCAGCCAGCAGATTGTGATTCCCCAGAAAGGCATCGGCCGGGCAAAGAAAGGGGAGGTTGTCGTTGCCGAGATTACGGCCTACCCAACGGAGAAACGGCGGCCCGAGGGACGCATTGTGGAAATACTGGGGTTCCCCGACGATCCGGAGGTGGAAGTAAAAACCATCATTGCGAAGCACGGGCTTCCCTTCGAGTTTTCGGCCGAGGTCCTGAACGAGGCCAGGGCTGTCCCCCAGGCCATTGGGGAGAAGGATCTGAAGGGGCGGACCGATCTCCGGGACATAGTCACCGTCACCATCGACGGCGAGACGGCCCGCGATTTCGACGACGCCGTGGCGGTCAGGAAGGAGCGGGGGGGGAACATCCGGCTCTGGGTCTCCATCGCCGACGTTTCCCACTATGTGAAGCCCGACGCTCCCCTGGACCGGGAGGCCTACCTGCGGGGGACGTCGGTCTACTTCCCCGATCGCTGCATACCCATGCTCCCCGAGGAGCTCTCCAACGGGATCTGCTCCCTGAATCCCAGGGTTGACCGGCTGACCATGACGGCGGAGATGGTCTTCACCCGCGTGGGGACCATGAAGGAAGCCTCCTTCTACCCGAGCGTGATCAAGAGTGATGCCCGCCTTACCTACACCATCGTAAAGAAGATTCTCGTGGATGGCGATGCCGAGGCCATTGCGCCCCACAAAGAGCTGGTCCCCCATCTGGAAGCCATGCGTGAGCTGGCCCAGCGCCTTACGGACAAGCGGCGCAAGCGGGGCAGCATCGACTTCGACCTTCCCGAGCCGCAGATAATCCTCGACTTGCAGGGTGAGACGGTGGACATCGTTCAGGCCGAGCGGAACCTGGCCCACCGCATCATCGAAGAATTCATGCTTGCCGCCAACGAGGCGGTGGCCTCCCACATCGAGGCGAAAGAAATCCCCTCCCTTTACCGGGTCCACGAACCCCCGGACCCGGCAAAGCTCATGGACTTCCAGGAGTTCATCTTCAACTTCGGTTTTCACTTCCGGATGGACGGCGACCGGGTGGAACCGGCGGAGATTCAGCGGCTTCTTACCGAGACCGAAGGGACTCCCGAAGAGCGGATGATCAACCAGGTGCTCCTGCGGTGCATGAAGCAGGCACGCTACAGCCACGAGAACCTCGGGCACTTCGGCCTTGCGGCCCGCTGCTACACCCATTTCACATCCCCCATTCGCCGCTATCCCGATTTGGTCGTTCACCGTATTCTCAAGGCGCTTCTGGCCGGGAAGATTACAGCGAAAGACATCGAGCGGCTGGAGACGTCGCTCCCCGAGACGGCCGGGCAGACAAGCCGGCGGGAGCGGGTCGCCATGGAGGCTGAACGGGAAATCGTGGCCCTCAAGAAGGCCCAGTTCATGCGGGAGAAGATTGGGGAGGACTTTGACGGCTATATTACCGGGGTCACTTCTTTCGGACTTTTCGTGGAGCTTACGGAGCTTTTCGTGGAGGGGATGGTTCATGTCTCCACCATGAAAGATGACTTCTATCGCTATGTGGAAAAACAGCATTCCCTGGTGGGTGAGCGGCTCAAGGAGACCTACCGCATCGGCGACAAGATCCGTGTTACCGTTGCTTCTGTGAGCATCGAGAAGAAGCAGATCGAGTTTGTCCTGGCCGGGCTCCATGAGCGGAGACCCGGCGCGGCGTCGCCGCCGGGATCGGAGGAATACCCCCATATTCCCGTGGCGGGGAAGCGCCCACGAGTTCTGGAGGAACGGCGGCAGCAGACAAAGGGTGGGAAAAAGGCCGGCAGCAGGGGAGGAAGGAAGGAGAGCGGCAAAGGAGGGGGAGGCCGCGGAAGGCGCCGGTGAAAGAGTATTGCTAGGTTTTGCCGTGCTGTGATAGTCTTGTCCGTCTTTACTAATGATACAAAGGGATAGTGTGCCTGAATGAGTAAGGAAAACGAGAAAGTCCAGCCATTTCTGGAGCATCTGGGAGAACTCCGCAAGCGGCTCATCATCATCATTGTTGCGGTTGTTGTCGGAATGGGCTTTGCCTGGAATATTTCCGACGAAGTTCTTCAGTTCGTCACCAGACCGATCAGCGGCAAGACATACCTCACCGAGATCAAGAAGCAGATATACGTGGAGGTGGGCAAACGCTGGCCCGCCGCCTACCAGCAGTTCGAGTTGGGCAAAGAGGCTGAAGCCGCGCCCAAGGAGCGGAAGCTCAATTACAGCGCCCCCCTTGAGCCGTTTTTCGTCCAGTGCAAGATCTCAATCATCGCCGGTTTTATCCTGGCTCTTCCCGTAGTTTTCTATCAGCTCTGGCTCTTCATCGCGCCGGGGCTTACCAGAAGGGAAAAGCGGCTGGTTTTTCCTTTCGTTACGGTTAGTTCCGTCAGTTTCTGTATTGGAGCGCTTTTTTTCCTGATCATTATCTGGCCGGTCATCATAAATTTCTCCCTCTCATACGAGGCCGAAGGGCTGAACAGCCTTTTTAACATGAGTGCCTACATCAACTTCTGCCTGCGGCTCATTCTGCTGTTCGGCCTTATCTTCGATCTTCCGGTTCTGTTGCTTCTGTTGTCCCGTTTCGGGATCGTGACCTATTCATTTCTTGCCAGGAACCGGCGCTATGCGTTGCTGGCAAGTTCCATCGTCGCCGCCTTCCATGCGGACCTCATTACCATGTTTGTCATCATGATCCCCCTCTACGGAATGTACGAAATCGGCGTCTGGCTCGTGTTTCTCTTCGGGAAGAAAAAAGATGTCCCGCTTGAAGCCACGGCCGACGGTGACGGGGGGTAACGTCAGACCATGCATGTGTTCAGAAGAGTTCAAGAGATAACCGGGAAGCTTCCCGACGTTGTGGCAACCATCGGCAATTTCGATGGCGTCCACCTGGGACACCGGGAGATATTCCGGCGGGTCAGGCAGGATGCAGCGAACCTTGGCGGCGTATCCCTGGTAATCACGTTTGTTCCCCACCCCA
The DNA here is from genome assembly GCA_964490805.1 of uncultured Geobacter sp. GTDB lineage: Bacteria > Desulfobacterota > Desulfuromonadia > Geobacterales > Geobacteraceae > Geobacter. Next base: position 59,017 of record CAZBEB010000020.1, read on the forward strand.
TAAAGACTCTCGGGCTGAAGAAGGAGTTCCGTCTCATCAATACCTATGCCGAGAAGGAGCTTCTCATCGGGGCTTCGGGGGTGGATTACCTGCTCACGATTCCCTTTACCGAAGAGTTCGCCACTATCGGCGCCGAACGTTTCGTGCGTGAAATCCTGGTGGAAAGGATCGGGGTGCGCAAGCTCATCATCGGTTATGACTACGCATTCGGCAAGAACCGCGAGGGTGATGTCGGGATGCTCCGGCGCCTTGGAGGGGAACTCGGCTTTGAGGTGGAGGTTCTCGAACCGATTGCCGGCGGTGGGGTCGTGTACAGCAGCACGGCGGTGAGGCGCATGATTACCGAAGGGGACGTGCGGGGAGTGGTCAGCCTCATCGGCCGTCATTTCTCCATTGGCGGTACCGTTGTCCATGGCCGTCAGCGGGGGAAGGGGCTCGGTTTTCCCACGGCCAACCTCCGGACAGACAAGGAACTGGTTCCCAAAAACGGGGTATATGCCGTTAAGGTGAAAGTTGACGATGTCATCTACGATGGCGCCTGTAATATCGGCGACAACCCGACATTTGATAATGGGAGCCTTTCCATCGAGGTATTCATCTTCGATTTCGACGGCGATATCTATGGCCGGGAAGTCAGGCTTTATTTCGTGGACCGGATCCGGGACGAGGTGACGTTCCCCGGCCCCGAGGCACTGCGGGAGGCCATCGCCCGCGACGTGACCCGGTGCCGGGAGTTGTTGCGCGATGTTTCGATTGTCGAATATCGGGAGTATCTGGCAGGGGAGCGCCGGTGACCTCACCCTTTGGTGACAAGCGCCTCTGGGCCGGGGTTGCGATCAGTATCGTCCTGCTGGGGCTTCTTTTCCGTTCCGTAGACACTGACGCGCTCCTGCGGGCCTTTCGCGGTATCCGGTGGGAGTGGCTCATCCCTGCCGTTGTGTTCACCATGCTTGGCTACGTGGTGCGGGCGGTTCGCTGGAAATACCTTCTCTCGCCCATCAAGCAGACTTCCTTCGCCAATCTCGTGTCTGCCACGTTTATCGGCTACATGGCCAACAATCTCCTCCCGGCGCGACTCGGGGAACTGGTGCGGGCTTATGTTCTCGGCGAACGGGAGGGGATAGGGACGGGGGCGGTGGTGGCCACGCTGGTCATCGATCGGCTTGCCGATGGCTTCACTGTGCTGCTCCTGCTCATGGCGACAGTGTTCACCCTCCGGCTCCCGCCGGGGAGTGAGACGGCTCAGCAGGGGCTCGTTGCCGGAGGGTACCTGACCCTTGCGCTGTACCTGGCAGTCGTGGTTTTTCTGGTTTTGCTGCGGCGAAACACCATGGGGACCATACGGTTTCTCGAAAGGCTTCTGAAGCCATTTCCCAATGGAGTTGCCGAAAAAGTCATTCCGTTTCTCGGTGCGTTCATCGAGGGGGCTCGGCTTACCCCCCACTGGAAGGAGCGGCTGGCCCTTGTCGGTACCTCAATAATCATCTGGGGAGTGGCGCTGCTCCCGGTTCATTCTGTGCTGCGGGCATTCGGGATAGACTTTCCCCTGTCCGTTTCGGCCTTCATCCTTGTGCTTCTCGTCTTTGCGGTAATGGTACCGGCTTCACCCGGTTTCGTCGGCACGTACCACGCTGCTTGCGTGTACGGGCTGCTTGTATTCGGGGTTCCGCGGGAAACGGCCCTTAGTGTGGCTATCGTGATTCACGGAATCAATTTCTTCCCGGTCATAGTGGCGGGGCTTGCTTGCCTCTGGCGGGAGAACCAGTCGCTTGCGGTCCTCGGCAGAAGGGCCGGCATGCAAAATACCCATGCGGAGGGTAGGTGAAGATGCTCTCTTCCTTTTTCCGGCGAATCGATCCATTTGCCGTCCTGGCGGCAACCGTGCCCCTTGCCATTTATCTACTTACCCTTGCCCCATCGGTGACATTTTTTGACAGTGGCGAGTTCATAACCGCCATCCATTCCCTCGGCACGGCCCATTCTCCCGGCTATCCCTTTTTCGTCAACTACGCAAAGCCGTTTACCTGGCTTCCCTTCGGCAGCATTGCCTTTCGTGTGAACATAGCCACGGCACTTTCGGCTGCTGCGGCCTGCTACGGGGTTTACCTGCTGGTCCTGACCCTGGTTGCCCGCGTAGATTCAACCGGCGGTGACAATGGCCGTTATGTCGCCCAGGGATGCGCGCTGTCGGCGGCCCTGGCATTTGCCTTTTCGTCGCGGCTCTGGCTGCAGTCGAACCATGACAAGCCTTATCCCCTGGTTTCTTTCATCGTTGCCATTGTTTTCTGGGCTCTGCTCCGATTCCGCGCCCGTTATGACGGGGGGGAGGAGTGCCCCCATTACGTGTATCTCGGTGCGTTTCTCTGCGGACTCGCCACCGGGGCTCACCAGACCATCGTCCTCATGTTGCCTTCCTTTGCCTGGCTCATCCTCTCCAGGGACTGGCGTCTCCTAGGCCGGATAAAGGAATTTCTCCTGGCTGTTTCCTTCGGTCTGCTGGGGTTTGCCATTCAGCTCCACATGCCGGTGCGGGCCCTGAAGAATCCGCTCCTCAACTGGGGAGACCCCCGCACTCTCGACCAGTTTGTCTGGAACCTGCTCCGCAAGGGGTACCCCAGCGACCCTCCACACCGGGACGCGGCACTTCTCTGGCAGCAGATGACGGCCTTCAACATCCCCCAGGAGTTTACCTGGGTGGGAATCGGTCTCCTGGTTCTGGGGCTCGCTGTTTCGTTCCGGAGGCAGCGGGACGAGGTTGTCGCCTACCTCCTGGGCATCGGCACATCGCTTCTGGTCATCGTGGGCTACTTCAATACCCAGCCCGATCTGATCTTTCTTACCGAAGAGTTTTTCACTCCGCTCTACCTTCTCTCGGCGGTGTTCATGGGAGTGGGGCTTTTCTGGCTTCTGAGACGTGCCCTTGCTAACGTCACAGTCGAAAAATTGACGTCGGTGCCGGTAAAGGTCCTCGTCGGAGTATTTATCCTGTTGCTTCCTGCAACCATCTGCGCCCTGAATTACTACGAGAACGACCAGCACGAGAATTATGTGGCCTTCGATTATGCCTCCAATACCTTCCGCTCCCTCCCCCAGGGAACCGCTCTCTACACGTGGGGCGACAGTGGGGCGTTCCCGCTCTGGTACCTTCAGGGTGTGGAGCGGATGCGGGAAGACCTGGATTTGCTCCACACGCCGCATCTGGTATTCCGCTGGTATCTCGATGCCTTTCCGCATCTCTTCAGCCGGAGTATGTTGCGGTCCGTACCCGAATCGCTCCAGTCTGCCGAGTCTGCCCTGAAGATGGCGGTTGCCGAGCAAATCGTGTCCAGACCGGTTTTTATCGATTTTTCCACCCGCTATTCGCTTCCATTTAACGAGTACGGAATGCAGCAGCGCGGCATCGCTTACCAGCTTGTCAAGGGTGGGAGCAACGTGATTTATCCCCCGGACCTCTCTGTGTGGAGCCTTTACAGCGCCCGTGGTTATACCAGCCAGATGGGCTTCCGCGATCTCGATACGGGTAAGGCGATCCTGATATATGCTATGGGAAGACTAGAGGGGGGGGAGACCCTTTTGCGGGCCGGCTACCGCTCCCAGGGGGCGGAGGAGTTGCGCCTGGCCGCCGCCGTTGCGCCCGAATTGAGGGGGCAGGTGGAGCAGATGCTCGGCGCATTCGGTTTGAGGTGACCCATGGATATTACGGGAAAAACAAGCGTGCTCGGCATCATCGGCTGTCCGGTGGCCCATTCCCTGTCGCCGCTCATGCAGAATGCTGCCCTTGAGGCTATGGGGCTCGACTGGATCTACGTTCCCTTTGCCGTGCGCGAGGAGGATCTTCCCCGTGCCGTCATGGGGCTCAAAACCCTTGGTGTTATCGGCTTCAACGTGACCATCCCCCACAAGACCGCCATAATTCCCCTTTTGGATCGGATCACCCCCGAAGCTGACCTCATGGGTGCGGTCAATACTGTAAAGCGCGAAGGGGACGAGTTGGTGGGGTATAATACCGACGGTGCGGGCTTCATCAAGTCGCTCCGCGAGGATCTGGGGTTTGACCCGGCCGGCCGGCGAATTCTCGTTCTCGGGGCCGGAGGTGCGGCCCGGGCTGCTGTGGCATCTCTGTCCCAGGCGGGAGCGGCTGTTGTCGCAATTGCAAACCGGAGCCATGGGAGGGGAGAAAAACTGGCGGGGGAGTTTTCGGCCGTTTTCAGCGGCACGCAATTTGCTGCAAAGTCTCTCGATATCTCTCTGTTTAACTCGGAAGTCCAAAATTTTGACTTGCTTGTCAACACCACATCCGTGGGTATGGGAGAATCTGCCTTTGACGGACTCGATATTTCGCGCATGAAGCAGACCGCTGCCGTGTATGACATGGTCTATGCTCCCTGGGAAACGCCTCTGCTTGCGGAAGCCCGCAGGGCCGGACTGAGTTGCGCCAACGGTATCGGCATGCTTGTGGCACAGGGGGAGTGCGCCCTCTCCATCTGGAGCGGGATGGAGCCGCCAACCGGCGTCATGAGGAGACGCATTCTGACAGTATTGAACCGCTAACCACTTCTTGACATTGGGGTTTTGCCGCCCTACCATTACGGTGAATTTTACCCGCGGAGAAACTATGCAGGCCAGCAGACTGGGAGAACTCCTGGTTAGAAATAATATCGTTACCAAAGAGCAACTCGCCAAGGCTCTTGAGGAGCAGAAGGGGTCCGAGGGGCAGCTTCGCCTTGGCTCCATACTGACAAAAAATGGTCTGATTTCCGAACAGGACCTTATTACCTTCCTTTCAAAGCAGTATGGCGTTCCTTCCATTAATCTGAGCGAGTTCGAGGCCGATGCCGCGGTCGTCAAGATAATCCCCGCCGATGTTGCCCAAAAGTATCAGATCGTTCCGGTGAACAGGGCTGGTTCCACCCTGATCATCGCCATGACCGATCCTTCCAACATTTTCGCGATTGACGATATCAAGTTCATGACCGGCTACAACGTTGAAGTGGTTGTTGCTTCGGAGTCGGCCATAAAGACTGCCATCGACAAGTATTACGACCAGTCTGCGTCGCTGGCTGATGTCATGGGCGACCTTGATATGGAGGATCTCGAGGTCGTGGACACCGCCGACGAGGTCGACGTCTCGTCCCTGGAGAGGGCAACCGAGGACGCGCCGGTCGTCAAGCTGGTGAACTTGATTCTGACCGATGCCATCAAGCGCAAGGCCAGCGACATCCATATCGAGCCCTACGAGCGGTCGTTCCGGGTCCGCTACCGGATTGACGGGGTTCTCTATGAAGTGATGAAACCCCCCCTGAAGCTCAAGAACGCGATCACCTCCCGCATAAAGATCATGGCTGAGCTTGATATCGCCGAGCGGCGTCTCCCCCAGGACGGTCGGATCAAGATAAAACTGGGCGGTGGTCAGGACATGGACTACCGGGTATCTGTGCTGCCGACGCTCTTTGGCGAAAAGATCGTTCTGCGATTGCTCGACAAGTCGAACCTTCAGCTGGACATGACCAAGCTCGGCTATGAGCCCGATGCCCTCCATCATTTCAAGGAGGCGATTCACAAGCCCTTCGGCATGGTTCTCGTCACCGGCCCCACGGGAAGCGGCAAGACGGTTTCACTCTACTCGGCCCTGGGAGAGCTTAACAAGACAACCGAAAACATCTCAACCGCCGAGGATCCGGTTGAATTCAACTTTGCCGGAATCAACCAGGTGCAGATGCACGAGGATATCGGCCTCAACTTTGCCGCTGCGCTCCGCTCCTTCCTCCGTCAGGACCCCGACATCATCATGATCGGCGAGATCCGGGACTTCGAGACTGCCGAGATTGCCATCAAGGCTGCCCTCACGGGACACCTGGTGCTCTCCACGCTCCATACCAACGATGCTCCCGCAACGATCAACCGTCTCCTCAACATGGGGGTTGAACCGTTCCTGGTTGCGTCGGCCGTTAACCTCATCACGGCCCAGCGTCTTGCCCGCCGGGTCTGCTCAGAGTGCAAGGAGCCGGAGGAAATTCCGGTTCAGGCGCTCATCGATGCCGGCGTCGCTCCCGAAGAAGCTCCCTCCTATGTGTGCTACAAGGGGACTGGCTGCGCCAAGTGCAACAACACCGGCTACAAGGGACGGGTCGGTTTCTACCAGGTCATGCCGATGCTGGAAGAGATACGGGAGTTGATCCTGAACGGCGCCAACACCGCCGAAATCAAGCGGGAATCGATGCGCCTTGGGATAAAAACCATGCGCCAGTCGGGCCTGACGAAGCTGAAAGAAGGGGTTACGTCCTTTGAGGAGGTGCTGCGGGTTACCGTGGCCGACGAGTAAGCGCAACGCACTGTAACCGGCGTTGCGAAGGGAGAACACCTTATGGCCAATATGCACCAGCTCCTTACGGAACTCGTTAATCGCGGCGGTTCCGACCTGCACCTGACAACCAATTCGCCTCCCCAGATCCGGGTGGACGGGAAGCTCATTCCCCTGGAAATGCCGGTGCTGAACGCGGTGGACACGAAGCAGCTCTGCTACAGCATTCTCACTGAGCAGCAGAAGCACAAGTTCGAGGAGAATAACGAACTGGACCTTTCCTTCGGGATCAAGGGGCTCTCCCGTTTCCGGGGCAATGTCTTTGTCCAGCGGGGTGCCGTGGCCGGGGTTTTCCGGGTAATCCCGTACAAGATTCTATCCTTCGAAGAACTGGGACTGCCACCGGTGGTGAGAGACCTGGCCGAGAAGCCTCGCGGTCTCGTCCTGGTAACAGGGCCCACCGGCAGCGGTAAATCGACAACCCTTGCCGCCATCATCGACAAAATAAACACCGACCGCCACGAGCACATTGTCACAGTCGAAGACCCTATCGAGTATCTCCATCCCCACAAGAGTTGCGTCGTGAACCAGCGCGAGGTGGGTGCCGACACCAAGAGCTTCAAGAACGCCCTTAAATACATCCTTCGCCAGGACCCCGACGTGGTGCTGGTGGGCGAGTTGCGGGACCTGGAAACAATTGAGGCGGCTCTGACGCTTGCCGAAACCGGGCACCTCTGCTTTGCCACCCTCCACACGAACTCGGCGGTCCAGACCATCAACCGGATTGTGGACGTGTTTCCGTCGTATCAGCAGCCCCAGGTCAGGGCCCAACTCTCCTTCGTTCTCGAAGGGGTCTTGTCGCAGACACTTCTGCCGCGGGCAACCGGCAAGGGACGGGTTCTCGCCATCGAGGTCATGGTGCCGAACCCCGCCATCCGCAACCTCATCCGCGAGGACAAGATCCACCAGATCTACTCGCAGATGCAGGTGGGGCAGGAGAAGTTCGGTATGATGACCATGAATCAGTGTCTTTATGGTTTGTTGCAGAAACGGCATATCTCAATGGACGTTGGCATGGGCCGGTCGCCCGACCCGGATGAGTTGAAGCAGATGCTGACCAGCGGTGTGCGGCCCCAGGGACCGCGCCCTCCCTCAAGATAACGGGGTCGAAAGGAAGCCAGGAGGATAGCGATGCCGAAGTACAGTTGGGAAGCTCGTAGCAGAACCGGTGCGGCACAGAAGGGGGTCATGGAGGCCGCCAGCTCCGCTGCGGTTGAAGCGCAGCTGAAAAAGTTCGGGTTCGGTTCCATCTCCGTGAAGGAGGAGGGTAAGGGGCTCAGTATGGAGCTCAAATTACCTGGTTTCGCCAAGAAGGTGGAAACGAAGGATCTTGTCGTATTTACGCGGCAATTTGCCACTATGATCGATTCGGGCCTTCCGCTTGTCCAATGCCTCGATATCCTCTCCAGCCAGCAGGAGAACAAGACCTTCAAGGACGTGCTGCACAAGGTCAAGGAGACGGTCGAGGGGGGCTCGACCTTTGCCGATGCCCTGTCAAAGCATCCGAACGTGTTCGACCAGCTATTCGTAAACCTGGTTGCCGCCGGTGAAGTCGGCGGTATTCTCGACACCATCCTCAACCGGCTTGCGGCCTACATCGAAAAGTCCATGAAGCTCAAGAAGCAGATCAAGGGGGCCATGGTTTATCCCGCTACGATCATGACGATCGCCATCGGCGTTGTGGCAGTCATCCTGATCTTCGTCATCCCGACATTCGCCAAGATGTTTGCCGACTTCGGCGGAGATCTGCCGACACCGACGAAAATCGTCATAGCTCTCAGCGACTTCGTGCTTAAGTACATCCTCCTTATCGTTGGCCTCATTTTCGCCGTGGTTGTGGCCATCAAGAAATACTACGCCACTCCCAACGGCAAAAAGGTTATCGATACCCTGGCCCTCAAGGCGCCCATAGCCGGTCCGCTCATCCGCAAGGTTTCGGTGGCCCGTTTCACCCGTACTCTCGGAACCCTTATCTCCAGCGGCGTGCCCATCATGGATGGGCTGGAGATTGTTGCCAAGACCGCCGGCAATAAGGTGGTCGAGGAAGCTGTTTACAAGGTGAGGAGTTCCATCGCCGAAGGCAAGACCATGGCTGAACCGCTGCAGGAAAGTGGCGTCTTCCCGCCCATGGTGGTGCAGATGATTTCCGTCGGCGAAGCCACCGGCGCCATGGACGCCATGCTGAGCAAAATCGCCGATTTCTACGATGACGAGGTGGATGACGCGGTCAGCGCCCTCACGGCACTCATGGAACCGATGCTCATGGTATTCCTGGGGACCACCGTCGGGGGCCTTGTCATCGCCATGTATCTGCCGATCTTCAAACTTGCCGGTACCGTCGGCGGCTAGCCGGAGCAGATGTTTAGAAAACGGCTCCTATGGTTCATCCTTGCACGGGTGGTGGTGGTTTCACTGTTCCTGGTTTCCACCATCGTCCTGCGGGTTCGGGGTACCGGTCCACTCAGCGGTCAGGCGCTCGATAGCATTACCGCCATCCTGGTTGCCTCTTACGGTTTCTCCATCCTTTCGCTCCTGATCCTCAGGTTCGCTAAAAAATTCGGGATTTTACTCACTTACGCCCAGATTATCTGGGATATCCTTTTTGTTACGGGGATTCTGCTTTATACGGGGGGGATTGCCAGCCCCTTCTCGTTTCTCTACCTTCTGGCGATTACCAGCGCCAGCGTCCTCCTGGCGCGGCGGGAAGCCTTTTACACCGCCTCACTCTGTGCAATCATATACGGTGGTATCGTTGATCTGCAGTATTACGGGCAGTTGGTTTCCTTGGGGCTTGGTCCCCTTGTCGCCCAGAGCTACGGCACCAACTATATCTTCTTTACTTTATTCATTAATTTTCTGGCCTATTTTCTGACGGCCCTCCTCACGGGGCATTTGGCCGAAAAGGCCAGGCAAAGCGAGACCGAGCTTGAAAAGAGGGCCTTTGATTACGAGGGGCTGGAGCGGCTCAACAGCACCATAGTTTCCAACCTTACCAGCGGTCTCATGACAGTGAACCCCGCGGGGCGGATCAGGGTATTCAACCGCTATGCCGAGACCCTGACCGGCATCACTCAAGAGGATGCTTACGATCGTGATCTGTATGACATCTTCCCGGGCTTTCGCTCTTTGGGCGGTGATCCTTTGAATGTCAGGCGGGGGGAGTTCGAATATTTACCTAATAATGGTCGCAAGCTCATCATTGGGTTCAATAGCGTCCCCTTGGGCGTGACTGAGGGGGGCAGGGCAGGGGCGCTCATTAATTTTCAGGACCTGACCCAGATCAAGCGCATGGCGGAGAATCTCAAACGTGCCGACCGGCTTGCCGTTATCGGCGAGCTTTCTGCCCGCATGGCGCACGAGATTCGCAATCCCCTTGCAGCCATTAGCGGATCAGTGCAGCTCATCTCCCAGGGGAATGGAATTCCAGAGGCCGACCGCCAGCTCCTGGCCATAGTTTTGCGTGAAACCGACCGGCTTAACGGTCTGATTACCGATTTTCTCGCATACGCACGCCCGAATCAGCCGGCAAAAGGATCGGTTAACCTCTACGCCTTGGTGGCCGAGATTGCGTCCCTTCTGGTACCTGATCGCCGTTTCGGCGCTGTCAGGATCGTGAATGGCGTGGATTCGGATTTTACCCTTCCCATAGACTCGGATCAGTTCCGTCAGGTACTGTTGAACCTGCTTGTAAACGCGGCTGAGGCAATGTCCGGTTCCGGGACAATCGTAATTGACGCAGACCGGGTCGATGAAATTCGTTCCGGTGGTGAACGGCGGAGTGTGTACCGGATAACGGTTGCCGATGATGGCTGTGGAATGGACCAGAAAACGGTTTCGCAGATTTTCGAGCCTTTCTATACCACAAAGGCCAGCGGAACAGGGCTGGGGCTTGCCACCGTCTACCGAATTGTCGAGGCCCACGGCGGCAGAATTACCGTTGAGAGCACTGAGAGCAAGGGAACACTCTTTACCATCTACATTCCCGTCCAGGGGAACGACTAAGCATTAGAGATACGGGTAATTGTCACATCTTACCGTCAGGGAGAGACGTCATGGAAATACGGATACTGGTTGTTGATGACGAGTTGAGCATGAGGGAATTCCTCGCCATTCTCCTTAAACGCGAGGGGTACGCGGTGGACCAGGCTGACAGTGCGCAAAAGGCTCTGGAATTTCTTGCCGGCACCAGTTATGACCTGGTCATTTCCGACGTGAAGATGCCTGGGCTGGATGGTATAGCGCTCCTGGGAAAAATCAAGGAGAGCGCGCCGGATACCGCAGTCCTCATGATGACGGCGTTCTCCACTGCCGAGCAGGCCGTGGAGGCCATGAAGCTGGGAGCATACGACTATCTGGCCAAACCCTTCAAGGTTGAAGAGGTTAAGGTTCTGGTCCGCAATGCCCTCGAAAAAAGGGATCTCAAGCGCGAAAACCAGCGTCTGCGCCTGGAAGTTCAGGACAGGTACAGTTTCAGTGGCCTCATCGGCAAAAGCAAAAAGATGAGGGAACTCTATTCTCTCATCGAAAGGGTTGCGCCCAGCCTTGCCAACATTCTGATACAGGGTGAGAGCGGCACCGGCAAAGAGCTGGTGGCCCGGGCCATTCACTACAACAGCCCGCGCAAGGACAAAGCCTTTGTTGCAGTCAATTGCGGCGCCATTCCCGAATCCCTCATGGAAAGCGAGCTTTTCGGTCATAAAAAAGGCTCCTTTACCGGCGCCATCAACGACCGGGCCGGCCTTTTTGAGCAAGCGGAGGGTGGAACGCTTTTCCTCGACGAAATTGGCGAAGTGCCGCTCCAGCTCCAGGCCAAGCTGCTGCGCGTGATTCAGGAGAAAGAGTTCAGGCGGGTAGGAGGGTCGGGCGACCAGAAAGCTGATGTCCGGATCGTAGCGGCTTCCAACCGTAACCTGGAAGAACAGGTCCGCGAAGGCTCCTTCCGCGAAGACCTCTTCTACCGGCTGAACGTAGTGCAGCTGCAGATGCCCCCACTGCGGGAGCGCATCGAAGACATACCCCTGCTGGTGGAGCATTTCTATCGAAAATATGTCCAGACCCCACTGAGTGGCGAGATTATTTCCGCCGGAGCCCTGAAAATGCTCATGGCATACGGCTTCCCTGGAAACGTGCGTGAGTTGGAAAACCTGGTGGAGCGGTGCATAGTTCTTGGCGGGGGCACTATTTCAGAGGAGAGTCTTCCTCCCCAGGTTCGTGGGAGCCGGATTACATCGGCTGCCCCGGCCGGTGATTTCGAAATTCCGGAAGAGGGGATGGATCTGGAAGGCTACCTGGATGGAATCGAGAAGAGAATTCTCCAGCAATCCCTGGAGCGCTCGGGCGGCGTCAAGAAAAAGGCGGCTGAGCTCCTGGGGCTTACGTTTCGCTCGTTCCGTTATCGGCTGGCTAAATTCGGTATGGATGACGAGTGATTGCGTCGAGTGACGAAAAATGTCAATCGTTAGTGACCAAAGATGTGTTTTTACTTTTTTTGCGAGTAAGTGAGTTGAAATTATTGGTCTTTTAGTGTATGAGTATTTGGCCTGGCTTTTGCTTTATATGATGCATCGTTTAAGGACTAAACGGGTAATTGGCCAAGTATCCTAATTCCAGGACGCACCAGAAGCACACACAGGAAAGGAGATGCACATGTTACAGAAACTCAGGAACAAGAAAGGCTTCACCCTCATCGAACTGCTGATCGTCGTTGCGATCATCGGTATCCTCGCAGCGATTGCGATTCCGCAGTTCGCGTCGTACCGGGAGAAATCGTACAACAGCGCTTCTGTCAGTGATTTGAAGAACCTTAAGACTGCTATGGAATCGTACTACGCTGACAATCAAAAATATCCTGACTTCTAAAGTGTTGTTAAGAATTTTACGGCAATTTAACAGAGTATAAGATTATCGTGTGGAGGATATTATGAAAAAGAGACTTGCATTACTGTCATTCGCAATTTTTGTTGCAACCTCTGGTGCTGCCTTTGCCGCGGGTACTGCTATTTCCGAAGGTGGGGATCTCAAGGTACCTACTGGCTTCCCTAGTGCCGACACATCTATCACAAAACTTTCCAATAATGTGTCCGGTTCTATTATAGCTTCTGCCAATCAGTTTGCTGCAGTACTCAAGCACAAGAACGGCACAAAGAACTATGCAGCTTCATCCACCGATACCAAAATGTATTGGAAAGAAGTGGCTGATACCAATAAAGGGACGACGACCCTAGAGGTTACCTTGAGTAATTCAGACACATCAGATTTTAGTGATTGGTCTTCCCTCTAACCCTACTCAACAGCACAGGTAAGCAACGGGATGCAATCGCATCCCGTTGCTTATTTTCAGGGATGAATAAATCATGATGCAGATTGTCCCCCTCATCGCCATCACTTTTCGGTGGGCTCTAAGAGACCGGGTTTTGCATGGAGTGCTCGGACTTTCGTTGTTTTTTTTCGTCCTTGTGCCCGTGTTGTCTTCTTTTTCCATGCGTCAGGTTCAGGAGATGGCTGTTACGTTGAGTTTGTCGGCTATTTCTTTTGTTCTCATGGTACTGGCGATTTTCTTGGGATCATCTTCAGTTTGGCGGGATATGGAGCGTCGTTATACCACATCGGTTCTTACTATGCCGCTGTCACGGGGTTATTATCTCCTCGGCAAATTTTTGGGTATCACCCTTTTTCTTGTCGTAACCGGAATGCTTCTCGCGACTCTTGCAGCGGCAATGATTGTTGTCTCATCGCTTCAATATCCATCCGATACGCCAATTAATTGGGCGAATTTAGGCATATCCGTTATTGCCGATGTGTTGAAGTATATCCTTTTGGCTGCTGTTGCGCTGTTTTTCTCGTGTGTGAGTACATCATTTTTCCTTCCCATGTTTGTTTCTCTTGCCATTTACTTTGCCGGAAGCGGTTCTCAGGAGGTCTTTGAGTTTATCTCCGGCCGCTTTGGTGAAGGTCTCCATCCAGCTGCACTTTCTACTATCAAATTCGTTTACTATCTGATTCCTAATTTCGCTTCATTCAATTACAAGCTTCAGGCGATATACTCGCTTCCCCTTGACACAGGCGGCCTAGGTTTGACCTTGCTCTATTTCCTCATCTATACATCAATGATCTTGTTTGCTTCTGTGTTTGTCTTTAACAGGAGGCAATTGCCGTGAAGTCAGCTTTTGCGCTGATTGTATTGCTGGTTAGCTATGTGGCTCTTCTCGGGCCTTTCACGTCTTATCTTTCCAATCGTCCAATGGTGCTCAAGCTTGGGTCGGTTCCTGATGCACAGGCATTGAAAATTTTCGCTGGAGATCAGAGATACCTGATAGCAGATTATCTGGTAACACGTGTCCTGTTTTATTTCGGTACCTACATGGACCGGGATAGGCGTGTTGTTATGGATAAACCTGAATACTTAAATATGTTTAAAACGCTTGAAACAGCGGTCAAGCTTGACCCATACAATATTGACGCATACTACTTTACCCAAGCTGCTTTTACTTGGGAACTGGGCAGGGCTAAAGACGTAAACAAAGTATTGGCCTATGGAATGAAGTACCGTACCTGGGATTACCAGTTACCGTTCTACGCAGGGTTTAACGCTGCCTATTTTCTTAAGGATTATAAGTCTGCCGCAAATTATATGCGCAAAGCTGCCGAGCTGTCAGGAGAACAGCTTTTTACTAATCTAGCAGCACGCTATTTTTATGAGGCTGACGAGAGCGACCTTGGCATAATTTTCCTTGATACCATGACACGAGGAGCGCGGGACCCTCAGGTGAAAAATGTGTATAAACTCCGCCGCGAAGCCCTTGATGCTGTCAAGATTATCGAACAGGCTTTGGACTCCTATCGTTTGAAAACCGGTGAAAGGATGCCCGGCTCTTTAGAAGAATTAGTGACAATAGGGATTCTCAATGCCCTCCCTGCGGATCCTTATGGAGGCACTTTTTATCTAGATGATAAGGGTAAGGTGAGGAGTACTAGCAGATTTTCACTTACAACTCCTGTCGAATCACTAAAAAAATCTGACGGTGAGACAAGATGACTTCAATTGAGATTAAAGGACTATGTAAGCGCTACCGTGGGAAAAAGGGAGCACTTGTTCGTGCCGTAGAGAATCTCTCTTTAAATATTGAACAAGGAGAGATTTTTGGGTTTCTTGGGCCGAACGGTGCGGGGAAGAGTACTACTATTAAGGCAATTATGGGGCTCATAACCCCTTCAGAGGGATCAATCAGTTTGCATGGAATTGCTCTCCCGAATCGCGCAGCCCGTCAATGTGTCGGTTTTCTTCCCGAGAGTCCCAGTTTCTATGATTTTCTGAGCGCAAGGGAGTATCTGCGTTTTGTTGCATCGGTCTTTAATATGGAGAAAGCAGTAGCCGAACAGGAATTGCGGAGAGTACTCGAGCTCCTTGATCTTTCATCTGCTGCTGATCGTCCTATCAGGGGATACAGTAAGGGTATGGTGCAGCGCCTCGGTTTGGCCCAGGCTTTGCTGCACGACCCGGACATCTACATTCTTGATGAACCAATGAGCGGTCTCGACCCTCTTGGGAGAGCGCTCGTTAAAGACATCATTCGGGACCTTGGCAGGAGAGGGAAAACGGTTTTTTTCAGTACTCATATTACTGCGGATGTTGAGGTGGTCTGCGACCGGGTCGGCATAATCGCGGAGGGCAGATTGCGGTCGGTTCATGAGGTAGATGCTATTCTGGAATCCGGCATTGAAGGGTATATGGTTCGTGTCCGTAACTGTCCCAATCTTTGCGGTGAAGGTGTAGAGGTGAAAGAAAAAAGGGATTCTATGGTCGAGTTCTACGTGGAGCGGTCGGCTTTTGATCATTTTATGTCGGTGGTTTCCGCCAGTGCTGGTCAGATCGAACTGATTGAACCACACCGAAGAAACCTAGAATCATTTTTTCTTGATGTGGTAAGCCGACGCCATGATGAAGTGTAATCATCGAACTTCAATTCTAGTTATTATTCTGGTGGTTCTTGGGCTTTACTATCCCCTAATCCATGCCCCCTATAACTCCGTTGATGATGTTAAGATGGTTGTGCAACTGCTTAATACTGAACATCTTGATTTGCAGCGTCTCTTTATCCCACAAGGTAAGGGTTATTATTATCGACCGCTTCTTATTCTTACCTATTGGTTGGACAAGTTAATGTGGGGACTAGAAGAAAGTTTCATGCATCTTGGGAATGTGTTGATACATTTGGGCAATGCACTATTGGTGTACATTCTTGCCAGCTCAGTCTTTAGTCGTATCGGAATTACCTCACCACTTGCAGCTCTCATGGCTGCCCTACTGTTCAGCGTTCATCCTCTGAATTCGGAATCAATTAACTGGATATCAGGTCGCAGCGATCTCCTAGCGGGGTCTTTTGTCCTACTGACTCTGATTTTTTTTACAAAATCACTGTGGGAGGAAAAGCCAGTTTGGTCGTTGGTTGCAACCATTTTTCTGGTACTTGGGTGTTTAGTCAAAGAATCTGCTCTCTTTGTTCTTCCTGGGGCTTTGACTCTGATATTTTTACGCGGTGAAGCCAACAATGCTTCAAATCACGCATCTCAGTGGCCCAAGATTAGGCACATGTTGTCAGGATTTGCATTAGCCGCTGGCGGCATTTCGTATCTATTGCTTCGGTTGGTCGCGCTGTCCGGAGGGGATAGTGGCGTGGGGCACGCGGCAAAGGTCGTTTCGCAAACTGACGGATTTTGGCATGCTGCCAGAATATTTTTGAAGGTTTCGGGCTTCTATCTAAAAAAATTGTTTGTTCCTTGGCCTCTGAACTTCGGTATAAGTAATGTCTCTGATGGTTATGTTGCTCTTGGTTTGATTTTAGTTGTTGTGACGGTTGTATTGGTTCTGAGGAGAAACTTGGTTAGTATTTTTTTTCTGATAAGTATCTCTATTGGTTCCTCAGCTCTTTTGGTTGCTTTCGGAAAGATGGCTTGGACGCCTATTGCCGAACGATATATGTACATGCCGTCTATGACATTTTCAATTGGCTTGATTGGTTTATGGATAAAATCGCCATACACATCTCTTATTTCTAATACTATGACGATTGCAATATCTGGCATTTTGTTGCTTGTGCTTGGCTTGTCAACTGCCGACCGAAATCGGTTATGGTTGGAAAATTTGTTCCTTTACGAAGATACTGTAATGAAATCTCCTGAATTTATTCCAGCACGAAACCAATTGGCTCAAGCTCTGCTTAAACAAGGACGTAAGGATGAGGCGTTTGAGATTATTAAGAGTCTCGCACCCCCTCAAGGTCAAAAGAATTGGGAGCTTGCCGACATCAACAAGGCTAAAGTGTTGCTCTATGAGGGGAAAACTGAAGAAGCGTTTCTTGCCCTTGAGAAAATTTTGAATTTAGGCGGGATCCATGGCCGCGAGGCTCTGGGATTGATGTTGGATATTGCCCAGAGGAAGTTCGACGAATCAAAAACTGAAGAGCAGTCTGCTTATGCTAGGAAACAACTATTATTGTTAATAGCTCACTACGAGAAGGTTGCTGTAAATCCTTTTGATCATTATCGGATGGGGCAGATATATTTGAGCCTTAACATGAACAACCGAGCAAAATATCATTTTCTGAGAGCAAGCGAACAAGCCCCTCCTGACGCATATTATCGGGAGCCAGCTCGACGCCTTGCTGAGCGTATCAAGTCAACAGCCTCGATAGAAGTACATTAAGCTAGTGTCTATTTTTTTCGAAAAAGTTGGTTTAAAACGTATTCGAGGCATTACTGACTGTTGTGGGGTATCTGACTGATGAGGTACTTACGTCTACTGAGGGCCCATCAGTGGCTCAAGAACCTGATACTCTTTTTTCCTCCGTTCCTTGCTGGATCGATTTTCCACTCGGAAGTTGTTGTTAAGGGATTGTCTGCTTTTCTCGTATTTTGCCTTGCTTCCAGTTCAGGTTATATTTTTAACGACCTGATAGACCTTGAGCACGACCGGTTGCATCCCCGGAAAAAGCATCGCCCACTTGCCGCCGGAACTTTTTCTGTAACAATTGCAGTTGCATCTGCCGTATTTCTCCTCTGTGTTGCAGTTAGTGTGACAGCCTTTTTATTATCACTACAGTTCTTGTTTTTTCTTTTATTCTATCTCCTTGTTACTACTCTCTACTCTCTCAAATTTAAGGACATTCCACTCCTCGACGTCTTCTGTGTGGCGACGGGTTTTATCATCAGGCTTGAAGCGGGTGGTGAGGCTTTTGAAGTCCCAATATCGGACTGGCTCTTTTTGACAGTTTTTCTCCTGGCTCTTTTTCTGAGCATCGGTAAACGTTTGACCGAGAAGCACAATCTGGGGAGTGATGCGGGGCTCCATCGTAAGAGTCTTGCCAGCTATCCCGACGGTTTTTTGGACGGGGCGATGTATTTGACTGGCGGCTCTGTCCTTGTCACCTACAGCATGTACACCATTTCACGGGGGCAGTTGCTGTACACGGTGCCTCTCTGCTGTTTCGGACTGCTTCGTTACGTGTTGCGCGTAAAAACAGGACTGAGTGGCGACCCTACGGAATCGCTGCTCAGGGATTCTCAGCTGTTGCTTGTGTCCGTGGCTTGGGCAACGCTCATTGCTTGGGAAATATATTCGGGATTTTGAGGTGGGCGGCAGGTCATGAAAAAAGCGAGCATCATTATTGTAAACTGGAACGGAAAAGAGCTTCTCGCCGATTGCATAGGTTCCGTTCTGAGGCAGACATTCAAAGGCTTTGAGATCATACTAGTGGATAATGGATCTCAAGATGGTTCAGTCGAGTTTGTCGAGCAGGCGTTCCCGTCGGTAAAGGTTGTAAGCCTCTCAGAAAATACCGGATTCACTGGTGGAAACATTGAAGGGTATCGAGTATCGTCCGGTCATTACATTGTCCTCCTCAACAATGATGCAAAGCTGTCAGAACGATGGCTTGAGCATATGGTTGCGGCAGTTGAGTCGGATCCTGATATTGGATTTTGTTCATCTAAGATTGTGATTGACGGCACGTTGATGATCGACAGCGCTGGTGACGTATTTACCTCTGCATTCACGGGAACCAAACTGGGGGAATATGAGGAAGAGGGTAATTTTGTCCAGCGCAGGCTGGTTCCCGGTGCATGTGCGGCTGCTGTCATTTATAAAAGGGAAATGCTTGATGAAATAGGGTTTCTGGACCCTGATTTTTTCTTAAACCATGAAGACACCGACCTCAACATGAGAGCATGGCTGGCTGGCTGGAAATGTTTGTTTGTACCTGAGGCTGTGGCGTATCATAAAGTGAGTACTTCTATAGTGCCAATGAGCGACACAGCCGTTTATTATTTCTCACGCAACAATGAATGGGTATGGCTGAAGAATGTACCGCTGGGATTATTGATCAGAACCCTTCCGCAAAGGATTCTCTATGAGCTTTCATCGTTTGGATACTTTTGCTTGATTAAGGGGAGGTGGAAACCTTTTATTAAGGGTAAGCTTGATGCCATCAGGGGTGTGGGCGTAATGCTGCGCAAAAGAAAAGCCGTGCAGGCAATGGTTCGACTTAACAGTGTGAATACAACTCGACAGCTTGTTCCGATAAGTTGTTATCTGAAAGGTCGAATGAAGTTGCTCTGAGAAGTTTTGGAGTGCTTTCGGGAGCGGGCGGTGAATGAAAAAATTTGATTCCAATCCAGCGTATGTGGGCAATAGACCTGATATCGAAGCGTTGATATGTCCAAAGACAAGATTTGTTCTTGATGTGGGGTGCAGTACCGGAATGTTGGGTGCTGCAATCAAGGCAAGAACAGGGGCAACAGTTTTCGGCATAGAATTGTCGGAAGATATGGCTTGCGATGCGATGAATTGCATCGACAAGGTATTCGTTGGCGATGCTGTTGAGATTATTGGTAAAGGGGTGCTGGATGGTTACCTATTTGATGCCATTGTTTTTGCTGATGTCCTTGAGCACCTCATTGATCCTTGGGTGGTCCTCAAAAACGCGACCAAATATTTAAGTAAAGAAGGCTGTGTCATTGCGTCAGTGCCGAACGTCAGACATTTTGATACTATTTACCAACTGGCCATAAAAGGGCGCTGGCCATATAGGAAGAGAGGGATTCACGATTGGAACCATCTGCGCTTCTTTACCAAAAGTACCGTCACAGAAATGTTTGAAGGGTCTGGTTTAACCATAGAGATGTTAGAAGCCAGTTATAGAGTTATTGAGAAACCCCACAAGCTAAACAGTTTTGCCCAATACTTGGCAATCCCTGGCATCAGGGATTTTCTCGCTTTTCAGTACCTCGTACGGGCACGTCTTAAACGCTGACGATAGGCGGTCTTACCAAGAATATTATGGGCATGCGATCTCTAGTAATTAATACCGGTTGGAATGTTATCGGCCAGTTCTTGCCGCTTTTTGTGGCAGTTTGGGCTATTCCCTTATTGATTAACGGTGTCGGTACGGAGCGATTTGGTATTCTCACACTCATATGGGCTTTTATTGGTTATTTTGGTTTGTTGGATATGGGTGTCGGACGCGCTTTAACCAAAATCGTTGCTGATAGGCATGGAGCCTGTCAAACCGAAGAAATAGAGACGCTTGAATGGACTGGACTCTTGCTGGCAGTAGTTCCTAGTGTGGTTGGCGGTATTCTGGTTGCTTGTTATGCATCCCCGATAGTTTTGCATGTCCTAAAGGTATCCCCGCAATTGCAAGCAGAAGCTGCAACCAGTATTGTTCTCATGGCAGGAGCGCTCCCCTTTGTTGTCTGCACGACTATTTTTCGTGGTATACTTGAAGGAAGTCAGCGCTTCGATATTGTTAATAGTCTAAGGATTCCATTTGGTCTTTTTACCTATCTGGCACCGCTAGCTTTTCTGTCTTATTATACATCTTTGTCAGTGCTTGTTGCCGTGCTGGTCGTTGGTCAGGTGCTCGGTTGCGTTGCCCATTTGTGGGGATGTGTGCGTGTTCAGCCGTCCCTGCTGAAAAAAATCGTGTTCTCCCGAAATGCGGCAGGACAACTTCTCCGTCTCGGTGGTTGGATGACGGTTTCAAATGTATTGGGTCCATTGATGACGTATCTTGACCGATTCATCATCAGTTCTCTTATCTCATTAAGCCTTATAGCCTTCTATACGACCCCCTACGAAGTTATCATTAAATTCTGGATTATTCCTGCTGCGGTGTGCGGCGCTTTATTCCCGATTCTTTCGTCGAAATTGGCAACAGAGCGTGAAAATGCAGCAAGGATATATGATGTAGGTACATTGGCGACCTCAAGTCTTATGTGTTTGTTGATGGTAGGGGTCGTACTTTTTGCACAAGAAATTCTTACACTTTGGCTTGGTGTGGAATTCGCCTCGAAGAGCGCTGATGTTCTGAGGTTGCTCGCCGTTGGAGTTGCCTTGAACACCTCGGCCCGTTTTCCCTTTGCCTTGCTTCAGGCGGGGGGAAGGGCCGATTTGACAGCCAAGTTTCATTTTTTCGAATTACCTCTCTACATTTTTTCTTTAGTCGTATTGACTTCAATCTATGGAATTACTGGAGCGGCCATTGCGTGGTCTATGCGAATTATTGTTGATGCTTTGATATTGTTCAAATTTGCCAAGAAGCTTTGCCCTGAAATAAAGTCTACAGTTTTTCATGTAATTATTGTCACAATATCTTTTGTCGGGGCTTTTGTTACGGCTTATGCCGTTGCCGAATTAATTGGGAGGCTTGCAATATATACACTTGCAACAATGATAATGATAATTTTTATATGGAAGAATACGCTCACTCTGAGCGAGCGTACATCCCTTATGCTGTTTTTTAAAAAAGTAAGTATAGGCGATGGGTTAAAGTGATTTATGCAACAGTGTCTTGATATCTATGCCACCGTCATCACGGTTACATATGGGGATAGATGGAATTATCTGGAAAAACTTCTTGTGCGGATTATTGATAATCCATATATAAAAAACATAATAATTGTTGATAATGGTTCTACGTATGAGATTGTCGATAGACTGGATACTTTGTGTGATAGAGTACACAAAATTTCGATAGTAAAAAACTGCGATAATTTGGGATCTGCTGCTGGATTTGCTGCTGGAATCAACGAGGCAGTAAACAAAACTGACTCTCAATTCCTGTGGCTGCTTGACGATGATAATGTTCCGAGATCAAGATCGCTCGAATCACTATTAGAAGCGTATTCTTTCCTTGGCTCAGCCACAGAAAATGCTTTGGTTTCATTGCGGCAAGGCCGGATAGAATTTGACAATGCTGTTAAAACAGGGGCGGCTGTTTTTAACCGCAACAATTCGTTCATGGGGTTTCATCTCGCAGACGCTCTTGTCTCAAAGTTCAAAAGTTATGTTCATGTAGTGGATACTGCTGCACTTGGACAGGAAGTTGCCATGTTCTATCCACTAGTACCAGTTGGGTATGCACCCTATGGTGGCTTTTTTTTTCATAGAAAATGGGTTGAGCGAATTGGCTTGCCGAATGAACAGTACTTCACCTATTGCGATGATCATGACTACACTTCGCGATTGATAGCAAAAGGGGGCAGAATTTTTCTTTGTGCTCTCAGCCAGATTGATGACCTTGAGACTTCATGGCACGTCAAAAAAGAGAATATCCCTCCGGCGTTTTGCAGTTCAGTAGCTGCTTTTAGGATTTATTATGGTTACAGAAATCGCGTTTACTACGAGCAACAACATAATTTGGTGACGAATACTGCTATTTATTTCTTGAATATGATTGTTTATCTTTCTTCAATTGCGATAAAAGCCGCATATTGTAGAGTTGCACCTCGATTCATATGTCGAAGATTGAATATAATTGCTGTTGCAATACGTGCTGGCTTGGCCGGAAATCTTGGCAAAGCCTCAGAAAGTAAATATATTAGTAGATGAAACGTTTATAGTTGATCACAATATGGTAAATTCAAATTTTGGCATTAATAATATATGTGTACCCTCTGTATCTGTGATTATTCCAACACGAAACAGGGCGACACTTCTGCATAGGGCCATCAATAGTGTATTAGTGCAGACTTGCACCGATTTGGAGTTGATAGTAATAGACGACGCTTCAACCGATAATACGCAAGAGATGTTGCACGATATCAAAGATGAACGTGTTCGAGTAATAAGGCTTGAGGCAAGTAGAGGTGCTTGCGTTGCCCGTAATGTGGGAATTGCTCATTCTCGAGGCCAATACATTGCTTTTCAGGACGACGATGATGAGTGGTTCCCTGAAAAACTTGAAAGGCAAGTTGAGATTTTTCAAAAAAGTGGTGACGATGTTGGCGTTGTGTCGTGCGGTTTTTGGATAGATCAGGAGGGGCGGAGAACATATTTCCCGTATAAAAGGTTCCGTATTCGCGAGGGTAGCATATATCGGGCACTGATCTGGGAAAATTTCCATGATACTCCATCTCTTCTGATTAAAAAGAGGTACCTGGAAGAATCAAAACTTTTTGATGAGAGTCTCCCGCGCTTTCAGGATTGGGATCTCTGTCTTCGGTTGTCGCAGTGTTGTCTTTTTGGTTTCGTCGACTCGCCTTTGTATGTCAAATATTGCCAAAAGCACTCAATATCGACTAATAGTGTTGCAGGGTTGACGGCTTTAAGAATCATAATTGAAAAGAATAGGGAGGCGATTGATTCCGATAAGCGTCTTGCCGCTCATTTCTCTCAATGGCTTGGTATGTTCTGTGTTGAAAACGGCAAGATGCTTGATGCCAGGAACCATTTTCGGAAGGCCGTTACCCTCCATCCTATTTCGTTGAAATATTATGTGACTTATCTGCTTTCATTGGGTGGTTGCGGTTTGTTTCATGCTTTTGTTGGTTTGTTTATTAAAATTAAGAATAGGTAAGTCCTATTTAAAATCGTCAAAACTAACGCAAAATGTACAGTGACGGTCTTAACAACGTCCGGGGTCGGACCAAGCTAAATAATTGATACACCGCTGTTTTCTTCCGATATTGGGGCTCATTTCCCCCCTTAGAATCATCTTTCACCCTTAAAAGCGAACATTTAAGAAGATGGCCCCGGTGATAGTATTGCAATACTAAAAAAATATTGTAAAATAGTGACCTATTCCTATGGGGGCCACTATGCTTGATGAACTTTATTCCTTAAGCCAGACCTTTCTGCATCTGCGCAACCGCAGTTTTCATCGCTATTTCCTGCAGGAAACACCACTTACCAACCGTTTTTCCATTATTGTCGGCCAGCGTGGCATCGGCAAGACTACAGCTATGACGCAGTATCTGCTGGAGCAGGCAAATGGTGACCGTTTCTCGCGGCATATACTGTATCTACAGGCAGACCATTTTCTTCTTTCGCGAACGTCCCTGTATGACATTGCCGAAGAGTTCTACGGGCTGGGGGGAAAGCTGATCTGCTTTGATGAGATTCATAAATATCCGGACTGGTCACTGGAGTTAAAGAGCATATTTGATACGTTTCCTGATCTCAGGATGTTTGCTTCCGGCAGTTCGGCACTGGAAATAGCCAAAGGCAGCCACGATTTGAGTCGGCGAGCCCTTTTATACCGGATGCATGGCCTGTCGTTTCGAGAGTACCTGGGGATGTATTGTGATATCCATTTTGACAAGGTCTCACTCGATGAGATCCTTGCGCACCACCAGCGGCTTGCGGATACCGTTGTTGCAACCCTTGCCGGGCATGGTCGTAAGGTTCTCGCATTGTTCAAAGAGTATTTGGCAACCGGATATTATCCATATTTTAAGGAGTTTAACGACAGAGGACAGTTCTACCTGACCATTGAGCAAAATGTGCATACGACGCTTGAGTCTGATTTGCCTGCCATTCACCAAAACCTGAATGGTGTGTCCGTACGTAAGATAGCACGTCTTCTGGCGGTTGTTTCTTCACTGGTTCCCTACACTCCTGATATGAAGCATTTAAAAAACCTGCTGGATATCGGAGATGAACGCACGCTTAAAAATTATCTCAAACTCCTTGAGGATGCCGGCATTCTTCGGACTGTCTCCAGGAGCGGCAAGGGATTAAGGGCGTTGGAAAAACCTGAGAAAATATACCTGAATAACCCGACGCTGTATTATGCCCTTGCAGGGGGGGCTGCCCCGGATAGTGGTGCTGTCCGGGAAACGTTTTTTCTTGCCATGGTGAGTGTCGCTCACCAGGTGCGTGTGCCGGTAAAGGGTGATTTTCTGGTGAATGACAGTGTGACGTTTGAGGTTGGAGGAAAGAATAAAGATTCCTCGCAGATACAAGGGCTTGAAAACGCTTGGCTGGCTTTGGATTCTGTCGAGATCGGTTCTGGGAGCAGAATTCCATTGTGGTTGTTTGGGTTTTTGTATTGATTATGTCGAACTGAAGCCTGTGCTGCAAAATAACCTTGTAAATTTGCAGTAGCAATACCAGACTGGTATTTATTGGGATCGCTATAGTCAAATAAGGCTCTTTTACCGGGACGCATTGCTTCATGTGCCAGTTCCTGCCCCTTGGTGACAATGGTGGCTATAAAAACGGAGTATCCGGTATGACGGCTTTACAGGCACTTCTCAAACATGCCGACCGCTTTGTCGGTCGCCTGATCATACAGTTGCTTCCGCCATCCAGTCTTCGTGACGTCCGTCTCCCCCCAATCTCCGTGCTTTTCATCCGCCCGGGCGGTATCGGCGATGCGGTGCTTCTGATACCCGCTGTGAGGGCGCTGCGCAGTTGTTTTCCCGGTGTATCCATCGATATACTGGCCGAACGGCGCAATTCGGGTGTTTTTGCCCTCTGCCCCGGAATCAGCTCGGTTCGCCGTTATGATGTGGCGTCGGAGTTTCGTGCTGCGCTTAAATCCAGGTACGATTTGGTTATAGATACGGAGCAGTGGCATCGGCTTTCGGCCGTAGCTGCCCGGCTGATTCGTGCAGGCACAAGAATCGGCTTCGCAACCAACGAACGCCGGCGGCTCTTTACCCAGGATATTCCTTACGAGCAGGACGATTACGAGGCCGATAGTTTCATGCGTCTATTGGCTCCGCTCGGCTGTGGCGGTGGAAGGGGGGAGGGGCAGTTCTTGAATGTTGCCGAACGGGATGCCGAAACTGCCGAGAGTTTCCTTGCTTCTTTAAAGGGAAGGGAATTTGTGTCCCTCTTTCCCGGGGCAAGCATTGCAGAACGCTGCTGGGGGGGTGGCAAGTTTGCCGAACTTGCTACTCGGCTTCAAAGAAAGGAAATTGCTGTTGTAGTAGTTGGGAGTGCCGCAGATAGTGAAGATGCAGAAACGATTGAGCGGGCTGGTGCACTGAATCTCGCCGGCAAAACAAGTCTTGCCGAAACCGCAGCCGTCCTGGCTCGCTCTTCTCTCCTCGTCAGTGGCGATTCCGGCATTCTCCATATCGCCGTTGGCCTCGGCGTTCCCACGGTCTCTCTCTTCGGTCCGGGGAGGGAAAAGAAGTGGGCGCCTCGGGGCGACAGTCATATTGTCATTAACAAACATCTTCCGTGCTCACCATGTACCACCTTCGGCTATACTCCGAAGTGTCCAGTTAATGCCCGTTGTATGGCAGATATATCCGTTGATGAGGTTGAGTCGGCAGTATTGGCTCTCCTTGCCACAAAAAAAATCCAGTGAACCTGACAAAAGCCTTGACTTATCCGGGAGTGGCTGGTATCAAGAGAATTCGTTTTTGCATGTAGGCGCGTAGCTCAGGGGGAGAGCGCTACCTTGACACGGTAGAGGTCGGCGGTTC
>CAZBEB010000021.1:0-84196 GCA_964490805.1 uncultured Geobacter sp.
GTATGGGAATGAGGACGAATCATACCCTTACCCACTCAAAACGTCGAGGAGCCTCAGGTAATAGCGCAACCAGTAGACCATATGAGCTTATTCAGTTGAATTCCAGTAATGGCGTGGTTGAGAGGACAAATTATTTTGTTGAGTTCGATTCTATTCAGTATTCACCATTAGGTAATTACCTTTACTCTGACTGGTATGATTACGTGTCCGGTACTCGGAATACTCATATCAACCTATTAAGAACTCTGTCCAACCTTACTGCTGAACTTTATGTGACAAAACAGCAATCCAGCCTGCTGATGAAAGGTTTTGCCTCGGATCTGAATTTTGAAGGATATAAAATTGAATACAGCGACATAAAGACACCCAACATCTGGAATCTGGTCGCGCCCCCGTCAGATGTCCCCGTGGTTAACGACGTGTTTACCTCTTGGGTTCCACCTTACGAGGGATCTTTCTACATCAGGCTCACAGCATGGGATAAGGCAGGGAATACCGCAATTAGCAGAAAGAGGGTTTCATGGGGTCTTTCTTCGCACATAACGAATCTCTATAAATCCATTGATGTACTTTCTCCCAACGGTGATGGGGTGAAAGATACGGTTGAACTTCACTACAGGGTTCTCGAACCGGTTCATCTTGAGTTCGCGGTCTATGACGAATCCAACAATCTCGTACGTACGTTCGTCAAAGAGCATACATCACCAATCGAAGACCACATAGTATGGGACGGCAAGGATGAATCCGGCATGGTCGTTCCGGACGGTAAATACAAGATCAAGGTATTCGACTATGAATTTTTTGTGGATCTGGATTCCACTCAGCCAGCCGTCAATGTGACGTTGAGCCGTCCTGCGTTTAATAAGGAAGGTCGGCCTTATGTAACCCTGATGGGGCATGCATATGACAAGAATATTAAGAATTGGATTATCGAATATGGAGAAGGAGACAATCCACAGGAGTGGCACGAACTGAAGAAAGGAAGTGATGTGCTCGCCGGCAAGGATTCCGAAGGCGGGGTTGCCTATCCGGTGGTTGATGATGTTGCCGTTTCATTCTATGACTTTGAAGTTGGGTGGCTTGGGGGAAAGAAAATACGAATTACTGCCGAGGATTTTGCAGGAAACAGGAGTTCGGCGGCAACTGGTGCTGTTGATGAAAAAATGGTTCTCTTTAGATGGGACAGCAGCTACACATCGAATAATATCCTGCCGGACCAAGCCGTGCCGGGGATCCATTCTGTAGGAGGATTCCTTACCCTTAAGTTGCCGGTGACAAAAATGTCATTCCAGTACTGGAACGGCAGCCAATGGCTTGATGGAGCGGAAGTGCCGCAATTCTCGTCTGGAGCGATCAAGATTCAATGGGATACCTCCTCGCTCGCTTTGCCTGAGGGTTTCGGTGTCAGAGTAAAGGCGACGGATATTGAGGGTGGGGAGCATTATTCAAATGCTCTTTCAACAACAACATTGTTTGGGATTGGTGCAACATGCGGTCAGGGTCTGAATGCCGCTAACGTTCTTTTTGAAGAACTTCAATCGCTCAAAGTGCAGGTCCGAAGCTCTCAGGATCCCGCTTATCCAACTTGGACCGATTACAAGGTGTACGACGCGGCAAAAGGGGAAACTATACCGACTGGACGCCAGTTTCCAGTTCCCGCTCCTTCCACAAAGATTGGCTTGGCGTATCAGATAAGAATGGTCGCTACTGCGGTGAGCGGGAAAGTATACGAAAGCAATATTGCTAATTATCCACAACTCTGTCCGGTCGCAATATCTCTGAAAGTGTCACACGATGAGGCAAAGGGGTGTAACGAACTTGCTCCGGGCAATACGACCTTAGCGGCAGCAATTCAAGAGAGCAAGGGGGATCAATACTTCGAATCACTCGGTTATTTCCTGCAAAAGCCGGACGGGGCTCAGCTTCTGAGTAAGGTTGATCTTTCTAGGGAAGCATGGAGCAGTGCTTCTCTCGATGCCTCCAGTTTGCCCGAAGGACTCTATCCGGTTAGGGCGGTCCTGACATATCTGGACAAGGCTGATAACGTAGTGAAAACTGCGGAAGCTTCGGCGACGATGACCGTTGATCGCGTACCACCCGCCGCCCAGATTACCTATCCGTCGGGTGGTTCTCTGAAGCTGTGTCCCATAAAGGTGGCGGGGCCGAGGGGTGAATGGTACGGAATTCCTGTCGAAGCGGCCGTCACTGACAATAGCGGAATCGAGCGGTACGAGCTGTTCTATGGTCAGGGAGAAGACCCGAAGGTATGGTTACCGGCAACCTTTCCTGCCCTTGACGAAACTCGTAATCTCGTAAACAGGCCCATAGCTGGAAAGGGGGCAATCAGAGGTAGGATTGGTGTTTGGGATATAAGTGGTCTCAGGGCTGAAAGTTATACTCTCAAGCTGAGGGTGACCGATGCCGTTGGTAATGTCAGTTGTGTAACCACAAGAGTCGTAATTGACAACGTGGCAGAGGTAACGTCTCTGTCCACGGACAAGTCGCTATTATCACCTAATGCGGATGGAGTAATGGACGATGTCCGTCTTACCTACCAGATCGATGAATATGCCCAAGTCGACGTTAAGGTGTTTAAGCTGCTGCGTAACAGTAACAATGCTTATTCCCTGGATTCCAATCCGCTAAAAACTGTGGTGTCAGGACTTTCGCATCTGTCGGGCTCTGAGAATGCAGTTTGGGATGGCAAGAACGATGCCTCCGTATCGGTCCCGGATGGCCTTTACGGAATCGCTGTTTATGCTACCGACAGCTGCGGTAATACAACCAGCAGATGGATGCCGGTAGAGGTTGACAATACGCCTCCTACTGCGTCGTTTGAATATCCGAAGCCGTTTGACCCGCTGCCACCCGGCAATATTGTGGAGGTGAAAGGAACGGCAACCGATCCCAATTTCAAAAAATACATACTTGATGTCGGCCAAGGAGATGCGCCTGATACATGGATCATTATCGGTGCTCTGA
This sequence comes from uncultured Geobacter sp., assembly GCA_964490805.1. Lineage (GTDB taxonomy): Bacteria > Desulfobacterota > Desulfuromonadia > Geobacterales > Geobacteraceae > Geobacter. Next base: position 2,983 of record CAZBEB010000021.1, read on the forward strand.
ACAACCCTGTTGCCGCAAAGATACTTGGCGTCTGGAACACTTTCGGCAAAGAGGGGAGATGGACCCTTCGCCTGCGTGGCGAGGACTTGGCCGGCAACGTAAATGTCGCGACATCAATCCTCGATCTAGGCGCCCGCAAAACCTTGATCAAGAACCTGGAGGCGGTGCCGAAACTCTTCTCACCCAACGGCGACCGAAAGCTTGATACCACTCTCGTCAATTATGAGGTTACCGACGCCTGTCAAATAAAAGTGGATATCATTGATGAAGCCGGGATAATCGTGAGAAGTTATGAGTCTGCTAGTGTTGCGGCTGCCGTTGCCAGTATAGGCTGGGACGGCAGGAACAAGGCTGGAACCATCGTTGCCGACGGCCTTTATACCCTAAAACTTATGGCAACGCTCGCCAGCAATCCGCTGGTGACCCAAACGGAGAGCATCAGCATCACCGTCGACACGGCCGCTCCCGTCTTGACCTTCCCCGCGCCTACAGACAAGGCATGTCTAAACGTGAAGGAACTGCCTATCGTCGGGACGATCAGCGACAATAACCTTGTTGATTATGCCGTAGCCTATTCCGGAATATCCGGAACAATCGCTCTCGACCGTGGTGTACAGAACAGGTCCAGTTACACTTTCGGCACCCCGACCAACTTGGCCGAGGAGGCATATACTGTTACGGCGGAAGCAAATGATCAGGGTGAGAACCAGGCCAAGCTCATACGCACGTTCATAATCGACAGGACAGCACCGAAGGTTGCTATGGATACGCCCAAGGCCGGCGAATATTACGGTAATGCCAGTAATGTTATCGATATAACTGGTGCCATTGCCGAAAAGAACCTGGAACGCTTCAGCCTGCGCTATGGCATAGGCGACGACCCTACGGAATGGAAAGAGATAGTGGGTGGGGATAGCATCCCCACAGCTTCTCAATTGGCAGCATGGAAAGTGGGCAAGAACGATGGTGTTGCCGACGGGGTATACACCCTCTCTCTGTTTGCCAGGGACAAGGCGGGGCTGGAAGGAGAAGCAAAGGTAAGGCTTGCCGTTGACAACACCGTTCCTGAGGTTGGCATGACACTCCCGAAGGACGGCGATTATGTGAAAGGGCCGTTTGAACTCAAAGGCACCCTAGCCGATACCAATCTTGACAAGGGTCTTCTTGAGTTGTCTGAAGGGCAGTGCGGTTCAGCTTTCAAATGGAGTCCCATAAAGAATTTCACCAATTCCGTATCTGAAGGAACGCTTGAAAACTGGAAGCTGTTGCCGGCTGACGGTGAATACTGTCTGCGTCTCTCAGCCGTGGACAAGTCGGGAAACAGGTCTGAAGTGAAGAACGGACTCAAGATCGATACCCATCCTCCATCTACGCCACAACTATCCGGGACAATCGAAGACAAAACTGGCAATACGCTCAACTGGACCAAGAACAGCGAACCTGATCTCGCCGGATATAACCTTTACCGCGATGGCACCAAGCTGAATGCAATATTGCTTTCCGAAAACAGGTACCGTGATGCCACATTGAAGGAAGGTGCTTATACCTACCAGGTGAAGGCGGTGGATTTTGCCGGCAACGAAAGCGAACCGTCCAATGCCGTCAAGCTGAAAATCGATCTCACTGGACCGAATGTCAGGATTTCCACTCCGCAGAATGGGGCACGCGTCGGCAGTTTCGTGGATATCAATGGAACTGCTAACAGTCAGGATGATTTTAAGCAGTATCGGATTTCCATCGGCAAGGGCGAAGCCCCTGTTTCCTGGGTGACAGTCAGGACTTCGCCGCTACCGGTTGCCTATGGCCGATTGACTCAGTGGGATACGGTCGGTTTAGCAGAAGGAGATACCTATTCCATAAAACTTGAGGGCGAGGATACTTCCGGCAACATATCTTCTCAGCAGGTTACGGTTATCATCGACAATGCTCCGCCGGCGGCACCGGTGCTGCTGACCGCAGCACCGGGCGGTGCCAATGTCAACCTTTCCTGGCGGAACAACGCGGAGCCGGACCTTGCCGGTTACCTTCTCTACCGAAACGACCAGTTGGCAAACACGAGCGGTACCGTGATCGGCAACCTTAAGCCGTACCTCGTGGCTGCAACCTCATATTCGGACAGCAATCTCGCGGACGGTAAATACCGGTATTATCTGGTAGCCATGGACCAGGCAGGAAACACCAGCGACACGTCCAATGCCTTGGCAGTCAGCATCGATACGCGCCCACCCCATGCAACAATTGTCGATCCGGTGAGCGGAGGTAAATTCGCGACAAATTTGTTTATCAAGGCTGAATCACCGGACAACGATATCGCCTCAGTTCAATTCCAGTATAAGAATGTGCAGGACGCCTCATGGACGAATCTTGGGGGGCTAGTGACCAAACCCCCTTACATTTCCTCCCTCGATCCGCAAGGGTTGGCGCTAGGGTATGGCGATTACCAGCTTCGGGCGGTGGCTACCGACCAGGGGAATAAAACAGATCCTTCTCCTACTGACATCACTGTGACCTACACCGATTTGACGCCGCCGATTGCGCCGCAAACGCTCATTGCAAAAACTAATGGCAAAGAAGTAAGCCTAATATGGGGCGCTAATGGCGAGTCAGACCTGGACGGCTATAACGTCTATCGAATCGTGGACAATACAGCCAAGGTCAAGGTCAATACCTCGCTCGTGAAAAATGTCACGTATCTGGATGCTAATCTGGCTGATGGAAATTATGAATACGAAGTGATGGCAGTTGATCTGTTCGGCAACGAGAGCAAACCATCTAATCAGGTTAGTGTCCGGGTTTACGCGCCCCTTCTGATACAGCCGTTCACTCCGAGTGCTAACAGTATCATCAGTGTTACGGGAAGTAATGGAGAGGCGACAGGGCAAGTCGAAATTTCTGTCGAAACACCAGACCCGACAGTGTCTGTCTTTACAGCTCCAACAGATGCCGCTGGGAATTTTAAAATAGACAAGGTTCAGCTTTACCAGGGAGAAAACCGTCTGACGGCGCGCGTAACTGATGGTACCGGCAATGTCAGCCGAGCGTCAGAGCAGATCGTGGTTGTTTACAATGAGGCTCCTGCGGCCCCCACCGGGTTTACCACCACAGTGCAGAATCACGATGTGGCTCTCAGTTGGGATGCAAACACAGAGAGTGATTTGGCTGGATACAATATTTATCGGGATGGCATCAAGGTAAATATTGCATCAAAGGTGTCCAGTGGCCAAGCAACGGCATCAGCATATTACTATAATTATTTTCCGCGCTTGGCAATGGACGGCAATGGCTCAACTATTTGGCTCTCGCCTTATGCTTACGGGTCCTTCAACCCTACATCGTGGGAACTGGCGCTGCCGGCTCCAGAGCTGATAAACTATCTGGAAATAGATTGGTATGGCACGAGAAACTCTGCCAAAGATTTCGAAATTCAGGCATGGTCCGGTCATGCCTGGATAACTCTGACAAAGGTTGCAGATAATGTCGGGCAGAAGAGTGTCGTTGAATTAACATCACCGTATCGAACTGACCGGATCAGGGTATACATCACAGCAACCAATGACCCGAATGCATCTAAACAGGTAGGCATAGCCGAGGTGGTACTGCTCAAAGATAATCTTGTTACAGCTACTTCATACCAGGATGCCGGGCTCGGCGACAGGAACTATACCTACACTCTCACCGCTGTTGATTCATATGGCCGCGAGAGTACCCCTGCTAAGGTAGAAGTGCCTGTTGGCGACCTGCAACCGCCGATTGCACCCAATAATCTGAAGGCAACGGCAAGCAACTCTGACGTTGTTCTTGATTGGAGTTTGACTGCCAACAGCGAGCCTGATCTTGCCGGTTATCTGGTTTACCGTCAATCTCAGACCGGTTGGCAAAAGCTTTTCCCTGTTCCCGTTGTCGCGACTTCCTATACTGATATTGGTCTGGCGAATGGGGCGTATACCTATCGCATTACGGCAGTCGATGCGGTAGGCAATGAAAGCTCACCGTCGAACGAAGCAACGGCAATCATATCTGTGCTTCCACCGCCTGCTCCATTGCATCTGAATGCCACTGCCGCTCCGGAGGGTAAAGCAGTCCTTGCTATTTGGGAGGCTGATTCGGCGAGTTCTGCGGTAGCATGCAACCTCTATCGGGGTACGATAGCCGGTGGACCATATACCAAGGTAAATGGAGTGCCCATTTCTGGAATGCAGTATCTTGATAAGAGAGTGGCAAACGGCGCTACCTATTACTATGTGGTCGTCGGTGTGGATGCCGTCGGTAACGAGGGAGCTCGTTCCAATGAGGCATCTGCAACGCCGGCGGATGCAGTCGCTCCCGAAAAACCGTTGATTCTTGCTCCTGCTCAGCCTGGAGCTCCCTATGTTGTATTGTCTGGGCAGGAGACGATAAAAGGTATTGCCGAGCCAGGTGCATCGGTTGAGTTGTTCAAGAATGGCGTCCCTTTAGGAAAAACCTTGGCATTACCAACGGATCTGCGGGAAGAGTTCCAGCTTGACCACCCCGTCTATTGGATGTCCCTGTCTCCGGATGGAAATACGGTGGCCTATGTAGATGACAATAACTATTCAATCTGGCTGAAAAACTTGATTACCGGCGAGACTACCATGTTGTTACAGCAGGAGGGAGACACCCTTCACTGGTCTCCGGATGGGAGTAAGTTGGTCTATACGTTCTGGGATACAGACTCCTGGGATTATCGGGTCGGGATTTATGATCGCGCAACTGGTACCAAAGAGTTGCTTACCAAGGATATGGGTGTATATGAAGACTATCCATCCTGGTCTCCTGATGGAACAAAAATAGTTTTTACAAGTTCCAGGTTTGGCTTTCAGGATGTATGGGTTATGGAGTTGGCTAGCGGACTCTTCACCCAGATTACAGACGGCAGAGAGACTATGGTTCCGATGTTCTCGCCGGATGGTTCAAAAATCAGTTATATAGATTCTTCAGATCTCGTGGTATATGACGCAACTACCAAAGCTTTCAAAGTTGTTGGCAGTGAACCATTTTGGAAGGCCATCGACTGGTCATTGGATGGGAGAAAGCTCGTTTATGCAACAGAGAATGGAGCTTCTGCAATTTACGTTGTCAATGTGGAGTCTATGACCCAGGAATCGGTTGGAGCGGTGTCAGGACAAATCGACCATGTCGTGTGGACCCCGGATGGGAAAGACATCGTCTATTCGCGTTCGAATGATGTAAGTGGATACTATGACCTTTGGCAGGCCAGTCTTCAGGGGGACGAGAGGCTGGTTCAGGATAATCTGCCAGCTGTCACCAACCTTGAGCGGTTAAAACCTGGAACCATCGCTTATGCCGGGCTGGATGTCGTTCGCAAAACAACCCTTCAAGGAGGCTTCGAATTTGCTGATGTGGGGCTTGACCCCGGAGAGAATCGCTTTAATGCCGTTGCTACCGACGATGCGGGGAACGCGAGTCTTTCATCGGAGGACGTGACTGTTGTCTATGACACAAGCATGCTCCCGGATGTTGCGGTGTCAGCAGAGGATGCCTTCGTGTATCCTGCAACACCTAAACCGGGAGAGGATGTTGTAATTAGTGCCGTTGTTCGCAATTCGAGGCAGGTCGCGGTAAATAATGTCGAAGCGGAACTTTATCTCTGGGAGCCCTCCGGCAATCTCACCCGCATCGCCTCGACAACTATTCCTCAGTTGGCTGCCGGCGGAGAGGAGGTGGTCACCGCCAAGGTTACTATTGGTGCCGCGACTGGTATGGCGACGGTGATTGCTGTCATCGATCCGGCCAATAAAATTAAAGAACTGAGCGAGAGCAACAATAATGCAACCCGAGATTTCTTTGTTGCTGATGAGGAAGCATTGTCCATGGTTGCGACTCTTGATGCCGAACGTTATCAGGCAAATCAGGATGTTCATGTCCAGGTTTCGGTCAAGAACAGTGGTCAAGAGCAATCGGGAACCCTTGAGGTAGCGGTTGAGGATGAACATGGTAATAATGTCGTTACGCTCACCTATGGGAATCTTTCCGTGCCGTATGGAGCAATTCAGAACCTCTCGTATGTATGGAATACCGGTGCCACCTTTGCCGGTTCGTACCGCCTCCACGCCGTGCTGCGCAATACTTCGTCTGTCGTGGGAGAATTTACTCTTCCCTTTGAGATTCAGCCTGATGTTAAGGTCGATGTGGAAATAGCCACTGACAAACGCACCTATCGCAGTAATGAAGTTGTTACGGTATCCGTTTCGGTCAAGAATAGCGGCAGCAACTTTATTATTCCCGGGCTCTCAGCGCAAACCAGGATCTTTGATGACCAAAGCAATGTCCTCTATGATGAGAGTAAAACCCTGACGAATATGCTTCCCGGAGTTGAAGGAACATTTTCGGCGAAATGGCAATGTGGAATTGTGCATGCCGGGGAGTACAATGCGGTTGTTGATATTGCTGTCGGAGGGCAGAAGGTTCTCACGAAGTTGGCGACATTCAGTATTGTCCCGACCAATAATATTTCCGGCACGGTGACTGTCAGTCCATCGGTAGTTTCAGCCGGAAAGAGCTTTGCGGTCACCTATTCTATCACAAACTCCGGCAATATCGAGACGGCAGGAACTGTTCGGGGGCTTTTGATCGATCCCGGCACTTTGGAAGTCATGGAGGTACAAGAAAGGCCGGTTTCCCTGTCGAGCAACAGCTCGCATGATGGAGTGTTTGCATTTACCACTGTCGGTCTAGCTCGCAAGGAGTATCTGGTAAGCCTCTATTGGGGAACTGACGAAGCCAGCAAATCTCTTGCAAGTACCTCAGTGCAGGTGTCGGACAATAATCCGCCTGTGATCTCGATTAGTTCGCCGCAGCAGGATGGCATATATAGCTCAACGGTTATCATCGCAGCCAAGGTGGTTGACGATGCCTCGGGAGTTGCCCGAGTGGAATACCAGTTGGATAACGGACCATGGATCTTCATGCCACCCGTAGACCCGACGCTGGGATTGTATGGCAACGTCTGGTCTCCCGCGAGTGCCGACAATGGAACCCATGTCGTCAATTTCAGGGCTTTCGACCAAGCCGGCAATGCCAGCAGCATTGTTTCGGCACCATTTACCGTCCAACTGGACAACGTCCCGCCGGTGTTGACCGTTTCGACGCTCGGAAATGGTTCCTCGACCAATGTCCCGACTCTTAATATTTCCGGGATGGTTTGGGATGACACCGGAGTAAAGGATCTCCGGATAAATAATGTCACGATTCCGGTCAGTGTGGATGGCACATTCAGTCATGTAGTGGTTCTGAAAGAGGGGTTGAATCAGATTGTTGTCACTGCGGCTGACCTGGCTGACAATCGGTCTGTTGATGACCGGACGATAATTTATGATGCAACTGCACCGGTGCTGGAGGTTTTCACGCCGATTGACAATAGTAAGGTTGGAAAACCCCTGGTGGAAATTACTGGTCGGGTCGATGACGAAAACGCTTCTGTTTCTGTCAGGTTCAAGGACATCGCACAAGATGCGGCCATGACGGGGCAGAATTTCGCGGCGAGTGCGATGCTCGACCCCGGCCTCAATACCATTGAGATTACGGCCGTGGACGCGGCTGGAAACTGTTCCAGTCAGAAACGCACGGTCTTCTACGATAACAGCAAGCCGACTTTGGCGATTACCGAGCCGAGTCAGGATATTAGGACTAACCAGAGCAACATCACGATTCGAGGCACGATCACCGATGCTCTCACCGCTGTTTCGGTGATCTTGAGCAAAGATGGTCAAATTTATACTCCAGATTTATTAAACGGGATATTTGAACAGACTCTCACCTTTAACGCAGAAAAACTATACGAAATAATTGTTACTGCTACTGATGAAGTGGGCAATGTGGTGAGTGCCCAGCGAAATATTATCTTTGATACTACTAAGCCGCTGCTAACAATTGCCCCTGTAAGCACGCCGACTTCTCAGAACTCACAAGTGGTGGCAGGAACCCGGGAAGAGGGGACAGTTGTAGCGGTAATCTGTCCCACGGCGACTATCGGTGATGTCTCGTATCCGACAGCAACAACCTGGCAAGTGTCTCTCTCCGGGTTACAGACGGGTGAGAACATCATTTCTGCCATGTCGGCAGATACCGCGGGTAACCAGAGCGTAGTTACTGCAACCATCGTCTTTGCAGCGAAGGAGACGAAGGTGGCAGTGACGGCATCACCAAGTACTCTCTGGTCTCCAAATCATAAATTGGTGCCAGTTACCTTGGGAGGGAAAATCCTGACGAACCCCGAAGATGTACAATCTGTTATCATTTCGGTCATCGACGAATACGGAAAATACAACTTCAGTAACCTGAGCTTCGGCAGTAAAATTCTCTTGGAAGCATGGCGTGAGGGTGATGACTTGGATGGAAGAGTTTACACTATTACGGCGGTAGCAACCTGCAAGGATGGCAGCAAGGTGACGTCAGCCACAAAGGTTTTGGTCCCTCATGATGTGGGGAAATGAGCCCATTTGGCGAATTCGATGATTTGAAGTTCGGTGCGAAACTCCTCACATCATGATCTGTAGGAGTGGTGCGGTTAACCGTTATCGCTTTGACCAAACTTTGACCAAAAGGTTGTGATAAAGTGGTATATATTGAACAATTGCAAACGAAAATCAGCCGATGGAAGCGCTGTAAGTGCAGTTTTATTAATATGTTGACTGATTGTGCAAAGTTTGTAGTGTATAATTCGCGGTGGCTTCGAATCCCGTTTCCCGCTCCATGAAAGCCCAGGGGCCAGATCAAGAATCTGGCCCCTTTTTCGTTCGTATTTACTGTCTGTAGTGATTTCAGCCTTTCTTCCCCACCGAATCAGTCAGGTCTGTGCCCATCCTGTGCCCAGTTTTAAAATCGGCTCTCGTTTTTCCGGTGCTGTTGTGTTACCATGCCCGCCGCTCAGCCATCACCCGGAGCACTGGAATTTCCGGGTACAGGAACTGTAACTGCATTGCCGCGTGATGAAGTACCGCCTCCCTCCCGCGTCTTTCCCCTGAACAGCACCACAGCGACATCCCTGAGACTTTTTCGACAGGAAAAAACCATACATGCAGACAACATTCGGCATCGACTTCGGAACTACGAACTCGGCGCTTTCAATATACCGTAACGGAACGGTCGAGGTCGTTCCCGTGGATGGCGCCAACTGCGATATGCCGTTGATGCGCTCCGTGCTCTACTTCAACGAGGAGAACGAAATTTTCGCCGGCCATGAGGCGATTCGCCAGTACGTGGGCGACGGCGCCGCCGGGCGCTTCATGCAGTCCATCAAAACCTTTCTCCCGAATTCGAGTTTTGATGCCACGGAAATCTTCGGCAAGCGCTACACCATCGACGACCTGGTAGCGATCATCCTCAGGAAGCTCAAGGCGCGCGGCGAAGCCTATGTCGGCCGCGCCGTCGACGCCGTGGTCCTGGGCCGGCCGGTCGTGTTTTCCGAGGATCCCCATAAAGATGCCCTCGCACAGGACCGACTTGAAAAAGCTGCCAGAAAAGCCGGCTTCAGGCACATCTGGTTTCAGTATGAACCGGTCGCAGCGGCAATGGCGTTCGAGGAGACACTCCAACCCGGGCAGGAGAAAATAGTCTTCATCGGCGACTTCGGCGGCGGCACCTCCGACTTCTCCATCATCCGCGTGCAGGGCGGCGCCTTTCGCCGGACAGACCGCCGCAGCGATGTCCTCTCGCTCGGTGGGGTCTACATCGCGGGTGACAAGTTCGACTCCCAGATCATGTGGGACAAGGTGGCGCACCATTTCGGCCGCCATGCCCGCTATAAAACCATGGGCAAGGACGAGTGGGTCACGGTTCCGCGGAGCATCGTCCACACCCTTTGCCAGTGGCACCGCATCCCGCTGCTGCGCGCCCGCAAGACGATGGAGCATATCCGCCTGATCAAAAACAATACGGACAGCCCGGAGGCCATCGACAACCTGGAGAACATCATCGGCGACAATTACGGGTTCTTCCTTTTTCAGGCCATCGAGGAGGCAAAATGCGCGCTTTCCGACCGGAACCGGGCGGTCATCAGCTTTGCCGAGCGCGATCTGAAAATCGAGGAGGAAATCGGGAAGGACGAGTTCGAAACGATCAATGCCGCGAATTTTCACTCGATCGCGGCCTGCATCGACGAGGTGATCGCGCGGTCGGGACTTGCTGCGGCCCAGATAGACACTGTCTTCCTCACCGGAGGGACGTCGAAGATTCCCCTGATCCGGGCGTTGTTCATCGAGCGGTTCGGTCAGGACAAACTGGAAAACCGAGATGCCTTCACCAGCGTCGCACACGGCCTCGGCACCAGCGTTCCGCTGTTTGCCGAATGAGCTTACCTCGACGAAAAGTGGCCTGTGCATAAGGGTTACCGGCCGTATGATGCTTCAATGCTTGTGCTTTTCCGGGGCATGCTTCTTCTGTTCTCCGTGGTGCGCTGCATGTCCTTCCGCATCGAGTTGCAGACGCTCGACGTAATGGGTGTATTCCACGTAGGCAGCCACGAATTCACGTCCTTTCTGCACACTTTCATCCTTGTGCCTGTAGGCCTCGGCAACCTTGTTGTACCGCTCCTGGATACCTTTGCTGACAGCTTCGTTGACCATGCTGATCAGGGGAGCGGGCGCTCCGTCCTGCAATGACTTATCCGCCTGGGCAATCACCGGCGCAACGGACCCGGCGGGCTTGAGGCCGGTAAAGGGAGCACCCTCGCCGGTACGATGGATGCGGACAAGTGAGCTGAAAAACTTTTGCTCCGCCGCCTGTTGCTGCGGCTTCCCCTGGGTGGCAAGCACTGTTTTGAAGGCGGCCTTCACGGTCTTCTCATCCTTGGTCTGCACCCATTTCAGCACTGGCGTTACGTCCCCGGCACTCAGGGCTTTGCGGGCATCCTGCACCACCGGGCCATCAAGGGTGTCGCAATGGGCGGACGCCTGTGAGTAAATGCCCACCGTTAGTGCGAGGGCTGCAATTGATGTAACAAATGTTCTCGTCGCTTTCATGATGCTTCCTCCGTGTGTGTTTTGTTGAAAGTCCATTTCCTGTTATGTCCACCGGATAGCTGATAAAAATATACCATCATCCTGTGCCGGCACATGGCCATGGCGAAAATCCATTCATCACAGCCAGTGCAGCGTTGACAACCGGTGCACTTTCCCCCTGTTGCTGTGTGTTGGGGGCAGGAGCGGCCTGCCCCCGTTTCGGTTTATTTCCCCGCCAGCGGGTCCTTGATCTCATGCTGCGGCTTGAACATCAGCTTCTTGCTGCCGCGGTTGTTCACGTATTTGGCAAGTTCCAGGTCAATCTTGACCGGCACATTGACTCCCACCTTGGCCAGGGCCTGGCGCAGCAGGGCTTCGGCCTTGCCTGCCCGGATGGCTACATCACCCAGTATCCGCAGCGCCTCGGTCGGGTTATGGAATCCTATGGAGTTCTCCGCACTGATGAATACCACCCGGTAGAAAGCCTCCTCATAGTGGTCGCGGGCCTGGGCATAGAGCTCTTTGTCGATCTGCTTGCCGCCGGCCTGAGCCTTGTTGGCCATTTCGAACAGTTTGGCCACCGTGGCCGTGGCGTAGCCGGTGCGGATGAATTGGGACATGGTGCGGTCCTGAATGGCGAATACCTGATTGCGCAGCCATTCCGGCGTCTCGGTATGGCACTGCTGGCAAGCCTTCAGGTCGTTCTTGAGCGGACTCATGATCCGGTGATCTGATACTTTTTTGGAGCCAACCTTGGTGTAGGGCATATGACAGTCGGAACAGGCGACCCCGGCCTGCCAGTGGACACTGTTGTTGGAGAAGAGCTCGAATTCCGGGTGGCGGATGAAAGCCAGCTTGAAGCCGGTAACGCTTTGGGTCCACTCGCCGCTCGGCGGGTTGCTGCGAAGCTGCTTGATGATGTTCTCGATGGTAATGCCGCCCATTTTGCTGCCCTTCCAGGGGAAGAACACATCGGTTGAATGCATCTCGGCATCCTTGGGGATGCTGTAGGTGACATGGCACTGGGCGCAGACCAGGGTGCGTTTCTCCTGCTGGGTCAGCTTTGACTGATCTGCGCCAATCAAATCAAGGGCCTTGCCGAGGGTGAATCCGCGCGAGATTTTAAGCGTCATATCCTGGTTGTTGTGGCAATCGATGCAGGCTACGCCAAGGGTCTGGTGTTCCTTGGGTATCTGGGCCAGGACCTCCTTGTAAGGCTTGGAGAAGTAGTCCTTTCCCATCTTCTGCTGAAGAGCCGGCGCGTAAGGTGTCTTGCAGGTAAGGCAGGAGCCGCCGGCCTTGTAGCGCGCCGGTTCCACATCCAGCTGATCCAGGATCATATTCTGGTGCCCCCGCGGCTCGCTGTACTCTATGCCCATGCCCCAGCCGTTATAGAGAAGCGCCAAAAACGGGTACTCGTCCAGCTTGTCGATACGCTCCCCGTCATTACCTTTCTTGTACTTGCTCTTGCCCGCCGGCGTCGGCTCTCCGGTTTTCTTCCAGAGTTCATACTCCTCCGGATATACCTTGCCCCATTGGGCCGGATCGACAGTACCGTCCGGGATGGAAGCGGTTCTAACCGGTTCAGCCTTATTGGGTGCGCAGCCGAAGGCAACTCCGATCAACGCCGCCATGGACAAAGCGACACCTACCTTGAGCATCTTCATCACTTTTCTCCTCTCTCTTTTATGGTCTGGTTCCGACGATGCCGGTCTGCCGGTGGCGCAACTGCCGGTGGCAGGCCCAGCACTGCCGGGTGGTATCCATCAGGGAAACGGCTTGTTCATGACAGCGGATACAATTTGCCTGCACCACTTTCGCCCCGTGACTGGACAGGGCGATGCGTTCCGGCACCCTGCCGCTGTTGAAGACAATCACGTCCTTCATGCCGTCGATTGATTTCCAGACGTAGTGCTCCAGGTGATTGCCGTTGGGGAGATGGCAGTCGACGCACCGGATGCGGCGGTGGGCCCCCGCATGGTTCCAGGCGGTGTGCTGCTCTTCCATGGCGTGACAACTGGCACAAAATGCCGGCGATTCCGACCTGGCCAGAAGCTGCGGCGGGCCTACCAGCAGGAACACTGTAAGAACTATCCCGATGCAGCCAAAGATCAGCAGCGTCATGATGGAGCGTCGTTTTGCAAGAAGCTTCATATATCCTCCTGTCCAGGTTCTGATTTGCGGATCGTCACGGACGCATTATCCATTGAGCAGGTTGCGTACCAACGGGAAAACTGTTGCAAGTTCCTGAATTAACTGGATTGAAACTTTGTGCCGGCGAGGAATTTGTAGCAAAGCGGAAACACGATGTTACCGCCGGGTAACATCGTGTCTGATCTCAGCAAGCAGCCTGCTGCTTCAGTTTTTTCCAGAGGGTCTTGCGGGAGATTCCCAGCAGCCGGGCGGCTTCTCCGCGACGATTGCCGGATGATTTCAGCGCCTGTTCGATCAGTACTGTCTCCCACTGGTCAATTTGTTCTGCAAGCACGGATGGTTGTCCGGGGGCCGGGCTGAGAACCCCTGGCTGCTGATTCTGGTGAGGCATGGAAAATTCAGGGGGCAGATCATCTATGGTGAGTTCGGAACCATGGCAGAGGGCTGCGGCACGCTCCATGGCATTTTTCAGCTCTCTGACGTTGCCGGGGTACGGATGGTTGAGCAGAACCTGTTTCGCCTCCCGGGAAAGGCTCAGGGGAGGGCGCTCCATTTCCTGACTGAATCGCGAAAGAAAGATGGTTGCCAACGGCAGGATGTCTTCATGGCGCTCCCGTAGTGGCGGGAGGTTGATTGGAATCACATTGAGACGGTAGAAAAGATCTTCCCTGAACCGCCCTGCGGCCACATCCTGGCGCAGGTCACGGTTGGTTGCGGCGATTATCCGGACATCCACCCTGATTTCCCGGCTGCCGCCCACCCGTTCCACCGTTTTCTCCTGGAGTACGCGCAGCAGCTTGGCCTGGGCGGAAAGGGGCATCTCGCCAATCTCGTCAAGGAAAAGGGTGCCACGACCGGCCTGCTCGAACTTGCCCTTCCGCTCCCGGATAGCGCCGGTAAAAGCACCTTTCTCAAAACCGAACAGTTCCGATTCCAGCAGACTTTCCGGGAGCGCGGCACAGTTGACCTTGACCAGAGGGGAGGCACTTCGTCGGCTTTTCTGGTGCAGTGCCCGTGCCACCAACTCCTTGCCGGTGCCGCTTTCTCCACTGATGAGGATAGTGGAATCCAGAGATGCCGTCGCGCGAATAATCTGAAATACCGGTTGCATGACCGGACTGCGGCCAATCATCTCGCCACAGGTATGCTCGTTCATCAACTGGTCCCGCAGGACGGAGTTTTCTTCCTTCAGATGCTCCTTCTCGGTAATGTCCCGGCTGATCATGACAGTGCCGATGAACCTTCCGGTCTCGTTCCTGATCGGGTAATAGCTGTTGGCGAAGATGCGGCCCTTTGCCTCCAGGGGACGGGTATGGAACTGGATGGTTCCATCACGGAGACTGGTCAGGACGGCGCTGATCCGTTCACGGGCAGGCGGCGAGTGGATCGCCAGGAGGTCGCGGCCAAGGAAATTGCTGGCCTTGATCCCTCTGAGCTGTTCGGCTGCAGCATTGACGAAGATGATGCGGTTGGTGTGATCGGCAAAAATAATCCCTTCGCCCATGCTGGTCAGGATTTCTCTGTAGACAGCGTTCTCAGCCGAGACAGTCTTAAAGTCCATGATCGCTCCTTTGTTACCGATTGGTAACACCGATCATAGACCGCCCGTTGCTGGCTCTTATTGACTCAGGTCAAGACGTGATAAATTGTGATCGCTTTATTTGCATGGTGAAAATAATCACGAATCGATGTCGTTATGCCAATCCGTATATTTGTGTCCGGCAAAGGGGTGTTGACCACCGGTATGAATTGGCCTATTAAAAAGACTGAACTTACTTAAGTTGGACCTGGAGGCAAGGATCGGTGTCCCCTTCGTTGAAGCATCTCCATGTTGCCTGCGCCATCATCGAGCGTGACGGCCTCGTCCTTGCCGCCCAGCGGAGCGCCGTCATGAGCCTGCCGCTAAAATGGGAGTTTCCCGGCGGCAAGATCAATCCCGGAGAATCACCCGAAGAATGCCTCCGGCGGATCTGGTGGAAGAGATGGGGGTTCACATCCACGTGGGAGAAAGCCTCCCTCCCAGCACGCACCGTTATTCAACCTTCACCGTCACGCTCCATCCTTTTGTCTGTGCCATCGAATCGGGTGAAATCGTCCTCCACGAACATGCTGCCGTAACCTGGCTCCCCCCGGAAGAACTGCATACCCTCGACTGGGCCGAGGCCGATCTGCCGGTGATTGAATATTAGTTATGTCCCTGCGGTATCTCTTTGACCTACTAAGGTAAAAACAACCATGCCTGACTACTCGATAATTCTCTGGATTCTCTGTGCCGTCTGCACCGTCACCGGCCTGTCGGGGCTTCTGCTGCCCCTGATACCTGGTGCCCCTGTCTTGTTTCTGGGCCTGTTGTTCGGGGCCTGGGCTGATAACTTCCACTATGTCGGCGTCTGGACCCTGATGGTTCTTGTCGTTATGACCGGTTTGACATACCTGGTCGAGTTCGCTGCCTCCATCCTGGGAGTCAAGAAGTTCGGCGGCTCACGGCGAGCCATGGCAGGTGCCGCCATCGGCGGAATTGTTGGCCTGTTCCTCGGAATACCAGGGATACTTCTCGGCCCGCTCTTTGGAGCGGTCATAGGCGAACTGTCGCTGCAGCGGAGTCTGGACGAGGCAAGCCGTGCGGGTTTCGGAACAGTTGTTGGCCTCGCCATCGGTGTTGCCGGTAAACTGGCGATCGGGATTGCCATGGTTGGGCTCTTTTTGCTGGTTCGCTTCCTGTAACTTCGATCAATACGGTGTAGCAGATATGGGATAAGCTGGAAAACGAGGGGGTATTCCGAATTCCTTCCTGAATGCAACAAAAACACTTGG
Organism: uncultured Geobacter sp.; assembly: GCA_964490805.1. Classification (GTDB taxonomy): domain Bacteria; phylum Desulfobacterota; class Desulfuromonadia; order Geobacterales; family Geobacteraceae; genus Geobacter. Next base: position 18,930 of record CAZBEB010000021.1, read on the forward strand.
TCGGAATGCAGATAACGGTTGTCATCTGTTCTCAAATAGATTACAAATGCAATCATTATGAGAACGAAAAGCAATGAACAGAATCATCGCTCAACAGGTTTAGCGGAGACGCTTTTCAGCGATTACCGGCGGCGTATTCTGGCACTGTTGCTGCTGCGTCCCGACGAGCATTTTCATGTCCGGGAAATTTCCCGACTGACAGGCGTCCCCGCCGGTTCGATGCACCGCGAGTTGAAGCTTGTCACTAATGCCGGGCTGCTGTTGCGCCATTCGGCGGGGAACCAGGTACGGTATCAAGCCAACCGGGATTGCCCCATCTTCCAGGAGTTGGCTGGAATTTTCCGTAAAACATGCGGGCTGACGGATATAATCCGAGACGCCTTGCAGCCATTGTCCCCGGCGATCAAGGCGGCGTTCATTTTCGGTTCCGTAGCCAAAGGAGAAGAAAAGGCGAGCAGCGATGTGGATGTCTGTGTAATCGGCACGGCATCCTTTACCGATGTGGTGGTGGCCCTGGCGGATATGAACCGGAAACTTGGCCGGGAAATCAACCCGGTAGTCATGCCCTATGATCAGTTCGTGGCCAAGCTGGCAGCCGGGGAGCAGTTCACGACACGAATCATGGCAGAGCAGAAAATCTTTCTGATCGGCAAAGAATATGACCTTGGAAAACCTGCGTAATCTGCAAAAGATCGGGCAGCTGAAAAGCCACGTTACCGGCAGGGAAGAGATTCAGCGGCTGCTTGAGGCGGCCCGTCGCAATCTGGCCGATGCCGGCGTGGAGCTGATCAGCTGCGAGACGCGCTTTGACAGCGCCTACAAGGCGATCATGCAGCTTGCCCTTGCCGCCATGATGGCGAACGGCTTTCGGCCCGACACCAGCAGGCCGGGACATCACATGACGGTTATCCAGTCGCTGCCGCAGACTATCGGCTTGCCGACGGCCCGCATGGCCGTACTTGATGTGCTGCGCCGCAAAAGGAACCTGACGGACTATTCCGGCGGGTGGGTCGATGAAGTTTCCATGGAACAGTGCATCACCGAGGCAAAGGAATTGTTGCTGGATGTCGAAAGCTGGCTTCAGGCGCAGCGACCAGATTTGCTTGAGTGAAAGATAGAATGTAAAGCCGCTCCGGGCCGATTGAGGCCCTGCGGCTTTTTGTTTTTTGAGGTTAGATGAAATCATTAGCACACGGCATATACGAAGCACTGCTCGACGAAGCCTTGCAGGAAGCGCTGGTCCAGAGGCCCGAACTGCGCAGCGTTTTCAGTAAAATCGACCCGGAGGAACAACCGGCGCTTTACGCCAGCTTCGTGGCAAAGGTACTGGAGCAGGCGCTGCGGGAAGAGTCAGACCCGGAACAGCGGCTGGCCCTCTGTAATCGGCTGCTCGGCACGGTGGCGGCTGAACCGGGGAAAGGGCACCTGGAAAAGCGCCGTCTGGTCCCGGAGAGCAAACCGCTTCTGTTGGAAATCACCCCGCCCAATTACGGTCAATCCGGTCTCCCCCGCCCCCACACCTCTCTCGCTGAAAGCAGTATCTTTACCGGCTCCCCCCAGGAACCACAACTGGCCCATGAGCTGCTGGATGAGATGCGCTCCGCCGATGGCGTGGACATCCTTGTGTCGTTCATCAAGTGGTCCGGCCTGCGGCTGCTGATGCCGGCCTTTGAGGACCTGCGCGACCGGCAGGTGCCGGTGCGGCTGATTACCACCTCCTACATGGGTGCGTCCGATGCGCCGGCAGTGGAGTGGCTGGCCAAGCTCCCCAACGTGCAGGTGCGGGTCTCCTACGACACCGAGCGGACCCGGCTCCACGCCAAGGCCTACCATTTCCGGCGGCAGAGCGGTTTCTCAACCGCCTACATCGGCTCGGCCAACATGTCCCAGGCAGCCATCACAAGCGGGCTGGAGTGGAACCTGAAAGTCACCGCCCAGGATATGGGCCACGTGCTGGAAAAGTTCAGCGTCGAGTTCGAGACCTACTGGAACAGCCGGGAGTTCGTCCCCTTTGATCCAGAGCGGCCGGAGCAGTTCCGCAGCGCCCTGGCCCGCGCCATGAGCAAGGAGACCAGCGGCCCGGCGGTCTTCTTCGACCTCACTCCCCACCCGTTTCAGGAGCGGATTCTGGAGGCACTGGAGCGGGAGCGCAGCAGCTACGACCGCTGGCGCAATCTGGTCATCGCCGCCACCGGTACCGGCAAGACCGTGGTGGCCGCCTTTGACTTCAAGCGCTTCTATGAGCAGCGGCAGCGACAGGCGCGGCTGCTCTTCCTGGCCCACCGGCAGGAGATTCTCCAGCAGGCGTTGGGCACCTTCCGTAACATCCTGCGGGATCAGAATTTCGGCGAATTACAGGTCGGCCCCTACGAGGCCACCCGCCTGGAGCACCTGTTCTGCTCCGTCGGCATGCTCGCCTCTCGCCGGCTCTGGGAGCAGGTGGGGAGCGGCTTCTACGATTACATCGTGGTGGACGAAGCCCACCACGGCACCGCCAACAGCTATCGCCCCATTTTCGACCACTTTAGCCCGCAGATTCTCCTCGGCCTCACCGCCACCCCGGAGCGGATGGATGGCGACAACGTGGCCGCCGATTTCGGCAACCGCTTTGCCGCCGAAATCCGCCTCCCCGAAGCGCTGGAGGAAAAGCTCCTCTGCCCGTTCCACTATTTTGGCATTGCCGACCCCATCGCCATCAACGGCGACCAGTTCTGGCGCAATGGCAAGTACGACGCCGCCGCACTGGAAAACGTCTACGTGCTGGACCCAGCCCGCCCCCGCCAGCGGGTGGCGGCCATCATCACGGCCCTGCACCGCTACGAGCCGGACGTGGCGAGCCTCAAGGGGATCGGCTTCTGCGTCACCATCCCCCATGCCGAATACATGGCCGAGCAGTTCAGCCAGCAGGGCATCCCGTCCGCTGCTTTTACCTCCAACAGCGACAGCGACCAGTGCGCCGACCTGCTGGCCCGGCTGAAGAACGGCCAGCTCACCTTCCTCTTCACCGTGGACAAGCTGAGTGAAGGGGTGGACGTGCCGGAGATCAACACTGTCCTTTTCCTGCGCCCCACCGAGAGCCTGACGGTCTTTCTCCAGCAGCTCGGCCGCGGCCTGCGCCATGCCCCGGAGAAGGAGTGCCTCACCGTGCTCGACTTTGTCGGTCAGGCCCACCGCCGCTACCGCATCGACACCAAACTGAAAGCGCTCCTCCCCCGGCACCGCTTCTCCATTGACAAGGAAGTGGAGCAGGATTTCCCCCACCTCCCGGCCGGCTGCGCCATCCAGCTTGACCGGCTCTCTCGCCAGTACGTGCTGGAGAACATCCGGGAAAATCTCGGCCGGCTGGCGGTGCAGGTGCCGGACCGGCTGCAGACCTTTACCAGCGAAACCGGGCAGGAGCTGACCTTTGGCAACTTTATCCGCTACCACGACTACGAGCCGGAGGTGCTGCTGGTGAAGGAATCGTGGAGCGAGTGGAAAGCCAAGGCCCAACTGGCGCCGATCCCGGTCGATCCCGATCTGGCGCGGCTTAAAAAGGCGCTGATCCGGGCCGCCTTCATCAACGGGCCACGGGAAGCGGCGCTGCTGCGGCAGGTGCTGGCCATGCTTATGGCCGGGCAGTTAGCCGAGGCGCTGGAGCTGGCCGGTTCATCAGCCTTGCTGCTCTATTACCGCATCTGGGGGGATAAGGCGGAGAAAGTTGGGGTAGCGTCGCTGGCCGATGCCTTCCAGCGGCTCGCTGCCAATCCGACGGTCTGCGCCGATCTGGACGAGATTCTGGCCTGGTCGCTGGATAGCACCGAGGTTGCCGGGATCGTCCCGGAGCTGCCGTATTTCGTGCCGTTGGAACTGCACGCCCAGTATGGCAACAAGGAGATTCAGGCCGCCTTTGGCCGGGCCAACCTGGAGAGCGCCGGTCAGACCGGGGTCGGTTCGTTCCACTTTGCCGACATCAAGACCTATGCCCTGCTGGTGACCTTCCAGAAGACGGAAAAGGAGTTCTCCCCCAGCACCATGTATGCGGATTACCCCATCAGCCGGGAGTTGCTGCACTGGGAGTCACAGGCCAACACCGCCCAGCACCACACCGACGGGCAGAACCTGATTCACCATCAAGAGCGGGGCTATACGGTTCTGGTCTTTGCCCGTGGGCAGAAGAAGCGCAACGGGGTAACAGTGCCGTTCATCTACCTGGGACCGGTGGATATGGTCAGTTACGAGAGCGAGCGACCGATCAAGATGGTCTGGCGGCTCAGGTATCCTATGCCGGTGGAGATGTTTGAGGATAATCGAAGGGGTGGGTAATTGCTTGGGTCGGTGAGTTACAAGAAGTCCGCATTTTTTGTTGCTAGTGTTAAATCGAGAATTCATCAAACAGCCAATTAGATTTGATTCTTATTGATTGTGACCGGAGGACGCTAATGGAGTGGTTTCATTTTTCTGATTTTCATTTTGGTAGGCCAAAGGGTCCTCAGACAACCGCCATGTCATCGTTATTAGATGCAGTTAAATTGACTTTACAAGATACCGAAAAAGTCGACGCGGTATTCATAACAGGAGATATTGCCTATTCCGGTACACCTGAACAGTATGAGAAATTCCGTCAGGATTTTCTCTTGCCGTTAAGGGGGATCAAAGCTTTTGCTAACGCTAGATTTTACGCAGTTCCGGGTAATCATGATGTTGATTGTGATGCAGCACTCCCAATCGCATGGGAAACCATTGGTGATCGCAATCAAGAAGTATTTTTTAGTGAGGATGCTGATGGCATAAAAGCACGTCGTGGCAGAGCAGTTGTGTTCGACTCTTACTGGGAGTTTGTTCAAAAAAACGGGATCATCAGCCCAAATCCTAGTCGGGAAGTCACTCTTCTGTGCTGTGATGAGTCACTTCCCTTTGACATACTTGCTACCAACACAGCGTTTTTCTCGGACCGTGAAAAAGATTCAAGTGAAGAAACAACACCATCACCCCTAGAATCACTTAGGCATGTCCTTGTGAATAGACAAGTAGACAGACCTATTGTTATTCTTGCACATCATCCCATAACATGTCTGATTAAAAATCAGCAGCCACCTCTGGAGTCATTTCTCAAAGAAAAGAAAGCCGTCTTTCTACATGGTCACGAACATGCACCCCAAGCTAAATTTGGCCGAGATGGAACGATTCGCACTCTTGGTTTTGGTGCATCTTATATAAAAAGCTTACAATCGCAAACAGCTCCCCCGTACTTAAATACCTTTACGCATTGCCGTCTTATTGGAAAGGAACTCAAAGTGAAGTGTGTTTCCTGGCACTCAAACGCAGGAGTATGGACTGATAGTACAGCAGTTCAACTTCCTGAGTGTATGCCAGATAACGATCTAGGATCTGGACAAGCTCGAGTTTTCTTCCCATCTTTGGTTAGTTCTTCAGGAGAAGAGCAAGGAAATATCCCGTTAAGAGAGGTTCAACGTGCAGCACCAAAAGCGACTCAAATTATCCCAATTGATCCTCTTGAAGCTGAAATAATTACAAGGCTATTTAGTGTAAGTGCTAACTTGCGCTCTATTTATAAGAAAGGTGAACCACGGCTCAGAGAGTTAAGTCATGACGACGGAAAGATGAAGTTTGAAGTCGAGCAAGAAAATGGGCAAAGAAATCTCCTTATCATTATTTGGGCAGGGAATCATGTCCTTTCCTCAAAAGAGATCGAGGCTGTAAATACAGAAGTCGATACAGAAGGCTTCGCCAGCGCGACTGTGATCTCTATTGGCAAGATTTCCCGCGATGCCAATACAATGTATCTACGATTGAAGGCACGTAAACCAATAGAGGTGTTAGTTAATGAAAGTATTACAGCAGGAGCTGAATATCTTCTCACGGTCGAACAGCAGATAATCGTGGCGGGTCTTGATGCTGCAAAGAGTAATGTTGCTTTGTTGATCGGACGCGATGAAATTTACTTGCTCATCATTGACGATGAAAGTCAGGGCCAAAGAAGATTTAGCATTGTTGCAAGCAGTGGAGAGTTCCTGCTCTCTACAAACCCGGTAGTAGCACGTTTGCGAAAAGGAGATCCTGATTTCGCTGTCATGGCTTACGCAGGCGAAGAGGATGTCAAAGAACAGGACAAGAGGACATTTCAGGAAACTACATATCTTTCCGAATGCCATGGTCAATACAATGTCATGAAGTATGCTGCACTCGCAAACGTGGGACTGCGATTTTCAGATTTGCCATTGGAAAAATTGTACGTAAGTGCAACTGCTAGTGAAGTGTCTGATAAAACCACAAGGCGCTCAGAGCAGATTATTGATGATCATTTAGCAACATATCCCATTTCTGAAGAACTCAAAGAGCATATTCAAACCCAACTCTTGGAGCATGGAGAACGACAGGAAACATCACGGGCTCGGGAGTTCTGCCAGAAATACAGTGCGGTTCTTGTTACTGGTGATCCAGGTTCAGGAAAAACATGCTTTGTTAAAAGTGAAATTCTTGCATACTGCAAAAGAGCGCTAAACGCTGAATTACCTCAAGAAGAGCTGACAGAAGAAGTAATGGATTGGCACTCAAGTCACGTTCCAGTGATGCTCCAACTTTCAGAGGTTGTAGCCGAGAAGGATTTGGATGAAAAAGGTTTGTTTGTAATTGCTTCACGCCTACTTGAGCGTCGTGCCTTGTTTCTTCCCTCAGACGAAATGCGACGTTTTGCAATGAAAGGTAAAATAGCCTTCTTCTTTGATGGATTAGACGAGGTTGTTTCGATCGAGAAAAGGGCACTAGTCGTCAAACATATCAACGAACTTGTGATTGAGTTTTTACCGGCGGGAAACCGGGTAGTGGTGACGTCAAGACCTGCCGCTGTTCAGGTGGTAAATTTGTTGCCTGCCCTTCATAGGTTGGAACTTCAGGGCTTAACAGAGACAGAAATCCGTATGTTGGCCAGACGTCTTCTTGCTTTGGAGCTTTCAGCGACGGCTCAAGACGTTTGTGTGGATGAGGGGTCGTTTAACGAAAAAGACAATGTTGTAATTTCTCAACTTATAAACGATTGCAATAAAAATCCGGGTGTTTCTAGAATGGCTCAAAATCCACTTTTGCTGACATTGTTGATAATGATATATGCCAACTCAGGCGCGCCCTCAGCAAAGCGACACAGGATATATGAAGAAGCGATTAAAACATTGGCATCTGTTCGAGGAAGGGAAGCAGGACACCAGCCAATTTCTGTGCAGGATCTTCGCGAGAGACTCGGCGCTATGGCACTTTCTGTATACAAGAAGGAATCTGGACTCCTTCCTCTAAGAGCTGAAGTTAGTGAGGTTGTTCGATGCGTAATGGAGCGCCAACGTGGAGAGCAAGTTAATCCCTCTGAGGCGAACGCATTTATTCAGAAGGTTGCTGAATCGACGGGCTTGATAGTATTGGAGGCTAGGCAGGGAGAGGAGGACAGTTGTGCAATAGTGACCTTCATGCACCACAGTTTCCTTGAATATTTTGCAGCTATTGGTTTAAGCAGAGAATTGGAAACTTCAGATGTTGGTTCGCTGGTAAGTGAAGCACGTTGGCGAGAAATTCTTACTCTTTTGGCAGGGATCATTGGAGAAAGCGAAGATGTATCTCCAATCATAAAGAGATTCTTAGATGCCGGTGCTTCGGAACCTGATGTAGATGCAAGGTTGCTGCTTTTTGCCATAGATTGTGCAATGGAATGTGAGGTTCCTTCTGAAGCAGCACAACGACTCATATCGAGTAGTATTAAGGAATGTCTAAGCAAAGGGTCGGGCAGACAAGATTCATGGGTAAGATCTGAAATTGGTCGAAGACTGGAGTATTTACTCACTGTTTGTGGAGGTTCCGAGTTTGATGGTATGGTTGCAGATCTGATAAAAAATGGTGACGAAACTACCAGTGCAGCGGCAATAGATGTTTTGGGATATGCGTGTGCAAATGGTTATGAATCGCCGGATATCTTGTCCGCTTTTGAGTATGCTTGTTCACGCACAGATGACGCTGTTCTTAGTGCTGTTTGTGTGGCCGGCAGCAGGTCTCGATCACTTCGCACCAATGCAGCTGAACAAGTTATTTCCTCATGTCTTCGTAAGTCGCCTCGCAACAAGCAAGCTGCATTTGAGGCGCTCGCAAATGTCCCAACTTTGGCCTCATCTCACTGGGAAGAAATAATTAACGGAATTGAAGACAACAATTCGCGGATCAGTAGGTGGGCGAGCAGTGCTGCAATACATGCGGGGCTAAATGTCGATGTAATAAGTCTTAACGCAACTAGAAAGGACATTCTTCTTCGTGCACTGAATCAAGCTGATGTAATGGGATCTCTTGGTGAGTCCCGACACCCACAGATGAAAAAGGAAACATTAAACAAGCTCCTTACATCCGGGAATCTTCAAGACAGGATTTTAGGTATACGGCTCCTTCCCTTGGCTGAAGGAGAAGAACGTTATGTCTATGAAATGCTGATTAGTTTGGTGAGAAAGCCTGGCACTCCTAGAGAAGAGCTTGTTGCTGGACTAATGGCTCTTAATTGGAGTGGAAGTGTGCTGGATTTGTTTACTGTTTCCGATCTCAGAGTCATTGCAGATTGGCTGGTAAATGGAACATCGGATGTTCGCATTCAAGCTGCTCAGTTGTTGGGCTGGTTTGGTAAAGATCAGGTAGCAGTCGAAGCCCTCCTCTCACAGGATTTCGGCAAGTTAGATATTCCTGATTACTGTGCCCGTATTCTTGCTTTATCTCGAGCACAGGTAGCGCTGGAACGAGTAAAGGAAGTGTTCTTTAAACAGCTTGCTACCCATCTTGATAATAAGAAGATGACGCCAGAGAATTTACAGCGAACAAAAACTTTGCTTGATGCATCAAAACGCTTAGAAGAAACCGCTCCTTATAATTTAGTCCAAAAGATTCGGAGTCTAGTTGATGATTTTCGTATTGATGATTCATTAAAACGAAAAGCGCTCTTGTGTTTTCCAGCAATTGCGATGCCATCTAAGGGAACGGTTGAAAATGTTACTAAAATCTGTCTGAACCCTCCTTCAGGTATGGATTTAGAGTTAGTTCAACTGCCTGCAATTTTAGCTAAAAAATGCAGGAAAAGTGTCGACTACGTAGTAGCATGTGTAGGGGCTCTTTCGGAACTTCGTGGCGCGTTGCTACATCTACATGTTAGATTTTCAAAAAGAAAAGCCACAGAAGAAAATGAATACTGTATTACTCAATTAAGGAACGGAATAAATGATGTGACTCAAATCATTGTTGCATTTAAAGATTTTATAGACAAAGGCGCATCGACTAGTAAGCAGCTTAATAGCAAATGATGAAATAATGACCTCACTCACACACTCCCTCAAACTCTTCTCCTCCCTCTCCCGCGCCCCCGGCGCGGTCTGGACCGAGGCCACCAAGCGTAAGGCGCCACACAAGCCGCTGTTGCTCCTGGCGGTGCTGGACCTCGTCCATCGCGGCGTCATCACCACGCCGTTCATCGACGTCACCGCCGATCTGGTGGAGCTGAACGAGCTGTTCAACCTCTACTGGCGGCGGGTGGTGCCGCTCGGGCAGACCAGCAGCATCGCCTTTCCCTTTTCCCGTCTCGCCCGCGAGCCATTCTGGGAACTGGTCCCCCTGCCGGGCAAGGCCATCACCGATGCGATCATCAACAACACCTCCTCCGTCAGTTACCTACGGAAATACGCCCTAGGGGCGAAACTGGACGACGGGCTGTTTCGGGTCATGCAGAGCGGGGAGGGGAGGGAGGCGCTGCGGGAAGCGTTGTTCCTCTCCTGCTTCTCGGAGGAAGCGGCGGCGCAGTTGCGGGAGCAGTCAGTCATCAACCGGGAGGCGTTCGACTACAGCCGGGTGCTGGAGAAGCAGGCCCACCTGCCGCTGGTGAAGGAGATCGTCGAGGCGGACAACTACCGGCCAGCGGTGCGGGACCAGGCGTTCAGCAAGGTGGTGACAACGGCCTATGACCACCGCTGCTCCCTGTGCGGCATCCGCATCGTCACCCCCGACGGTCACACGGTGGTGGAGGCGGCCCATATCGTGCCATGGAGCAGAAGCAAAAACGACGACATCCGCAACGGCATGGCCCTCTGCCGCCTCTGCCACTGGGGCTTCGACGAGGGGATGCTCGGCGTCTCCGACAGCTACACCGTCATCACTTCACGATCCATCGGCATCGATCCCAACTTCCCTGGACTGCTCCTTACCCTCTCCGGACGGGTGATTATCCCCCCGGTAGACCCTGATAAATCACCGGCCCGCGAATATTTGGCCGAGCATCGCCGGGCGTGGCGGTTGAGCTAGCACACTCGGAATAGAGGAGTTCCTGTAATGTTATACTACTTTCTTCCCACGGTTATTATGATAGGTTCCATGTTGGTTCCGTTTGTTGTGATTCTTTGGATACGTCGACAGAGAAAGAGACGTCGTTCGCCGCTAACGGCGCAGCTACTGAGGTCACCTGGTGAGGAACTCTCGAAGCAAATCGATGAAATCAACGAGAATATAGACACTAATTTTACCTTTCTATCGTTCACACCGTTGATGTGTTACTCCGTGTATCTCTCAATACGCATTTGGGGCGACGGAAAGACAAGCTGGCTTTATTTTGCTGTAATGTGTGTTTTGCTTATGGCCTACTTTTCCTGGAAACTTGCCGCTGGCATCAACATTCGAGAGAACCTCCGTCTCGGGCTTGATTGCGAGCGTGCTGTCGGGCAGGAACTTAACCAACTGATGCTTGATGGGTACCGGGTTTTTCACGACTTTCCTGCTGACAACTTCAATATCGATCACATTGTTGTGGGGGCTACCGGCGTATTTGCCGTGGAAACCAAGGGACGGTCAAAGTTGGTTAAGGGTGATGTTAAAATCATCTATGATGGTCAGGGGGTCCAGTTTCCGATGCATTATGAGCGTGAACCTGTCGAACAGGCAAAGAGGCAAGCGGATTGGCTTTCAAGGTGGTTGACCAGTGCGGTTGGGACTCAGGTGTCAGCGCGGCCTGTGCTGGTTTATCCCGGCTGGTTTATTGAGCGTAAGAAACCCGGCCTGTTGATTTACAATGGCAAAAATCCCCAAGCCGTTTTCAAGATTCGGGCGGGAGAACTCCTGTCTGCCGAAATGGTTCAGCGCATCTCTCACCAGTTGGAGCAACGCTGTCGCAACGTGGATGGCTTGGCATACAAGAAGCTCACTATTAGGGAAATTCTCAGCAATGACAAACCGGAGACCAATAAACTCAAATCCTGACTAGCCACGGCAACTATTTCTATTTTGGAGACAACTGCCGCCCCTTTTCAGTTGTTGCATATTTTGCACTTACTGGAACTGCCGATAAATCCTCGGTAGTTCAGTGGAAGATCGCTATTACTAAGGATAGTACGGTATGACCGACGTGAAATGCGACATAGTTATCTATCAGACTAATAATGGCGCAAGCAACCTGAAGGTCCATCTCGACCACGATACCGTCTGGCTCACCCAGAAACAGATGGCAGAGCTGTTCGGCAAGGATGTCAGAACCGTCAACGAGCACATAAGGAACATATTCAAGGAAGGGGAGCTTGATGATGCTTCAGTTATCCGGAAATTCCGGATAACTGCCGCAGACGGTAAATCATACGATACGGCCCATTACAACCTCGACGTTATCATCTCCGTCGGCTACCGGGTGAAGTCGCAGCAAGGAACCCGCTTCCGCCAATGGGCGACCAGGGTGCTGCATGACCATATCGTTAAGGGGTACACGCTCAACGAGCAGCGGCTGCGGGAGGAGAGCGCCAAGCTGCAGGCGATGCAGCAGACGGTGGCATTGCTGGCACGGACCCTAACCAATCGGGAAGTGGTCAGCGATACCGGCCGGGACGTGCTGCGGGTAATCGACGATTACGCCTATGCTCTGGCAACCCTTGACCGTTACGACCACGGGACGCTGGCCATCGAAGGAATTACCCGCCAGGCGCTGCACATCATCGATTATGAAGAGGGTATCGGCATTGTTACGGCCATGAAGGGGGAATTCGACGGCCTTTTCGGTGTGGAAAAGGACCAGGGGTTCAAGAGCGCATTGGAAAACACAATAAGGAGACACCATGAACATTCTCGCTATCATTGCCAGCCCCCGAGGGATGAAGGGAAATACCGGGCGGTTGCTGGAGGAGGTCCTGTCCGGGGTAGGGGAGGCCGGGGCGGAGACGGATATTCTTTCCCTTGCCACCTTGAAGGTGCAACCCTGCGTCGGGTGCGATCTCTGCCACAAGACGGGCATCTGCTCCATTAAGGACGACTACGAGGGAATCAAGGAGAAACTCCTTGCCTGCGACGGCTTCATCCTGGCCAGCCCCAATTACATCTTCAGCGTCACCGCCCAGATGAAGGCGCTCTTCGACCGTTGCTGCGGTCTGCTTCACTGCATGGCCCTGGAGGGGAAGTACGCTGCCGTCGTGGAGACATCCGGGGGAGGAGAGGACGAGGAAGTGACGTCGTACATGGAGCGGTTTGTCAATACCCTGGGGGCGACCTCCGTCGGCGGCATCGGCTCCCCCATGGCCGGCATCCGGGCCTTTCCCGACGAGGCGAACCTGTATGCCCGGGCCCGCACCCTGGGTCGCGAACTCTGCCACTGCATCAGGGAGAAGCGGCCGTTTCCGGAACAGGAGCCTTTTCTCGGCGCTTTCCGGGAGAGGATGTCGGGGCTGGTTGAATTCATGGGGGATCACTGGGTGTTCGAGCGTGATTACTGGCGGGACAGGAAGGGTTAGCGGTTAAAAGGTAAATTACCCCTGTGGGGACAATGATCCCTGAAAGCGAAAAGGACCCATGAAGATCAGCAAGCTTCTTATCCAACTGCACAACAATATTGATGCCTTCACCCTGAAGCCGCGGCATGTGGAACAAATTCGCCGGGCTCTCCCGGATGTGGCTATTACCGTCGCAGCCAGTGACAGCGACTTCATGGACCGGCTTCCCGATGCCGAATATGCCCTGGTGTGGTTCTTCAAGCCCGAGTGGTATGCAGCCGCTCCCCGCCTTAAGGCGCTCTTCACCCCTGCCGCCGGACGTGACTGGGTTGCGGCAGACCCGTCCGGGCGGGTGATGACCTGTCATGGCAGTTTCCATGGCCGCATCATGCGCGAGAGCCTGCTCTCCATGATGCTGTATTTCAACCGGCGCCTGGGCAAGTCGCTCGATGATCAGGGCCACCGGAGGTGGGGGCGTCCGGATTACAGCGGTTGCGTCGGCCTTTTCAGCCAGCGGGTCCTGATCGTAGGTCTAGGGTCGCTGGGGCAGTCCATGGCGGAGTTGCTCAAAGCCTTCGGCGCGCACGTGACCGGAGTCAAGCGCAACCCGGAATCATTCGCGGGGAGTCCTTGTGTCGATGGGGTAATTGCCTTTGACGCGCTGGACGAAGTGTTGCCCGAAGCCGACCATGTGGTGCTGCTACTCCCCGGCGGGACGGCAACCGATGGGATTTTCACCGCACGGCACTTCAACGCCCTGAAGCCGGGGGCCCACCTCTACAACCTGGGGCGCGGGAACTGTTACCGGGAAGAAGACCTGGTGGCCGCCCTGGAAGATGGCCGCCTGGCCGGCGCGGGGCTGGATGTCTTTGCCGCCGAGCCGCTGCCGGCCTCCTCGCCCCTCTGGGGACAACGCAACGTCCTGATCACGCCCCATTCCAGTGCCATCAGCCAAGAGTACATCGACCTCTTTATCGCGGAGTGGCTTGCGTCCACAACCGTCGCCACGTGCGATCGATGTCAGTCATTACGACGGTAACGCCATGGACCGCTCCTCCCGCAACCGCCTTACGGAAAAACTACTCCACCAGTTTGCCGGTGATACCCTGTTCGACGCCATTGGCCGGGCGGTCTGCCGCGCCGGTTGTCTGCCCCGCAAGGAGCTTTACGAAGCCTGGGAAGTGGCGCGGCGGGTCCGGCGGCGCTGCCGGGGCGGGCGGATTGTTGATCTGGCCTGCGGTCACGGGCTTCTGGCGCAGATACTTCTCCTGCTCGACGACACATCACCTGCGGCTCTGGCCGTTGACCTGCGGATTCCGAAGAGTGCCGCCACCCTTGCCGCGTCACTGCAAGAAACCTGGCCCCGCCTCCAGGGGCGCATCCAGTTTGTGGAGGCGGACCTTACGGGGGTGACGCTGCACCGCGACGATCTGGTTGTCTCGGCCCATGCCTGCGGAGGTCTGACTGACCTGATTCTGGAGCGTGCAGTGGAGGCCGGGGCGAGGGTGGCGGTGCTGCCATGCTGTCACGACTTGAGCGGTGCGGATCTTGGCGGCCTGCAGGGATGGCTGGATGGTCCGCTGGCCATGGATGTCGTCCGCGTGTCGCGGTTGCGCTCCCGGGGGTATCGGGTGATTACCCAGCAGATCCCTGGCGACATTACGCCCAAGAACTGGCTGCTGCTGGCGGAACCTGGCTCGTGAGCCGGTATTTAATCCTGCCCGATAATCCCCGCAAAATCCGATATGAGGTCATCCGGGTCCTCAAGCCCCACGGAAAGCCGTACCAATGTGTCGCTTATGCCGCGCTCGGCCCGGTCGGCGGGGGACATGGCCGCATGGGACATCCTGGCCGGATACGATAGGATGCTTTCCACTCCTCCCAGGCTGACGGCGAATGCTGCCAGTTCAATCCCTTCCAGTAACCGTTTCGTCAAGTCGAAGCTCTTCAGCTCAAATGAAAGAACCGCACCGGGGCCGTCGGCCTGGCGATTGTGGACGTCGTGGCCCGGGTGTGTCGACAGGCCGGGATAATAAACCTGCTTGACCTGCGGGTGCCCGGCAAGGAACTCTGCAACCTTCACGGCGCTGCGCTGGCTCTCTTCCATCCGCACCTTGAGCGTCTTCAATCCCCGTAGCGTCAGCCAGCAGTCCTGGGGGCCGAGTATGGCGCCGAAGGCGTTCTGGATGAACCCGAGGCGATGGGCCAGATGTTCGTCTTTCACCACGGCAAACCCGCAGATCACGTCGCTGTGCCCGTTCAGGAACTTGGTGCCACTGTGCATGACGATATCGCATCCAAGCTCAAGCGGGCGCTGCAGGTAGGGGGTCATGAAGGTGTTGTCCACCAGGGTCAGCAAACCATGGTTGCGGGCGATTTCCACCGCCTCCCGGAGGTCGGTGACCTTCAGGAGAGGGTTGGAAGGTGTCTCCAGGTAGATCGCTTTTGTTTCCGGACGGATGGCGGCCTCAATGGCTTCACGGCTTGTGGCATCCACAAAGGTTACGTTGAGCCCCCATTGGCTGAAGAGCTTGGTCATCACCCGGAAGGCCCCGCCGTAAACATCCTCGCAAACCACCAGATGGTCGCCGGGGGCAAAGAGCATCAGGGTGGAGGATATGGCTGCCATGCCCGATCCGAAGGCAAAGGCGCGGCTCCCCCCTTCAAGGTCGGCAATGGCCTCTTCGAGGGCCTCCCTGGTGGGGTTGCCGGAGCGTGCATAGTCGTATTTCCCGAAATGGTCCACCGACTGCTGGGCAAAGGTGGATGTCTGGTAGACCGGTATGGAGAGTGCGCCGGTGGCGGGATCGATGGCGTGGCCGCCATGGATGAGTCTGGTTGCGAATTTCATGCTATGCCTCCAAGTTGAAAGCCGATTCCAGATCGGCAATAAGGTCGTTCACGTCTTCAATCCCGACGGAGAGCCGGAGCAGGCGGTCGCTGATGCCGAGGGCGGCCCGCTTTTCCGGTTCGATGTCGGCATGGGTCTGGACGGCAGGGAAGGTTATCAGTGTCTCGACCCCCCCCAGGCTTTCGGCAAAGGATATCACGTTGGTGCGGATCAGCAAACGCTCCACCAGTTCCGGACTGGTTACCTCAAAGGCAATCATTGCTCCGAATCCCTGCCCCTGGGCTTTCAGGAGCTCATGCCCCGGGTGGTCCGGCAGGCCGGGGTAATAAACCTTCGTCACCAGTTCGTGCCCCGCCAGCCAGCGGGCAATGGCCAGGGCGTTGTCCTGCTGGCGGTCCAGGCGAACCGACAGGGTCTTCAAGCCGCGGATGGTGAGCCAGGAATCCTGGGGGCCGAGTACGGCGCCGGCGGCATTCTGGTGGAAATATACCCGTTCCGCCAGTGCGGGATCCTTTACCGTCACTAGGCCGCACACCGTATCGTTGTGGCCTGCCAGGTACTTCGTGCCGCTGTAGACGGCGATATCCGCCCCCAGATCGAGCGGCCGGAGCAGATAAGGGGTGAGGAAGGTGTTGTCCACGATGCAGAGGATATCGTGGTCCCGACAGAGCGCCGCCAGCGCGGCAACGTCGGCAACCTTCAGGAGCGGGTTTGTCAGGGACTCCACGAAAATCGCCTTTGTCTCGGGGCGGATGGCGGCCGCAGTCCGGGCGGTGTCGCTTGTGTCCACATAGGTGAATTCCAGGCCGTACTGCTGGAAAATCTGCTCAAACAGGCGATAGGTGCCGCCGTACAGATCCTCCGTAACAATCAGGTGATCCCCCTGTTTGAAGAGCAGAAGCAGATTTGCAATGGCCGCCATTCCCGAGGAATAGGCAAAGCCGCGGGAAGCTCCGTCAAGGCGCGCTATTCCGTCTTCCAGCGCCTGGCGGGTGGGGTTGCCCGAGCGGCTGTAGTCGTAGCCGGTGCTCTGCCCCAGACCGGGATGCCGGAAGGTTGCCGTCTGGTAGATGGGGATTGTCACCGCTCCGGTGCGGGTATCCCAGTCAAGTCCGATCTGTGCTGCTGCTGTTGCAATGCTCATGGTTCGCTCCTTAATGAAAAAGTCCCCTTCCGGGGGTGCGGAAGGGGACTCTCTGCCTGGGCGAAGTTTGTCCGCGCTCCCTTATCTCCCGAAACCTTGCGGCTTCGCAGGAATTGGCACCTTCCCCTGCGGGAGGTTGCCGCGACGTCGTTGGGCCTGTCCCTCGGTCGCTCTTGATAAGAAATCGTGTGCTATTCAATTTTTTGCTGAATCTTGATTGAGGAATCAAGAAATCGTGTTTAAATCTTTACCTATACACTGAACATTTGTCAAAGGAATTTTTTTGTAAAAATAAAAGCCAGCAAATACGGTTGGTTGGGACTTAAAGTTCTTTGAAATGGCGCATAATAGCCCGATCTGAAAAATGTGGATGGGGGGTAAATAAATTACTTGACCGGTCAACATTCTTTATCTATAGTTTAGCTAGACATGATAACCAAGAAAACGAAATACGCTTTTAAAGCGCTGATTCATCTGGCTGTTACGCCTGTCGACCAACATGTGCTGATTGCAGAGCTGGCCGAGAGCGAAAACATCCCTAAAAAGTTCCTTGAGTCTATCCTGTTGTCCCTGCGCAAGGGAGGGTTGTTGAAAAGCAGGATAGGGAAAGGTGGCGGTTATGCGCTGGCCCTTCCGGCAGACAAGATTACCATCGGTTCGATCGTAAGGATTCTCGAAGGGGACATAGCACCGGTACAATGCCTCAGCACGAACAATTATGCCCGTTGCGAGGAGTGTCTGGATGAGGAAAGCTGTGGAATCCGCCTTACCATGGCAGAGGTGAATGAGGTTCTCAATTCTGCCCTGGAGAATCTGACCCTGGCGGATATGGTTGAAAGAGGCAGGCAGGCGCGGCGGAAGGCAAAAAGAGTAATAGATTACAGCATCTGATTTTTTTTGCCTAAAACGTCTATAAAAACTATAGGCAATTAACGTTAAGCGAGGAGGTCAACAATGAGCAAGGTCTATGCAGATAATTCCCAGTCCATCGGCAACACCCCCCTGGTAAAGCTCAACCGGTTGGGCGATGGCTCCCGAGCGGCAGTAATCGCCAAGATCGAGGGCCGCAACCCGTCCTATTCGGTGAAATGCCGCATTGGCGCGAACATGATCTGGGATGCGGAGAAACGCGGGGTTCTCAAGCCGGGAGTGGAGATCGTGGAGCCCACCAGCGGCAACACCGGCATTGCCTTGGCCTATGTGGCCGCCGCCCGTGGTTACAGGCTGACTCTTACGATGCCGGAAACAATGAGCATCGAACGGCGCCGGGTGCTGGCTGCCTTGGGGGCAAACCTGATTTTGACGCCGGGAGCGGAAGGGATGAAGGGGGCAATCAGCCGCGCCGAGGAGATTGCCGCCTCGGACCCGCAAAAGTACTTTATTCCCAACCAGTTCAAGAATCCGGCCAACCCTGAGATACACGAGAAGACCACCGGCCCGGAAATATGGGACGGCACCGATGGCGGGGTTGATGTACTGGTTGCCGGTGTGGGTACCGGCGGGACGATTACCGGAATCAGCCGCTACATCAAGCAGGCCAGGGGGAAGCAGATAATCTCCGTTGCCGTGGAGCCGAAGGAAAGCCCCGTCATCAGCCAGAAGGTGGCCGGGGTGGAATTGAAGCCTGGTCCCCACAAAATCCAGGGAATCGGTGCCGGATTCATTCCCGACACCCTCGACCTTTCCCTCATTGACAGGGTCGAGCAGGTTTCCAGCGACGAGGCCATTGAGTTCGCCAAAAGGCTGGCACGGGAAGAGGGGATACTGGCCGGCATCTCGTCGGGTGCCGCGATAGCCGCCGCAGTGAGGCTGGCCGGGCTGGACGAGTTCGCGGGGAAAAACATCGTCGTCATCCTTCCGGACGGAGCCGAGCGCTATCTCTCAACACCCCTTTTCGAAGGGGTATGATGGCTGCCGAAGTGCAGCGGATAAACAATAACCCGTGGAATCGACGGGAACGACCATAAATGGGGGACGAAAAGATGACTAGTGGAATCCGGGATTATCGTCTGGATGGCATTTACCGACAGCGCCAGGACGGTTTTTTCATGCAGAGGGTAAAGCTGCCGGCCGGGGTGATTTCTGCCGTTCAGGCCCGCGGGGTAGCGGCAATTGCTGCGACCCTCGGCCGGGAAACCATCCATCTGACAACCCGCGGCAGCATGGAAATCCACTGGTTGCGCGAAGCGGATCTACCTCTAGTGAAGCTGGAACTGGCGAAAGTGGGCCTCACTTCACGCGGGGCCTGCGGCGGCGCGGTGCGCGGGATCGTCTGCGGCGCCCAGGGATCGGAGCGGTTCCCGGTTCTGGAAACAATGGCCCGCCGCCTCCAGCGGCACTTTGCCGGGAACCCCCGGTTCGAGCGCCTGCCGAAGAAGTTCAAGATCGGCATTGAGGCTGATGTGGCCGGAGGCAGGCATCTTATCCAGGATGCGGCGCTGGTGCTTGTCCGCTCCGAGGATGGGCGCGGCTGGTACGACGTTTGGGTGGCCGGCGGGCTGGGGCGTGAGCCGCAGGCGGGCTTTCTCCTGGAGAAAGAGGTGGAAGAGCGCCGCATTATCCCTCTGCTGGAGGCAATCGTGACGGTATATGCCTCCCATGCGCCTGCGGGCAAACGGTTGAAGCATGTGGTGCGGGAACTCGGCGAGGATGAACTCCGGCGCAGGATCAATGCCGAGCCGGGCGCTGCGGAAGAGTTGCCCGAAGTTGTCGCGTTGCCGGAAAACCTGCTTCCTGCGCCGGCCAATCGCCGGCGGCTTGAAGTTCCGGTGTTCGCTGGCTTGCTTTCGAGCGACAGGCTTCGTCAAGTGGCGGATTTTGCCGACGCCCGTGCCGATGGTTCCCTGGCCGTCACGGTAGACCAGAACCTGGCCTTGTTTTTGGCTGATAATGGCGACGCCGCTGCTGCACTTAGTGAACTGGAAGAGGCCGGCTTTAATTTGGGAGGGGGGCCAGAAGGGACGGTTTTCCGCGTCTGCCCCGGCGCCCACGAATGCCTTGCCGGTCTTGCGCCGACCCGCGATATCGCCGGGGCCGTACGGGATGCACAGGGTCCGGAGGGGGCAAAACTGAGCTGGGCAATTTCCGGCTGCCACAACTCCTGCACCCAGCCGCAGCTTGCCGATGTGGGCATCATGGTCTCGCGGCTGGTTGCCGGCGAAGACGGAAATAAAGAGCCGCGTTTTACCCTCCATCGCCGCAGCAGCGGCGGGTTGGGGGATAAGGCCGCTGAACTGCTGACGCTTGATGAACTGCTGGAATCCGTGCGCCGGATAGGGTGAGAGGCGAGGACGGAGTAAACCGCCATGGCAATGATTGTCGACGAAAAAAAACTGCATGACATCATGGAACGTCCGGAACCGCTTCCTGACGCGAATACCCTTAGCCGTGCCGGCAAGGTTTTCTTCGTCGGGGGGGACCTTCCGGTCTATGAGACTCTGGAAACCATGTTCGCGAGTTATTGCCTGGAATCAACCGACCTGTTCCATCTTTCGTTCGGGGCTAGGGATGATTTCTCCAGTGGTGTGGAAATGGCGCGACAGATAAAGAAAAATTTCAATGTCAGATTGATGGGGAGGATTTCGTATCCCCCCCCCGCTTCGCTCATAGAACGGGCCTATGCCGCCGGTGTCGATATGCTCGACATCGCGGTCCCGGCTCCGGCTCAGACGGGTGGCGATCAGCAGGATTTACGGGAGTCGCTTGCCGCTTCGGTGCAACTGTTCCCCCGCTGGTCGGCAGCCTCCACGCTGGAAGCCGGAGCGGAGTCTCCGGCGCTGCTGGCCAGGGAAATCGATCTGCTGCTGGAGGCAGGCGTGGTGCCGTTGGTGACGCTAACCCCACGGGCTTCCGGCGGTGATACGAAGGGAATCGCCGCGGTATTCGCCCATCTCGCGTCGGGATGGGAGCGGCACCGTGCGGCCATCAAACCGTTCCTCCCGCTGATATCCCTGACAACGCCGCTGGTGCCGGCGGGAAACACGGGGCGTCTCGGAACTTTCATCGACAGGATCCGCGACCGGCATCTGCTGGCGAAGTCCGATCTGCGCAGGCACCTGCGGGTTGTGCCGGTCGAAGACTCCCTTGATTCGGCAGGTCTGTGATGGAACGTATTTCCCTCGATAAACCGCTCAAGATCGACCGGCGCCCCCTCTGGCAAATCCTGGCCGGCCGCACGCACCGTTACCAGGTTATTGCCGGGCTGATCCTGCTCAGCACAGTGCTGTTCAACCTCGATCCGCCCCAGGGACTTTCGACGCAGGGATATCATGCCCTGATTCTCTTCGGCGCCACGGTGTTTTTGTGGGTGACCGGGCTTCTTCCCATGGCAGCCACGGCGCTCCTCTCCATGGTGATGCTCCCGTTGCTGGGAATCATGGACGCCCGGACAACCTACGCCCATTTCGGCAACGAGGCGGTATTTTTCATCCTCGGCGCCTTTATCCTGGCTGCAGCCATGACCGGCAGCGGCCTGTCGGCCCGCCTGGCGCGGGCGATGCTGGCCCGATTCGGTCGAACCCCCATAAGGCTTGCCCTGACAGTCTTCCTGCTCTCCACCGCCCTTTCGTACTGCATGAGCGAGCACGCAGTGGCGGCCATGATGTTCCCGGTGGTGTCCGAAATTGCTGCAAGCCTCGGCCTGGAGCGGGGGAAGAGCCGCTACGCAGGGTTGCTTTTCATGTCCATCGCCTGGGGCTGCATCATCGGCGGCATTGCGACGTTCCTCGGCGGGGCGCGGGCGCCGCTGGCGGTCAGCATCCTCAGGGAAGGGACCGGTCTCGGTTTCTCGTTCCTCGAATGGATGATTGCCGCCAGTACGATCGTTCTACCGCTGATAGTGATCGGTTTCCTGCTCCTGCTGCGGTTTTTCCCGGTTGATCTGGAGAGCGTCGAGGGGGGCTTGCGCCATCTGAACCGCAAACGGCTTGAGACGGGGAAAATGAGCTTCGATGAGTTCACGGTAGCCCTGGTGATGATTGCCACCATCCTCGGCTGGATAACCCTGGGCGAGCGGGTCGGACTGGCTGCCATAGCGATTCTTGCCGCCGTGTTCCTGTTCACCTTCAGGGTGATTAGCTGGAAATCGATCGAAGAGGATGTGAACTGGGGCATCATCCTGATGTACGGCGGCTCCATCGCCCTGGCCGGCGCCATGGAGAAAAGCGGGGCGGCCACGTGGATAGTCAACCGGGGGCTGGAATCCTTTACTCCGTCGCCCTTCGTGGTGGTGGCCGTTATCTCGTTTGTCGCCATCATCATGACCGAGTGCATCAGCCATGCAGCGGTGGTGGCCATCTTCATGCCGATCGGCCTGACTCTGTCAAAGAGCATGGGGATCGATCCGAAAGTCATGACGCTGGCGATCGCTCTTCCCGCCGGCCTGGCCTACTGCCTCCCCATGGGGACCCCGGCGACAGCCATTGCCTATGGGTCCGGTTTTCTTAAAAGCCGCGACATCATGCTCCCCGGAGCCGTAATCATGCTGATCTCCTGGGTGCTGTTCCTGCTGTCGGCCCGCTTTGTCTGGCCCCTGCTCGGGCTGGCAATCTGAATGCACTAAATATGATACCGAAAGGGACTCGACCATGAACAACTCGCTGCCATACATAGCAAACGACGCAAAACCGGCGGAGATTCTTCGCGCCGGCATCGATGCCGCCGGGGGGCCGGTGGCGCTGGCCTGCTCCTTCTCCCTGGAGGACGTGGCCATTATCCACATCGCCCATGAAGCCGGTCTGGAGCTGGGGGTGTTTGCCATTGACACCGGGCGGCTCAACGAGGAAACCTATGAGGTGGCCGATGCCCTGACGGAACGCTACCGTCTGAAGATCAACTGGTTCTTCCCCCGCAACGAAGAGGTGGAGGCTCTGGAGCGGGCCGAAGGGCTCTTCTCCTTCCGGGAATCCCTTGATAAGCGTCATGCCTGCTGTGCCATCCGGAAAGTGGAACCCCTCTCCCGTGCCCTCAAGGGGCTGGCAGGCTGGGTCACCGGCATGCGGCGGGAGCAGAGCGTAACCCGCGGCGAACTGGCTCCCATAGAGCGGGACGAGCTGAACGGCGGCATCCTTAAGATAAATCCGCTCATAAACTGGAGCGAAGACGAGCTGAACGCCTACACCGAAGCGCACCGCCTCCCCAAAAACCGCCTCTATAGCCAGGGGTACCGCTCCATCGGCTGCGCCCCCTGCACAAGGGCGGTGAAGCCGGGCGAGGATGTACGGGCCGGGAGATGGTGGTGGGAGAGTGCGGAGAATAAGGAATGCGGGCTGCATCGGCGGTGAGGACGGATGTGGCTTTTCCGCCATCTTGCCGCCGTCCTCGTCGCTTCCTTGTGCGGCGTAGCGCTGCTACGCCTCCGCGGGCGCTCCTGCGGATGCGACAATCTGACGCAAAATCCGCATCCGGTAGGTTTAAACCCTGAATGGAGAGATACACAATGAGCCAAAACCTTACACATTTGCAGCAGTTAGAAGCCGAAAGCATCCACATCCTTCGCGAGGTTGTCGCCGAATTTTCCAATCCGGTGATGCTCTACTCCATCGGAAAGGATTCGGCGGTCATGCTGCACCTGGCCCGCAAGGCCTTTTACCCGGCGCCGCCGCCGTTTCCACTCCTGCACGTGGACACCACCTGGAAGTTTCGCGAGATGATCCAGTTCCGGGACCGGATGGCGGCCGAGAGCGGCATGGAACTGATCGTACACGTGAACGAAGAGGGGGTCCGTCAGGGAATTTCCCCCTTTACCCACGGTTCGGCCCTTTATACCGGCATCATGAAGACCGAGGGGTTGAAGCAGGCTCTGGATAAGTACAAATTCGATGCCGCTTTCGGCGGTGCCCGCCGGGATGAGGAGAAGTCGCGGGCCAAGGAGCGGATCTTCTCCTTCCGCAGCGCCAATCACCGCTGGGACCCGAAGAACCAGCGCCCGGAACTCTGGAACCTGTACAACACCCGCATCAGGCCGGGAGAAAGCATCCGGGTATTCCCGCTTTCCAACTGGACCGAACTGGATGTGTGGCAGTACATCCACCTGGAAAACATCCCCATCGTGCCGCTCTATTACGCGGCCGTGAGGCCGGTGGTGGAGCGTGACGGCATGCTGATCATGGTGGATGACGACCGCCTGGAGCTGAAACAGGGCGAGGAGGTGCAGCGCAAATCGGTTCGCTTCAGGACCCTGGGGTGCTACCCCCTGACCGCGGCGGTCGAATCGACGGCGGACACGCTTCCCGCCATTATCCGCGAGATGCTGCTGACCCGCACCTCGGAGCGCCAGGGGCGCCTCATCGATCATGATGAAGCGGGTTCCATGGAGAAGAAGAAACAAGAGGGGTATTTTTGACCCCCCTCTATCCCCCCTATGAGATAGGGGGGAAGGGAGCGAAGCGGAAAGGGGGGTAATCCCCCGATTAAAACAAAGGATTTCACATGGCACACCAATCCGAGCTGATAGAGAAAGATATCCTGGCATATCTGAAGAGCCAGGAGGAGAAATCGCTGCTTCGCTTCATAACCTGCGGCAGCGTGGATGACGGCAAAAGCACCCTGATCGGACGCCTGCTCTGGGACTCCAAGATGGTCTTCGAGGATCAGCTTGCGGCGCTGGAGGTGGACAGCAAAAAGTCCGGCACCCAGGGGGGGGCCATAGATTACGCCCTGCTGCTGGACGGTTTGCAGGCGGAGCGGGAGCAGGGGATCACCATCGATGTGGCCTACCGCTTCTTCTCCACGGACAAGCGGAAATTCATCGTTGCCGACACCCCCGGCCATGAGCAGTATACCCGGAACATGGTGACCGGCGCCTCCACCGCCCAGGTGGCGGTGATTCTGGTGGATGCCCGCAAGGGGCTCCTGACCCAGACCCGCCGCCACAGCTACCTGGTATCCCTGGTCGGCATCCGGCACGTGGTGCTGGCGGTGAACAAGATGGACCTCATTGGCTACGACGAGCAGCGTTTCCTGTCCATCCTGCGGGATTACGAACAGTTCGCGGCGCCGCTCGGCTTCGACTCCATCACCGCCATTCCCCTGTCGGCCCTCAATGGCGACAACGTGATCGAGGCGAGCGACAATACACCCTGGTACGCCGGCCCCACTCTCATGACCTACCTGGAAACCCTCGAGCTTGAAGGGGACAACAGGTCTCAGCCGTTCCGGATGCCGGTGCAGTGGGTGAACCGCCCCCACCTGGATTTCCGTGGTTTTGCCGGGACGGTTGCCGCGGGCACCATCCGGCCGGGTGACGAAATTCTTGTGGCAGCGTCGGGCCGCACCAGCCGGGTCGAGCGCATTGTAACCATGGATGGCGATCTTCCTGAGGCCACTGCCGGCCAGGCCGTGACCCTGACACTGGCCGATGAGATCGATATCAGCCGGGGGGATATGCTGGCCGCACCCGATGCCCCGCCGATACATGCCCGGCATCCGGAGGCACACCTGGTCTGGATGCATGACGAGCCCCTTCAGCCGGGGCAGATATATCTGGTTAAAACGGCCACGGCCGTGGCGCCGGGACGGGTTACTTCCGTTCAGTACGCCGTGGACGTCAATACCCTTGAGCAGAAGCAGGCGCCGACGCTGGGGCTGAACGGGATCGGCGTGGTTCGCCTGGAACTCGACCGGCCGATCTCCTTCGATCCATACCGCCAGAACCGGAACACGGGCAGTTTCATCCTGATCGACCGCATCAGCAATGCCACTGTTGCCGCCGGCATGGTGATCGCTGCTGCACCACTGGAGGCAAAGGATGAGCGCCCGGAATCCCGTGGCGATCTGCCGGCCGCAAAGAACGGCGCCCCCCTTCGTATCGTCCTGAGCGAAGCCACCATCAGCGGTGCCGGGGTCAGCGTGCTTGATCTCGGCAGAGAAGCCGGCGAGATTGAGTTCGAGGTATCATCCAGTTTCCTCGACACCCTTGACAAGGGGAACCGGAGTTTATTTCGCCTGGGGGGGATGAACCAGTTGCCGGCGGTGGCGCAACTGGCCTACGAGCACAATCTGGCTTTCGAATTCGATCGCACGGGTGATGGTGTCAGCGTCCTGCTGTTCAAGCGGGGTATCCGGTCCGTGAACAGGTCATCCGATAATGGGGGAGGGATATGACCGGGACACATTAATTGACAGCGCGCACGAATTGGCGTAGTGATTTGTCCAGGTAAGTACCTGCGGAGTTTCATCAGTTTTTGCGCTGCGACGTTCCGAATGATTAAACAATAAACTTGGTTTTTTCCATGCATCCATTGCTGAAACGCTCGATTTTGTGTGTAATTCTGGCCTGTTCCCTCTTGGTGCTCATGGCGGCGTCGGCCCTGGCCCAAGGGGGAATAGCCAGATATCCCCATCTCCCTTCCGGATATTCCTCCATAAAGGTTTTTGACCGCCACGGCAGGTTCGCCGGCCGGATTCTCCCCGAAAAACGATTCTGGGTCTCCATTGAACACATTCCCGCTTTTTTGCAGAATGCGGTAATCGCGGTGGAAGACGCCCGCTTTTACGAACACGGCGGCATAGATCTCCGTGGTATTGCCCGGGCCCTGGTTAAGGATGTAGTCAAGGGGAAGCTGGTCGAAGGGGGGTCGACCATTACCCAGCAGTTGATCAAGAACAAATACCTGACCGGCGCCAAGACCATCGAGCGAAAGCTGGAAGAAGCCCGGTTGGCCATGGAGTACGAGAAGAAATACAGCAAGAAGCAGATTCTTGAGATGTATTTCAACGAAATCTACTACGGCAACGGCGCGTGGGGTATCGCCCAGGCGGCCCGGATCTATTTCGATAAAAACCCCGATGAGCTGACCGATGCCGAATGCGCTCTCCTGGCCGGAGTTCCCAAAAACCCCGGACGTTACAACCCACTGGGGAAATCCTCCGACGTGAGCAGGCGAAGGGACGTGGTCCTTACGAGAATGCTGGACCTCGAGATGATATCCGCCAAGCAGAAGCAGAAGCTGAGAACCCGCCCCGTGACGGTGGTGCAGCGTGGGCAGGCCCCCTATTACCTGGCCCATATCCGCGACGAGCTCGTCCGGAAATTCGGTGCGAGAATTATCGACCAGGGGGGGCTGGAAGTGACTGCCGCCATGGATCTGAACCTCCAGAAGCTCGCCGAGAAGACCCTGAGGGATGGGGTCAAAAAGGTTTCGCCTCAGCTCCAGGGGGCATTGATCTCTCTTGATCCGGCAACGGGGGATGTGCTGGCGGCGGTGGGGGGGGTGAATTTCGCCAAAAGCAACTATGACCGCGCTTTTGTGGCCAGACGCCAGCCCGGTTCGACCATAAAGCCGTTGATTTACGCCGCGGCGCTGGAGGTGGGGATAACTGCCGACAGCGTGTGGGATGATACTCCGGTGGCCTACAACCGGGGTAACAATCAAACCTGGAAGCCATTCAATTACGGGCGGGAAAAATACGGCGCGCTGACGCTGCGGCAGGCATTGGCCTACTCGAACAATGTCATTACGGTGAAGTTGCTGGATACCATCGGGGTTCCTTATTTTACCGGATTCGCCCGCAATGCGGGGCTCCCTTTGCGTGCCAGTAACGATCTTTCCCTGGCCCTCGGCACCGAAGATGTCACGCTCCATGACCTGGTCGCCGCATACACCCCCCTGGCAAACGGAGGGGTCAAGTCGGAACCGAGAACAATTTTGCGCATCTATGATAAAAAGCACCGCTCCTGGATCGATAATCCACCGGCCGTCACCCCTGTGCTTTCACCGGCAGCCGCCTATATCACCACGCGGATGCTCAAGGACGCAATGGTGTACGGCACGGCTAAGTCCCTCAAATCCTTCAACCGGAAACATCCCTCTGCCGGTAAAACAGGTACCACCGACGATTATCGGGATGCGTGGTTTATCGGTTACACGCCGCGCCTGCTGACCGGCGTATGGGTCGGATACGACAAGCCCCGGCCGGGTGGGAGGGGATTTACCGGCGGGGTCGTGGCCGCCCCCATCTGGAAGCAGTTCATGGAACCGGCTCTGGCATCCGGGCCGGCAACCGATTTCCCACAACCGGCGACGGTGGTCACCGTAGCGGTTGATCCCGCCACCGGTTCCCTCGCGACGCCGGACTGCCCTGAAAAACGTGACGAACTTTTTATCGATGGAACCCAGCCAACAGTTTACTGCCCGAAGCATGGCGGTGATGCCCTCAATCCGGAGCCCTTGTCACCGTCCCATCTTCCCGGCGATGGGGCGCCGGTGGTCGAACCACCGCCCCCTTCGCCGCCATTGTAATCCCCTGCCGCTCCTGAACCATTCTGTCACCTGCTACGCCATGCAACCTGCTCTAAATTCTGACTAAATAATGCTGTCGGTGTAAATATTGCAGCGATTAAAGCGATGCAAATCCTTTACATCGACGATAAAGCGGAAATCCGCACCCTGCTGGGACACTACCTCAAATCATGGGGGTATGACGCCTTTGGTGCGCCCGACGGCGAGACGGGGTGGAACCTCATCCGGGAGCATCGCCCCAGCATAGTTATCACCGACTGGATCATGCCCGACCTGGAGGGACCGGCCCTTTGCCGGCGCATCCGGGAGGCCGGGTTTCCGGAATACACCTATGTCATCATGTTGACTGCCAGGAAAGATGATGTGGTGGCCGGAATGGAGGCCGGAGCCGACGATTTCATCGGAAAGCCCTTCAACAAGGAAGAGCTCAAGGTGCGCATCAAGGCCGCCGAGAGGATTGTGAACCTGGAGCGGGAACTGGCGTTCACCAATCTGGGGCTTCAGGAAAAGAACCGCCGATTGGAGGAGTCGGAAGAGCAGTTGCGGCAGTTGGCCCATTTTGACAAATTGACAGGTCTGCCGAATCGCCTGTTGTTTTTTGAACGCCTGGAGCGTGCCGTTGTGGAATCGAGACGAAGCCGGAGCAGTTTTGGCCTTCTCTTTGTGGATCTTGACGCGTTCAAGGCAGTCAACGACACCTATGGGCACAAAACAGGGGATGGGCTGCTGGTTATGGTCGGACAGCGCATGAGCGGATGCGTCAGGGAGTCCGATACCGTGGCCCGCATGGGGGGGGACGAATTCTGCGTCATCGTGCGCGGGGTGAATTCTTTAGACGGCCCGGTAACGGTGGCCGAAAAGATAATATCAGTGCTTTCGCAGCCTTTTGATGTTTCCGGCGTTACCTGCCGCATCGGCGCTTCGGCGGGGATCAGTTTCTACCCCGATGACGGAGATACTGTGGAACTCCTCATGACCCATGCAGACGACGCCATGTACGAAGCTAAAAAAAGCGGAAAGAATTCCTGGCAAAGGTGGCAGGCTGGTTCCCCCCGTGCTGATGATGGTGTTCTCCCATGAATAATCGGAAACTGATTGCCGGCATCCTTCTGGGAATCGCCGGTTTTCTTGTCAACTGGTTCAAACTTCCCCTGTTCTTCAATGTGGACTTTCTGTTCGGCTCAGCCCTCAGCATGTTCGCCCTGCTGCGCTTCGGACCGGCTGCCGGCCTGCTGGCAGCGGTGATTGCCGCAGGGTGTACCTGGGTGCAGTGGCACCATCCCTGGGCCATCATCATCTTCGGCTGCGAGGCGCTCTTCGCCGGATGGCTGAGGAGCCGCAAACGCATGGACCTGATGATCACCGACATCATCTACTGGTTCAGCGGCGGCCTGCTGCTGGTCTGGCTCTTTTTTCACCATGTCATGGGTTTCAGTGCCGGCGCCACTCTCCTGATAGCCCTGAAGCAGGGGATGAACGGCATCATCAATACGCTGATTGCCGAGGCCCTCTTTTTGCTGAGTTGGCGTCTGACCGGGGACAGTGAACTTCCTTCACTGCGCAAATGGCTGGGAGTAATTCTGCAGGGAGTGGTGCTGGTGCCGGCGTTCGTTTTCTCCTTTCTCGATACGAACTGGCATTTCCGTCAGCAGATGACGCGCCTGAAGCAGAATACCGCCCGGATGGCCGAAGTCGGCAACCTGACGATTTCAAGCTGGCTGGAGGAAGAGCAGCACAAAATACACACGCTCGTCAATCTGGTTGGTGATCCGGACCGGACGCCGCCGCAGAAGATTCAGCAGATTCTCGAAAAATACCATGACGCCCATGGCCATGATACGTACCGGTTGGGGGTTATGGGAAGCAACCATATCACTCGCGCCTTCTCGCCCCCTGTTGATGAAAACGGCATCTCCACCATCGGGGTTTCGCTGGGAGACCGTCCCTACATAGCAGATCTCGAGGACCCCTCCCGCCCCGTTGCATTCGATGCCTTCATGGGGAGGATCGGAGTTCCCGGCCCACGTCTGATCATACTTGCGCCCAACAGGGACGGAGCACAATATCGCGGTGCCGTTTTCAGCGTGGTGCCGCTCGAACATCCTGTCGCCCTGCTGAAGGGGATTGTCGGCGAGCGGGATGTGAAGCTGACGCTGCTGGACCGGCAGCGCCGGGTGATTGCCTCTACCGACAGCGGCAAGAAGTTCCTGGAGCAATTCGATTTGCCCAAGGGGGGGCGGCTTTTTCCGGTCGGTGACAATGTGAGCCAATGGGTTCCCGACCCCAAGCTTGGGGTGAGCGTCATGAAACGCTGGAACCGTTCGTTCTACCTGGCTGAGGTCGCCCTGGAACCTCAATCCGGCTTCCGCCTGGTGGTCGAATCTCCCCTTGCGCCGACACTCAGTGAGATCAGCAATCGCACCTCCATTATGCTGGGGGTGCTGGCAACGCTGACACTGCTGGCGGTTGGCCTGTCCCGCTACTTCAGCCGGCGGCTGCTGGTGCCCATTGCCATGCTGGGGAAGGTTTCCGGTCAACTTCCTACCAGGATCGCGCAAGGGGAACAGATATCCTGGCGCCCCGCGGAGGTGAGGGAAGAGCAGGAGCTGCAGGACAACTTCCGGCAGATGGAAACTGCCCTGCAGAAAAGCTTCTCTGAACTGACTGCGGTCAACGAGGGGCTTGAACGTCGGGTCGCGGAACGAACCGCCGAACTGCAGATTGCCAAAGAGTCGGCCGAAAACAGCGAGTCGCAACTGCGCAGCATCACCAATTCTGCCCACGATGCCATACTTATGATGGACCATCAGGGTTACATTTCTTATTGGAACCCCGCTGCCGCACAGATCCTGGGCTACAGTACCGAGGAAGCTCTCGGCAGGAATCTCCACGCTCTGCTCTGCCCCGAGCGCTATCTGGCCGATTATCGTGCGGCCTTTGCCGGGTTCCAGCAGACCGGCCATGGCAATGCCGTGGGTAAAACCCTTGAGCTTTCCGCCCGCCGCAAGGATGGCCAGGAGATCGCCGTCTCCCTGTCGTTGTCCGCGGTTTCCCTCAACGGTACCTGGAATGCCGTGGGGCTGCTTCGGGATATCACCGAACAGAAACGGATACATGCCTCCCTCCGGATGCTTTCAGCCGCTGTGGAGCACAGTCCGGTATCCATCATCATCACCGACCGGGATGGGCACATAGAGTACGTCAACCTGAAAACCTGCCAGATGACCGGCTATACCTTTGAAGAGCTGCACGGCCAGAACCCGCGCATCATGAAAGGTCCGACCCACCCGCCGGAGTTCTACAAAGACCTGTGGGAGACCATCCTTTCCGGGCGCGAGTGGTATGGAGAGTTTCACAACCGTCGCAAAGACGGCAGTCTTGTGTGGGTAATGGCATCCATTTCACCCATCCTCGATGAAAATGGGGTCATTACCCATTTCGTGGGGGTTCGGGAGGAAATCCAAAAGCAGAAGCTGCTCCAGGAAGAGCTTTCCAACATCGCGCAACTTGAGAAAGTCGCCAGAGATCGGGCCGAACAGGCTAACAGGGCCAAGAGCGAGTTTCTGGCCAGCATGAGCCATGAGATCCGCACTCCCCTCAACGCAGTTATCGGCATGAGCGACCTCCTGGCGGAGACCAGCCTTGATGCCGAACAGTCGGGGTATCTCTCGGTTATCCATTCGGCGGGCGAGACTTTGCAGGGGCTGATCGACGACATCCTCGACCTGTCCAAGATCGAAGCCGGCATGCTGCGGCTGGATTCCACCCCCTTTAATCTGCGAGAGTCCGTAAGGCAGTTGACGGACATTATCTCATTGAAAGCGTCCATAAAGGGGGTAATGTTTTCCTCCGCTGTAAGCTCCGATATTCCCGATTGGCTCATGGGCGACTCCCTGCGGTTGCGTCAGGTGCTGATCAACCTGGTTGGGAATGCCGTGAAGTTCACCGACAGCGGAGGAAGCGTTTCTCTTGAGGTGGAGCCGGTCCGGCGCTCTGATACCGACGTGCTGGTCAAATTCATCGTGACTGATACCGGTATCGGCATCGCACCGGAAAAGCTCGGCACCATCTTCGATAATTTCAGCCAGGCGGATTCATCGACGACCCGGCGCTATGGCGGGACAGGCCTCGGGCTGGCCATCTCCCGGCATCTCGTGGGGATGATGGGCGGGGAGATTGCCGTGGAAAGCACCCCCGGCAAGGGGAGCTGTTTCCACTTTACGGTTCAGTTCCCCATTTCGATGGAGACAACGGGAGAGCTTCAGCAGAGACCCCCCGCGGGAGCTATGCACGGCAGACCGCTTTCCATTCTGATTGTTGATGACAACCAGGCGAATCGTACCGTCCTGACCGCATATTTCCGTCGCACCGCGCATATGGTTGAGTGCGTTGAGAATGGCGAAAAGGCTCTCGAAAAGATCAAGGGGGGCGGATTTGACCTGGTTTTCATGGATATGGAGATGCCGGTCATGGATGGCTACACCGCGACACGGCTCGTGCGGCAATGGGAGGAAGAAACCGGCCGCGATCCGTTGCCGGTGATAGCGCTAACCGCCAACGCCCTCAAGGAGGATCGGTTGAGAAGCCTTGATGCCGGTTGCACGATTCACCTGACCAAGCCGATCAAGAAGAAAAAGCTCCTGGAAGTTGTGGCGGAATATGGGCGGCATCAGTACAGCGGAGCCACGGGCGATACGAAGAGTGAATCAACAATGGATGCGGGGAGCTCGGCAGGGAAAATAACGGTAGTCTGCGACGCAGACCTCGCAGACCTCATTCCCGGTTACCTGGAGGACCGGAAGGTTGAATGCCAGGCCATCAGAAATCTTGCGGTCAATGGAGAATTCGGGAAAGTGCGTACGATCGCCCACGGCATGAAGGGGTCGGGCGGAAGCTATGGATTCTCGATGATATCGGAGATTGGCCGGGATATGGAGATTGCCGCCAGCAACGGCAATCCCGACGATATAGTGAAGCAGATTGATGCCCTTGAGGCCTATCTGCGGGCTGTTGAAATCCGTTATGACGAGTGAGGAACTGACGCGCGCTGTTATCCCGCCGTTCTGAACATAACGACATCGGCTTCAGTCACTATCTCGCCTTCCAGTTCAATTACTCCCCGCACGTCAATGAGCCGGCGCCGGTCGCGGACTATCTCGCCGATTACCGTTATCTCGGTACCGGTTGGGACCGGTTTGCGGTAGCGCAGGCGCATCTCGCTGGTCACCACCTGTAGTCCCCTGGCCATGCAGGCCTGGGCGCATATTTCGTCCAGCAGGGCCGAGAGGATGCCCCCGTGGACTATCCCCTGCCATCCCTGGAAATGCTCCGGAATCCGGACGCGGGTCTCGGCCCGGCCTTTCTCCGGGTCGGTTGTGAAAACGGCGCGAAGGCCGATGGGATTGTGATCGCCGCAAATGAAGCAGTGGTTGTCGTCGTTTACCTGCATGGGGTCTCCAGTGGTTTGTTGTCTTTGCTTTCAGTAATCCAGTAGGTTTGCTTGTGCCGGACGCGGGTCAGTTCCGCAAGCCGGCATTGGGCGGAGGGAAGGTCGGCAAAGGTGCCGATCATGAACCGGTTGCCGTTGTCGTCCTGGCGCCAGAGTTCGAAGGCGTTTTGATTTTCGTGCACTCAGTAAGCCCAATAGGGGCCGATGCCCAGGCTGGACCATTTTTTATTGATCCCCACAGCAACGGAGCGGTCATAGAAGAAGGGGAGGCCCCAGTCGAAGTAGCCTCCGAAGGATGGACCGCCGACTTCGCGGAAGGCACTGTTCGCAGTACTGAACAGTTTGTCTGCGTTGCCTATGCTGAAATTTACACTGCCGCTTGGTGAAAATCCGTCGCCGTAGTTGACGGCTGTCAGATCCAGTCGGGACAGGGGACTGTACCAATCCAGGTTGGAACTCAGAGGCACGTTGTCTATCGGGTCGTCATAAAAAATTCCGTTGGAGCCGCTATCTATGAAGCTGGTGTAGAAGCTCCCCTTGAACTCCGTTATGAAATCACCCCTCGTTTGTGGGATAGGTTTTGACTCCGGAGAGGGTATTGTTCGGCTGCGTGCCTATGCCGAGAATCAACTTGCCGCTGGCGGTTCTGGCTCCTCCCAGAGGAATATAGTTCATTTGCACTATGACGCCGTTGTTGTAATCCGGGCCGAGTTGGGCAACGGGGTTTTGCACCTGTCTCTCGACGGGAACGGCAATTCCCGTGCAGTTCGAGCCGTTGCAGGTGAAGTACGGAACGTCGACGTTGCCGTTGTTATCGCTTGATGCGCATCCCGTTCCGCAGTCTTCAGCAAAGAGACCGACACCTAGTATCCCGTTATATCCAGCTTCCGTTGGGTCTGCATTCAAAATCACGTTCGATGGGTTGCAGACGCCGGGGATAGAGGCTGCAGCGTAGGTAGGGTCAATAATCTGAATGGGGATGTTGCTTGCGGTTTCGCCTCCCAGCTTGACATCAGCCCACTTTACAGGTCCCCAGGTTGCGGTGCCGTCCAGATATGGCACACATTCGGCAATGGGTGCCGAACCAACTGTTACCTGACTCAGAGAAAGGCCGGCGACCTGGCTCGTGTTGAAGAGTCGGAGGCCATAACTGCCGGTGTCCAGGAGAACGTTGCCGACAACCTGGCATCTTCCCGTATCGGGGTTGCAGACCGTGATGCTGACTGTCGGTTTGTTGATGTACGATTGGTCATTGGGAACGGTAATGGCCACGACGTTTGGTGAAGTATCGATGTCAACCGGAGTCTCCGAATCACTCGACCCGCCACCGCCGCCGCAACCTGCCATCAGACCAACGAGCAGTAAGAATGTAACGAAATTATTTGATTTCATCGATACTCACTCCATCGGGGACCAATGAGGGGACGTAAGCCTTCCCTTGCAGGTTGCGCATGTGTCCCCATTTTTCGACAACCACCTTGTCCGAACTTATCTTGTAACGCCGTTGGCCCCGTTGTCGCTTTGCCTGACCCAACGCCTGCCTGTACCCGGACGTATAGGACCCCAGAATCGGCGTCAGGTCGGGGTGGGAAACCCCGCTCCAGGCAACGGCAAACACAATTCCCGAGGGGGTTATGTATTCCCGTACGTTGGTAGCGCCGGTTTTGATTTCCTGCACCGTATAGCCACTGCTGGCGGCGATTGTCGTCTGGGATGCTGCGGATGCCTTGCGAGCGGCCGAGACGGGAGTGGCCCGTTCGCCGAGCGCTGCTTCAGCCCGGCTGGTGAATGTAAGCGGCGCCATCAGAAGGCCTGGAATCAGGGTAAGAGCAAAAAGTTGTAGTCTCATGTCTGGCCGGCTCCTTTCGGGTGTGCAAACCAAATTGCTGATATTTTCCCATCCCAGACCCGGTGTGTCCAGCAAATCATGGTCATGGGGGCAAATGTATTTGGCGAAGGCTTGCGCAAACGGCTTATTCACGGGACAATTGCCATAACTGATAAGCCCATTCCAGAGAGGTCGCCATGAGCTGCATCCTTGCATTTGACCAGGGGACCACCAGTTCCCGCGCCATTGTCTTTGACAGCACCGCAACAATCCGGGCCATTGCCCAGCGTGAATTCCGCCAGATATTTCCCAGGCCCGGCTGGGTGGAGCACGATGGCCGCGAGATCTGGGCCACCCAGGTTGGGGTGGCGGCCGAAGCCCTTTCCCTGGCAGGCATCACTCCCCGGGAGGTGAAGGCCATCGGCATCACCAACCAGCGGGAGACGACGCTCCTGTGGGACCGCCGGAGCGGCGAGCCGCTCCACAATGCCATCGTCTGGCAGGACCGCCGCACCGCCGAGCTTTGCGACCGGCTCAAGGCCGATGGCCTGGAGCCGCTGTTCCGGGAAAAGACCGGCCTTGTTCTGGATGCCTACTTTTCCGGCACCAAGCTGGCCTGGCTGCTGGACAACATCCCCGGTGCCCGCCAACGGGCCGAAGCGGGGGAGCTGGCCTTCGGGACGGTGGACTCCTGGCTGGTCTGGAACCTGTCGGGGGGAAGGCTTCACATAAGCGATGCAAGCAACGCCTCCCGAACGCTTCTCTTCAACATCACCACCCTTGATTGGGACGACGAACTGCTGGCGGTCCTCGGCATTCCCCGGGCCGTTTTGCCCAGGGTGGTTGATTCCAGCGCAATTTACGGAGAGACTGCCGGCGATCTCTTCGCGGCGGCTATCCCCCTCGCCGGCATGGCCGGCGATCAGCAGTCGGCCCTCTTCGGACAGGCCTGCGGCACTGCCGGAATGGCCAAAAACACCTACGGCACCGGCTGTTTCCTGCTGATGCACTGCGGTGAGCGCCCGGTGGTGTCCCGGCGCAACCTCCTTACCACTGTGGCCTGGCAACTTGGCGGACGTGCCGAATATGCCCTGGAGGGGAGCGTGTTCGTTGCGGGCGCCGCGGTGCAGTGGCTGCGGGACGGCCTTGGCATCATTCGCTCCTCCGGCGAGGTGGAGGCCCTGGCGGCCAGTGTCCCGGATAGCGGCGGCGTCTGCCTGGTGCCTGCCTTCACCGGTCTCGGCGCTCCCCACTGGGACCCATACGCCCGGGGGACCATAGTCGGCATCACCCGCGGCACCACCGCCGCCCATATCGCCCGTGCCACCCTGGAGAGCATCGCCTTCCAGAGCGCCGACCTCATCACCGCCATGGAGGGGGATTCCGGCATCAGCCTGGCAGAGCTTCGGGTTGACGGTGGCGCCACCGCCAATGGCCTCCTGATGCAGTTCCAGGCCGACCTCCTGGGGGTGCCAGTGGTGCGGCCAAGGATCAGCGAGACCACGGCTTTGGGGGCTGCCTACCTGGCGGGCCTGGCGGTTGGGATGTGGCGCGACCGGCAGGAGATTGCCGGCCACTGGCAGGTGGACCGGATATTTACTCCCGCCATGGGACGGGCTGAGGCTGCCGATCTGCGGGGGCGGTGGGAACGGGCGGTGGAGCGGGCCCGGGGCTGGGAGGCGCCATGACGCGAGCGGAGCTTTTGCAGCGGCTGGAGGGTGAGAAACAATGGGACCTGCTGGTGATCGGCGGTGGAGCCACCGGCCTTGGCGTAGCGGTTGAGGGGGCCAGCCGCGGTTACCGGACGCTGCTTCTGGAGCGCGACGACTTCGGCAGCGGCACGTCCAGCCGGAGCACCAAACTGATCCACGGCGGAGTCCGCTACCTCCAGCAGGGGAACATCTCCCTGGTGCTCGAAGCCCTCCACGAACGGGGGGTACTGATCCGGAACGCACCGCACCTTGTCCATAACCTCTCCTTTGTGGTGCCGCTCTACGACTGGTGGGAGGGACCTTTCTACGGCATCGGGCTGACGCTGTACGACATGCTGGCCGGCAAGCTCGGGTTGGGGCCGTCCCAGCTGCTCTCCCGGGACGAAACTCTGCAGCGCATCCCCACTGTCGAACCGTCCGGATTGCGGGGCGGGGTGATTTACCACGACGGGCAGTTCGACGATGCCCGGCTGGCCGTGGCGCTTGCCCGCACCTGTGCCGATCTGGATGGCGTTCCACTGAACCGTTTCGAAGTATCCGGCCTGCTCAAGAGCGGGGGGCTGATTCGAGGTGTGGCGGCCATTGATCGGGAGAGCGGCCGTGAATACGAGATCGAGGCGCGGGTGGTGGTTAATGCCACCGGTCCGTTCTGCGATGCCCTGCGGCAGATGGACGAGCCCGGCGCTCACCCGATCATCGCCCCGAGCCAGGGTGTGCACCTGGTCCTCCCGCAGGATTTCCTCCCCGGCGACAGCGCCATCATGGTGCCCCACACCGATGACGGACGGGTGCTCTTTGCCGTACCCTGGCACGACCGCGTCATAGTCGGCACCACCGATACGCCGGTGGACCGGGTCATGGCCGAGCCGCGTCCTCTGGCGCAGGAGGTGGAGTTCCTGCTGGAGCATGCGGGGCGCTACCTTTCCCGTGATCCCGGCACGGCAGACATCCTGAGTGTTTTTGCCGGTCTGCGCCCCCTGGTGAAAGGTGGAGATGCGGCCAATACCGCGACACTGTCCCGCGATCACACCCTGATGGTCTCTGCCGGCGGACTGCTCACCATCACGGGCGGCAAGTGGACCACGTACCGAAAGATGGCCGAGGACACGGTGACCAGCGCCGCCAGGCTGGCCGGCCTGGAAGAGCGGCCATCGAGAACTGCCGAGCTTCCCATCCATGGCTGGCTCCCCGGGCCTGACGCTGCCGGCGAGTGGTCCATGTACGGAACCGACGGGGCCGGTCTTGGGGAGTTGTGCGCTACAAGGCCGGAGCTGCATAGGCTGATTCATCCCCGCCTGCCGTATCGTCTGGCCGAGGTGGTGTGGGGGGTGCGCCACGAGTGGGCGAGAAGTCTCGAAGATGTGTTGAGCCGCCGTACCAGGGCGTTGATACTCGATGCCCGCGCCGCTAAAGAAGCGGCACCGGCGGTGGCTGCCCTGATGGCGCAGGAACTGGGGCGCGACGAACAGTGGCAGGCGGAAGATGTTGCGGCTTTCAGTGCCGTGGCCGCTGGCTATCTTCCGTAATTGGAGGTGCATCCTTAAATTCTTGGAATAACTCTGCGGTTTATCCGTTTGTATACGAAAAAAGGCCAGTCCCTGCGGACCGGCCTTTCTTGTGTCATGGATGCATCGTCCTGCTATTTCTTCTTGTCTGCCTTCGCATCAATGGTAGCGGCCTTCATGGTGTATTGCACCGTTGCCTTGGAGCCTACTTTCAGATCGCCGGTCACCTTGGTGTCTTTGTCCTTGGCGATCTCCCACTTTTCTTTCCCCTTTTGGATGGCGATCATGTTGTCCTTCACTTCAAGGACGGGCCCCGTGGCCTGATAGGTCTTGGTGCCGGCAAAAGCCAGGGAAGAGGCGAGCATCAGGGCGGCGGTGAGCAGTGCGGTGCGTTTCATGGGTTTCCTCCTTGGTGTCGTGAAGTTGAAATGTATGGTTTTTAACGATACTCCATAAGGTTACGTTGTCAATTGGAGGGAGTTACTTTATCGCGACCGGCGGGGGTGAAGATGCGGCAACCGGCGCACCGGCCAATCGGCTGATCATGTAAAAGAAGAAAGTTGCCGAACGAGGGGAGGGGGATGACAGGTTCTTGTTATTCAGGCATAGAAAAGTGTGAAAAAATACTTCTGTCCCGGATTTCGATCAATGTGGATAATTGAATGTACCAATGCTGGACTTTTCCAACGTATGCATCTGCCCCAAATCAGAAATCCAGTGGACTTTTCGGCTCCTTCACCGTCCTGACCGGAACGCAATGGGTGTAGATCATAGTCGTTTTAAGGCTGGAATGCCCCAATAATTTCTGGATCACGCGGATATCGTAATTGGCCTGCAATAGGTGGGTGGCGAAAGAATGGCGGAAGGTGTGGCATGTTACCCGCTTGGGGATTTTCGCCTTGCGAACCGCCGGATAAAGTGCTCTCTGAAGGTCCGATTCGTGGAGATGCCAGCGCCGCCGTTCTCCGGTCTCTGCTGCCACCGTCAGGTTGCCCATGGGAAAGAACCACTGGTGGACAAACTCCTTTGGCGCCCTGGGATACTTCTTCTCCACCGCATCATCCAGAAACACGCCGTCGTACCCGGCAGTAAGGTCCTGCTCATGCAGTTCGGCAACTGCCTTCATCTGTGCTTTCAGTTCCGGGATGATTGCATCCGGTAGCGGAACAGTACGGTCCTTTTTCCCCTTGCCGTGAATGGTCAGAATTCCCGCATCGAAATTGAAGTCACGCACTCTGAGTTGCAGGCACTCGAATTGCCGCAAGCCGCAGCCGAACAGCAGCTTCACTACAAGATCGTACGGATGGGGCAAGTTGCCGATGATGGCGTCAATCTCATCACGGCAAAGTACAACCGGAATATAGAGTGACTTCTTTGCCCGCGGCACGTCCCGAAGATTACCGAATTCCCGCTTCAGACCGTGGCGGAAGAGGAATAGAAGGGAGTTGAATGCCTGGTTCTGCGTAGACGCAGCAACGTTGCCTTTGACCGCGAGAAAAGTGAGATACTCCTTTACATCATCGTCAGTAAGCTCCTCCGGCGGCTTGTTCTTCAGAAACCGCTGGAAGCAGCGTGACCACTTGCCATACGTTTTCAAGGTCTTGCGGGAATAGTGCCTGACTTTTATCTCTGCCGCCATAGCTGCGAGAACCGTGTCCCACTCAGGAGAATCGGACTTTTCCTGGTAGCCGGCTTCATTATACTGGGATTTGCGCTGATGTTCCGATAATTGTGGTGAACATGAGGGTTCAACGGCTTCGGTTGGCTGCTGGTCTGATTCTTCGTCAGTTGCTGGCGGTATAGTTTCCGG
Source organism: uncultured Geobacter sp. (assembly GCA_964490805.1). Taxonomy (GTDB): domain Bacteria; phylum Desulfobacterota; class Desulfuromonadia; order Geobacterales; family Geobacteraceae; genus Geobacter. The sequence continues at coordinate 59,215 of CAZBEB010000021.1, forward strand.
ACGCTGCAGGGCAAAATAGAGTGAAACGGCATGGGCTGCTCGCTTACACTGCTCTTCCGTCTGATTCTTCTCCCTGAGTTTGCCGAGAAAAAGCCGTGCCCTTTCGGATTTATCGCGGGTAATCACATGCTTTGCGCAATAATCAAGAAAGTACCGCACCCATTTCACATACTCCGAATGGTAGCCAATGGGAACATTTTTCACCTTCAAGAAGTTGAGATACTGTGCAAACACAGGTTTCGGGATAAGGATCATAAGGGACATTCACCTGTTGTGGCCGCCGTAGCGGGATAAATAGAGCCGAGCAAAATTTAGGCATTTTAATTGATCGCCACAAAAAGTAAATGTATAGTTTGCAGCACCAAAAAGAACGTTATTCGCGGGGTAAATGAATGATAACACGCCTTAAGCTGAAGCCTGGTCAGAGAGGGACCAAGGCACTGGTCGAAAAGTATGGTGACGCCCTTGTCTGCGTGCGTTACCGCTATGATGAAAAAAGCCGGAACCGACTAAAGACGGTGGAAATTATAGTTGAGACGAAGGAATTGCCGGCTCCGCGCCAAGCGACCGCCGATGATCCGCTTGTGCCGGTGCGGATTTCATATGGTCAGCGTGAATTGGGGATAATGGCCAAAGCGATGGGCGGGACATGGGACCCTGACGTCAAGCTCTGGTACATCCAGCGTGACAAGATCAAGGGGACAGAACTGGAGAAGCATATAATATTGGATGCCGGAATGAAAAACAGTGGCAGTTGAGGGCATCTAATATTGGATGCCAGTATATAATATTAGATGCCTGAGAGGTTGTCATAAGCATCTATTATTATATGCATCCCGGCATCTAAAGTTAGATGCCGGGATATAGTATTAGATGCTTGTATATAATATTAGATACCGGCCCTGGCCGGTCAATCACGAGTTGTGCGAAAGGAGAAGAAATGACAAAAGATGATCTTTGCGAGTTAGTTGTACGAGCACTCCGAGCTAACGGCGGCAGGGCGAGAATTGTAGATATCTGCAAGTATATCTGGGAAAACCACGAAAGTGACTTGCGCCACTCTGGCGATCTTTTCTTCACTTGGCAATACGACATGAGGTGGGCCGGGCAGAAACTGCGAGATCAGGGAGTCTTGCTGCCTGCAGCGAATTCTCTGAACGCGCCGTGGGAGCTGAAGAAATGAGGACAAGGAATATGAAAACTACAATACTTGCCATCGTATCTCTTTTCGCCCTCTCAGGCTGTACAACGTCCTTATCCGCGAGTGCAAGAAAAGTCCAAGATGCAGATATGACCATTCTCGGAAAGTGCAACTTTCTTGGCGACGTACAGGGTAGTTCCGGCTGGGGAAATTTAGCAGCCTCGGCGGGCATGCAAAACGCTAAGAACGAGGCACGAGAGGAGGCCGCCGCAATGGGGGCTACGCATATAATGTGGACCGGCATAGCTGGCGGGTACAGCCCCTTTGCGACCGGGAAGGCTTATAACTGCAAGTAGTGAACGCCCAACAGGCCCTTGGACACCGACCGGGGCTGAGAAGCGCCCCAGTGCGGGTCAAGGGCGCAAGCCGTTATGTGGGTAAGAATGATAGAGATCAAAAACCCATTTAAGAACAAGTATGTTCTGATATTCCTATGTCTTGTGACTCTGGTAGGCTGCATTATCGCCTTAACTGGCGGATCAGCGTTTGTGCAAGAACATTCCTTAGCGATTCTGATTGTGTTGTTTCTGATTATCATGATTTTAGACTTGATCACCTAAACAAAAAGAGAAACCCGAATGAACTTGCCTGAATTCTTGGGAAATGCAGCAGGCGCATGTGGCCTCCTTGGCTTTTTCATATTCATAGCTGTGGGGTGGGCACACGGCGGCAAATACAAAATGTCTCCTTTTGACCCTGCCCTAAAAAACGAAATCTCGCCGCTTGGCATAAAATTTCTGCTTATTGGTTGTAGCTTTATATTGTTGTCGGTTGTTCTGGCAGTAATATCGGTAGTATTGAGTTGAATCCCAAATCTAAAATCAACACATAACCACGTCCTTGGACGCCGCCCGCCCAAAAAGGCTGGGCGGGCGGGTCAAGGCCGGCCCCGTTGTCCAAATATATTGAATAAAAGGAGCCGCACATGCCGACCGCTGTCTCCGAATTGAAGCAGAGTTTGCAGAATGCTGGGCTAATGGTAGTTGCTTGGTCTGGAGCAAGGCCGAAAAGTAACAACATACTCGAGGTCCGCTCAAACAGTCGTACGACATTGCTTTACGTGAAAGAGAGTAATAGTAGCCCCGGGTTCTGGGGTCTTACCGCTAATAGACTTTCAGAATTGCGCGCTTCTGGGCACGAGTGGTTCACCGTTTTGCTGCTGGGATCTCAGGGAAAGGGCTATTTCCTCACGTCCGCTGACGTGGAGCGGTTCATCTCGTCATCCGTGTTCAAGTTGGCGGGCGACGGAGATCACAAGGTCAATGAGAGAGACCTCCCGAAAGGCATGTACTCAAAGTCTATCCCAGCTGAAGCACTTCAAGCAACGCGAGACTAATGTAGAGATTTGGGAGACGCCCTTCCCATATTCACATTTGAGGAGAGAGGATGTTCCAACTCTCGTGTGGACTCGGTCGCGGCGAAAACCTGCCGCGCCGGTCACACTCATAGCCGTTAGTCAAAATGAAAAATAATGGAGACAAAATGGAAAAACCAAAAGTGTCCCCCGGACAATGGATTTGGGTTCAGTCCCGCGAATGTGTCGTTTGCCAAGAATTTCAAGATACCTCAATTGCTGATATTGAAGTAGTCCACATGGACCAAGGAAAAGCAACCAATAGAGACGCAAAATGGAACGGAGAGAAATGGATATTTGCCGGAGGAGATATGGGGGGATATGCCGACAGTTATTCAAGGCTCTCGGAATTTGTCTCTAAGTTGCGTCGTGGCCGCCAACATCATCTAGGGGAATAACTTGAGAAAACCAAGAAGCCGCATGTTCGAGGATTCGCTCAAGACGCACCTTGTTTTTATCAAAAGATTCTGTTGTTGTTTCAGCAAGTAAAAGCCTTGCTGCGTGAATGTTACCAAAAAGACGATCAGTAGCGGACAAGCCAAACGGCCCCGCTTTTGGTGCAAATCCAAATGAATCTATTTCTGACATATTCCCTCCTGAAGTTGAGGGACTGTGATGACTAACCATCGGCACGACCGGCCTAAAACCGCCGGTCAGCCTCAGCCCCGTTGAACCATGGAGGCTTGTGGATGATATTTCCAATTCTTGAATATGACCCAACCCGCACTGCCTTTATTGAACCTTCAAAGGTTATCATGCCTCTGGATATGCCTCAGTGTTGTGTAATCTGTTTTTTCAGAGAAGTGATCGATAAAATTGTCATCGAACACAATGCAAAGGTATTGGTAACAGACTTGTGGGAGGATGGACCTCATCCGGTTTACGAAATTGAATACAACGACCAGAGGTTGGCATTCTTTCATCCAGGTATTGGTGCACCACTGGCTGCGGGTCTGCTCGAAAAGGTCATTGCTTATGGTGGTCGGAAATTTATGGTTTGTGGAGGATGTGGAGTTCTTGATAAAGATATGAGCGTTGGGAGCTTAATGGTTGTATCCAGCGCAATCCGCGACGAAGGCGTTTCATATCATTACCTGCCACCAAGCCGAGAAGTCTTTGCGAACCCAGCGGGGGTGAAGGCGCTTGAGGACACCTTGAATATAAAGAACATTACGCATCTTGTCGGTAAAACCTGGACGACCGATGCACCTTTCAGAGAGACGCCGGATAGAATAGCCAAAAGAAAAGAAGAAGGCTGTCTTGCTGTAGAAATGGAAAGCGCCGGCATGATGGCAGTTGCACAATTTCGTGGTGTAACTTTAGGACAGATATTATATGGCGGGGACGATCTGACCTGCGTGGAGTGGGATGAACGTTTATGGCAATCAAATACCACCATACGCGAGAAGCTTTTCTGGCTGTGCGCGGATGCAGTTTTACTTGCCTGATCAGTGAAAAGAAGAACAGGAATTATTTTGTAAAGGAGAGGGCATGCTTCAAGAGAAAATGATTGAGAATATCCGTGAGAAGTGTCACCAGGACATTCGCGTTGTGTCCGCGCTGATGTTCGGGTCGTTCGCAACCGGCGAGGGTGATCAATATTCGGATATAGAATTCGCGGTGTTCATCCGCGACGACTCGTTAAATGATTTCGATCAGCGTTCATGGCTCAATTCATTCAGCCCGGTTGCCGCTTACTTCCTGGACGATTTCGGCCACCACACAGCACTTTTCGAGAACGGCGTGCGTGGCGAGTTCCACTTTATGCGGGCTTCGGAGCAGTCGGTTGTTGCCGGCTGGCAGGGATACGGGTGGTTTCCTTCGCTTGAAGCGGCGGTGTTGCTGGATCGAGAAGGCGAATTGTCGCAGTATGCGCGGCTGCTTGTGGGAGGGCCTCCAAAACGTGAAGGGGCTGAACTGGTAGAGGGTCTGTCCCTTAACCTGATCAACCTGATGCTGTTCGGCGCAAATCTTCTCAATAGAGGCGAATACGCTCGTGCATGGGCTTTATTGGGCAAGGCGCACGAAAATCTGCTAAAGCTGGCTCGACTTCATGAAGGGGAGACTGACCATTGGCCGACTCCTTCGCGGGGTCTCGAGATCGACCTTTCTGGTAATGCATATCGTCGCTACCTGACTTGTACGGCCAGCGCTGAACGTGTTCCTTTGTGCAGAGCCTATTGTGAGTCATGGAGGTGGAGTAGAGAGCTGATAGAGGCGGTTGTCAGACCACATAACATCGAACTCCCACAATCAGTCATGGCACAGTTGGAAATACTGCTTGATAACGTGACTGCTGATCCAAACCCAAACCCGTAAGGCTTCATAGGCAACAGAAACAATAAATGTTCAACCAGGAAGATGCACCTGACCAAAAAGCCGTCAGGTGATCTCCCGGCCCGTTGAAAGAAAAAGAGAGAAGAACTATGTCCCTGAAAACGACAAAAGAGCATCTTGCTAAACTGCTGGCCGACACAGATAACAAAGTAATAGCACTGTCTGGTAAGTGGGGCACTGGCAAAAGCTTCATGTGGGAAGAAGTCAAGGCTGCTTCTTCTGATGCAATGGTAAAGAACGCACTCTACGCATCACTTTTCGGGTTGTCGAGTATCGAGCAAGCAAAAGTAAAGCTTATACAGAACGCTGTACCTTCCTTGGAAGCCAATCCGGGGTTGTGGGACACTGCGAAGCAAACGGTAAAAACTGGAATCAAGGTGCTGGAAGGTTTCCACGAAGGATTCGGAGCGTTGAACGACTTGGGTTTGGTGTTTGCTCCCGCTATTCTTCGGGGAAAACTCATAGTCCTCGACGACATCGAACGCAAACATGAGAAATTTAACGTTGATGAAATTCTAGGATTCATTGATGAACTCACGCAGCAATACAATTGCCGTTTTGTCTTGATCCTCAACAGTGACCAACTTGCACAGCGTGAAGTGTGGGATATTTTACGTGAAAAGGTCGTGGATCAAGAGCTTTCCCTGAATACGACTCCTGCCGAAGCGTTTAACATTGCAGTTGGTCTCACGCCCTCGCTCTATGCTGATCGTATTCGTGTCTCAGTTGAGGTTTGTGGTCTGACTAACATACGTATCATAAGAAAAGTCATAAAGGCTGTGAATCAAATTATTGGTGAACGCCATGAGCTAAGCGGAGCTGTACTTACACGTGTCATTCCTTCGATTGTTCTTCTTGCTGCCATTCATTACAAAGGAATTGAGGACGGTCCTGATTTCGATTTTGTCTTAGCGTACGGTACCGTTCGAGACACGACACGGCTTGTCAATAAGGAAGACAAAGAAACAGAGGATGGCAAAAGAAAGGCAAAATGGAAGAGACTCTTAAGGGAGCTTGGCATCGGCTCAAGTGACGATTTTGAACTACTTGTCGCCGATTTCCTCCATTCGGGCCTATTTGATGTTTCGAAGGTTGCTGAGATTATTGACCGTTATGTTGCAGAAGACGTTTCTATGAGCATCAGGAATGACTGTAACGAGTTCTTCCAACGCAAAATTTGGAATCATAGTATGCCGGAAGATGAGCTTATCGCAGAAGCTCGTAAACTCTCAGACAGGGCTCATTTACTTGACGCCTACACCGTTACTGCACTTCATGAATCTATTTCAGAATTGCCTGGCGGACCTGAAATTGCTGATTCAGCGCTTGACCATTGGATCAATGAATTTAAGAAAAAGGATCTGAAAGAGGTGAGCTTTGGAGGCTTTTTCCTTCGAAAACTCCATCCTCGGATTGAAGCGGAATTCAATTCGATTAATGCAAGGGCTCAAGCCAACACATCCGCTTTAGAAGCCTGCACTTCCATTATTAAGAACAGTGGATGGGGTCCTCGCGAGGAAACCTCACTTAAGTCAGCAACTGTACAAGATTTTGAGGTAATAATCCGAACAAGCGAGGTCCCTGACCTACAATTATTCATGGGCAAAATGCTGGAACTTTGCGCGAATAAGCAGAACTACGAGAAGCACTTCGGAACTGCTATGGATAACTTTGTTCAAGCGTGCCGAAATATTGTTAATGATCAGAACTCTGGGCGGTTAAGTAAGCTTATCAATATTTTGTTTGCTGAGTCGAATCTGACCGAAACAATACAAGAATTAAACGAGTAAAACTTTCAACCAGGAAGATGCACCGGCCTAAAACCCTGCCGGTGATCTCCCGGCCCGTTATGGTAAGGAATTATGACGATACTCGCAAATGAGATAAGAATTAGAAGCTCAATAAACGATGTGACGCTTATCCAGGTTGCTGATCGGCGCCTATCAGTCAAAGGAAAATTCCATAGTAATCAAAGAAAAGTGTTCGAAATACCATTTCTAAAAGCATCCGTCGGTTACTTTGGTTTAGCACAACCAACTTTAAAGGAATACTTTTCCTCTTGGTTGCCGAATCTTATTCGTAACGGTCACAGCATCAAAACTGTGAAATATTTCTCAGAATATCTCATGTACGAGCTTAATAAAAAAGTTTCGAAGGGATTACTCAAATCAAGCCCATCTGGCTTTCATCTTTGCGGACTGGCAGACGATGGTATTCCAGAGTTTTACTTTATTCGAAACATTGAAGGAATGGATGGCCCATTTTATAAAGGGTTTCTCGATTCCTATTTTTGTTCTGAGGATTTTCGCTCCCGAGACGCCATTAGAAACAATGATGGTACTCCAAGAGAATTAGCTGAGTTACATGACTCTATATTTTGGTACGTAAACGGAGACCTAAGATCATTTTGGGATTTTTGGCTGCCAGCGACTCATTTTATCGATAGTTTTAGTCAAAACCGCGATTTTCCCGCCTTGAAAGAGGACTTAGAACGCGCAAAATGGAAGCTTAAAGTCATTGCGCAACTATATGACAAGTATGCAAAAAACAAAAATGTCGGTGGCCCTATCGATGGAATCAGAATAAAACCATAACCATCAGCAACACCGGTCAAGCCGGTGGTGCCTCTGCACCGTTGAACAAAGACGAGAATTACAAAGCGCACTGGAGAGTTTCATGAACTTATTGAAGAAACTATTTGGTAAACAAACAGATAGTGAATCGCACCAAGTAAAGCGTGGACCTAGCGCACGAGAAGTTGCGGAAGCCCCCGCACTCTTTGCTGACTGATGAGAATAGAAGGGTCAGGTCTACATTCTACATAACACCGATTTTAAAGTATATCCAATCGATTCGGTCAAGGTCAAGGAGCCCGTTTTCCCCGCGGTTTTCCCCGCTGCACCCAGCAAACTAGCGCAGGAACGGGATGGTGTTCCTGATCTTACTCGTGGTTATCATTGCCGCCGTCATCTATATAAAAACAACTGATGATCATGGAACCAAACCACAAAAAAATATAGCCTTGACATTATATAGCCTGGAAGCTATTTTTAAAGCATAAGGGATGAAATATGGCGTGGAAAGTTGTAACAGTTGAATACTTCGATGATTGGTTTCTGAACTTGAATGCTTTGGAACAACAAGATGTGTTGGCCGCCATATTTGTTCTTGAACAATACGGCCCGACGTTGGGCAGACCACATGTTGACAGTCTCAAAGGCACTGACAAGGTAAAGAACCTAAAAGAACTCCGCGTGCAACACAAAGGTAAACCGTACCGTGTTTTGACCCTCTCCGCCAAGCAGTGATGCTCTGCGGTGGAGACAAAACCGGAAACAAGCAATTCTACGAAATCATGGTCCCTATTGCAGAGCGCGAGTTTCTGAACTATCTGCAAGAACTGGAGTGAGTTATGGCAAAGCATCTTTCGGAGTTAGTGAAAAAAGTAGACCCGACTGTAGTCGCAGCAGCGCGAGCTAAAGCGGATCAGGAAATTTTTGAGCTTCGCCTTGCCCAGCTACGTCAAACCGTTGAGATGTCGCAGCATGATCTTGCGGTAGCCCTTGGAATATCGCAACCCTCCGTGGCAAACCTCGAAAAACGTGGTCATGAGGTCAAGATTTCTTCCCTGAAGCGATATGTTGAGGCACTTGGCGGCAAACTGTCTCTGGATGTCGAACTGGCGGACGGTCGTCACATCGGCATAAACGTCTAGCGCTTACATATCACCAAAAACCGTATCAAAAACCGGGACAGATTTATTTATCGTTAATGAGCATATGTGTGTGGGCTGAAATTAGAGAAAAATAGATCTGTCCCGGTTTTCCGGTCCCGGATTTCCACGTAAGGTTAAACTGTCCAATCAATTATCTTGAGGGAAGGGACTCGTTGAAATTCATGAGTGTTATTAGTGATCAACGGGATTCCTAACGATACAGCGTGAGCGGCAATCAACATGTCCATGGAGCCAATGGGCGTGCCGGCTTTTTCAAGAGTTGCTCGAATATTGCCATAGGCGTGAGCCGCCGATTCATCATATGAAACTACCTCTAAAGGAATGACGAACTCATCCAGGGCCTTGGCGTTTTTCTCTCTATGTGCACTCTTGGCAACCACGTAGCGCAATTCTGAGAGAGTTATAGAGGAAATGCCAATGTCGCCGATCTGGTACTCCAGAAAATGGTTAAGTACGGTGGCTGGCTGCTGCTTTATGATGTAAATGCAGATATTGGTGTCGAGCAGCAGTTTCATCAGAAACTCTCCCGCTTGTCCAGTTCAGGTTGTATGCGTTCGGACATGAAATCGCGGGAGAATTTCTTGAGGCTGCCGAAGAGGGAATTCCACGAATCAGTACGCGGGATTAACTGGACGACGTTGCCGCTTTTCTTGATGAATACCTCGCAGTCTTCGAAACGAAATTCTTTTGGCAGCCTGACTGCCTGACTTTGTCCATTTTGGAATATCTTTGCCGTTTTCATACGAGGCCTCCGCAACAATATATATTTGAAGTATATATTTGCGTTTTTGTATTGGCAAGTAACATTTTAATATCGGCCCACCTTCTGGCATAGAAACGCATCACTGAAAAGCCACTCCAAAACACAAACGCCGTGAGTCCCTGCCAATAGGCACTCACGGCGTTTGAGCATCTGCTTTCGTTAATTCAATGAATTACAGCACTTTGTTCAGGGAGTACTCGATGATCCCCTGGGCACCGAGGGCCAGGAGCTCCGGCACGATCCGCCGCACTTCCTTCTCGTGGAGGATGCTTTCGATGGAGACCCAGTCTGAATTGTAGAGATGGGCTACCGTGGGGCGGTTGAGGCTCGGGAGGATCTTGGTGATTGCCTCGACTTTGTCGTTGGGAGCGTTCATCTTGAGCCCAACCATCCCTTCGGCGGCCAGGGACGCCTTGAGGAGCGTGGCAATGGTCTCGATCTTCTGCCGCTTCCAGGGATCGGCCCAGGCGGCTTTGTTGGCGATGAGAACCGGCACCGACTCCATGAGGTCGCAGACGATGCGCAGGCCGTTGGCCTTGATGGTGGAGCCGGTTTCGGTCACCTCGACGATGGCGTCGCAGAGGCCGTCAACAACCTTGGCCTCGGTGGCACCCCAGGAGAACTCCACGTTCACCGGGATGTTCCGCTCGGCAAAGTAGCGCTTGGTGAAGCCTACCAGTTCGGTTGAGATGGTGGCGCCGTGGAGGTCTTCGGGCTTCTGCACCGTGGAGTCCTTGGTGACCACCAGCACCCAGCGGGCCGGGCGGCGGGAGACCTTGGAGTAGACCATCTCGCAGACTTCCACCACGTCGGAGTCGTTCTCCCGGACCCAGTCGCGGCCGGCGATGCCGGCGTCGATGGTGCCCCGCTCCACGTATTTCCCCATCTCCTGTGGGCGGATAAGCTTGCAGTTCAGTTCGTCGTCGTCAACGCCGGGGAAGTAGCTGCGGGAGGAGATGCTGATCTGCCAGCCGGACTTCCTGAAAAGGTCTACAGTGGCGTTTTCGAGGCTCCCCTTGGGGATGCCGAGGTTCAGGAGGTTGCTCATTTCTTGTAGACCTCCTTCGGATCGAAGAGGGGGTTTGAGTGCTCGACCCACTGGCCGTCCTCCCACCGCACGTAGAAGCAGCTCCGGTTGCCGGTGTGGCAGGCGGCCGGGCCGTTCTGCTTAACCTTGATGACTACCGAGTCGGCGTCGCAGTCGGTAAGAACCTCGATAACCTCCTGGGTGTTCCCCGACTCCTCACCCTTCATCCAGTACTTGTTGCGGGTGCGGCTGAAGAACCAGGTTTTGCCCGACTCGAGGGTCAGGTTAAGGGTTTTTTCGTCCATGAACGCCACCATGAGAACCTCGCCGGATTCGTGGTCCTGGATGGTGGCGGGAATGAGCCCACCCATTTTCTGAAAATCGATCTGGATCATGACTGTTTACGCGCCTCCTCTGGAAAGTGTTCGTGAAAACAACCTGTGTTTAATACCGTGGCGCCTTAGAGAGTGTCAACAGAAGAAACGCCCCCTAGTCGGCTCATCCCTTCCTTTTCTCGACAAAAGCGTATAGTCTGATGGCCGGGTGACGGCGGCGCAAGTTCGAGACATATTGTGACGCATTGACCTCCTACGATGCATCTTGAGAACATTTTCTTTCGCGGAGTCCCCCCATGTCCCTTTCCCTCTTTTCCAGCAACCGGATGGAGCACCTCGTCGCCCAGCTCGGCGAGGCTTTGCGGCGCCCCCTGGCCGACCCCCTGGCGCCGGAGGTGATCGTGGTCCAGAGCAAGGGGATGCAACGCTGGCTTTCCATGGAGCTGGCAAAAACAATGGGCGTATGGGCCAACGGCGTCTATCCGTTCCCCAATGCCTTTGTCTGGGACCTGTTCCGGAAAGCACTGCCGGATCTCCCCGCCGCATCCCCCTTCGACCCGGCGGTGCTGTCGTGGCGGATCATGGGGTTGCTCCCCGGTTTCCTGGACCACCTGGAGTTCGCCCCCCTGGCGGGTTACCTGGCCGGGGGGCAGCGGGAGCTGAAGCTCTACCAGCTTGCCGGCAAGATTGCCGACACCTTCGACCAGTACACCATCTTCCGTCCCGACATGATCGCCCGCTGGGAAAAAGGAGGGGAGAACAACTGGCAGGCCATCCTCTGGCGGGCCCTGGCGGAGCAGGGGCGGGGGCTCCACCGGGAGGCGGTGCGGAGCGAATTCCTCCGTCGCCTGGCCCGGGGAGCGGCGGACACGGCGCTTTTCCCGGAGCGGATCACCGTCTTCGGCATCTCGTACCTTCCCCAGTTTCACCTGGACGTTTTCCGGCGCATTGCCGATATCACCGAGGTGAACCTCTTCGTCATGGGCCCCTGCCGGGAGTACTGGGCCGACATCCTCCCGGAGCGGATCATTGCCCGGCTCTCTCCGGAGGAGCGGGAGGTGCGGATCGAGGGGAACCCGCTCCTGGCCTCCCTGGGGCTCCTGGGAAAGGAGTTCTCGGATACCCTCGTGGAGCTGGGCGCCACGGCCGGCGGCGATACCGACCTTTACGGTGAGGCGCCCGACACGACGCTCCTGGGCATGGTGCAGAACGACATCCTGCGCCTGGAGGGGAGCGGCGGCGACCAGCGATCAGTGGCTGCTGCGGATCGCTCCATCCTAATTTCTTCCTGCCACAGCCCCATGCGGGAGGTGGAGGTGCTCCACGACACCCTCCTGAACCTCTTTGCATCGTCGGACGGCCTCACCCCCCGCGATATCCTCGTCATGACGCCGGACATCGAGACCTACGCCCCCTACATCTCCGCCGTGTTCGACGGGTGCCGGGACCCGCGGCTGAAGATTCCCTACTCCATTGCCGACCGGAGCATCCGAAGGGAAGGGGGGCTGGCGGAAACCTTCCTGGCGATCCTCGACCTTCCCGGCAAGCGGTTCCCGGTGACCGCGGTCACGGAGATCCTGGCCTCACCCCCGGTCCACGGCCGTTTCGGCCTCGATGCCGGTCATCTGGAGCTGATCCGCACCTGGCTGGAGGAGACCCGCATCCGGTGGGGGATGGACGGGGAGGAGCGGCGCCGCGCCGGGTTCCCCCCCTACCGGGAGCACAGCTGGCGGGCCGGGCTGGACCGACTCCTCCTGGGGTACGCCATGCCCGAGGAGGATGGCCGGATGGTGGAGGGAATCCTCCCCTTCGACGCCATGGAAGGGGAGGGGCCGACGGTTCTGGGACGGTTTGCGGGTTTTGTGGAAGGTCTCCACGCTCTCGTGGACGAACTGGACCGCCCCCGCACCCTGACGGAGTGGGTGCGGCTCTGCCGGAGGATTCTCGACGATTTCTTCGCCCCGGGAGAAGAGGGGGCCTTCGATCTGGCCGCCCTGAATGGCATCCTCACCGAGCTTGAGACGGTGCGGGACGAAGCGGGGTTCGGTGGCGCTGTGGAACTGCCGGTGATCCGCGCCTGGCTCCTGGGGAGGCTCGACCGGGAGGTGCGGGGGCTCGGCTTCATGACCGGCGGGGTCACCTTTTGCGCCATGCTCCCCATGCGGAGCATCCCCTTCGCCGTGATCGCGCTCCTGGGCATGAACGACGGGGCCTTCCCCCGACGGAACACTCCCCCCGGCTTCGACCTCATCGCCCGGGACCGGCGGCGGGGGGACCGCTCCCTGCGGGACGAGGACCGCTACCTCTTCCTGGAGGCCCTTCTCTCGGCCCGGCGGCATTTCATCATCAGCTACACGGGGCAGAGCATCCGGGACAACAGCACGCTTCCCCCGTCGGTCCTCGTGGACGAGTTTCTCGACTACCTGGGGCGCCGCTTCACGGACGGCTCCCCGGACTTTCCGGCGTCCCTCGTGACCCGGCACCGGCTCCAGCCCTTCAGCCCTGCCTACTTCACCGGCGATGGCAGGCTTTTCAGCTACTCGGAGGAAAACCGCCGGGCCGTGGCCCAGCGCCTGAAGGGTGCCGTGCCGGTGCCGTCCTTCATCCCCGAGCCCCTGCCGGAGCCACCGGAGGAGCTGCTGACGGTCTCCCTCGCCGGCCTTCTCTCCTTTTTCGACAATCCGGCCCGGTATTTCGTGCGGACCCGCCTCGGCATCCGGCTCGACGAGCTTCCGCCCCCCCTGGACGACCGGGAGCCCTTTGCGGTGGACTCCCTTGACGCCTACCGGCTCAGGGAAGAGATGCTGGACCTGGCCCTGGCGGGGCGGGAACCTCGGGAAACCTTTGCCGTGGCCCGGGCCCGGGGGATACTGCCGCCGGCCCGCCAGGGGGAGTTTCTGTTCCGGGGCCTTGGCGACGGGGTGGAGGAACTGGCTGCACAAATCAGGGCGCTGACCGGGGGAAGGGCGCCGCTGGAGCCCCTTCCCGTTGACCTGGCCCTGGGGCCGTACCGGATCACCGGCACGTTGGGGGATATCTGGCCCGAGGCGATTGTGCGCCACAAGGGGGCGAAATGTTCGGGGCGCGATCAGGTACGTCTCTGGATCGAGCACCTGCTGCTGAATCTTCTTGCCCGGGAGGGGTACCCGGCTGCCGCCATCCTCGTTGCCACCGATGCCACCCTGAGTTTCGGGCCGGTGGAGGAACCCCTCGGCCACCTCGCAGCGCTCCTCGACCTTTACGGCCAGGGGCTCCGGGAGCCGCTCCGGTTTTTCCCCCGCACCTCGGCCGCCTATGCAAAAAAGGGAGAACTTGCCGCCGCCCGCACCGCCTGGGAGGGGGATTTCTTCCCGGAGGGGGACGATCCCTATTACCGGCTCTGTTTCGGCTCGGTCGATCCTCTGGACGACGAATTCGAGCGGATCGCCCATGTTGTATTCGGGCCATTGGCTGCGCATCTAAAAACAGAAAAAGCATGAACCACAGAGGCCCCAGAGGAGAACCTCTGAGGAAACGCTGAAGAGAGCATAGTGCTAGTAAGCATTGATCCTCTGTACCCCTCAGTGACCTCTGTGGTTAGTGGTTTTGATTGGCTTTTCCCATGGATACGATGATGAAAACCTACAACAACCTGACAATCGACCTTGTGGGGCGCAACCTCATCGAGGCCAGCGCCGGCACCGGCAAGACCTACGCCATCGCCTGCCTCTATCTTCGCCTTGTCGTGGAAAAGGGACTCAGGCCCGAGGAGATCCTCGTGGTCACCTTTACGGAGGCGGCCACCAAGGAGCTTCGCTCCCGGATCCGGGAGCGGCTGCGGGAAGCCCGCGACGCCTTTGCCGGTGCCGGAACGGCGGACGACTTCCTCCTGAAGGTGGGTGACGCCGGCCGTCCGGAATGGCCGGGAACGGAAGAGGCCCTCCGGCGCCTCGACCTGGTGCTTCGGACCTTCGACTGCGCCGCCATCTCCACCATTCACGGCTTCTGCTCACGGGCCCTGCAGGAAAACGCCTTCGAGAGCGGCTCCCTCTACGACACGGAGCTGCTGGCCGATCAGAATCCCCTCATCCAAGAGATCGTGGATGACTTCTGGCGCCAAACCTTCTTCGGAACCGAGGCGCCGCTCCTTCCCCATGCCCTGCGGCTCAAGTGGTCCCCCGAAGGGCTTGCCCGTTTCCTCCGGGGGAAGCTCGGCAATCCGGAGCTGCTGGTGGTACCCCGATACGGCGACGACGAGGTGGCGGCCCTTGTCAGTGAGTGCGGGGCACTCTACGGCGAGCTGACCCGTATGTGGGAGTCGAAGCGGGGCGAGATCGAGGAGATTATCGCCACCCACAATGGGCTGAGCCGAGCCCAGAAAAACTATCACCCCGACCTGGTTCCCGGCCTCCTGGAGGGGATGGCGGATTACGCGGCCTCGGGGAACCCGTGGGATCTCTGCCCTGGGTTCGGGAAGTTCACCACCGCTTTTATCCAGGACCAGGCCCTGAGAAAAAACGAGCCGCCGGAACACCCCTTCTTCGACTTGTGCGACCGGCTGCTCCGCATAGTGGAGAAGCGCTTCCTGGCCCTCAAGGGGAGCCTCTTTACCTTTGCCCGGGAGCGGCTCTCCCTCCTCAAAGGGGAGCGGGCCGTACGCTCCTACGACGATCTCCTGACGGACCTCTACCGGGCGCTCCAGGGGGCCACCGGCGCCGATCTGGCCGAGCGTCTCGCAAGCCGCTACCGGGCGGCCCTCATCGACGAGTTCCAGGACACCGACCCGGTCCAGTACCGAATCTTCAGGGAGATCTACCGGGACGCGGCCACCCCCCTCTTCCTCATCGGCGATCCCAAACAGGCCATCTACAGCTTCCGGGGAGCCGATATCTTCGCCTACCTGGAGGCCCGGAACGACGTCCCCGCGGAGAACCGCTTCACCATGGGTGAAAACTGGCGCTCCACCCCATCCATGGTGGAGGGGATCAACGCCCTGTTCCGGCAGAAGCGGGACATCCCCTTCGTAGTGGAGGCCATCGGCTATCCGGAGGTGACGGCGGCCAAACGGGAGGAGCCCCTTCTCCTGGACGGGCGCGACCCGACCCCATTCCAGCTCTGGTTCATGGCGCGAACCCCCGAGGACGGTGCCGGCATCAACATGGGGCCGGCCAGGGAAAGGATCGTGACGGCGGTGGGAGCCGAGATCGCCGGGCTTCTCACCGACGGCCGGGAGGGGCGGGCGACCATCGACGGGAGGGGAGTGGTGCCCGAGGATATCGCCGTCATCGTCCGGAGTCATAAGGAGGCTGCCCTTGTGCAGGAGGAACTGCGGCGGCTCGGCATACCGTCGGTGGTCCAGAGCGCCATGGGCCTTTTCGCCTCGGACGAGGCACAGGAGATATGCCGGGTGCTGGAGGCGGTCGCCGAACCATCCAGCGAGATCAGGGTGCGGGCCGCCCTCGCCACGACCATCCTCGGCATGTCCGGTAACGGTATCGCCCGCCTCCTGGATGACGAACAGGGATGGGAGGAGCGCCTGGAGAGATTCCGGGAGTACCACGAACTCTGGCAGGGGCGGGGCTTCATGACCATGTTCCGAACCCTCCTGGCCCGGGAAGGGGTGCGGGAGCGGCTTCTCCCATTTGTGGACGGGGAGCGGCGGCTTACCAACGTCCTCCACTGCGGCGAGGTGATCCACGGGGCCGCCATGGAGGGGAGTCTCGGTGTGGCCCCCCTATGCGCCTGGTTCGGCGAGCGGGTGAACTCGCCCCCTTCCGACGAGGAATACCAGATCAGGCTTGAATCGGACGAAAAGGCGGTCCGGATCGTGACCGTCCATGTGAGCAAGGGGCTCGAATATCCCATCGTTTTCTGCCCGTTTACCTGGGGTGGGGTCCGGGATGACGGCGACACGGCCGTCTGCCACGACGGTTACCGGATGGTGGCCGATTTCGGCTCCGACGAGTTTGGAGCCCGCCGCTTGAAGGCGCGCACCGAGGCCCTGGCCGAAAACGTCCGCCTTCTCTACGTGGCCCTCACCAGGGCCAGGCACCGTTGCTACCTGGTGTGGGGGAAGTTCCGCTACGCCGAGACTTCGGCCCTGGCCTATCTTCTCCACCATCCCGCCGACAGCCGTGACGGCGACATTATGGCGGCACTCGGCGGGGTGATGAAGGGTATCTCCGACGAGGCGCTCCTGAAGCGTCTTGACGGCCTGAAAGGGGAGGGGGGAGGGGCCATTGCCGTTACCGTTGACCCTGCGCCCGAAGCCGCAAGCTTCCGGTCCGGGCCGGAGGGAGCGGCAACTCCGGTTTGCCCCCCCTTCGACGGAAAGATTGAGGGCGACTGGCGGGTGGCGAGTTTCACCTCCTTTGCGGCACGGCACCGCCCCGAAGAGGAATTGCCCGACCGGGACCAGCCCGACGCCGTCGCTGCCGCATCTGAAGCGATTGCCGAGGAGGTTCTGCCGGCAGAGGGGACCATCTTCGCCTTCCCCCGGGGATCCCGGGCGGGTATCGTCCTCCACGCCGTTTTTGAGAACCTTGATTTTGCCGATGCCGCCGATGCAAAGGTGGGAAACATCGTCGCCCAGGAACTGGCGCGACACGGTTTCGGCGAAGAGTGGCGCGGGGCGGTGTGTGCCATGGTTCGAAACGTCCTGGATGCCCACCTGGACAAAGGGGATAGTGCTTTCCGGTTGGCCGACCTGGCGCCGAAGAGCTGGCGCGCGGAGATGGAATTCTTCTTCCCTCTCCGGTTCGTGGGCTCCGAACAGGTGGCTGCGGTGCTGCGCAGGTGGGGTGCTCTCCCCGACGGTGCCACCCTTGCGGAAGTGGCCACCCGGCTTGATTTCGCTCCAGTGCAGGGTATGGTGCGCGGCTTCATGGACATGGTCTTTCAGCACCGGGGGAAATATTACCTGATCGACTGGAAATCGAACCATCTCGGCAACCTGGTTGACGATTATGGCCGCGAGAACCTGGGCCGGGAGATGGAGCGCAAGCTCTATCCGCTCCAGTACCTCCTCTACACGGTGGCCCTCAACCTCCACCTGACGCAGCGGGTTCCCGGATACCGGTACGAGACCCACTTCGGCGGTGCCCTGTATGTTTTTCTCCGGGGGGTGGACCCCGGGCGTCCCGACTACGGCATCTATCATGACGTCCCACCCAAGGGACTCATCGACGAGCTGACCTCCTGCCTCGTGGCACTGAAGGAGCACCATGATGGCATCTGAACCCAGTGATTACCGTGACATAGATTTCCGCTTTGCCGATTTCCTCTGTCGTCTTGCCGGGAACGGGAGCGATGAGCTGCGGCGGGCGGCCCTCCGGGTGAGCAATGCCGTCGGCCAGGGACACATCTGTGTCGATCTCGCCGCCGAAGCGGAAGGGGAAGAGGAGAGCGTCCGCGTCACCGGCCTCCTGCGCTCCTCCGGCGTGGTGGGGAAACCCGGTGAGTTTGCCCCCCTGGTCCTTGACGATACCCGGCTTTATCTCTACCGGTACTGGAGGTATGAAAGCGAACTTGCCGAAAAAATAAAAGAAAAAGCCGGACGCACCTGTCCGGTGGATTGTCGCTTGCTGGGAGAGGGCCTGGTACGGCTCTTCGGCCCTCCCACCGATGGGGAGACCGACTGGCAGCGGGTAGCGGCGGCAGCGGCCCTGCGCAGCGGCTTTACGGTCATCTCCGGCGGGCCGGGAACCGGAAAGACCTCCACGGTCGTGAAGATTATCGCCCTGCTCCTGGAGCAATCCGGAGATGACGGATTGGGTATCGCCCTCACGGCGCCCACGGGAAAGGCTGCCGCGCGGCTCAAGGATGCGATCCGCGGTGCCAGGGAAGGGCTGGCCGGCTTGACCCCGGTGCAGGAAGGGATTCCTGATGATGTGACGACCATTCACCGGCTTCTGGGGGTGATACCTGGCTCCAACCGCTTCCGGCATAACCGGGGGAACCCGCTTCCCCATGACGTGGTGGTGGTCGATGAGGCCTCCATGGTGGCACTCCCCCTCATGGCCCGCCTCGTGGAGGCCTTGGCGCCCAAGGCTCGCCTCATCCTCCTGGGGGACCGGGACCAGCTCGCCTCGGTGGAGGCCGGCGCCGTCCTCGGCGATATCTGCGATACTGGTGATACCCTTCTGTATTCGCCGGAGTTTCGTCGCTATGTTGAAGAGGCCACAGGTGAGCGTCTGGAGCTGGGCTCAGGCGATGAACCTCTCCCGCCCCTTGCCGATTCTCTCGTCATCCTCCGCAAAAATTACCGTTTCGGTGCCGACAGCGGCATCGGGGCCCTAAGTCGAGCAATTAACGGCGGTGACGGTGATGCTGCCATGTCGCTTCTCCGGGATGGGAGCGCCCCTGTCGTGACCTGGCGCGAAACCCCGTCCGCCGAGGCACTGGAGAAGGCCCTTGCCCTCGAGGTCATGTCGGGATACGGCGATTACCTCTTCCATGACGATCCTGCAAAGGTCCTGGCCGACTTCGACCGGTTCCGGGTGCTTTGCGTTGTGCGGGAGGGCCGGTATGGCGTTGCCGGCCTCAATAGTGCAATCGAGCGGATACTTGCCGGCAGGGGGATAATCTCTCCGAACCGGCGCTGGTACCGGGGTCGTCCGGTCATGGTGACCGTCAACGATTACGCTTTACGGCTTTTCAACGGAGATGTCGGGATTACACTTCCCGACCCGGAGAATCCCGGTAACCTAGCAGTTTTCTTTCCCTCCGCAACCGAAGGGGTCCGGAAGGTGTCGCCCCTGCGGCTTCCCCACCATGAAACGGTCTTTGCCATGACGGTCCACAAGAGCCAGGGGAGCGAGTTCGAAAGGGTACTCATGGTGATTCCCCCCGTCGAGAACCCGGTGCTGACCAGGGAATTACTTTACACCGGCATCACCCGCGCCCGCACGGCGGCCGGACTCTGGTGCGGAGAAGCGGTGTTTAATGCCGCCGTGGCCCGCCGGGTCGAGCGCAGGTCGGGTTTGCGGAAGGCTCTGACCAAGTAAGGTGCAGGGATGTTGCGAGAGTTTTTTCTTGACACCGAATAAAAGATGGGGTATTTGTCACGTCTCTTTTGCGGCGGTGTAGCTCAGCTGGTTAGAGCATACGGCTCATATCCGTAGTGTCCGGGGTTCAAGTCCCTGCACCGCCACCAATTATAATAACTAGCTGAAATTGCTGGTTTTTCTTGGAAAGCCCTTCACTTGACACACAACCTGACACACAGTCGGGGGCAGTGCTATGAAGGGTTTTTTGCGTTTGCGGGGCAACACTTACTATTTCCGGTGCCGGGTTCCAAATGACCTTTATGGAACTTTTTTTCAGGGTAAGGAGATTCTGAAATCCCTTCACACCAGAGACAAGAAGCTGGCCAAGGATGCCGCTGCTGAATGGTATTGCCGGACCACCCGCCTTTTCAATCTTTGCCGGTTCAAGAGTCTGCCGGAAACCCAGCTTCAAGCTTTGATTCAATCGGAGCTATACCAACCCAAGAGGAAGCCGGTTCATCTTACCTCGCCGGTACTCCGTGACCTCTTTGACAGCTACATACGGGAGCACAAGGTCAACTGGCGTGAAAAGTCCTATGATGAAGTAGCCTATTCCCTTGACCTTGCCTGTGACGTTATCGGCAATATACCGACTTCAGAACTATCGACAGACGTAATCAAGTCCTATCTTGAAATCCTCCTGAAGCTTCCCGCGAATCACCGGAAGAAACCCGCCCTCAGAAATTTGAAGTTTAGCGAGATAATTGAGCTTGAAGGAATAACGCCCATGTCTCGCAAGAGCGTCTGTAAGCACATGCAGTGGTTAAGCGCTGTCTTGAAACATGCGAAACTGGAACATCTTCTTGACGGGATTGTACTGCCAACGGTCACCCGTAATCCATACGAGGAACGGAGCGTCTACGCACCAGAGGACTTGCAGCGGATTCTTGATAATCTGAAGTGGGATGAGGACCACCATGACCGTTTGTGGGTTCCATTAATAGGGTTCTTACAGGGAATGAGGCTTAACGAGATTTGCCAGCTTCATGTTGACGATGTTTCCCTTGATGATATTCCGAGCATATCCATTAACGACGATGCAGAGAAGCAGGTTAAGAACAGCGACAGTTACCGAAAGATACCCATACACCCTAAACTGCTAGACCTTGGCTTCATTGAGTTTGTCCAAGGGATTAAGGCTTCGGGATGCTCCCGCCTCTTCTGGCAACTGAAGCCACACAGGGGAGCGTATGGACACTACACGGGGAAATGGTTTCAGACTTTCAACCGCAAGCACGTAACTGCCGACCCAAAGAAAGTCTTTCACAGTCTGCGGCATGGTTTCATTGACTACCTCGCCAACAATACTGAGGCTAAGGAACATCAGATTGCATGGCTTGTCGGGCATACTAACCGGAAGTCCCAGACCACGGGGCGCTACACAAAGCCACCATCACCGGCACAACTCCTCCCGATTATTGCAATGTTTGAATTGTGGAAAGGGCTTAATTGGGTATCGGTTGAGGCTGAAGCGAGTAAGTGGTGAAGAGGTTTCTGCTAACTGGAAGGAAAACGTTCATCATTATGTCAACGCGTATAGTGGGCAAAAAAAATTACAAACTAAAGTGTTGCTTGAAATTATATTAATTCTGTGGCACTTAGTATAATTACTAATTGGGAGGATTTATGTATAGATTGTTATTGATTGTTTCATTGCTTGTTTTATCCTCTGCAACATGTAATGCTGAATTTAGAGGTTTAAAGTGGGGAACAGAGAAATCAAAAGTCAAAGCAAGTATGAATAAGAAGCCAATAAACTCAAGTTCTGAAGCTATAATTTATGATGAAAAATTATTGGATATCAAGGTTTTATTGATTTTTCTCTTTGAACACAATAAACTTTATAGGGGCGGATACTTTACTAATACAGTCCATGAGGACGAAATAGACTACCTTGTAGATTATAAAAAAATCAAAGACGCGTTGATTAACAAATATGGTAAGCCAACCGAGGATAATGATATATTTTTTATTTATGGAAATGATTACACAAAATTTGTTAAATCTGTTAGGGATAAAGAAATTAAAGTTATTTCTAAGTGGGTGCTAAAAAATAAAGTTATTATCCTTGATTTTAGCTATAGCGATGTTGTCTCTTACAATACCTTCGTTACGTTTCTGAAGCCTGAAGATGATGAAAAGCTTAGACGTAAGATGAAGGAAGAAGAAGACGCTAAATTGTAAATAGACTGCTTTCTAATTTTTTACCTTCTCTGCACTCCCGAATGTTGAAAATGCCTTGGTGGTCCGAGAGGGTGTTCTGACTTTCCGTAAACCAACAATGTCCCCCATGCCCCTCTTGGTTCTATCGCGGCTCTCCAGCACGAAACTTCATGGCGTAATCTCTCCCGTTTTCGCTACCTACTCATCGCAAAGGTTGCACCTATAGACAACCTCTTCCGCGTATCCATCTTAGCCGAGGAGATAGCCTCACCCTTCTTTGTGCCTATCAATAGACCTTGGACTAGTGATAGCCTGTAACCCACCCTAAAATGTCCATCACTAGAGTTGACTTTTGATTTTTGATAGACTATTATCAGAACATGTTTAACTCTATTGAGAGATACGGGGGGAGGGCACATCATTGGCAATCATCGGTTATGCAAGGGTGAGTACAGAGGACCAAAACCTAGACGCACAACTTGACCAACTCAACAATGCAGGGGTTGACCGTATCTTTAAAGAAAAGGCCAGTGGTGTTAAAGAGGATAGACTGGAACTTGCGGCAATGCTGGACTACGTTAGAGAAGGTGATACCGTCGTTGTCTGCAAGTTGGACAGAATAGCCAGAAGCACGAAACATCTTCTTGAGATAGTAGACACCTTGAAGACTAAAGGTGTCGAATTCAAGGCACTAAACAGTCCTATAGATACCGGCGCCCCAACTGGTAAGCTGGTGTTAACCATGCTTGGTGCCATTGCCGAGTTTGAACGAGAAATGATGTTGGAACGTCAGAGAGAAGGAATTGCTAAGGCTAAGGAGGCAGGAAAGTACAAGGGAAGAAAAGCCACGGCAAGAGCCAAGGCCGATGAAGTTAAGCAACTTCTCAATGACGGCCTTACCAAGCAAGCCATAGCTGACAAGTTAGGTATCGGTGTTGCGTCCGTCTACCGGATTCTTCAAGAATAAGGATGTTGTGCCGTTGCTCACGTTGTAAAGGTAGCGCTTATAGAATAGCGACTTGTTGATTTTGTCGTTAGACGTTAGCCGTTACGATTAATCAGATGATACTTGCCTAGGCGGAAGCAGGACCTACCAGATTACTCCCTAATCTCAATAATCGGATTTAGCATCATCTTCAGGGCACCCACCAAAGGTGCCTTTTTTCGTATCTGCTCACCTGCATGAACTCCCTATCTATATCCCTTATTCAACATAGCCCCTCCAAATGGGGCAATTTCGCCACAAAGGAGAAGTACATGAAGCAACAACAGACCCGCAAGAAGTCGGGAGTCCACTTTCGGTTTAACTTCGACAGCATCAGCTTTGCCTACCTAGCTGCTTGCCATCAAGTCTACCGTAACCACAACAACGACTTCAGCAACAGCGTCATCGTAAGACGAGCAATAAGGCATTTCTATGAGCACTTGGAAAAGCTGGACGCAAGCCGGATGGAGAATGAAGTGATTGAAACCAAAAGAGCAGCAAAGGGAATCCTGTAACATGAACGGAAACACGATTAATTCACAAGCATACGAAAACATGATGACGGAGTTTAAGAGCCGGAATCATCAACCAGCAGAACCCATGCTTAAGGGGCTAAGGAGCATACATGAAACGCTTACGAAGATGCTTGAAGGGACTGCATGCAACCGTTACTACTTGTCCTCTCTTGACCCTGGGGTGGGAAAATCAACAGCAATCATTTCTTGGCTTAATGCTCGTCTTGAGAATCCTAGAGCTTACGGTGGTAAGGGCGTACTGATATGTCTTGAAAGACTTGAAGAGATTCGACGGTATGTAGACGACGGTAAATTGCCTGAAGATTCATATGCCGTCATGGTCAGCGAACGTGATGAACTAGGAAGGGAATTGAACAGTCGAGGTGCAGGACAAGACCGAGCATCAGAGGCCGTTGTCCTCTTCACCACTAAGGCTCAGATTAAGATACGATGCAACGGGAGAAACTTTAACTCCGTCTCTTCTCTGTACTACCGTGGAAAACCACGAGCAATAAAAGTATGGGACGAAAGCTTTTCGGTAGGGACTGAAGTAACCTTGAATCCTCATGACTTGGGAAAGCTATTTTCTGGCCTTGGCGAGAAGGATGGAAAACTGCCTAAGCTGGTTAGTAACATCATCGATGATATAGCCAACTGCAAGGCAGGCGACATCTACACCTTCCCGTTGTTTCCTCTTAGCCGCTCTGAACTCGCCAACACCATCCAATGGAAGACGGACACCGAAAGGGAATTGGCAGACCTGCTAGGGCAACTTTCATGGCAACCCGTGACCATAAGGGAATACAAGGGAAAGAACTATGTAGTTGATTGTGTTCAAGCTATCCCCGAAGACTTCTCCCCGTGTCTTATACTTGATGCTTCAGGACGGGTAAAAGAATCCTATCATCTTCAACATAAATACCAGAAGAATGTGGAGTACCTTACCGCACCAGACCAATACAAGAGTTACCGGAACTTGACGATTAACGTGTGGAGGCGTTCAAGTAGCAAGATAGCTCTGCTGAACGACCAAGCAGAAATAGCCTTGGAAATTTCAAAGGTTATTGCAGGAAGACCTGAAGAAGAGTTTCTAATCCTGCACTACCTATCCCAGATGTACCTTATCAACTTTGTACTGAAGCAGTTACCCCAAGAAGACCACAGAAGGGTGAAGTCTCTCACTTGGGGAAAACATACGGCAGTTAACACCTACGGTGACATTCCGAACGTTATCATTATCAGCCCGTACTATTACCGTTTGCATAATTATGAAGCTCTCACCAGAGCTGCAACCATGACACGAACTTCTATGGGCAGCATGTCACAAGAAGAAATCAGCAGAATCAGGAAGGGTGAGATAGCGCACAATCTTTTACAAGGTGCCTTGCGTGGTAGTGCTAGGAAGTCTGAAGGTGATACCTGCTATAAATCAAGGTTGTGGCTTATTACTGCACCTAAGACGGGAGTAGAAACGGAACTACCTACTGTTGTTAGCGGCAATGTAAAAATGACCCACTTCGGAAATTGAAAATTGACCCAC
>CAZBEB010000022.1:0-72550 GCA_964490805.1 uncultured Geobacter sp.
CGGGTCGGGGACACTGTCTGGTGGGTAGTTTGACTGGGGCGGTCGCCTCCCAAAGTGTAACGGAGGCGCGCGAAGGTTCCCTCAGGCTGATTGGAAACCAGCCGTAGAGTGCAAAGGCATAAGGGAGCTTGACTGCGAGACAGACAAGTCGAGCAGGTACGAAAGTAGGTCTTAGTGATCCGGCGGTTCTGTATGGAAGGGCCGTCGCTCAACGGATAAAAGGTACTCCGGGGATAACAGGCTGATCTCCCCCAAGAGTTCACATCGACGGGGAGGTTTGGCACCTCGATGTCGGCTCATCGCATCCTGGGGCTGAAGTAGGTCCCAAGGGTTTGGCTGTTCGCCAATTAAAGCGGTACGCGAGCTGGGTTTAAAACGTCGTGAGACAGTTTGGTCCCTATCTGCCGTGGGCGCAGGATACTTGAGAAGAGCTGTCCTTAGTACGAGAGGACCGGGATGGACGTACCTCTGGTGTTCCAGTTGTTCCGCCAGGAGCAGTCGCTGGGTAGCTATGTACGGAAAGGATAACCGCTGAAAGCATCTAAGCGGGAAGCCTCCTTCAAGATTAGGTATCCCCGGGAGCAATCCCCTAAAGGCCCGTTGTAGACCACAACGTTGATAGGCCGGGTGTGTAAGCGCAGTAATGCGCTCAGCTGACCGGTACTAATCGGCCGTGAGGCTTGATCATAATTATTTCCCGAACTTTTTACAGGGGGTGCTAACACCACCCCCCATATTTACCCTGTAATCTTCTCGCTTATGTGATTGAAAAGATAAATTTACAAGGTTTCTCGGTGGCTATGCCGAGGGGGCCACACCCGTTCCCATCCCGAACACGGAAGTTAAGCCCCTCTGGGCCGATGATACTGCATGGGTAGCTGTGTGGGAAAGTAGGTCGCCGCCGGGATTTTTTTGAAGCCCCGCGCTCTTCTCTGAGTGCGGGGCTTTTCTCGTTTTCAATCTAGATCCTCCTGCCAAGGTCCGCTCGTTTTCTGCAACCCTTGGCTTTTCCTACATGCCTTTAATGGGCGAGGGCCTATTCGTCACTACAGATGCAGCTTCTGTTCTTCTTGATGGGGACCTCGCGAAACTTTAGGGTTAGCGCGTCGTAGGTCAGTAGTCGTCCGGTCAGTAGTTCTCCAATGCCCAGCAGATGCTTGATTGCTTCCGTGGCCTGAACGCTGCCTATTATCCCTGGTAGGATGCCCATGACACCCGCTCTTGAGCAAGCAGTGGCTACTTCTTCGTTTTCTGGAGGATCTGGGAAGATGCAACGGTAGCAGGGTGTTTGGCCAGGGAGGACAGTCATGGTTTGACCGTTGAATTGGAGAATCCCACCGTGCGAAAACGGCTTACCACTAGAGACGCAGGCGTCGTTTATGAGAAACTTGGTGTCGAAGTTGTCTGTGGCATCGATGACGAAATCGAAGTCTTCAATGATGCCCTTAATGTTTGACGCGTCAACCCTTGTTTCAAACGTGGCGACATTTACATCGGGGTTCATGGCCGTTATTTTTTCCCGGGCTGATACCACTTTGGGGCGGCCAAGATCGGCAGTATGATGGGCAATCTGTCGTTGTAGGTTTGAGAGTTCCACACGGTCGGAATCTGCTAAACCGATGGTGCCGACTCCTGCCGCCGCCAGGTAGAGAGCAACTGGGGAGCCTAATCCACCGGCACCAATTATCATGACCTTCCCTGCCAGAAGCCGTTCCTGTCCTGCATGGCCAACTTTTTCAAGCATAATGTGTCTTGCGTATCGCTCAGTTTGTTCTTTAGTCATCATGATGGTGTCTTTCGTTAAAGTCGGTGGTGGTTAAATTGTGATAGAAAAATGCCCCGTCTTGTCGAGGCGGGGCATAAAGACTCTGATAAAGCATTTTACGGTATTACACAATTACTGGAGTTAGATAGTTTCTTATTTTTTTGAGGGCGTTTTCTTCAATTTGGCGAACCCTCTCCCGCGATATGGAGAAGTGGTCGGCGATCTCCTGGAGAGTGAGCGGTTCATCAGAGACGACCCGTCTTTCAATTACGTAACGTTCTTTCTCGTTGAGGCGCTCCAGAGCTTGAGCTACTTGTCCCTGAAGTAGTGACGCCTCCTGTTGTTCCGCTAACGCTTCTTCCTGATTCTGACGTTCATCAATGAGCGACTCCAGTAATGTTAGGCCTTCGCCGGCAACCACCTCAGCGTCTAACGAAAATTCGCCCTGCATCCGCTGATTCATTTCGACTGCTTCCGATTCTTTTACGTCGAGAGCCAGGGCGGTGGCTTCCAGGTCATCAGCTCCAGTCAATTGCCTGATGGCATTCTTTGCTTGATTGAGCTTGAAAAAGAGCTTCTTTTGTGCCTGCGTGGTGCCAATTTTCAAAAGGCTCCAGGCAGAGATAATGTAGTTCTGGATATAAGCTCTAATCCACCAAACTGCGTAGGAAATGAGGCGTATTCCCTTGTGCGGATTGAATTTGCGTACGGCCATCATTAGGCCTATGTTTCCCTCCTGAATCAAATCGAGCATTTTCATGCCGTAGGATTTGTATTCAGAGGCAACTTTCACCACAAAACGAAGGTTTGAGGTGATGAGCCGATGGGCAGATTCCAGATCTTTTTCCTCGAAAAACTTTACGGCGTAGAGCCGCTCCTCTTCGGGGGAGAGGAGAGGGAATTTTCGTATTTCAGTCAGGTAGAGGGAGAGACTGTCAGCAACTATGGGGAGATTCATGGTCATGAACATGGCCTCCTATTGCATTGTGCACTCTGTGTCTAGCACTCAATATGCTAGAGTGCTAACAGTGTAACAATCGAGAAACGAAAAATCAAGGGGTTGGATTCTCGTTGCCTTGTCATAGCTGATTTGTCGATTAATGTCGGTGAGTGGCAGTATTGGATAATGGGTAGGGGAAACCCCTTGCCCCTCTGTATATTCATGTGATAAACCATAAAAGTTACTTATTACGACGCACTGCGCCTAATCAGATGGAGGTTCCATAAGATGGAGATTAGAATCGCGCCACTGCCGGATGACCGGAAGAAAACCAAGTACACTGACGAGTCCCATCTTGGGTTCGGCAAACTGTTCACTGACCGGATGCTTATGGCTGAGTGGAAGGTGGGCCAGGGATGGGTTGATGCACGTATTGAACCCTATGCCCCTTTTGTTCTCGACCCGGCATGTTCGGTATTTCATTATTCCCAGGAGATTTTCGAAGGGCTCAAGGCTTACAAGTGGGCCGATGGGTCCATCGTTCTTTTTCGCCCGGAAATGAATGCCCGACGCTTTAACCTTTCCGCCGATAGACTCTGCATGCCCGAGGTGCCGGAGGAGCTATTCGTTGGCGGCATTGAAAAACTTGTTACACTGGAACGTGACTGGATTCCCTCGTCATATGGGACATCTCTTTATATCCGTCCCGCCATGATAGGCGTTGAGCCAGCCCTGGGCGTGAAGCCGTCGGATCACTACTACTTTTATGTAATCCTCTCGCCTGTGGGGGCGTACTACTCGGCGGGGTTCAAGCCCATCAAGATCATGGTGGAGGACCACTACGTCCGTTCCGTTCCCGGCGGTACCGGTGAGGCCAAAACCGGCGGAAACTACGCCTGTTCGCTCAAAGCGGGCCTTGAGGCGAAGGAGAAGGGGTACGACCAGGTCCTCTGGCTTGATGGGGTGCACCGTCGCTATATTGAGGAAGTGGGTGCCATGAATATGCTTTTCGCCTACGGGAAAACCATAGTGACAGCGTCCCTTACCGGCACTATTCTGAATGGCGTCACCCGTGATTCAACATTGAAACTCGCGGCGAGCCTTGGCTATACCGTTGAGGAGAGGCTCATAGATGTAAACGAGCTGATGGCAGATATCCGTTCCGGTAAAATAACGGAGGCTTTCGGCAGTGGTACGGCGGCGGTCATTAGCCCGGTAGGCGTTCTTGCATACAAGGACGAAGTCTATACTGTTGGTGATGGTGGCGTCGGACCAATTACCCAGCAGCTATATGACACTTTGACCGGTATCCAGACCGGCAAGATTCCCGACACCTTCGGCTGGGTGCGCAAGATTGCTTGATTTCGAGTAAAAGGGCGGCGGAAACGCCGCCTTTTCTTTTGTCCCGACTTTCTGCCGCTATTGCGGCAGAGGAGATACAATTCGCACGTTTTTACGAAGGTGCCCATGAAGCGGAATTACGATGTCAATAAACTCTGCCTCTCCTGCCGCCGCCAGTGCAAACAGATGGCCTCGGCCGTCATATCCTCCTGTCCCCGCTATTACCCCGGTCCCAAGATCAAAAGAGAGAACTGGAAGCAGATGGAGTTAGACCTTATCTCTTTTTCCTGACCATTTTTTCGACGTGCCCACCAATCCTTATTTTCCCATAACCTCCTTGACTTAGCCTTGGGGCGTGCCTATGTTTTTTCTGTAACAGGAAAGGGGAACGCTCCATGATCAGACCTGAAAAAATGACTATAAAAGCCCAGGAGGCCCTGGCCGGTGCCCAGCAACTTGCCGCCAGGCAGGGAAACGGAGCCATTGAGCCCGAGCATTTGCTGGTCTCGCTTCTTGAGCAAGATGGCGGGCTCATTGTTCCGATCCTCCAGAAAGTCGGGGCTGCCCCGGCAACACTGCGAAGCGCTGCCGACGGACTATTGAAGAAGCTCCCGCAGGTGAGCGGCGCCACGGCCCAGGCCTACCTCTCGCCCACCTTGAACCGGATACTGGACGGGGCTCAGCGGGAAGCCGATGCCATGAAGGACGAATTCGTTTCTACCGAGCATCTGCTTCTCGGTTTTTTTGCCGCGAAAGAGTGCGCGGCCACCCGGGCACTGATCGATGCCGGTGTAACTCGTGATAATGTTTTAACGGCCCTTGTCGAGATCCGTGGCGGCGAGCGGGTCACCGACCAGACCCCTGAGGACAAGTACCAGGCGCTGACCAAGTATGCCCGGGACCTGACCGACCTCGCCAGGCAGGGTAAGCTTGATCCGGTCATCGGCCGCGATGATGAGATTCGTCGGGTGCTGCAGGTCCTGTCGCGGCGCACCAAGAACAATCCGGTTCTCATCGGTGAGCCGGGGGTGGGTAAAACCGCCATCGTGGAGGGTCTTGCCCAGCGGATCATTTCTGGTGACGTGCCGGAGTCCCTGAAGGAGAAGCGGCTCGTGGCGCTCGATATGGGAGCGCTCATTGCGGGTGCCAAGTACCGGGGCGAGTTCGAGGAGCGCCTCAAGGCGGTTATCAAGGAGGTTGCCAAGTCCGAGGGGAAGGTAATTCTCTTTATTGATGAACTCCATACTCTGGTGGGGGCCGGGGCCGCCGAGGGGGCGATGGATGCCTCCAACATGCTCAAGCCTGCCCTGGCACGGGGGGAACTCCATTGCATCGGCGCCACGACGCTGAATGAATACCGCAAGTACATTGAGAAGGATGCGGCATTGGAACGGCGCTTCCAGCAGGTCTACACCGGCGAGCCGAGCGTGGAGGACACCATCGCGATACTGCGGGGGCTCAAGGAGCGATACGAGACCTATCACGGCATCCGGATCAAGGACAGCGCCATCATCGCCGCCGCTACCTTGTCTGATCGCTATATCACCGACCGCTTCCTGCCCGACAAGGCCATCGACCTGATTGATGAGGCTGCTTCGCGGCTGCGGATAGAGATTGATTCCATGCCCATGGAGATCGACGAGGTGGAGCGCAAGATCATCCAACTGGAAATCGAGAAGCAGGCCCTGCTCCGGGAGCAGGATCCCCATGCCTTGGAGAGGCTGAGAAAGCTCGCCGACGAACTGGAGGATCTCAAGGCCAAGTCTGCCGTGCTCAAGGGGCACTGGCAGCGGGAGAAGGAAATCATCAGCCAGGTGAGCCAGCTCAGGCAAAGGCTTGAGGAGAAGAAGGAAGAAGCGAAGAAGGCCGAGCGGGAGGGGAGTCTGGGGCGGACGGCGGAGATCCGCTACGGCGAGATACCAGCCATTGAGAAGGAGATAGCCGAGAAGAGTGCGGTGCTGGAGGAAATCCGCACGGAGGGGAAAATGCTCCCCGAAGAGGTGGACGGTGAGCTTGTGGCGGAAATCGTTTCCAAATGGACCGGTATCCCCGTTTCTCGCATGCTGGAGGGGGAGGCGGACAAGCTGGTGCATATGGAAGAGCGCCTCAAGGCGCGCGTGGTGGGGCAGGATGACGCGCTGCTTCTGGTAGCCAATGCCATCCGCAGGGCCCGGTCAGGTCTTTCGGACCCCAACCGGCCCATCGGCTCATTCCTTTTTCTGGGTCCCACCGGGGTGGGGAAGACCGAAACCGCTAAAGCGCTGGCTGAATTTCTCTTCAATGATGATCAGGCCATCGTTCGGATTGATATGAGCGAGTACCAGGAGAAGCACACAGTGGCCCGCCTCATCGGCGCCCCCCCCGGCTACGTGGGGTACGAGGAGGGGGGGCAGCTCACGGAGGCGGTCAAACGCCGCCCCTATTCCATAGTTCTATTTGACGAGGTTGAGAAAGCCCATGCCGAGGTGTTCAACGTCCTCCTTCAATTGCTCGACGACGGCCGTCTCACCGACGGTCAGGGACGGACGGTGGACTTCCGCAACACGGTCATCATCATGACGAGCAACCTGGGGTCCCAGTGGATTCAGCAGTATGGCGCCAGCGACTACACGCGCATGAAGCAAATGGTGACCGAAACCCTTCGGGAGAGCTTCAAACCCGAATTCCTGAACCGGATCGACGAAGTGGCCATCTACCACGCGCTGCCGCTGGAGCGGATCAAGCAGATCATAGACATCCAGATAATGGAGTTGAAGAAGCGTCTCGCCGAGCGGCACATCACCCTGGAGATCACTGATAAAGCACGGGAATACCTGGCACACGAGGGGTATGATCCGGCTTACGGGGCGCGTCCTCTAAAAAGGGCGATCCAGCGCAAGGTCCAGGATCCCCTTGCCCTCATGCTCCTTGAAGGGAAGTTTCACGAGGGGGACACCGTCCGGGCCGACCTGTCCATGGGGGGGGATAGTCTCGTTGTTACTAAAAAATAACGTTTTTGGGGATTTCACGCTCTTATTCGGGTCTTCCTTTCCAGGAGTGACCCGTTTTTTTTCTTCTCAGGGGTGATAATCGAGGCTAGGATTACCGAAAACCTATATACGGGGATTTCATGAAGCATTTGTTTCTGTGGACTATGACAGTTTCAGCGATTGTGGTTGGAGGCCCCGGTGGCCCGTTGCCTCTGCTTGCGGCGGATTCTTCCGCGGTTTTCCATAAGTCAGTCAACAGCGAGTATGTATCGCTGCGGAATATGCTGGTTGGCCGCTTTGGTGATCGGGTGCCGAAGCATTGGGGTCCGGTGGTGAAGGGGGTAAAAACGCGACTGGCAGGTGACGACAGGGTCATTGCACTTACCTTTGATGCCTGTGGCAGCCCGCGGGGAAAGGGGGCCGACGCTACGCTCATCGGATTTCTGGAGCGGGAGCGCATTCCTGCGACGCTTTTTGTGAGCGGCCTGTGGATCGAGGCGAACCGGGAACTTTTCCAGCGCCTGTCAGCCAACCCGCTCTTCGAGATTGCCAACCACGGTTATCGGCATCGTCCCGCCTCAGTTACGGGACAACATGCCTATGGTATCCCGGGGACCAGGGATGTAGGCGAAGTGCTTGATGAGATTGAGCAAAATGCCCGTCTGATCGAGAACGTTACCGGCAAGCGCCCCGCGTTCTATCGCTCCGGCACCGCCTACTACGATGAAGTAGCGGTGGAGATCGCCGCTGCCTTGGGACAGCAGGTTGCGGGATATTCACTTCTTGGCGACGCGGGAGCTACCTTTTCCGCACAGCAGGTGAGGGATGCACTTCTGGCAGCCAAGCCGGGTGATATTGCCATCTTCCATATGAATCATCCCGAGTCGGGGACTGCGGCCGGAGTAATGGCGGCTGTTCCCGAACTCCGGAAAAGGGGGTTCCGGTTCGTGAGGCTCTCCGACGTGACCGTTGAGTAACGAGATATCCCTTGATTTATCTGACCGTATAGGTTTAGATAAAATCCTTTTCACTCCACCTCGGAAAGTGACGTTTCCATGAAATCCCTGACACTCAAGGCTCCTGCCAAGGTCAATTACCGGCTTGACGTACTCCGCCGCCGTTCCGACGGTTACCACGATCTTCGGATGATCATGCAGAGGATTAGCCTCTGTGACGAAATTACGATTACGCTGTCTGATATGCCTAGCATCCGGGTCACCTGTGGTCGAGAAGGGGTGCCAGACGGGCCGGGAAATATTGCCTGGCGGGCTGCCGATGCGCTACTGAAGCTCTCTGGCCAACAGTGCGGAATCGCAATTGCCATAACGAAGAACATTCCAGTTGCCGCAGGGCTTGGCGGTGGAAGCAGCGATGCTGCTACGGTTCTCCTGGGGGTGAATGAGCTTTTGGGGCTTGGGCTTTCCACGGAGAGGCTCATGGAGATCGGTGTTACGCTGGGCGCTGACGTGCCGTTCTTTGTCTTTGGCAAAACTGCCCTGGCGGAGGGGATTGGCGAAATACTCACTCCGATAGAGGCTGTTCCGCCCCTTTGGATGGTGATTGTAAATCCCAATATTCCGGTTTCGACCGCATGGGTTTATGGAAGTTTACGGTTGACAGAGGGAAGGAATAGCGATAATATTCCTCGCTTCTTTAAGGGTGTAGCCGATGTCTGCGCAGTTCTCTCCAACGATCTCGAAACGGTGACCATAGGTAAATATCCGGTAATCGGAGAGATCAAGGATATGCTGATTGCCTCGGGGGCCTCGGGGGCTCTCATGTCAGGCAGCGGTCCAACGGTTTTCGGGCTTTTCCCGTCCGAAGAAGGGGCGCTGAGGGCGGCACAGTCCATCGGCGGAGCTTCCGAATGGTTTGTGACGGTAGCCAGGGCGCTTGTGTAGTATCTTCCGGTACGGCATAGGCCATGCGATATATTGGGGCGTCGCCAAGCGGTAAGGCACCGGATTTTGATTCCGGCATTCCCAGGTTCGATCCCTGGCGCCCCAGCCATTTACTAAATCATTGCCCTGCTGACTGTGCGGGGAACTTATTTATTCGTGGGCAAGGTAGGGTATGAACGACAAAATCAAGGTGTTCAGCGGTAACTCCAACCGGGCGCTTGCAGAGAAAATCTGCGAGAATCTCGGGCTCCCCCTCGGCAAAGCCAATGTGAAGAATTTCTCTGACGGCGAGATCATGGTGGAGATTTCTGAGAACGTGCGCGGGCGTGACATCTATGTGGTTCAGTCCACCTGTGCGCCCACCAATAACAACCTGATGGAACTGCTGATCATGATCGATGCCCTGAAGCGGGCGTCGGCCGCAACCATTACCGCGGTAATCCCCTATTACGGTTACGCCCGCCAGGACCGCAAGGCGGCGCCCCGGACACCGATTACGTCCAAGCTTGTGGCGGACATCATCACGGCATCAGGTGCTGACCGCGTTGTTACCGTTGACCTCCATGCCGGTCAGATTCAGGGCTTCTTTAATATTCCCGTTGATAACCTTTATGCTGCGCCGGTCATTCTCGAGAACCTCAAGCAGCGTTTTCCTGAAAACGGCATTGTAATGGTATCCCCCGACGCCGGTGGTACCGAGCGCGCCAGGGCCTTTGCCAAGCGGCTCGGGTGCACCTTGGCAGTTATCGATAAGCGGCGTACCGGCCCCAATGTGGCTGAGGTTATGCACCTGATCGGCGACGTGAAGGACAAAACCGCCATTATTCTTGATGATATGATCGATACTGCCGGTACGCTGACCCAGGCTGCCAAGGCGCTGAAGTCTCACGGGGCAAAAGCCATTTACGCCTGCGCCACCCACGGGGTTCTCTCGGGGCCGGCAATCGATCGGATTAATGATTCAGACATCGAGGCGGTCGTTATTACCGATACTATCCCTCTTGGGGATAAGGCTGAAAGAACAAGTAAAATCAGGGTGCTCACCGTTGCCGACCTTTTGGCCGAGGCCATTCGGCGGATTCATGGCGACGAGTCCGTGAGCTCCCTGTTTGTTTAGTGTTCGTGCGGGGCACCCCGCCGCAGTATAGAATCTGAATTGCCAGTCGCGGAGGAAATCATGCAACAGAAGACGATAAGCATAGAGGTAAGAGAGAAAACCGGTAAGGGTATCGCACGGAAACTCCGTGCTCAAGGTGGAGTTCCCGGAGTTGTCTATGGTAAGGGCATTGAGCCGGTCGCCGTGTCCGTCAATGCCAAGGAGCTTGCTGCCGCCATTGCCGGTGAGGGTGGGCGCAATAACCTGATCGCTCTTCAGGGTGGCGGGAACCTCAACGGTACGACCGTTATCGTTGCCGATCTCAAAAAGGCAGCGCTACAGGGGACTTTCATTTCCGTGGATCTTCATAAGATCGACCTGGATGCCAAGGTTCGCGTGCATGTGCCCGTGTCGGTTGTTGGCACGGCCGCCGGCGTCAAAGAAGGCGGCATGCTTGATCTTGTCATGCATTCCCTTGACCTGGAGTGCCTGCCGGCGCAGATCCCCGATCATGTTGAAGTGGATGTGACGGCGCTGGCCATTGGCCAATCCATCCATCTTGGTGACCTGGCACTTGCTGCTGGTGTCAAAGTGCTCGGCGATCCGAAAGCTTCCGTTGTCAGTGTTCACGGCAAGGGCAAGGAGACGGAAGTCGAAGCTGAAGCTGAAGCTGAGTAACTGGCTTTTTCTTACGCCTTTTGTCTATGAGTACAAAACTGATAATCGGGCTGGGTAATCCCGGCCCGAAATACCAATGGACCCGCCATAATGCGGGTTTCATGGTTTTAGACCATCTTGCACGCATAATGGGAGTTGCAGTCGCCAAGAAGAGTTTTTCAGGCTTTTTTGGTGACGGCGAGTGGTGCGGCGAGAGGTTGCTGCTTCTTAAACCGCAAACCTTCATGAACCTTTCTGGGCGCTCCGCTGCCGAAGCGCTTCGATTCCACAAGTTGACCCTTTCTGATCTTGTTGTGATCCATGATGACATTGATATTCCCTTCGGCAGGGTAAAAATCAAGGAGGGAGGAGGGCATGGAGGCCATAATGGCCTGCGCTCCCTTATGCAGGAGCTGGGTGGGGGAGGGTTTGTGCGGGTTCGGGTTGGTGTTGGACGGCCGGCTCATGGTGATGCAGCCGATTATGTTCTCGCCAATTTTTCTCCTGCTGAAATGGTTGGTGTTCCCACACTTATGGACGGCGTGGCCGAGCTTTTGGGCGAGCTCCTGAAAAATGGCCTGCCGCGGACCATGAGCCTCTACAACAACAGGGATTTTCTGTCGGCAGCTTGATTTCTGCTGCATCTCAATGCGAAAGAAGAACGCACAATGGGTTTCAACTGCGGTATTGTCGGTCTTCCCAATGTGGGGAAGTCCACCATATTTAACGCGCTGACCTCGGCCGGGGCCGAGTCGGCAAACTATCCTTTCTGTACCATCGACCCCAACGTCGGAATCGTCCAGGTTCCCGACGAGCGGCTTGATCGCCTGGCGGAAATTGTTCATCCGGAGCGGATTCTTCCCACAACCATCGAGTTCGTTGACATTGCCGGACTTGTGAAGGGGGCAAGCCAGGGGGAAGGACTCGGTAACCAGTTCCTTGGACATATCCGTTCCGTCGATGCCATTGTTCATGTTGTGCGCTGTTTCGATGACGAAAACGTGGTGCATGTGAGCGGTAGCGTTGACCCGCTGCGCGACATTGAGATCATTCAGACCGAGTTGGCCCTGGCCGATCTGGACAGCGTGGAGAAGAAGCTCC
Organism: uncultured Geobacter sp.; assembly: GCA_964490805.1. Taxonomy (GTDB): domain Bacteria; phylum Desulfobacterota; class Desulfuromonadia; order Geobacterales; family Geobacteraceae; genus Geobacter. The sequence goes on from CAZBEB010000022.1 coordinate 11,771, forward strand.
AGCGCGTGGAAAAACAGGCTAAAAGCGGTGACCGCAAGCTCAAGGAAGAGAGCGAGTTCTATGCCCGTATCAAGGGGGAACTGGAGAAAGGTGTCTCCGCGCGGCACATTGAGGTGGGGGCCGATGAATGCGTCTGGATGCGGGACCTGCATCTATTGACCGATAAGCCGGTTCTTTATGTTGCCAACGTTGCCGAGGACGATCTGGACGGAGCGCATCCTTTTGTGGCCAAGGTACGGGATTTGGCCGGAACCGAGGGCGCGCGCGTCGTTGTGATCTGCGGCAGGATCGAAGCGGAGATCTCCGAGCTCGACGGAGACGAGAAGAAGTCCTTCCTCGCGGAGATGGGGCTTGCCGAGTCTGGGCTCGATCGCCTCATTCGGATGGGGTACGATCTGCTCGGGCTTATCACCTACTTCACAGCTGGCAAAAAGGAAGTCCGGGCCTGGACCATCCCTGCCGGTACCAAGGCGCCCCAGGCTGCCGGAGTAATTCATTCCGATTTTGAAAAGGGATTCATCCGCGCCGAGGTCATTGCCTACCGCGATTTCATCGGGTCCGCCGGTGAGGCCGGTGCCAAGGAAAAGGGACTCATGCGTCTCGAAGGCAAGGAATACGTGGTGCAGGACGGTGATGTCATGCATTTCCGGTTCAACGTGTAGCGCCTGGCACGCAGTTGCCGGTTAACGTAATAGCGAAATATAACGATAAAATTCTTGAATGGCGAAGCAACCTGTAGTACGCTTCACCTTTTCCGGCGGCAAATAATGCCGCAAGCTCCTTGCTCCGGGTCGGACCGGGGCTACTAATCCGTGAGGAGGAAATAGACATGGTACGGAAGTATGAGACGGTAGTGATCGTCCAGCCGGACCTTGGCGATGAAGAGCTCAAAGGGCTCAATGCCAAGGTGACTGACATCATTACCACGATGAAGGGTGATCTCCATCGGCTGGAAGACTGGGGGGTAAGGAAACTTGCATACCCGATCAACAAGAATGCGCGGGGCCGTTACTATTACGTTCGCTTCGACGCTGACGCGGCTCTGATCGCTGAGCTGGAGCGCCGTCTGCGCCTTGATGACAAGGTGCTGCGTTACCAGAGCGTGAAAATCGAGAAAGAGACCGCAGCCCCCGCAGCGAAAGCTGCCCCAGTCGAAACGGCGCCGGCCGCCGAAGCCGCTGAATAAGAGATCGGAGGTTCAGGATAGATGAGCGAAGAAAGAACTGAAAGACCCGAAAGAACCGAACGGCCCGAGCGGCCCCAATATCGTGGAAACGGCCCCCGCAAGAGGAGACCGTTCCAGCGTCGTAAAGTTTGCCGTTTCTGTGCGGACAAGGAACTGGTCATCGACTACAAAGATCCCCGTATCCTCCGTTCCTTCATCACCGAGCGTGGCAAGATTGTACCGCGGAGAATTTCCGGCAACTGCTCCAAGCATCAACGTGAGATTACCGAGGCTATCAAAAGGGCCCGCAATATCGCCCTGATCCCGATTGCCTCTACGCACGTCGTAGCTTAACTGGCAGTAGGCCCCATGGTGATTGACGATAGGGGAATCCTCCTTGATGTTGCCAAGGGGGTGTGCCTGACGGTTGCAATTTTCATTGCTTACCTTCAGGTGCCTCTTCTGGGAATTGTGGCAGGGGTTATTGTGCCTCTTCCCATTCTCTACTATCAGCTTAAAAGCGGGCAATGGATGGCTGGTGTCAGTGCCGCCCTCGTGGCGGCTCTGATTCTTGCATTAGCCGGCGGCTTTGCTGTTTCGCTGGTGTATTTGATCCAGGCGGGATTGCTGTCCGTTTTACTGGCGTATTTTTTGTCGCGAGGCTCCAGCATTAGCCGCGCCATTGCCTCTGCGGTGCTTTCCGTGGCGGCGGCAGCTTCCATTGCGGTTGCCGGGTATGGAATTATAAAGGGTGTGGATTTTCATCGTCAAGTGACGATGGCAATAAAATCGAGCCTTGACCAGACCATCGCTTTTTATAAGGCCAGGGGGGCTGCCGGAGAAGATATCCAGCTCCTTAAGGAAGGTCTGGAGCAAGTTGGAGCACTGTTCGGTCAGATTTATCCGGCGATGTTTCTGGTTACACTTGCTACAATTGCAGGTATTAATCTGCTTTTGCTCCGCCGGTTCAGAAATCAGACAGCGATAAAACTTCCGGATAGCACCCTGGGCAGCTTCAAAAATCCCGAACACCTTGTGTGGGGAGTGATTGCTGCCGGTTTTGCCCTCCTGACAGGCAATGACGCTATTCAGGTTGCGGCCCTTAATATCATTGTAGTTGCCGGATTTCTTTACTTCATACAGGGAATAGCAGTGGTAATACATTTTTTTGCCACATATTCCGTTCCGGTGTTCTTTAGGATTTTTTTCTATGTTCTGCTCGTGCTGCAGGCATATCTGGCTGTTGCGGTGATGCTTTTGGGACTCTTCGATCTCTGGGGGGATTTCCGCAGGCCACGAATTCATAAAAACCTGTAAAATTCAGGCTGGGAGGAAAAACAATGAAAGTTATTCTTAAGGAAAACCTGGAAAACCTCGGCCATATTGGCGACGTTGTCAAAGTTGCACCGGGCTACGCCCGTAACTACCTGCTTCCGAAGGGGTATGCAATTGAAGCGACCGAAAAAAACGCCAAGGCGCTTGATCATGCGAAGCGTCAGCTCGAGTACAAGCGGAACAAGGTTCTCGAGCAGGCTAAGGCGTTTGCTGCCAGGATTGAGTCGCTGACGCTTTCAATCGTCCATCAAGCGGGTGAGGAAGGGAAGCTCTTCGGTGCCGTTACCAATATGGAGCTTGCCGAGCAACTGAAGGCCCAGGGCATTGATATGGACCGGAAGAAAATTGTCCTTGCTGAACCGATCAAGCAGATCGGCGAGTACACTGCTTCTGTCAAGGTGCATCCTGACGTTGCAGCTACCCTCAAGGTCGTGGTGTCCAAGGCAGAATAGTTTTGGGCCTCTCGGGGGCTTACGGTTGGAATACAGAGGGGGACTCCATATTGGGGGCCCCCTTTTTTACTTGTACCTGCAGTATTTACCTGCCGAATTTAGGATAATGTAATAGCATTGGGCCGCCCGACTCCGGGCTCGAATGGAGAATGCAGCTGCGGCGGATTGTTAAGACGGCCGCTATCGGTTTGACGTTGTCTTGTCCCATGGGGGCCACGGCTCATTTCGCTGCCGTCCAGAGATACAAAACGAAACCTGACTACTCGACAGCGCATCTTACCCCCCTGCCTTCGGCTTCCTCCCTATTTTCTAGGGGGGGTCGAATAGCCAAGGCACTTGTTGGTAATAATGCCGCGGAGCCCCATTAGTATCCCTGCAGCGGTTTGCGCTCGGAGACAGTGGCTGCTTCGTTGCAACATCCGTCAAAATAAAAAGGGCCTGCATATTTGCTATGCAGGCCCTTTGTTCAGCTATGGATCAGATAGTTACTTCTTTTTCGCCGGAGCAGCTTTCGCCGGAGCAGCTTTGGCCGGAGCGGTCCAGCGGTTCAGGTCGTGAGCGATGCTGTGGCAATCACCGCATTTCGAGAACTTGGCCATCATTGCTGCCGGGTGCGGCGTGCCGTGGCAGGTCTGGCAGGCCGGGACCATTTTGTGCTTATCCTGGTGGCAGTATACGCAGGCCAGGGTCTTATGCTTAGCTGTGCTTGCGGTCAGGAGGTCGAGGGCTTTCTTGTGGCAGCCGCCGCATTCCTTGTTGGGAACTTCTTTCCCGTAGACAACGTTCTTCGGCTGGTGAGCCTTGTGGCACTTCTTGCAATCGCCGGCGGTCTGCTCGGCGTAGTGCGGCTTGTGGCACTGGGTGCATGCCGGGATCTTGCCGTGGACGTTGTGGCAAGTGGAGCAGTAAAGCTTGCTGTGCTTGCTCGGGAATTGCTTGAGCTGCTCAATTTGCGGAGAGTGGCAGGTCAGGCAAGGATCGGTGATGTTGCCGGAAAGAATGATATTGAGCGGGGTGTGGGGGTTCTTGTGGCACCCGAGGCATCCCTTGAGCTCATAGTGCTTTTTACCGGTGTGGCACTGGCTGCATTCAGGAATGTTGTTCTTCGATGCGGGACGGTGGCTGGCGTGACAGTCGAAGCAGGTAATCTTCTTGTGGCCGGCACCGGCGCTGGCAACATCTGCCGGCGGCTGGACGTGACATTTCACGCAGTCGTCCTGAAGCAGTTTCGGGGCGTTCGGGGCAGCTTTGGCCGGGCTTCCCGCACCCAGGCAGAGCGAAACTGCCAAGGTCAGGCCAGCGACGGCAAAGAGCCTGATGCGTTTTACAGCATTCATCGTTCCTCCTCTGTGCTATTCGCACATGACATGATGTAATTGCTCCGTTCCCCAGGGGAAAGGAGCGTGTCTCACATGGATTGCAAACAGGGCCTGCGCCCCGGCTAAAACGGGGGTGATTATGTCATTTTTAAGGTATACAGTCAATTAGAAAAAGGTAATAAGACCACAAAAAAACAATAATGAAATCAGCTACAAAGCCGGCCTTTGTGTGAAGTCTGCATTGTGGGAGACGATTCACAATTCCGGGGTCATTGCTGTGGTAGGGTTGGGAGCAAAAGTAACAGCGGCGCAAAAAAATCACCGGCCAACTGGTGGAGCTGGCTCAGTAAACCGGTGGGGAGGGGGGCATGAATGACTATTTCCTCACCGGTTTCCGGATGAATGAAGGATACCTGGAAAGCGTGCAGGCAGTGGCCGGGATACCCTGCGAGGGGAGTGCCCCGGTAACGGCGGTCACCCTTGACTGGATGGCCTGTGAGAGCCAGATGCTTGCGAATCTGGTGCATTCGTCCGGTGATGGGGGTAACAAGGACAAGCGCGGCGCCAGAGCCTTGGAACAGAGTACGGAAATGAGTTTGGGATTCCTTGCCTTCCAGCGGTGCGTCGATTGTTCCTTCGGCCTGCAACTTACCTTCTGCTATGGCCAGATAGAGCTTGCCCAGCCCGGTTTCCTTCACGAACCGGCCGAAGATGCCGGCGCTCGTGGCGCTTTTGGCGAGGATCGTGGCGCCGGAGGTGCCACGGTCGAGGCGGTTAACGGGACGCAGTTTGACTGGCGTCCCACGCTGGGCCAGAAACTGTTCCGCCACATCCACCAGCGTCAGCTCGTCCTCCGCGGTCCGGTGAACCGGCAAGCCGGGCGGCTTGTTGACAACAACAATCCGTTCGTCTTCAAAGAGTATGTCGAGGCGGGGCCGCGCTGTGGCCATAAGCTCCAGTGTCCGGGAGCTCTCCTTGAGGGTGACCGTATCTCCCGAAATCAGGAGCGTGCTTGATAGGGGGCGTTTATCGTTTACGGTCAGGTGCCCTCCCCGGATAAGCTTCCCAAGGTAGGCGGAAGGAGCGGTGGGAAGAAGGTTCCGGAGAAAGCTTTCCACTCTGCGGCAGTGGTCGGATTCGGTAATGGTAAAGTTGAGCATGGAGGGAGTATAGTCGGCTGCCTCGATGAACGCAAGTGGAGAGCGGCTACCGTCTCCGCTCTCCACAGAATCGTCAACTTTCGATTCAGGCGCCCTTTTGGCACAGGTAATCGGCGATTGTCCTGGCTATGCACGCAGCTGAGTTCTTGTCATTGTTGAATACCAGATGGTAGAGGCTCAAGTCGGCGATATCGCGGTCAAGGAAATCGCGGATGAATTTGACGCGTTCCTTCTGTTTTTTTTCCACCAGGTTCTCGGCTTCCTGAAGTGATATCTTTGCCCGGCGGGCAATGGAGCGGACCTTGAAATGGTTGGATGCATAGATGCGGAAATGGAGGCAGTTATTCATCTGCTGGGTGATTATGGAGCTTCCCCGCCCCATTATAATCACGTTGCCCGCCTCGGCCAGGGAGACGATCTGGCTGCAGAGAAGCTTGTAGTGCTCCCGCTCGCTCTTCCAGCGGGGGGTAAGCGTGGCGATCATGTCATCGAGGAGCAGCGACCGGTGGCCGAGGGATTGGAAAACCGTTTCGGAAATGTCGTGGTGCTTGGCCGTTTCTTCGAGGAGTGCCTTGTCCATGATGACCCAGGGCTCCTTGGTGGAGTGCTCAAGAAGTTCCTTGAGCTGTTCTGCCACTGGATACCCCTCGCAGCCGAACTCTCTCGAAAGAGTGATAGTCGGCTTGTGCCCGGTACGTTTCTCTGTTTCGGTCTTGCATCTCATCCGGCGGGCGACTTCAACCATTGCTGCCAGCCTCTGCTCAATGGATGGCACGAGTACTTTTTCCGGCATGGCATCCTCCTTGTGCCCGCGTTTCTGTTTTTGCTGTTGCGGACACCATGTGTTAATTGTGCCCTGAGTCGTGCGGTAGTCAAGGGGGTTGAGTTCTTGCCGGCCTGTGGAATACTTTTCGGATGATGCCTGGAATCAAGGGCGCGGCGGAGGCGGATATCACTATGGTTTTAAAGTATGGAGTACTAATGGCAATTGCGCTGGCCGCCTTTGCCACGCAGGCGGTTGCGGCGCCGAGAATCCCGGAGAAGCTGGTCTATGAACTTTCATGGACCGGTATTCCCGTCGGCACTGCAAGCCAGGAGATTACGGAGAGCGGGAACACTCGAAGAATAGTTTCCCTTGCCCGTTCCAACGATTGGCTGTCTACATTTTTTCCGGTTGAGGACCGGATAGAAAGTTCCTATGATCGCACCCTCGCCCCATTTCCGGGACTCGCTCGCCACTACCGGTTAAGAACACGGGAGGGAAGCCGCCTGCGGGATCGGGAGATTTTGTTCGAACAGGAGCGGAAAATCGCCCATTACCGCGATAATCTGAAAGGGAAGAAAGCTGATGTCCCTATCCCCGCCGATACCATTGACGTCTATGGAAGCTTCTACTACATCCGGTACCTGCCTCTGGAAGTCGGTAAATCATCGCGCATAAACATTCTCGACAGCAAAAAGCAGCGGCGGGTCGAGGTGCGGGTCCTGCGGAAAGAGCGCATAAAAACGGTGCTTGGCGAGGTAAATACAATAGTTATTCAACCGATGGTTGCTTCGGAAGGGGTTTTTGAAGGGAAGGGGACGGTTCATATCTGGCTCACTGACGATGATCGGCGCATTCCGGTCAGGGCCCGGACCAGGGTGGCGGTGGGAAGCGTGACTGCGAACCTTGTGGAGATAGTTCCCTGAGAGTGACGGGACATTGGGAGGTGAAACGCTGCGAATACGACAGAGAAAGATTATTTGGCCCGGAGTTGTGTTGATGCTGCTCGCGGGGATGCTCTCCGCTTGCAGCACTTACAGCACGCGGGTCATAGACTCTCCCGAAACCCGTGGCCGCAAGGGATGGGAGAAACCGTACATCGTTAACGGCAAGCGTTACGATCCCCTTTTGAGCCATGAGGGATTCGCCCAGGAGGGGATGGCCAGCTGGTACGGTGAGGATTTCCACGGCAAGCCCACCAGCAACGGCGAGACCTACGACATGTACGCCATGACCGCCGCCCACAAGACCCTGCCGCTGGGGGTATTCGTGAGGGCGCGCAACAGGAGCAACGGCAGGGAGGTGGTGGTCCGGATCAACGACCGGGGACCCTTCGTCAAGGAGCGGATCATCGATTTTTCCTATGCCGCGGCCCGGCAGTTGGGGATGACCGGCGAAGGTACCGCCCCGGTGAGGATTGAGGCCCTGGGGTACCGCAGCGATACGGCTGCCGGAACGGTCTCCTACCGGCCGCCGGCAAGCTACGATGCCGGCTCTTACGCCGTGCAGGTTGCGGCTTTCACTGTGCCGGACAATGCCCGCAGGCTGGCAGCTCAGTTGGGAACGCGCTATGGTGGTTCATCAATCCAGGAGGCTGTGGTGAAGGGGAGCCGCTTTTACCGGGTGCGGGTCGGCAGGTACGCCTCCCTGGAGATGGCCGAGAACGCCCGTCGCGACTTTGAGCGTGCAAGCTATCCAGGCAGCTTCGTGGTGGCGACGGACTGAGGGGAAATTGACAGAGCGAGAACAATGCAGTTTACTGCAATACCATTAACGGAGAAAGGAAACCGAGGCATGGAAACACTGGAGGCAATCAGAACGAGGAGAAGCGTTCGCAAGTTTTCCGACCGGCCGGTGGAGCCGGAGAAGCTTCAGACCGTGCTGGAGGCGGCGCGCCAGGCCCCATCCTGGGCAAACATGCAGTGCTGGCGGTTCGTGGTGGTGGACGATGCGGCAACGAAGGCGCGCATCAGCGAACTGTCGTATGTGGAGGCGTTTTTCGGCCCCAAGGGTTACAAGTCGAACCCCGCCCAGAAGGCCCTGGCCGAGGCTCCGGTGGTGATAGTGGCCTGTGGTGAGCCCCCCCAATCCGGGGAGTTGCGGGGACAGCAGTACTATCTGACCGACGTGGGAATCGCCTCCCAGAACCTGATGCTTGCCGCCCATGATCTGGGGCTGGGGAGTGTCTTTGTGGGGGTATTCGACGAGGAACAGATGGGGGAGCTGCTCGGCATTCCGCCGGAGCTGCGGATTGTGGGGCTCTTTCCGCTGGGGTATCCCCAGGAGGAAGCAAAAGGAGGGCCGTCCCGCAAGCCTCTGGAAGAGATCGTTCATTACGGGAAGTACCAGGCATAGCCTTGGCGGCAGCGGTTAAATGAAAAAGGCGCGGAGAGCGAACTCTCCGCGCCTTTTGTCGTGTTGCGTTTAGGGGGCTGGATTACTGCCCCAGGGCCGCCTTGAGGTCGGCTTCCGGGGTGCTGATGGGGCCCAGGTTGAAGTTCTCGACCAGGAAGTTGAGAACGTTCGGGGTGACGAAGGCCGGGAGGCTCGGGCCGATCTTGATGTTCTTGATCCCCAGGTGGAGGAGCGACAGGAGGATAACCACCGCCTTCTGCTCGTACCAGGAGAGGATCATGGAGAGGGGCAGATCGTTCACGCCGCACTTGAAGGCGTCGGCCAGGGCCAGGGCGATCTGGAGGGCCGAGTAGGCATCGTTGCACTGGCCGATGTCCAGAAGCCGCGGGATGCCGCCGATGTCGCCGAACTCCAGCTTGTTGAAACGGTACTTGCCGCAGGCCAAGGTGAGAATCACGCAGTCCTGGGGCACCTGCTCGGCCAGCTCGGTGTAGTAGTTGCGGCCCGGTTTGGCGCCGTCGCAGCCGCCGATGAGGAAGAAGTGCTTGATGGCGCCGGCCTTCACCCCTTCGATTACTTTGTCGGCCACGGAGAGGACGGCGTTGTGGCCGAATCCCGTGAGAATCTCCTTCTCCGGCGCGTCGGCCAGCTCGGGGCACTCAAGGGCCTTGTTGATGACTTCGCTGAAGTCCCAGCCGGCGATGTGCTTAATGCCGGGCCACCCCACCTGGCCCCAGGAGAAGAGGCGGTCCTTGTAGGATTCGGCCGGACGCTGGATGCAGTTGGTGTTGAAGATGATGGCGCCGGGGAAGAGGGGGAACTCCTTCGCCTGGTCCTGCCATGCGCCGCCGAAGTTGCCGTAGAGGTGCGGATACTTCTGCTTGAGGCCGGGATAGCCGTGGGCCGGGAGCATCTCGCCGTGGGTGTAGATGTCGATATCCTTGCCGGCGGTCTGCTTCAGGAGCTCCTCCAGCATCCGGAGATCGTGGCCCGAGACGAGGATACCCTTTCCCTTGCGGGTGCCGGTCGGAACCTTGGTGGGTACCGGGTGGCCGTAATGATCCACGTGCCCTTCGTTCAGCATCCCCATGACCTTGATGTTGAGCTTGCCGCACTCCATGGAGAGTCCCACGAAGTCCATGAGCCCCTTGGCCGGATCGGCGGTGGCGGCCATGGCCTTGTGGAAGAAGGCGAAGACTTCTTCGTCTTTCTTGCCGAGGATGTAGGCATGGTCGGCGTAGGCGGCCATTCCCTTGAGGCCGTAGATTAGGATTTCGATGGCGGAGCGGACGTCGGCGTCGGCGTGATGGGTGTTGATGCCGTGCTCCTCGCCCTGCTTCACGAGCCCGGCCAGGTCGCCGGCGATGACCCAGGCGGCGGGGCCCGAGGTGATTGCCGGGGCGCTGGCGCCGTTCTTCTCGCGGTAGGCGGTCTCGTAGACTGACTTGATCTTCTCCTTGCTGTCGTAGCAGGTGCGGAGCTTGCCGGCGAGCTGGACCGGGTCGAAGTCCACGTTGGTGACGGTGGTGAAGAGACCTTCGATCATGAAGAGGTCGATGGCCTCGTCCTTCTTGCCCAGCTCCCGGGCCTTTTCTGCATAGATGCCGAGCCCCTTGAGACCGTAGAGCATTAGATCCTGGAGTGCCGCCACTTCGGGATTCTTGCCGCATACCCCGATGATATCGCAGCCGACGCCCTTGGCGGCCTGTTCGCACTGGTTACAGAACATTCCCATTTTTGTTTCCTCCTTTGAGTGGTTGTGACGGATGGTGTGTCGAGAAGGTATCCTTGAGTATACCTGCCCGGAACCCGTTTGCAATCGTTTGTGTGAGTCAGTGATACCGCACCCGGCATCCATTATCTTTGACCTTGGTCAAGATTTCTCAGATTGGCTGTAGTTCGCTGGACGCGAATATCTCAAAGGGTTCATGGCCTTTATTTTAGTAAATGCCTTGACAATGCAATCCCAGTTTTGATATATGAAATGAAAATCAAAATCAATATCGCCATGTTTGGATATGTTACACAAAAAACTATATGAAATGGAGTGGTTGATGGGACGGGCAAATCCGGTTCGGCAGCAGGGGGGAAGCCGCTTGGCGTGGCAGGATGTGGCGGGACGTTTCGATGATCCCCGGGAGTGCCTGGCGTCGTTCCTGGCTCTGGAGGCGGCGGAGGTAATCGCCGGCGAAAAGCCGGCAAACCTCCTCGGCATCGCCAACCGGCGCCGTCCCTGTGGCCGCAATCTCTACACCCTTTGGAAGGAATGGGGCGTGGAGGTTCTGGCGGAGAGCGGCCTGGCCGTGCGGAAATTGGCCGACCGGGGGAATTCGATCCTGCTGCTCATCTACCGCCAGGAGGCCCTCGGGGAGCTCGTACGGCGCCCCAGCGCCTCTGCGGTTCTGGCGCGGGCCGGGTACGGCGACGTGTCGGACCTGGGTGGCGTGCTCGGCGAGCTGACCTCGCGCATGGAGGGGGATTCGTTCCCCCACGAAATCGGCGTTTTCCTCGGCTACCCCCTCAAGGATGTGGCGGCCTTCATGGGGCTGGTGCGGATTCCCTTCGCCTGCCAGGGGCCGTGGAAAATCTTCGGCGATCCCCGGGAGAGCCTCCGGCTTGCCGAGGTGTTCCGCTGCTGCCGTGCCCGGATGGCAGAGCATCTGGTGGGTTGTGAATCGGCCCGGGAGTGCCTGTTGGCAGGGGGAAACCTTTTTTTGTCCCCAATCAATGAAAGTGAATTTCAAAATTAGGAAGGCTTCGTCATGAGCATTGCACTGATCGGCGGCATGGATCGCCTGGAAAGACACTACCGCCAGGAGGCAGACCGCACCGGTATCGACCTGCGGGTATTCTCCCAGTCGGAAAACAATATCGCCGCCAAGCTGAAGCGCTTTGACGCCCTGGTTATCTTCACCAACAAGGTCTCCCACCGGGTGCGCAACGAGGCCATGGCCGCGGCGAAGCTGAACGGCATTCCGGTGTTTCAGTACCACTCCTGCGGCGTCTGCACCCTTCGCGACTGTCTGAACTGTCTCGCGTGTCCGGCCCAGGGCGGGGCGAAGCAGTAATGACAGGAAAAGAAAGGATGATGCTGATGATTAAAAACGCAGCAGGAGCGGCACTGGTGGTGCTGGCAGTGGCAGGGACGGTCATGGCCGCCCCGGAAGGAGACGCGGCCGGAGCGGCGGTGGTCGGGCAGCGGGAAGGGGGGAGCGGGACAGGGGACGAAGAGGCGAAGGACCCCCTTCAGTTCGGTCCACTGAAGACGGGGCTGGACGCCCTGGTGCGCGGGGAGTCCACCAGAAATTTCAATTTTTCCGACTATACTTTCACGCCGGGCAATGGGGACGACCAGCTTCTGGTCCGGGTCCGTCCCTCGCTCACCTTCACTCCAGCCGATTACCTCTCGGCTAGGGTCGAGGGGCAGTGGTACGCGACCCATAACGACGAGGATTTCGACAAGATTCGCCTCTACCAGGGCTACCTGGAGGGAAGCCTCCCCTCGAGGAAGGCGACCCTCCGGGCCGGCCGCCAGGAACTGGTCTACGGGAGCACCTTCATGCTCGGGTCCGACAGTTTCTTCGATGGCCTGAGTTTTGATGCGGTAAAGGTAGGGGTGAAGCCCCTGGAGCCCCTGACCGTGGATTTCTTTGCCGGCAAGTACACCAGGGACAATTCCGGTGGGATCGCCGGCGAGCTCTACGGCGTCTATGGCACCTATGCCGAGGGCGATGACCTTTCCCTTGATCTCTACGGCCTCCTGGACACCGGCGGGGAAGGACTCACCCACGACGGGAAGGATGAGCAGACGTACTCGGTGGGGGCGCGTCTGGCGGGGAAGGTGGGGAAACTGGCGTCCTTCGAGGTGGAGCCGGTTTTCCAGTTCGGGCGGCACATCGAGGATTCGTCCCACCATCAGATCCGCGCCTACGGAGGGCACGCTGATCTGACCATCGACCCGGCCATCGGTCGCTATCCGGGGGTTGGCTTCATCAGCTACGCCTTCGGCTCCGGCGACAGCGACGGGGCGCAAGGAAAGTTCAGCGAGTTCCACAATCCCAACAACGACACCCCTCTCATCGGCGACATGAGTGTCATCGGGGACCTCTCCGGCGTCACCGCAGTGGATTCCGGCGGCAGCGAGGTCCATGCCAGCGGCCTCCACGCCATCACCGTCGGGGGCGGAGTGGATCTCTCCGACAAGGTCAATGTCTCCCTGGACGGCCACTATTTCCGGGCGGTCAAGACCCCGGCCGGCATCAGCAAGGATATCGGCTTCGAGACCAACCTGATTCTCACGTACAAAGCCAGCGAACAGGTGAGCCTCGTGGCCGGCGCCAACCGGTTCTTCACCGGAAACTTCTTCAAGGACGCCACCGGGAGCGGCAAGGATATCAACTACGGCTACCTGCAGCTGCAGGCGGTTTTCTGATGCTGTTTGGCAGTTTGCCCGTGACGCGCCGGGATTCTCCTGCTAGAGTTTATTCCTGGTGAAAATGGGACTTGCGGCATTTGTGGTCACGGGATAACGCCATGAACGACGACAGCAGGCGGTGGGACGAGCGGTACCAAGGCGAGGAATTCCTCCTGGGGGCGAACCCCTCCAAATTCCTGGCCGAGCGGATCGAGGAGGCGAAGCGTCTCTGCCCCGGCCGGAAGGCCCTGGACATCGCCTGCGGCGAGGGGCGGAACAGCATCTTCCTGGCGCGGCAAGGTTTCAGCATTACCGGCCTCGACATCTCCTCCGTGGGGCTCGCCAAGGCCCGCCGTTGGGCTGAACGGGAGGGGCTTGACTGCGACTTCCGCCTCGTGAACCTGGAAGAATATCGTATCGCCGAAACCTACGACCTCATCATAAACTTCAACTTTCTCCTTCGGGAGTTGATTCCCCGGGAGGTGGCGGCCCTCACGCCGGGGGGAGTCATCCTCTTCGACACCATCCTCGAATCCCCCACCGCGCCGGTTCCCCACCGGAAGGACTTCCTCCTGCAGCCGGGGGAACTGGCCCGGCTCTTCGCGCCGTACCCCGGCACCATTCTCTTCTGCGGGGAGTATCCCGACAGCGAGACTCCCACCGCAACACTCTTTTATCGGCATTGTTGATAAAAGCCCTGGAAATGAAGGAGAACGGCCGCGCCAGCGGCCTTTTTCTTTGACACGGTGCCGATTTCTGGCACATTAATAGAGTTGAGGTGTGTACAGAAAGGGGTGGAGGGAGAGCATGAAAGCCTGGCATAAAATTCTCATCGGCTGCGGCATTTTTCTTGTGATACTGGCCGGTTTTGTCGCGTTCGTCCTGCCGGGCATCGTGAGGAGCCGTGCAATAAAGGCCGTGGAGGAGACCACCGGGCGCAAGCTTTCCATCGGCGATGTGAACATAAATCCCGTCACCTGGACCGCCGAAGTGCGCGGTGTGCGCCTTACCGAGCGGGACGGTACCACCACCTTCGCCTCCTTCTCCAGCGCGCGGGTTTCAGTGAGCCCCTCTTCCATCTTCCGGGGAGCCCCCATCGTCTCCGAGGCCCGGCTCCGCTCCCCCTATGTCCATTTGGTGAGGACCGGGGCCAATGCTTACAATTTTTCCGATCTCCTGGAAAAGAAAACGCCTGAGAAGCCCGAGCCCTCCAAGGAACGGGCCAGGTTTTCCGTCTCCAACATCTCCGTCACGAACGGTTCCATCGATTTTATCGACCGCGGACTTGCCGCCGAGAAACAGCACCATGTGAGGGGCCTGGAGCTGGGGGTCCCCTTTGTGAGCACCATTCCCCACTACGCCGACATCTTCATTGCCCCCCGGTTCCGGGCGGTGGTGAACGGTTCGCCCCTTGCCCTGGACGGCAAACTGAAGCCCTTTGCCTCGGCTGCTGAATACTCCCTTGACGTGAATCTCAAGGAGCTGGACATCCCCTACTACCTGGCATATGTGCCGGTTAAGCTCCCGATGCGGGTGGAGCGGGGAACTGCCGCGACGAAACTTGCCCTGACCTACCGCATCGACGCCAACAGGAACCCCGGGCTCTTCATGATCGGAGAGCTGTCCCTGGCCGATCTGAGGGCCTCGGGTGCCGACGGCGCGCCCCTTGCCGCCCTGGACCGGCTCGGGGTGGTGATCGGACGCAGCGACCTGCTCGCCCCCGCCATTTCCCTTTCATCCGTAACCCTTGACGGCCCCGTGCTGCATTTGTCGCGGGACGGCAAAGGGGTGTGGAACGTGGCCCGCCTCGCCCAGGGGGAGAAAAAGAGCCCCCCGCCTGAGGAGACTGCCAAGGAGAAGCCAAAGGGGAAAACGATTGTCGATGTGGGAGAGTTCGCGCTGCGCAGAGGGACCGTGACGTTTGCCGATGCCGTCCCTCCAAAGGGGTTCAAGGCTGAGGTCCGCGATATTGCCTGCACGGTGCGGGGCTTCTCCACCCGGCAGGGTAAGACGGCGGACTACACCCTCGCTTTTGCCACGGGACGGGGCGAGACTGCCAACATTACGGGGGGCTTTTCCTCCGAACCCATGGCCGCCACCGCCACGGCCGACCTGAAAGGGGTCGTTCTCGACGCATTTTATCCCTATCTTGCCGGTGCTCTCACTGCGCCGGTAAAGGGTAAGCTCGACCTTTCCGGTCAGGTGGCCTACGATGCTGCTACCGGTTTGACCGCCGACAAGCTGGCGGTGCGGCTTTCCGGTCTTGCCGCCCCCTTCGGCCCCGGGGATGGTGCTCGCCTTGCCCGGCTGGAGGCCACGGGGGGGCGGTTCAGCCAGAAGGAAAACCGCCTGGACGTAGCCCTGGTGACCCTGGCGGATGGCAACATACGCCTTTCCCGGGATGCTGCGGGGAACCTCTCTCCCCTTGCTCTTGTGAAGAAAAATGACGGCGTTAAGAGCCCGGCGGCAAAGGAGACCCGCAATCCGGCCGCCAATCCCTTCCGGTACCGAATTGCCTCGGTGACCGCCGGCGGTATCGATATCTCCTTCACCGATCGAAAGGCGGTCGGCAATCCCCGCTTCGACCTGCGCCGGATAGGCTTCAACGTCAGCAATATCACCGGCCCCCGGCTGGAAACGATGCCCTACCGACTTACGGCGGGTTACGGGAAGCGGGGGGCGCTCAATGCGTCGGGAAGCATCGCCCCCGAGCCCCTTGCCGCTAAGGGCAATATCTCTCTGCGCGGGATTCCCCTTACCGATTTCGACGCCTATTTCCCCGAGGGGCTTAACGTGATTCTTGCCGATGGCGCCCTCGACACCCGTATAAGCTATGCGCTGGCGAAGCGTGGAGGAAGGCTCGGCGGCACATTTGGCGGCTCCCTTGGCGTCCGTTCCTTCCACTGTCTTGACGCCGATGCCGATGATCTCCTTACCTGGGATAGTCTTCAGCTCGATAAAGTGTCCGGCAGCCTGGAGCCGTTCTCCCTGAAAATTGGGGAGGTCTCAGTGGCCAAGCTCTTCTCGAAGATCGTCATCGACCGGGATGGGCGGCTCAATCTTCAGAAACTCTATACCAGCGACCGGAAAGGCGGGGATCTGGAACCGGGTGCCGGGGACCAGGACAAGCTGAAACCGCAAACCGTCAAACCGGAACAGCCGGCCCAGACGACGAAAACTCAGCGCCAGATAGCCATTGACACCGTGATTCTCCAGGAGGGGACCCTTGCCTTCTCCGACCATCACATGAGCCGGGAATACGACACTACCTTTTACAACCTCGGCGGGAGGATCAGCGGCCTTTCCTCCGAAGAGAGCCGGTTCGCCGACGTGGACCTGCGGGGAAATCTGGAGAACCTCTCGCCCCTCCAGATTACCGGCAAGCTGAATCCACTGCGGGACGACCTCTATGCCGACATCACGGTGCGCTTTGCCGATATAGACCTGACGCCGCTTACACCCTATTCGGGCACCTACGTGGGGTACGGCATCGACCGGGGAAAGGTCTCCTTCGACCTGAAGTACACCATAGAGAACAAGAAGCTCAATTCCGAGAACAAGGTTTTCATCGATCAGCTCACCTTTGGTGACAAGATCGATAGCGACAAAGCCACCAGCCTGCCGGTAAGGCTGGCGGTGGCGCTCCTCAAGGACCGCAAGGGTGAGATCCACCTGGACATACCGGTCACCGGCCGCACCGACGACCCTCAATTCAAGGTCTGGCGGGTGGTCTGGCAGATCATCAAGAACCTCCTCGTCAAGGCGGCAACATCTCCCTTCTCCCTGCTCCAGTCGGCATTCGGCGGCAAGGAGGACTTCAGCGTGATTCCCTTTGCCGCCGGGTCGGCCCATCTGGCTGAATCCGAGCAGGCGAAACTGGCCCAATTGGCCCAGGCGCTGAACGACCGGCCATCCCTGAAGGTGGACATCAAGGGATATGTGGACAAGGAGCGGGATCCCGAGGGATACCGGCTGGAACTCCTGACCCGCAAGATGAAAGGGGAAAAATTACTGGAGATGGTGAAGGAAAAGCGAGTCCAGCCGGGGGACTCGGCGGATACAATGGTCATTGCGCCTGACGAGGCATCCCGCTATCTCAAGGCTGTCTACAAGAAGGAGAAATTCCCCAAGCCCCGCAACGTGTTAGGTTTAGAGAAAGGGCTCCCCGACGCGGAGATGCGCAAGCTGATTCTTGCCAACACGAAAGTTGGAGACGCAGAGCTCAAGGCCCTGGCCGCGGAGCGGGTAGGGGTGGTGAAGGCTCTCCTGGCCGGTCCGGGCAAAGTGGACCCGGCGCGCCTCTTCCTCAGGGCGGACGATATCTACAAGGCGCCCGAGGACAAGCGGGGCGCTGCACGGGTGGAGTTTGGCGCGGCAGTGCAGTGAAATTATGTTAATGTATTGATTTTATTAAAAAAATATCTAATAGATTCTCAAGTTCTTAGAGATTTCTCCGAAACATAAATATGGGACTCATGCGCGTGGTCACATGGCCGGGCGCGGTTCTAGTTTATTTTCATTGAAGGAGAAATCTCTATGTCGCTCAGATTCACGATCAAGGCCCGAATCGTTTTCATCGTCACTTTTTTCTCGATAATGCTCATTGCTTTCGGCATTCTCGGCCTTTCGGGTATGAAGGATGCCAGTTCCACCAGCCGGCACCTCTATGAAGAAAACATGGAGAGCGTCCGGATTCTCAGCAAGGTTTCCGGACTCATGCGAGACAACCGGGTTCAGCTCCTCCTCGCCATACAGCATGATCCGGGAAACGTGAACAGCTCGCTCCATGACCATCCCCTTTCCATTCATATCGAAGCTGTCGCCAAGAATATTAGTGAGATCGACGCTCTCTGTAAGCAGTATGAAAAGCTGCCCAAGAGCGATGAGGTGCGCAAGCTTGCCGCTGAGTTCAATGCCGCGCGAGTGGCGTTTGAGCAGGAAGGTCTAATCCCGGTTCGCGATGCGCTGCATGCCGGCAAGTACGATGACGGCACCCGCCTTACCCTCCAGAAAATCAACCCTCTCTTCAAGCCGGCCGATGCTGCCATAGCAACACTGATCGACCGGGAATTCTCCGCGGCCAGAAGCGCCCATGATCTGGATGAGAAAAACTATGCATTCAACAGGATTGTCCTGATCATCGGACTCGCGTTTTCCGTGGCACTGGGGGGGATATTGAGCCTGTTCATCCTTAAGTCACTGCGCCGCAGTTCCGAAGAGCTGGCATCTGTTGCTGCCGCCGTTTCCGCCGGCGATTTGACCCGGCGCGCTGCCGGACTTTCCAATGATGAGCTGGGAGACATCGGTGGGTTTTTCAACGAGACAGCCGATTCTTTCGCGCGAGTCATTGCCGGAATCCGCGTGAATTCGGAGCAGGTGGCAACGGCCGCCAACCAGGTTCAAAGCACCTCCGAACAGATGGCCACCGGCGTGGAGGAGGTGGCAGCCCAGACCGGGACCGTTGCCACCGCTGGCGAAGAGATGGCTGCCACGGCCTTCGAGATCGCCCAGAACTGCCAGGTGGCGGCCGAGGCGGCCCACCGTGCAACGGAATCGGCCACCGGCGGAGCCGTCGTGGTCCAGAGAACCGTGGACGGCATGGTGCGGATCGCTGAACGGGTGCGCAGTTCCGCCAGGACCGTCGAGAGCCTCGGTTCCCGTTCCGAGCAAATCGGCGAGATTGTCGGTACGATCCAGGATATCGCCGATCAGACCAACCTCCTGGCCCTGAACGCAGCCATAGAGGCTGCCCGTGCCGGCGAGCAGGGACGCGGCTTTGCGGTTGTCGCCGACGAGGTGCGGGCACTGGCTGAGCGTACTACAAAGGCCACCAGGGAAATCGGCGAAATGATCAAGACAATCCAGCAGGAGACCCGGGGAGCCGTTGCCGCCATGGAGGAAGGGGTGCAGGAGGTGGCGTCCGGGACTGCCGATGCCCAGCAGTCCGGTGCCGCCCTCCAGGACATATTGAGCCAGATCAACGAACTGGCCATGCAGGTGAGCCAGATTGCCACCGCTGCCGAGCAGCAGACCGCCACCACCGGCGAGATCAGCGGCAACGTCCAGCAAGTCTCCGAAGTGGTGCAGCAAACCGCCAAGGGGGTCCAGGAGTCGGCCCAGGCGGCATCGCGGGTTGCCGAGCTGGCCGGCGACCTCAACAACCTCGTGGGGCGGTTCAAGGTGTTGTAGTCCGGTCAATGGGGGAGGAATGCAACAAGAGAGGGGCGGTCGTGTTTTTGGCCGCCCCTCTCTTGTTTGGCATCGATTGTCCTGCCGTGCGTCCCTTTAGGTTGGCACGAAATTTTTTTTTTGATTCCAATTGGATGATTTACGTCAAGTCCAGCCTTGCTTCATAGTAATAGATTGACAATAAAAAAAGAGTGGTTAGTACGAGGGTGCACAAATTCATGATGTCAGTTTCCCGAGAAAACCTTTTTGATCTCTTCATGCACTACCTTCCGGGGATCGCGTTCATAAAGGACCTTGCCGGCCGTTATCACTATGTCAATGACCAGTGGAAGCGTATTGCCCCCGCCGGTACCATTTGCGCGTGGCACGAAAAAACGAGTTATGATCTGTGGCCGGAGCCGGTGGCATGCCGATTTGATGAGAGCGACCGGAAGGTTATCGCGGAATCCGCGGAAATCCAGGCGGTGGAGGCCGTGGAGACGGAAACCGGTACGCGGCATTGGGTTGTGAGCAAATTTCCGATCCGTGACGAGGCGGGGGAGGTTGCGCTGATTGGCGGAATTGGGTTCGACGTCACCGACCGACTCCGGGCCGAGGAGGAGCTCCGTCTGCACCAGGAGCGGCTCGCATCCCTGGCTGTGGAGCTCTCAGTTGCCGAGGAACGGGAGCGCAACCGGATCGCGGGTGAGCTCCACGACCAGGTGGGGCAGAATCTTTTTCTCGCCGGAATCAAGCTCGCCGCCCTGAGGGACTCGTCTCCACCGGACCAAGACTGCGGCGCTCTGGATGAGATCGGCTTGCTCATCGGCCAGGCCTTGCGGGACATCCGCTCGCTTACCTTTCAGCTCCGGCCCCCGCTCTTGGCCCACGATGGGCTGGTGGCTGCCCTTGTGTGGCTTGCGGAGCAGTTCCGGGAAGATTTCGGGCTCCAAGTGGAAATCCACGATGACCGGCGGGAGAAACCGCTTTCTCCCGAAATCAGTTCGACAGTCTTTCAAACCGTGCGGGAATTACTCCTCAATGTGGCCAAGCATGCCGCTGTTCGTCGGGCAGACATAACGATCATGACGGAAGCCGATATAATTTCGGTGACCGTCGAAGACGGAGGTGCCGGGTTTGATGTTTCGACGGTGTGGCTTAATCGTGGCAAAAACGGTGGATTCGGGCTCTTTAATGTCCGGCAGAAGATCGAATATCTTGGGGGAACCTTGGCGGTCGACGCGGAACCGGGACGGGGTACCCGTACCGTCATTCGGGTACCGCTGCGGGTGGAGGTCGGTGGCATGCAGGCCGCGAGGAGGGATGCATTGTGTTGCTGAGGGTTTTGCTGGTCGACGATCACCGGATTGTACTAGAAGGGCTTCGAGTTCTCCTTGGCGGATATCCCGACCTGGAGGTCGTCGGCGTGGCCTTTGACGGCCCGACAGCCCTGGAGCTCGCCCGCCAGCGGCGGCCTGACGTGGTGGTGATGGATATCGCCATGCCCGGCATGAGCGGCATTGAGGCAACCCGCCGCATCGCAGCCGAATTTCCTCGCATACGGGTTCTTGCCCTTTCCATGGAGGTGGCGCGGCGCTTTGTCGTGGATGTTCTCAAGGCAGGGGCC
This sequence comes from uncultured Geobacter sp., assembly GCA_964490805.1. GTDB lineage: Bacteria > Desulfobacterota > Desulfuromonadia > Geobacterales > Geobacteraceae > Geobacter. Next base: position 32,529 of record CAZBEB010000022.1, read on the forward strand.
CAAGGGTTCTTGAGCAAGGACTGCGCCCAGGACGAGCTGGTTTCAGCCATCCGCCTGGTGGCGGCTGGTGAGCCTTACCTGGGGCCGCGGATTACCGAAATGATCATCCGGGATTACATGGAGCGGATTCCCGACGAAGCTGCCCTGACCCACGGGGTTCTTTCCCCCCGCGAGAGAGAGGTGCTGCAGCTGATTGCCGACGGGAAAAGCACCAAGGAAATGGCCTTTACCTTCGGCGTGAGCCTCAAGACCATCGAGACCCAGCGCCACAGCGTCATGAAAAAGCTCGGGCTTTACAGTATTGCCGAACTGACCAAGTATGCACTCCGCGAGGGACTTACCTCTCTCCAATGACCCGCCGCAGACTATTGTAAGGTTTTTCGTAGTCCTTTCCCGCAATCCACTCATGGAGAATTCCTCTCCCCAGCCCGAATAACAAACCATGTACCTGGTGTCGCCCCCGGCAGCGTGATGTTATCGCCGCGGCATTATGCCCGCTGTGCGCTGCATGGTGGTGAAATAACAGGACTCACGGCGCTCTTCCCATTGATTCGGGAGGAGCCGACCATACTAACGGCAGGGGAGGAACAATGAACTGGTTTAATAATCTGAAGGTCAGGACAAGGCTGTTGTCGGCATTTCTCGTCATGTCGGTCATCACCGTTGCGGTCGGACTGATTGGGATCGGCAACATGGGTAAGATCAACGACATGACCGACATAATGTACCAACGGGAGCTCCTTGGAATCTCCTACGTAAAGGAGACCAACATCGATCTGCTCTACCTGGCCCGGGCGGAGAAAAACCTGCTCTTGGCATCCAACGAGGTCGATCGGAAAAAGTTCCGCCAGCAGCATGCCGAGGCGGAAAAGCTGATCATGGAAAATCTGGCCAAGGCGCGTCCCCTTTTCACGTCGGAAAAAGGGAAGGAGCTTCTGGCTAAACTGGACCGGGCCTGGGACGAGTACCGACCCGTCAGCCAGAAGATCGTCGAGCTGGCCATGGCCGAGGACCTGCAGAAGAGCCGCGCCTCCGTTGATATGTCCATTGGCATCGGACGGGAGAAGATCACGACGGTTGATGACACCCTTACCGAGCTCACTCGGATTAAGGAGGCCAATGCCAAGGACTATTCAGCGCTGACCACTGAGCTCTACCAAAAGAGCAGGATGTTCATGATCATTCTCATTGTCGGAAGTGTCGTTGCAGGTGTCATCATCGGCATTCTCATCACGGTGGGCCTGACGCGCCAACTGGGGGGGGAGCCGGGATACATCGCCGATCTTGCGGGGCGGGTGGCCCAAGGGGATCTGACCATGACGTTCCCGGTGAGCAGCAAGGTCGAGACTGGTGTCTATGCCGCAATGAAGGCTATGGTTGAGAAGCTGCGCGAGATCGTTACCGACGTGAAGGGGGCCTCGGACAACGTGGCAGCGGGGAGCCAGGAGCTTTCCGCTAGCTCCGAACAGATGTCCCAGGGGGCCACCGAGCAAGCGGCTGCTGCTGAAGAGGCATCGAGCTCCATGGAGCAGATGAGCTCAAACATCAGGCAGAACGCGGACAACGCCGCTCAGACCGAGAAGATTGCCCTGAAGAGTGCCGCCGATGCCAGGGACGGAGGCTCGGCGGTTGTGGAAACTGTTGGCGCCATGAAGGAGATCGCCAGCAAGATTTCCATCATCGAGGAGATTGCCCGTCAGACGAACCTGCTGGCCCTCAATGCGGCCATCGAGGCGGCCCGGGCCGGGGAGCACGGCAAAGGGTTCGCTGTAGTCGCTGCCGAAGTGAGAAAACTGGCGGAGCGGAGCCAGAAGGCGGCCGGGGAGATCAGCGAGTTATCCGCCTCCAGCGTGCAGGTGGCGGAATCGGCCGGAGAGATGCTGGGGCGGATCGTGCCCGACATCCAGCGTACCGCGGAACTGGTGCAGGAGATCAGCGCGGCTTGCAAGGAACAGGACACCGGCGTCGAGCAGATCAACAAGGCGATCCAGCAGCTGGACCAGGTGATCCAGCAGAACGCCAGCGCCAGCGAGGAGATGGCCTCTACTAGTGAGGAGCTGGCAAGCCAGGCCGAGCAGCTGCAGACCACCATCTCGTTCTTCAGGATCGAGGAGCGTGGCGGCGCGCTCCGGACAGATTCCGCGGTTCGTCGTCCCATTGCTAAACAAAAGTCTTCCGTTGTGCATCTGGGCAGCGGCCATCAAGCGGAATCTGCGACGCCGGGCAGGGGGGCGAGTGGCGGCGTTGACCTGGACCTGGACAATGACGATTTGGACAAGCAGTTTGCGAAGTTCTAGGAGGTTCAATGTCAAACGCGGGAATAACGGAAATACGTCAATACCTGACCTTCACTCTGGCAGACGAAGTCTTTGCCGTGGATGTGGCCAAGGTGCGTGAGATCCTCGAATGGACCACAATAACCAAGGTACCTCAGACCCCCGAATTTATGAGGGGAGTGATCAATCTGCGCGGCAGCGTGGTACCGGTGGTTGATCTGAGGCGCAAGTTCAGTATGCCTGAAACGGAGCGGTCGATTGATACGTGCATCATTGTGGTGGAGGTGGAGACGTCCGCTGAAACGCTCGTGATGGGAATGCTCGCCGATTCGGTTCAGGAGGTGTTTGAACTGGAGCCCGGAAGTATCGAAGCGGCGCCCCGGATCGGTACGAACCTCGATACCTCATTCATGAAGGGGATGGGAAAACATGGTGATTCGTTCCTTATCATTCTGGATATCGACCGGGTGTTCGGTTCCGATGAGTTGTCATGCCTTGCGGCAGAGGTATAGACCGCCGCATAGAGTGCTCCGGGGGATTGGACGTCGTTGAGTTGATGGGCAAGGAAAAGGCCGGTACCGTTCCAAGGGTACCGGCCTTCACGCTATGGTGGCGATGCCGTAGGGGGATCTCCATCGCCCTTTGCACGGCTGGTTTCACGACAGATTCCAGACGGCCATTTCCAGAATATCTTTCCAGCTCTTCCCGATTTCCGAAACCACCGTCGGTTCGAAACCGCAGTGCATCATGCACTGGGCGCAGCGGGGGTCTTTCCCCACGCCGTACTTGCTCCAGTCGGTCTTTTCCATCATTTCCCGGAAGCTGGGATAGTGGGTGTCGGTGATGAGGTAACACGGCGCCTTCCAGCCAAGGGGGTTGCGGGTCGGGTTTCCCCAGGGGGTGCAGTCGAGCTTCTTCTCCCCCTTGAGGAAACGCAGATACATGGGGGTTGACCAGAAGCGGAACCGCTTGCTCATCCGGTAGACTTCCTCGAACTTCTTCTCGATTTCACGCCGCTGCAGGAAGAGGTGCTCTCCCACCGCTTCGTAATCGAATCCCGGCGCCACCAGGATGCCGTCCACCCCCAGGTCGGTCAGGAGCGAGAAGAGCATTTCAATTTCCACCAGGTCGGTATCCTTGAAAATGGTGGTGTTGGTGCAGACCCGGAAGCCCTTGGCCTTGGCCTTTCTGATCCCCTCAATGGCGATTTTGAAGGTCCCTTTGCGCTCCAGGATCCGGTCGTGGGTCTCTTCAAGGCCGTCCATGTGGACGTTAAGGTAGAAGTTGGGGTGGACCTTGATGTTCTCCAGGGCCTTTTCCAGCAGCAGCCCGTTGGTGCAGAGATAAACGTGCTTGCCCCGGTCAAGGACCGCCGGGATCAGTTCGTAGATGTGCTCGTAGAGAAAGGGCTCGCCGCCGGTGATGGTCACCACCGGGGCCGGGCATTCGTCCACGGACTTCAGGCAGTCCTCCAGGCTCATCATCTGCTGGATGGTGTCGGCGTACTCGCGGATGCGGCCGCAGCCGGAGCAGGCCAGGTTGCAGAGGTGGGTCGGCTCGAGCATGAGGACCAGGGGGAATTTCTCGATTTTTTTCATCTTGTTGGAGATGATGTATTTTGTGAGGTCGTAGTTCAGTCTCGCGGGAAAGCGCATTAAATGGTACTTCCTTTCAACAGATTGGGTTGTGTGGGGGCGCAGCAAACGGCGCCCCTGCGATCTTTATTTCACCAGCGACAGGGCCGATTGCCCCTTCGTTGCCAGAAACGCCTCCGCCGTGGCGGCGATGCCGGTTCCGTCGAGCCCCAGGTTGGCGCGAAGCCGGGATTGGGGGCCCTGCTCGATGTAGCGGTCGGGGATGCCGATCCGCTTCACCCGCACGCTGGTCATCCCTTCGTCGGCCAAGAGTTCCAGAATAGCGCTTCCGAAACCTCCCTGAAGGGCGTTTTCTTCCACGGTGATAATGCAGCCGGTCTGCCGGGCCACGCCAAGGATGAGCTCCCGGTCAAGGGGTTTCACGAAGCGGGCGTTGACCACCGTGGCCCGGATGCCCTTGGCCTCCAGGAGCTTTGCCGCCTCCAGGGCCGGGTAGACGGTGGAGCCGATGGCGACGATGGCGAGATCGTCCCCGTGGGACAGAAGCTCGCCCCGGCCGATCTCCAGGGCCTGCAACTCCTGGTCGAGGGGGATTCCGTAGCCGGCACCCCGGGGGTAGCGCAGTGCCATGGGACGGCCGGCATAGATGGCGGTCTTCAGCATGTGCTGGAGTTCGTTCTCATCTTTGGGGGCCATGAGGGTGATCTCCGGCAGGTGCCGCAGGTAGGAGAGGTCGAAGGTCCCGTGATGGGTCGGGCCGTCGTCCCCCACGAGCCCGGCACGATCCAGGGCCATGGTCACCGGAAGCTTCTGGAGGCAGACATCGTGGAATATCTGGTCGTAGGCCCGCTGGAGGAAGGTGGAGTAAATGGCCGCCACGGGACGGAAACCGGCGGCGGCAAGGCCGGCCGCAAAAGTGAGCCCGTGCTGCTCGGCGATACCCACGTCGAAGAAGCGCTCCGGAAAACGCTTGGCGAAGGGGGTGAGTCCGGTGCCGTCGGGCATGGCCGCGGTAATGGCGATGATCTTCTCATCCTCTTCTGCCAGTTTCACGAGCGCCGCACCGAATACGCCGGTGTAGGATGCCGCGCCCGGCTTGCCGCCGGTCGTCTTGCCGGTGGCCACGTCGAAGGGGCCGACTCCGTGGAAGACGTCTGGGTTCTCCTCCGCCGGCTGATACCCCTTCCCCTTGGTGGTCATGACATGGACCAGCACCGGCCCTTCAATCCCCTTGACATTCTCGAACACCTCCAGCAGTTGCGGGAGGTCGTGGCCCGGAATCGGGCCGACATAATCGAAGCCCAGCGCCTCGAAGAGCATCCCCGGCGTGAGGAAGCCTTTGAGGGAGTTCTCGGCGCGGCGGGCGAAGTGGAGTATATCCTTGCCGATGGCCGGGATTGATTCCAGGAGCCCCTGCATCTCCTTCTTGAGCTTGCGGAAGTCGCTGCCGGTCATCTTGCGGGAGACGAAGGAGGAGAAGGCTCCCACGTTCTTGGCGATGGACATCTCATTGTCGTTCAGGACGACAATCAGGTTTTTCTTCAGGTGCCCCGCCTGGTTGAGGGCCTCGTACGCCATGCCGCCGGTCAGCGACCCGTCGCCGATCACTGCGATGGCCCGGTTGCCGCTCTCTTTCAGATCCTGGGCGGCCGCCATGCCGAGCCCCGCCGAGATGGAGGTGGAGGAGTGCCCGGCACCGAAGGCGTCATGGGGTGATTCGCTCCGCTTGGGGAAGCCGCTGATTCCCTGGTACTGGCGTTGGGTGTGGAAGCTGTCGCGCCGTCCCGTGAGGATCTTGTGGGTGTATGCCTGGTGCCCCACATCCCAAATGAGCTTGTCGGCGGGAGAGTCGAAACAGTAGTGGAGGGCGATGGACAGTTCCACGGCTCCCAGGTTCGAGGCCAGATGGCCGCCGGTTTGCGCGACGGTCTCAATGAGAAACCGGCGGATTTCGCCGGCCAGCTCCGGAAGCTCCTGGCGGGGAATATTCTTAAGGTCAGCCGGGTTGTTTATGGTGTCGAGCAGCTTGTGCATAACGCTCTCCTTGTTGCGCAGGGGCAATGCCCCTACATGATCCCCTTTATCGCACATAGCCGTTGGCGCGGAACCAATCCACCGCGCGGCCAAGGGCTTCGACGGCCGGACGCCGGGGCAGCCCCAGCTCCTTCTCCGCCTTGGACGAATCGAAATACATGAACTTTTTGGCCATCTGCACCCCTGCCAGCGGAATGAGGGGGTCCCTGCCGGTGAGCCGCGACAGCGCTTCGTTCACGTAGGCAGCCATGAGGATCGGCGTATAGGGAAGCCGCACCTTCGGCGCGGGCAGACCCGTGACCGTTTCGAGAATGCCAAAGATTTGGCGCAGCGTCAGGTTCTCGTTGCCGAGGATGTACTTCTCGCCGATCCTCCCGTGCCTGGCTGCCAGGATGTGTCCCCTGGCGCAGTCCTCCACGTCGATGATGTTGAGCCCCGTATCCAGGTAGGCGGGCATGGCCCGGTTGAGGAAATCAACGATGATCTTGCCGGTGGGGGTCGGTTTCAGATCGAGAGGGCCGACCGGGGTCGATGGATTGACTATGACGAGGGGGAGCCCCCGTGGGAGGAACTTCTCGGCCTCCCGCTCCGCCAGGAACTTGCTTTTCTTGTAATGGCCCACCATGTCGGAAAAGCTGACGGGCGTGATTTCCGTGCCCGGAGTGCCGTCCCCGGGATTCCCCAGGGTTCCGACGCTGCTCGTGTAAACTACCCTGGACACCCCGTGCTTCAGGGCTGCCTCCATGATATGGCCGGTCCCCTCCACGTTGGCGGCGTACATGGCTTCGGGCGTGCGGGTCCAGAGGCGGTAGTCGGCTGCGGCGTGATAGATAACCTCGCAGCCCTTGATGCCCCCGTCAAGGGATTCCGGGGCGCGGAGGTCTCCCTCGCACACTTCCACATCGAGGCCGTTCAGGTTCCGCCGGTCTGAGCCGGGCCGGGCCAGCACCCGGACATGGCAGCCATCCTTCAGCAGTTCCCTGACAATGCTTGCGCCTATGAAACCGGTTGCTCCGGTGACAAAAACCTTCATATTTCCTTCATCTCAAAACTAACGCAGGGGCGGTTTTCGGACCGTCCCCACGCGGAAAGCCGTTTCAGTACGGGGGGGTTATCCCCTTTGTCTCTTCAGTGCCCGGTATCGTCCCAGGGCCGTGAGGGGAAAACAGTTCCGGTAGATATGGTACTTGATCATGAAGAATTTGGGGAAGCCGGTTCCGGTGAACTGGTCCTCGTCCCAGGTCCCGTCAGGCTTCTGTGTCTCGATCAGGTACCTGATGCCCCGGGCCGTGGCCGGATGATCCACATCTCCGGCTGCCAGCAGGGCCAGGAGGGCCCACCCTGTTTGGGAGGCCGTGCTGGGGCCTTTTCCGGCCAGCTTCGGATCGCAGTAGGATTCGCAGGATTCTCCCCAGCCGCCGTCGGGGTTCTGGTGGGCAGCGAGCCACTCCACCGCCTTGCGGATGTATGGCTGCCCCATGTCTTCGCCGTAGGCCTTGAGGCCGCAGAGCACCGACCAGGTGCCGTAGATGTAGTTGACCCCCCAGCGGCCCCACCAGGGACCGTCGGGTTCCTGATTCTCCTTGACGAACTGTAGTGCCCGCACTGCCGTCGGATGGTCCATGGGGTAGCCGAAGGTCCCCATGAGCTCCAGCATCCGGCCGGTCAGATCCGCCGTGGGGGGGTCAATGAGGGCTTCCAGGTCCGCAAAGGGGATCTTGTTGAGGATATGCTTGGTGTTGTCCTTGTCGAAGGCGCCCCAGCCGCCGTTTTTGCTCTGCATGCCGAGGCACCAGGCGATGCCGCGCCGGATGGTCTCTTCCTTGGCCTTGGGGTCTTTCACCTTGACGTTCTTGATGGCCATCATGACGATGCCCGAGTCGTCCACGTCGGGGTACCAGTCGTTCTGGAACTCGAAGGCCCAGCCGCTCGGTTCCAGTTCGGGAGCCTTGAACTTCCAGTCGCCCGGCTTGCGGATTTCCCGGTCCAGGAGCCACTGGGCGGCTTTTACCAGGGCGGGGTGGTCGGTGGGGACCTCGGATTCGACCATGGCCATGAGGGCCAGTGCCGTGTCCCACACCGGCGAGATACAGGACTGGAGGACGATTTCGTCGTCGCTCTCCACGCAGAAATTGGCCAGGGCCTGGAGCCCCTTGGCCACGGCCGGATGGTCGTTGGCGTAGCCGAGGCAGTGGAGCGCCAGCACCGAGTTGAGCATTGCCGGCTGGATCCCGCCCCAGTCACCGGTCGGTTCCTGATGTTCCAGAATCCACTGCTCGGCAATGCCCATGGCCTTTTTCATGCCGGGGCGTATGGGGCTTGCCTCGTAGACCTTGAGAATGTGGTCGATCCCGATGAAGATGTTCTTCCAGGTGAGGATGCCGTCTTCCTTGGTAAAGGTGTAATCCATGGGGCGCGGCGGCCGCACGTAGAGTTCCTGGACCCGGGCCCAGGGGGGGAGCTTGCGCACCGGTCGCTCAGCCATGACGATGGAAAGCGGAATGATGGTTGCCCGTGACCAGCTGGAAAACTCGTACAGGTTGAAGGTGAAGCCGTTGGGCAGGAGCATCATCTCGATGGGCATGGAGGGAACCCCCAGCCATGAGAACTCACCGAAAAGGGCCAGGAAAATCTTGGTGAAAACCCGGGATTTGAGGATGCCCCCCTTTTCGAGAATGAAAGAACGGGCCTTTACCATGGCCGGATGGTCGGCCGGGTAGCCGGCAAGCTTCAGGGCGAAGTAGGCCTCGATGGTGGTGGAAAGGTCGCCGGGCCCCCCGTACCAGATGCACCAGTATCCCTCTTCGGTCTGCTTGGAAAGAATGTAGTTGGCCAGTTTCCGCTCCCGGTCCCGGTCAACCAGGCCCATGAAGCGAAAGAGGATGATGTACTCGGCGGTTATGGTGACGTTGGATTCCAGCTCGGCCCACCAGTAGCCGGCCGGGAGCTGTTCCCGCAGGAAGAACTCCTGCGACCGTTCAATGGTCTGGTCGAGGGGGGTCGTGTGCTCCACATCCCGCTTCTTCCAGATGGAGGCGGGAAGGTGGTGGATCTTGCCACCCATTTTTTTCTGCGGGGCATCCTCCGTCTCTTTCGCTGCGTCGTTGAAGGAAGTAAGTGCATACGAAATGGGGTGCTTCGAGATATTCATCTCTCTTCTGCTCCTTGTCTTTCGGGACGGACATTTCCCTGCTCAGGGATGGGAAAGCCGGAATAAGTGCATATTTTTAACACAGTGGCAATCAAAAATACATAGTTTTCCCGTGTTGCCCAATGCTGCGGCGCGTTGCAACGGCCCCGGGCGGGAAGATTGTCTTTGCCGGCGGGGTATGGTACGCTTCGCGAGTTTTACCCGATACCGACTCATGAGGAAACTGCCACCATGCACAAGAGCAGTAATGACAAGCGCTTTACCGGACTTTTCGGGTTCGTCGCCCGTCACCCGAGGCTGATTCTTGCGGTGGCGCTCCTGCTGGCGGCTCTCTCGGTAATTTATACCAAGGAACAGATGAAGTTCCTGACCGGGCGCGACGATCTGATGCCCCGAAACGCCCAGTTCCAGCAGGATTACCGGACCATCCGGGCCGAGTTCGGCGACCGGGAGGAGATCGTCGTTGTCATGGAAGGCGCCGACGCTGCCGCAGTGTCCCGGTTCGGGGAACAGCTCTACGGGAAGCTTGCTTCGGACAGTGGCCGTTTCCGGGAGGTCTTTTTCCCCGGCGGCATGCCGTTCTTCCGGGAGCATGGCCTCCTTCTCATGCCCCTTGAGGAAATCAAAAGCCTCCGGAAGAACTTTACCATGGCGAAGCCGGTTCTCAAGGAGCTGGCGGCAGCACCCACCGTACAAACCCTGTTTACCCACCTGACCGGCCGGATGGACGCTTACGTGGATGGGGGTGGAAAAGGTGACAGCGCCGAACTGGCCGGCCTCACCTTCATGCTCGACAAGCTGGGCGCCGGCATTGACTCCTTTGGCGGCGGCAAGAAGGGCTCCTTTTCCCTTGAGGAGGCATTTCTCGGGGGAGATTCTGCCCTGGCCCGGGCCGGCCGGATGCAGATCCTCGCCGTCAGGCCGGTAAAGGAGCCGGGGAGCTTCGTCCCCGCCGTGGAGGCCATCGGCGCGGTGCGCAAGGAAGTTGCCGCCCTGAGGGCTCTCCCCGAGTTCGCCGGGGTCACGGTGGGGCTAACCGGTACGCCGGTCCTCGAATATGAGGAGATGGCCACCAGCGAGCGGGACATCACCATGGCCACGGTCCTTTCCCTGGGGCTGACGGTGGTGCTCCTGCTGCTGGCATTCCGGGGGATACTCAACGTCATTGCGGCCATGACGGCCCTCATCGTGGCCATCTGCGTCTCCTTCGGCCTGGCGACCCTGGTGGTGGGGCATTTGAATATCCTCTCCATGGTTTTTGCCGTGATGCTTATCGGCATCGGCATCGAGTACGGCATCCAGGTGGTGCTCCGCTACCAGGAGGAACTGGGGCTCGGGGCGGAAGAGCTGGATGCGGTCGCCATCGGCCTCAACCGCAACCTGCGGGCCATCATTATGGCGGCCGCCACCACTGCGGCTGCCTTCTTCACCTTCGTTTTCACCGACTTCCGCGGGGTCGCCGAACTGGGAATCATCGCTTCGCTCGGGATTGGCGCGTGCGTGCTGGTCACCTTCACGGTCCTGCCGGCCTTCCTGGTGCTTCTCGCTCCCTGCCGCAAGAGGAAGGAGGAGGAGCGGGAGGCACGGGCCGCCACTCTCCTCAACCGGTCTCCCTGGGTAAAGGGGCTGGAGCGGTTCCTCTTCGGGCACCCCAAAACGGTGGTCGGCATCACCATCGTCCTTTGTGCCGCGTCGCTCTATCCCCTCATGGAAACCCGGTTCGACTACAACCTCATGAACCTGCAGGCCAAGGGGCTGGAGCCGGTGGAGTACGCCTACAAGCTGATGCGCAGCAAGGAGAATTCCGGCTACTTCGCCGAGGTCGTGGCGTCGTCCGCCGCCGAGGCGCGGGAGCTGACCCGGCGTCTTGAAGCACTCCCCGCCGTTGACCACGTGGTGAGCATCGCCACTTTCGTCCCCGGCGATCAGAAGGCGAAGCTGGCCGAGCTGTCAGCCCTGCGCCGGGAGCTGGCCGACGTGAAACCCGTCCCCTACGAGGAGGACCTGCGGGTTATGGAGCTCCCGACGGTCTTCGAGGATTTCCGTAACTCCGCGGAGCGGTTGAAGCTCCATCTGGAAAAGGAGCAGAGGCCCGAAGCGAAGCGGGTCGGCGTATTCCTGGCCACTCTGGACCGCTTCTTCGCCACCCTGGAGAAGGAGAAGGACCGAAACGCCCTCGGCATGCTCCGGGATTTCCAGGGGGGGATGCTCGCCTCTTTCCCTGAGAAAATCGGCATGTTTGCCGACAGCCTCGCCGTCACGCCGGTCACCGAAGTGGACATTCCGCCCCAGTTGCGGAAAATCTTTGTGGGAAAAAGCGGGAAGTACCTCCTCCAGGTGGCGCCCCGTGAGGAGATTTTCGACCGGGACCCCCTGAAGCGTTTCCTTGATCAGGTGCGGAGCGTGGCGCCCCGGGCCAACGGCGAGCCGGTCATGGTTTACGAGTCCATGACCATCATGCGCGATGCGTATCTGCGGGCCTTCATCTATGCTTTCGCCGCCATTGTGGCGATCCTGTTCGTGAACTTCCGCAGCTTCACCTACACGCTCGTGGGGCTGGTTCCACTTGTGGTGGGGATTCTCCTCATGGTGGGGGGGATGTGGCTGTTCGGTGTCAGCTTCAATTCGGCCAACATCATCGTCATGCCCCTCATTCTCGGCATAGCCGTCGACTCGGGCATTTACATCATTAACCGTTTCCGCCGCGAAGACGGCGACGCCGCCGCGGTCATCATGAGCAGCACCGGTTTGGGGGTGGTCTACAACACCCTCACCATCATGGTAAGTTTCGGCGCCCTCATGGTGGCTCACCACCAGGGGGTCTTTTCCATCGGCGCGGTCATGAGCCTCGGCATGGTCGCATGCCAGGCGGCCTTCGTCCTGGTATTGCCGGCGGTGCTGACGCTGGTGGGAAAAAAGTGAATTCGTAGGGGCGATCCTTGTGATCGCCCTTGGTGTGATATCTGTTGCATGCAAGGGCGAATACAAGATTAGCCCCTACAGGAGAATCGATTGAAGAGCAGAGGTTTGTACGGTGCGGTGCCGTTGTCCCATTTTTTCCTCCGGGAGCGCCTGAGGAACGGGGACTTTGCTGTGGACGCCACTTGCGGCAACGGCCACGACACCCTCCTGCTGGCGCAGTTGGTGGGGCCGGAAGGGCGAGTCTGGGCCTTCGATATTCAGGAAACGGCTCTTGCCGCCACAGAAGAGCGCCTTGCCGGAGCAGGATGCCTGGAGCGCGTGGCTCTGGTCAACGGGGGGCATGAGCGTCTGGCGGAAGTGGTCTCCGAGCCGGTCAAGGCTGTGGTATTTAATCTGGGTTTTCTCCCCGGCGCGCCGAGGGAAACGGTGACATCCTCCGAAACCACCCTTGCCGCCCTGGAACAGGCTGCGGAGCTTCTTCTGCCCGGCGGGATCATTACCGTGGCGATCTACACGGGACATCCCGGCGGCGCCGGCGAGGGGCGTGCCGTCGAGGCCTGGGCCGCGGCGCTTTCTCCCGGCAGGTTCAATGTCTGGCGCTGCCGCCAGGGAAACCGGTCCGAAGTGGCGCCCTATCTGGTGGTTGTCGAACGGATCCCTTCGTAATTACTTTCTTTTCCCGTCAAACTTGTTCGCCTTTTCCTGCGTAGTACAATAAAAGCAGACTTCTTTCATTGAGGCAGATTATGGCAAATGCCCTCCGCGTTCTGATCATAGAAGATTCCGAAGACGACGCCTTCCTGCTCCTGCGCGAATTGAGGAAGGGGGGGTATGAGGTGGAGTACGAGCGGGTCGAAACCTCTGCGGCGATGATGGAGGCCATTGTCAGCAGCTCCTGGGATATTGCCCTTTCCGACTACGTTCTTCCCCGGTTCAGCGGGCTCGAAGCTCTGGAGATCTGGCGCCAGAGCGGTTTCGACGCCCCGTTCATCGTGGTTTCGGGAAAGATTGGCGAGGACACGGCAGTCGGGGCCATGCGGGCGGGGGCCAACGATTATTTCATCAAGGGGAATATCTCGCGGCTCGTACCCGCTATCCAGCGGGAGCTGAAGGAAGCGGAGCTGCGCCGGAAGAAGCGGGAGGCGGAGGATGCGCTCCTTACCAGCGAACTGCGTTACCGCCGGCTCGTGGCGGCGGTTACCGACTACATCTATACCGTGGAGGTTCGCGACGGAAAGGTTGTGGGGACATCCCACGGCCCCGGCTGCACGGCGGTCACCGGCTACGATCCCGAGGAGTTGGAGGACGACCCGTACCTCTGGTACGAAATGATCCACGAAGAGGACCGGCAGCGGGTAGCCGGCGAATCCCGGCGGCTTCTGGAGGGGGAAGACATCCCCTCGATGGAGCACCGCATCATCCACAAGGATGGTTCGATTCGCTGGGTACGCAACACCATCGTTCCCCGCTACGACGAGACGGGAGAGCTCGCGGCCTACGACGGCCTCATTGCCGACATTACCGGGCGCAAGTCTGCCGAAATCGAGCTGAAGCTGAGGAGCGCGGCACTGAATGCGGCGGCAAATGCAATCATTATAAGTGATCCCGATGGGAAGGTCATCTGGGCCAATCCCGCTTTCACGCTCCTGACCGGCTACACCCTGGATGAAATCCTCGGCCGCGGTCTCGGCATCCTCAACTCGGGGGTCCACGGCAAGGAGTTCTACCGGGATCTGTGGGAGACGATCCGGGCCGGAAAGGTCTGGCGTGGCGAGATGATAAACCGCCGCAAGGACGGCTCGCTCTATCCGGAGGAGCAGACTATCACGCCAGTGATGGACGAGGACGGGACAGTCCGGCATTATATTGCCATCAAGGAGGATGTGACCGAGCGCAAACGGGCCCAGGAAGCACTTCTGGAGAACGCCCGCATGTCCTGCGACATGGAGCTGGCCCGGCAGATACAACGTTCCCTACTGCCTGCGGCTCTCCCGGTCGCACGGGGGGTGCGCTGTGCCGGACGCTGGGTTCCCGCGGCCCATGTGGGGGGAGATTACTACGACTTCTTCCCGCGGGACGACGGCTCCTTTGACACAGTCATTGCCGATGTCTCCGGCCACAGCGTCGGCGCGGCCCTCATCATGACCGAGGCGCGGAGCGTTATCCGTGCCCAGGCCCGTTCCGGCGGCTCGCCCGCGGTAATTGTCGGTTCCCTCAATGAAATCCTCTATGAAGACCTCACCAGGGCGGAGCTCTTCACCACCTTGTTCTACGCTTCCTACCAGCCCGCATCCCGAGTCCTCACCTATGCCAGCGCGGGGCACAATCCGCCCCTTCTCTGCCGTGCTTCCGGCGAGCCGTGCCTTGAGCTGGATGCGGAAGGTCTCATCCTCGGGGTAAGGCTCCAGGAGACGTTCGAAGAGCGTGAGGTTCGGCTGGAGCCGGGGGATATTCTATTTCTCTATACCGACGGGATCACCGAATCCGACAACGGCAGCGGAGAGCTCTTCGGCGTAGAGCGTCTCGGGTCCCTCTTGAGGGCGCGTCGTGGGGAAGAGCCCGAGGCGGTTATTGAGGCCGTGCTGGCGGAACTCTCAGCGTTTACCGGCGACAGGCCCCCTGCTGATGACATCTGCATGGTGGCGGTTAAAATCATGCCATCATCCGGCTCAGGATCAGAAGGAAATTGCGGGTGAGCAGCGGGTGAAACTCCTTGCCCCGCTGGTCCAGGAGGATGCCGGCGATCTGGCTCAGCTCCATGGGGTCGCGATAGGCCCGGCGGGTTCGCAGGGCGTCGAAGAAATCGGAGATGACGGTCATCTCGCTGGCGAGACTCTGGCGCCAACCGGAAGGCACGGCAGGGTAGCCGGAGAAGTCGTGTTTCATGTGATGCTCGAATGCCACCACTGCCGCCATGTGGGGTACCCCCGGCGTTTCCACCAGACAGCGCGCCCCCTGATGGGGGTGATGGCGCATCAGGCGCCATTCGTCCTCGGTGAGTTTCCCCGGCTTGGTGAGGACCTCCCGGGGGACGAACATCTTGCCGATGTCGTGGAGGAGCCCGGCGATGCCGATCTCCCGCAGGAGCGCCCCGTCGATCCCCAGCGACATGGCCTGGGCCAGGTTGAGGATGCAGACGTTCACCGAATGGGCGAAGGTGTATTCGTCCAGATCGCGCAGGGGCGCCAGGGCCATGAGGGGCCGGGCCTGCTCCCTCATGGCGGTGATGAGCCCCCCCACCATGTCGGCAATGCCCGAGGCCCTCAGCTTCCGGTCACGGGCAACACTCTCGTAGAGCTCGGTTACGCGCGAGACCTCCTCGGCAGTGAGATCGGCGAGGAGGTCCTGATTCTCTCCGTCACCGGAGCGGTTGAAGTGCACCTCCACCGTGCCGAGACGAATGTGTTCCGTGGAACGGGTCCCTCCATCCCTTTGGGTCCCCCCAAGGGATGCCGCCAGACTTGACAGTTCCATCCCGGTGATTCCCTTCAGAAACCTGATGTGCCCTATCCCCCGTGCCCTCAGCATTTCCACGAAACGTCCCACGTACAGGCCGGTATCGAGGGGAATCCCCCCCGCAAGGAGTTCGTCGCCGATGATGACGAGGGAAATGTCGGGTTCCTCATCCATGGCGGCGGTGAGGTTTTCGAGGGTCATGGCCCTTAGCCGCGTGACCTGCTGGTGGTCGAAAGTGTAGAGGGCCGCGCTGGAGACGGCGGTGACCAGATGCCGCACGGCGTTGCGCAGCGGTTCGATGGCGGCCCCGTTCATGGCCTGTTCCTCTCCATGGCCCGCAGAGTTTGCCGAGCCGCCAGCTCAACGTCGGGCACTCCCGAGGCGGCGGCTTCGCGAAGCAGGGGCAATGCTGCTTCCGGTGGATACTTCGAGAGGGAGCGGACAACCTCTGTCTTTAGCCGGACGAGAGATGCCGAGCGAAGAATGCTCCGGGAGCGGAGCAGGCGGGCGAGGTCGGGGAGTACCGCCGGGTCGCCCGTTTCGGCCAGTGCTTTTACCACGGCGCAGCGGATGTCGGTGCCGGTGCCGGTAATACCCCCCTTGCTCAGGATCCCGGTCAGCCGTTCCCGCACCTTCGGGCTGCGGCTGCGGTCGGAGAGCTGGATTGCCGTCAACAGCGTTTCACGGTCACTGCTCCCCAGTTCCCTCAGGAGCATCCGTTCTCCCTCCGGGTCGCGGAAATGGACCAGGGTCCTGAGCGTCTCCTGGCGCACCCGGGGGTGGGGGTGGTGCAGAAGGCGGCTCAAGGGGCGGACGGCCGTGGGGTCGTCGAGTCCCCTAAGCACCGTGACGAGGTTGCGGACATAGAACCAGCGCCCGTCGTCCAGGCGTGCCATGACTTCGTCGCGGGCCGCCTCCCCCAGCGAGAGAAGACATGCCATGTAGTAGCGCCGGAGCGACATGCTCTCCTCTTCAGCCAGACGATCCAGAAGAGGCTGTACGCAGGGGGCGCCGATTATGGTTATGATGGCGCGTATTTCGTCGTAGCGCCCCTTGCCCCACACTGCGGGTGCATCCATGAGGGGGGCGATGAAAGATGGCGAGCCGATTACCTTGAGAAGCCTCTGCTGAAGCAGCGTGGCTGGAGCTTCCCCCGGAGGGGGGAGGTGCTCGCAGACCGCCTTGAGAGCAGGGAAGTCCCCCGCATCCCGATAGTAGGCACAGAGTTCGCCGAGGCTTTCTCCCATGCCGGCGGCATCCTCCCAGGCAGGGTCGGATTTCATGAGCTCCAGGATTATGGTTCCCACCTTCGCCTCGTAGTTTTCCGACTCCAGCAGTTCCCGCAGGGCTTCCGCCTCGGAAAGCCCCGAGGCGATCTTGCCGGCGGCGACGATCTGCTCCAGATTCCCCTGGTAGACTTCGGGAACATACTGCTCGAAGCTCTCCGCGCTGAGCATGGCGCCAAGGTTCCGGGCCACCTTGCCGGCCTCGGCCCTGGAGACCGGGAGAGGGCCCGCGCCGTCATCGGAATAGGCATTGAGCTTTTGGCAGAGGGTTAGAATCAGGGGCGGAACGGGGACATTGCGGGCGTTGAGTTCCTCAATGGTGTCGAGGATTATGTTGTCATCCAAGGATGACACAAGCCTTCCGGCCGCCTCCGGCCGGTCGGCCAGTGCGTTGAAGGCCCTGCCCAGGAACTGGCGTCGTAATTCAGGGTTCAGGTTCTCCGCAAGGGTTCCCAGTCGCACGGCGCACTCCGGCTCGGGTGGTTCGCCGGAATCCCGGTCGATGCGCCGCATGAACGCGGCGATTACCGCATCGTAGGTTTCGTCCTGGCGGTCCGGGTCGCTGAATGCCCGGCCGTTCAGCACATCGGCCAGGATTCGGGGGTCCATGGGAGGCCGATTCTCCGTTGAGTCGCCGAAGGGGTCAAGGGTACCGTCCAGCAGCCCCCGGACGAACTGCTCCCAGAGGGAAGCCGAACCGCTACCCCCCTCCTGGACATCCGGGAGCTGTTCCGCCTCGGTGACCCTGAACAGGTCATAGTTTACCCCCTGGACTTCCAGGCGGGACAGCCCTTCCGCCCTGGCGACCGCCTCTATCCCTCCACAGGCGTTAATCTCTTCGCGGCTGCGCGAGAGGATGCCCCCGAAGCGGAGCAGCTCGGTGTCGTCAAGGCCCCGACGGCACGTGATGGTTACAATTCCGCGATCGGAGAGCACCCTGGCGAAATCCCGGAATACGGGGTTCTTTCGGTCGAGGGGGTGGTCGCCGAACAGGATCGTCTCCCGGGCGATGCCGAGGGTCACGCTTGCGGTATTCTCCAGGAGCCGGGCCAGCAGGTGCGCCACCTTCCGGGCCGCTTCCCCGGGCAGAGGGTGGCCGGCCGGGTAGGCGGTCACGTGGCGGCGAAGTATGTTCAGTTCTATGACCAGAGTCGAGAGCCGTTCTATGCTGATGTTTGCGTGGGGTGATGTCACCATGTTTCCCGTATTCGTGGTATCGTCACGATAGTAGCTTGGCGGGGAGCATTTCCGCAAGGGGGATGCCTCGGTAGTTGGAGTTTTGCGTTGCAATGACCGCGGGAACAAGGGTAAATAAGTTATGTCCCTGCAATAACGATTCCCTGAGGTTTTTTCCCGTCATGACAGCCACGGTGCTTCCGTTTCTTTGCGTCCTTCCGCCCCTCGCCTATGGAGTCCTGGCCTTGTCCTGTGCCCGGTCATACTTCGGGCGGAAGCGTCCCTTGCCGGGGCCTGCCCCTTCCGTTACAATAATCAAACCGGTCAAGGGGATGGACGCCGGGAGCTTCGACAACTTTGCCTCCTTTTGCCGTCAGGAGTACCCGGCGCCATACCAGATCATTTTTGCCTGCGCCGACCATGCTGATCCGGTAGTTCCGGTCATCAGGCGGCTCATGGCGGAGTTCCCCGCCATCGATATGGAACTGGTGGTGGATGCCACCCTCCACGGTCCCAACCATAAGGTCTCCAACCTGATCAACGCCTATCCGAAGGCAAAGCACGAACTGCTTATCGTCTGCGACAGCGACATCCGGGTTTCCCCCGGCTATCTCCGCGAGGTGGCCGCTCCCTTTGCCGACGGGCAGGTGGGGCTAGTCACCTCCCTCTATCGCAGCCCCGGCGTGCGCGGCGCCGCCACGGCGGTGGAGGCCATGGGTTTCACGGTGGAAATGATTCCCAACGTCATGGTGGCCATGAAGCTGGAGGGGCTTTCCTTTGCTCTGGGGGCGTCCATGGTGGTGCGGCGGGAGGCCCTTGATTCCATCGGCGGGTTTCGCGCCCTGGCGGATTACCTGGCCGACGACTACCAGCTCGGCAACAAGGTTCACCGGGCCGGTTGGCGGCTGGAGCTTTCCGACTGCTACGTGGAGAGTGTCATGCACCGGGAGGACCTGGCCACCGTCCTTTCCCGCCAGCTCCGCTGGTCGCGCACCATGCGTGTTTCACGCCCCGGCGGCTACCTTGGTTCCGGCATCACCCAGCCTTTCCCGATGGCATGCCTTGCGCTAGCGGTCTCCGGATTTTCCGGCACGGGATGGCTGGCGGTCCTGCTTCTCTATCTGGTCCGTGCCGCCGTCGCCCTCGTCTTTAGCCGCCGTTACGTGAAAGACGGCATCTTTCCCCGCTGGCTCTGGTTGCTGCCGCTGCGGGATGCCCTTGCTTTCGGCACCTGGGCCCTGTCGTTTGCGGGAAACCGGGTCCGGTGGCGGGGAAACCTCTTCCGGCTCCTCCCCGGCGGCAAAATCGTGGAAATCCGATAATCATGGGGGGCGCCCATCCGCACCGGGAGAAAAAATGATACCACAGCGGCAACACATCGCAGCCATTACGGAGATCATGGCCCGCCCCCACTGGGTTTTCGATCTGGACGGGACCCTGACGGTTCCGGTCCATGATTTCGCGGCAATCAGGGCCGAACTCGGGGTTCCGGAGGGGAGCGACATCCTGGAGTACATCGACGGGCTGCCCGTGGAGGATGCTCTCCTTCTTCACCGCCGGCTCGACGGGATCGAGATGGAGCTGGCGAAACGGGCCGAACCGGCGGCTGGCGCGGTTCGGCTCGTGGAGGCGCTCCATCGTCGGGGAGCCCCCCTGGGTATCGTCACCCGCAACACCAAGGAAATCGCCCTGCAGGTTCTGGAAACCATCGGCATGGGGGGGCGTTTCGCACCGGACAACGTTTTGGGGCGCCACGATGCCTTGCCGAAGCCCGATCCGCAAGGGCTCTCCATCCTCTCCGCCCGCTGGGAGACCACTGGCGAGTCCATGGTCATGGTGGGCGACTACCTCTTTGACCTCCAGAGCGGCCGGGCCTTGGGCGCCGCCACGGTTCACGTGGACCGGAGCCGGAGTTTCCGTTGGCCGGAACTGACCGATCTTGCCGTCGAAAGTCTCGATGAACTGGCGGGGCTGCTGGGAGTATGAACGGAGATATTGCTACTTGAACTGCTCCCGCGCCCGATCGTACGACTGCTGCAATTCATCCAGGGCTTTTTCCGTCCCTTCTTTCATTTCCTTCCAGACCTTGCCGCTCGTTCCCCTCATTTCCTTCATCCTGTCCCGTATTGCGGTCTCTTGCCTGCGCAGTTCGGCCATTTCGCGGGCAAAGGTGGCCTTGGTTTCGTCTGCGGCCTCTTTCATCCTGCGGTCCAGTTCGTCGAGCTTGCGTCCGATTTCAGAAGCTCTTTGTTCCATGGCGCCGCCATTCTGCTCCTGCCGGGAAGGCGGCTCTTCGGTTGACTGGGCCATGGGCGAGAACATGGTCGTTACGGCAAGCGTTGCGGTGAAGGCGAAGAATAGTTTTTTCATGGCGCACTCCTTTGCACGGTATGAAGGTGTGGGTTTTAATAATACAATCATAACAAATTAAGGATGCTTCCATGGAAATATTGTTTGTCCCGTGGCACGTCTGCGGAAGTATGTGGTATAAAAAAAGCATAAGGAATGGCTTGGCTGTAAAAATCGGATAACGACAAACCTGACAGCAGAGGTCCCCCCCATGACGCAACTCAGTCTTAAGGCCCGCATGGCAATAGGAGTTGCCTTCCTGTTCCTCTGTTTCGGCTCTGTGGCCGGTATTTTTACGTTCAGCTATTTTCAGCGGCAGTTCAAGGAGAGCATTTCCACTCACCAGGAAGCGCTCCTGTCAACACTTGCCAACGACCTGGACAAAAAACTCCTCTTTGCCCAGAAGTCGCTTCAGGCATTTGCCCCGAAGCTGACACGGGATGTGCTCCGGAATGAGGATAAACTCCAGGAGGCCCTTGACAGCAAGACCACCCTGCATCTTTTGTTTGACGCCCTTTTCGTATTTACTCCTGACGGAAAGATGCTAATTGAGAGCCCCCGGAAGCTGGAAATCAGGGGGCATGATTATTCCTACCGCGAGTATTTCAAGAAAACCGTTGCAACCGGCAAGCCCCAGATAAGCGCTCCCTTTGTCTCAACCTATGCACCGGGCCATCCGGCGGTCATGCTGACCTATCCGTTGTTCGACGCCAAGGGCCGGCTGACGGCCGTTCTTGCCGGCCATGCCGATCTGCTTGCCGAGAATTTCCTGACGGACGTCGGGAACATGCACATCGGCAAAAGCGGATATGCGGTGCTGGTTGACGGCAGCCGGAGAAGGCTCGTGCATCCCGACAAGTCGCTCATCATGCAAGTGATCTCGTCGGGAAGCAATAAGCTCCTGGACCGGGCCATGGCCGGCTTCGAGGGGAGCGGCGAGACAGTGAACTCCAAAGGTGTTCCGGTTCTGGCTTCCTACAAGCACCTGCGTTCCGTGAACTGGCTCCTCACGGCAATGTACCCCCTTGAGGAGGCATATGCTTCCCTGAACCGGGCGCGGACCTATTTTGTGACCGCCATGGTTATGGGTATCGTCCTGATGCTTATGGTGAGCTGGTATGCCATGCAGCGGCTGATTTTGCCGCTCTCGCGCCTCACCGGCCATATCAAGGCATTGACCGACAGTCCCGAGGGGCGGGTGCCGGTGCCCGTGGAGTCCCACGACGAGATAGGCACCCTTGCCACGGCGTTCAACACCATGATGGAGGTGCTGCGGCAAAAGCGGGAATCCCTTCAGCACGCCGTTGCGCGGGCCGAAGAGGAAAGGGCGAAGTCCGAAGCCATCATCGCCGCCCTGGGGGATGGGCTCAGCATCCAGGACCGGAACTTCCGGGTTCTGTACCAGAACGAAAAGCATAAGATGATAACCGGTGGCGACCATGTGGGGCGTTTCTGCTACGAGGTCTACCTCCACAGCGACCATGTATGCGATGATTGCCCCGTGGCACGGTGCTTCGCGGACGGCATGGTCCATACAAAGGAAAGCCGGGTCTCCTCGGCGAACGGGGACAGGTTTGTGGAGGTTTCCGCTTCTCCGCTGCGGGATGCCGGGGGAGAGATCGTCGCCAGCATCATGCTTGTGAGAGATGTTACCGAGCGCAAGCGGGCGGAGGAAGAGATCCGGACCCTCAATGCCGAGCTGGAGCAGCGGGTTCGGGAGCGGACGGTGGAGCTTCAGCAGTCGGTGTGGGAGATGGAGACTTTCTGCTATACGGTTTCCCACGATCTCCGCACGCCTCTCAGGGGGATCAACGGGTTCAGCGCCATCCTCCAGCAGGACTACGCCGACCGACTCGATGAGGCCGGGATGGAAAACCTCCGGCGGATTGCCGCCGCAGCCAACCGCATGGGAGAGCTGATCGACGACCTGCTGGAGCTGTCCCGCGTCAACCGCGACGAAGTGTGCCGTCAGCCGGTGGACCTGAGCGTCATGGCCCGGGAGATTGCCGATGACCTCGCCCTGGGCCAGCCTGAGCGGAAGGTGGAGTTCGTCATCGAGCCGGACCTGCGGACAACCGGTGATCCCTCCCTGCTGGGGGCGGCACTGACCAACCTGATCCATAATGCCTGGAAGTTCTGTTCCCGCAATCCGGCTGCTCGAATCGAGGTGGGCTCCCGCACTGAAGAGGGGAGAAAGGTGTTTTTCGTGGGGGACAACGGGGTGGGGTTCGACATGCAGTATGCGAACAAGCTCTTCCTCCCCTTCCATAGGCTCCACATCTCCGAGGGGTTCGAAGGGACCGGCATCGGGCTTGCCACGGTGCAGCGGATCATCGAGCGCCACGGCGGCCGGATCTGGGCCGAAAGCGAACCGGGGAAGGGTGCGACGTTCTTCTTTACCGTCGCCTCTGAATGAAACCCGAAAAGCATTTCACCACGGAGAATTCGACCCCCCTCAGTCCCCCCTATAAAATAGGGGGGAAGCCGAAGGCAGGGGGGTATGATGTGCAGTCGAGTAGTCAGGTTTCGTCTTAGTAATTGGTCTTTCCGGGGATTTCTCTGTGCCCTCCGAGCCTCTGTGGTATTCATGGCTTTAGATTTTTCAGTCGAAGTCGATCCGGTAGGTGAGGTCCGCCCCCAGTTCGGTGCCTGCCTGGGTTTCGATTTCCAGCCGCTTCGTCAGCCGGTAGCGCAGGACGACCTGGTTCCGCTCGCTGAAGAGAGAGCGCCCATAGCTCAGGTAAAGGTCTGGGGTCAGGTATTTCCCGACCGTCACCATCGTCTCGTCGATACCCGTCGGAGTTGCCGCGCCTGCTGCCGCGCCGTTCGGCGTAACGTCGATTTTGCGGTACCCGCCGTATGACGCACCCCGGGCAGCGGAGAAGTCGAGCACATCAATGCCGACCCGCTGCTTCACCTGGTCCTGGAGGGCCACGGACTGCCCGGCCGACAAAAGCGCCCCTGCCGCCTTCATCAGCAGGCCGGTTTCTTCTTCGTTCCCGCTGCTCATGGGGCGCCCCAGCACGATGTAGGAGAGAATCTCCGTGTCGGGCATTGCCGGTTCCGAGTAGAGCTTGATGACCGGCTGGTCCGCCGTCCCGCTTACCGTAACTCCCGCCTTTACGTCGCCTTCAGTCCGAACTGCCAGGAAATCGAGGGTCGGCCTGTCGATGGGGCCTCCGGCGTAGAACACCCTTCCCCGGACAATCTCCAGTTTTACCCCGTAAGTACTGTAGTGCCCCTTCACAACCCGGATGGCGCCGGTGCTGGTGACTTCGTCGGGTCCGAGAATCGCCAGGTCGATGTTTCCGCCGAGTTGGGCATCGATTCCTGCCGCCTTGACGATTACCCGGTCGCCGAGCGTCACCCCGACCCGAATGTTGAGGGCAAGGGGGATTTCGCTCTCCCGGGTAGGGGGCGCCCCTTCCAGGACTACGTCAGAGCTGGCCGAGACCGGGCTTCCCGTCCCCGCCGCAGTGACGAGAAGCTCGGGGATCTGGAGCCGGCCCCGTACCGAAACCTTCTCCGGCGTCCCCTCAAAAGTAAGGTTGGGAGTGGCGAGCAGCCGGATCTCGGGAACGTCGATCGCCTGGAACCGTTCACCGGTCACGGTTCCCCGGTAGCGCGCCACGCGCCACTGATCGAGCCCGATGACCGCCGTGGCGGTGAGGGTTCCGGGGCCCGAAGCGGCTTTAAGCGATTCGATGGTGATCTCGTTGCCGGAAAGGCGGCCATTCATGGCAACTTTTTCGAGTTTGACCCCGGCCGGGGGGAGGTATGCGCCGGCGTCGGCCAGGGCGAAGGTGCCGCCGAGCCGGGGCGACTGCCATGTGCCGTCGATGCCCAGGTCGAGGTGGAGCGTGCCGTGGCTTTCCTGGACAAGGCCGGGGAAGAGGGCGGCGAGGATTCCCCGCTCCCGGAAATCTCCGGCGAGGGTAGCGCTGAGCGGCCCGGCGGGCTCGATGGCGGTGGGGATGCGGGCGGGGAGGGGGAGCCGGAAGGTGCCCCGCGCCTGTCCGTACTCGGCGAGAGTCAGGGAAAGGTCCCCGGACAGGCTCCCCTCGCGCCAGGTCCAGGATGCGCCGGCTTGGCGCAGGCGGGTCGTATATTCCCGCATCCCGTCGTACCACCGGACGCTTCCCTCTCCCACGGCCGCTGTCCCGCCGGCGTCGATGCGGGCGCCGGGGAGGATGTTCCCCCTGGCCTCTCCGGAGAGGTTTCCGGTCAGGTCCACCGTTTGCGGGAGCCAGGGGCGCGCCAGGGCCATGTCGAGCCCCTGCCACGATGCGGTGAATTCCCCCCGGTCCGGCATGGCGATCCGGGCCGGTTCGCGGGATACGAAGCGGGCTTCGAGGTTTCCGCCGCCGGCAACGCGCAGGCCGATTCGCGCTCCCATGCCGTCCGCCCCCCCCTGGAGGGAGAGCGTCATCTCCGGAACGGCAATCTCCTGCTTATCCGTGGTGATTGTCCCCTGGGCCGCAGCGGTTCCGGTGAAGACCAGGCGGTCGTCGGAGAGGGGGCGCGCTCCTTGTGCAAGCCCGCCGCGCCAAGCTGCGGAAATATCCGCCCGGACGCCGCCTGCGGTTATTCCCCCTCCGGGGCCGGTCCACCGGAGAGCGCCGGAGTTGAGGGTGCTGCGCCCGGTTAGGTTCAGACGCTTGCCCGGCAGAAGATGCGCCGTCGCGTTACCCGAAAGACGCCCTTCAAGATGTAGTTCAGGGGAAAGCCACGGTGTTGCGTGGGCAAGGTCAACGTCTTGCCAGGTTCCCCGGACGGTTCCCTGGAGCGTTTCGCGGGCCAGGTTCGCCGAGATTTCCAGCCGTTCGCTGCCGCTGCCTGCCAAAACGAGGGGCGACAGACCGATGGCGTCGGGGGTGACGGCAAGCGCTGCCGGTGCCGTAAGCCGCCACGCTCCCACGGTATCGCGGGCAGTGAGGCTGGTTATGGTCCCCCGCCAGCTTCCGTCGGCATAGCCGCCGTTAAGGCTTGCTGTGGCGGAATAGCCGTCGGAGCGAAGCTCTCCGTCGATGGCATGCCGGGGAAGGGTGCCGGAGACGGTGAGCCCGGCAGCGTCGGCCCGAAACTGTCCGGCGGCAAGTCCTGTGAGCCGGGCGCGGGCGGCGAGGGTGCCGTCGGCATCATCGGCAAGGCGGGCGGTGAAATCCAGGGCGGCGACGGTCGTGTCTCCGGTGCCCAGTTCTTTTCCGGAGCCGGTAATACTGCCGGCGAACCGTTTGTCCCTGTAGCGGGTCCAGCCATCGAGGGTGAGGTGCCCGCGGGTATCGGGGATGAGTCCCCCCAGGTCGGTGATGGCGGCTTCGAAGCCGATCCGCTCCCGGAGCTTGCCCCTGGCGCTGAGGTCAACCCCTTTGCCATGGAGGGCGAGATCGTTGATTGTCAAATCGTTGCCGTCGGAACCGGCATCCAGGACCCCCGCAAGGGGGTAGCCCTTCAGGCGGCTCTCTCTCAGGGCGAGCTTCACCGTCCCTTGGGGGAGGGGGGCGCCGGACCAGTGGACATCACCCTTGAGATCCAGGTTCACGGTGCCGTCCCATTGGGGGGACAGCCGCCTCGGGTCGAGACGGTCACCCCGCAGGGAGCCGGAAACGGAGAACCCTTCGCTCCAGCCGAGCTTCACCCCTCCGCTCACCCGTCCACCCAAAAGGTTTCCGGCCAGGGACGAAAGATCCATTCCCCTGTCGGTGCCGGTCAGGTTGGCGGCAAGGCGGGCGTTTCGCCACTCCTTGCCCGTGTTGGCCAGGTTGAAACGGCCCCGGTAGTTCTGCCAGGTGCCGGTGAGGTCAACGGTGCCGGATATGTCGGTGGCGATGCCGGCCTCCGGCGCGATATCCAGGGACGCTAGCTTTGCCTGCAGCTTCGCCACGGGATCGCCGGTGGTGAGGGTGAGCGACCCGTCGGCGGTGACGGTGCCGCGCCTCCCCGCCTCGGCGAGGCGAACCCCCTTGAGGGTAAAGCCGGTGCGGGTCATTCCGATTTCGCCGCCGAGGGTTGCGGCGGGCCGTGTCCCCCCGTCGGCGGTGAGGGCGAGGGGGCCGGCCATCTGCTCGGGGGCGCGGGCCGGTGTGAGCCGCGTTGCCAGGGTGACGCGGCGGAACCCGGCGGCGGTATCTGCCAGGGCGGCGGTAAGGTCGGCCCGGAGTGCCGGCCGCTCGAAGCTTGCCGTCATGAGGCCGGTTATGGTGCCGAAGCTGTTTTTTGCGGAAAGCCTGCCGACGGCAAGAGTCCGGTCGTGCCAGGTGACGACGGCGGCCATATCCCCCAGGTCATGGCGCGGTCCGCCGCGGTTCCTGTAACTGAGCCTGGTGATGCGGAGTGCGTCCAGGTAGCCATCCATGCGGGCCGGGATGCCGGCGACGGTTGGCCAGGAGAGGTCGGGGGCGGTGGTGCTCGGGGGGGAGTTGTCCTGGAGCATGACTCCGTCAAGGGAGAGTTCCTTCACTGCCAGGGTGCCGGAGAGAAGCAGGAGCGGCTGCCACCGGAGCCTGAGCCGTTCCGCGTCGAGATAACCATCGGGCCACGCCACCCGAACCCCCCGAAGCCGCAGATCGCGTCCCGCGCTCCCTGCCACCTCCCGTGCCGTAATTGTCAGGGGAGTGAAGCGCGATACGGCCGACAGGAACCAGCGTGCCCCCTCCGGCGTCCCCAGAAGCCAGCGGGCCGTGAGCGCGCCGGCCGCCAGGAGTGCCAGCGCCAGGATTGCGATAAGGTAGAGGGCAAAGCGTTTCACAGCTCGAACCCGATGGTCAGGTGCACCCGGAAATCGGGGTTGTCGACGCCGATTTGCCGGGCCACGTAAAGGTTGATGGCCCCGATAAGGGTGTAGTAGTGGACGCCGACCCCCGCTCCCTCGTAGAGGCGGATCTTTGAGAGGTCGTTAAAGGCGTTGCCCGTATCGTAGAAGAGGGAAACGCCCCAGTTTGTGAAGAGCGCCCGCTGGAGTTCGATGCTCCCTTCCAGAAGGTTACGCCCCCCGACCACATCCCCCGCTGAGCTCCTCGGCCCCAGGGATTTATAGGCGTAGCCCCGCACGCTCCGGTCGCCGCCGGAGAAAAACCGCAGCGTCGCGGGCAACTCGGCCATGGGGTCGTTGAGGAACGACAATCCCCCGGCCACCCGGCCAAGGAGGGAGAGCCGCCACGGCAGCGGCACGATGCCGCTTCCCTCGGCCCGAACCTGGATGAGCCCAGTGTCGGACCCCATAAGCTGGTGGGTGCCGCTCCCCTCCACCATGAAGCGGTATCCCTTCGTGGGGCGGACCAGGTTGTCGAAGCGGTGCTCCGAATAGCGAATGCCGGGGAGGATCAGCAGCGAGGTGGAGTCCTCGTCTCCCACGGTGAAGCTCTCCTGGTGAATCCTCAGGAACGCGGTGCCGAGTTTTCCCTTCCCCATGCTCCGGTTTACGCTTCCTTCCAGGGCCACCAGGCGGCTGATGTACGTCCTGACATCCTCCCGCTGGAGGTTGAGCTGCAACGCCGAGTAGGTTCTGGTGTCCCGCGCCGAGGGGATGACATAACTCGCCGCGATCCCCTGGAGCCGTTCCGACAGGAACAGCTGGGAGTGGAACTCGTGCCCCAGGTCCAGGACGTTCAGGTGGCGGTAGGTGAGGGAGCCCCTGGCCCCGGTATCGCTGCCGTAGCCGATCCCGGGCCGCAGCCGCTGGGTCGGGCCGGGCTTGAGGGCGATGGTTACCGGTATCCGGTTGTCCTTGGCCTGTTCCCGTTCGGGAATGATGCGCACCTCGTCGAAGCGCTCAGTATTGGCGAAGTTGAGCTGGGTTTCGCCCAGCGTGCTGTAGGAAAAGGCGCGGCCCGGCTTGATGGTGACGTGGCGGCGGAGATAGGAATCGGGATAGCTGGGGGCTCCGGTGATGGTAACCTCGCCGAAGCGGTAGAGGGGACCCGTATCGAGGACGAGCGTGATGCGGGCTTCGGTCCGGTCTGATGAGATGCGGATTTCGCGGGTGGTGAAATCGGCATCCAGGTATCCGAGGACCATGGCCTTGGAGCGGAGCACCCCCTTGGCTTCCTCGTAATCGGGCTGGTTAAGGGCGTTGCCGGTCTTGAGGGGGAAGCTGCCGGCAAGCTCCTTCAGGGTTGCGTTGCTGCTGCCCTCGCCGGTGAGCGATACCTGCACGTCCGCTATCCGGACGCGCTTGCCCCGCTGGATTACGGCCCGAAGCAGGTATTTCCCTTCGCCGGTTTCCTCCAGGGTGGTGGTAACCCTGGCACGGTAGTAGCCGTAAGGTTCCAGGGCCGCCCGAACCCGCTCCTGGGCCTGCCCCGCAAAGCGCTCCAGCCACTTGCCGTCAACCTTTCCGTCCCGGACGAAGCCATGGGGGAGCGCCAGCGCCTTCTCCACGTTTTCCAGGGCCTCGTCCTCCACCCCTTCTATCTTCACCTCCACCGGTTCTTCTGCCCGGAGGGGCGCGGCGCAGAGGAGAATCCACAGCATTGCCGTGGCCGCCATTGCCGCCATGGGGAACCAGGGCCGCTGGTTGTTTTTTCGGCGGCTGGCTGACTGGGAATTGCTCGGGAATCGGATGGGCATTTATCGTCCTGTTCCGGATGGTTGCGTCTGGTATACGGGGCAAGTTTACCGAGTGATGCCATGAAAGGCAATCCCCGCGTATCCCCTTTTAACTGCCCGTTAATGGTGCGAGACCCCCTTGACAACTGTTCAAGTCCCGTTCATGGTCAGAAAATATTTGGAAGAAGGAGAAATATCCCATGAACTATCAGATCGGAACAACCGGCCGAATTGTTATTGCAAGGTTCGATCATGGCGAGGACGTCCTTACCGGACTTGAGGAGATTGCCCGCCGCGAGGGGCTCCGCGCCGCATCCTTCAATCTTGTGGGGGCGCTCAGGGGGGGACGCTTCGTGGCCGGGCCGGAAACGGATGATATCCCGCCGGTACCGGTATGGCGCCGGATAAGCGAGAGCCATGAAGCGGTAGGCTTCGGCACCATCTTCTGGGATGGGGAGCGTCCGAAAGTCCATTTTCACGGCTCCTACGGCAGGGGCGATGCGGTGCGGATGGGCTGCCTCCGCGAAGCCTCCGAAGTCTTCCTGGTCCTTGAAGCTGTCATCACCGAGATCACGGGAACCACTGCCCGCCGGGAGCTGGACCCCGCTTCCGGGATGGTGCTGCTGAAGGTCTGAAGGAATAGTGCGCGCCGTCAGCCGCCGCATCTGATCCGAAAGTACGATACCTATGGAGGAAAGCGATGAAATATCTCTGGAGTTACTCCCTGCTGGTGCCGTTTGCCCTAGTCCTGGGGCTTGCGCCGTACCCCTTCGCCCCTGAGCCGCACCTGGTCGAGAAGTCGCGGATGATCATGAACGGCACCCTGTCGCGCCCCATCGACATCTTCGATGTGGTCTGGCATGTGTGGCCCCTGGTGCTTCTGGGCGTAAAGCTCGGTCGCGATTTGGCGCTGCGGATGGCGGGAAGGGGGAGGGACCAGTGAAAAAAGGGAATTCTTCCGATACCCCCCTGGTCTGGTCGTCGGAGCACGGGCGGCTCTGTCCCGGCTGCGGCAAACCGCTGGCGGGGTGCGTCTGCAAGAAGCAGCAGTCACGGCCGGCAGGGGACGGCATCGTCCGGGTCCGGCGCGAGACCAAGGGGCGCGGCGGCAAGACCGTGACCGTTGTCACCGGCGTTCCCCTGGGGAGCGAAGGGATCACGGCCCTGGCCGGCGAGCTGAAGCGCCGCTGCGGCACCGGCGGGACGGTGAAGGACGGAAACATCGAAATTCAGGGTGACCACGCGGATCTCCTGGTGGCTGAGCTGGCGAAGCGCGGCTACACCGCAAAGCGGGCGGGGGGGTAGCTATGCAGCGAATTTGCGTGTTCTGCGGCTCAAGTATGGGGCAAAACGGCGCCTACCGTGACGCCGCCGAGTCGCTGGGCCGGCTCCTGGCCCGGGAGGGTGTCGGCCTCGTCTACGGCGGGGCCAGCGTCGGCCTCATGGGAGCCGTGGCCGACGCGGCCCTGGCTGGGGGCGGCGAGGTAATCGGCGTCATCCCCCGCGCCCTGGAGGCGAAGGAGCTCGCCCATGCCGGGCTTTCCGCCCTCCACGTGGTGGGTACCATGCACGAGCGCAAGGCCCTCATGGCCGAGCTGGCCGACGGGTTTATCGCCCTTCCCGGCGGCATGGGAACCTTCGACGAGTTCTTCGAGGTGGTCACCTGGGCGCAGCTCGGCATCCACGTGAAGCCCTTCGGTCTCCTGAATGTGGCGGGGTACTATGACCGGCTGGCCGCGTTTCTCGACCACACCGTGGCCGAGGGATTCGTCAGGGGCGAGCACCGGGAAATGGTCGCCGTGGAAGAGAGCCCGGAGGCCCTGCTGGAGCGATTCCGTGCTTGCCGGGCCCCGGTGGTGGAAAAGTGGCTTGATCTGGGAGGGGTTTGAGGCAATCGTAAAGTTTGGGAAATTGGTTTGCTGGTGTGTTAGAGAAAGCCTGGACAGATTTATTCATTAGAGGAAAATAGATCTGTCCCGGATTTCGTGCGGATTTCGCGCGGATTTCGCGGATTTCGCCGGATTTCGTTCCGGATTTCGTTTGTTGTCGGGGAATTTAACCGGATTTTAAATTCAGGTGAAAGAACAAATCAAGAAGCCGCCCCAAAAGGCGGCTTCACAAAGATCAACCTGGATCATTAGTGCTGCGGTACCAGTTTTATCTCAAGCTTACAATTGACGGCTGCAGCATACTTGCGAAGCATCTCAAGAGACGGAGAATGACGGTGAGAACCGAGCGATGCCTCAACTCTTGCCAACGATGGCTGTGAAACACCCATCTTAGCTGCAACCTGCTCTTGGGTCAGACCTGCTGCTTTACGCGCCTTGAGCAGGATATCCAACGCGGCAAATTCATCCTCCAAGGCCTCCCAAGCCTGCTTAAAGTTGGAGTCTTGGACTTCTTGCTCCAATTTTTTCTTGGGATGGTACGCGACCGGTTTATAGCTCATGATTCACTACCTCCTTCTGCCGGGTGAGCGCAATATCGAGTTCTCGCTTTGGCGTTTTGTCCGTCTTTTTGATGAAACTGTGAAGTATGATGATCTTCCGCCCGACCATTGTACAGAAAAAGGCTCTGCCGATTCCTTCTTCTGCTTTTGTGCGGATTTCAAAGAGGCCATTGCCTAGCGCCCGAGTATGGGGCATACCCAGATTCGGCCCAAATTCTTCCATGCGAATAGTCAAAGCCCGGAATCGCGCACGCAAGCCAACAGGCCAAGCATCAAGCTCAGCCTCGACCGTTTCATTGTAGTAGAAAAGACGGTAACTCGTTATCCAAAATATATATCATGCATGTTATAAAAGTAAAGGGTAATAAATGCAAAGCCCAACACTCAACCGGTCGCGCAAAAAAGCTGCGCGACGGTTAGTTTTACACCGTAGGCAAGCCCTCACAATTGCAGTAACATAACATCCATCACCGAATCCGGAGGTACCATATGGCTCACATGGCAGCAACGAAACGCGTAATCATATCGTTGGGGCTCCTGCTTATCACATCTGCATCGGCCGATGCTTTCGTGTTCGACGTGTGGAAATCGGGCATGAAAACCGACCGGGTGATTGTAGCCGGGAAAAAGAAGGATCTTTCCGTCAAGTTGTCGGGGGGCGGGCTGTTTGCAAAGAAGGAACCTGACGATTTGGCCGTCAAGGTCGAATACCAATGCGACACCAAGCTCATGGGATATGATGCGAAGATCCTCTTTTCCTTTTCGCCCTTGAGCCGGGTGCTCCACACGCTGCGTGTGACGGTAATGCTCCCCTTGTCTTCGGAAAAGGCGGACATGGATGTCCTGGCTGACGCCATTGCCCGTCAACTCGACAGCAAATACAAGGATCAGGGTGAGCCTCCTGCTGAAAATCTGATTGGGGGGCTGGTGGACAAGGTGCGTGATGTCAAGCGCCGCGCCTGGAAGGGGGGCGGCGATACGGTGACCATGGAGTCGCACTGGAAAGTCATGGGTGGAGAGGTGGTTGTCCTGTACGTGAATGACAAGCTGGCGGAAAAGGCGGCGGTGGAAGACCGGCGAGTCCGCGAGAAAAAACTGGAGCGTTCCTCCGGCGGCGACCGGAGCAAGTTCTAGAGGCTGAAGAGCCAACGCCCCGACGGGATTCCTGCCGGGGCGTTGGTGTCTTAAGCGGTGAGACCGTTTATTTTTTGATTGTGAAGGTGCCGTCATCTCCGATGCTGATGGTGGCGTCGAGGAAGCGGACCTTGTACCCCTTTTCCTTCAGGATGGTGTAGGCCATCTCGGCCCGGGCGCCGGTGGCGCAGTGCAGGACCAGTTCCTTGTCCCTGGGGATCTCAGCCAGGCGGGCGATGATTTCTTCGGCCGGGATGTTGATGGCGCCTTTGATAATGCCGGTGTCTTCGGCTTCTTCCGCCGTGCGGACGTCAAGAATCTGGATGGTGGGGGGAATCCCCCCGGCAAAGGCTTCGAACTCGGCTACCGGGATGGTGCCTGGTTTCGGTTTGGGGACGTATGCTACTTTGGTCGCCGGCTTGCCGGTTTCAATCCCGTAATTGGCCGCCTTCCAGGCGGCAAACCCGCCCGTCAGCACCCGCGGCCCCGGGTAGCCCGCCTTGACCAGTTTCATGGCCACTTTTTGGGCGCTGCCGTCCCCCTTGGCGTCGTAGACCACGATGGGGGGCTTCAGATTCTTGTTCGGGAAGGTCTTGAGGGCCTTGTGGATGGCCTTTTCCGGAATGTTCACTGCCCCCTTGATGAATCCCCCCTTGGCATCTTTTGCGTTGCGGACATCCAGCAGCACGAAGGAGAGATCCTTGTCGAGCCATGCCTCCTTGAGGGCCTTGGAGTCCAGGACGGTGTAATTGCGCTTGTTCCACTCGGGGATGCCGTCGTGGAAAATTTTGACGTTGGTGTAGCCGAGTTTCTCCGCCTCACGGGCGGAGGAGGGGCTGAGCGCTCAGGTGACGCCGGCGCAGAAGTAGACCAGGAGTTCTCCCTTGTCTTTGGGGAGCTTGTCGAGGTTCTTCTGGAACGCCGGGAACGGGATGTTGATGGCGGTGGGGATGGACCCTTCCTGGAACTTGAGGGGGGGGCGGGCATCCACGAGGGTGTACTTCGTGTTTCCCGTCACCAGGCGCTCGATTGCGTCGACGTTCAGCTGCTTCTCGGCCGGCACTTTCATGGGGGGCTTGATGGCGATTTCCGAAATGCGCTTGACGCCGTCGGCTCCCTCCACGTAGGCGACCCGCACCTCGTGCCCCTTCTTGATGGCGCGCAGGGATTTCTCCACGTCGTCGGGGGCCGAGCCGTTGACGATCTTAAGGGTGGAGCTGTCAAACCTGACCACCTCGGCGGTGTTGTCCAGCTTGAGCTGGATGGACTGGGATTTTGTGGACAGAGTGTCGAAGAAGGCCCGCAGCTGGCCGTTCTCCGGCGCGTGGCAGACGGCGCAGGATTTGACGTCACGGGTCTTTGCTGGTGGCGGCTGGTCGGCCGCCAGCGCTGCCGGCGCAGCCATCAACGCGGCGACTGCCAGCCAGGCAAGGGTTTTTCCGGTTGTACAGATGTTCATGGCAATTCCCTCTATTCACTGTGATTGACCGAGCGGGGAGTGATTCAGATCGGCGGCAGCCCCCCCCGCTTGCGATCTCATTTCCGCACATTTTCTGCAACAATTATGCCTTGACTGCTGTGGGAAAGAGTTTGGGGGTGTGACTCATCCCCGCAGGTTGTGCCAGAGATTGACCATGAAATCCTGCACGTTTGTCAGGATGGCCCGGGCCTGGGCCGAGCCTCGGTTGGCCAGTTTGTCGGCAATGAACTCGGACATGTCGACGATGTAGAAGTGGACCGGCCGCACGGTGCCGTCGTCAAGCACCCGGTAGCCCGGTGTCATGTTGCCGACAGCGATGGCGTGGAGCTGGGTGGCCAGTGCTATGACGGTGGTGGCGCGGCGGGCTTGGACCCGCATGGCGTCCTGGGCGTGGCTGGAATCGGTGATGACGCCGGGGAGCGGCCCGTCGTCGCGGATGGAGCCGGCCAGGACCACCGGCACCCGTCGCTCCAGGCAGGCCCAAATGATCCCGTCGCGGATTCCCATTTCGGCGATGGCCCGCTCCAGGGAGCCGTGGCGCAGCACCTCGTTGATGACGTCCAGATGATGGTAGTGCCCCCGGGGGAGGAGGGCCTGGGTGTAGATGTCCTGGCCGAGGCCGGTGTGGAACAGGGCCGCTTCCAGGTCGTGGGTGGCCAGGGCGTTGCCGGCCAGGAGGGCATGGCAGTAGCCGGCCCCGATGAGCCCGGCCATGGCGTCGCGGCTGTCCCGGTCGAAGGCCACGGCCGGTCCCAGGACCCAGACGATGTGCCCGTGGTCACGGTCATGGCGCAGGATGTCGTAGAGTTCGTCGTAGGAGCGGGAAAAGGGGGTCTCCCTGGTGCCGCGGCTCCGGAAGGCGAACTTGTCGCCCGCCGTCTCCGCCGGGACATCGAACCCCGTAGTATGCACGTAGATCCCCTCTTCGCCGTTTTCCGTTCGCCCCACGACAACCAGCTCCCCCTCCCGCACCAGCCGGGGTTCCACCACCCGCAGGGTTTCACCTTCGAGAATCAGAACCGCATCCATCCTGCTTTCGGCCGCCAGAAGCCACCTTCCGTTCCCCAGGTGGACATACTCCGGGTGGTTGGATGTGGCGTGGAAGCCGGCAGGGAGCACGCCGTCGCGGGGTGCTCCCTCCGTGCGGACCGGCGGGGCCGCAGCCAGATCGGGGCGGGTGAAATCGGGGGGGGTATAAGTTGGGACGGGGGGCATGGGCCGTACCTCGCAACATCTTTTTAAATCTTCAAAAAGCGGTTAACCATGGAGGATGTGCGTGTTTCCCGGGAACGTCCCTGCTTTGGTGTGTGTGCCCGGTTGAATTAATTCAGTTTGCTGATGTGCCTGGCCCATGCCAAGTGGGGTGCTCCCTATTGCCGGGAGACTGTCCCGCTGATGGATTCAATCTGCCAATCTGGCACTACCCGGCCGAGGGTGAAATAGAACGTTGCCCCTTCCGCCACCTTTCCTTCCGCCCAGATGCTGCCTCCGTGGCGGTGAACGATCCGCTGGACGGTCGCCAGGCCGACTCCCGTTCCTTCGAACTCCTCCTGATGATGCAGGCGCTGGAAGGGGGTGAAAAGTTTGGAAATGTACCTCATGTCAAAGCCTGCGCCGTTGTCCTTGATAAAATAGACACGTTGCTCGTTTTCGAAGATGCCGAATTCGATCCGTGCGGTTTCTTTCCGGCGGGTGTACTTCCAGGCGTTATTCAGAAGATTCTCGAGGGCTGATCTGATCAGGGGCCGGTCGGCCTCTGCTGCCACACCTTCGGCTATGGTGAATGTCACCTGCCGTTCCGGGTTCCCTTCATGGAGCGCGGAGGTGATCTCATGGGCAATGCTGCTCAGGTCAACCATGTTGGGATGTATCGTGGCAGAACTGGCCTGTGACAATCCCCGCAGGGCGTCAATCAGTTCGTTCATCCTGGTGACGTTCCGCTCGATCCTGCCGATGTATTCAAGGCCCGGCTCTCCTACCGCTTCCCCGCATTCTTCGCGGACGATGGCGGTATAGCCGATAATGCTGCGCAGGGGCGCCTGGAGGTCGTGGGTCACCGCCGAGCTGAAAGCCTCCAGTTCCCGGTTCAGCATTTCGAGGGATGCGGTCCGTTTCAGCAGGACATCATTCAGCAGGGCGATTTCTTCCTTGGCCTGTTGCGACCGTATTACTTCCTCCTGCAACTGTTCGTTGG
Organism: uncultured Geobacter sp.; assembly: GCA_964490805.1. Lineage (GTDB taxonomy): Bacteria > Desulfobacterota > Desulfuromonadia > Geobacterales > Geobacteraceae > Geobacter. Next base: position 68,578 of record CAZBEB010000022.1, read on the forward strand.
TTGCGGCAAGGAGGGCGGTGCGCTCGGCGACCCGTTCTTCAAGGGCATGGTTCAGCTGCTGCAGCTCTTTTTCCGCATTTTTCCGCTCACGAATTTCGTGTTCCAATTCGCGGTTGGTCTTTTCCAGATCAACCATCTTTTTTTGCAGTTTACGGAACAGCGCTTCGCTATATTCGCGAAAGTACCCGTCCTCCTCCCCCGGTGCTCCGCCGCGGACCCCGGACTCCGTTGCGGCCAGCAGGCTGCGGACAATCCGCATCAGTTCCTCCGGTTCGGTGGGCTTGAGGAGAAAGCAGTCGGCTCCCAGGCTCAGGGCGAGCTTTCGGTCGTCGTCTTCGGTGAATGTTGCGGTGTAAAAGATGAAAGGAATATTTTTCAACCGGTCCGACTTTTTGCATTCGCGGCAGAATGCATACCCGTCCATGACCGGCATGAGGATGTCGCTGATGATGAGGTCTGGGGGCGAGTCCTGGGCCATTGCCAGCGCCTCGGCCCCATCCGGCGCGGAGAGTACCTGAAAGCCATTGGCGGAAAGTAAAACTTCCAGCATATAGAGGTTTTGCTCGTTGTCGTCGACGATCAGGATTCGTGACATGCGCGGTCTCCGTTAGACGGTTAGGAGGGCAGGTGTTCCCTTACCTGCTGCATGAATGTGTCTGGATTGATGGGTTTCTCAAGATAGCCCGTACAACCGGCCAGCAGCGCTTTTTCACGGTCGCCGGCCATTGCGTATGAGGTGACGGCTACAATGGGGACCTCTGCCAGTTCCGGATTGGCCCTGAGGTTGCGGGCAACGGCGTATCCGTCCATTTCGGGCAACTGGATGTCCAGGAGTATGAGTGCCGGCCTGATCCTGCCGGCAGCGGCAATGCCTTCGATTCCGTCCCTGGCGGCGAAGACTTCATAGCCGTGCTTTTCCAGGATGAATGTCAGCAGGTACAGGTTCTGGTCATTGTCTTCAATGATGAGGATTTTGTTTTCCACGGAACAATCCTTTCGGTAGAGCTATGCAGTTCGTGCAAAACGTAAGGGGAAGGCCTTCGCATGATTTACTATGCAAATGCCTGCGTGCCACAGATGCACAAGGGGACGATTTTGTGATACGGTAGTATAAATTTAAAATTTTTCAATTATTATCCCGTTGGTTTCTGGAGCGCATGCTGCCGTTACGGTGGTATCGCATTTTGCCCTGTCCGCTTGATGCTGGGCTTGATTGCCGGAGTATACATTATGATCTCAAGATGCAGTACACCGTTTCGAATTCAATTGCCAGTGCTTTTCGTGGTGCTGATCATCTTGCAATGCATCGCAATTCCCCTCGCAGGGGCCGATACCAAGGTTGTGACCGTCGGCGTTTATGAAAACTCCCCCAAGGTTTTCACGGACGAGTCCGGCAGGCCGTCGGGCATCTTCATCGATATCATCGAGCATATCGCGAAAAGTGAAGGATGGAATCTGCGCTATGTGCACGGCACGTGGGCGGAGGGCCTGGATCGACTGGCCAGGCGGGAGATCGATCTGATGCCGGACGTGGCATACACCACGGAACGCGAGAAAATCTACTCCTTTCACAAGATTCCGGTGCTCACCGCCTGGTCCCAGGTGTACGCCCGCAAGGGGAGCGGAATACAGTCAATCCTGGACCTGAACGGCAAGCGGGTGGCCGCCCTGGACCAGACGATTCAGCTTGAAACCTTCAGGAGGCTCGCGAAAGGCTTTGAGCTGAATATCACCCTCGTTCCCGTTGCCGATTACAAGACTGAGTTCGACATGATTGCCAAGGGCAAGGTCGATGCCGGCGTCACCAACCGCTTCTACGGGTTGAGCCATGCAAGGGAATCCGGGCTTGAAGATACGCCGATCATGTTCGACCCGGCCCCGTTCTTTTTCGCTGCCCCCAGGAACGAGTCCGGCGAACTGCTGAACGCCATCGACCGTTATCTCTCGGACATGAAAAAGGATCCCCGGTCGCCCTATTACGCATCACTGGAACATTGGACATCCGAAAAGGTTCGTTTTGAACTGCCGGTATGGTTGCAAATTCTGGGCCTGGTTCTGGTCGTGACGGTGATAGTGATGGCTGCCGGGTTCACCTTGTGGACCCGGACGTTGCGGCGGACCGTCAAGCTGCGTACGTCGCAACTGGAGCAGGAGCTGGCCGAGCGTAAGGCTGCCGAAGAGGAGTTGCGGAGATACCGGGAGGGGCTGGAGGATCTTGTCGCTGAACGGACTGCCGAGCTTGCCGTGGCAAAGGAGCGGGCCGAGGCGGCCGATCAGCTCAAGTCCGCCTTTCTTGCCACCATGTCCCACGAATTGCGCACCCCTCTCAATTCCATCATCGGTTTTACCGGCATTCTCCTGCAGGGGCTGGGGGGGCCCATTAACGCCGAACAGGCAAAGCAGTTGAACATGGTGAGGCGTAGCGCCAACCACCTTCTCAATCTTATCAGCGACATCCTGGACATTTCAAAGATCGAAGCCGGGCAGCTGAAAATATCCCCTGAGTCCTTCGAACTGGCGGACTCAATCCAGAAAGTCGTCCAATCGGTAAGCTCTCTGGCGGACAAGAAGGGACTGCTGCTGTCCCTGGAGATTGCCGAGGATGTGGGAAACATCGTCAGCGATCAGCGGCGGGTGGAGCAGGTGCTTCTGAATCTGCTCAGCAATGCCGTGAAATTTACCGACCAGGGGGCGATTGTTGTCCGTTGTTCCCGTAATTCTGACTGGTACGTTACCAGTGTCACCGACTCCGGCATCGGCATCAAGGCCGACGATATGGACAGCCTGTTCAAACCGTTTCACCAGGTTGACACCGGACTGAGCCGAAAATACGAAGGAACGGGGCTGGGGCTCTCCATCTGCAAGCGGCTTGTCGAGTTGATGGGGGGGAGCATTTCGGTTGAAAGCCGTCAGGGGGAGGGGAGCACCTTTTGTTTCATGCTTCCGGCGGTGCCGGGCTAGTCTCCTGTGCGCAACTACAATCATTTCCTGAGGTTGAACTTTTTATCAAGTAAACCCCCCGAACCGGCTTTTGTCAATGGCACCGTCTGCATCGTGCTCTTCCTGTGGTACCATTTTCGGCAAGGAGGGACGCCATGAAGCGGAAACGGATCATCATCATGGGGGCGGCGGGGCGGGACTTTCACAATTTCAACTGCTGCTACCGGGACAACTCTTCCTGTCGGGTTGTGGCCTTCACCGCAGCTCAGATTCCCTATATCAGTAATCGGCGCTACCCGGCGGAGCTGGCCGGAAAGCTCTATCCCCACGGGATTCCCGTCCACTCTGAGGAAAAGCTGGAGGAGCTGATCCGCCGCCTCAGAGCGGAGCAGGTGGTGTTCGCCTACAGCGACATCTCCCACGAGCGCCTCATGCACACGGCCTCCCGTGTGCTGGCCGGCGGTGCCGATTTCGTCCTGTTGGGGCCCGACTCCACCATGCTCAAAAGCCGGCTTCCCGTGGTGTCGGTCTGCGCGGTGCGGACCGGGTGCGGCAAGAGCCAGGTGGTCCGCTACTTCTGCGACATCCTCCGGGAGCGGGGAATCCGCCCCGTGGTGGTGCGCCACCCCATGCCCTACGGCGATCTGGCTGCCCAGGCGGTGGAGCGGATGGAGCACGGGACGGACCTGGACCGCTTCCACTGCACCATCGAGGAGCGGGAGGAGTACGAGCACCTTCTGGATCACGGGGCCATCGTCTACGCCGGGGTGGACTACAAGCGGATTCTGCGGCAAGCAGAGAAGGAGGCGGCGGTCATCATCTGGGATGGCGGCAACAATGATCTCCCATTCTTCCGCCCCGACCTGGAGATCGTGGTGGCAGATCCCCTGCGGCCGGGTCACGAGACCTCCTGGTATCCGGGGGAGGTGAACCTGCGCCGGGCGGACGTGGTGGTGGTGAACAAGGTTAATGCCGCCGGGCCGGCGGCCATTGAGGCGGTGGAGGGGGCGGTGCGGCGGCATTAACCTTGTTC
>CAZBEB010000023.1:0-70539 GCA_964490805.1 uncultured Geobacter sp.
ACAAGTAGCTCTCAGAGCCTTCTCTTTTATGTATCAACTATGGGACAGCAGTGGGGTTTCTCCTTCAAGATTACAGAGTAAGCAAGATCCACCATCCCTTTTTTTTGCCGTACTCATACCTGTCCCAGCTTGGTCCACCGATCGCCGCTGCGCCGATTTTCCCCAGTAATTGATCGTTTCTTTGCCGTACTTTTTCTGAAGCCTCTGAATGATCCGTTCTGTTTTAGTATCTGCCTTGTGGTCTTTTTGCAGATCTTTCCTCGGAATTCCCGGAAGGGAAAGAATATATTGCCTCCCATTATTCAAAATGAGTCTGATACCGTAGTATTTTGATGGCTTGTTGTTTTCAGAAACCGGTGTGCCGGCGCACAGACCATATATCGCCGCTCTTACGCTGTGTCGCTGTTCATGAGTTATGCCACTCAATCCATACAGCTCCTCAAGAGATATGGGAGTTAACGGGTTTTTGCCTTTAAGATATTCTTGGATTTGAGCTCTAACCGAATCTGGTTTTTTCATTTAGATTATCCTTTTTGTTAGAAGTGACAACTATTCCTGCACCATATACCCTTGCAGCCAAAGAGTTCCCTCAATATCCTGGCCCGCTTCCGGAGGGTTAGCACCATCCCATACGCGGTTGGTTATGAGGATATCCAGGTCAAAGTTTTTCGGCTCACAACCTGATTGACGCAGGACAGTTGTCCGGACAATCCAGCCATCCTGTCCGAGAAAATCCTGAATCGGCGTGACGTTATTAACCGGACCACAAAAGAAGTGATCATCCTTCTCCCATTCATCCATATTCAGAAAAAAGGCCGCCCCTGCCATGTTCATGGTCGATAGCCTCTCTTCCAGCGGTTCCTCGCGACGCAGCCCCGCCAATTCCGTCTCCCATGCAATCTGTTCTGGGTGGCAGGTGAACGATATTGCTGCGTCCTCTGATGGTTTGGCCGCATAGGCAATGCCGGTCAGGGAGAACTTGAAATCTCGCCCCCGTTCATACCAGATGCGGCTGTTCAGGTAAAGGGTGTCGAAGAAGGTAAGGGAGGCCTCTCCGAATTCAACGGTTACCAGCCCCTCGACACCACTTTCCCATATCAGTACATCCCTCAGGCGTAACAGGTGTCTGCCGCCGTCGGGCCAGAAAGGGTAGGCGGTGCAGAAACGGTTTTGGTTCGCGTCGGTGGCGATGCTACTGACAATCCCACGGTCGGAGGAGGGCCAAACCAGATGAAATCCGGCCTGCCAGTCTGCTGGAATCTCCCGCGGTGACTTGCACGAACCACCATGGCTATGCATAATCACGCTTTTTTAAAGTATCTCCGACAGACGGGGAAGCAACTCATCCGCTCCGTCTTCATAGAATGGGTCCCAATGTGACCCCATGAAATGCTCGCTGCCGGCCGGTTCGTGTTGAAAGGTGGATTCGGGCCAAGGCCGTGACGATTCAAGCTCGGCCAAAGCTTTTTCTTCACATAAAGCGGCCTTCCAGGCAAATTCTCCCTCCTCACTCCATAACTCAAAATCAACGGCGTCTTTCCGGGTGAGGATATGTTGGCCTTCATCAGTGCAGATGCCGATGTAATCGTCCCCGATAAAAGTCACGTCACACGGGCCGTGCCACCCGTGTAAGATTCTGTCACCTACGTTCAGTTCCGTCATTATTGTCTCCTGTTCGGCATAGTTCTCTGCAATCCCTGTCGATCTTCCACTCTGGCTCTGGATCGTGGGGGATGACCTGATGTCAGTTGTCGAAAAAAAAGCCCGAGTGTGGCAAGACGAGCTTATCTTCAGTTTTGGCATGCTCTGCAGCTTCGGAATGTTTAGTCCCCCGCAAGGCGCAGTCCCACTCGGGTAATTGCGCTATAGCGGGACATCGTTCTTTCACCAATACGGCTACATGATCCCGAAAATCCGGGTTAACCTCAAGAGGGTAGAAGTTGGCCCATGACCCATAGGTGTCGTCCAGCATGGCAATTGCGTCCTGAAATTCTCGGAAAATTCCTGATCTTGCAGAGTGAAGTTCTTTCAGTTCATGCTTAGTGAAAAATTCTTCAATAAAGTCGGGTTCGGTGGTAATAACCCTGAATCGCCACGACTGATTATGCAATTGTCTGCCTTTAAAATTTATGGTGCCACCTTCTGCAGTAAGTTTGATTATCGTCAGCCAGTTCATGTATGTCGTCCTTCCAGTGTCGAAGTGCCATGCCGCAGGGTAATAAAGGAACCGGCATAATGTGATGCAGAGTCGCTATTCCTGTATTTTACGCACCGTGTTCACGGCATCTTCGACCATTTCCAGCTTTTTGGCGGCGAGGGGACGATTGTCTTCTATCTCTGCAATTTCAGCCACTACCGTCAGCATCGCTTCGCTCAATCTCGGTGCGCTCATGTCGTTGCCGCAGGCAATGCAGAAATAAAGCATATCTTCCGCATCCATCGTCGTAATGATGGCATTTTCCCATACTCCCCCGTAATCAACTTGAGCAATGCGACGCCCGACAGTGATTAGTTCTTTCGCGCCCGATATGTCGGCGCGACAGAGATTGCAGGTTTCCGGTTGCGAATCCGTTTGATCGTTAATCGCCGAACCGGGGTTCGAGGCAGGTACAGGCAAATCAAGCAAGGTCATAAGGCGTTCCATGACCAACCGGCGATCGGCAAGCCGGTTGGCGCAGCCGGCACAGAGGATGGCCAGCTGGGCTTTATCGATTACCGTGATAACCTCTCGGCCGGTCACCGTGTCCATCCCGCGCCGCTCCACCAATCGGCAGGCCTCAAGGATAGCATTGCCGTAACGAACCCCCATGCCGCAGCAGTCGCATTGGTCGAATAGTTCAAGGTCGCAATCGCATCCATTCCGGTTCGGATATTCCTGCACCATTGATAGTGCCTCCTTCAAGGGATGATGGTTTTCAATCCTTAAAAAGGCGGCTGCACTATGTGATGAGGTCGCCTTGGCTCATCGAAGAAAACCAGAAGCGGGTGTTGTTGGAAATGCGCTGGCGGAGCTGGTCCGTCGGGGCATTCTTACCGAAACCCTCTCGCTTCTCTGGGGGCGGACGACTCTCAAAGGGACCGAGAGTTTCATCGAAGGCAAACCCGCCAAGGGCATGTCTAAGCAAAGAAGGGATGACTATTGATGTCATCCCTTCTTTGCTTAGAGTGCTCGAAACGTCATGTACGCTCCCTTAACCGGCTTCGCCAGTATGTGGGACGCCTTTTGTGGTGGGCCACGGCCACTATCAGGATAAGGTCGGATTCGATGGAGTAGAGCAGGCTGTAGGGGAAGTGGGTCAACGGCTTCTTCCGGATACTGCCCCGTATTCTCTTGGCAGCCCGTGGATGGGAAACAACAATGGACATCGTCCGATGTACTTCCGCTATGAACGCCAGGCCGACGCCGGGAGCTTCGCTTTCGTAATAACGAGCCGCTTCCCGGAATTCTTCGTCAGCTTCCGGTAAAAATTCGATGTTCATGACAGTTCGGCAATTGCGCGTTGGAATACTTCGTTTGCAGGTACTCCCCGGCTATTGCCGGAGCGGTATTCTTCAAGTCGCTTTTCTGCCTCATTGAGCCAAAGTTGTTCAATTTCGGATGCTGAAGGTTCATCTAGGCTCATGAGCAACTTGCCTGCGAGTCGCGCTCTGGCCTGAATATCCAGGTTAAGTGCCTCGGCTTCAAGGTTTTTTCTGGCAATAGGCATGATTGGGTGACCTCCATGTTCTGCTTTAATGGTCTGAATTTACAGAAAATAGTCGATTTTGACCACATGATTCTTAACGGGTCACTATTTAATGTGAAGGAAGAGAATTACCGGTGAAATCCCCTCTTACCCCCCCAGCTTCGGAAACTCCACCGGCAGAAGCGGCCGGGGGGTGAGGTGCTCGGGGAGGCGGATCAGCCGGGTTTCCGGTGCAAGGGCCAGCTCGTCATAGATGAGGTGGCCCTTCGTGTTGTAGCTCTTGGAGAGGTGCATGGGGAGGAGCCAGCCGGGGTTAAGCTCCCGGGCGAGGTCAGAGACATCCACCGTGCAGAGATGGTGGGAATTGCGGGCCTTGTCCCTGTCGGCGGCCAGGAATGAGCACTCGCAGGCAAGGAGCGTGACGCCGGAGAGGAGCCGCCGTGCCGCGGCCAGGTTTTCCGGGCTTGCCCCGATGTCGGTGAGGTAGCCGATGCTGGCTGGCACCTGGTCCCGCCGGATTGCCTCGAAGAGCTGCCGCCCTTCCACGGTTCGCACTGTCCCGCCGCCGGCCGTTATTGCCGGTACGTCGATGGATTTCCCGTCCAGTTCTCCCCGGTAGAACCTGCTTTTCAACTCCCGCAGCCACTCCCCCGGCATGATTCCTTCCGCTGCAATTTTCTCCCCGTCGATCCAGAAAGATGGGCGTTCGGTGATCCGGAAGGCGAGGGTGGGGATGGCGTTGTGGTCGCAGATTTCGGCGTCAACGGTGAGGAATTAGTTGCGGTAGATTTTGGGTCCCGGCCGTGGCGTTTCCCCTTCCGGCAGGCAGGGAAACCCACGGGCGCCGGGGAAGGTGAAGTGGATGGTCCGGCCGGGATGAACCTCGTGGACCCGGAAGGCGCACCAGTAGGATTCGGTCAGGTTCCAGTCGTAGCCGGCGAGCTTCGCTGCCACCTTCCGGGCGATCCCCGGCGGGCCGAAGAGTTCTACGGTTCGGGGGGAGACGTGGATGTGGCGGACCAGGGTGTCGAATCCCATGAAGTGGTCCATGTGGGCGTGGGTCACGAAGAGTGCGTCGATGGATTTCAGTACCCGCTTGGCCAGATGGTGGAGCTGGCCGCAGTCGATGAGGATGGCCCGCCCCAGGGGGCGGACGTTCACCAGCAGCAGCGGGTCGTCCAGGAGCCCCGCGCAGAAGGTGGGTTCCAGATAGCGGAAGGGGAGGCGTTTCATGGCGATGCCTCGCGTGGGGATACGAAAAAAGGCCCGCCGGTTCGGCAGGCCTTTTCAGTGTATCACGGAAACGGTTTATCCTCTCTTGAGGACCCGGGCCGCTTCCTTGGCGTGGTAGGTGAGGATGAGATCCGCCCCCGCCCTCTTGAAGGAGAGGAGCGTCTCCATCATGACCCGCTCCTCGTCGATCCACCCGGCCCGTCCCGCGGCCTTGATCATGCTGTATTCGCCGGAGACGTTGTAGACCGCCACGGGGAGGTCGAACTCCTCCCGCAGGTCCCGGACGATGTCCAGGTAGGGGAGCCCAGGCTTCACCATTATGATGTCGGCACCTTCCTCCACGTCCATGCGGGCCTCGCGGATGGCTTCCCGGCGGTTCCCCGCGTCCATCTGGTAGGAGCGGCGGTCGCCGAACTGGGGGGTCGATTCGGCAGCCTCCCGGAACGGGCCGTAGTAGCCGGAGGCGTACTTCACGGCGTAGCTCATGAGTGGAATGTGCTTGTAGCCGTGGTTGTCGAGGATTTCGCGGATGGCCATGACCCGGCCGTCCATCATGTCCGACGGCGCCACCATGTCGGCCCCGGCCTCGGCGTGGGAAAGGGCCTCTTTCGCCAGTAGCTCCAGGGTTTCGTCGTTGTCCACGTCGCCGTCCTTGATGATGCCGCAGTGGCCGTGGTCGGTGTACTCGCACATGCAGACGTCGGTGATGACCGCCAGCCCCGGCACCTGCTTCTTCAGGGCGCGGATCGTCTCCTGGATGATGCCGTGGTCGGCGTAGGCGTCGCTCCCCACGGCGTCCTTGGTCTCGGGGATGCCGAAGAGGATGACCGCTGGAACTCCCAGCTCATAAACCTCCTGGGCCTCCTCGACAATGTGCTCGATGGATTGCTGATAGATTCCCGGCATGGAGGATATCTCTTTTTTGATCCCCTTGCCGAAGGCGGAAAACATGGGATAAATCAAGTCGTTAGCGGACAGGGCGGTCTCCCGGACCATCCGGCGGAAAACCTCTTTGCCCCTGATTCTGCGGGCGCGGAATGTGGGAAAGAACATGTTTCGTGTCTCCTTGATGTCTGAAGGGATGCGTTTTGCAGTTACCAGACCATACTACTCCATGTTACAGGTCTCCCTCAAATATATTATTGGCGTTAACCGGACGGTATCTTCTCATCCGTGGCTTTTACCGTTGCGGAGAGCCGGTATTTTGTGGCAAAAATAGTGGTGGCCGCCGGTAGTTTTTTGAGGATGCCGGTACGCTTATCAAGCTGGAGGTTCCCCCCATGGCAAGCTCAAACATGGGCGCCGCAGTCGATTCCCTGGCGCTCCTCATGATCCGGATTCCCCTTGGCGTCATCTTTATCGCCCACGGTTCCCAGAAGCTCCTTGGAGCCTTTGGTGGCCAGGGGCTCACAGCCACTTTCAGCACGTTTGAAGCGAAGCTCGGCATCCCGCCGATTCTCACGCTCCTTGCCATCATTGCCGAATTCGGCGGAGGGATCGGAGTCCTGAGCGGCTTCCTCACCCGGCTGTCGGCCTTCGGCATCGCCTCGACCATGGCGGTTGCCATCTATAAGGTTCACTGGGCTGGCGGGTTTTTCCTGAACGCTTCCTGCGCACCCGGTCGGGTGCATGGTTTCGAGTACAACCTGGCGCTTTTGGGCATGGCGCTGGCGCTGGTATTTACCGGTGGAGGGGCCTGGTCGGTGGATCGCTATCTATTCAGGCGGTAAGAGGGGAATTTTGCTAGAAGATTGAATCCTTCAACTCGCGGATAATTTCCACCTGCCGCTGGAAGATATACTGGGAAACCCCCTTTTCGGCTCTGGCATCGGGTTGAATTTCGCAGATGGCGAGGCTTTTTTCCTTTGCGGGTATGACCCGCAGGAGCGTGGCGGGCATTTCGAAGGGGCCGCCGGGCAGTCCCAGGCGAACGGATCCCTTCAGGGCGTTTTCCGGTGGATTCGGGATTTCGGCGACGATGGCGATGCCGCCGATGGAGATATCGTTCAGGGTGCCGGTCACCGTTACGCCGGCGGCGCTGAACACTGCCGAAATCGGGTCCTTCACCTCAACCCTTACGAACTGGCGCCGTTCGGCCCGTATCACCGCATAGGCGAACTTGGTCGCCATCGCCACGCACTTGTCGATGTTCACGTAGCTGACGGCAGCCAGCACGTCGTGGGGAAAGTGGCTGCTCTTGAGGAAGGTCTGCTTTTCCAGGTGCATGACAACTGCCTGTTGCTGATGGACCGCAAGCTCCACCGTGTCGCCGTCAAGGGATTCCACCGTGGCCCCAAAGTTGACTGGGATCGACTGGTAGTAATTGAGGAGCCGCAGGTCGTTGGAACGGGTCCCGTTTTTGATGGCTGCCAGGATTTCAAGGATCTGGCGGTTGTCTTCACGGGCATCGGCAACGGATACGAGCTGGTAGTGATCGTTCATCGTCTCATCCTTGCAGGGAGATGGGTAGAGGCATACTATTGGTTGTCAGGGTGCGGCGTGTTCGTGTATAGTTAATCCCGGCGAAGATATCCTCTTCGCCTTTCGTTTGTCCAGCGCTTTTAGATACTTTAATTAATATGGAGCAGCCATTGAAGAAGCATAACGAGCAGGAAGTCGACCGCCGGCGCACGTTCGCCATCGTAAGCCACCCGGATGCCGGCAAGACCACCATTACCGAAAAGCTGCTGCTTTTCGGCGGCGCCATCCAGCAGGCCGGGGAGGTGCGCGCCCGCAAGGCGGCCCGCCATGCCACCTCAGACTGGATGGAGATGGAGAAGCAGCGGGGCATTTCGGTTACTTCGTCGGTCATGAAGTTCACCTACCGGGACTACGAGGTGAACCTTCTGGACACCCCGGGCCACAACGATTTCTCCGAGGATACCTACCGGGTTCTGACCGCCGTGGACTCGGCCCTCATGGTCATCGATGCCGTGAAAGGGGTGGAGAGCCAGACCATCAAGCTCCTGGATGTCTGCCGCCTCCGCCACACCCCCATCATGACCTTCGTCAACAAACTGGACCGGGAAGGGCGCGATCCCTTTGAACTTATCGACGAAATCGAGAAAGTCTTGAGGATCCAGTGCGCCCCCATGACCTGGCCCATCGGGATGGGGAAGCGGTTTCGGGGCACCTACCACCTTTACACCAAGGAACTCATCATCTTCGACGCCGAGGCGGAGCGGGGGACCGGCAGCGTCATTTCGCTCTCCGGTCTCGACGACCCCCGCCTTGACGAAATCCTCGGCTCCCAGGCCGCGGAGCTCCGCGCCGACATCGAACTTCTGGAGGGGGCGGCCCATCCCTTCGAGGAGGAGGCGTACCTGGCCGGCCTCCAGACGCCGGTCTTTTTCGGGAGCGCCATCAACACCTTCGGTGTCCAGCAACTCCTCGACACCTTTGTGGAGAACGCTCCGGCGCCGCTTCCCCGGGAGGCGGTCAGCCGCACCGTCTCCCCCTACGAGGAGCCCTTCTCCGCCTTTGCCTTCAAGATCCAGGCGAACATGGATCCGGCCCACCGAGACCGTATTGCCTTTTTCCGCATCTGCTCCGGCAAGTTCACTCGGGGGATGAAGGTGCGCCACGTGCGGCTCGGCCGCGAGGTGGCCATCAACAATGCCACCATCTTCATGGCCCAGGACCGGACCAATGTGGACGAGGCGTTTCCCGGTGACATCATCGGCATCCATAACCATGGCACCATCAAGATCGGCGACACCTTCACCATGGGGGAAGAACTGAAATTTACCGGCATCCCCAACTTCGCTCCGGAACACTTCCGCAAGGTGCGGCTCCTGGACCCCCTGAAATCAAAGGCGCTGGAAAAGGGGCTGACCCAGTTGGCCGAAGAGGGAACTACCCAGGTTTTTCGGCCGCTCATGGGGGCCGACTGGATTGTCGGCGCCGTGGGCGTGCTCCAGTTCGACGTGGTCATGCACCGTCTGGAGAATGAGTACAACGTGAGGGCCACCTACGAGCCCGCCGCCTATGCCACCGCCCGGTGGGTGACCGGCGAGAAGAAAAAGCTGGAGGAATTCCAGAAGAAGGAAGTCATGAGCTGCTACATCGACGGTGAGGGGAATCTGGCCTATCTGGCCGGCTCCCAGTGGCGCCTCGACAACACCATGGACAACTGGAAAGACCTGCAGTTCCATGCCACGCGAGAGCACAGTTAAGCCGCTTGCCGGCTCAATGGGGCGGTTCAGCCCGCCCCTTTTCCTCACTTCCTCCGCAATTTCCTCTGTTTCCGTTCATAAATCCATCCTTTTCATCCCCTGCAATCGGTGCTATTTTTGATAGAATTAATTCAATCATTGGCAGGATTCGCATGGACCCCCAAGAACTCAAAAATCTCCTAAATGCATTCAAAAACGGCGCCCTTGGCGAGGACGAAGTGCTGGCGCGGTTGCGGCACCTCCCCTTCGAGGATGTCGGCGATGCCATGGTGGACCACCACCGGAGCCTCCGCCAGGGCTTTCCGGAGGTGATTTTCGGCGCCGGCAAGAGTGCCGGCCAGATTGAGCGGATCATGGCATCCCTGTCTGCCCGGGGCAACAACGTCCTCGTGACCAGGCTGGATGAGGCCAAGGCCCTGGCGGTGAAAGAGGCCTTCCCCGCCGCCGTCTGGCATGCCGACGCCCGTTGCCTCACCCTGGAGGAGAAACCGGTTGAAAAGCGGGGGCGGGGGACAGTGCTCGTCATTTCGGCGGGGACGTCCGACCTGCCGGTGGCGGCTGAGGCGCTGGTTACTCTCCGGATGCTGGGAAACGACGCCGAACACCTCTACGACGTGGGGGTGGCGGGGATTCACCGGCTCCTGGCGCGCCGCGAGACACTCTTTGCCGCCAGTGTCCTCATCGTGGTGGCTGGAATGGAAGGTGCTCTTCCGTCGGTGGTGGGAGGGCTGGTGGACCGGCCGGTCATTGCCGTGCCCACGTCGGTGGGGTACGGCGCTTCCTTCGGCGGCATCGCCGCCCTCCTCGGGATGCTCAATTCCTGCGCCGCCGGGGTCACCGTGGTGAATATCGACAACGGTTTCGGCGCCGCCGTGGCGGCCAGCACCATCAACAGGGTATGAGGATTTCGTGAAGATACTTTATTTCGACTGCTTTGCCGGCATTGCCGGCGACATGACTGTGGCCGCCCTTCTTGACCTGGGGGTGCCCTTCGAGGTGGTGCGGGATGCCGTCGAGAGGCTCCCTCTCCCCCGGTCGAGCTACTCCCTGGCCGTTGAGCGGACGAGCCGCAAGGGGCTTGCCGCCACCCGTTTCGTGGTTCGTGTGGAGGAGCACCAGCCCCATCGCCACTACGCCGGCATTGCCGCCATGATTGAGGAGAGCACCCTTCCCGGAGGGGTGAAGGAGAAGGCCCAGCGCATCTTCTTCCGTCTGGCCGAGGCCGAAGCGAAGGTCCATGGAGTCGAAATCGAGCTGGTCCATTTCCATGAGGTGGGAGCAGTCGACTCCATCATCGATATCGTCGGTGCTGCGGCCGCCCTGGAGTGGCTCGGCGTTGACGCAATCCACGGCGCGCCCCTCCCCCTTGGGAGCGGTTTCGTGGAGACTGCCCACGGCCGTCTGCCGGTGCCTGCCCCGGCCACGGCGGAGCTTCTGCGGGGGATTCCGGTCCATGGCGAGGCTGGCGCAGGCGAGCGGGTGACTCCCACCGGCGCCGCCATCCTGGCCGCCCTGGCCGATGGCTTCGGCCGGGCCCCGGCCATGACCGTCACCGGCATCGGCTGCGGTGCGGGCACCAAGGACTTCGACGATATGCCCAACGTCCTGAGGCTCTTCATCGGGGAGATGGCAGGGGGGCTGCAGCGGGACGAGGTGGCGGTCATCGAGACCCACATCGACGACATGAACCCGGAGATCCTCGGCCACGTCATGGAACGGCTCATGGAGGCCGGGGCCCTCGATGCGGCCTACTCGCCCTTGCAGATGAAGAAGAACCGCCCGGCGGTGAAGCTCACCGTCATCGCCGGCCCCGGGCAGCGCGACGAGCTTGCTTCCCTGGTGCTGCGGGAGACCTCCGCCATCGGGGTCCGGTTCTACCCCGCCGGCCGCTTGAAGTTTTCCCGGGAGAAGGAGGAGCGCGCCACCTCCCTGGGCGCGGTGACGGTGAAGGTGATCCGCGACGGCGAAACCGTGGTCAGGGTGACTCCGGAGTATGATGCCTGCCGCCGGATTGCCGCCGAGCGGGGGCTGCCGCTCCTGGAAGTCTACCGCATCGTGGAGCGGGAGGCGGGGCAGCTATGAGGAGATTCATTATTGCGACGGCAAGCTGGTTCGGCACCGGGTTTTTCCCCGTGGCGTCGGGGACGGTGGGGACCCTGGGGGCTATCCCTCTCTATATTCTTCTGGCAAAGATGCCCCTCTGGCTTTATCTCATGACCCTCGTGCCGTTCTTTTTTCTGGCCTCGTGGGTTTCTGGGGCTGCGGAGGGGGAATTCGGCGAGAAGGATTCGGGAAAGATAGTCATCGACGAGGTGATGGGCTATCTCATTACCATGGCGGGGGCTCCGCTTCACTGGCAGAGCGTCCTGATCGGCTTTTTATTCTTCCGGTTCTTCGACATCGTCAAGGTGCCGCCGGCCCGCTACTTCGACCGGCAGGTGAAAAACGGCTACGGCGTGGTTCTGGATGACGTGGTGGCGGGGATCTATGCCTGCGCCGGGCTTCACATCGCGCTGAGGTTCCTGTGAAAACGGCAATTCTCTCCATTGGCGACGAGCTTCTGCTTGGGGAGGTGGTGGACACCAACTCCGCCCGGGTTGCGGCGCGCCTGGCCGATGAGGGGATCGCCACGGCCCGGAAGCTGACCGTGGGGGATGACGAGGCTGGAATCGCCTCCGCCCTTGAGGAGCTTGCCCGCGGGCACGATGTGGTCATTGCCACCGGCGGCCTCGGTCCCACCGACGACGACGTGACCGCCCGGGCTGCTGCCCGTGCGACCGGGCGGCGCCTCGTTCTCAATGAAGAGGCCATGGCGCGGCTTAAGGAGTTTTTCGCCCGACTGGGGCGGGAGATGCATCCGGCCAACGGCCGCCAGTGCCTTTTGCCGGCCAAGGCGGAGATTATTCCGAATCCGGTCGGCACGGCCAGCGGCTTTCATCTGCTACTCGACGGCTGCCTGCTGATCTTTCTCCCCGGTGTCCCCTCCGAGATGGTCGCGATGCTGGAGGAGACGGTTCTTCACCTGGTCCTTGCCCGTCGCGGCGGCAGCCGTCGCACGCGGACGAAGGCCCTTACGGCGTTCGGCCTCTCCGAGGCGGAGATCGGCGCCCGGCTTTCGGACATTGACCGCTCGCGGCCGGGGCTCGGTGTCGCCTACTGCGTCGATTACCCCATGGTTCAGGTGAAGCTCCGGGCCACGGGAGATGATGTGGAAGTGCTGGCGACTCTCCTGGAGGATGCGGATGCCCTGGTTCGGGCTCGGCTCGGAGACCACGTGGTCGCCGGTGACGGTGAAACCATCGATACGGTGGTGGCCGGGCTCTTCCGGGAAACGGGGCTGACCCTGGCCCTGGCAGAGTCGTGTACCGGGGGGCTTATTGCCGGGCGGATTACGGCCGTTGCCGGCAGTTCGGGTTATTTTCTCCTCGGTGCGGTTACCTACTCAAACGATGCAAAGTCCAACCTTCTCGGAATTCCAGAGGACCTTATCGCGGAGAAGGGGGCCGTGAGCGCCGAGGTGGCCAAGGCCATGGCCCGTGGCGCCCGGAAGCTTGCCGGCAGTGATCTGGCCCTTGCCGTTACCGGCATAGCCGGCCCTGACGGGGGGAGCCCCGACAAGCCTGTGGGGACCGTGTTCATAGCCCTGGCGGATCGGGCCGGTTGCTCGGCAAAGGTATATAACTTTTCGGGAGGCCGTGAGAAGATCAGGACGATCACAGCTATTACGGCCATGGATTGGCTGAGAAGGCGGCTTTTGGCGTACCCGATCGATAGGTAGTCATGTCTTCAACAAAGGATTGGAAATATATTGTGTTCGGCTGGAGAGGCGCCGTTGTGCTCCTTTTGGGGTTCGTCGGCACGTTCTTCGCCTACAGCTTCCATGGCGCTCCCATCTTTGGCTTCCTTTCCTTTGTCCTCGTTCTCTTTATTACCTGTTTCAGTTTCATGGCCGTGAACTTCCGTCGCATGAAAAGCATCGAGGCGTTGGCCCATGTCCACGAGTTGATGCAGGTGCAGAGGGAGTTGGACAAAACGGTGCGCCGTTACCGCAGTCTTCTCGAGGGGGCCGGAACGGCCATTTTTGTGTTCAGTGCCGATACGGGAATGCTGGTGGAGGCGAATCGCCGCGGAACCGAGCTCTTTGGTTACGACAAGGAAGAGATGGCCCTGTTGCGGGGGAAGGATCTGGTGCTCGAGGAGGACCAGGAGAAATTCGTCGCGCTCGTTCACCGGGTGGCCAGGCGGGGGCGGGGGCGCTCCGACGGGATCAACTTCCGCCGCAAAGTGGGGGAACGCTTCCTGGGCGAGATCGAGGCCCGCCTCATTGACCTCGGGGACGAGAAGGTGGTTCACGCCGCCGTTCGGGACATTACCTACAAGCACCGGGCCGAGCGTGAACTGCGCCAGAGGAACAAGGAACTCTCCACGCTCATCGGCATCATCGCCAGAGCCAATCAGGATATGGAGCTGGAGACCGTGCTCGATGTGACGCTGCGTGAAACCATCGAGGCCTTCGGTGCCGACGGCGGCGGGATCCATCTGCGGGAGCGGGATGGAACGCTGCGCCCCACCGCTTCCGTCAATCTTCCCGAACAGCTGCGCTTTATCCTTGCCCGCCGGGAGGAGGAGAGCCCTCTGGAGCGAATCGCCGCAACCGCTGCCCCCCTTGCCCTGGAAAACCTGGCTGCCGGAATTGCCGGATGCTCTTCTCCGGAGGTTTTGCAGGGATGGAGGGGGTTTGCCGGCGTCCCCCTCTCCGTCCGCAACCGCGTTACCGGCGTCATGTACCTGCTCAGCAAAAAAGAGCGGCGTTTCAGCGAAGATGATGTTGCCCATTTCCTTTCCATCGCCGGCCAGATGGGAATCGTTATCGAGAATGCCCGGCTCTTTAATGAACTCAAGTGGAAGAGCGATGAACTCATGGGGTCTCTGCGACTCCTGGAGCGCAACAGCCATGAGCTGGCCTTCTCCCAGCACCGGCTCCGCACCAACCTGATGCTTGTGGAACGGGCTAATCAGGAACTGGAGCGAATCGACCGGATGAAGTCGAACTTCCTCGGCATGGTTTCCCACGAGTTCCGCACCCCGCTGACCAGCATCATGAGCGGCACCGAGTTTCTCCTCTCCTCCCCATCCTTCAGCCTCGACGGCAATTCCCGCAAGGTCCTCGCCATGATCCACCAGGGAGGAGAGCGGCTCTCCGAGATTGTCAGCGATATTCTCAAGGTGGCGAAGCTTGAGGCTGACTGCACCACGGTCAACCGTTCGCCGCTCCATATTGTCCAAGTCTTCGAAGAGGTTCTGGCTGCGGTGGAATCCCTGCGTATCGAGCGGGATCTCACCATCGCCTTCGCCAACATGGAAGGACTTCCCTACTGCAGTGGCGACCGGGAATGCTTCAGGGATATTTTTACCGAGCTTCTGGAAAACTCCATAAAGTTCACCCCCGACGGCGGCACCATAATGGTTGACGCGCGGGTTGTGGACCGGCAGGTACTTGAGCGCAAGGAGCAGATTCTCGCCCGCTTCAATCCCGGGTTCCTGGCCCAGGCTGAGGACCGGAGCTATCTGGAAGTGGAGGTGCGGGACAGCGGCATCGGTGTCAGCCATGAGGAGCAGGTGAAAATTTTCGACAAGTTCTACGAAGTGGGGGATATCCGCCATCACTCCAGCGGCAAGCACAAATTCCAGGGTAAGGGGACCGGCCTGGGGCTTGCCATTGTGAAGGGGATGGTTGAAGCCCATGGCGGCATGGTCTGGGTGGAAAGCCACGGGGGTGCGGAGGATGCCCAGTTCGGCAGTGCTTTTTTCGTGCTCCTTCCCCTGGAGGATTGCCTCACGCAGCCGCCGCTCCCCCTCGCCGAAGCCGGTATGCCCGGCACCGGTGGCGGGTATCTGCAGAACGGCGGCTCCGGCCCTGAAGATACCCATTGAAAAAGACGAAACACCTGTGCTATCTCTGATCAACTATCCCTGACAGGGCCGATTTTCCGCCCCTGTTACTACCACGTAGGAGGATTTCGTGACCCAGGAACGCGAGAAGGCGATTGAACTGGCGCTCAGCCAGATAGAGAAGCAGTTCGGCAAAGGTGCCATCATGCGGCTGGGTGCCGGCGAGGCCCTTCCGGACATCGATGCCATCCCCACCGGTGCCCTTTCCCTGGACATCGCCCTCGGTGTTGGGGGGGTTCCCAGGGGGCGGGTGATAGAGATCTATGGCCCCGAGTCGTCGGGCAAGACGACCCTGGCCCTGCACATTGCCGCCGAAGCCCAGAAACTGGGCGGAATCGCGGCTTTCGTTGACGCCGAGCACGCCCTGGACATCGGCTATGCCCGCAAGCTGGGGGTTCGGACCGACGACCTCCTGGTTTCCCAGCCCGACACCGGTGAGCAGGCCCTTGAAATCGCCGAGATGCTCGTGCGCAGCGGCGCCGTGGACGTCCTCGTCATCGATTCGGTGGCGGCCCTGGTGCCCAAGGCGGAGATCGAGGGGGATATGGGGGACTCCCACGTGGGTCTCCAGGCCCGGCTCATGTCCCAGGCCCTGCGCAAGCTCACCGGCATCATCTCCAAGTCCAACTGCTGCGTCATCTTCATCAACCAGATCCGGATGAAGATCGGCGTCATGTTCGGCAGCCCTGAGACCACCACCGGCGGCAACGCCCTCAAGTTCTACGCCTCGGTCCGCCTCGACATCCGCAAGATCGCCACCCTCAAGCAGGGGGATGCGGT
Source organism: uncultured Geobacter sp. (assembly GCA_964490805.1). Taxonomy (GTDB): domain Bacteria; phylum Desulfobacterota; class Desulfuromonadia; order Geobacterales; family Geobacteraceae; genus Geobacter. Next base: position 15,827 of record CAZBEB010000023.1, read on the forward strand.
TGTGGGCTCCCGCACCAAGGTGAAGGTGGTGAAAAACAAGGTTGCCCCGCCGTTCAAGGAAGTGGAGTTCGACATTTACTACGGCGAGGGGATTTCCCGGCTGGGGGACCTGCTGGACCTGGCCGTTGACCGCAAGATCATCGACAAGAGCGGTGCCTGGTTCTCCTATGGTTCCGACCGCATCGGCCAGGGACGCGAGAATTCCCGGAACTTTCTCAAGGAGCATCCGGAGATGGTGGCTGAAATCGAGGACAAGATTTACGAGACGGCCGGCATTCCCCGTAAAGGGGGGAAGGAAGAGGCGGCGTAGCCAATGGAACTCAATGACATTCTTGCCATAGCGGTTAAGGCCAAAGCGTCGGATATCCACATCAAGACGGGGCTCCCTCCGGTTGTCCGGATTGATGGGCGGCTGCGGCCCATTCCCAATGCACAGCGCCTCGCACCGGACCAGGTGCGCGCCATGGCCTTTGCCATCATGAATGAGCGGCAAAAGGGGATCTTCGAGGAGCACTACGAGTGCGACGTGGCCTACGGGGTGCCTGGCCTCGGCCGCTTCCGGGTGAGTATCTATTCCCAGCGGGGGACCGTGGCCATGGTCTTCCGTTCCATCCCCTTCGGCATCCCCTCCATTGAGAACCTGACCCTTCCGCCGGTCATCAAGAAGCTCGCCCTGGAGGAACGGGGGCTCATCCTCGTCACCGGCACCACGGGTAGCGGCAAGTCCACGACCCTGGCCGCCATGATCGATTACATCAACGAGCACCGGACCTGCAACATCATCACCGTTGAGGACCCGGTGGAGTTCCTGCATCGGGACAAGAAAAGCATCCTCTCCCAGCGGGAGGTGGGGTTCGATACCCTTTCCTTCTCCACCGCCCTCAAGGGCGCCCTGCGCCAGGATCCGGACGTGGTCCTGGTTGGTGAGATGCGGGACCTGGAAACCATCGAGACCGCCATGCACGCCGCCGAGACCGGGCACCTGGTCATGTCCACCCTCCATACCCTGGACGCCGCCGAAACCATCAACCGGATCATCTCCGTCTTCCCACCCTTCCACCAGCGCCAGATCCGGCTCCAGCTCTCCGGAGTCATCAAGGGGGTCATATCCCAGCGGCTAGTTCCCAGGGCCGACGGCAAGGGGCGGGTTCCGGCAGTGGAGGTGATGATCGGCACCGCCCGAATCAAGGAATACATCGACGATAAGGACAAGACGAAGCTTCTCTCCGAAGCCATTGCCCAAGGGTTCACCACCTACGGGATGCAGACCTTCGACCAGTCCCTCATGCAACTCTATACCGGCAAGCTCATCACCTATGAAGAGGCGCTCCGGCAGTCCACCAACCCGGATGATTTCGCCCTCAAGGTGTCGGGCATCTCTTCCACATCCGACAGCACGTGGGACAACTTCGTCCACGACGAAGCCCCCCCTGCGGCCGCTGGCGAGACGCCCACCGAGGGGATCGAGAAGTTTTAGATGGGGGAGGAGCGGAGCGGGTTCAGCCGCGCCCTCGATATTCTCTCCCGGCGAGACCACAGCGAGGCTGAGTTGGCCCTGAAGCTGCGGCGCAAGGGGGTCGGCGAAGGGGAAATCGCATCCGTCGTGGCCCGCCTGCGGGAGTTGGGGTATCTCAACGACCGGCGTCTGGCCGAGCGGATAGCGGAAACGGCCATGGCTGGCGGCAGGATGGCGGGGCCGCGGCTCAGCCGGGAACTCATCCGGCGGGGAATCCCCAGGGAACTTGCGGCCGAGGCCCTGGCCCGGGCCACCGAAGGGCGCGACCTACGGGATGACGTCAGGGAGATGCTGGCCGGCAAGTTCCCGTCCTTCGACCCAAGGGAGGCGGATTTACGGGAGAAGCGGCGGGTGGTCGGCTGGTTCCAGCGCCGCGGCTATCCCCTTTCGGCCATCCTGGATGCCCTTCGGCTCTCCGCCGACGAATAACGTTTATCTTTTCAATTCAATCCAGAATACAGAGGACCCGATGACCGGAAACGAACTACGCGCCAGATTCCTGAAATTTTTCGAGGACCGGGGACACACGGTGGTCCCCAGTTCCCTCCTCATTCCCCACAACGACCCGACGCTCCTCTTCGCCAATGCCGGCATGAACCAGTTCAAGGACTGCTTCCTCGGCATGGAGGACCGGGGCTATACCAGGGCCACCAGTTCCCAGAAGTGCGTGCGGGCCGGGGGGAAGCACAACGACCTGGAGAACGTGGGGCGCACCGCCCGGCACCACACCTTCTTCGAGATGCTCGGCAACTTCTCCTTTGGCGACTACTTCAAGAAGGAGGCCATCGCCTACGCCTGGGAGTTTCTCACCAAGGACCTGGGACTCGACAAGGACCGCCTCTACGTGACGGTTTACACCGATGACGACGAGGCCGCCGACATTTGGCACCACCAGGAGGGAGTTCCCCGGGAGCGGATTTTCCGCTTCGGCGAGAAGGACAACTTCTGGTCCATGGGTGATACCGGCCCCTGCGGCCCCTGTTCCGAGATCTTCTGGGACAACGGACCCGAGGTGGGGTGCGGCAGCCCCGACTGCACCGTGGGGTGCGACTGCGACCGCTACATGGAGATCTGGAACAACGTCTTCATGCAGTTCAACCGCTCCGCCGACGGCACCATGACCCCCCTCCCCAAGCCGTCCGTGGACACCGGCATGGGGCTTGAGCGGATCTGCACCGTCATGCAGGGGGTGAAATCCAACTACGACACCGACCTCCTCCAGGGGGTCATCCGGCACGTGGAGCGGCTTTCGGGGAAACGGTACCGGGAGAACGAGAAGGATGACGTCTCCATGCGGGTCATCGCCGACCATGCCCGGGCCACCACCTTCCTCATCTGCGACGGCGTCCTCCCCTCCAACGAGGGGCGGGGCTACGTGCTGCGCCGGATCATGCGCCGGGCAGCCCGCCACGCCAAGATGCTCGGCTTTGCCGAGCCGGTCCTCTACCGGACCGTGGACGCCGTGAACGAAATGATGGGGGGGGCCTACCCGGAGCTCCTGGAGCGGGAGGAGTACATCAAGAAGGTGATCCGTGCCGAGGAGGAGCGCTTCGCCGAAACCCTCGACCGGGGCCTCGCCATCCTGAACGACGCCGTGGCCCAGCTGAAGGGGGAGGGGAAGACGGTGATTCCCGGCGAGACCCTCTTCCGCCTCTACGACACCTTTGGCTTTCCCACGGACCTCACGGCCGACATCGTCCGGGCCGAAGGGTTCACCATCGACGAGCCCGGCTTCGAGGCGTGCATGGAGCGCCAGCGGGAGCAGGCCAGGGAGCACTGGAAGGGTTCCGGCGAGGAGGGGATTGCCGCCGTCCACAAGGAACTCCACAACCGGGGAGTCAGAAGCGCCTTTGTGGGCTATGACGAGAAGTGCAGCTACGCAGCCATCGGCAGCATCCTTCGTGGCGGCTCCGAGGTGGCCGAGGCGAAGGCCGGCGAAGAGGTGGAAATTATCACCGACAGAACCCCCTTCTATGGCGAGTCCGGCGGCCAGGCAGGGGATACCGGCACCATCTCCACCGGTTCGGCCCATGTGCGGGTGACCGGCACGATCCGTCCCTATCCCGACCTCATCGTCCACCGGGGAACCGTCGTCGAGGGAACCATCAAGACCGGCGAGGCGTGCGACCTGAAGGTGGCGTCCGTGGATCGCGACGCCACGGCCAGAAACCACACCGCCACCCACCTCCTCCAGACGGCGCTCCGCCGGGTGTTGGGCGAGCACGTGAAGCAGGCCGGCTCTCTGGTGGCGCCGGACCGGCTCCGCTTTGACTTTACTCACTTCGCCGCCATGGCCCCGGAGGAGATCCGCCGGGTGGAGGAGATCGTCAATACGTTCATCATGGAAAACGATCCGGTCCATGCCCGGGAAATGGCCGTAGAGGACGCCATGGAGAGCGGCGCCACGGCCCTCTTCGGCGAGAAGTACGGCGATCGGGTAAGGGTGGTCAAGGTGGGGGAGGTGAGCGCCGAGCTCTGCGGCGGCACCCACGTCCGGGCCGCCGGCGACATCGGCTCCTTCAAGATTCTCTCCGAGGCGGGGATTGCCGCCGGGGTGCGCCGCATCGAGGCCCTGACCGGCATGGGGGCACTGCGCCACATCCAGGAGCTGGAGGATGAGAAGCGGCAGATCGCTGCCCTCATGAAGGCCGAGGGGGGAGACAATATCGACCGGCTCCAGAAGCTCCTGGCCCGCCAGCGGGAGATGCAGCGGGAGATCGAGACGCTCCAGGGGCAACTCAACGCGGCCCGTTCCGGGGATCTTCTGGCGGATGTCCGGGAGGTGAACGGCGTGAAGGTTCTCGCCACGACCGTGGAGGTGGATGATCCGAAGAAGCTTCGGGAGTTGGCCGATACCCTCAAGGACCGCATCGGTTCCGGGGTTGTGGCCCTCGGGTGCGAGAAGGACGGCAGGGCCAACCTCCTCGTGGCGGTGACGAAAGATTTGGCGGGCCGCATCAAGGCCGGCGACATCATCCGGCAGCTGGCTCCGGTCATCGGCGGGAGCGGCGGCGGCAAGCCGGAACTGGCCCAGGCGGGGGGGAGCGAGCCGGGCAGGCTGGCCGAGGCCCTCGGCATGGTGTGCGGACTCATAGGCTGACAGGGTCGCCAGAGAGGGATAGGGCATAGCCCCATGGACGTGGTGATGAAATTCCAGGCTGAACGGAGCGTGAAAACGATCCTCGTCGTTGATGACGAAGGGGTGATCCGTGAGCTTTGCGCCCGGGCACTCAAGGGATACAGCGTCCTCCAGGCGGCCGATGGCGAGGAGGCCCTGCGTCTCTTCGAGAAAGGGGGGATCGACGTCATCCTCACGGACGTCATGATGCCGAAGCTGAACGGCATCGATCTCCTGCGCCGGTTGAAGGAGATTGAGCCGACCATCGTGGTCATCGTCATGACCGGCTATGCCGAGAAGGAAATCATCCTCAATGCCCTCAAGGCCGATGCCGACGACTTCATCACCAAGCCCCTCAATATTCTCCAGCTCAAGACGGCGGTGGACAAGGCTCTGGACAAGAAGGCTCTCAAGGAGGAGATCGCCAACCTCAAGAGCATGGACCGGTTGAAGAACAACTTTCTCTCCCTGGTATCCCACAAGTTCCGTACGCCGCTCACCGCCATCTCCCTTTTTCTCCAGAACCTCGCAGGGGGGGTGTATGACCCGGAAGACCCGGAATTCAGCCGTAACCTGAAACTCATCTGCGGCCAGTCCCACTATCTGGAGAGCCTGGTGGTGGAACTCCTGGTCTTCAGCCGTTTCATAACGGCCGGGGGGGCACTTCATCTGGAACAGTGCAATTTCTGCGAGCTTATTCGTTCCATCGTTTCCACTTCCAGGGAGTCGGCTGCCAAGCCGGACGTCGATGAGGTCCTCCATCTGGACCCGGTTCCTCCGCTCCCGCTGGACCGGGAGAAAATTGCCTTTGCCGTGGGGCAGGTGATTGACAACGCCTTCAAATTTTCGAATTCGACGGGCAGAGTAACCATAACCCTGCGGGAGGAGGACGGTGTTTGCCGCCTGATTGTGGAGGACTGCGGCGTCGGCATTCCCAGGGAAGAACTGCCGAAGATCTTCGAGAAGTTTTATCAGGTGGATCCCCAGGGGACCGGCCAGGTCCGGGGCTTCGGCCTCGGTCTCTTCTATGCCCGCGAGTTCATCAAGCTTCACGGTGGTGCCATTATCGTCGAGAGCGAACCCGACAAAGGGACCCGGGTCACCATTTCCCTCCCCCGCACGTTACCCGATGCTTCCTGAGAGCATTGCCCCGCCGCCTGCTTTTTGCCGGGATTCCGGAACAGTGGTAACTTCGCCTTTCATATTGATTATTTCCCTCCATCTGCTATAGTTACACCTTTCTTTCGCCCCTTCCGGCACCACTTTGCGACTAGCTGGAGGTCCAACCGCGTGCAGCATCTCATCGAAAAAGCCAATACCCTCATGGAGGCGCTCCCCTATATCCGGCGCTTTTCCGGGAAAACCATCGTCATCAAGTACGGCGGCCACGCCATGGCCGACGAAGCCCTGAAGAAGTCCTTCGCCCTGGACGTCATCCTCCTGAAATCCCTCGGCATCAACACCGTCGTGGTTCACGGTGGCGGCCCCCAGATCAACGAGACTCTCCAGCGCTACGGCATCGTCTCCGAATTCGTCAAGGGGATGCGCGTCACCGACGCCGCCACCATGCAAGTGGTGGAGATGGTTCTCACCGGCCAGGTGAACAAGGAAGTGGTCGGATACCTGAACCAGCACGGAGGACGGGCCGTGGGGCTTTCCGGCAAGGACGGCGGGCTCCTCCTCTGCGAGAAGCTTCTGCAGGAAGTGAAGCGGGAGGACGGCACCGTGGAGAAGGTGGACATCGGCTTCGTGGGGGATGTGGTCAAGGTGAACCAGGAACTGATCCAGACCCTCGAGCACGGCAAGTTCATCCCTGTTATCGCCCCCGTCGGGGTCGGCGAGAATGGCGAGAGCTACAATGTGAACGCCGATCTGGTGGCCGGCAGGGTTGCCGGCGCCCTCAAGGCCGAGAAGCTGATTCTTCTCACCGATGTGGAGGGGGTGAAGGACAAGGGTGGAATGCTTCTTTCCAGCATTGCCCTCGATGCGGTTCCGGCTCTCATTGACGATGGCGTTATCACCGGGGGGATGATTCCCAAGGTGAACTGCTGCGTCGATGCCGTTGAAGAAGGGGTCAAGAAGGCGCACATCATCGATGGGCGTGTGCTCCATGCGGTTCTCCTCGAAATTTTCACCGACGTCGGCGTAGGGACCGAGATCCGACGATAGGCATGGGTTGGTAAACGGTGCCACTGGACGAAAATTTGGAGGAAACACGAATGAAAGCTGCTGACTGGATAGCAAAGGGCGACAAATACATCATGAAAACCTATGGCCGGTACCCCCTGGTGCCGGTGCGGGGCGAAGGGTGCCGGGTCTGGGACGCGGACGGGAAGGAGTATCTGGACTTTCTCGCCGGCGTGGCGGTGAACAACCTGGGACACTGCCACCCGAAGGTGGTGGCGGCGATTCAGAAACAGGCCGCCGAGATGATCCATTGCTCCAACTACTACAATATTCCCACCCAGATCGAGCTGGCGGAACTGCTCTGCAGCAACTCCTTCGCCGACAAGGCTTTCTTCTGCAACAGCGGCGCTGAGGCCAACGAGGCCGCCATCAAGCTCGCCCGCAAGTATGCCCGGGAAAAGACCGGCGATGTCGAGCGTTATGAGATTATAACGGCCATTGCGTCGTTCCACGGCCGGACCATGGCCACCATCTCCGCCACGGGGCAGGAGAAGGTCCAGAAGTTCTTCGATCCGCTCCTGCACGGATTCACCTACGTGCCGTTCAACGATGCCGACGCCTTGGAGGCTGCGGTTACGCCGAAAACCTGCGCGGTGATGCTGGAGCCGATCCAGGGTGAGGGTGGCGTGGTTATCCCTTCCGCCGACTACTTTCGGAAGGTGCGTGAAATCTGCGACCGCCACGGGCTCCTCCTCATCTTCGACGAGGTGCAGGTGGGGATCGGCCGGACCGGCAAGCTCTTCGCCCATGAGCACTTCGACGTGACCCCCGACATCATGACCCTGGCCAAGGCCCTGGCCGGCGGCGCCCCCATCGGCTCCATGCTGGCGAAAGACGAAGTGGCCGCCTCCTTTTCGCCCGGCACCCACGGCTCCACCTTCGGGGGGAATCCCCTGGTAACCGCCGCCGGCGTGGCCGCCGTCCGGGCGGTGCTGGAGGAGGGGCTCCTGAACCGGGCCGAGGAGATGGGGGAATACCTCATCGGCGAACTGGAGCGGCTCAAGGAGAAGTACTCGTTCATTACCGACGTTCGGGGGATCGGGCTCATGATAGGGATGGAACTCTCCGCCCCGGCCGGCGAGATCGTGCTCAAGGGGCTTGAGCGTGGCGTTCTCCTCAACGTGGCCCAGGATCGGGTGCTCCGGTTCGTGCCGCCGCTCATCGTGACCAAGCAGGAAGTGAATGAAATGATCGCCGTGCTTGACGGCATTCTGGAGGAGATTAAGCAATGACCCGGCATTTTCTTGCCCTCAACCAGTATACCAAAGAAGCCCTTGATGCCCTCTTCGCCCTGACGCGGGAGTTGAAGGAAGAGCAGAAAAAGGGGATTCCCCACCGGATACTGGAGGGGAAAAGCGTCGCCCTCATTTTCGACAAGTCGTCCACAAGGACTCGTGTTTCCTTTGAGGTGGGGGTTCATCAGCTGGGCGCCCATCCACTTTTCATCTCCTCGGCCACGTCCCAGATGGGGCGCGGCGAGCCCGTCCGGGATACCGCCCGCGTCATGGCCCGCTATTGCAACGGCGTTATGATCCGCACCTACGGCCAGGAGATCGTGGAGGAGTTTGCCCGGTATTCGTCGGTGCCGGTCATAAACGGCCTCACCGACCTGTTCCACCCCTGCCAGATCATGGCCGATCTCTTTACGGTCATCGAGCACAAGGGGAAATACGATGGGTTGAAATTCGCCTGGGTCGGCGACGGCAACAACATGGCCAATACCTGGATCGAGGCTGCTGCCATCCTCGGCTTCGACCTTGCTCTGGCCTGCCCGGCGGGGTATGAGCCTGACCGTAATGTCTGGAACTGGGCCCAGAAGAAGGCCACTTCGTCCATCACTCTTACCCAGGACCCGAAAGAGGCCGTGCGCGATGCCGATGTCGTCAATACCGATGTCTGGGCCAGCATGGGGCAGGAGCAGGAGCAGAAGGTGCGCGAGGCCGCGTTCAAGGGGTACTGTCTCGACGACGCCCTGGTTTCCCTGGCCAAGCCCGACTGCATGGTTCTCCACTGCCTCCCGGCTCACCGGGGTGAGGAAATCACCGACAGCGTCATCGAAGGCCCCCGTTCCGCCGTTTGGGATGAGGCCGAGAACCGGCTCCACGTACAGAAAGCCATCATGGCTTCGTTGTTGAAGTAACTGATTCCATTCCGATCCAAAAGGAGACTCACATGGCCAAAGTGCACAAAGACGTGAAAAAGATCGTCCTCGCCTACTCGGGCGGGCTCGACACCTCCATCATCCTCAAGTGGCTCAAGAACGAGTACGGCTGTGAGGTCATCGCCTTCTCCGCCGACCTGGGCCAGGGCGACGAGCTTGCCCCGATTCGCGACAAAGCCTTCGCCACCGGTGCCGACAAGGTCTACATCGACGACCTGAAGGAAGAGTTCGTCAGGGACTTCGTATTCCCCATGTTCCGCGCCAACGCCATCTACGAGGGGCACTACCTCCTGGGCACCTCCATCGCCCGGCCCCTCATCGCCAAGCGCCAGATGGAGATCGCGAAGATAGAAGGCGCCGACGCCGTTTCCCATGGCGCCACCGGCAAGGGGAACGACCAGGTCCGCTTCGAGCTGGCCTACTACCACTTCGACCCGGCCATCACGGTTGTGGTCCCGTGGCGGGAGTGGAAGCTCAACAGCCGCCAGGCCCTGGTGAACTACGCCAAGAAGAACGGGATCCCGATTCCGGTCACCAAGAAGCGTCCCTGGTCTTCGGACCGCAACATGCTCCACATCTCCTTCGAAGGGGGCATTCTGGAGGATACCTGGGCCGAGCCCCCCGAGAACATGTACGTGCTCACCAAGGCGCCGGAGAAGGCCCCCAACAAACCCCAGTTCGTGGAGATCGAGTTCAAGAACGGCAACGCCGTGGCCGTTGACGGCGAGAAGATGAGCCCGGCCCAGCTCCTGGCCCACCTGAACTACATCGGCGGCGAGCATGGCATCGGCCGGGTGGACCTCCTGGAGAACCGTTCCGTGGGGATGAAGTCCCGGGGCGTGTACGAGACCCCCGGCGGCACCATCCTGCGCGAGGCCCACTCGGCAGTGGAGCAGATCACCATGGACCGCGAAGTAATGAGGATTCGCGACTCCCTTATCCCCGAGTATGCCCGCCAGGTCTACTCCGGCTACTGGTTCTCCCCGGAGCGGGAAATGCTCCAGACCCTCATCGACGATTCCCAGAAGTGCGTGAACGGCGTGGCCCGGGTGAAGCTCTACAAGGGGCATTGCCGCACCGTCGGCCGCAAGTCCGAGACCAACTCCCTCTTCAATCTGGATTTCGCCACCTTCGAGAAGGATCAGGTCTTCAACCAGGCCGACGCCACCGGCTTCATCAAGATCAACTCCCTGCGGCTGCGGATTCGCTCGCTCATGCAGGGGAAAAAGTAGGAAAACGCGCCTTTTCCGCAATCTCTGAATCATGACATCAGGGACACGGTTCGCCGTGTCCCTTCGTCTATCCCATGACCAAGAAGACTTTCAAGAAAGACCACATTGTCACCTCTGTCGTGGCGGTCATCGTGGACGATGACGGGCAGGTCCTCCTCACCAAGCGGAACGTGAGCCCCTTCAAGGGCGAATGGGTCATGCCGGGGGGGAAGATCGACCTGGGCGAGCCGATTACCGCGGCCCTCCAGCGAGAGGTTATGGAGGAGGTGGGGCTCCAGGTGGAGGTGGAGGACCTGGTGGACGTCTTCGAGCACGTGACGCCGGGGGAGGACAACTACCACTTCATCATCCTCTACTATCTCTGCCATCCCCTCTACTGTGACATCAACCACAACCTGGACGAGGTGGAGGAGGCCCGCTGGGTTCCCCGCGGGGAATTGATAAACTACAAGATGCCCCAGGGGGCCAGATTCATCCTTGGGAAAATTTTTCCGGAGCTCTGCAGCTGCGAGACGTGACGAGGTCTCCATGGTCCAGATCATCGACAAAAAGGTGAATCTCGAATATGCGCTGGGGCACCACCTCCACTGCATGATCGCCCAGGTGCCGAACCGGATCCGCCGGGCGGAGAAGGGGTTTGCCGTCATGGAGCCCGACCGCCAGTGGGAAGCGGTCCGGTCGATTCTGGACCTGGTGGCGGGGGGGGAGGGGAACCTGAAGAAGCTCCACTTCCTCATGCTTCCCGAAACCCATGTCCCCGTTGCCCGGTTCGACGAGATGCTCGGGATCATCGACGGCACCTTCCGCCCCAACACGGTGACCATGTTCGGGGTGGAGCACGTGAGCCTCAAAGCCTACCGGGAGATGCTGGAGCGGTTCCGGGAGGACAACGCCGAGGCCATCGAGCTGGTGGACCGGGACATCGACTCCGGCGACGTGCTGGAAATGCCGGTGAACTGGTGCTGCGTGGCGGTGAAGGAGGCGACGGGGAAACTGCGCGTCTTCCTGGAGGCAAAGAGCCACCCCTTCCATGGGGAGGAGTTCCTGGACAAGTTCCATGACCTCTACCGGGGGCGCCACTTCTACCTGTTCCGGAGCCGCCCCTCGTGCTTCAATTTCATGGTCCTGATCTGCCTCGACTATCTCTACCGCGATCTCTACAGCTCCAACATCCGGCAGATCATCGACCACGCGAACCAGCTCTATTTCTCCACCCGCCAGACCCTGGACACCATTTTCGTGGTCCAGTGCAACCCGAAGCCGGAGCACCGGGCCTACCGGGACGTCCTCTCGGGCTTCTACGGCGAGTACCTGGAGGATACGCCGGGGGTGCGGGAGACGGTGACCGTCTTCGGCAACACCTCCGACGACACGCGCATCGAGGATGCCCCTGAAGACCGGGGGTTCGGCTGCTCGTCCGTTGTTATCAACCGGCGTCATCGCCTGGCGCGGGTGCAGCTTTCGGAGTTCTCCACCGACGACTTCGGCGGCGCGCCGGTCTGCCGGCTCCGGTTCGGCACGGGGACGCGCCTCTACTACTTCAACCTGCCGCTCCACCACGAGCTTGATCCCCGTACCACGCGGGTTCCCCTCAAGGTGCACACCATCATGCGCCCGTCCCCGGACGGCGGCTGGGTGCGGGTGAGCGGGGATGAGATGGCGGCCGAGTTCGAGATCGGACAGGAAGGATAACGGTTGATACGTAGGGGCGAATCTTGTATTCGCCCGACAATCAAGGCATGCAGGGCGATCACAAGGATCGCCCCTACAAATTCAGGAGATAACCATGACACACGAAAAACTCTGGGGCGGCCGCTTTTCCGAGCCCACCGACAAATTCGTCGAGGAGTTCACCGCTTCCATCGATTTCGACAAGCGGCTCTACCACCAGGATATCCGCGGTTCCATCGCCCACGCCCGCATGCTCGGCAAGCAGGGGATAATCCCCATGGAGGATGTGGAGAAAATCACGGCCGGTCTCCAGGAGATTCTCCGCCAGATCCAGGGGGGGCAGTTCAAGTTCTCGGTGGCCCTGGAAGACATCCACATGAATATCGAGGCCCGTCTTTCCGAGAAAATCGGCGAGGCCGGCAAGCGCCTCCACACCGGCCGCTCCCGCAACGACCAGGTGGCCCTCGACATCCGCCTCTATCTGCGGGACGAGATCGTGGAGGTTTCGGCCTACCTCGACCTGCTGGTGGATTCCCTCGTTTCCCAGGCAGAAAAGAACCTGGGGGTCATCATGCCCGGATATACCCACCTCCAGACCGCCCAGCCGATTCTCTTCTCCCACCACTTGATGGCCTACGTGGAGATGTTCAGCCGGGACAAGGGGCGGATGGAGGACTGCCTGCGGCGGATGAACGTCCTTCCCCTGGGCGCCGGCGCCTTGGCGGGAACCACTTTTCCCATCGACCGGGAGCATGTGGCCGAGATTCTGGACTTCCCCGAAGTGACCCGCAATTCCCTCGACTCGGTGTCGGACCGGGACTTCGCCCTGGAGTTCGTGGCTGCTTCGTCGATACTGATGATGCACCTCTCCCGCTTCTCCGAGGAGCTGATTCTCTGGTCCACCAGCGAGTTCAAGTTCGTGGACCTTTCCGACTCCTTCTGCACCGGCTCCTCCATCATGCCCCAGAAGAAGAACCCGGACGTGCCGGAGCTGGTCCGCGGCAAGACCGGCCGGGTCTACGGCAACCTCATGGCGCTCCTCACGGTCATGAAGGCCCTTCCCCTTGCCTACAACAAGGATATGCAAGAGGACAAGGAGCCCCTCTTCGACACCATCGACACCGTGAAGGGGAGCCTGAAGATATTTGCCGACATGGTTGGCGAGATGCGGATCAACACCGGAAATATGCGCGCCGCAGCGGCCAAGGGGTTCTCCACCGCCACCGACGTGGCCGATTACCTTGTCCGCAAGGGGATGCCGTTCCGCGATGCCCATGAGGTGGTGGGCAAGACCGTGGCTTACTGCCTCTCCAACGGCAAGGACCTGCCGGACCTGACTCTTGGGGAATGGCAAGGATTCTCCGATAAAATCGGGGAGGATATCTTCGGCTGCATCACCCTCGAGGCGTCGGTAAACGCCCGGTCCGCCACCGGCGGTACCGCGCTGGAGCGGGTGAAGGCCGAGATCGCGCGGGTCAAGGCGGGCAGATAATCCCTTGGGATAACCATCAACGAGCGGGCGGGGGATGCCTCGCCCCCACGGACGGACAGATGATAGCCAGATATCTTGTGATAGTAGGATTGTTCCTCCTTGCGGCATGCGGCAAGAAGGGACCGCTGGTTCCCCCCGAAAGCTTCGCGCCGGCGCCGGTGAACGCCCTGTCGGTTGAGCAGAAGGAGGATGCGTTCTATGTTTCCTGGCCCGCCCCCTCTAAGGATGAGGCGGGACGGCCGCTGAAGGAGCTGGCCGGCTTCAGGGTTTATCGCCGTCCGGTACTCCCCCCTGACCAGGATTGCGAGGAGTGCCCCACGGCCTATACCCTCGTGAAGACCGTGGATCTGGAATATCCGCAGGATGTGCGATTCTATAACAACCGTTACGTCTTTGCCGACCGCAATCTGACAGACGGCGTGACCTACCAGTACAAGGTGGTTTCCTTCCGCAGGGACGGCTCCGAGAGCGCCGCCTCCAACCGGGCGCGCCGCGCAAAGGTTGCCGCCCCGCCCGCCCCGCACCTCTCTGCTGCTGCCGGACCCACCAGTGTGGTGCTGCAATGGGAAATCCCCTCCGGCACCGTCGGCAAACCGGCCGGAGCCTATGTCTATCGCCGCCGCGGCGACGATGTTTCCACCCTGGTCCTTCTTACGCCGACGCCGGTTGTCGAACGGCAGTATGAAGACCTTCGGCTGGAGCGGGGCGTTACCTACGTTTACACGGTGCGTGCGGTCGTGGACGTCGACGGCATGACGGTTGAGAGCGCTGTTTCCAACGAAGTCAGGGGAATGTTGGCTGAACCGGAGTGACGTGAAAGGGGTAGCTGTTATGGCCGGTAAGCCTCTAATCTTTTGACTTTTTAATGGCTCCCATGGTAAAAATACCCACTTTTGTTTACGATGTGGCAATGAAACGCCTTTTTACCCATTGAGTAAGCTAAGGATTACTGACAGATTCTTTGCAAAACGGGCTATCGCAAAGATTGCCCCCACATAGGAGGTTTCATATGTTCAAGGGAAGCATCGTCGCCATCATCACCCCGTTCAATAACGGCCAGGTGGATTTTGAGAAACTGCGGGAACTGGTCGAATTCCAGATCTCTAACGGTACCGACGCCATCGTCCCCTGCGGCACCACCGGCGAGGCCTCGACCCTGGACTACGACGAGCACATGGATGTGGTTAAGACCGTCATCGAGCAGGTCAACAAGCGGGTTCCGGTCATTGCCGGCACCGGCTCCAACTCCACCGCCGAGGCCATCGAGCTCTCCCAGAAGGCCAAGGAGGTCGGGGCCGACGGCGTGCTGCTGGTGACCCCCTACTACAACAAGCCGACCCAGGAGGGGCTCGTCCGCCACTACACCGCCATCGCCGATGCCGTAGCCATCCCCCAGATTCTTTACAACGTACCGGGGCGCACCGGCGTCAACATGCTCCCCGAGACCGTGGCGCGGCTGGCCCCCCACAAGAACATCGTCGCCATCAAGGAGGCCACCGGCTCGCTCCAGCAGGCCTCTGAGATCCTGGCCCTCTGCGGCGACCAGATCGACGTTCTCTGCGGCGATGACTTCATCACCTTCCCCATGATGGCCTGCGGCGCCAAGGGGGTCATCTCGGTGCTGGCCAACATCATGCCCAAGACCGTGGCCGAACTGACCGACGCCTTCTACGCCGGGGACATGGAGAAGGCCCGTCAGCTCCACCTTGATACCCTCAAGATCGGCAACGCCATGTTCATCGAGTCGAACCCGATTCCGGTGAAAACCGCCCTCGGCCTCATGGGCAAGTGCTCCGACGAGGTGCGGCTCCCCCTCTGCCCCATGGGCGAGGCCAACAAGGCGAAGCTGGCTGCCATCATGAAAGAATACAAGCTGATTTAAATTTTCCAAAAGCAATTAACCACAGAGGGCGCAGAGGTTCACGGAGGAAAAAAGAATCTGGTTTTTTCCCAGAGATTTCCTCCGGTTTTTCCTTTGTGTCCTCAGTGGTTAATAAAAGGTTTTCGAGGTTTTTATGATAAAGATAGCTGTCTGCGGCGCCGCCGGGCGCATGGGCCAGAGGATTATAGTTGCCGCCAAAGAGGCGGGCTGCACCGTCTCCGGCGCCCTGGAGCGGCCGGGTCACGAGCTGGTGGGGCAGGATGCCGGCCTCATCGCCGGTTGCGGCTCCCTGGGGGTCGCCATTTCCGACGATCTCAACGCCGTGGTGGAAGGGTGCGACGTTCTCATCGACTTCACCACCCCCAAGGTCTCCCTCAAGAACCTGGAAGCCTGCGCCCTCAAGAAAAAGGCCATCGTTATCGGCTCCACCGGATTCACCCCCGAAGAGCGTGCCCTGGCCGCTGAACTGGCGAAAGAAATCCCCGCGGTGCTCGCCCCCAACATGAGCGTCGGGGTCAACGTCTGCTTCAAGGTCCTTAAGGACGTGGCCAAGACCCTGGGGGATGACTTCGACGTGGAGATCGTGGAGCTGCACCACAACAAGAAGAAGGACGCTCCCTCCGGCACCGCCGTCCGCATGGGGGAGGTGGTGGCCGAGGCCCTTGGCCGCGACTACAACAAGGTTGCCAACTACCACCGCGAGGGGATCTGCGGCGAGCGGACAAAAGAAGAGATCGGCATGCAGACCGTGCGCGGCGGCGACATCGTCGGCGAGCACACCGTCTACTTCATCGGCATGGGGGAGCGGATCGAGATCAGCCACCGGGCCATGACCCGCGACATGTTCTCCCGCGGCTCCGTTCGGGCTGCCCAGTGGGTGGTGGGGAAGGCGCCGGGGCTGTACGATATGCAGGATGTTCTGGGACTTAGATAGGAGGAATGCCGCTTTTTGCCAATCTCGGCGTTGTCTGCGTCATCGCGTGTGCGACGTAGCGCTGCTACGTCTCCGTGCTCTTCCTTGACGCCTTGACCTTGGCGAAAAATCGACATCCCGTAGGTCAAACCGAAAACCTTGAACCCGATTTGCCGCTCCATGCGGCATTTCCTTTATAAAAACGAATCTGGAGGAATTACCGAAGATGGCAAAAATCAACGACAACTACCTGAAACTGAAGGCCGGTTATCTCTTCCCCGAGATCGGCCGCCGCGTGCGGGAGTTCTCCGCCGCCAACCCCGATGCCAAGGTGATCCGCCTCGGCATCGGCGACGTCACCCGCCCCCTGGCCCCGGCCATCATCAGGGCGTTCCACGACGCAGTGGACGATCTGGCCACCATCGACAACTTTGCCGGCTACGGCCCGGAGCAGGGGTATGACTGGCTCATCAACGCCATCATCGAAAAATCCTACAAGCCCCTGGGCGTTGACCTCAAGACCGACGAGATGTTCATCTCCGATGGCTCCAAGTGCGACTGCGCCAACATCCTCGACATCTTCGCCCTCGACAACGTCGTTGCCATCGGCGACCCGGTCTACCCGGTCTACAACGACACCAACGTCATGATCGGCCGCACCGGCGAGGCCGACGACAAGGGGTACTACAAAGGGATCGTCTACATGCCCTGCACCGAGGAGAACGGCTTCATCCCGTCGCTCCCAACGGAGAAGGTGGACATCATCTACCTCTGCTTCCCCAACAACCCCACCGGCACCGTAGCCAGCAAGGCCGAGCTGAAGAAGTGGGTCGATTACGCCAACGCCAACGACGCCGTCATCTTCTTCGACGCCGCCTACGAGGCGTTCATCACCGATCCCGCAATCCCCCATTCCATCTACGAGATCGAAGGGGCCAAGAAGTGCGCCATCGAGTTCCGCTCCTTCTCCAAGACCGCCGGTTTCACCGGCGTCCGCTGCGGCCTCGTGGTCGTGCCGGAAGAGGTCATGGGGACCACGCCGACGGGCGAGAAGTACAGCTTCAACAAACTCTGGCTCCGCCGCACTACCACCAAGTTCAACGGCGCCTCCTACCCGGTGCAGAAGGCCGCTGCCGCGGTATACTCCGACGAGGGGTGGAAGCAGACCAAAGAGGTCATCGACTACTACATGGAGAACGCCCGGATCATCCGGGAAGGGCTAACAGCGGCCGGCGTTACCTGCTACGGCGGCGTGGATGCCCCCTACATCTGGCTCAAGACCCCGGGTGGCATGAGCTCCTGGGACTTCTTCGACAAGCTGCTGAAAGAGTGCAACGTGGTCGGCACGCCCGGCTCCGGCTTCGGCCCGAGTGGCGAAGGGTTCTTCCGGTTGTCTGCCTTCGGCCATCGCGAGAATGTGATTGAGGCGGTGGAGAGAATTAAGAGGAATCTGAAGTGAGTTGAAAATAGGAAGGGCGCCTATTGCGGCGCCCTTTTGTTTTGGAGAATCTCATGTCGCCAACACTGCTCATAGAGGATGGCTTTAAGTTTTTCTTCTATGCCAATGAACATCTCCCACGGCATATCCACGTTGTTAAGGGGGATGATTATGCTACAATCGACCTGTCAACACTGGCTGTACGCGAGAGTTTCATGAAGAAGGCAGACCTGAAAAAGGCCCTGGCAATTGTGGTCGAACACCGGGAAGCATTCGAGGGGAAATGGGATGAGTTCTTTAAAGGGTAAGGTTGTTCACGTCGATGAGCGGTATCTCCATGTAGAACTGAAGGATGGTCGCATCATTTCCACGCCCATGAGCTGGTATCCCGAACTACAGCGAGCTAGCCTGGCCCAGTTGGCCAACTATCGCTTTATCTGCCGCGGGACCGGCATCGAGTGGCCCGAGTTGGATTATCACCTGAGCATTGAGGCTATGTTCGCTGAAAGCAGGCAGGAAAAAGCGGCGTGAGGGATTAAGTAAACTGTCCCCGGAATTACCTGCAGGGATTAAGTAAACTGTCCCCGGAATTACCTGCCGGAATTACCTGCCGGAATTACCTGGTCCCCGGAATTACCTGTCGGCCTTCGGACACCGCGAGAATGTGATTGCGGCGGTGGAGAGGATAAAGAAGAATTTGAAGTAAGATGTGATGAAAAGGGCGCCCGTTGCGGCGCCCTTTTTGTTTTGAAATATTGGACGAATCCTTTGAACGGTAAGCCAGCTCACCTCGATGGACGGTATCTCGCAAGGTGTTAGCTCAGTACGCTTGTATGAAAGATTGGGCCGGTTCTTGCACGGTATCAGCAGAAATCAGGATGATTTTGTTTCAAACGTCACCGGTTATCATAGTCAAGCATTCCTGGTTTACCAAGACCACAAAGGGAGAGAGACCATGTTGATGCGACTGCTGTTGCGTATGATGGAAACTGGTGCCGTGATGGTTGCCTTGTTGTTGTCCGGCTGCGGAACGGATAAGAATAATGATCTCCAGAGCGAAACCGAGTCGCCGGGGCTGGGCGCCAGCCCGATCAACATCCCTTGGGTGTTTGTGGACGGAGATTCCCAGCAGTCCGTCCCCAATACCGGATATCTCGCCTTCAACGCTGATGCACCCGCGGTGATCACCCTGCCAGTCACAGCGGAGGTTGGCGACATCATCGCCGTGACCGGCAGCGCCGACGGCGGTTGGAGGATTGCGCAGAATCCGGGCCAGACCATTGTTGCGGATGGCATTTTTGAGGATGGCACTGTCTGGTTCCAGAGTCTCTACGCGGGTTGCTTTGACGTTGCCTCATCCGCTGATGGGACCAAGCTGGTCGCTGCCTGCTACCCTTTTCTGCAAGTTTCGCAGGATGGAGGAGCAACCTGGACTGCGGGGGCCAGATCTGAGAAATTCTGGTGGTCGGTTGCATCGTCTGCTGACGGCAGAAACTTGGTGGCGGCGCAAAGGATTGGCTACATTCATACTTCGACCGATTACGGGGCGACTTGGACGCAACGAGGAACGAGTCGGGTATGGGAGAGTGTGACCTCCTCAGCAGACGGCACCAAACTGACCGCGGTGGCGGAAAACGATTACATCTATGTCTCCACCGATTCCGGGGTTACCTGGTCCCAACGCGGGTTGATCAAGCCGTGGCAGGCTGTGGCCACCTCGGCTGATGGTACTCGGCTTGTTGCGCTAGGGGATGATTGGACCAGCTATAACTCAGTGGACTCGGGGGCTACCTGGGGCAATTTTAGTTTCCTCATTCAAGGCAACCCGAATGGTTCTTATCCTGGTGTAATAAATTGGTTGTCAGTGGCCTGCTCGGACGATGGTAAGCGGTGGATTGCCGGTCTCGGTTGGGGGGATATCTATCTCTCGTCGGATTACGGCTATAGCTGGACCAAGGCGGGGTTGTATGGCTGGTGGTACGGGACCGCTTCCTCAGCCGACGGACGGGTGCTGCTGGCGGCTCCCCATGACGATTTTCTTCATGTCTCGACGAATTACGGCCAGACCTGGGAGCGGCGGGGAGCGAAAAAAGCCTGGTTTTCGGTGGCCACTGCGGCAGATGGTTCCTCCTCGGCCGCAGTCGATCTCGGTGGCCCGGTCTACGTTTCTCACAACCTGTCCACTTCGTTGACAGGCACTGCCGGTTTTCTCTACGGTGAGGGCCGGGGCAACGATGCCGTCCTGAGGTATGCCGGCAACGGCCAGTATGACTTGATCAGCTACAGGGGCCGAGTGCTGTTTGACCGGCAAATCAAGTAGGCTTCCGGAGGATCGTTTCGCTACTAGCTGCTCGCGCGACTAAGAACCAGTAATAAAGGCGGCCAAATGGCCGCCTTTTGCTGTTTCCCGAGAATATGGGGACGAATCCTTTGAACGGGAAGGCAGCGCAACTCGGTGAACGATATCCCGCGAGCCGTTAGCTCAGTAAGTTTGTATACAAGATTGGGCCGGTTCTTGCATTTGAATTAGCAGATCTTAAGTCGATTATGTCCCCCAAGAATCCTGGTTATCATAGCCAGGTACAACTGATTTACCAGAACCACAAAGGGAGAGAGACCATGTTGATGCGACTGCTATTGCGAATGGTGGGAATTGGCGCCGTGATGGTTACCTTGCTGTTGTCCGGTTGCGGGTCGGATAATGATAATGATCCCCAGAGCGAAACCGAGCCGCCGCTGCTGGGCGCCAGCCCGATCAACGTACGGTGGGTAGTTGTGGACGGGACTGCCCAGCAGGCCGATCCCAACACTGGTTATATCGCCTTCAATGCGGTTGAATCGGCTGTGATCACCCTGCCCGTTGAAGCGGAGGTCGGTGATATCGTCGCCGTGACCGGCAGCGCCGACGGTGGTTGGAGGATTGCGCAGAATCCGGACCAGACCATTGTTGCCGATGGCATTTTTGAGTACGGCACTGTCTGGTTCCAAAGTTCCGCCGGGCCCTGCTTTGATGTTGCTTCCTCCGCCGATGGAACCAGGCTGGTTGCCGCCCGCCCCCAAGGTCAGATTCAGCTTTCGCGGGATGCCGGCGCGACCTGGATCGGGCGGGGGCCGGAGAAAACCTGGTATTCGGTTGCATCGTCCGCCGACGGCAGCAAGCTGGTGGCGGTAGCAAGGGGTGATTACATCTATACTTCTGCCGATTACGGAGAGACATGGACGCAACGGGGACCGAGCCGGACCTGGGCGAGTGTGACCTCCTCGGCGGATGGCACCAAGCTGGCTGCGGTGGCGGAAAATGATTACATCTATGTCTCCACCGATTCAGGGGTTACCTGGACCCAGCGCGGGTTGAACAAGCCATGGCGGGCCGTGGCCTCCTCGGCCGACGGAACCCGACTCATCGCGCTCGGGGATTACACCAGCTACCGCTCGACAGATTCGGGGGCAACGTGGGACTACATGCTGTTCAACGTGCAAGGCAAACCGACGTATTCTTATTATCTCCAGTATTGGCAGTCCGTGGCCTGCTCGGCCGATGGTAAGCGGTGGATTGCCGGTTCCAGCTGGGATGATCTCTATCTCTCTTCGGATTACGGCTACACCTGGTACAAGGCCGGGGTGAGCGGTTATTGGAGCGGGGTTGCTTCCTCTGCTGACGGGCGGGTACTGTTGGCGGCACCCTATTACGATTTGCTTTATGTCTCAACCGATTACGGCCAGACCTGGCAGCGGCGGGGGGCGAAAAAAGCCTGGTATTCGGTGGCCACTGCGGCGGATGGCTCCTCTTCGGCCGCAGTCGATTTTGGCGGTCCGGTTTTCGTCTCCCATGACCTGTCCACTTCACTGACGGGCACGGCTGGATTTCTCTACGGGGAGAACCGGGGCAACGATGCCGTCCTGCAGTACGCCGGCAACGGCCAGTATGACCTGATCAGCTATAGGGGACGGGTGCTGTTTGACCGGCAAATCAAGCAGAGAATAGAAAAGTAGCCCTCTTGCCACCGCGAGAATGCGATTGAAGAGGCGAAGAAGGTAAGGAAGAATCTGAAGTAGAATGAGCGATTGTGAAGGGCAGGCGATGGGCTGCCCTTCTTGCGTTTCGCGAATCGCGGAAGTATACTCCGGTTAGAATATTTCAAGGGGTGGCGCTATGGTCAGGAACAAAAACGATATCATCGTGTTCTTGCAAAAGCACAAGGATGAACTTGCGCAACGTTTTGGCGTCGTGAGTGTCGGTCTCTTCGGCAGCTACGCCCGTGGTGAGGCACGCGAAGATTCAGATATCGACATCGCCATCGAACTGACCCCCGACAAGAAATCCCTGAGCAATTTTCTCGGTATCCGGCGGTACCTCGAAGAACAGTTCGGTAAGACGGTGGATCTGGGGATAGAAAGCACCTTGAAGCCGCTGGTTCGGGAACTGGTTGCCAAGGAAATAATCCATGTCTAAACGTTCACCTCTGCTCTATTGTCTGGATATCCTCGAATCCGGTGGAGCTATTGACTCATATGTCCGGGGACTAACCTTCGATGCATTTGTGCTTGATCGCATGCGCTACTCGGCGGTTATCCGCGAGTTCGAGATCATCGGCGAGGCTGTGGGAAAACTGCCGATGGAGTTGACGGTGGGCTATCCAGACATCCCTTGGCAGGATATCAAGGATTTTCGAAATCTTCTGGCACATGAATATTTCGGCGTTGATCTGGAGATAGTTTGGAACACAATCCAGTACGAGTTGCCGATGTTAATGCGTGTAGTGCAGGAGATGGTGAGCGAAATTAAATAAACTGTCCCCGGAATTCCAGTCCATGATTGCCACCAGGTAGAGAAAGCCCCGTCGGAGCGGGATGTAGCTGATATCGGCGCACCAGACCTGTTTGGGACGATCGATCGTCAGATCTCGCAGCAGATAAGGATAGACCTTGTGCTGCGGATGCGGCTGTGAGGTCTTCGGCTTCTGATAAATGGCCGACAAACCCATTACCTGCATCAGGCGGCCGATCCGCTTGCGATTGACCCCGTGGCCATGCCGACGCAGGTACCGTGTCATCTGCCTGGCTCCGTACCACGGCGTATCGAGATGCTGTTCGTCGATCAGGCGCATCAGCTCAAGGTTCAGCGGCGATTCGCCCACCGGTTGGTAGTAGTACGCCGACCGATTGATCGAGAGCAGTTTGCACTGTTTGACTATGCTGAGTCGGCCGTGGTCGGGTTCGACCAGGCTTTTCCTTCGAGCGAGACTCAGTGAATGCGTCCGAAGGCTTTGGCTAAGAAATCGCGCTCCACTGTCAGTTGCCCGATTTTGGCGTGCAGTTCCTTGATCTGGGCCTCGTCTGACTTGCTGTTGCGCTCCTTGGCACCGGAAAAGGCAGCTGCCATGTTCTCAATGGCCTGTCGTTTCCAGGTGGTAATCATGTTGGGATGCAGTTCGTAGCGACTGGCCAATTCGTTGATGGTCTGCTCGCCACGAATCGCCTCAAGGGCGATCTTGGCTTTGAATTCGGCTGAATAGCGTTTCCGTCGGGTTGTGCTCACAGGTGTACCTCCGTCGTCAGTCTGTGGCTGTCCACCTTATCACACTGTCCGAATTCCGGGGGCCACCTCTATAGGGGACGGGTGCTGTTTGACCGGCAAATCAAGTAGGCTTACCGAGTGACCCGGTAGAGAAAAAAACTAATAAAAAAGGCGGCCAAATGGCCGCCTTTTGCTGTTTCTAAAGCATATGAGATGATGGACTACAGCGTCACGTCCAGTTCGTTCTGGGTGAGCTGCTCCCGTACCTGCTTCTTCCGGATCAGCACCAGGTCGCCGGTTTTGGTCCTCATGACGGCCCCCGGCTTGCGGTGGGAGTTGTAGTTTTCCGGCGACATGCTCTCGGAGTAGGCACCGGTGCCGCCGATGACGACGTAGTCGCCGATCTCCGGCTCCACAATCATGACCGGCACGATGTTACCCTCCTTGTCCAGGCGGACCGAGTCGCCGCTTTCGCAGCAGCGGCCGACGATGCCGAAGGGTTTCAGCCCCGCAGTGGGGGTCTGGTCGTACTCGCTGGAGAGGAGCGTCCCGTCCTGACGGATGATGGCGATGGGGTGCTCGGAGCCGTACAGGAGCGGCCGGGTCAGCAGCTCCATGCCGCCGTCGACGATGAGGAAGTTCATCTCGTTGGTGAGCTTTTTGTCGATGATGCGGGTGACGATGTGCCCCGAGTTGGCCACCACAAAGGTCCCCGGTTCGATCTCCATTACCAGTTCGCGGCCGGTTGCGGCCTTGAACTCCTCGATCCGCTGCTTTGCATAGGCACCCAGAGCGGCGATGTCGGCCTGCTTCTCACCCGGCATGCGGGCCACCTTGAGGCCGCCGCCGAAGCTGACGGTCGTGGCGTCGGGGAAGTAGGTCTTGACGAAGCCGAGCTCCCGGTCGATGTTCTCCTGCCACTTCTCCGGGGCGCCGCCCGAGCCGATGTGGACGTGGACCTGGGTGAAGCGGAGCCCCTTCTCGTCGGCCAGGGCCTTTACGGTCGGTACGTCGCGCAGGTGGACGCCGAAGCAGGAGTACTCGCTGCCGGTGTCGCGGGTGGCGCTTTCGCCGCCGCCGGCCGCACCCGGATGGACCCTCATGGAAAGGTCGATCTTGTTCTGGGCGGCAAAGTCGGCAATCAGCTGGTACTGCAGCATGGAGCAGACGTTGTACCTGAGACCGGCCTTGATCATGGCCTCCAGTTCGGTCCGCTCCTCGTCGGTGGGGACTTCCTGGGTGGTGAGCATCATGCGGCTGTAGGGGATGCCGGCGGCATGGGCCCGGGCCGCCTCGTCCAGGGAAGAGCAGTCCAGATCCAGCCCCTTGCCGGTGACGATGCGCAGAACGGTTCGGTCCGAGTTGGCCTTGATGGCGTAGCGTACGTGCAGGCCGTAGGCATTGGGCATGGCAAGCAGCTGGTCGCAGCTGTTCTCGATGTACTGCTGGTCGTGGAGGTAAATGGGGGTTCCCCACTCCCCGGCGATCTTAGGGATAAGTGTTGCGTCGAGTCCGGTCGGACCAAAGGAAGTTATTGTCATTCGATCAACCTCATGGATGTGATGGTGATGTTTAGTTCCAGGATGCCGTCACGGCAGCGTGAAAATATTAATTTACTTTTTTAGCATTTTCCATGGTTGCGGCGCAACAGCTCTTTCACAGGCGTTCAGAAAACGCCATGGGGCACGTATGTCTGTATTAATAGTTAAAAAGGCGGCCAAACGGCTGCCTCTGCCGTATCTGGAGGAGGAGCGTTGAGCCTCCCTGCTACTCCCGTACCCAATGGCAGGTATACCCTCCCGGGTTCTTTACCAGGTAATCCTGATGATATTCTTCGGCCCGCCACCAGGGGCCGGCCGGGACGATCTCGGTGACGACGGGGCGTTTCCATTTGCCGCTGGCGTCCACCTCGGCTTTGACCTTCTCCGCGATCTGTTTCTGCTCGGCGTCATGGTAGAAGATGGCGCTCCGGTAGCTGCTGCCGATGTCGTTCCCCTGGCGGTTCAGGGTGGTTGGGTCGTGCATCTGGAAGAAGAACCGCAACAGGGTCTCGTAGCTGGTCTTCGTCGGGTCGAATTCGATCCGCACTGCTTCGGCGTGCCCCGCGTGGTTTTCGTAGGTGGCGTTGGGCACGCTGCCGCCCGTGTAGCCCACCTCCGTGGCGATCACCCCCGGCTGTTTGCGCAACAGGTCCTGCATCCCCCAAAAACAACCGCCGGCAAGGGTTGCCACCTGGCGTGCCGCCGCCTCCCGGCCTAAGGGGGGCTCGGTCCCCGACTCCCTTGTCACGCGGTACTGCAGCGGCGTTAGGCGCTGCTTCAGCCCATCGTCGGAATATTTTTTCGCTGCCATCGTCGTCTCCTTTCCTGTTGTCCGGCCGCCGCAACGGGAGAGCCCGGCAATAACTGCCAATACCAGGCAGGCAACCGCAAATATCAGAATCGTAAATGTCCGAGTTTTCATCTTTCCTCCCCGATGTTATATATTATAGGCAATTCTCCGGGTATATCCCAGTTCCGTGGCACCAACTTCTTTCTTGAGGTGCCGACAGCAAGACGGCGGCCAATGGGTGGGGCAACTCCCCGGTCGAACGCCGGACCGCTTCTTGACGGTCATGGGAGAATCAACTACAGTGCCACTTTCGCCTGACTGCCGGCTTCGCTTTTGGGCGAACGGCAGCTCGGTCTTGTGGCGGTTGATGAAGTGTGGGGGAGACGCCGGCAGGGGGAAGCTTTACAGCCATCGTGGCTGAAAATCGTTGGGAGCAGTATGAAGATCTGGATTGATGCCGATGCCTGCCCGCGGGCGGTGAAAGAAATACTCTTCCGGGCCTCGGCCCGGCTGCAGGTGCCCCTCTGTCTGGTGGCCAACAAGAGCCTCGCCAAGCATGCCGACCCGCTGGTGGAGTACGTGGTGGTGGCCGATGGTTTCGATGTGGCGGATGACTACATCGCGGAGCATGCAGCGCCGACTGACCTGGTGGTCACTGCCGATGTGCCCCTGGCCGCCCGGATCGTGGCCAAGGGGGGGCTGGCGCTCAACCCGCGGGGCGAGCTGTACTCAGAGGAGTCCATCGGCGACCGGTTGGCCATGCGCGACCTGTTGAGCGAGCTGCGCGACACCGGCATGATCCAGGGGGGCGGCCCGGCGCCGTTCAGCATGAGCGACCGGAACCGCTTTGCGTCGGCCCTGGACAGGCTTTTGCATAGTAAGAAATAGGGGAAAGCTCAGGGCCGTTAGGCATGGCCTTGATGTCTTTCATGATGGCCTCCGATGGTCACCATGTGGATTTTATACGACTAAAGCAGCTCCATTCCTGAAGGTGCTAAGGAAACCCCCATGTCCTCTCTTGTCGGAATCTTTTGCATTCTCCTGTTCCTTGCCGGGTGTTCGCCCGGCGGTTCTCCCGGGGGGGATTCGGTGTCAGTGGAAATCCCTACCTTTTCGGTATCGCTCAAGATAGTGGGAGAAAATGGCGAACCCGTTCCGGGGGCAACCGTGGCGGCAAAAGGGGTGACCTTGCCGGTGGATGCGCAGGGTGCAGTGCAGATTACCAA
Source organism: uncultured Geobacter sp. (assembly GCA_964490805.1). Lineage (GTDB taxonomy): Bacteria > Desulfobacterota > Desulfuromonadia > Geobacterales > Geobacteraceae > Geobacter. The sequence continues at coordinate 42,512 of CAZBEB010000023.1, forward strand.
ATTGTCCGGGCCACTGCTTGCAACCGCGTCCGCACCCGGCCATCTGGCAGAGCCTGTCGTTGCTGGCTGGGAGGATGAAGGGAAGGTGCTGACCATCCGCCTGCTCTCTGCCAGAGAGGGGCGGTGGGTGATGCATTCCGGCGGGGACATGATGCTGGGGAGGCGGTATCAGACCCCTGTGGAAGGAACACCGCTGGTGCCGCTCGATAATGCCGCCGAAGGGGCGCGCAACGTTGTGAAAGATGTGGCCCAAGCCTTTGCCCTTGGCGACCTGAGCATGGTGAACCTGGAGACGGCCGTCAGCGACCTGCCGTCTTCCGCGGTATATCCAGGGAAGAGGTTTGTGCTCAATTCGCCCCCTGCGGCTATGTCGGCCTTGAAAGAGCTTGGTGTCGACGTTGCCTTCCTCGCCAATAACCACACTCGCGACTACGGCGAGGAGGGTTTGCGCCGTACAACGGCGGCCCTCGATGACCAAGGGGTGAAGCATCAGGGGGCTTCCGACGTGGAAGCCGCTGCCTATGAACCGTTGATGGTTTCCGTCAAGGGGGTGCGCGTGGGGATGCTTTCCTGGACCTCCGTCACCGGTACGGTTGTGAACGACAGCTATCCCGTTGATGGCGACCCGGTGCCGGCGAACCTGCCGGCAGACGAGGCGTGGCAGTACCAGACCCGCAGTTGGGGATACGCCGGCTTGAACGTGCCGGTTGCATCACGCCGGATAGGTTCGGCCTGGCGACTGTTTCGTGATGGGGAATCATCCCTGACGGAGCCGGAAAAAGCCGCGGCATGGGCCTCGCTCAGCGCGGTTTACCCCGAGTTGCAGGATTGGGTGGCGCGCCGGGGGCACGGCGGCGGCGCCATGTGGCGTGATTCGCAATCGCCTGCCGCAATCGCCGCTCTCAAGCAGCAGGCAGACCTGGCTGTCGTTCAGCTCCATTCGGGTTATCAGTATGCCGCAGTCCCGTCCGATACCCTCCGTGAAAATGCACATGCAGCAATAGACGCCGGAGCCGATATCGTCATCTGTCATCATCCCCACGTGACGCAGGGCTTCGAGTGGTACAAGGGGCATCTGATAGCTTACAGCCTGGGGAACTTCGTCTTCGACCAGGATTTCCTTGCCACGTTCTCCGGATTTTTCCTGAGGACGGTCTGGGATGGCTCAACGCTTGTGGAAGCGCGGCTCGTCCCGACGGAACTGAGTGCCTACCGGCCGGTCCCGACATCCGGTGCGGCTTCCTTGAGGACTGCTCTGGGCGTTTGGGAGAAGTGCCTGCTGGGGGCCGAATTCCGCCGCGACCCGGCGGATGATGTCACGAAAACCATCGAAATTGACCAGGATGCCGACACCGTGGCGGCCCACGTGATACGGGACGGTTCCTCGTTCCTGATAACCGCCCAGCAACCGCCGCGAGTTCCGGTAGGTCTGGCTCTTGCACCGGGTGCATCCGCCCCCGTGACGTTCGAGGGGCTCATCGATTCGCGTCTGGGGCTGAACCAGGGGAGCGCCGCCGGTATCCTTGTCGGGCGCGACCTGTTCGGATGGGGGAGATTCGAAGACGAAACGGCCGATGCCTCCGCCGACGGTTCTACCCACTGGACGACCGATGGAACCCGCAAGGAGGTTGTCTTCGGAGATGCGGCACAGGGCCGGGGATTTTTGAGGCTGACGAGGTATGCCACCAGCGATACCCTGGTCCTTGTCCGGCCGGTCGCAAGAGTGCCCCTTCAGCAGCACCGGCTGTACCGTTCGACAACCGAGGGAATTGTTCCCGCGGATCCTCCGCCAACCTACACTTTGCGGTTCATGGCCCGCATCTCGGCTCCGGCGGAAGCCAAAGTGAATTTCCAGAGTTTCCGGTTTGACGATACCGATCCTACGGCTGATCCGACTTCAACCGTCCTTGCCCAGCAAACGGTCGCTATCCAGATTGCGTCCGGCCGAACATGGCAGCCGGTGGAAATCGCCATTCCTCCGGCGCTGCTTGCAACCGGCGGTACCACCGCCAACCAGTTACTTTTCTATATTCAACTGTTCCCGCCGACGCTGGGAAAGGCAATGCTGGACATAGACGGGCTTGAATTGATTGAATGGCGTTCCGCATCGGAGATGCCGGCACGGTTCGGGGCGTTCTCGCGGGTGAAAAATACCGGGAATGCGCCGGTGTCGCTTCAGTTCGAAGGGCTGCCGATTGAACGGTGAGGATGCGGTGCAAACGTCACGCCGTGGCCTACTTTGCCGCATAGGAAACTAGGATGAAAATTCAGAAACCGACCACAGAAACCCGCCCCAAGGTCTACGCGCTCCTGCGCAGCGCCTTTCCCGGCAGCGACTACGAAGCCGCGCTGGTGCAGAAGCTCCACGAAAACGGCAAGGCCGTCCATGAGTGGGTCTGCATTCATACCGGCAAGGTCATCGCCTACATTGCCTTTTCCAATGCCTATCACGGCAAAGAAATCTGCGGGCTGCACCTGGCCCCCATGGCCGTGGCCCCCGGTTTTCAGGGGCGGGGGGTGGGGGCGGAGTTGCTCCGGTTCGCCCTGCGGCACGAGGCCATCGTCAACCAGACCCTCTTTGTTTTGGGGGATCCACGGTATTACCGCCGGTTCGGCTTCGAGCCGTGCAGCACACCCATCTGTCCCTATGACAAGAACAACGAGCATTTCCTGAGCATGCGCAATACGGCCGCCGGCAGTTTCGTGGTGGGGTACGAGCCCGAGTTTGCGGCCGCGGCAGCACCGGCCGCTTCTCCCAAAAGCAGGAAGCGCGGGCGGCGGTGAGTGCCAGGACGGCACGGCCCTCCGGTGATACAGAGATTGAGGTGATAGAGAGGGTAACGTATAAAGAATAAAGAAGAATCTGGAGATAGCTGATATACTGGAAGCGGCCAGGCAGGCTCCGTTCCGCTTTGTCAGCCAGCGGTTTTTTCCGCCAGGCCGGAGGGCATATCGCAACGAAATGAAAAAATTTCCAGTCCCGGGCCTTCTGGGTTCATTCATCATTTTCGTTACAGCCCTGTTTCTGCTCCATACGGCGCTGGACTACAACCGCACCCTTGCCGTTGCCAGGAAATCCAGCGCGCGCGTCCTCGACCAGTCTAGCCATACCATCCATGCCGAACTCCGGCGCATTTCCTATGCCGTGCAGCAACTCTTCGCCGTAATTGACCGGGGCAACCGGGAGGGGGCGCTTGACTTTCTCACGCCCCGGACGGTCAACCGGATTACGGTCCCCTTCCTCAAAAACGATGCATCGATAACATCCCTTAATTACGGCAACGCTGAGGGGAACGGCTACTTGCTCCTGCAAACCGCAACGGCGTTTCACAACCGGATAAAACGTGCCGGTGATTCCGGCGCGGTTACCTGGGTCGAGCTTGACGCCCATGGTCGTGAAATGTCACGGAACACCCAGCCCGACGATTATGACCCCCGCAGCCGTCCCTGGTATCGGGAGGCCGCCAAGGGCAACGGAATCCGCTGGGGGGAACCGTACATTTTCAGGACCACCGGGGCTCTCGGCATCACCGCCTCCCTTGCCCTCTCGCCCCGGCCCGGCATGTCCGGCGAAGTCATCGGCGCCGACATTACGCTCAAGGACCTTTCCCGGTTTCTGGGAAAGATTGCCGTCCACGAACAGATTGCCATTGATGTGTTCGACGAGCAGGGTTTTCTTCTCGCCTCATCACGGTATTCCGGCGTTGAGAAGCGACCGGCCGGGCATGCCGCTGCGCTTCCCCGTCTGAGCGATCGGGAGTACGGGCTCCAGAACGCCATTTTTGAGCGATTCAGAAGTTCCCGGCAGGATCTGTTCGATATCAGTTACGGGGGAGAGCGGTATTTCGCCAAGGTTGCGCCCTTTGACCTGGGGGACGGCAAGACCGTGCTGACCCTGATGACGCTCCCCCGAAATTCTTTCATGGCAGATTTTCTGGCCGCTTTCTACCGCAACCTCGCCCTGTTTGTACTCTCCCTGACTCTCATGGCGGCGTATTTCCTGCACCGCTACCTTATGCCGACCCGGCGCATCGCCGCCTACGTTCGAGATTTCAATTTCGATCTGCCGCCGGAGCCCCTGGCGCTCAAGGGGGCCCATGAGGTCAAGTCGCTGGCTGCAAGCGTCAACGGCATGGTGGAGGTAATCCGCAAAAAAACCGCGGCCCTCCGTCTCAGTGAAGAGCACTACCGGACGCTGGTACAGAGTGCCGGGTGCATCATCCTGCGCTGGGACACAACGGGGGCCATTACCTTCATCAACGAACCCGGAGCGGAATTCTTCGGCTACCGCCCCGAAGAATTGACCGGGAAACATGTGATCGGCACCATCGTTGCGGAAATTGACAGTTCCGGAAACGATCTGGTCGGGATGATCGAGGGGATCTGTGCCGACCCGCAGGCGTATGTCAGCAACCGGAACGAGAATGTGACGAAGGATGGGCGGAGGCTCTGGATCAACTGGAGCAATGTGGCGGTTCGTGATGAACGGGGAATGCCCATCGAGATACTCAGTGTCGGTATTGACGTGACTTTCCAGGTGGAGGCGGAGCGGGAGATCAAGGCTCTGAATGATCGCCTGGAGCAGCGGGTTCAGGAAAGAACCGCTGCCTACGAGGCGTCGAACCGGGAGCTGGAGGCGTTCTGTTATTCGGTCTCCCATGACCTGCGGGCGCCGTTGCGGCATATCGACGGCTTCAGCCGCATTCTGCAGGAAGACTATGCTTCGTCCTTGCCGGACCAGGCGCGGGCGGTCCTGGAGAGAATCAGCCAGTCGGCCGGTCGGATGGCGGAGCTGATTGATGACCTCCTCAACCTTTCGCGGGTGGCCCGGCAGGTGATGTCCCCCGTTCCCGTCAATCTGAGCGCCATTGCCCGGGAGATTGCTGCGGAGCTGCACCAGAGGGATCCCCTGCGGCGGGTGTCCCTGACGATTGCCGACGGGGTGGAGGTGAAAGGCGATGCCCTTCTGCTGCGCCTGGTCCTCGAAAATCTTCTCGGCAATGCCTGGAAATATACGGCCCATGCTTCGCCTGCCCGGATAACCTTTGGTGTCGATATGACCCCCGAAGGGCCCGCCTGTTTTGTGTCCGACAATGGCGTGGGCTTCGACTTGGCCTACGTCGGAAAACTGTTCCAGCCGTTCCAGCGGCTGCACCGCACCGACGAATTCGAGGGAACCGGCATCGGTCTTGCCATCGTCCACAGGATTATCGTCCGCCATGGGGGGAGGGTCTGGGCAACCGGAGAGATCGACAAGGGGGCCACCGTTTCCTTCATGCTTCCCCCATAAGTTTCCCTTTGCCCCGTACCGTTTTAGAACTCTTTCTAGTTTATTGCTTTTAACACCTTAGCCCCTCAAGTAAAATTTCGTTCGTGCCGATATGTACCTTACGCACCAAGATTTTTTTCGATTTCCGTGGCGGTACGATGCGCACAACTCACAGAACGAACAAGATGATCGCACTGCTGGCGACGGCCCTGGTTGCCGGCCTGTTCTTTGTTCTCTACGACGATTTCAACCATCTGAGCGGCGTGCAGAGAGAGCGGGTCGTGGAAAAGCAGATCTTTTTCGACCAGATGGTGGCCATGAAGTCCGACCCGCTCCGCCGGCTGGTACTGGACTACAGCTTCTGGGACGATATGGTGAAGTTTGTTGCCAGTCCCGATCCGCGCTGGGCACAAGGGAACATCGATTCCAACTTTGCATCCTACCAGCATGACGCCCTCTGGATTTTTCGCCCCGACGGAAAGCTTGTCTATTCCGTCAACCGCGCAGGAAAAGGGCTCGAACACGGGGCGCCCTTTCCCTTGCCGACTAAGAATATGGGGCTGCTCTTCGCGGCAAAGGAGAAGTTTACCCACTTCTTCGTGGCTACGGGGCAGGGGGTTATGGAGGTTTTCGGGGCCGGCATCTATTCTCCAAGGAATGTAGAACGACGGGGCGAGCCGGCTGGGTTTTTCCTGTCAGGCATGCTCTGGGGGCGTGCGCATATCGGTGAACTCTCCTATCTGACCCGGGGTGTTGTCATGCTGCAGAGCCCGGAGCAGGCCGGTGCCGATGGGAAATGGGATCCCCGCAGCGGAGAGATTAGTTTCACTCGGGCCCTGGCCGGGATTGACGGAAAACCGGTAAAAACCCTGGTGGTCCGGATGGAAACCCCCGACATCCGGCAGCTTGCCAGGGATATGGGCAACAACGCGCTCATTGGCACCGCCCTTGTTGTGGTCCTCGCCATCCTGGTGGTTTTTGTCCTCGTTTCGCGGCAGCGGCTGAGAAATGCCAACCGCAACCTCGACGCCGCCCAGCGGACGGCGCAGCTCGGGAGCTGGCAGCGGGAGGTGGAGCGCGGTATCTGCTCCTGGTCGGACAACCTCTACCGGGTTCTTGGCCTTCCGATTAAAGGGACCGTTCCCGGCCTGGAAACCTTCTATTCCCTTGTTCATCCTGAAGATCTCTCCCGTGTCCGGGAGACCATTGAACGCTCGGTGCGGGAAAAATGCGGCTACGAGATCGAATTCCGGCTTATCCGCCCCGACGGTGCCGTCAGGACCATGCGATCCAAGGGAGAAGTCTGCCTTGTGGAGGGAGGAAGCACCTGCGTGGTGGGAAGCACGCAGGACATTACCGAGCAGTCCCTTATGGAGAGCAAGCTGTCTACCCTTATCCGCCAGAAGGATGCATTCATAGTCCGCCTGGGGCATGACCTGAAATCGCCCCTTACCCCTCTCATGGCACTCCTTCCCCTTGTCAGGGAACGGTGTGCCGATGCCGAGGCAGCCCGGATGCTGGACATCTGCCGCACCAGCGCAAGCCATATCGAGCGGATCACGGCAAAAACGCTGAAGCTGGTCCGTTTTTCATCTCCCCTTGCATCGGCTGACCTGGAGAGGGTCCCCCTTGCGGCGGTGGTGGATGGCGCCATCAATCGCTATGCCGGATTAATGGCCCGGGAGAGCATCGTCTGCAAAAATGAGATTCCCCCGGCCATTGGCGTTCATGCTGTCTCCACCCAGATCGAGGAGCTTTTTGCCAACCTTATTTCAAATGCCGTGCACTTCTCGCCAAAGGGAAGCGTCATTCGCATAACTGCGGGGGAGGATGCCCAGGGTGTCATGGCTTCCGTCTGCGATGAGGGGGCGGGCCTGGAATCAGACCAGCTCGAAAATATTTTCGAAGAGTTCTACAAAGAGGATGAGGCCCGTCACGAACTGGGGCGCCCCGGTCTCGGCCTTACCATCTAGTATTCAATCACGGCGGCAGCATATGGGCTGAAAGCCCCGGCAGGGGCAAGGGAACAACCATCCGGATACGATTGCCCCATGCAGAGAACGTAATGAACATAGTCCCAGAGGGAGCAAGCACATGTCTGACATCCAGGTCATGCTCGTCGATGACGAAGAATTGATTCGCGATGCGGTTTCATTCTATTTTCAGGCAAAGGGATTCCGGATACTCACCGTCCCCGGGGGGGAGGAATGCCTCAGTCTGCTGGAGGATGGGTTTCGGGGAGTGATCCTCATGGATGTCATGATGCCCCGTATGGACGGGTGGAGAACCATCCGCGAGATGGTGGAGAGGGGGTTGCACCCGGGAAACGCCATCGTCATGCTCACGGCTTTGGACGAGCCCGACGAGCGCATGGAGGGGCTGCAGGAATACATTATCGACTTCATGACCAAGCCGTTCGACCCGCAGGCGCTTCTCGATTCGGTTTTGTATTACTCAAAGATTCTCGGCTCCGGATATCCCAACCATGTTTAATAACCGGATTGTCATGATCGCGGTCTCAACCGGCGGTCCCATAACCCTCAAAAAATTATTTGCCGATATGCCGCCCCTGAATGCCGCCGTCGTCATCATTCTGCACATTCAGCCGGGAATGGACCGGCTTGTGGCGAAGGGGCTTGCCGCCGTCGCATCCATGCCGGTCTCCGTGGCCGAACATGGTGAGTTTCTGGAGCGGGGACGTATTTACCTGGCCCCAGGCGGTTGCCACCTTACCCTGGAGGGGAACCGGCGGATTATGCTCCATGAAGGCCCACGGGTCAATTTCGTCCAACCTGCTGCCGATGTGGCGATGAAATCCCTGGGGCAGCCATTCATGGGAAAGATTGTCGGCGTGGTGCTTACCGGAATGGGCAATGACGGCGCGGCTGGAATTTATCACATCAAGGAGATCGGCGGCACCACCATTGCCCAGGACCGGAAAACATCGGCCATCTACAGCATGCCGAATTCTGCTTTACAAACAGGTGCCGTTGATTTTGTCTTTTCACCGGACAAGATTTGCTGGAAAATAGTCGAGTTGATGAATGAAGGGGCAAATTAAAGTCATTGTGCAACCTTGGGGCGCCCATGCATATTTGATGAAAGAAGGAGATGAGGCTATGGAAGTGAACTTGCGCGTGCTCCGCAACTTGCTCAGCAAGCGGACCGACGAAATTGAAGAGAGCGTTGCCGGCACCGGCTATCTGGCAAAGACGGTTATCGGAGTCGGGACTTTTCTGCTGGATAACGAAGGGGATCTCGATCTGCTGACGGCAAAACAACGGGCGACTTTCGAGAAATTCCTGAGACCGCTACTGGATAAGACGAACCGTTAAGGGAGTCCGGAACGGCGGCCGTCGGCCGCCGTTCCGGTAAATGGCTTGAAAAATCAGATGGGTACGTCATCAACCACTTCGGCGGCACTGTCGATACCATCGTGGATTGAGTTGCCGACGCCGGGAACGATTGAGACCACCGCCCCGGTCACCCTCATGGGGACCGACACCAGTTTTGTCAGCACACACCCCTGCAGCATGAGAAGCATTCCCAAAAGCAGCATCATTCTTAGTATCATCGCGTTATCCCCCAGGTCTGTCCTTAGCTTTAGCGCCGAGAACGTAGTCAATTAGACGGCTGCTCCGTATGTCTATCGTTTTGTCCTTTTCCGTGCAATGAAAAAGTTTCGCCTTGCGGCCATGGCCGCTAGAGGTCCTTGCTCTGCTTCAGCAGGTCCAGAAACGCCTTCAGAAGCGTGGTCCGGTGCTCGCTGCGCCGGGTGAGCACTATCAAGGTCCTCCCCAGCTCCAGGGGGGTGTCGATTTCCACAAGCCAGCCATGGTCCAATTCTCTCTGGACGGCCATTCTCGACAGGCACCCCACGCCCAGTCCCGCCTCCGCCGCTTTTTTTATGGCCTCGGTGTGCCCAAGTTCCAGGGCAATCGAGAAACTTATTCCCATTTTGCCCATTGCTGCTTCGAATATCTCCCTCGTGCCGGAACCTTTTTCGCGCATGATCCAGGGGGCGTCCCGCAACATGTCGGGGGATGCTTTCCGTGAGTGTGCCCAGGCGTGCCCTTTCCCCGCAATGACAACCAGTTCGTCGTGCCGCCACGGCGTTGCGTCCAGCGAGCCGATGTGGGGAAGCCCCTCGATGAGCCCCAGGTCCAGTTCGCCGGTTTCCACGGCACTCTCGATCTGCTGGGCGTTGCCCACCTGGAGCAATGCCCGCGCTTGCGGGTAGAGCCGCGAGAATTCCCCCACCACTGATGGCAGTATGTAGTTCCCGATGGTGGTGCTCGCCCCCACTTGCAGGGTGCCCTTCGGCTCCGCAACGGATTCCTGGAGAAACTGCTCCAGCCGGTGGGCCCTTGAGAGCAGCTCGCTTACTTCCGGAAGCATCCGGCGTCCCCGGTCGTTGAGAAGGAGCCGCCTCCCCCGGCGTTCGAACAGGGGTGCGCCCGCAAGCCGCTCCAGTTCGGCGATCGCCATGCTGACGGCCGATTGGGTCAGCAGAAGCTCTCTACCGGCCAGGGTGACATGCCCGCACCGGGCTACTTTTTCGAAAATCTCCATCTGCCGCAAGGTAATGGCCATTGCTGCCTCATAATTATTATTGATGTTTTGTTTGAATATTACTAATTTTTATTTATATTCGCAAGGTCATATAATGCCGCCATTATTGATGTGAAGGAGGCGGTAGTGGACAACGGGAAACGCAGGATATTTTTCATTGCATGCGTGCTGATGAGTGCGACTCCTTGGATCGGGACTGCCACGGCGTTGGTCATGGGGGTGCTTTTCAGTTTCACGCTCGGTAATCCCTGGCCTCAAAAGTCCGCGCACTTCAGCAAAGTAATCCTCCAGCTCTCGGTGGTGGGGCTCGGGTTCGGACTCAGTCTTGGCGAGGTCGTCCGCACCGGCAGGGATTCGATTCTCTATACCGTTGCCGGTATCGGCTGTACGCTCATTGCCGGGAGCCTGCTCGGAAAGCTGTTCAAAACCGACCGGAATACTTCGGCGCTCATTTCGTTCGGGACCGCCATCTGTGGGGGAAGCGCCATTGCCGCCATGGCTCCGGTTCTGAAGGCTAAGGATGACGAGACCGCCGTGGCGCTGGTAACGGTTTTTACCCTGAATTCCGTTGCCCTGCTGCTGTTCCCCGTCATGGGGCATCTGCTGAATCTCGATCAAACCGTTTTCGGAGCGTGGGCGGGACTTGCCATCCACGACACGAGCAGCGTGGTCGGCGCGGCCTCTGCCTATGGCGCCCAGGCGCTGACCGTGGGGACGACGGTAAAGCTTACCCGGGCCATCTGGATTGCGCCGGTGGCCATGGGGACGGCACTGTTCATGAAGTCGGAGCAGAAGGCGGGTGTGCCGCTGTTCATCATCGGTTTTGCCCTGGCGGCCGCCCTTCATACGGTATTGCCACAGTTTGCGGTTTTCTGGGGGGGGCTGGCGGCTATGGCCAAACAGTGTCTGGTGGTGTCGCTGTTCCTGGTCGGAGCTGGCTTGAGCAGGGATGCCCTGAAAATCGTCGGCTTGCGCCCCCTGCTGCAGGGGGTTACCCTGTGGCTGCTGGTAAGCTGCCTGACCCTGGCGGCCCTGCTCTCCTTCGGCATGGCTTGAGAGCAGGCCACAAAGACAGCATCATATTTCCTGTCAACGCATTGGATGTGGTAACGTTTTATATGCACAGATGGATTTTTTCGAGACATTCCGCCGGCGCTCCCCGAGAGGGAAGGCTGGAGCAGGAAGGGGGATCATATGAACAAAATCGTGCGTATTGTCCTGGTGCTGATGGTTGCAATCATGGCAAGTTCTCTCACCGCCGAGGCGCGGGGCCGAGGCGGCTATCACGGCCATGGCGGAGGGCATGTCGGGTTTGGGTTGTATCTCGGTCCGGGATGGTGGGATCCATATCCGTATTATCCCTATTATTACAGGCCGCCGGTGGTCGTGAGCCCGCCCCAGGATATATATGTCCAGCCTGCTCCGGCTCCCCGGGCCGAAGAACCCAACTATTGGTATTATTGCCAGGACCCTGAGGGATACTATCCCTATGTGAAAAAGTGCCCGAAGGGGTGGATGAAGGTCGTTCCTCCGGATGAGCCGCCGGAGGATCTGGAAGAAGAGGAGTGAGGCCATGAACGTCCAACGGTTTAGAAGCTATGTGGTGGCGGCGGGGTTGCTGGGACTCACCGGATGCGCGGTTGTCCCGTCGGGGCCGAGCGTGCTGGTGCTCCCTTCCCAGGGGAAATCCTTCGAGCAGTTCCAGGCTGAAGACTTTGCCTGCAGGCAGTGGGCCGGCCAGCAGATCGGCATGACCGCCCAGGATACCGTCAATCAGAATACCGCCACGAGTGCGGCCGTCGGAACGGCAATAGGTGCCGGGGCCGGCGCGCTCCTGGGTGCGGCATCCGGTCATCCGGGGACCGGCGCGGCCATCGGCGCCGGCAGCGGGCTGCTCCTGGGGACGGCCACCGGTGCCGGCGCCGGTGAGTCTTACGGCTACGATGCACAGCAGAGATATGATTATGCGTATGTTCAGTGCATGTATGCCAAGGGGCACCAGGTTCCCGGCCAGGTGCACCGTTACCGGCTGCGGCGCGCAACCCCTTCGTATCCTCCTCCGCCACCCTCTTACGGGTACCCCGTACCCCCCGACTATGGTCCCTCCTACCCCCCATACCGGTAACTCCGGTCGGCGGGAATCATGAAATTGAAATAGCACAAGGCGGCCGCTCGGCCGCTTTTTTTTGCCTTCGCGCAAAGAGCCGCTACAATGCTTGTATAGAACGACGCGCGTTGGAAGGGAGGCGCTCTGATGATTCAGCTGCCGTTGACGTTGCCCCAATGGACTGCTTCATTGGTGGACGGTCCACACGGGTTTGCCGGCGATGCCGGGAAGATGTCCCTTGCCATCGGCCTTGCCCGCCGGAATGTGGAGCAGGGGACCGGCGGACCGTTCGGTGCGGCCATATTCAAGAGGGGAAGCGGAGAGCTGGTCAGCATCGGGATGAACCTTGTCGTTGCCGCCAATAACTCCGTGCTCCATGCCGAAATGGTGGCCATCATGCAGGCCGAGGCGAAGATCGGGAGCTTTACCCTGGCGTCCGGGGGGAGTTTTGAGCTGTTCACTTCTTGCGAACCCTGCGCCATGTGCCTTGGGGGGATTCTCTGGAGCGGGGTTGACCGGCTGGTATGTGCCGCGGCCGCCGAAGACGCGCGGGCAATCGGCTTCGATGAAGGGCCGGTGTACCCTGAGTCGTACCGCTATCTGGAAGAGCGGGGAATCGAGATCGTCAGGGGGTATATGCTGGATGAGGGTCGGGAGGTGCTGGAACTTTACCGAAAACGGGGGGGTGTTCTCTACAACCGTCGGTAGTCATTTTCGTGTGATTGTTTCCACTGTATACTTGCTAACAAGTGCATTGACTATTCGACCCCTCTCAGTCCCTCCTATAAAATAGGGGGGAAGCCGAAGGCAGGGGGGTAAGGTGTGCTGTCGAGTAGTCAGGTTTCGTCTTAGTAAATGCGTGACATGTGCGCTGCCGTATCCGACAAATTCAGGAGGTGCCCAATGGGACAGGTTCATGGGATGACGAGTTCGATGGTATGGTCGAGGCGGATTGCCCTCGTGATGCTCCTGCTTGTTGGGGGGATGCTGGCCGGTTGCGCTGCCTCGCGATCGGCGGTGACTGGCAAGTTCGAACGCCCCGCGGAAAAGAACGTCGGTGCGGAGAAGGTGAGTGCCTTTTTCCTGTTCCGGCACCTGGAGCAGCAGCATGGGTTCGACTCAATTCCGAAGCTGAAGGCCCAGGGGGTGAAGGACTTCGACAATCTTTTCCGTGATGCCCTCGGCGAGATCAGCAACGTTTCCCCCTATGTCACCTTCACCGAATCCCCCGCCGACGTCAACAACCCCAAGCGCCGCGAGGAACTCGACGGGTTCCGGCGTACCCACGACTATACCCTCGACATTGATTTCTTCGAGGAGTCTTCCTTTGCGGAGCAGTGCCTGAGCGGCACCGTCAGCCTCCTGTCCCTGACCCTCGTCCCGATGCCCTATACGTGGGATTACACCATAACTGCGACACTTTCCGACAGGTCCGGAAAGACGATGCGGGAATACCAGCGCAAGGCGACCCTCAAAAACTGGACCCAGGCCGTGCTGATCTTTGCCTATCCCTTCCACCCCCTGGAGGGGAAACGGGAGGAGATCTACTCGGAGTCGCTTCACGATATCTTCCGGCAGATCGAGGCGGAAAAAGTTCTGAAAAAATAGCCGGCTAATTTGCTGGATAATGAAGATCAAAGGGGGGCAGGCCGTACAAGCCTGCCCCCTGCTTGTTGGCGACCTCAGGGCGATGGCAGCAATGAAATGGTGCCGAGATCGGTGGTTGCCCCGGATACGACGGAAACGGCGGCAGACGAATAGGTCTGGAAGCCGTTGGCGGCGACGAATGCCTTGTAGGTGACCGGCAGAGTGTTGGGCGGTACGAATGCCGCGAAGGGAGCCTGCCACGCGCCGCTGGTGTAGTTGCTGAAAATTGTGCCGGCGGCGATGGGGGTGATGTCATCTGCGGAACCGCGGCGTTTCACCGATACCGTGGCGCTCGACCAGTTTGCTAACGGAGAAACGACCGTGCCGGAGATTGAACCGTAGCTCGGCAACAGTTCATCCATCTGGATTATCCGTATTCCTGTCGGCTTGAGGATATACTTCTCGTTTTGCGGGGTGTTGCCACGGTCAACGATGGCGGTGTTCGGATCGAAGTCGATGGCGATGGCATTGATTACGCCCGGCTCAACCACGAACCTGCCGAGCACCTTGAGCCCCGATTGCTGCCCGCTGGGGGTCTTGATGGGTATCTTTGTGGTCGGGTCGGTTTTAAGTGTCACGTAATTGACCGGTTCCTGCCCGTTGACGTTCGGTTCGAGGATCAGCCGGACCTGGCTGTAGGTCCCGGCAGGCAGGGTCACCGTGCCGAGCAGTTCCTGGACATAGGCAAGGGATAGGACATTGAAGCTGGGTGATGGTACATCAAGGGGAACCGTGATCAGCAGGTGATCGTCATCGGATGCATTTTGATCGTATTCGACCGGTATGATCTTGACCGCCTTGATTTTGATCCGCACTTCGGCAAAATCGTCACTCAGCTTGTCGGTCAAGGCCACTTTCAAGGTGCCCGCAGTTGTTGAGCTGTCGCTGCCTCCGCCGCCGCTGCACCCCTGGAGCAGGGCCAGTCCGAAAACGGCTGCTGACAGGAACAGCACCACCTTGAGGTTCGACATCATCTTACGTATCATCTCTCTCCTCCTTTCCCCGGCCGTTATGCGCCTGAACGCAAAAAAGCCGGGCTGCCGAAAATATGGTGACATTTCGGCAACCCGGCTGTCTCGGTGAGACCCTGTAGGCTTTCCGCCCCATCCTCGCGGATGGTTTAGTATTGTCGTGTATCACGTTGCTTATGGAGAAAAGTATACTGGCGACGCTGGTGAAGTCAAGCTGCGGCCGCGTGGAGACTGGAGAGAGGATAAGGTGATGAAATTATTGATTATGGCCTCCTGGGGAAGGTTCCATAGCCTCCGGCAAAATTTGTGAACCTTATCCGGAGCACTTCGCCGAACATCCTGAACGAATCCCTCACCAGGCGAACCTTCGTCCCCCCCACGTCAGACCAGTTCACCGGCACTTCAACGACCATATACCCCAAGCGTCGGGCCAGGAAGATGAGTTCCACGTCGAACCCGAAGCCGGTTATCCTTTGCCGCGGGAAAATGCCTTCGGCGGCGGAGGCGGTGAACAGCTTGAAACCGCACTGGGTATCGTGGATGCCCCGTACTGCAAGGGACCGTATGAGTCCATTGAAAACCGTACCCATGATTTTGCGGTGGACCCTCCCCGTTACGACACACTCGTCCGAACGCATTGCCCTTGAGCCGATGGCGATGTCGGCCCCTTGTCCATGGGCATCGAGTAGTCGTCGAATCTCCTCGACGGGCGTTGCCCCATCGGCATCGGCAAAAACGCGGAGTTTGCCCTTTGCGGCGATCATCCCCGTTTTTACCGCGAATCCCTTCCCCCTGTTCCGGGGGAGCGCTTCCAGCCGCAGGCACGAATGGCGGACCATGAGCCCTTTTACCAGCGCCGCCGTCCCGTCGGAACTGCCGTCATCCACGACAATTACCTCGTAGGAGTATGGCTCTCCGGCAAAAAATCCGAATACCCGTTCCAGGTAGGATGGAAGCCGATGCTCTTCGTTGTAGGCAGGGATGATAAATGACAAAAAGGGAGTTTCCACTAGGCCACCACCCGAAACGTCACTGCCGGACAAACCGGTAGACAATGTAGGGAAGCCCCCCCGGTTCCTGGCCGATGTAAACCAGCTCAATGCCTGGGAGCGGAGGGGCGCTGCCGCCCGACCCGAAAAGGGGCTGATAGAGTATCTCCAGTTGGGGGCGCATGGAGAGGAGCTGAATGGTCGCAATGAGATAGTTCGCATTGTTCTTGTCGGCAAAGGCGATAATTTCGGCAAGGCTTCCCTGGGGAGGCATCAGGTATGTGCGCTGGGAGTAGAAGCCGATCCTGCCGGAGCGGGTTATGATTGTCGATCCCCGGGGGATGATTTCTCTCAGTCGGAGCCCGACCTGTTTGTCGTCATACCGGGCGCCGTCCTGGGTATAGTGGTAGGGGGGCTTCGGCGCGGGGATGCCGCTGTAGATGTACCAAAGCCCAAGAACCGCAACGATGGGGAGGGCGATCCCCGTTTTCCGGGGGGTAATCCGGCTGGCCCGGGCATCGATCCGGGAGAGGCCACCCCCCGTTGCCATGAGAAAGACCGGCACATAGGCGTAAAATCCCCGGGGCTGCACAAAATACACCACATACAGTGCCAGGGGGGAGCAGACAGAGGCAAGGAGCAGGCGGTCCGTGAGCCCCTGGCGGGCAGGAGCCGCGCATTCTTCTCCGCTCCCCTGTTCACAGCGGGGAAACCACAAGTACCCGATGCATGACAGCACGAACAGGAACCACGGAAAGGCGCCGGCAAGTTCCAGGGGGAGGGCGTGGAGATTGTCGCGGATGTTCCCCCAGAAAATATCCGGGGATTCCTTCATCAGGTCCAGCAGCGTCGCATTGCCCCCCCCTACCTCCTGCCCCTGCTCATTGAGCCGCAGGTGCTGATCGGGTGGGGTTTCGCCCCGGTATTCGCGGATGATGCTGGAGTTGAGGCCGGTTTTGCCGCTCAATTGCCAGGCGCCGGTCACATTGTGGAGGTAATTCATGTACGGTGCTGCCGGCACCAGGAATCCGCACCAGAGAACCGCCAGAAGCAGGACCTGCCCCATCCACCCTTTCCGGGGGGGAAGAAGAAGCAACAGGAACAGGATGCCGGAAAAAGCTGCGGCAACGATGAACCCTTCGGGGCGCGCCAGGTAAGCGATGCCCAGAAGCGCCCCCGTTGCGAAGGCGGCCCCTTTGCCGCGGCGGGCGAGACAGCTTCTGAATGCCCATGCCGCGGCAAGGGAGAAGAAGGTGTACGTGGGTTCGGTGATGTCGACGCCGGACATGCCGTGCAAAAACGGGAGAGTGATGAACAGGATGGCCGCGCAGACAGCGGCGCGCCGCCCCCATAGCCCCAGGGTGAGGGCGTAGAGGGGGAGGATGGTGAGGGCGTTGAAAAAGATGGAGACCATTCTGGCCGAGGTCTCAAGATCGTTGAGCGCCACATTGAACAGGCCCACGAGAAACGGATACAGGGGAGGGAATACCGTCCCGAAGCTCCGGGGATCACCGGTTTCGAAGAAATTTTTTCCCGAGATGGCATAACCGGCCCCGTCGGCCGAGATGACATCGTACTGACGCAAGCCGTAAATGCCATAGGCAGCCGCAAGAGCTATCAGCAGTATCGCAAGCGCTGCGTCAACCGGCTTTACCCTGCCGATGCCGGGTATCTGAAAAGTTCGACCACCTTCTGTCATTGTTTTTTGGTACCCGTGTCCTCTCATGAAGCCTGACATTTTCCTCTGAACCTTTATCACAGGCCGGACGAAAGAAAAAGGGATTACGCTGGAGTCGCGCTGCAAAAAAAGCTTGCTTTTGCAGAATCTGTAATAGTATAAAAAAGACCTATAAAGTCTTTTTTGTGGAGGGTGCCAATGGATGCGTCCGTAAAAAAAGCTGTCGTTTTGTTTGGGCTTGCAGTCTGCATGATTTTTTCTTCGACGATGGTTTCCTGGGGGGCCGCCCCTCTGGTACTGGTGGACCAGGGGCACGGCCAGCGTTTCGTGGTGGAGCAGGAGGGTGAGCTGCACCTGTCGGGCCTTGCCGCAATCCTCAAGGCAGAGGGGCTCCATGTGACTACCGGCCGGGAGCCGCTCACCGATGCGTCCCTCGCCAAGGCGGCGGCGCTGGTGATTTCCGGTCCCTTTGCCCCCCTGGCCCCGGAAGAAGTGGAAGCGGTGCTCCGCTTTCTGGAACGGGGTGGCAGGGTAGCGCTCATGCTCCATATCGGCCAGCCCCTTGCCGGGCTCATCCACCGGGTGGGTGCCGATTTTTCCAACAGTGTCCTCCACGAGCGCCAAAACGTCATTGCCGGCAACGACATCACGTTCAAGGTGCGGGACCTGGCAACCCATCCCCTTTTCAACGGCATGGAGCAGTTCGGCCTGTACGGCGGCTGGGCGTTGAACGGCCTGACCCCACTTGCCCGCACCAGTTCCGAGGCGTGGGTCGACCTGGACGGAAACCGGAAGCTCTCCGAGCGCGATGCGAAAGACCGTTTCACCGTGGCGGCTGAAGGGAACATCGGCGCCGGCCGCATCCTCATCTTCGGCGATGACGCCATCTTCCAGAATCGGTACCTGGACGACAGCAACACCCGTCTGGCCCGCAACCTGGCCCACTGGCTGGCAGGGGGGTAGCGGCCCCCATCGGCCGACTTGCCTCCCTCTGTCGTTTCCCCCATAATAGACGGCATGCTACTTATTCATCCCCCCGTAGCCAAACCGTCCGAGCCGCCGGCCGGCATCGCCCTCCTCGGGGGGGCGCTCCGGGCCAACGGCGTGCCATGCCGCCTCCTGGACGCAAACCTTGAGGGGCTCCTCTGGCTCATGGCGCAACCGGAGCCCGGTGACGAGACCTGGACCCGCCGGGCGGTAATGCACCGGGTCCGGCACCTGGCCGCGCTGCGGGACCCCGTGACCTACCGCACCCCGGACCGTTACGTCCGGTCCGTAAGCGACCTGAACCGGCTCCTCTCCGTGGCCGGACGGGGAAGCGGAGCTGCGGTGGGACTCGCGGACTACCAACAGGAGCAGTTTTCACCGGTTTCCAGCGCCGGCCTGCTGCGGGCGGCGGAAGAGCCGGAGCGCAATCCCTTCTACGGCTACTTCAGCGAGCGGCTGCCCGAGGTTGTGGACGGCATCAGGTTTGTGGGGATCTCCCTCAACTATCTGAGCCAGGCGGTCACCGCCTTTGCCCTGATGGGGTTTCTCCGCCGCCGGTTCCCCTCGCTGCAGATAGCCCTCGGCGGCGGGCTGGTGACGTCGTGGCTGCAGCGTCCCGGCTGGCAGAACCCCTTCGGCGGCCTCGTGGACCGGATGATTGCGGGGCCGGGGGAAGGGCCCCTCCTGGATCTCGCCGGAGTCGCGCCGGGAAGCCGGGCGTCCGGGGCGCCGGCCTACGATCTCCTGCCGCTTTCGGACTATTTTTCCCCCGGCCTTATCCTTCCCTACAGCGCCGCCAGCGGCTGCTGGTGGAACCGCTGCTCCTTCTGTCCCGAGCGGGCCGAAGGAAACGCCTATCGCCCCCTGCCGGCATCCGAGGCGCTGACTCATCTCCGGCTGTTGAGTGCCCGGTATGGGCCGTCCCTCATTCACATTCTGGACAATGCCATAAGCCCGACGCTGCTGAATGCCATGGCCGAATCCCCTCCCGGCGCGCCGTGGTACGGCTTCGCCCGGATCGGCGAAAAGCTGGACGACCCTGACTTCTGCCGGGCCTTGAAGCGCTCGGGGTGCGTCATGTTGAAACTGGGGCTGGAATCGGGGGACCAGGGGGTTCTGGATCGGCTCCACAAGGGTATCGACCTTGCCATGGCGGAGCGGGTGCTGGAAAATCTCCGCCATGCGGGAATCGCGGTCTATGGGTACCTCCTCTTCGGCACCCCGGCCGAGTCCGAGGACGATGCCCGAAGAACCCTGGAATTTGTGGTTCGCCACCGGGAAGCCATCACCTTCCTGAACCTGGCGGTTTTCAACATGCCGGCTTTCAGCGACGAGGCCGCAGGGCTGGAGACCGAATCATTTTACGAGGGGGACCTCTCCCTCTACACTTCCTTTCGCCACCCTGGGGGGTGGGACCGCCGGGAGGTGCGCCGTTTCCTCGACCGGGAGTTCACTCGCCACCCCGCCGTGGCGCCGATAGTGCGCCGCGATCCGCTCATATTCACCTCCAATCACGCCCCTTTTTTTGCTGAATGGTGAACTCCTTGGTTCCGGAGGTGAATGATGGTATTGTGCAAGCCATGATCAAAAGCTCACATCCCTTCAGCACCCTGACCCCCGCCTTCATCATGGACGCCGTGGAGAGCCAGGGCTTTGTCTGCGACTGCCGCACCCTGGCCCTGAACAGCTACGAGAACCGGGTCTACCAGGTGGGGATCGAGGAGGGGGAGCCCCTGGTGGCCAAGTTCTACCGTCCCGGCCGCTGGAGTGATGGGCAGATCGCCGAGGAGCATGATTTCTGCGCCGAGCTTGCCGCCCACGAGCTTCCCGTGGTGGCCCCCTGGCGCAACGCCGACGGCCGGAGCCTCTTTTGCCACGAAGGCTTCCGCTTTGCCCTCTACCCCCGCCAGGGGGGCCGGGCGCCGGAGTTTGACAATCTGGACAACCTCCTGATCCTGGGGCGGTTTCTGGGGCGAATGCACCGTATCGGCGCCGTGGCGCCTTTCGTTCATCGTCCCGTCCTTGACAGCCGGAGCTTCGGCCACGAGTCCGTGGAGCTGATCCGCGACCGCTTCATCCCCCCCGAACTGCGGGAGAGTTACACGGCGGTGACCGCCATGCTCCTGGAGGCTGTCGACGCCATCATGGCGGAGGCGGGGGAGGTCCGGTACCTGAGGACCCACGGCGACTGCCATGCGGGGAACATCCTCTGGCGCGGCGACGCCCCCCACTTCGTGGACTTCGACGATGCCCGCATGGCCCCGGCGGTGCAGGACCTCTGGATGATGCTCTCCGGCGACCGCCCCCGAAAACTGGCCCAACTGGATGCGCTTCTGGAGGGGTACACGGAGTTCAATGAGTTCGACCCCCGGGAGCTGCGGCTCGTGGAGCCCCTGCGGGCCCTGCGGGTTCTCCACTACAGCGCCTGGCTCGCCCGCCGCTGGGAAGACCCCATCTTCCCCGCCACCTTCCCCTGGTTCAACACCCCCCGCTACTGGAACGACCAGATCATCGAGCTGCGGGAGCAGGTGGCCGCCCTGGCGGAGCCGCCGCTGGAGCTTCCCTGACCGGATGGCCGGCGGTGTCGCCTGTTGTGGCATCGCTTTTTGTATGTTACAAAAGACGATAAGCTTGACGCGACGATTTGCATGCGCAAATGGGGGAATCTGGACATCCCCCCGGAATTTATTGAGAAGAGGAAACTTGGTACCATGAATCTACTGGACGGGAAAAAGTGCGCCGACAGCCTGGTGGCCGACATAGCCAGGAAGGTGGCGGGATATGTGGAGTCGGGGCTGAGAAAACCGCACATGACGGTAATTCTCGTGGGGGAGCACGCCCCGAGCGAATCCTACGTGAAGTCGAAGATCAAGTCATGCGAGAAGGCGGGGTTCGAAGGGGCGCTCCTGCGGTTTCCGGAAACCGTAACCGAAGAGGAGCTCCTGGCAAAAATCCGGGAGATAAACGCCAACCCGGCCACCGACGGCCTCATCGTCCAGTTGCCGCTCCCACCCCACATCAATCCCCAGAAAATCATCAACGCCATTGACCCGGACAAGGACATCGACGGTTTTCACCCCACGAACTTCGGGAAGATGACCCTGGGGCAGAAGGCGTTCCGGCCGGCCACCGCCTACGGCATCTGCAAGCTCCTCCAGTTCTACGAGATCCCGGTATGGGGGAAGCACTGCGTGGTCATCGGCCGCTCCAACATCGTGGGCAAGCCCATTTCCATCATGCTTGCCAACGACTTCGACATCGGCAACGCCACCGTCACCCTCACCCATATCGAAACCCCCCGCGAGCTTCTGCTGGACGAGACGCGCCGGGCCGACATCATCATCGTGGCCGTCGGCATTCCCGGCTTTGTCACCGATGATATGGTGAAGGAGGGGGCGGTCGTCATCGACGTGGGGATCAACCGGCTGGATGACGGCAAAATCGTCGGGGACGTGGACTTCGAGAACGTGAAGGGGAAATGCTCCTGGATCACGCCGGTTCCAGGCGGCGTCGGCCGGATGACGGTGGCGGCCCTCATGCTCAACACCCTCATGGCTTACCAGAATAATTTCAACCTGGACTGACACAGCCCGGCGGTCTTCCGCCGCAAGACATCTACCGTGAACGGCGGCCCCCTGGCCGCCGTTTTTTTGTGCCCGGCTTCCGCCACGGTGGTTGCGAACGGCGTGGAGGGCGGTAAGGTATAGGGACGTTGCACTCACTCTCGGGGTGGTGACCAATGGAACGGTTGCATGGTGTAAGATGGTCCGGGGTGCCTTTCCTCTGCTCTTTGCTGCTGCTTGCGGCCATGGTCGCGTTCGCCCAGGGCACAGCCAGGGCGGAAGAGCCGCTCCATGAGCATGGCCGTTCCGGCATCGACGCCGCAACGGGCGATGGGGCAAGTTTCGGCCTCACCGAACGCCTGGGGGAGAAAATTCCCCTCGATGCCACCTTCCGGGACGAAACCGGTGCGCCGGTCCGCCTGGGAGACCTGGTTACCGCTCCGACCATCATCCTTCCCGTCTACTACCGTTGCACCAATGTCTGCAATTTTCTCCAGGGAGGGCTGGCCGGAGTGCTGAAAGATATCCGCCTGAAGCCTGGAGAACAGTATCTAATCATCTCCGTGAGTTTTGACGAAACCGAAACGCCGGAGCTGGCCGCCAAGTACAAACGAACCTACCTGGACGCCATCGGTGCCCCATTCCCCGAGGACGGGTGGCGGTTTCTGACCGGCGACGTGAAAAACATCCGCCGTCTGACCGATGCTGCCGGGTTCCGGTTCGAGCGCCAGGGGAGGGATTTCATCCACCCGGTGACGAGCATCATCGTAACCGGCGACGGAACCATCGTCCGCTACCTCTATGGCACGACCTTTCTCCCCAAGGATCTCACCCTGGCCCTGCTTGAGGCCCGGAGCGGAACCGTGGGGGCCACGGTCCGCAAGGTGGTGGGATACTGCTTCACCTTCGACCCGAAGGCGAAGACCTACGTATTCAATCTGCTGCGGGTGAGCGCAACCGTCGTCATTATCTGCACGGGGGTCTTTCTTGCCTTCCTGTTCCTGACCGGGAAAAAACGCCCGACGCCTCCCAGGGGAAAACATGGAACCGACTGAGCCGACCACGACCGCCGCGGGCTTCTGGAGCGACACCGGCAGGAGCGGCATCACCTCCTGGATATTCTCCACCGACCACAAGCGGATCGGCCTGCTCTATTTCTACTCGGTGTTCGGCTTTTTCCTGGTTGCGGTGGCGCTCGGTCTCCTGCTCCGTATCGAGCTCATGGCGCCGGGACGGACCATCATGGGGCCCCAGTCCTACAATGCCCTCTTTACCGTGCATGGGGTGGTGATGGTATTCCTCTTCATCATCCCCGGATTCCAGGGCTCCTTCGGCAATCTCGTCATGCCGATCCAGATCGGCGCCAGGGACGTGGCCTTCCCCCGCCTGAACCTCCTTTCGTGGTGGCTCTACATGGCCGGCGCGGCAATTATCCTTACTTCGCTCTTTACGGGGGACGGTCCCCCCGATACCGGCTGGACCTTCTATCTCCCCTTCAGCGGCCGGACCGGGACCAATGTCTCCCTGGCGGTGTTCGGCGTCTTCATCGTTGGGTTCTCCTCCATCGTTACGGGGGTCAATTTCATCACAACGATCCACCGGCTGCGGGCCGAAGGAATGACCTGGGGGAGGCTGCCGCTCTTTGTCTGGTCCCTCTACGCCACGGCCTGGGTGCAGATCCTGGCGACTCCCGTGCTCGGCATCACCCTGGTGCTGATCATTGCCGAACGGCTCCTGGGAACCGGCCTCTTCGAGCCGGGGCAGGGCGGGGATCCCCTCATGTACCAGCACCTGTTCTGGATTTACTCCCACCCGGCGGTCTATATCATGATTCTGCCGGCCATGGGGGTGATCTCGGAGATCATTCCGGTCTTCGCCAGAAAGCCCATCTTCGGCTACAGGATGATCGCCTTTTCCAGCATCGCCATCGCCGCGGCGGGCTCCCTCGTCTGGGGTCACCACATGTTCACCAGCGGCATGAGCGATATGGCGATTCTGGTATTCTCCTTCCTCACCTTCGTCGTCGCGATTCCTTCCGCCATCAAGGTATTCAACTGGATATCAACTCTTTACCGGGGGTCCATTTCCCTGGAAGCCCCAATGCTCTTCTCGCTTTCCTTCATTTTCCTCTTCGCCATCGGCGGGCTGACCGGGCTGGTGCAGGGGGCGGCGGCCACGGACATCCATGTCCACGACACCCAGTTCGTGGTGGGGCATTTCCATTACGTCATCTTCGGCGGCTCGGGATTCGCCTTTTTCGCCGCCATGCACTACTGGCTCCCCAAGTTCTACGGCCGCCGCTACGCCGAAAAGCCGGCCATTATCGCCTGGGCGCTCATGTTCACCGGCTTCAACATCCTCTATTTCTCCATGATCGTGCTGGGGCTGGAGGGGATGCCGCGGCGCTACTACGACTACCTCCCCGAATTTGCTCCCCTGAATCTGGTCTCCACCATCGGGAGCTGGATTCTGGCCACGGGGCTTCTGATTCTCCTGGTAAACCTGTTCCGGGGTTTGCGGAGCGGGGAGCGGGTCGGGAGCAATCCGTGGGGCGGGGCAACCCTGGAATGGAGCATCCCGACGCCGCCACCCACGGAGAATTTTGCGGATGAGCCGGTGGTCACCCATGGCCCCTATGATTTCAGGGGGACGGGGGTCCCATGAGCCGGCCGCAACACAGAGACCATGCCGGGGCAAAGCTCGGGATGTGGCTTTTCCTCTTCACCGAATTATTCCTGTTCGGGGGGATGTTTCTCCTCTACGGGGTCTACCTCGCCCGCTACCCCCGGGAGTTTGCCGCCGCGGGGGGGGAGATGCAACTCCGGTTCGGCACGGTCAACACGGTCATTCTCATCACCAGCAGCCTGATGGCGGCCATGGCGGTCACCGCCATCCAGCGGAATGGGCGCCGTCTGGCCGTGTATATGCTGGGGGGGACGGTCATCTGCGGAGCGGTGTTCCTCATCAACAAGTACCTTGAGTGGAGCCACGAGTTCAGCCGCGGCATCTACCCCGGCTCGTCCCGGCTGGCGGCCGCGCCTCCGGGAGAGTCGGTCTTCTACAGCCTCTACTATGTGACCGCCGGCCTCCATGGCCTCCATGTGCTGATCGGCAGCGTGCTGCTGGTGGTGGTGGCGGTCTGGGCATGGCGGGGGACGATCCATGCCGGGGATTTTGCCTGGCTGGAGAACAGCGCCCTCTACTGGCATCTGGTGGACCTGATCTGGATCTTCATCTTCCCGCTCTATTACCTGGTCCTGTAGGGGCTGCGACTTTTACGCCATCTCGCCGCCGTCCTCGTCGCTCCTTTGTGCGGCGTAGCGCTGCTACGCCTCCGCAGTCTCTCCTCCGGGTGCGACGATCCGGCGCAAAATCCGCAGCCCCGGACAGGCAAACGGGGCCGGATTTTAGGAGAAGCAATGGGGAAAGATACTCATGGCAACACCACGCATATCATCGGTTACAAAACGCTGACGGCGGTCTGGGCCGCTCTCCTGTTTCTCACCGCCCTCACGGTCTGGGCCGCCCGCCACGCCACGGGCTTCGGCCATGTCTGGGGTTCTCTGGCCATCGCCTCCGTAAAGGGGGGGCTGGTGATAGCCTTCTTCATGCACATGCGCTACGAGGGGAGGCTGCTTCGCTGGCTGCTGTTCGTGGCGCTGGTTACCCTGGCGCTTTTCATCGGGCTGACTTTTTTCGACGTTCTCTACCGGTAAGGATCTGTCGTGGACCCGAACTTCATAACCACAACCAGCGCAGTGGATCCGGTTTTCATATTCATCTTCGGGGTGAGCATCGTGCTCCTTCTGGGGATTACGGCGACCATGGTGGGGTTCGTCATCCGCTACCGCCGCTCCCGTGCGCCGGAGCCCACCTCCCGGGCGGACGGCAATGTGTGGCTGGAGATCGTCTGGACGGTCCTTCCCACCATCATAGTCCTGGCAATGTTCTACTACGGCTGGGCAGGTTATCTGACGCTCCGGAACGTGCCGAAGAACGCCATGGAGGTGACGGCGACGGCCCGCATGTGGTCGTGGAGCTTCACCTACGCCAACGGCAAGACCAGCCCGAAGCTCTACATCCCAGTCGGCAAGCCGGTGCTGGTGCACCTCGTTTCCATGGATGTGCTGCACGGGTTCTCCATCCCTGCCTTCCGCATAAAGCGCGATGTGGTGCCGGGAATGAAAAACCATGTCTGGTTCGTGGCGGAAAGGCCCGGCTCCCATGAGCTTTTCTGCTCCGTCTACTGCGGCCTGGGGCATTCCTCCATGGTTGCCGCGGTGGAGGCGGTCCCGGAGAAGGAGTTCGATGCGTGGCTGGAACGCCGGGAGGATGACGGGGTGAAAGAGGCGGGGCCCCGTGGCCGGGAGCTCCTGGAGAAGAACGGCTGCCTCGGTTGCCATTCCCTGGACGGTTCCCGCAAGGCGGGGCCAAGCTTCAAGGGCGTTTGGGGAAGGGAGGTTACGGTGGTGACCGGCGGCACCGAGCGGAGCGTCACCGTTGACGGGGCCTATCTGAAGCGTTCTCTCCGCGAGCCGGCGGCCGACGTGGTGAAGGGGTATCCGCCGGTAATGCCTCCTTATCCGAACCTGTCCGATGACGAAATCGAAGAGATCGGTGAGTTTTTGAAGGAGGTCCGGTGAGCCGGGGAGGCGCAAGATTGCTTCGCCCCCGCCTGGCCCTGCTGAACGGGGCAGCGGCGGCCGGCGGGTGCCTCCTTGCCGCGGAAGGGGGTTGGGGGATGCTCCCTTGGGTGGCATGGGCGGGGGTGGCGCTTCTTGCCGCGGGGGGGTCGGCCCTCAATCAGGTGCTGGAGCGGGATCTGGACGGCCTCATGGAAAGAACCCGCCAGCGGCCCCTCCCTCGCGGGGATATCTCTCCGGCGGCAGCGGCCCTCGTGGGGGCGGCATGCATCGCCGCCGGCCTTCTGGCCCTTGGCGCCATGGGGGGACTTCTGCCGCCGTTTATCGGGGGGGGAGCGCTTGGGTGGTACCTGGCCGTTTATACCCCCCTCAAGCGCCGCACCTCCCTCGCCCTCCTGGCAGGGGCGGTGAGCGGGGCGGCTCCGCCCATCGTCGGATGGACCCTCGCCGGGGGAAACCCCGCCGACTACCGGATTGTGCTCCTTGCGGGCATTCTCTACCTCTGGCAGATTCCCCACTTCTGGCTTCTCCAGCGTCGCCACGCGGAGGATTACCGGCGGGCGGGCATCCCCCTCTTTGCGGACGGCGTTAAGGATGGTACCCGTTCCCCCATCTTCGCGGTCTGGCTCGGGGCGCTCGTGTCCGGGGCGCTGCTGCTCCCGGTTTTCGGAATCGTAGGTGGGGTGGCGGCGGCGGGGTTATCGGCATTTTACCTTTTCCTGCTTATCACTGCTTTCTTCCGTGCCGACGGGGCACTGTTCTCAAGCCTTAACCTCTTTCCCCTGCTGATCCTTCTGGCCCTTTCCATACAGCGTTGAGCCGTCGTTACTTGCCTCCTTCAGCCCGGGGGAGGGACCAGTTGTAGCGGATGGCTAGAAGGCGCAGGCCGATTACCGCCAGCGCCGCGGCGAGAAGCGACCAGGTGTGGGGGAAGGAGAGCCTGTTCAGCAGGTAGAGAAGTGCCGCCCCCACAAGGCAGGCCGAGGCGTAGACCTCTTTTTGCAGCACCAGGGGGACCTGGGTGGAGAGAACGTCGCGGATCATTCCCCCGGCGACGGCGGTCATGACCCCCATCATTACCGAGCCGACGAACCCCATCTTGAAGGCCAGGGCCTTCCCGGTGCCGATGACCACGAAAGTGCCGAGCCCTATGGCATCGAAGTAGAGGAGCGGGTGGTGCAGGAATTCCAGCCGCCGGTGAAAGAGGAAAATCGCCAGGGAAACGGCGATGGAGATGTAGAGATAGGTTTCGTCCTTGAAAATGAAGGGGGGTGTGTCCCCCAGAAACAGGTCGCGCAGGGTGCCGCCTCCCGTGGCGGTAACCAGGCCGAGCATCAGCACGCCGAAGAGGTCCATGTCTCGGCGGATGCCGGCCCAGGCGCCGGAAGCGGCGAAGGCGGCGGTGCCGAGGAGGTCGAGGGCGTAAAGCAGGTTCATGGGCGTTCTCCTTTCGGCGAGAGATTACCTTCTCGCCTCAGGGAATGCAATGCGAAGATTGTGTTTGCTGCCGGTGCTATGGGAGGCCGGGGGGAGGGCGTTTGCCGGAGGGGGGGCGGAAAGGCGCTTTCACCCTTCCCGCCCCCCATGGAGTTGCTATCGTTG
>CAZBEB010000024.1:0-65338 GCA_964490805.1 uncultured Geobacter sp.
CAAGTAGCTCTCAGAGCCTTCTCTTTTATGTATCAACTATGGGACAGCAGTGGGAAAACGTAGCCAAGAGTGCCATTCGGGATATAGTACTCTTCGGTTTTCCTTTTTTCTGTACTCTTGTGATTGTATGCATAATAAGTGTAGTTTCTGACCTGCAACACCTTGTCAAGGAAAACATAACCCCACTTGCTGTACTTATCTACAGTGTCTTTTCCTCTTAAGATGTTTTGAATTTCCAGATTGATATTATCAACTCCAGTTGGAGTGTGCCTATAAGGCGCTATGAAATTAATCGACTCAATATTTACTGATTTTGTGGATGGTATGCCATGGACGTCATTATATCGATCTCCCAACGGCTTCTTGGAGATCTGCTTTTCAAGCTTACTGACGGCAAACTCTATTATTCCTGGCAGCTTCTGTTGCAGATCTTCTTCATCATCCCAGAAATCGATTATCAGATCAGTCTTGTTGTTCGGGTTGTTCAGATCATATTCACCGGCATCAACCTCGGCAAAAATATCCTCGTCAGGGATCTCCGCAATTTTAGCATAATGACTTGCAAGGACAGAAGCCTTACTCCCCTTGGCCTGTCGCCAATTATAGTGAAGTTCCGCTAGATGTTTTTCTGCTCGTTTATCATCCTTTTTCAAGTACTTGATGAGGTCAAAGAAGATTTTCCCCGGACCGATAGGCGGCAACTGGTTATAGTCACCGACGAGAATCATTCTCTCGATGTTGTTCATATCCAGTGCTCGCAGCGTTGTAGCAAACAACATGACTTCGATCATCGAGCATTCATCAATAATTACCGTAGACGCCTGCTGTTTTTCTCCTCCAGTAACTTTCAGAGTGAAATTATTCTTGTTTAGCCATCCCTTTCGCATCAAGAAGCTATGAATGGTCATAACGGTGATGTTCGGATCGGCAATCCTGTCTCTGAGTATCAGCGCTGCCTTGCCAGTCGGAGCAAGAAGGAGAAAATCATGTCGTGGCTCATGCCCCTTAATTCCCTGGACCAGAGAACGAATTACCGTCGTTTTACCTGTCCCTGCAGTTCCGGTTAATACGCTGAGTCTGCTGGTATACAGTTTTTCGAGAGCATTAACCTGTTCAGGGGACGGCGTCGTTTTATTGGCCTTTATAATCTTTGCCCAATCAGTTCCGGCTGACTTGATCCCCTCGTCTCTCATCAAGG
The DNA here is from genome assembly GCA_964490805.1 of uncultured Geobacter sp. GTDB lineage: Bacteria > Desulfobacterota > Desulfuromonadia > Geobacterales > Geobacteraceae > Geobacter. The sequence continues at coordinate 1,199 of CAZBEB010000024.1, forward strand.
CAAGGAAATCAGTCCGGATTTTTCGTTCCGCATCATGCAGGCGTTTCAAATAAATTGAATGAATGCCATCAGCCCGGTCCTCCACCACTTTGGGCGCAAAAACGTCCCTGTGCTGGTTCCATGCTGTCAGGTCGAAGTTGAACAGACCGGACCTGTCATTCTGATCGTGCCACTGATTGACTTTTTCTGCCAAGGCCATCCATTCCAGGAATGTATGGCCCTCGGATGCAGCATCTTTCAGCATTGAATGCATCAGACATCTCAGTCTCCGTGGATCATCAAGGGAAATTCTTTCGACATTTCCCAACTCTTCGGCAGGCACCATCCCGTGGTCGATTTTTTCGAAATTCACAAAATCGGTTACATCGCTGCCTGTATACTCCTCTGAAATGATATATGGATTTTCATAGAGTGACTGGAGAGCAGAATGTATGCTGTACATACCCCGCTTATCGCCCAAGATGTTTTTCACCTGATCCTCATCCAGGTCAAAAAACGGGAGCCTGTCTCGACACAATTTCCCTTTGAGCTCCTCATTCTCATTGCCTGAATTCATCATTGCCGCATATCTTGCTCGTGGCGATTCAAGTAACCCTTTCTCGTCCTTGCCCATTGGCACTTTACCGTCGAACCGGTCGAAGAAATAGTCCTTAATACTGTCGATCTGGTGGTTTTTCAGCCTAACCCGGATAAATTCTTCCGGCTTTTCCATACCCAGAAACTTCAAGACTGAACTCAAGCCCGGATACAGGCCGCGGCTGATCCAGCATTCCTTGCGGACAGCTTGCAACCACGCCAGGTGCCTGTCCCATTGCTCCATGTGCGGTTTACTGAAATACTGATGTTTGATGATGGTTTTTACGGCCGCAACGGTTTTATCAATCAAGCTGATGGCATCATCGTCACTCACGTGGTGGGCCACATATTTGAAGCTTCTTGACAGATCCCCTTCAGCGAACACGGCGATAGAGTCAACATTTTTGCCAAGCGCCAGATATTCCTGATAGGGCAAACGCATCCTTTCTTCCGGATCGTTTTCCACTTGGCGGCTCCAGACATAGCCGCCATACTTATCTTTCTGGTCCTTGGGGATATCATCCCACATGACGAACGGGTGAATCTTTTTCACACGGGCAATGCCCGCCAGAAGGTATTTCTTGTCATCCCCGGAAACTGGATTGTCATAATTGCAGTAATAAAATATGAGGCCGGCACTTCCGGCTTCTTTCAGCTCATCAAAAAACTCTTCAACAGATTCCTTGCGCTCTTCGGCCTCCCGTCGCTCGCCGCTTTCATCCCACATATCCTCAAACGGCCAGGTGCCGCTACAGTTTGGCAGCATGTCCACTAATTTCGGCGACGTATTCCTGATGAATGATTTTGGGACATAGGTGTGTCTGATCGGGCTAGCGCCGAACACATTAATGGTCTCCGTGCATGGCGGACAGTACTTCCACGACGCATCAATGGGCTTCCCCTTTACCTTTTCTTCCTTCTTGTCATTCTTTTCCTTACGTAATTTCTCGGCATTAACTGAATGGAATCCCTTGCAATAGGAATTCTGTGAGGGATTATCGCACACACAACCATCCCAGCCCCTGTCATGCCATGGCAATCGTATTGATATATGTTTCACGAATCACCTTCCTAGTTAATGCCGAATTTTTTAAGCGAAATATCGAAGTACGGCTTGAGAATCAGCGTCTCAAACAACCTCAATTCAGAATCCGGCACTGCCGTAAAGGTTGAATTCTCGTTTGGCGTCCACCATTTTATTTCTCCGGAATATGCTTCTTGATTTGTAGATGCGCGGATAAAGCGATAAGGTCTGTCGAGCCAGCCTTCGCCTTTCTGAGAAAAAATATTCGCGGGACCAGACAGCTGACCAAGCAAATAGATGCCAGTATTACCATGGGTCAGGTAAAAGTAATCCCCGACAGGGCAATCTACAAATGCCTGTGCTTGAGTAACTTCGGAATTGCCCTTTGATGAGGTTTCTTTGTGTACGTACACTAATTTTTGCTCAATTGACTGGATGATTTCTTGAAATGAAAAGTAGGTTGTCCCTTGAGATAACTTCCAAAATTTAGGTCTCATACTTTTTCCCCCTCGTGTAATATGTTGTTCAAGCAGCGACTATTTCAAGTACCCGATTCGCTCCGATAAGGTTGCCTGTACGATCTAGTTCCAGAACCAGTGAGGTTCCATGCTCAAGGAACACTTTTTCCTCTTCTATTTGTCGGGAAACAAACGTTGCTGCCTCGCTGAGTGATTCGAACTGTTTTGAGCGCTCGTCCTTTGCTTTGTCTAACTCCATCATCAGTCTGACACGCCTTTTTAGGAGTGTTTCTTTCCTGTTGAATTTGCTCTTGAGATCGGCAAACATGCAATTGGCTATGGCTTCATCAATTGAAGTAAAAGCACTCACATCGTTGACACTACTGGCTATCTCTCTTAAACGATCCTTTGCGACTATCTGATCACCTGGCAAAGAGCATGATACGTTACAGGCAACCAAGCGTACGTAAATTGACAACGCATATGCCTTTGTCAAGTTGTCATATCTGGCGATGTGACGTGAAATAATCTCCGTATCCTCATCCGTTCCAAGTTTATTCGTAAAACCATACTTCAAATTGGTACTAAGGCTATAGTAGTCGCCAATATCTCGGCGGAGATGAGAAATGACTTGTAGAGTTTCTCTTTCAATGGCTTCAAACTGATCCCGGTAGGCAGAGAGGTCATGCTCATTAATTTCGCCACGAGTAAAGACATCAACAATGGGCCTGAGATAATTGAGACTTCCTTCAAGTTTAGACAACCGTTCACTCTCAAGAAAATCTTTGATAGAAGCAATTCCTCGCTCAATCATACGAAGACGATCTGAGATATCAGCAAGAAACTTCTGTCCAACTACCATAGCCAGCACCTGCCAAACCGCAGCTGCTGCCGCAGCCCCCTGCAATGCTTCCATAGGGTGAATGTTGCCGTGTTCTACTACTTTGCCGGCACCGTCTTGAGCAATTGCTCTTAGTCCTCCTTTGACGGATTCCTTCAAACTTAGGCTTCCATCCGCGAGACTGCGCATAACTGATGGGGAAAAGGTTAAGCGATACATGTTGGTTGTCGCCGACGCCGAACTTACCGCCAGTGACGGCGCATCCTTTAATAATGCGTTCATAGCACTCAATTTTTCATTGGGGATTGGAAGGGATTGAAGTCGATCTTGCAAAGAAGAAGCATATCGTTCGATTTCAAAGATTGGCGCACATGGGTCACCAACTATAAATTTCATCGGCGGATTGGTGCTTTTTTTCACCTGTGCCACAGTTTCGGCGCTCATCCTCACGATGGAAGAGTCATGTGCTGGGACACGTCTCATACGAAAGTACCAGCCAATTGCAATAAAAATGAGGATCCCCCCAACGATAATCACGCCAATATCCACCATCTTGCAAACTCCCTCCATCACGAATATTAAGCCAACGACAACTCATTTTGAAGCTGGTCCGCCAACAACAGATCTTTCTTGAAAAGCATATCCTCAGCACATGCCGCGCTCAGTTCGAGGGCAATGAAGCCCAAATCTTTCATCTCCGATGGAGGCGGAGAGGTTGTGGTAACGATATACTGAAACGGGACATCGCCCGTTTTTTCGCACCAGCGCTGCAACTCGGCCATGAACCGGAACAGCTTGTGGTAGATGCCGATGGCGAGATCGGCCTCACGGGGGCTGTCATGGAGAAGAAACCCCGGGTGAGCGCCACCATTAAAGGTGGTATCAAGCATGCTTGTGATGTCGGCGAAAAGGACGGAGAGGGTTTCCATTGCCTCGCCTGCCAGTCCTCCAGAATCGCTCAAATCGAATTTCAGGTCTCCATCTTTGATATGAACATGCCCGCCGTACCCCTGTGACAAGACTCCCTGGGCAATAAGGCCAAATACCTTTCGGAGCCGATTCAGCCGATCCTGCATTGCCAGCGGCACCGTTGCAAGCCGGGCCCGTTCAGTTGTAATTGCCTTTTCCAGCTCATCGATTTGCTGCTGGATCAGGGTCAGATCTCCATCAGAAATGCCGGGCTGGGCAGCCGTGGTCTTATTCAGGAGACTGCTGTAGGTGTTCTGAATCTCTTGTCGTGCCGTTTCCTTGGCAGAAATTGCCGCCTGTAGTCCGTCCCGCTCACGTTTGGCAGCTGCGCGTTCCTGATCAAATCCCTGCACGGCAGACTCAAGATCAGCCAATTGCTGATTCATCAACCGAATCATCTCGGTAGACTCTTCAGATTGATTTTTCAGAGCCTTTTTCCGCGCCTCGTCTGACATATTTACAGAGTTCAACTGTGCCATGAAGCCCTTACAATTGCGGTACAGTTCCATGCCGTCGCGGCAGGTGGTGTTTTGTTTCGCCAATAACGTCTGCCTCAACTGTTCCAGTTCACCAAGCTGATTCCCGGCGCTGGCTCTTTTCTCATCCCAGACGGCGAGAGTAGCCTTGATCGATTCGATCTCGGCGTCATGCTTGCCTCGCGCCCTGTCAATGCGGGCCAGTTCGTCCTCGGCGGCATCAAGACGTCCTTTCAGGACAGAGATTTCACCATCAAGCGATTCCGATTTTGCAGTAGATAACCGCTCCAGGTCAGGAGAGAACAGGTCGTCGGATCGCAGCGGAATATCGTGGGGAATGTTGCTGTCGAGGAGTGTCAGTAGACGGCTACGGTAGTGATTTTGCCAGTAGACCGGCTCCTTGCGTTTGCTCTCCATATCTGACTTCAGAGCCTCGATGCGGTTTTCCTTTTCGCGAACCAGCTGTTCAAGGGCAACTTCATCCTCGAAAATCAGACCAAGCACCGCTCGCATGACAAACATAGCGTCAGCCTTGGGCCGATCAAATTTCGGTGTACCCGATTCGCTCCGGGGAGCCCGCCAGAAGTGTGTGACCTGGTACCGCGTTTCCTGGTCTCGCGTACACCAGGCCAAAATATGTTCCCAGCGGATGGTTTGCGTGGAGTGGGGAATAGCCTGCCCTTGAAGCTTGCCAAGAATCGCCGGGGCAAGAAGCTCGCGAAATTCGTCAAAGGTAGCGTGCTCTTTCTTGAATAGGTCTTCGATGCGGCAGCCTTGGGCGGCAAAGGTGCGATGGCGATTGCCGAGAGGACGGGCGATGGCCCATGGAGCACCATTGAGGACTATTTCCGCAGCCACATAGCCATCCTGAAACAATGCCTTGATTCGTTTATGATTCAACGGATGGGCGAACCCGGTCTCACCGAGACAGTAACGCAGCAACCGACAAAAGCTTGTTTTGCCGGCACTGTGGCCGGACATACGATCCGTCTCGCCGACTGGCTCCCGCTCCTCGGCCCAGATGATATTGAGCCCGCGCTTGAGAGGGATATCCTGAATGGGGGTAAATGGTTCGATGGCACTCAGGATCACCATCCGACTCACCCAGATGGCCGGTTCCCGGCGGGATATGGAGATATTCTGTTGAGCAAGATCCAACATTAAATCCCTCCACGGCTTTTATGCAGCAGCTCTCACCATTGTCTCTTTCAGCTGCAGCAGTTCGGCCTTGGCAACTTCCTGCGACGATCTGGACTTGAATTCAGCCAAGGCTGTCAACACCAACCCAGCAAGTTGCTGGTATGAGTCTGCCGACAGATTGATGCACTCCTGGTCGAACGTCGATCCTGTACGGATGATTTCGCCCCTGTCACGGGATGGCGCCCGGGTTATTGCCTGAAGGTTGGCAAGATGGGCTGACAACATTCGCAAATCAAGCTGCTTACGGGCAGATGTGAACAGTGCCTGCGGGACGCTGGCAACGAGTGCCCGGAATTGGGCCTGCTGATTTTCCGGCAGGAATTTGGCGCACAGATCGGGATTGGCGGCCATGACCAGTGCGGTCAAAAGACCATCGGTATCCTGTTCAGCATTACCCACCAATGCCAGCGTGAACGCACAGGTCGCCCGCTCCCAGTCGTTGCCGGGGTATGCATTATCATCATCTATTCGGGGGATACCGAATTGCGCGACTGAATGAGTCATGGATGGATCTGCAGGAGGAGGCACAAGCATCGTTTCATACATCCCTCCAGTTGCTATAGCCTCACCCATCCGATCATACGCTTCAAGAACGAGACGTTTGGTACGGTATTCGCCACAGGCTCTCATGTCGCTTGCTCGTACTTTTTCCAGATAATCAAGAACGAACTCGACCTGATCCCGGTTTAACCGCGTGATTTGGAACCATGCGGCATCAAGTTCTGCTTGCAGCAGGGTCCGTCTTTCAGGAGCATAACGGAACGGGAGCGGAGCAAGTCCCAGTTCTTGGGCAAACTCAACAAGGGGCCATGCTGTCACGCTGAGCTCGGCAACACGGAGAGAAATCCACACTTCTAATGATTCCCCATGAGACCATAAACATTCATTCTGGACTCTTTCTTTTGATGGAGTGGGCATCTGTTTCAGTAAATGCCATGTTAAGCTCACGCCCTGCATACGTTGTCTCAATACATATTCAACAAGAAGTGAATTAAACCAAGCCAGCATGACAGCGTGCTCTCTCGCCCCGCCAACAACACTCACTAGTGGGAACTTGTGCGCTATTCCCCAGCGTGGAACAATTGCAAATGCTGCCATTCGAGTACTTGTTGTACCTGTTACCTCCTTAAAGCCGAGCAACCAGTTGTGGGACCAACCTCTAAGTCTCTCCTCTGAATCATTTTCAGGTACCCAGTAGGTGGGTATTGGAATAAATGAAGGATCTTGCAATTCCTCTAAAGAGGATTCTTCCTTTGAAATTTTTCTGAATTGGTTGCCGCTAAAATCAAGACTTGCTGCACGCCATTCATATTGACGAGCCATTTTTGCATCAAATAATGGAACAAAGTTGCCCTGGCCGGAAGCTCTGACACGACATATATTGCTTACGTCATAGCCAGCATCTGCAAGCTGCAGACATGACTTGAATAGCCCTGATGCTGAAGCCATATTGTATGTTCCCTGTCTAAAATCAGCCTCCCAATCTCCTTCATTAGTCTGGTTGCCAAGTGGATAATGTTGGCTTGCAATGATTCTGAAAACATCGGCATGATTTTTTGATGGGAACAATGTAAGTGTTCTACCCTCTGGATTCAGCTCAACTACTTCTTTCCAGTTCAATTCAAAATGAAGGTTGTCATCCGTCAATTGAGGCGTGTCCACAAGGAATGCCGTGAAATCAGTCATTGCTTCAGCACCAGCGGGCTTGCCAAGTGTCAAAAGGCAAAAATGTTGATGTGGCCTGACTTCTGGGAAGAAAGGCTTCTCATTGACGAAGTCATAGAGGCTTCTGATGCGACCAGGAGCCATGAGTGCTTCAAAGAGATATTGTGTGCTTTTATCAGTAGCGAGCCCTGTGGGGATGACACAGCCAACCATTCCGCTTGGAGCCACGAGGCGAGCATTCAACTCGGTAAACAGCACATAAGTATTGAGTTTTCCATGGCTACCATTGGGGTAGGTTCCTGAGTTGCGGACCAGCCCTTTGGTTGCCTCGATAAAACGGACTGCCGATCGATAATCGTTAAAAAGCTCGGGGTATGTATCCCGAAGTTCAGAGATTTTTCTGGATCGCTCATCAGCAGATGTGGCGCTCGCTATTTCGGAATCACGTGAGGCAAACCATGCTGTTTCTTCAAACTGGATTTCATCCCAAGGAGGATTTCCAAGAATTACGTCAAATCCTCCGCACCAACCTGTGGCTTTGTTATCCGGTTGTTCACCCTGCATCGGCAAACGGAACACTGAAGGGAATTCGAGGTGCCAGTGAAAAAACTGGAATTGTTGGGCAAGACGCAGGACCTCTTCTTTCAGCCAAGTTGGCACCGAAAACGGATTGTGCTCAATATTCCTGAAAATTTCTTCAGTTATGGGATACGACAGATTTGGATCATCGGATTTATTCCAAATGAACGCAGCACACCAGGAATCCGCAAGGAAGTGGCCGAAAGCATATCCAGATGATCGTACCAGCTCATCGTAACGTCTTTGACGTTCTCTGATACCTGCAATACTCTGATCATCAACGTCATCAATGCTCAAGAGTCCCGCTACCAGATTACCAAGATGCTCCCACGGCTGGCTATCATGGCCAAGCAGGCTCATCTGTTTCTGTTTGCGTTCTTGTTTGTTAATTGCCTTGTACTTCTTGCAATAGTCGGCATCATCCCCATCGATCGGCTTGAAGGCATCATCAGGAATGCCCTTACTAAGCAGGGCCGGCATTACGCCAAGCAACGAATTGCCGCATCGGATGTGGTGATCGAGGAAGGAAAGCGGCTTGCCCGGTTCCAGTGACTCCAGCCAGAGGCTGACCTTGCAGAGTTCAACCGACATGGGGTTGATGTCCACCCCGTAGATGCAATGGCCGATGACATCGCGCAAGGCAGTTCGCACTGCATCGGGAGCCGGTTCGTTGTCACCACTGCGGACAGCAGCCAGGCGTTTGGCCATCCAGTGGGCAGCGGCCACCAGGAAGTGCCCGCTGCCGCACGCAGGATCGCAAACTTTCAGAGTGAGGATCGCCTTCTCCGGGTTTTCCTTACGGCAGGCCTCATCCAACACTGGATCAAGGGTGCTGTACAATAGGCAGGTTATCAAGCTCGTATGCGTGTAGTAACTGCCGGTGGTCTTGCGCTCGTGACCTGCGGCGGTGGTCAGCTCAAATGTTCCGGCATCGGCGTTGATCTCGGGGTGAAGTTCAAGGAGCGATTCGTAGATACTTCCAAGCTCTTCGGCGCCCAGGTTTTTGTAATCGACCGGCCGCCGCACCCGGCCTTCCTGGGTAAAGGAAAGCTCGCGGATTGCCGCCAGCACATCGGCATTGCTGATATCACAACCATTCAAGTGAGCAGTCGCTTCAGCAGACCAGAGGAAACTACCCAGCGCCGGAAGCCCCAGAACCGGGCAACCGGTGTCGTCACCCAGTCGGGAAAAGACCAGGAACAGCATCCGCCCCAGATCGACATGCTTGGAACCATGCCGCCGTTCGGCCAGGCGGCGGAGGCGGGTGACGGAATAGAATCGGGTATAGGTCTCCCGGGCTTTGGGATCAGCGTCGGGATGGAACAGCAGATCACGATCTTCGGCCACAAAGAGAAAGATCAACCGGTAGACCACCCGCAGGAGCTGCCGGTAGAACTCCTGTTTGTCGAGACCGCCCTGGTAGAGAGCATCACGGAGTTCGCGGTTTGCGTGGTAGCTAATGAAGCCCCGGCCGAGACTGGCGATGGCTTTTTCCACGCCGTCTCGCATTTTTTCCAAGGCAGGTATGCCTTGCTTCTGGACATATTGACACCACTTCTCCAGCCAGCATTCCTCGGGACGGGGAGCCTCCACCCGTGACTGGTGACAGAGGAGCCAGAGTACCGCGAAGTCGGCGTAGACCTCTCCCTCCATCATGGCATCCAAGTCGAATTCGACGAATGCCTGACGGGTGAGGCTGACATTATCCCGCAGGATGCGGAGCGTCAGACCGTTGGACAGAAAGGCCCAGAGGTGATCGTCGGAACGGTTCAGGAATTCCTGAACCAGGCCATGGGGGCTGGTGCGTGAGGCTCCGGTTGCCCCGGGAGTCCGGCGGTCCGGGTCGAGTCTGAAGCTGACCAGGTGAATGGGAGTCTGCTCCCAAAAATGGGAAACTGGATAGTTTTTCCCTTCAATCTCGATGGCCCGGCTGGTCTGGAGCCGGCCATAGCCCAACTCCTGAAAGAGGGGCAGCAGCCACCGTTCGCGGGTGACGGTAGTTCCTGCATCGCTTTCGGGAAGATGCTCACGGGCGTGCCTGAACGATTCCCAGGCAGCCAGGGCACGATTCCAGGAACGGTTGATCACCTCATTCAGCCGCTCGCCCGGGATCAGATGATAATCTTCCGGCGTGAGCCCGGTGAGGTCGCCGTCGCCATCGGCTATGCGCTGCAGCAGGCTGGCAGGGAGGAGCCCCCCTTCGGCATGAATGGTGGTGAAGATGGTGCTGGTGCGGGTCCGCATGGCTACGCACCTCCCTGGTGGGGCACATAGACATAAACCCCGAGCACATCTGGCGGTAACTGCGGTTCGACACGGGTGCCGACGACCCGCATCTGGGCCGATTGACGGACCCTGCGGTGGGCGTTCAGAAGCTCATCGCCCCTTCTGCGAGCAATTGCGGCCAACTCTTCCTCAATGAAATCGAAGGAGTCCAGGATTCGTTGCAGCTGATGGCGACCGATATCAGGCGGCACGTTGCCATCGGGACGAGCCGTAAGAAGCGCCTCAGCCTGATCCGTTGGCAACCACTCGGCGCTGGCAGGCGCTCCGGCAAAACCGATCACCTGGCAGTCCTCTGCCAACAGTGTCTGTTCTTCGCCACCCTGCTTGGTAACAATATGGTAGCGGAACCGGACCAGTAGCAGAGTCGTACGCCGCTCGACGAATCTGGTGCTAACCACCCCGCAACGCCGGGCCACACTGCTCATGATCGGGTCGAGAGCGGTATCCATAACGTAGGTGGCAAGCCCCTCCACTACGGGGTGAGTCCGGGTAAGGTAAAGCTCGCCGTCCTTCACCGGCAGGCTGAAACGGGCAGCAAAACGGTCAGGACAAGGGAGAAGATCGCGCAACGCCCGCGGCGATTCGGCAAGATCAACCTTCAGACTGCCGTCGGTGCCAGTTTCAATGATGGCGCCGTGACTGCGCAGCGATTGTTCTACAAATGACGCCACACCGACACCGGAGCCGATTGCCTGGCGAACCGCCTGCAGTTCTGCCGCAACTTCATCGACCTTGATGGCCCACTGGGCATACATGGTTCGCGAACGTTTTACTTCACGCTCGGATACCATGTCCCACTGCTTGAACAGGTCCTCTTTCTTCGGCTTGAAAAAGTCGTCAAACAGGGCCAATTGCTCGTGATTGCTTTTACCTTGGTTTTCTTTCAACAGCAGACCTTCGAAGATCGCTTCGACAACCTTGTTGGTATCAACGGGAACCGGGACCGAAATGCCGAGGGAGGTGCGGATGGTCTTGTGCTTGCGAATCAGGACATCAAGCACGATACCGTCAATCTGGTTGTCGGTGCCATAATAGGAGACCACGCGGATATCGCTCCGCGGTTGACCAAAACGGTCCACACGCCCCTCGCGCTGTTCATGCCGGGTCGGATTCCAGGAGAGGTCGTAGTGAATGACCGCATCGAACTTGTCCTGGAGATTGATCCCTTCGGAAAGGCAATCCGTGCAGACCAGAACACGCTTTGGCTGCTCGCCGAGCTGATTGACCCGTTGTTCCCGCTCCACCGGCGGCACCTGGCCGGTGACCGCCGCGACCTCGACTCCGGACAAGCCCTTGCGCAAGGCCGCCGCTACGTAATCGGCAGTGGGGATATAGCGGCAAAAGACAATCGGATTGTAGCCGTCCTTCACCATTTCTTTGACAATCCGCACGACACCGGTGAGTTTCAGGTCTTTCTCACCCCTCAGTTTTTCTGCCTCGCGGGCCATGTCGAGCAGTCGCGAACGGGTCCGCTGTTCATCTGCGGTGAATTCGGCAGCGTCACCGCCAGGAGCGACGTCGAGGGTTTCAGCCTCTTCATCGCTCTCTATGTCCATTACCGTCCGCAATCCCATTTCCTCAACATCCCGAGCCTCGTCAGGATCGACGGTGGCGGCACGATTGCGCAAGGTGGCAACTGCTGCGGCCGGACTGGAAGCCAGGCTGCGCAGGAGCGCCAGAGCCGACCACCAGCGAACCCGCTGCTGGAAGGTGCTGGATGCGGTGTCATGGACAATTTCGCGGGCATAGGTCAATACCCGGTCAAAGAGCCGGCGGTATTCCGGCGAGAGGGTATAGGTCTCCTCGCGCTCAAGCCGCTTGGGAAAGGTAGTTTCTTCCATGTAGGCGATGATATCGCCCCGCCGGCGCTGGACAAACTGGTGGGCGATGGCCCGCCGGTGCGCTTCGGCGGCCGGGCCGGAGAGATCATCCGGCAGGTTAGCGAAGTCGTCGTTGAGGAACCGCAGCAGACTGCGAAAGGCATCTTCCTTGCCACTGTGCGGGGTAGCTGTCACTAGAATGATATGGCGATCCGGACGCTGACTGATCCCCTTCAACAGCTGATAGCGCTGATGCCTGCCGCCACGGCTCTGATCGCCAAAGGCACAGGTGTGAGCCTCATCTACTATGAGCAAATCAGGGCAGGTGCGGATGAAATCGTCACGTCGCCGGTCGCTCTTGATGTAGTCGGTTGAAACGATGACATGGGGATAGATGTCGAAGATGGACTGGTTGATGGCGCAGGCGCTCTCCAACCGCCGTGCGGTACTGGCCAGAACCAATTCGGCCTGAATGTGGAACTTGTCGGCCAATTCGGTCTGCCATTGCTCGGCCAGGTGGGGCGGGCACAGAACGCCAATACGTCTGATTTCGCCACGATCCAACATCTCCCGGGCAATCAGACAGGCTTCAACGGTCTTGCCGATACCAACGTCATCGGATATCAGCAGCCGGACCGGATCAAGTTTCAGTGCCATAAGCAAGGGGACAAGCTGGTACGGTCGCGGTTCGACCGCAATCTGGGCAAATGAGCGAAATGGCCCGGCGCTGGCCCGGAAGCCAAGCCGCACTGAATCACGCAGCAGCCGGCAGGAACGATAATCGCCCAGATCATCGGCCGTAGGGAGTGAAAAACTGGCCGGAGTTATCTCTTCGAGGGCGCGGCAGATGCCAGTCACCTCATCATCACTGCCGCCAAGAGGGCGCACCACCAGGAGGTCATCGTCCGTTTCAGGAAGTACGACCCATTCCCGGCCACGCGCTTTAACCAGAGAACCGACAGCGAAGGTCATCGCATTCCTCCAATAATTGAAACATCATACATGTACATCATTCGTCCCGTCGTAATGGAGTTAATCATCATCGTGCAGGTAATCAGGACCGCGTTCATACCACGGACGTTCAACACCTTCTTTGGTGGGTGCCTGCACCGGCTTGACGTTGGTTATCACCTGATCGATATCGAATGAGCGATAACTGAGGCCGCAAGCGACTGCAAAGCGATGGTATTCGTTTTTCTTTATTTTCCCCTGTAATTGAGCCGGATATGGCAATTCCAACAATCTTGCCTGGCAATTCCCGACATTGCTGCGAAGCCAATCGGAGAGTTCTTCGGCAATAGCTTGATAGCGTGGCATGGTGCTGCCTCCGCCACAGAGAAAAACCGGCAAATATGAGCTCCAGCGGTCAGAGCGAGGATCCATTGATGTTCTCAATTGGCGTACCACTCCGTAAACCTGCGCGGCACAACTCCGGAAGAAACCTGTCTCAGCTGCGTCGAGAGCTTTTTCGCACTGTTTCCGATCCGGAATATAGGAGGAGTTATCACCGATCAATGGAGTGGCAGGTTCGGGCATGATTTGGTAAAACGTATTTTTGAGGCATGCCTCCATAGTGTTGCGGCGCGTTTCATGGAGCATGCAGACCCCCTGCCGTTCGACACTCGTCGAGAAAAGGGGCAGCAGGTTGTTGCCATTGCTGCGGTAGACATTGAACCCACAGACATCAAGAGTTCCCGCGCCAATGTCGATGAGCAGATGCAGCCCTTCCTGGCGCAAATCCGACTGGGTATATCCGGCAACTTCTGCCGCAACTTCCGGGAACACCGTTATCAGCTCCTGAAATTCCGATGAATCTTCTGAATGCAGCAATTCACGGATCTTCAGCAATTCCGGATAGGTGATGTCACCATCGTACAGCGAGAAACGCCATGCGGTGTAGACCGTTTTCTGGTAGAGCAGGCAAAGATCATCGCATTCTGCGGAGGCTGATGGGATTCCGACGTTGATCTGCCAGATCAATTGGAATTCTCCGTAGGTGTCACGTTTCTCTTGCAGGAACCAGGTGCGAACATAACGGAACACCAGAGCGAGATATGCTATCGCGTTATCAATTGCGTCATCTTCGCTAAGGCTACTGAGCGATTCAATGAGACGCATTTTCAGATCGCTGTAGTCTGCCGCTGCTCCCGAGGCAGGCAACGCATAATGATTGCTGGACAGCGTAAGATGGGTTGGCAGCAGATGCTCATTGGTCGGATGACCGAACTTGCCGAACGGTACCAGAAAACAGGCATTACCGAAGTGGTCTGGCGTTCTGACCACTACCTTCGTGCAGGCAGTGCCGAAATCGAGGCCGATGATAACGTCACATGGATTGGCACTATTGGCGGCTGAATCAAACTGATCTTTGCTGCCAAAGAGAGCTACCCGTTTTTTCTCCAAAGGCGGTGATTGAGGGTGAGACTTTGCTCCTCTTTCAGGGATTGAACGTTGAGGGGCAGGAGCGATCTGCCCCGAAACAGAGGCCTTCATTTCTTTCAATTGACGTTCGAACTCTTTTTTCAGGTCCTGAAAGTCGACGAGACGTTGACGGGTCGCAACATCCGGATTCCTGATCTCACTCATGCGGTTCAGGTGAAACGTCACCCCTTCCAGAATCCCTTTCCTCTTGTTGAACGAGCTGTGAGAGGCGTTAAACTCTGCCCTGACTTCTTCGGGAGATCGCTTGCCGGCGTTGTAGATAAGCTTATTCGGACTGGTAATAGTCCGTGCTGAAGCTGGTTTGTTACCGCCACTGGACATTTGATGGCTCTGGCGTGACACCTGGGGCGGAGTTTGCGGCGCCTGTACATTAGCGCTTTGAGCGCTACTGCCAGTCTTTGCAGCTGGTTTACTCTCTGCAAATTGTTTTACATTTTTGGCGTCTCCCCCCATAGCGGCAACAAGGAGATCTCCGAGCGAATTGCCGAAGCCTTTTTGCTTTGCCATTAGCCTGCTCCCTCGATATGGATGAGTGCCAAGCAGATTTCTTCATAGCCATGTCTCAGCTTTCGATGAGACTCAAGCTCGCGCGACTTGATTTGTACTCTCTCTTCAAGTGCTTTTACCCGGCCTTCCGTGGCCTTTACCAGGCTCGTTCGCCCGGCTATCATGTGCCGGTCCCTGATCAATTTCAGCTTTTCCCGCTGATTCTCAAGATGCTGGTTCAGCGTATTCAGCTGGACATCAATCCGGTCCTCATTCTGGGCCTGGATTTCGCTTATGTACTCTTCATACCGAAAAGACAGTTCAGCAAATAACTCATTGTTGGCAACATTATAGGCCATCTCCACATCGACCTGTGTTCTGGCCTGCGGCCAATCGACGCCGTTCATCGCTGCATACGCAGCCAGTTGTTCCGCCTCTGTTTCAGAAAGGGTACAACAACTGCCGATGAGAGATTTGCCCATGTAGACAAGCTTTTCGGTTGACTGAAGTCCTGACACAGACCAGAGAGTGCCCGCGACAAGATATGTACCTGAAGTGACAAAGGACGGGGCTGAATCGGACGAGATGCTGACGGCAACAACAGGTCTGAGCTTCAATCCCCTGGCTTCAATGTCATCACTAACAAATCGGACCAGAGGATGGAACTGGGAGATAATTTCCGTCTTATCATGACCGGCACCACTTACCTTGTTGACGAAACGGCAGCGAATTGGTGCGCTGCCGGGGCGAACGAGAGCGGTGCTGCCTGAGAGATTACGGTGCTTGATAAACGTTTCCAACGCATGTTTAGCTTCAGTTGAAAGTGTGATCTCGTAATCGGAACTGTCGACACCAAGTTGCTGATAGATGCCTCCAGGATAGGTTTGCCGAAGATGATCGAGAACATAGACTCGCAAGTCCCGATCGTGAATCCAGCGATGTAGATCCCGGGCAGAATGAATCTGGCTGAGGATGTAATCCCCGAGGGCGACAAACTGCGACGCCCCCTTTTCCAACTCTTCTTCCTGCAAGCGAAGCGTCTCCAAGGCAACAGCCGTCTGATCTATACGTTTGATTTGCTGTTCAGGCGTGAGATGCCCTTTCAACAGGTCAGATGTCAGGCTGCGGATCTGATCGCCGAGTATCGCCTCAAAGTCTCCGAGTGCCTGACGGCAAAGGTCCAGTTTTGTGTAGAGGCATCTGTAGATGCGTGCATCGATCGTTTCTTCATAAAACAGGTTCCAGATCAGAATCATTTCTGCCAATTGTCCGATACGATCAAGTCGACCTATGCGCTGCTCCACCCGCATGGGATTCCACGGCAAATCATAGTTGACGAGCACCCAGCAAAATTGCAAGTCGATACCTTCACCACCGACTTCTGATGAGAGAAGAACCTGAGGCCCATCGGGACGGCGGAATGCACGGATCACATCGTCCTTGCTCTGTTTGTGGTTAGTGCCTCCCTTGAGGGTTATGGTGCTGATGCCATCCTTTTCTAGCCGTCCAGCCAGATAGGTGAGGGTTGCTTTGAATGTCGAGAAAAGGACTATTTTTTCCTTTGGGTGAAGGTCGAAAAATTCCAGCATCTTGTCCCTGAGGCGGGCATACTTGGTATCGTTGGCGATCAGTTCATCGAGGCTGACAATCTCTCGGCTTCCTCGTGCCAGATACTCGGTCAATGGCCCCATTTCGGGAGGATTTTCGTCGTCATCTGCCTGTGCCAGCTCATCATCAAACTCAGAAAGTCTTCCTTGCCATGAGCGATATGCAGCTGGCATGGAGCTGGTGAGAAGGCGTTGCGGCGTTGCAAGCAGGAAGCCTTCATTGATGTCACGATCAAAGCCATAGGAGGCCACGAGCTCTGTGACAGCTGAATAAAACCGCTCTTCCGGTTCGCTCATGGTTACCGGCTCATCAACGGGATCACGAACCACTCGCAATTCCTTTACCTCCCGCTTGCGAGTGCGGGTTACCGTATGACCTAGCAGGTTGACTGTTTCAAGTCGGTAGGCCAGATGACTTCGGCTTTCTGGTTGTGAAAGATCAGCAGTTCCCAGAAAGTCCAGAAGGTAGGCAAGCTGCCGGCTACCTTTCAAAAGATGGTGCCTGCTTGCACTGAGCAACAGTTCACGTAACCGTTCCGAATCAGGAGCTGGTGACAATGCCAGGTCACGTGCTTCGACAAGGGGTGCATTAGCTTGCAGGATGTACTGGAAGTCATCCAGTCGCCGAAACGTTTCCGGATCAAGCAGGTTAAGCAAGGCAAAGAGATCTTGATTTTTATTATGAACAGGGGTGGCCGAGAGGAAACAGGCATATTCGGCAACCTGCCTGAACAAATATCCTAATTGATGCGTCTTGGTTTCCGGATTTCGCAAATAATGAGCTTCATCAACAACGAGAAGATCGACGAGACTCTCGTCATTTTCCCGTTCCTGTAGAAAACGGGCGAGTTTCGCATTGTCACTTAATTTTTTTGCCTCCTCATCATCCCATCCTTTTGGAGGCCGTGTCCCCTGATGACTGGCGATGTATGCAAATCCGCGTTTGGCAATGTCAGGTTTACTCAATGTCTTGATCAGTTGTCCTGCATCGACAATTTCCGCACGTACACCCATCCTGCGTTCAAGCTCCTCCTGCCACTTTTCCCGCAGCATGGCGGGACAAAGAACCAGAAGGCGGTTCATATCGAACCGGCTGCGTAATTCGGTCCAAATCAAGCCTGCTTCTATGGTCTTACCAAGACCGACTTCGTCGGCAATCAGTATCCCGTTAGAAGGTGACAGCAGCAGTTTAAGTACGGGTTTGAACTGATATGCATAGAAATCGGTGTTTGTGGCCTCCATGCTGTAGATAACGTCGGCAAGCCTTCCCGTGAGACGAACATGCGTTATGGTTCGACGTAAATCGCTGGAAGTGCCGTACTGCTTCTTTTGGAGTAGATCGAGTGGTGTTTCATCTGATGGCACGACCTCTAACTGATCAATAGGAATCCACTGATCACGATTCGGATTGGTAAAGCGTACTAAGACCAACTCTCGGGAGAGCTGCCGGCGGCGCTGATCCATGAGGATACCAATACGGGAGGGATCATTCTTCAGGCGGACACGATCACCTGTATTCATGAAATGCCCCCTGGCGGGTTGTCTTTACTCATCGAACCCCTCCGAAGATATTGGGATACTGCCGGACAACTTCTTCCCAATTTGCCTCATGGTGAAACCGAATGACTATATAGCCGCGGTCCTCAAGCGCATCGACCTGCATGCTATCCCGCTCCTGACGTTCCTGATAGTCGTGCGGCGGTCCATCAACATATATTGCTGCCTTGTATGGCACGTCATAGATGAAATCCGGACGAGTACCACACTCTTCGATAAGTACCTGGGCACGGTTTGGCAGACGGAATCCGCCCTGGTCGATAAACTCAATCCATTGTTTTTCGAGAGTGGACCCGCACAAGCGATAGAGTTCCTGCAGATGAGTATCACGTGGTCGCTCCACCGGTGATGAGGTCACCTGTGCGGTACGAAGTTTGAGCAGGAAGTCACGAATGGCGTGGCGATCAAGGTACTGATGTTCAAGCTGGTTGGAGTAACTGAGCAGGCAATTGTAACAGGCCGTTACGCAATCTTCGGTTGCCCCTGGCGCCCTATGCCGGTCTTCCCCGGTTTCCGGATCAAAATGACAAATCTCCAAAGCTGTGCTGGCGACACACGCAAGGGCATCGGGGTCGCTTGCCAGGTGTCGCAACACACCAGCGCCACCTTCTGCGGCTTCATAGAAGAGAATATGCCGTCGGTCTTTTACGTTCGGCAGAGGCTCGGCAGCCAACTCGTTGTCTTCCAATTGGTAGCAAACCTGGATAGCGTTTTTCAGGGCGGTTTGCAGTGATGCCATTACCTGAGCGGTAAAAGGTGGCTTCAGAGTTATGATCAGAGAATTTTTCCGGTCTTCGACAAAGGGAATAACTCTGGTAATCCGTCGCGCAACGGCGTCATCGGTTTCTTCTTCGTCATCGGGGCGTTTTGCCCAGTAACCGCGTTCGAGATCGAGCAGGAACCCCGTCTCCCCTTGTGCCCGTTGTCGCCAGCCGTAGTTAATGCGCCAGATTGTAGCAGCCTGGCCGTAGCGAAGTTCGGCAAACGCGCCATCGGCAGATTCAATGCCGGCATGTGTGAACGTGGGGCCGGTACCCCGGTCGGCAAAACGGACGGCAGTATGAAGTTCATAGCCGATGCGCCGCCGCTCCTCCTCGTCGGAGGTGATTTTGTCACGGCGCCGGGTCGAAACGTTTTCCATCCGGAACAGTTGTCCCAATGGCTCGCCAAGCTCGGTTCCACACAACTCGCATGTGTCACAGACATCACGCTGGTGGTGGAGGTATCCGCAGGCCGGACATAACTTGACCTGACGGGTAACCAGTTCTTCATCGCCTGCAACAGGAAGAATAACCCTGTTGATCTCGTAGCGGGCACCTTCGTGGTACACCAGGGAACGAGGACCAAATTCGGAAATTGCCAGGAAACGCGGGCGGGAAACGTATTCATCCTTTGCCGAGGCGCGGTTGCTGCCGGCAATGTAGGCGGAAAGCGGTAACCGCGGGAAGTTGTATCCAGGGAGGAATCCTTCGCTGGCAAAGTAACGGTAACTGTAAAAATCAGACTGCATCGCGCTGGATGATTCCGTAAGCAGTTTGAGCTGAGATTCAGCCTCTGCTCTTAAGCGTTTGGCCTTATTTTTGTCATCGATGGAACGGTTGGGATCGCGTATTACCCGATCCTGAGCACGGGCCTGTTTGAGAGCAGCGTTGTAAAGGCTTCTCCATCGGTCACAACAACGTTCGAATTCTCGCTCTATCTGCAAAGACAGAACCTGATCCAGCCAGCTGTCGTGATACCAGTCGGTCTTCAGCAACTCTCCCATAATCGGAGTGATGACCCGCAACGCGTGATCCCGGGCGCGACCCCGAATGCGGTCATCGGCAACTTTGTCTTTGACAGACTGGATAAGTGCGAGAGAAGGATCTTCCCCATTGATATCGAGGATATCTTTCAGTGATCGACCAAGATCGATTCCTGCTTCGGCCAGCCAAATTGCTTGAACATGGCTGCGAATTAGATCTTCATTGCTCAGATCAATGCGTGGCGGTTGCACTGCACCGGAAACCATGAGGTGAGGGCGGCGGAAGAAATACTGGTCATGGGCATTGCCGCTGGCGCAGTAGGTCGCTACTAACGCCGGTTGTCCGCTTCTCCCGGCACGTCCGCTTCGTTGAGCATAATTTGCGGGTGTTGGTGGAACGTTACGGAGATTGACCATGTTCAGGTCCGAAATATCCACTCCAAGTTCCATGGTCGGGGAGCAGAACATGACTTTGAGCAAACCTTCCCGGAATAGTTTTTCTCTTTCCTCACGTTTGTCGGCCTGAACCTGAGCCGTGTGTTCCCGAGCGGATATACCTTTGGTCTCAAGAGCCAACTCTCGATAGAACCTTATGAAATATGGATTCGGAGCCGTACTTTCCCTCGACTTACGGGGAACCCTCAAGGGATCATGAAAAGAAGTAATGCCCTGACCGGCAACCCAACGCATGGCGTCTGCCCGGATCTGGTAGCCGGGAGTGTCTTCACTGTTCCTTGGTTGCTGTGCAACCTCGACTATACCCGCTTGCCGCAGGGCGTCCAGAAGCTCTTCGGTTATCATCTGGGCATCTTGGACGGTAAGACGTTGATAGAGATGGGGAAAGGTGGAAGGAAGCCGCAGATAACTTCCGACTCTGCCTCTGGCTGAAAGGAAAATGTTCCCGGCATAATCACCATTTTCCCGTGAGCGCGGGAAGGCGATTGCAGCGTGCTCCATTCTTTCGTTCAGATCAATGGCCCAGGGCTCAATCAGACGCTGGCCGCTCTGCTGTTGCAACCGCTCCTGGAAGTCCTGATCAAGAAAATCTACTTTTATGGCCAAACCACGACGGAGATAGTCAAGGAATGATATGGCTACCGCTCGGCGGGTCTCGGCGGAAGCGAGGGACAGCGCAGGGTGAAGATTTTGCCAAACCTCCTGATCCGCTGAAAGTTCGTCCAGAGGGTCATAGCAGATTGAAAGAAGGCCACACTGCTCCAGGTTCGGCGAGAGAATTCGCCAGCCTCGTTTCAGATCACGATAGATTCGATAGGTGAGTACGTCACGGAACACCTTTTTGAAATCTCTGGCGGCGTAGTCTCGAACTGTCGGATCTGCCGCATAAAGATTTAAGGGCAAATCAAGAGCATCAAAGACCTTGAAGGGAAGTTCATCTGCCGACAATCCACGATCTCCAGCGGTACTAACTGCGGCGTAGATTGCTGACCTGATCAGAGAAGTTTCAATAAAATCATTAAAATGACCGGATTGTAGCGAAGCATCCTGTCGATTATCAGTAAAGCTGAGAAGTTTACGGGCTTTATCAGGCAGGCTTTCCTCTTTGCGTAAATTGAGGATTGAAGAGAGGCAAATGATTGTCGTAGCGGTACTACGTCCTTCTGAGCCAAGCGTACCCAACTTACTGAAATCCTGCCGTTGGCGGCTTCCATACGTAACGCCGCAGCAGAGGCAGAAATTGAACGGCATTGGTACAAAATGAGCATCCAGTCCGGTTGCTGATAAGCATCCGTCTGCTTTAACTTTGAAGTATCTTGGTATCTTGTCTTGGTAATTTCGCTTGATGCGCAAGACACCGCGATGTTCTTCAATCCATGGTTCTGGAAGATTGCTTATTATCCCATCAAGGTCAAGCGGCCACGGATCTTGATCGCTGTAGTAGACGTATCCATTCTCGCCTATAGGTTCCTTGTCATCGAATTCTCGCGCTTCAAACCGTTCTTGCCCGGTTTCATCACGTGTTTTGCGTACAACATAGTATTCGTGGCCACATTCACGGCAGAAAACGAGAGGGAAAAGTAATACTCCTTCTCGCCCTGGAGCACGAAGTTGTCCATTCAAGGTTATGTATCGCTCAGAGTTTTCCTCCAGTGAGGTATAGACGGTATCTCCACGGCTTATGAATTGATGGAGTCGGAATGCAAATGGCCTTAGTCCGGTTTCAGGTGATGGTGAGCAACGGTACCCGGCAAGCAGGCATTCCTGGATTGCGGCAGAGCATCGATCTTCAGTAATACCTGTGAGCTGAGCTAACTCACTTGCCGCTCCATTACTGCCGGAGACACTACGAGGCTTTCGCCGTACAAGCCGACCACTGCTTTCATCTGTTGCAATTCCAAATGTACCCTCAATCCAGGCTGCAAGGGGATCCTGGGTGAACGTGACAAAGTCGGTGGCCGGTATAAAAGAATGATCATTGACTCTGCTTGTTAACACCGAAAGGTACGCTCTGTCGTTAATTTCAGGTTCAGGTGTTGCTCTCTTGAGAGTTTCCCCGATGACATTTTCCGGATCGACTTTAGACCCGAAGATTCTGGTTGCTACGGTAGCTATTTCTTTTCGTTGGTCATCAAAAGAGCCCGAAGAAGATAACGTTGCTGATGTCCCTACGAACTGAAGTTTTTCAGCTTTCAGACGATCTTTCAGGCGACGAAGCAGTATGGCAACATCGGCGCCTTGGCGGCCCCGGTAGGTATGAAGTTCGTCCAAAACCAGGAACTTCAATCCCGCAGCCGCCTGGACTAGTTGCTTCTCGTACGGCCTCGTCAATATCAGTTCCAGCATCACATAGTTGGTAAGGATAATATCAGGTGGATTTGCAATGATCGCCTGTCGTTCCTGATCACTTTCCTGTCCCGTATAGCGTTTGAATGAAATGGGCCCGTTACCATCTGGGAACCCGAAATTGACGAATTTGTTCAATTCACCAGCCTGGCTGTTTGCCAAAGCGTTCATGGGATAAACGACTATCGCCTGGACACCTTTGCCTGGCCCATTGCGCAGAACGTGATCTACGATTGGAACGATATACGAAAGGCTTTTCCCTGAACCGGTTCCGGTAGTAAGGACATAATTCTCTCCTGTGCGTGCCGCTCGCACCGCCTCAGCCTGATGGCGGTAAAGGCGCATTGCCATGCCAGAATCTGTCTGAGTGCTCTTGGCGCGGAATATCTTGGCGCAACCTTCGTGAAGCGTCCCCTGAGTAATCAACTCATCGATCCATTCGCCCATCTCAAATGAAGGATTCAGCTGAATCAGAGGATCAGGCCACAGAAGCCCATCACGAAGTTCTTGATCAACCTTTTCTGAAATCCGTGTATCGCGAATATTTATGAACCCTCGCATATAAGGTTCATAATCAGCGATGAGCTTACGGCGGAGATCAAATGCGTCCATGACGGCTCCTTGTTAACTATGGGAGTCTTTTTGCAACAACAATTGCCAAGGGCCACCCGCCTGCCATGACCCATCAAATGCTTCTCCACGAGAGCACTTCTCTATCAGGGGCATGACAAAGTCGGCAATAAAGGCAGCAACTTCAGATAGTTCAGGCTGCATACCTAACCCCGCCCGATTGAGAAATGCCTTCCATTGCCTCATCTTCTGATCGTCAAGGAAGAATTCAGGGGTCAGAGCCAATGGGAGCGAATTCGGCAAGGGGGTGTTTCTTCGCTCAAAAGTTCGGATAAGCGCTGACGTCAGCGTTTCTCCGTCGAAATTGAACTGGCTCCCTATAACCCACAGATCATGGAAGTCTTTCATGCGGCTGTTGGCAATGCCCAAGTGAACCATTGCCTGGAACTTTTCTGCAACTACCGTCTCGCGTGGATACACACGTACGTGTGGGGCCGGCTGATCAAGCACAGTGGGGTAATCGGCAGAAGTTGCCGCCGGAGTGACCACATCACCGAAACCAATATCCACCTGCAGATGAATTCTGGCACCGGCAAGGTCTGCATTGAGCTTGATTCTTGTTCCGCCATACTCCATTTGATCCCTGATGTCTTCCGCTTGGACGCTTGCCGGGTCAAATATCACTCCGTCATCTGCCACTTCTGTCTGGCAAATCATCCGAAATACCTCAACCAGTGCAGCAATCTCGCTTTCTCCGTAACCAAGAAGATCGACATCCCTTGTCGAACGGTAACTGACAACTCCCCACAACGGGAAAAGCATTGCCCCTTTAAGGATGAAGCGTTCTCGGTATTCGGAGCACCCAAGTCGGTACAGGAATCTTTCCAGACCATATCGGGTGAGCAACAGGTTGAAATCGACCCGTTTCGATCGGGCCTGATCAAGCAGTCGCTGGCGAACAGATGCAGCGACATTGGGGCCACGTTGCTGTGTCATATGGATAGAGCCTCCAGATACGGCCTCATGACGTTGCTTACCCGACAGACCTTCGCGTAACGCCAGAGATCATCAATTGTGCAACGACCACTTTTGCGGCTTTCACGCAGCGCTTCCAGTGCAACATCCAGCCCGATCTTGTGGCGGAATTTGAAGCAATCGGCAATTGTTTTGGAGAGACTATAAATTTTGACTTCAACTCCTTCCACCGTATGAACTTCTACCCCCTCATTAAGTGCAGTTCCCGAGAATCTGACAAACTTGAGCGGCAGGTCGGTTTTCGGTTGATGCGCCTTCACATCGATTGCCATCCAGACCTCAAAAGGTGCCTGGGTTGTCAGTTCATGGAAGCGAAGTGCGGAAAGCAGACATACAACGCCGTTCGGCACTGCTTTACAAACCTCTGCCAAGGTCTGGTGTTCTGTTACTTCTGCATTTACCAGTCGATAAAGACCACGTCCGACCCTCTGGACAATTCCCCGCCGGCAAAGTCGGCTGATTTCCACACGGGGGATCTCATACTGTTCGAGGTCGCGTGAACGCACTACGCTTTGTTTCCCGAAAAGCTCCAGAAGTTTTTTTTGTGCCGTAAGATTCATGGCTCGCCATAGTTCCAAAATATAGGTCTGGAGAAATATATACCTTGAATTTGGAACAATCAAGCTATATTTATGACTTCTCATATTTCCACGACACGCAATTGCACGGAGTTCCGTTAAGCTATATGAAGGGAACAATAATAGAGGAATCAGCAATCGGAGAAAAAACACCCTGAGCAAGCCGCTTATGGAGCATGTCATCATATTCAAGTTGACGTGCAACCGGGATCTGGATGTGGCGAATGAATATGCTGCTCTTTGAAGAACGCGGGGTAAAACGACCGTAAATGAGGCTCACGCCATATTTTTCAGCCTGAAAAAGTCAAGTTCCGCGATCTCCTTGAATTTGTCATGGATAGGACCATGAAGCTCCCGCAGGTATTTTGCGACAGCTTCATTGCCGAGCAGGCTTTTCAGATACGCCTGCATGGATGTCATGTCGATCATCGCGGTGCCGTACTGCTCCTTCAAAGAGCCGATCTCCCTGGACAGGGCAAGACTCTCTTCTTCAAGCCGAGCCTGGCGGGCCAGTATCGCCGGAGTCTCCTTTTTCGGCCTGCCTTTATTGACAAGCTGATTTGCCGGTGTTGCGTCAAGAAGGGCCTTGGCATAGCTGGAGGTGAACTTGTTCTGGTCATTCATCAGCATGGCGGCGTTGATCTGCCGGGGCGCTTTCATTTTTTTCAACACCCTGAACACCGGTTCCGGCACAGCCTTGTCCTTCAGCAGTTCAACGGCCTCGGGGCAGATCCCCTCAAGCAAACATTTCTTGTTTCTGATGGTGCTGATATCTAGGTTCAAGGCTCTTGCGAGTTTTTCTTCCGAGACCCCAGACTGTATGGCCTTCATGATCATGCGATGTTCCTGAATTGCTGAAAGCCGATTGATGTACTTGTTGTAGGTATAGGTTTCGTCATCGGTGGAGATCAGACAGGAGACGTGCTCCACTCCTAACTCCTTCAAGGCTATGATCCGCAGATGACCGTCGAGCAGAAGATATCCTTTCCCTTTCTTGAGCGGTGCGACAACAGGAGCTTCGATAAGCCCGACTTCCCGGATGGAGGAGAGGACCTGACCATACTTTCTGCATTTCATCGCATGGATGGAAATGTTCTTGGTGGGAAGCAGCTCCTCCACGGCAAGTTCGATCAGTTTTTCCTGGAATCCCTGTCTTATTATATTTGCCATGGCCGCTACCTTTTCAGAAGATCCGTGACATGCAGAGGTATTTCATTCATGCCGACAGCCTTCAGCTGATTGGTGAAATGAACATCATTCAACAACTGGCGCAGAGCCATGGCTGTGTAGTCCAGGACATCCTTGATGTAGTTCGACTGAGCCAGCAGCCGTTTCTTCTCCCTAGCGCCGTTCTCATAGGCCGCAATCAGATCCTCTGCGGAAAGATTGGCCTTCTCGCGTGGCGGAGCCGATAACCCCTTGCCGTAATGTTTGCGCCGGGAAATGATCTTCTGCACCACGACCAGTTTTTTCCCGGTCAATGCCCCCGATTCATACGCTTCCGTCAGGGCGGTCTGTACGGCGGCGTCATTTTCCGCAGCGATGTTCAGCGCCTGGTAGAGCGGGATTCGCCCCTTTTCTACGGCATTGACCAGGTATTCCTCTCCCTCCTCAAGCAGACGGATGATGCCGCGAATATAGTCTCTGCCAAGGTTGGTCTTGGCAGCGATAGCGTCGTCAGCGTACCCCTGGCCTTTCAGATACTTGATACTCTGCAGGAGTTCCAGTGCGCTGTTGTTACGCCGGGCGATATTCTCCACCAGGCTCATGATATGTGCATCTTCTTCGCTCACTTCGCGGATGACAGCGGGGATTTCCGTTTCCCCGGCGGCAATGAAGGCCTCGATCCTCCCTTGGCCGCAGACCAGGTCATACTTCTTGCCGTTCTTACCATCCTTCCGGGGTGCGACCGTGATGGGCCGTTTCAGGCCGATGCTCCGTATGTTCTGCCGGATCTCTTCGGCGATGATCTGATTGCGCACCCGTGGATTCAGGATGTGAATATCTTCAATGGGAATAAGCGCTATGTCCCCATGTTCCATGGTGCACCGCCTTGTCGAGAGAGATGTTGACGCTCAGCTTCAGCAAGTAATCCAGTGTGTCAGTACGAAAGCCGTCCAGAAAACCCGTGTTCTCCTCCGACAGCCTCAACTGATCTGCTGAAAATTCCAGCGCCGGAAGGATGTAGTAATCCTGGATCGCTTCATTACGGACATCCATGCGCACCGTTACGGTTATGTCGGGACGGAGACCGCTGTCGAAGCGGATTTTCCAGCGCCGGGTTCCGGAAGGGGTGGTGGAACAGCGGCTGATGACAACGGAAATGAACAGATTGTGATTCAGTTCCAGCAGGCAACTTTCCGGGTCGATGGGAATCCGTCTGCCGCAGAGGTTTTCAATATCACGAACAACATCGGCCACGATCTCGGCATGGAGAGCACGCAGCCGTTGGTTGATGGCAACATACTGATAGTCGCGCTTCGGGGTATAGCCGATCATCTGATAGACCCGCAGCAGGCCCCCAAAACGATTGCGGATCAGACTGCAGGGGGGCAGGAAATCAGCTTCGTCAATGATCAGCGCCGATAGTCTCCCTTGGCTGGCGTATAAATCCCGCAGCCCCTGCAGCAGCTCTTCATCAGTAGCCTTCTTGTTCCGCTCCCGGTAAATCCCCTGAACAGTGTAGAAACGCTCCATGTCCACTACGGGCTCGAAGGCGTGATCCTTGCGGACCCACTCGCTTTCCGGATTCGGCTTTGCTCTGCTCTTCATCTTACCCGAGGTGCGGTTGAACAGATTGTTGCCGACATACTTCTCATTGGTCAGCACCTCGCACACGGTTCCGCGTGACCAGGGGCGGCCGAAATGGTTGTTCATCCCTCGTGCGTTCAGCTGCGCCGCGATTTCAGTTTCGCTGCTGCCGGCGATGAACTGATCATAAATCCAGAGCACAGTCCGGCATTCCTCGTCCGGTCCCGGCATCAGGATCACCCGCTCGGTAAGCAGGCTTTTCCGCTGCCCCATAGCCAGTTCCTGCTTGGGTCTGCCGCCCTCGTCCAACAGCATGCGCCGGAGCCCGAATCCCGCCACTCCTCCCTGCCGGTATCCTTTTGACACCAGATTGCATTGTCCCGCCCAGACCTT
Source organism: uncultured Geobacter sp. (assembly GCA_964490805.1). Taxonomy (GTDB): domain Bacteria; phylum Desulfobacterota; class Desulfuromonadia; order Geobacterales; family Geobacteraceae; genus Geobacter. The sequence continues at coordinate 29,058 of CAZBEB010000024.1, forward strand.
CTGGGAAAGCTGGCGGCAATAGTCGCTGGCACTTTCATCCCGCAGCAGGGTCATGATCCGGTCGGCAAGGTTGCTGGTCAGGGTCACCGGCTTTTCGCAGGACTGGCAGACGACGTTTCTGCGCTCCAGCCTCATCCGGTGATACTCTGCCTCACGGCTGTCTACAAACCGGCCCCAGCGGCTTTCATCCAGATACAGGACAATGTTGTAGCCATTCCGCCCCTGCTCCACATCATCAATCAGGGCCTGAAACTGCTCCCGCTTTTCCGTGTTGATCCCGCTGACACCCAGATCCGCATAGGTCTTGATGATTTCAATACCGTATTCAGCGGCATAGGTGCGTATTGCTCGCTCCTGGTTTTCCGGTGACTCCACCTGCATCTCTGTGGACATACGGATATACATGGCACCTTTCAGGCGCAGGCTCTTGATTTCAGCCGCTGTATATGCCGTTCCTGCTGGTTGCATCCCGTGTATCTCCTTAATTCCACACGGAATATTCCGGTAATACTTTCAACCAACAAGGAACGTATGTCTACTATGATTCTGTGGCAGATCTGCCACAAAAATGAACTCAACAATGGCGACCTGACGCGATATATTGTGAAGTTGCTGCGGAAGCGAAAGATCATGACAAAGCAGGTGGCGCGTGACCTCAACATCCCTGTCGAACGGGCACGGAACTGGTATTACAAGGACACGGGCATGACGGCTCTCGATCTGCTGAGGATAATGCAGAAGTATGAGTTCGTCAGGGAGGCGGTGGAAGGGGCACTGTCTCTTGAAGAATGAATCTCTGTGGGACTGTTACAACTTATAGGTATTTGTTGATAGCTACAGGCATTTTGTAGTAGCTTCAGCCATGCATTCTCTGAAACCGATACTCCGTTCTCGGATGGTTTTTCTTGACCGGGTTGAGCATAAAACTGAAGTGATGACGGAAAAAATTGCGGTGGGAGTCCCGCGTGGGGAGCCATACAAGGACAAAGCTGGGCACTCAAGGAAGTTGCCTTGACTTTGTTGACATATGAATCGCGCCTGCCAAGGAGTAATAGCTCCCAGACAGGCGCGATTCTCGTTTGTCCCTCCTGATTTAGTCCACCAGAAGCCTCAGATACCCATTCCCGAAGTTCGGGCTACTATCCTGTAATTTCCCCTTGAGAGCAGTACCGAAGACGATGCCCTGCTTTTTCCCGACATAATCGCCACTGGTTTCGTAGACACCCCTGATGACTTCAGGAGGAGACTCTGGGCAATATGCGTCTTAAGTGTGTTTCGGAGGAAGGATATTAAAAAAAGGCTACCGCGCGCTTCGCCAAAGGGTTCCGGTGAGGTATGCTTTTATCCAGGTGCATTATGCTGGGGAGGTTTTCCCGCTGGTTGTCTGGGCCAGCTGTAAACGGGTACGCATCCCGTGGATGCAGCAGTGAGACGAACGGAGGGGCTATGGCTGACAAAGGTTGTGGCGGTAAAGGGCTTGTAATTGATCCGTTCGAACTTCGGCTGGCCAGGGAGGTGGAGCGTCTTCTTTTCCCAAAGAGCAGCCACGTCTGCACCTGGAATTGCATCGGCGCCAAGAACCGCATGGCCGGTGTGCTAGGCGGAGATTATTTCGACAGCATCTTGTTGCCGGACGGCCGAATGGCCATAGTCATCGGTGATGTTACCGGCCATGGGCTGCACGCTTCGGTCGTGATGTCAATGCTCTACGGATACATCCACCATGCGGCACTGGAGCTGATCGAACCGAGGGAGCTTGCCTTGCAGGTGAATGCATTCCTCACCCATTTTGCCGAGCGCTCCCAGACGTTCGATCTCTATTTTTCGACCACTTTCTTCATGGGAATCATCGATCCGAGAACCCTTGAAATGAAATATGTCAATGCGGGGCATGTCCCTCCCCTTATCCGCCGTGCCCCTGACATCATCGAACTCACCCCGACCACTAATCCTCTTGGATACTTCGGGACCCTCGACATCCCGCCCGCATCAGTTATCCTGGAAAAAGGCGATCGACTGCTACTCTATACCGACGGAATCGTCGAAGCCGGTAATCCCTCCGGGACACTGTTCGGCCTGGGGCGACTGAAGGAGCACCTGGCGGTTGATGTGTCGGATCACCTGGTTATGCTCGACCGTATCTTTGCCAGCCTCGAAGGCTTCGGCGCCGCCGATCCTCCGGAAGATGACTGCACGCTTCTTGTCGTCGATATTCGCGGCACTTCAGCGACTTGATTTCTCCACCGGTTCCGGAGTCCTTCGCCCAAGGATGGGGGAGGCTTTTGAGGGCGAAGCCTCAGGAAAGATTGTCCGGATCACCGCTCACATGGGGAAATCCCTCATGACGAACCTCATGATCAAGGTTCAGAATCTTGCCGCAAACCGCACACAGATACTTCTCTTCCTTGGTTGTATAACTGCTTTGCTGACATTCCTCGCACCATACCCTGACGTCGCATGACTTTTCCTGAGCGCTCATGACATCTCCTTTCCTCGTCATAATTAGATCGTCATCCAGTGCATAGCATCAAAATGAGACGGTTTTTCGGGAAGTATAACTTAAGAACCGGATAGTACAACTATCCCTGAGAACGCACGTGAATGAATCTGAGAATAGCTGTTGTGAGGTCAAAGAGTCGTCATGGCAAGAGGCCGGGCTTGTGATAACCTTTACCGGGCGTGGGAGTGAATGGAGGTTGCCACGAAAATCGGATTCACCCTGAAGGAGCCCTTGAGAGAGGCTTTGGCGGGAGAGGGACACGGGGCGCTTGCTTTCGGCGCAGTGGCCTTCGCCCACAGGTGGCTACCCGTGGTCTGTTGGAAGGGATGGTGAGAACGCCAGGCTCGGGCTCCACAAAGCCGAAGGTCTGACTGGCGTTTCATAATCATGAAAAAAAACAGCGCCCAAAATCAGAGCAGATCCCAGCATGCAAGCCTCGTTATGGCCGCTTTGGGGATCGTCTACGGCGACATCGGCACGAGCCCGTTGTATGCCCTGCGGGAGTGTTTTCACGGAACTTACCCCCACCCGGCAACACCGGACAATGTCCTCGGGGCCCTGTCGCTCATTACCTGGTCCCTCATTGTCGTAGTTTCAATCAAGTATCTCGTTTTCGTTTTGAGGGCGGACAACCGTGGAGAAGGGGGGATTCTGGCCCTGATGGCGCTGCTAACTCCCTGGCGTCAGAATCGCAAGTTCTCGCAACGGCTCATCCTGGTGATCGGGCTCTTCGGAGCAGCCCTTCTTTATGGGGATGGCGCCATTACGCCGGCTATTTCGGTGTTGAGCGCCGTCGAGGGGCTCAAGGTCGCAACACCGGTTTTGCAACCCTATATCGTTCCGACAACCGTGACGATCCTGACGCTGCTATTCCTTCTCCAGCGCCGGGGTACCGCCCGAGTGGGGGCGCTCTTCGGCCCAGTTATGGTGGTCTGGTTCGCGGTACTCGCTCTTCTCGGATTACGGGGGATTTCCCTGGCGCCCGAAGTGCTCGGCTCTATCAATCCGCTCCATGGTCTCCGATTCATCATGCGGGAAGGGTGGGGCGGGGTCTACGTTCTCGGGGCCGTCTTCCTTGTGGTGACCGGTGGCGAAGCTCTCTACGCCGATATGGGGCACCTGGGCCGCAGCCCGATTCGTCTTGCCTGGTTTTATGGGGTGCTTCCTGCGCTGTTGCTCAATTACTTCGGGCAGGGGGCGCTCTTGCTCAAGAACCCTGCCGAGGCAACCGAGCCATTTTATCATCTTGCCCCTCCGTGGGCCCTTTACCCGCTGGTATGTCTCGCGACCTGCGCCACTATCATTGCCTCCCAGGCGGTCATCTCCGGGGTCTTTTCTCTGACGAATCAGGCCATTCAGCTGGATGTATCGCCCAGAATGCGGGTGGTCCAGACGTCATCTGAGGAGATTGGGCAGGTCTATATCCCGGCGGCAAACTTTGGTCTCATGATCATCACGATTATCCTGGTATTGGGGTTCCAGAGTTCCAGCAGCCTCGCCGCCGCCTACGGAGTAGCGGTGTCGACGACCATGGTGATTACCACGGTCCTCGTCTGCTATGTCATGAGGAGGCTGTGGCGGTGGTCTGTCATCGCCGCCGGGGGGCTCGCCATTGCCTTTCTGGTGGTTGACCTCTCGTTCTTCGGGGCTAACATCCTCAAGTTGCTGAATGGCGGCTGGTTTCCTCTCCTTGCCGGCATTACGGTCTTTGTGCTCATGACGACCTGGCGGCGCGGACGGGAACTCCTCGCAACCCAACTCCTCGACAGTGTTACAAGTATTTCCAAGTTCCTGGAACGGACTATCGCCGATCCCCCCAACCGGGTACCGGGAACGGCGGTGTTCATGGCGAAACAGAGTGACAGCACGCTTCCCATGCTTCTTCACCACCTGGAGCACAACAAGGTGTTTCATGAGCAGGTCATCATCCTTAAAGTGGAAACCGAGGACATTCCACGGGTGCCGGCCGCGGAGCGGATTGTCCTCACTGACCTTGGCCAGGGATTTCACCAGCTCATAGCCCGCTATGGATTCATGCAGAGCCCCAATGTCCCGGTAATTCTGAGGGAATGTGAGCCGCTCGGCCTCGTGGTCGATCCGAACGACGTTACCTATTACCTGGGCCGGGAAACCCCCATCCCCACGCCGCGCATATCCGGCATGCCCCTGTGGCGCGAGAGACTCTTTAGCTTCATGTTTCGTAACTCACTCCAGGCAACCGCGTTTTTTAACATCCCCCCCAATCGTGTTGTGGAGATTGGCATCCAGGTAGAGATCTGACAGGGGACCTTGAATTGTTCATGACAAACCAGGGGAGGGCGTATTCCCGGACAACAGGGGGTCGCTTCAACCGCAGTCCAAGGCGTACATTGCCCCCATTGCCGATTTGTGCTATCTTTCCACTGATTTCATCACATTGCCAAGGAGCCACCCATGGAACTCTCCCTTGACGAGCAGAGACTTATTGCTGAATTCCGGCGCCTGAACCAGGAGGAGCGGCAAGAGCTCCTCGATTTTGCATCCCTGCTGCAGAAGGGGAAAGGCAAGGAGGCGTCCGGTGATGATTCCTCCCCTCGAAACAGTTGTACCCTCGACCGGAAAGCAGATCGCCCGGAAACAGCTAAAGAGCCGATTTTTACCGAGTAATCACCCAATGATGCGTTTTGCCCGTTCCCTTGCCTTAAGCCTTAGCTGTATTCTCGTCCTTGCCCTCGCTGCGGTTGCCGTTAGCGCCGCGACAAATTCGCTTCCACTGCCGGCGAAGCCTCCTCTCGGCGAGCGGTGGTTCGGCATTTTCCTGGGGAGCGAACGCACCGGCTTCGCCCACCAGAGTATCGTCCCGAAGGATGGAGGGTTCGATATCTCAGTGGAGGGGAGCGTGAAGATGGTCGTCATGGGATTTTCCCGCGAGGCATCTTCGCGCGAACGGTATTTCGTGGGGCCTGACCTTTCCCTGAGGTCGTTCGAGGTGGAGCAGGTTCTCGACGGCACCCCCATGAGGCTCGCCGGGGAGGCAACTCCCAAGGGGATTAAGGTGGTTGTGGCGTCTGGGGGAGAGAAGAAAGAGAAGCTTCTTGCGGCCAAAGGGCCGGTTTATCCCCCTTCGGCCATGAATATCCTCCCCCTTCTGAAAAAAACCGCAGCGGGTAAGCGACTGCGGGTTCAGATGCTTGATGTCGAGGCGGTAAAGCTGAAAACGGTGACCGTAACGGTGCTGGGATATGAGACGCTGCCGGATGGGAGCCGGGCGCTCCACCTCCGCAACGACCTGTTCCCCCTGGTGTACAACGACATCTGGGTGGATGCGGCAGGAAACACGGTCCGTGAATCGGTGCGGGACGGCCTTGTCGAGACCGTTGCCGAGGATGGGGAAAGCGTCCGGCGGTTCATTGCGGATGCAGCCCTCTCCCGTCGGGATCTTGTCTTTGACTTCAGCCTGGTGCGGGTCGAACCACCCATAGCCAAACCAGCCCTTCTCACCCGGCTCGTTATGGAGTTGGACGGCATTCCCCCGGCCATGCCCCTCATTCAGGGGGGGGGACAGAGTGCCCGCAGAACTGCCGGGACAACGGTGGTATTCACCATTGAACCCCTGAAGCCTGAGATGGCATCCGATGCCGAAGCGGCGCTCCGCAGCTTCACGGAGGAATCGGACCGGCTCCCGGCGAAGCATCCCGACATCATTGCCCGGTCACGGGAAGCGGTGGGGGAAGAGACGGATCCCCGCAAGCAGGTGGAGAAGCTGGTGCAGTGGGTGGCGGCCGCCGTGGAGGATACGGTTACCGATGCTCCCTCGCCCCTCGATACCCTTGCATCGTGGAAGGGAAACTGCCAGTCCCATGCCCGGCTCTATGCCTCACTCGCACGGGCTGCGGGAATTTCCACCCGAGTCGTTTCAGGGCTCGTGTACCTTGATGGGAAGGGATTTCTCTATCACAGTTGGGCTGAAAGCTTGGTGGAAGGGAAATGGCTTCAGGTGGACCCCACCTTCGGCCAGGTGCCCGTTGATGCCACCCATGTGAAGCTTGTGGAGGGTGAGGGCCCCGACGACCTGGCGGCCATCGCCGGGGTGGTGGGAAAGATCAACGCGCGGGTGCTGGAAGCAAAGTAACGTCGCAGGATTATTCCCGGAAGTCCGCCTCATACCGCTTGATTATGGCGGTGATCTCCCGCTTTACCGCCGCCTTTACCGGCCCCACGGCCACAAGGTTGAGCCGCGCGGGGGAGAACAGCTCCCGTGCCGTTGCCCTGACCGCTGCGGCATCAACGGCGCCGGCCTCGGCCTGGTCCTCTTCGATGCTCCGCAACATCCCCATCAGTTCGCCCCACCCGTAGCGCACCTGCATATCGAAGGTGGAGTCCCTGCTGTAATCCAGGTCAAAGAAATACCCCTGCCGAACGCGCCCCAGTTCATTCTCCCCTACGGGCTCAGTAGCCAGCCGCAGCGTCTCGTGCAGTACCTCCGCAACCGCCACGGAGAGGTTCTCCGGGGCGGTGGAGAGCTCGATGGCGAAGCAGCCGGTGTCGTCATATGCCGCCAGCTGGGCGTCCACCGAGTAGACGATGCCGAGACGCTCCCGCAGATTCATGTGCAGCCGCGAACATCCGCCGCCGGTGAGGATGCGCCGGATGAGCCGGGCCGCCGCCAGCCGCCCGTCCTCCCGGGGGAAGCTCCGGAAAGCGACCTGGAGATTCACCTGGCTGTCGGAGTCTTTCACAAAGAGGGCGCAGGGCGTCTCCTGATTCTCGCAAACCGGCTCCTGGTCCGGTGGGGGAGGGCCGTTCCAGCGGGCGAAAGCGTCGCTGACCGCCGCGAAAACCTCCTGCGGAGAAATCAGTCCGGCTGCCACCACTACGGCGTTTTCCGGCACGTAGTGCCGGGCCATATGATCCCGCAGATCTTCTTCGGTGAGGCCCGCGATGGTATCGAGATAGCCGATGGTCGGCATGCCGATTCCGTGGCCGGGCCACATGAGGCGGCTCGCCAGGTTGTCGGGGTTGACCTCCTCGCCCTGCTCGTTGATGTCCTCCAGGGCCTCTTCGGTGATGATCTTTTTCTCGATCTCGATTCCCGAGAGGGCCGGGGAGAGGAGCATGACCGAAAGCAGCCGCAGCCCCTCGGCCACGTGGCTGGGGTGCACCCTGGTGTAGTAGCAGGTGGTTTCGGCGTCGGTGGCGGCATTGATGCAGCCGCCGATGGCCTCGAAGTCGGCTTCCAGCTCAAGGCTCGATGGGTGCTCGGCGTTGCCGCGGAAGATCATGTGTTCGAGGAAGTGGGCGAGCCCGGCCTTGTCGCGGCTGTCGTGGCGTCCCCCCACCTTGAGATAGACGGCGATCTCCGCCGAATTGAGATGGGGCATTTCCACCGCCACGACGCGGAGACCGTTGGGAAGTGTTGTCAGATGAGGGGTGATAGTGGTCATTGGGCGTCCGCGCTGATTGTCCGGATGGCGTCGAAGACGGTGGCGTCGTATTTGTCCTGGGAGATGGCCTGGGCCACGGGCGGGATTTTCAGGAGCGACTTCACGAGGCCGAACCGCATATCACGGGGGAGAATGTCGATATAGCGGACAAGGTTCTCTTCCTGCTCCGGCCCGAGTTGCGGGTCGGCGGTCAGGGTGGCCACGACATCCCCCATGGTGGCTGCCTGCAGATCGTCCCGCTGGGCTTCCAGGCGTTTCCGCACGGTGTCCCAGTCGTTCAGGAGCTCAATGGCGGTGACGGGGCGGCGAACATTCTCGGCGCACCAGCGCAGAAAGGCGATGGCCGCTTCCTTGCCGACAATGCCGGCGTAGATCTCCATTTCCAGATCCTTCGGGAACCGGCAGTTCTTGCGGAGGATGCTCACCATCTCCCACCCTCTTTCGGTGGGTTCAGCGTCCATTTCCATGGGATTCCCCTGGCTGGAAAGGAACATGGAGTTGGCGGCAAGGAACTGGCGCACGCCGGTGTCCAGTCCCCGTGATGCGGCATAGCCGGCCCAGCAGTGGTAATCGGTTTCCACGTAGAGCATCACCATCCGGTCGATGAGGGCCCGGTCAAGGGTCGCCACCTGATAGGTGCCGTCGGGGGGGTTGATGGTCACCACCACCTTGTGCCTGGTGTGAAGGGTGTGGGTGTGGAGCGCCCGGCGCATCCCCTCGGACGGCGGCTCCACGAACTGAAAGATTGCCTGGAGGGTATCCTCCTGCTGGGCGCGGTTCAGCTCGTCGCAGTGGATGACGGTTTCCGGACCGTCGTCGGCAGGCCACCAGCAGGGGCGTGACCAGTTCATTACCTCCCCCTCCCTGTAAGGTATGCCGACCAGGTCCCCCACTTCCATCTGGCCGAGGCGAAGGGGCATATAACGGCGGTCCAGCTCCCGGCAGAGCTGGATGATGCCGGCGGTTTTCCCGACTCCCCGGTGACCCACCACGCACGGGGTGAGGTCGGTTTTTGTCAGGATCTCCCGAAGGACGGTCTTCATCTGTTCAACATTCATGGCGTACTCGTATACCTCTTGTCATGCTCGCAATGCCGAGCTTCTGAGCTGCACTCCGGAAGCATAGCATTGTTACTGCCGCCAGGTCCATACCGACGTGGGGGAGTGCGGTGGGAACGCCCTTGACACCATGGTGCCGAAGTGCTATAAACGCCCTCCCTTTCGGGGGAAACAATGCGAGGTGCAAGATGATTGTCAGGAAGCGTTCAGCAGGAGATATTATCGAGGCGAGATGCACCCGGTGCCGGGCGGTGCTCAATCACACCATCGTGGCCATGGTGGGAGATATGATTGTCCGGGTCCAGTGCAACACCTGCGGCGGCCAGCACAATTATCATCCCCCCAAGGAAGAAAAGAAACCGACGGAACGGTCAGCCGCCCAGCGGTCCGCTGCCCCCCGTACGCCTGGAACGGGGCGTCCCCGCAGGGAGCCGGTCCCCCAGGGGCCGTCGGAATGGGAGCAGACCATGGCAGGGGTCGATCCGGAAACCGCCTCCCCCTATGCCATGGACCGGCCGTTCCGCAACGGCGAGCTCGTCTCCCACCCCGTGTTCGGTGTCGGCATCGTATTGACCGTCATCAAGCCGAATAAAGTGGAAATTCTCTTCAAGGATGGCGCAAAGTTATTGCGTTGCGCCCTGTAATCACCCCTCTTCCCCCTCCCATTCTTCCTCCGTTAGTGATATGCTCACCCCATTTCCCCACGAGGTGAGCCCCATGGATATCCGTAATCGAACCACCCCCTTCACGGGGCTTGTGGTCAACATAGAGCAGCTGGAAGTGCGTATCGGCAACAAGGGGTGGCACACGTTCCAGGTGGTGCGCCATCCGGGAGGGGTCGGCGTTCTGCCGCTCCACGACGACGGCACGGTGACCCTCATCCGGCAGCTGCGCCCCGCGGTTGATGGAACGTTGCTGGAGATACCGGCGGGCCGCCTCGACCCGGGGGAGGAGCCTGCGGCGTGCGGACTCCGGGAGCTGGCCGAGGAAACGGGACTCTCAGCGGCCCGGCTCGACTCCCTCGGCGTCATCCTTACCTCGCCGGGAGTATTCGACGAGGCGATCCATCTCTACCTGGCCAGCGGCCTCTCCCAGGGGGAGGCCGAACCGGAGGAGTACGAGGAGATTGAAGCGGTGCGAATGTCCCTGGACGAAGCCCTCACCATGGCAACGGATGGCCGTATCCGCGACAGCAAGACGATTATTGCCCTCTTCAGGGCCAAGGCGCTGCTGCCGTGATTCTCACCGCACGGGCAGGAGCAGAAGAGGCGGGGATGCGCCTCGACGACGGGGCGGTGCGGCTATTCCCGCAGCTGTCCAAAACCCGCGTCCGCAAGATCATCGACTGGGGGGGGTGCACCGTGGCCGGCGCCATGGTGCGGGTAGCCTCCCGGACTCTGCGGGCCGGGGAGGAGATCGTCCTCGGCGTCATGGAGCCCGAGCGCTACCGGGAGATCGCCTATACCCGGGATGAGCTCCTCTTGGAGAATGCCGATTACCTGGCGGTGAACAAGGCCGCCGGCCTCAACTGCCAGCGGACCCCCTATCAGCTCAAGGGGACCGTGGAGCATGCCGTCACCCTCTACCTGCGCTCCATCGGCAGCCAGGAGCCGGCAAGGGTGATCCATCGCCTTGACCGCGGCACCTCGGGGGTGATGATCTTCCCCAAGACAAAGCGGGCCGCGGCCCACATCTCGGCCCAGCTGCAAGAGGGGCGGGTGGAAAAAATCTACTGGGCCATCGTGGCGGCTGAACCGGCATCGGAGCAGTGGGAGGTGGACGCCCCCATCGCCAAGGTGGGGAGCGCCCGCTACGGGGTGGCCACCCCCGGCCGGGAAGCCCGTACCCGCTTCACCGTCATCGGTCGGGGTGAAGGGGGCTTTCTCGTGGAGGCCCGCCCCCTCACCGGCCGCACCCACCAGATACGGGTCCACCTGGCCCACTGCGGGCTTCCCATCGTGGGCGACACCACCTACGGCGGCGAGAAGGCCCCGCGGATGATGCTCCACTGTCGCGCCATGTCGTTTACCGCCGCCGGCGGGCGGCCGGTTGCGGCCGAAGCCCCCATTGATGCGGCCTTCCGCGAGGCGTGCGCCGGCCGGGGCATACCGCTGATTCCTGCCGCTTAACAGCCTGTTAACAAGAACGGGCGACAGCGGCGGCGCCCGTTTCCCGCGTCAGCGCGTCCAGTTCACCCGGACGAAACTTTCATCCTCGCTCCACTGGAAGCCGAGCTTCCCGCTGTGGGATTTGTAGATTTCCTTCCCCAGCTTTTCCGCCAGTTTCTCGTGGGTCGTGCAAATGGTGAGAATTTTCCCCTCCTGATCGATTCTCATGATCCTGGCCAGGGGGTTCTTTGCCCGCGCTTTCGCCTCGATGTTCTTAACGGCGTTCAGGATGACCTCTTCATGCTGGATGAGGTAGTCGCCGGAAAGGGTGATTACCCCTGCGGGATTGCCGTCCTTAATCCGCTGGCAGGCCGGGCAGACCACCTTGCCCGGTAAGTGGCCGACAGGAAGCTTCGCCCCGTCATCACCCTCGCTGAACCAGCGTTTCCCCTGGAAGATTGCCTTGCACCCGGTGCATACGGCAGCTTCTTCCTTCCCTTCAGCAGGCATGTAGACATCGGTGCTGCGCGCTGTTCTCTTGCCATGCTCCTCAACGCCAAACCGTCCTGTTCCCCGTGGAGTTGCCATAGGCGTCACACCCCTTTCCCGGAAGACGTCCAGTCTTCCGCCCAATCCTGCGAAATTCTTCGGTTCAGTATATCAATCCCCACCGGCGTCACCATAACACTCCACCCGGTTCCTTCCCTGCTGCTTGGCCCGGTAGAGGGCCTGGTCCGCGGCATCGACCAGTTCCCGCGCCGTGGTGGCGTCGTCGGGGAAGGTGGCGATGCCGACACTCACCGTCAGGGTGCCGCCCGGTTGGGTTTCCTGGAGGGGGAAAGGGTGGTCGGCCACGGCCCGCCGCAGTTTTTCTCCCGCAATGGAAGCCAGGTCGCGATTGGTTTCGGGCATGATGACCATGAACTCTTCGCCGCCGTAGCGGGCCGCGATGTCCGAATTTCTGATGCTGGCGACGAAGAGCCCCCCCACCTCCTTCAGTACTTCGTCTCCCCGCAGGTGCCCGTGACGGTCGTTGTACTGCTTGAAGAAGTCGATGTCGATCATGGCGAGAGAGCACTTGCGGCGGTAGCGGCGGGCCCGGGCCAGTTCGTGGTCCAGGCTCAGCCAGAACTGGCGCAGGTTGAAAAGACCGGTGAGAGAATCGGTGAATGCCTCGCTGGCGGCAATCTCGTAGTTGCGCTTGAGGAAGTCGTAATTGAGCTTCTGGGTGATGAGGCTGCGGGCCTTGAGGAGGAGTTCTCCCGTCTCGGAGGGAAGAACTAAGAAGCCGTCGGCTCCTGCCTGGGCACTTGCGATCTTGGCCGAACGGTCGGGGTAAGAGGCGGTGATGATGACCGGAATCTGCTTGCTCCGTTCGTGGGCCTTGAGCCTCAGGCAGACATCGATACCTCCCACTTCGGGGAGGGAGAGGCTGAGAATGCAGAGGTCCGGAGCCATGGATATCCCTTTGTCGAGGGCATCGGGGCCGCCGGAGGCGGAAATGGTGTCATACCCTTCCTCCCGGAGCCCGGCCAGGAGAGGTCCGGCAACTTCACTGTCGAGCCCGGCCACCAGAACTCTGGGGGTGCGCACCATGTGGACGGGCGGTCCCCCCTTGGGGAAGAGGACCGTGAAGGTGCTTCCTTTTCCCGCGCGGCTTTGGACGGCGATGCGGCCGCCATGAAGATCCACGAAGTGCTTCACCAGGGCAAGGCCGAGACCGAGGCTTCCGGGTCCGGCGGCCATGCCTCCCCCCATCTCGAAGCTCTTGAAGATCTGCCCCAGCTCCGTTTCCGGGATTCCCCTCCCCTGGTCTGAAACCGACACCTCCAGGTACCGCTCGTTCACGCCTCCCGGAGCCACATCCCTAAGGCGTATGGATACCCGTGATCCCTTCGGCGAGAATTTGAGGGCGTTCGTGGCCAGCTCTTCAATGATAAAGGAAAACTTCCCCTCGTCGGCCGTAAGGATGTTTTCCTCGCCGGCGCCGCCGGCGTCCAGGGCAACCCCCCGCTTTTCCGCCGCATCTTTCAGCCGGGCAATTACCCGGTCATATGCATCCTGTACGGAGAACTCTTTGGGTAGGAAAACCGTCATGCCCAGGTCGACGCTGCAGAGCTCCAGGACCCGTTCCAGCATCCGCTGCAGCCTGATTCCCCGAATAATTATGGTGTCGAGGCAGCGGCGCTGGTCCAGGTTGATTTCTCCCATGGTGCCGTCCCGGAGACAGGAGGCGAAATCAACGATATGATCCAGGGGGCGCTGGAATTCCCGTGACATGTGGGAGAGGAACTCCGACTTCACCTGGTTCGCCATGAAGAGGCGCTCGTTGGCCCGCTCCAGTTCTTCGGTCCGTTCCCGGAGCAGGCGGCGCAGGAGGTCCAGTTCCCGGGCGCTGACGATCTTCCGTGATCCGGCCATGGTTAACCTCGTCAGGCCACCGGCCAGCGGGTCGTGTGGGGGTCGAAGGGGGGCTCGCCGGAGCTCTGCTCCCGTCCCCGGAGGATTGCCCGTGCAGGGGCTCCGTCACCGCCGGCAATCTTGAGAGGGAGGCAGATGAGTTCGTACTCCCCCGGTTCCACTCCTGAGAGGTTGAGCCCTTCCAGGATTACGCTCCCGGCGTCCAGGAGCATCCGGTGGACGGTAACCCCGCTGTCGAGCCCTTCTATGGAGAGGTAATCGATTCCAACCAGCCTGACCCCTGCCTCGATCAGATAGGCTGCTCCGTCTTCGGTGAGATGGGCGAACTCTTCCTGGAAGTCGGGATGCTCCCATAAAAGGGAGTTTCCGGTACGCAGAAGAATCCGCTCCTCTCCCCGCACCGGAAGGCGGGAGAGTTCGCGGCGGCCGATGGCGCGCTCCCCGCGCACGTCCAGCACCCGGGCCTTTCCCACGAGGAGCGACAGGGGGAGGTGATCCACGGTGGCGCCGTCGTCGCGGCAATGGCTCGGCACGTCCAGGTGGGTGCCGCTGTGGGTTGTCATGGTGATGCGGGTGACGTTGGCAGTGTCTCCCCGGGCGATGCGGGTGACCGGCTCGAAAAGGACTGCCGGATCGCCGGGGTAGACGGGAAGGTCCGGGGAGAGGGAAACGGTGATGTCGTGGATAACCATGGGGAGCCTCCGCTGCGTGAGGGATTACTGAAAAGTATACCCGCAGCGGAGGGATTTGCGAGGGGAGGAATCCTACATTGCCGAAAGCCCCGCCAGAATCCGCTCCAGATCGTCGCGGCCGAAGTGGTAGCGCTCCCGGCAGAACTCGCAGGTTACCTCGGTCTCCCCCTGCTCGGCCAGAAGGGCGGCCAGGTCGTCGCGGCCGAGCGATATCAGGACCCGCTCGATCCGCTCCCGGCTGCAGGAGCAGACAAAGGCCAGGGCCCGCTTCTCCAGGGTATCGCAGGGTATCCCCTCGAAGAGATATTCCAGGAGTTCCTCGGGGTTTTTCCCCTGCCGCAGCAGCTCCGTAACCGGCGGCATCGTGGCGATCCGCTCCATGAGCCGGTCCACCGCCTCGTCGTTATGGGGGGGAAGGGACTGGATAAGGAACCCGCCGGCCGCCGCAATGGCACCGTCGGGCTCCACGTAGACCCCGAGCCCCACCGCCGACGGCACCTGTTCAGAGTCGGTCAGGTAGTAGGCGAGATCTTCGGCTATTTCGCTGGTGTAGAGGAGGACCGTACCGGTATAGGGCTCCTTGAGCCCCAGGTCCTTGGTGACGGTGAGGAGCCCCGCGTTGCCTATGGCGGCGGCCACGTCCAGCTTGCCGTCCTCCCGCTGGGGGTTCACCTCCGGATTTCCCACGCGCCCCCGGACGGCGCCGTTGGCATCGGCCTCCACGAGGATCTTCTGCAGGGGGCCGTTCCCCTCGAAGCGCAGGGCCACCCGCTGGCCGGTCTTCAAGAGCGCTCCCATGAGGGCGCCTCCGGTCAAGGCCCTCCCCAGGGCCGCCGAGGCGGTGGGCCAGGTGCCGTGGCGGCGGCAAAGCTCACCTGTGAGGCCGGTGGTGACGCAGGCCAGGGCCCGGATGCTGCCGTCCTTGGTGATGACGCGGACGAGGTAGTCGGTGCTGATCGAGTCGGTGCTGTTTCCCATTCTTTATACCAATCCCATGACAAAATTGAATTCGCTTGTCCCCGGAATCCCCTCGCCCCTTGCAAAGGCGTCGAGGATGGGGCGCCAGCGCTCCCGGGGGGCCTGGGAGAGATCCACCACGAAGGAGCCGCACCCCGCCTCCTGGAGCCGGCTCCGGAAGTGGGTGATGGAGAAGCGGATTGCCGGGGTGATCGTGGTGAGGTCCCCCCGCACCGCCACCTCATACTCTTCTCCCCGGTCCGAGACCAGGGGGGCGTCTCCCTTCACCCCTTTGATGGCGACCCGGGTGGTCATGGCCGGGACCCCGCCGTAGACCAGGACCCGCCGCCGCACCGGCACCGGCGCGGCCAGGAGCGCCGCCATGTTCTCCACATCGTCCTCGATGTAGAGGGTGGCGGTCGTCACCCCCAGCTCGTGCCATGCCATGACGGCCTGGGTGTTGAGGGAGAAGAGGCGGTAGTCGGTGGCAAGTTCCACGTCCCGTCCCGCCAAGAGGGGAAAGTGGGAGAGGTTTGAAAGCTCGAAGCGCCGGAATCCCTGCCCCATGAGGAGGGCGATCGCCTCCTCGTAAAAGGGGATTTCCGCATCGAAGATGACAAAGGGAAGGTGCCAGATGATTCGCCCCTCGTCTCCCCGGAGCTTTCGCGCCGCGAGGTGGATCTGGTGAATATTTGCCCGGGAGACCGGGAGGATGACGGCATCGACCCCCTGCTGCCGGAGGATGGCCGTGTCCCGCAGGTGCTCGATCCGGACCGTTGCTTCAGCTTTCGTCTCCCGCCGTGGGTGGCCGGGCGGGACCAGGGAAGCCAGGGCCAGTTTCCGTGCCTCGGCCCGGTGCTTGGCGATCTTGACGGCCACCTGCTCGCCAAACCGGCGGTAGAAATCACGGCGGATATCTTTGAGCCGGGCCGGCGGGATGAGTACCGGCGGGAAGCCGGGGGCGGCGAGGCCCAGCAGTTCGAAGGGGGTCTCGCCGGTGCGGGAGAACTGGGCCCGGAGAACGCCGGCCATGTCGCTGGTGGTGGAGGGCTCCAGAGGCCCCACGGGAAATTCGGCGGCAAACGTTGCCCCGGCGGCCCGGGCCGCGATGCGCAGGGCCCTGTCGGCCAGTGAAAGCTCCAGGTTGCAGGGAATCTTCCCCGGTTTCACCGCGTCGAGGCGCTTCAGACAAGCGTTTTCGCTCATGGTGAAGGCGGTCTCGGAGGAGACCTTGAAGACCGCGTCCCCCGCCTTGAAAGCGAAGGGGGACACCACCGTGACGATGCTTCGCTCCCTGGCCGATTTCACCCGCTCTTTTCCCAGGAAGATGTCCTTCACCGTGAAGGCCTTGCCGGCCATGTCGCTCTTGGGCTGCACCCGGATCCGATCCCCCACGAAGAGGCGGTCCTTGGTTTCGAAGGTGAGCCGGTCCCCCCGGACGCTTTTTACTTCCCCCAGGTAGCGGCCGGTGGCGCCCCGGAGTGTGGGGATGGCGATGTCGGTTGGTGTGCGGGAGGCCATGAACCCCTTGGTGGGGACCCGGCCGAAGGAGAGCTTCAGGATCTCCTTGGCCCGGGCGGCCGCTTCGGCGCGCTTGCGCTCCGGGGCGTCCAGGACGAGGCGGTAGGCTTCCACCACGCTGGCCACGTACTCGGCTGACTTCATCCGCCCCTCGATCTTAAGGGATGCCACCCCGGCGGCGGCCAGGTCGGGGATGAGGTCCACGGCGGAGAGGTCGTTGGTGGAGAAGAAGTATCCTTCCTTCCCCCGATAACGGTAATGGCGGCGGCATGGCTGGGCGCAGCGCCCCCGGTTGCCGCTGTGACCCCCGAGGAACGATGAGAAGAAGCACTGCCCCGAGATGGCAAAGCAGAGGGCGCCGTGGATAAAGCACTCGATCTCCACCCCCGACTCCCGGCTGATGTGGCTGATGTCGTCGATGTGGAGTTCCCGGGCGAGGACCACCCGCTCGAACCCCATCTCCCCCAGCATGCGGGCACCGGGGAGGTTGTGGATGGTCATCTGGGTGGATGCGTGGCGTGCGAGCCCCGGGAAGTGGTCCCGGATGAGGCGGGCAACTCCCAAATCCTGGAGGATGACGGCGTCGGCCCCCATGGCCTCCAGGGCGGCGAGGGTATCCACGAGCTGCGGCAGTTCCCCCTCCTTAACCAGGGTGTTGAGGGTGATGTAGACCTTGCGGCCGAGGCCGTGGGCGTAGGCCACCATCCGCTCCATCTGGGGGAGGGAGAAGTTCTTCGCCTTGGCCCGGGCCGAGAACTCCCGCAGCCCGGCATAGACCCCGTCGGCCCCCTTCTCCATGGCGGCGAAAAAGGCCTCCAGGGAGCCGGCAGGGGCGAGAAGTTCCGGTTTTTTCGGCTGTTCGTAAGGTTTTGTCATCGGTCCAGACTACCCGAAGGGGGGCGGAAAGGTCAAGGGGATTGGCTCGGTGCTGAAGCCGGTTTGCGCTTGTGCCATGCGGTGTTAAGGTGGTATAAGGTGTGCCGGTTGCAAAACCCGGAGAATACCGGCTGAATCGCGGGGGAAACCATTCATGGAACACCACAAGGACGAATCATTCCTGGGGGGAATCGTTAAGGCCCTGGGGCTGGTATTCGGCGACATCGGCACAAGTCCCATCTATACCCTCACGGTTATCTTCACCCTGACGCAGGCGACCCGGGAAAACGTCTTCGGCATTCTTTCCCTGGTATTCTGGACCATGACGATCCTCGTCACCATGGAGTATGCCTGGCTCGCCATGAGCCTGGGGCGCAAGGGGCAGGGGGGGGAGATCGTTCTGCGGGAGATCATCATGAAGCTGGTGAAGACCGGGCGTCTCGTGGCCTTTGCCGGGTTTCTCTCCTTCGTGGGGGTGTCGCTGCTCCTGGGTGACGGGGTTATCACCCCCGCCATCAGTATTCTCTCCGCCGTGGAGGGGCTCCTCCTTATACCCGGCCTCGAAGGGCTTTCCACCGGAACCCTAGTGGCCATTGCCGCGGCCATTGCCATCGGCCTGTTCTCCGTGCAGTTCAAGGGCACCGACCGGGTGGCCGGCGCCTTCGGCCCCATCATGGCGGTCTGGTTCGGCACCCTGGCCGTCACCGGCATTGCTTCTGCCCTCTCCATGCCGGAGATTGTGGAGGCGATCAATCCGTGGCACGCGTTCACCTTCTTCAGGGAGAATGGCCTGGCCGGCTATTTTGTTCTCTCCGAGGTCATCCTCTGCGCCACCGGTGGCGAGGCCCTCTACGCCGACATGGGACACCTGGGCAAAAAGCCGATCGTCCGGGCATGGCATTTCGTCTTCGTGGCCCTCTATCTGAACTATCTGGGCCAGGGGGCCTTCGCCATCTCCCATCCCGACGCGAAGAACCTCCTCTTCGGCATGGTCCAGAGCCAGGCGCCGGTCCTCTACATCCCGTTCCTGATCCTCACCATCATGGCCACCATCATTGCATCCCAGGCCATTATCAGCGGGGTATTCTCCATCGTCTACCAGGGGATAACCACGCGGCTCCTGCCGCTGATGCGGGTGGACTACACCTCCCGGGAGATCAAATCGCAGATCTATCTCGGGGCTGTGAACTGGTCGCTGATGGTGGCGGTCATCTTCATCATGCTCGTCTTCCGCAAGTCCGAGAACCTGGCCGCCGCTTACGGCATGGCGGTTACCGGTTCCATGACCATCACCGGCATCATGATGATCATCGTCTTCGCCCATACGACGAAGAAGTGGCGGGCCCTGGTGGCGCTGGCCATCACCGTTATCGACGCCTCTTACCTCTTCTCCACCTTTTCCAAGATCCCCCATGGTGCCTACTGGTCCATTGTCCTGGCTTCGATCCCCTTCGTGACCATCATCATCTGGACCAGGGGGCAGCGCTCCCTCTACCACGCCCTCAAGCCCCTGGACCTGGAGACTTTCCTCCTCTCCTACGAACAGATCTACGCCAAGGGACCCATCCGGGGGACCGGCCTCTTCTTCACCCGGGAAACCGACGTGGTCCCCCCTTACGTGGTCCACTGCATCATCCGGAGCAACATCATCTACGAGCGCAACGTCTTCATCTCCCTCCTGATCACGGACGAACCCCTGGGTGTGGAAACCGAGCTCGTCAAGGGAATCGGGCCGGGGCTCGACGCCTTCCGGATCGAGGCGGGGTACATGGAGGTTGTGGATATCGAGACGCACCTCAAGGCAAACGGCATCCAGGAGAAGGTCATCTTCTACGGGGTCGAGGATATTGCCACCCGCAACCCCATCTGGCGGGTCTTCTCGGTATTCAAGAAGCTCACTCCCAATTTCGTCCAGTTCCACAAGCTGCCTGCCAGCCGCCTCCAGGGGGTCGTTACGCGGGTGGAGATGTAGTCACGGCTTCTCCTCATGGACCCATCCGACCGTTCCCCCGTGGTCGATCTTGTACCATGTCAGGCCGTCCTTCTCCCGTGGCCCCTCCAGGGTAACGGCCTCCGCATCGGCGGGGAGATACCCCCTTTTCACCCCTTCTGCCAGGGAAGGACGGTTGAGGATGGCGCTCGAAAGGGACGGCCGCGCCCTGCGGTCGTCGGCCATGGCCTTCAACAGCATCTCGTTGGTGACGGTCTTGCGCCTGGTCTTGACTTTGGGCATGGCGAGCGTGGCGACCGGGTGCTTCTCCTGGTACGCGCAGATGACCCTGAGGTTGTCCTCGATGCTGAAGGAGCAGCTCGGCTCGTGGATAATCCGGCTCTTCATGGTATCGGTGTTGATGAACTCCCAGTGGCTGAAGAGGAGCTCGCCATACTGAAGTGGGGCCGCGATGGTGACGGGGGTCGCCCTCCGGTAGATGCGGTAGAGGGACCCGAAGCCGTCGGCCCGCTCGTTGATGTCCGGCGGCGTGCATTGGATGAGGGGTACCGCTCCTCCCTCGGTGCGGACGTCGAGGACGTGGCGGTTGGTGGCGGCCGGGGTGGCGAAATTTAACTGCCAGGCGAGGAGGAGGCTTTCCAGGTCCGGTCCTCCCTCCACGTAGCGGCGGAAGCGGATGCGCAGATCAGTCCAGGCCGCCGGTTTTGCCAGCTTTTCCCTGGTCTTGTCGTCGGTATCCCGGAGAAGATAGCCGAGAAGGGCGAGGGATTCGCTGCTCGGCTTGATGGGTGAGAGCTGACGGGTGCTGAAGTGGTAGGTGGCCCCCCAGATCTGCTGGGACGGCAGGTCCGCCCCTTCCCCCTGGCCGCTGCCGGCCGGGTGGCGCACCGCGTAGAGCCGGTCCCCGGAGCGGATGGTGCCGTCGCCGAGGGGCTCCAGGGTGATCTCCAGGGTTCCGCCGGCCGGCAGGTCCCGGTCCCCGAACCCCAGGCCGGAGATTTCGATGTCGGCGATCTTGATCTTCTCCCGGTCGGGGAGGATGAGGCCGCTCTCCCGCAGGTTGATGACCGCTTCCCCCGTGTCGTTCAGTTGCCGGATGATCCCGGGGGTCTGTTCGGCGGAGAGCCGCGATTCGAGCCGGATGGTGTACTCGGGGCGGAAGTCCTCCATGAGCTTGTGCTCGATGCGGCTCAGGTTGTCCCGGAAAATGGGCCTGAGCTGGTCGGCGAAGACCCCGAGCCTGGTGACATCCAGTTTCGAGCGGTTATCCCCCGCCTGTAGCAGGTCGCTGATCTTGTCGAAAATGTCGGTCAGCTGGTAGTTGGCGGTTTCCACCTCCTTGAGCACCGACGTTTCGTAGGACTTGACCAGGTAGTAGAGGTACTTGACCAGGGTTTGCCGGGCCCGCTGCCCCAGGTCGCGGGTATAGAGCACCGCCTCGTGGTCCAGGTGGGCGAGGGTGTCCCGCCCCTGCCGGACCAGGGTTCCCATGGCGTTCAGGTTGGAGGAGATCCTGCCGTAGGCGCCCCCCAGGGCCTGGAGGGTCTCGTCCAGCTTTTCG
Source organism: uncultured Geobacter sp. (assembly GCA_964490805.1). Taxonomy (GTDB): domain Bacteria; phylum Desulfobacterota; class Desulfuromonadia; order Geobacterales; family Geobacteraceae; genus Geobacter. Next base: position 50,126 of record CAZBEB010000024.1, read on the forward strand.
GCAAAGGCCGCTTTCCTCCGGTTGAGCCCCTGTATCTTCCGGGCCATTTCGCCGAATTCCGGCGTTTTGGCCTCAAGGCGCGCCAGTTCGGCATCCACCTCGCTCTGGGGGACCCTCAGCCCCTTGAGTGCCCCGGATATCTCGGTGACTGCCGGCCCGATGGTTTTCCCCACGTGGGTAAGCTGTGCCGCCTTTTCCTTGGCCTTCTCCGCCTCAGGGTCAGGCTTCTTCTTGTCTGCCGCCTTGGCGATTTCCCCCGCTTTTTCATCCAGCCTGGCCTTGCCGTAGGTGGCCAGGATGCCGCCAAGCTTTCCGGCCGTGTCGAGGGGCTCGTCGTCGCCGGTGGCGCAATCCGCAATGACCTTGGCCATGGACCCCACTGCCCCCAGGGCCGGCTGTCCGTAGGGGATGACCGAACAGATGGCGGAGAAGGTCTTGACTCCCAGGTTGATGAGCGCCCTGGTCTGCATGGTGTTGTGGGCTTCGGCCAGGAGGCGTTCCCTGAGGGCCGCCAGATCATTGTTCAGGGTAGATAGCTCGTTGCTGAGGCTGTAGATCCGGTCGTTGATCTCCCGGAGCCCCTGTTCCGCGGCCTGGACCTCCACGGCCGCGGCGGCGGCATCTTTGTCCAGTTCCTGGATGGCGCTCTGCATGGCTGCCGCAGCGTTTTCCGCCCGGACTCCCTCCTGGCTGATCCAGCTCACCAGCACGAGGGTCCTGAGGGCATCGGTGATCTCGTTCTCGTATAGCTGAAGGTTTGCCTGCAGGGAGAGGATCGGCGTCCAGCCGGCCGGATTGCCATAGTAGTCCAGGTGGCTTTCCAGGCGGTGAAGGAGCGTTGCCGCCTCCGTCTGGGCGGCGTAATACCGGGACAGCTCGAACTCCGTTCCCCAACCGGTCTGGGCCGGCGGTTCCAACGCGAGGGCATCCCGGTAGTCGGCAAGTATGGCCGCCACGGTTTCCCGGTCTTCGGCCAGGTAGGCGTCCCGCACGAACTGCAGTACGGTCTGGAGCTGGAGTGGGTGGAGCCAGGCGTTGGGGCACGCGATTACGGCAGGTGCCGGTTGGCTTCCCTTCGGCTTTGCCGCCCGGGGAGCCGGGCAGGATTTCCCGGCGCCGGTGGTCTCCGGCTTGCCGATAATTTTCGGCTGGGCGCCGTCGAGGTGGGCGCCTGTGAAGAGATTGTACCAGGTGGTCACCTCGTACTGGGCGCTCGTCATGGGATAGCCGGCCCTGCCGCCATGGACGTCAACGCCCGGATTGCCTGCGGTGCCGCCGCTGTTGTCCACGAAGGGGGCGAGGTCCCGGTTTGCGGTGAAGACGCCGCCGTCGCCACCGTCACCCGGCATGCCGGCGGGGAGGGCGTCCAGGCCGGAGGTGGGGAAGCTGGGCGCCCCCCAGGTCTTCTGCTGGTCAAAGGCGGCCCACTTGTAGTGCCACTTCCAGTAAACGGCCGGCGGGTCGAAATTGACACTGAGGGATCTCCCGTCGCAGATGAAGGTCTGTCCATAGATGTAGGAGCGGTCCACCCCGTCAGGGCCGTTTTCACCCAGGCCGGCATGCTGGCCGTTCCCCCCCACCATGACGAACCGCGGCAGGGTGGCGGTTTCCGGTGGTACCCGGATGGTGCGGAGGTAGGCCGTCACGTTTCCGGCCTGCCGCCCCGGCCGGCCGTTTCCCCCCGGCGTGTTGGTGGCCCGCTGGGCATCGGGGGCCTTTTCCAGGGCGTAGGCCAGGGGGGAGGTGTTGATGCGCCCCGGATCCCCCTCAGCATCCTCGAAGATCAATTCCCGGACGAAGATGTTCACCTCGGTCCCGGGGAGCGACAGCTCGCCCCTGATGACGAGCTGGTCGGCGCAGAGGGTGAGCCTCCTGACCGTATCCTTCGGGTCCGGCGCATCCGGAAGTTTATGGCTCCGGTCAACGCTGTAGGAGGCATGGAGGGAGTTGGCGTCGCCGGAGCGGTCGAAGACCACCCGCATCCCCGTCACCAGGTGATCCTCGGAACCGTCGGCGTTGGGCTTCACGGTTCGGTGGAGGTAGAGGGAGCTGGCCTGATCGGGCTGTGCCGGATGGCTGGCGATGTAATCCCGCTCGGCCGGCAAGCGGGGGACCGGGGTGATGACGACGCCCTGGCTGACGGGTTCCCCCTGGCGCATGCCGGAGAAAGTTACCGTGAAGGGAGCCTTGTCCCCCTCTCCGGCTTCATAGGAGAAGGCCCCGCTGACGGGATCGAAGCTCATGGGCCCAGCCGGATGGCGGTCGACGGCCATCGCGGGGGGAAAATCGGCATCGAGAGTGCCGGTGTCGATGCGAAACGCCAGCGGTGTATCGGCCCAGGCGGGAAGATCGGGAATCCCTCCCACCGCGTAAACCATCTCTTGAGCAGTCCTTGCCATTGGTGCCTCCTTTTTCGCTCATTGAAGCTCCGCCGCAACTCCCCCCGGACCGGGGACGGTCAGTGTTTAAATAATTGGAGCATACTAATTGTATCCGCTCTGCCATTCCTGTCAAAAGGCTCCGTAGCCACCAGGCTGTCCCGTGGTAAAATTGTCGGGTGATTATCCTGAGGCCCCAAAAGGTTTTCGGATGGGGATACTGAGAGGGGCGGGAGCTAGTGGAGGGCAACCCATGGAAACTACTAAACTATTCGGGGAAACGTACCGCAAGAGGATGCAGGGGGAGAAAGCCGAGGGGATATGCGAAGTGTGCGGAGGAGAGCTGGAAATTGACCGGGAGAGTGGCGAGAGCCATTGCCCGGTTTGCGAAGATCCGGATCAGTAGGGCATATCCGGGAGAAATTTACCAACCCGCGTGAAGGTGAAACATAGTGTCGCTTTTCCTGCTCATTTTTTTTCTTGTCTACGGCGGCGTCCACGCCTACTTCTTCATCAAGGTGCGAGTGGCCTTCGGCTTCGGTCCGGTTGTCGGCGTTGCCCTTGCCCTTTTCCTGGCGCTCATGACCGTCACCCCGGTTCTGGTCCGTATCACCGAGCGACACGGCTGGGAGTCCACGGCCCGTGCCCTGGCCTGGAGCGGCTATCTCTGGATGGGGTTTATCTTTTTCTTCTTTTCCGCCTCCCTTGCCATCGACCTCTGCCGTCTTCTCCTCAAGGGGGGAGGGGCGATCCTGGGCTGGACCCCTTCCCTGACAATTGGCGGGAAAGGGACGGCCTTCGGTATTGCCATCGCCTACGCGCTCCTGGCAACGCTGTCGGGATATCTGGAAGCCCGCGACATCAGGGTCAGGCGAATCGTGATCCCCACCCCGAAGCTGCCGGCCTCGGTGCCGAAACTGACCATCGCGCAGATCTCCGATGTGCACCTGGGGCTGATTGTTCGTGAAGGCCGGCTCGAAAAGATGCTGGCAAAGGTGAGGGAGGCGCGGCCCGATATCGTTGTCTCGACGGGGGATCTGGTGGACGGCCAGATCAACGACCTGTCGGCCATGGCCAAGCCCCTGGCGGAGCTTACGCCCCGGTACGGCAAGTTTGCGGTTACCGGAAATCATGAGGCTTACGTAGGGCTTGACGAGGCGCTCGAATTTACGCGGAAGGCGGGGTTCACGGTTCTGCGGGGCGAGGGGGCGACTGTTGGGGGGGTGGTGAACATCGCCGGGGTAGACGACCCGGCAATCCCCTCGTCTCCCCATGTTGAGCGGCAAATACTGGCCGGACTCCCCGCCGGCCGGTTCACCATCCTCCTCAAGCACCGCCCCCGGATTGACCGGGATGCCGCGGGGCTCTTCGATCTCCAGCTATCGGGCCATGTCCATGGGGGGCAGCTCTTTCCCTTCGGGCTCCTGGTTCGCCTTTCCTATCCCTGCATGGACGGCTTCCACAGGCTGGCAAAGGGAGCGGCCCTATCCGTGAGCCGCGGCACCGGCACCTGGGGTCCGCCGCTCCGCTTCCTGGCACCCCCGGAGGTGACCGTCATCGAACTGGTCCCCCCTCGTATGGAGCCCGGCGGGGCGCCTACTTCACGCACCGCTCCCGGGCCGCCTTGACCATCTCCAGCACCCGCTTGTCCACTTCGTCCTTCGCTGGTGACATCATCCGCACATAGGTGACGAAATCGACCCCCCTGGGCAGATTTTCGGCCAGGCATGAGCAGACATCGGTCCCGCCCACCGCGGCGACGCACGGCTCCTTTATGTCGCGGGTCCGTGCGTCCTTCTCCAGCTGTTTCTCCCGCAGCTCCTTCAGCTCGCGAATCTGCTTTTCCAGCTGTTCGATGCGATCCTGGATCTCCGCCTTGGGTTCGGCGGGCGGGTCGGCCCCCCATGCGAGGGGTGCTGCGAGCACGATGAGGGCGATAGAGGCGGCAAGGGTACGCAGGGTCATGGTACTTTTCCTCCGTGGATTTTTTAGGAGAAATTCAGTTTCTAGGATGTCTTTAGGCATTTATTTGTCAATTCGTTTAAGCAAGCACATATATTGACCGCAGATCACTGAGGACCTCGTCAAGACTCCTGTTTTTTAGCCCCAGGTTTTTCAAGTCTACACTCTGGTCATTCTCTATCGCATTAAAAAATTGCCGCAAATCTTCCTTGATGGGGGCCGGCAGATCGATTGATTGCTCCGGGTCCAAGATCTGATACAGCCTGAACACGTCATTTTTATGCTTTTTTATGTCCTTTTCATCAATCGCATCGCCGGTTTTACGCCTTTTCTTCAGGTCGAGCCAAGCTCTTGCCTTTAGTGGAATCAGGTAGGCCGGCCCGAGCACGGGCAATCCGTCAGTCTCCTGTTTCCCCGCATGGATGAATGCATAGTAGTCCTTGTCCAGCAGGATGGCCGAGAGACTGGATACCTCTTCATCCATCGGAATTGGGGTCAGATGGCTGTCGTCACTGATGGTCAAAGCGTCCGGCACACGTGAAAACAGTTCCAACATCACAGGATAAGAATCGTCTTCAGGGTTTTTGAACCGATAAAACTGTTTCTGGCCTGTGCTCTTCTCCTGAACCTTATACTTGCCTTCGCGAATAAACTCCCAAAAGGCAGTTACGAAATCACTATCCAGCGCTTCCACGCACAGGACGATATCAAGATCCTTGGTTGCCCGAAACTCCAATCCAACATCTTCCATTACAAGGGAGCAGGCCGTTCCACCAATCAGCACATATCTATCCGCAAATGGCGCAAAATGTGTCTTGAACCGTTCAATGCCTCTCACCATAAGACTTCCATCATTTTTTCGAGAGCGGACTGTACCCGCTCATCAACGTTATCCTGCAAACTGAGATACAAGGAGAAGCGATCAACAACGTCATCTTCCTGAAAAAGGAGTGGCGAATAATTCCATATCTCGATTTCATAAGATTGTGGTTCAGGTGTCGGTAATTCCTCAATAGAATAAAGAAGGTTCATCGACTTCCAACCATTTGCGTCTACCGCATAGACGGGATTTGACGGGGGCGCCAGCATGGTAAAGTGTGCAAGAGCCGTCAATCCGGCGGGAAGCCCCTCTCCCCAATTCCCCTCGAGCGGACGTATGAACGTGCGTTTCTTTACGGGGCTGCGCATGAACTCTCGTGATCTTTGCCACAACTCTTTTTTCCCATCGCTAAAGCGAAGTACTCTTTCTCGCCCCTCCGTGACCACTTCTCCCAACCCAAGAGAGACCAATTCATCAAAGGCCCGCGTTAACGTCATTACCGTATATCCCAACTGGCTTGCCAGCCGGGATGGCGTGTAGTCCTTTGGCCCGTGCAGTAGCGTATGCAATACAACCGCTTGAGTAGAAGGGCTCAACTTGACGGGAGCGGCTGACCGAATTTGCCTGAAATGTTCCCGAAGATCGATGCCGAGCATCGGAAGATACATCTGATTGCCGGGCACCACAAAAGGGACTTTCTGCTCGATCAGGCGCTTGCGGTTGTAGGCGGAGACCGACGAACAAAGGTAGATGACTTCTCCATCCCATTTTGCTTGGACCTGCAACATTTGTTTGCGAATGGTTGCGGGAGTCTGCTCGTTATTGTCGCGCGCAACCATCAATAGACAGGGGGTGTTCAGAAGGGAAACTGCGTAGAATGTGTAGGAATCTCGTAAAAAGAAAGGGAGGCTGTCAACACCGTTCCATTTTTTCGTTGTAGCAGTTATGTCCAGGTTTTCTTTCAGGTGGCGCTCAAAATCGCGTAATAGGTTTTTCATACCCACCTCTTTTAACAAGTTTTATGCATATTAACATGACAAGTGTTATCGTGCAAATGAAATGTTAAACTTGCGTTCTCTCATGCGTCCTGCCCTCTCTAGTGCCGGCTTAGAATGGAAATAATATATCCCAAGAACTACATTCAGTCCCTTTTCCAAAATACAAAAACCCCCGATCCGGATCGCCGAAAATCGGGGGTATCAAGAGATACTGTTAGCTGGTCTGCTGAGAAAAATGAAGATTTCTTATAATTCTGAATTCAACTAAAGCAGCCATCAACTCCGCCCATAGGCCTTGGCCAGGTCGTTGTCGATGACGTAGATGCAGACCTCTTTGGCGCCGTTCTTTGTGTAGCGGAACTTGCTGCAGAGGTTGCCGATGAGGAAGGTGACGTCGTCGCGGATCCGCTTGTCGTAGGTCTTGAAATCCTCTTTCCCGAAATCCTTGATGGCGCGGCGGAAGTTGGCGTTCTCCAGGAACGGGTCCAATGCCTTCTCCTTGAGGTTGAAGACGTATTTCTCGAACAGGGTCCGGTAGAGCCTGGTTTCGGTGATGGGTTTTCCCTCGAAGAGTATCTCCTGGGTCAGGGTGTGCGCGGCGTATTCCCGCTGGATTTCTTTCCGGAACGCGAGGCGCTGCTCCCGGTCGCCGTTTGCCCTGAGGAGCCGGTTTTCGATCCCCTCGAAGAACGACTCGCTGATGTGGAGCTTGTCCTTTGTCCAGGTGCAGGTTTCGTCCACTTCGGGCTCGAAGTTGACGGCGAAGAGATAGTTCTGCACGTCCCGGGATATCTGCTCTTCGTTGTAGTAGTAGAGGGACTCCTTCACCTCCTGGAGAATGGTGAAATTGTAGAGCCCCATGAGGGAGTCGAGGAATCCGGTCGGGAGCTGTTTACCCAGCTCGGGGTGGACCTTGGTGAAGAAGGCGACCAGGGTGGTCATGGTGATGAGCTTGTCCTTGCGGGCAAAGGTGGAGTAGAACTCGCCGAAGATCTTCAGGGCGTCGCGCCCGGAGAACCCCTTGTGCCCCTCGTTCTCCCCCTCGGAGATGATCTGGCGCCGCCGCTTGGCGGTGAGCCGCTTGCGGTCCTCCTCCGTGAGCCAGGGGGGGATGAAGCCGGTGTAGATCTCCATCTTGAGGAGTTGGAGGTTGAAGTCGCAGAAGGTGCTGTAGCGGTGGGGTTCGGGAATCCACTCGTGCATGGCGAAGGATCGCTCTTCCATGCGTGACGAGATGATGACGCGGGCGAAGTTGTGGAGGACCCGGGGTAGAAAACTGTGGTCGATGTGCTTGCCGAAGGCGTTGCGGTAGATTTCGACCTCGGTGTTCAGATCCAGGACGTAGGGTATCTTGATGTATTCGATCCGGTCCAGGAACGACTGATACCCCTCGATATTGTTCTTGTCCTCGGGATTCATGAGGGCCAGGAAGAGGGAATCGACGTTCTCCTCCAGGTCGTCCACCTTGTGGACCCCTTCGCTGACGATGTTGTGGAGCTCGATGAGCCGGTCGGTGTTGTGCCCCTTGATGTCCATGAGGGCATAGATGCCGTTGTTGGTCTTGGCATACTGGGAGAAGATGTACTTCACCAGGTTGCTGTCCTTGAGGGTGCCGTTGATCCGGTTCTGGAGCATGTCGTTGGTGAAGACGCTGTGGCGCATGGGCTTGTCGCCGGGGGTGAAGACGCTGATCCCTTCGCCGAGGCGCCGGTTGAAGCGGTAGGGGCGGGCGTGGAGCATGCCGAGAACGGCGGCCGGGCTCTTGAGCCGGGCCAGGAGCGCCTGGTAGAGGGAACTGCAGATGGTGCAGGAAGTCTGGCGGAAGACCCACTCGTACTCCTTCTCGGTGAAGAGCCGCCACTTCATCTCGTCGTTTTTGAAGATGTCGTCGAAGAACTGGCGCCGTAACTGTTTGGGGATCACGAGGAGGGGGTTGTCGTGGGAAGGGCAGGGGATCTCCACGAAGTCGTCGCCGGGGTGCAAGGCGTGTTCCGCCGCCAGGAGCTCTTCCTGGTTGAAGTCATGCTCCTCCAGCAGTTTGGAGAGCTTGTCGAGAAAAACCGCGGTCTCGTTTCGGGTGAAGCCGCCGAAAGCCTGGCGGTCCAGGCGCCAGACCGCTTCGTAGCGCATGCCGTCGCCGGTGTTGACGTAGTTCTCTAGCTTCAGGAGCAGGTTGTTCAGGAAGGTGCTCTTCCCGCTTCCGGGAGGGCCGGCGAAGACATAGATCTTGTTCTGCTGCGTGCCCCGCTTGAGGGCTTCCACCAGCCCCACGAACCGGTTGGCGAAGAGACGGTCGGCGAAAAAGGGGTGATCGGTCCCCTCCACAAAAAGCCTGCGGCAGTCATAGGGGACGTAGTTGATTGACTCGGGGTCGTCGGGATACTCGTCGGCGCCGATGTCGATGTGTCCCATGACCATGTCGTTGAACACCTGGAAGACGTTGCGGATTACCCGCGTGGGGTTGGCAACGAGGATGTCCAGGAACTCCCCGAAGGGGATCGGCGCCCGGTGGTCCAACTCGCTTACGCTTTGGTCGATGTGCTGTAGTGCCCGGCTTATGGTGTCCATGGGTTAATCCGCTCCCAGGAGAGTCTTGGTAAGAGTCCGGTTCTCCATGGTGTAGACAAACCGGCGCCAGTTGATTTTTCTTGTTTCCTCTTCGCGACGGGGGGCGCCCGCCTCCTGGGGAGGAGCGGCTCCCACTTCACTGGTCTCCAGCTTTACCGGCCCTCCCCAGAGGAATTCGATCCCCAGCATGGTGTTGGCAATGAACTCGGTGACCAGGGGTTTCCCTTCGAAGCTGTGGTTGAGGTAGAGAGTTTTCCCGCTCCCCTTGGCCCGATCCACCTCGATGCGCGGCGGGTGGTAGAGGGAGTCCTGGAGCATTGCCCGGTACGCCTCGGCCTTGCGGCTCTTGACGTAGTACTGCCACGCCGTCCGCTCCTTGTTGAGGCGTTTGCCCACCACGAAGAGCTTGTGGCGGTTGACGAAGTCCTGGTCCACGTAGGTGTTGATGAAGGTGAAGTCGCAGAGGTTCTCCCGCACCGCGAAGATGAAGTCGCGGCCGGTCCCCGTCTTGCGGTCGAACTCCCTGCGGGCGTGACTGTCGGCAAGCCGCTGATACTCCAGGGAGAGCTTTCCCTGATCCGCCGCTTCCTCGATCTGCTGGAAAAGCCTCATGCCGATGGCGTAGGGGTTCAGTCCCACCCGGTGGAGGGAGGTGACCCCCGAATGGACCCGGGCGAACTCCACCTCGTGTCCCCTGATCCGGTCATCGGTGAGGAAGAGGGTTTCGTGCCAGTAGCTGGCCCACCCCTCGTTCATGATCTTGGTCCGGATCTGGGGCTGGAAATAGACGGAGGTGGAGCGGATCACTTCCAGCACCGACTTCATCCAGCGGTTCTCGTCCTGGTTCAGGAATTCCGAATGCTCCATGAGGAACTGGAGGAGATCGAGCCGCTCCTCCTTCTTCTCCCGGGTCCCCTTGAGGTAGAGCGCTTCGAACTCGGGATACTTGGCCACCACGTCGGCAAAGAAGGCTTCCTCGCACAGGTCTCCGGATTCGCGCATGCAGCGGTTGTATCGCTCGATTTCCTTCACGTATTCGGCGGTCTTGACCCCTTTTACCTCCTGGAGAAAGACGTCGAAGTAATAATCGATACGCCTGGGGAAGGGGGTGCGGTCATTGCGGAAGAGATGGGAGAGCCCGTCGAAGTACCCCACCAGGTTGTCGATGGAGCGGGCGAACTCAATGACGTAATCGACCCAGCGGCCGCGCTCGGAGCGTAGCCGCGCGATGAGCCGCTTGTCAGCCAGGGCCTTGCCGGTCAGGTCATACTCCCAGGTGTGGCGGAAGTAGAGGTTGTTCTGGAAAAAGTCGATGTGGGCCAGAACGTGGTAGAAGATCATCACGTTCAGCCAGTCGGGGTTGTTATCATTGTAGAAGGAGATGGGGGGACGGGTGTTGATGACCGTCTCGTAGGGGTTGTGGGGGTAGAGCTCATACTTCCCCTTCCCCTTGAGAAGCTCCACGTCATGGACCCAGTAGTCGTAGAGGGTCGGAATCATCACCTTGGGGTGCAGTTCCAGCATGTCCCGGTTGGTGACGATATACTCCAGGGTCTCGTCCGAGAAGCGCAGCCCCGCGTCGCGAGCGCGCTCCTTGCACCCTTCCATGATCGATTTTGTATGCTGGTCGATGAGTTCCATAAATGTGGTCGTTCCGTAGGGGCGCAATTCATTGCGCCCGGGCGTGATGAATCACGCCCCTACGAAATCAATTTCTTGATCCCGTCGATGATTCGCGTCTCGTCGGCGTCTTCTCCCATGACATCCAGGCGGAGCAACTCCGGCTTTTCATCCAGGAGCCCCGACCCTTTCATGTATCGCTCCACCTCGGTGGCCCCCCGCGGCCCGTAGGCGTTATGCTCGGCGATGGTGATCCCCACCCGGTTGGCGTAGGTCAGCATCCGCCGCAGCTCGGGAATGGTCTCTTCGCCGTTGGTGTCCCAGTCGTCGCCGTCGGTGCCGTGGAAGACGTAGATGTTGTAATCCTTGGCAAGGCTCTCCTGCTCCACCAGGTCGTTCACCAGCTTGTAGGCCGCCGCCACCCGGGTTCCTCCTGCCACCCTGAGGTTGTAGTAGGTGTAAAAGTCGGGCACTTCCCGGGCGTCGCTGTCGTGGAGGACGAAGCGCGTCTCCACCTGCTTGGCGAACTGGTAGAGGAGCCAGCTGTAGATGAGCACGTGCTGGGAGCAGACCAGCTCCGACGCCTTGCCGTCCATGGAGCCGGAATAGTCCCGGACGAAGAAAACCAGGGCCTGGGATTCATACTCCAGTTCCCGGGAGAGGATCCGGAAAATCCGGTCCCTGGGGTCGATGAGGAGCTTGGTCGTATCGATGTCGGTGACGTCGGTGATGTTTCCCAGGGCTATGTTGGTCTCGATGACCCGCCGGAGGGTCTGCTTTTTTTCCAGAATCTGGCCGAAGCCCCGGTTGCGGTCGGTGAGGTCGTAGGTGTAGTGGGAGAGGGAGCTCTTCTTCCCTTTCTCCTTCAGGTTCGGCAGGTTGAATTGATCAGTAAGAATGCGTCCCAGGTCGTAGGCCGACGACTCCAGTTCGTGCCCCTCACCGCCACCGTGCCCCGCGGTGCCGCTTCCCGCCCCCTGCTCGGGGCGCACCGGCTGCTCGCCGAGGATATCCCCTTCCGCCTCGTCGCCGGTCCCCCCCATGGGCTCCTCTTCTTCGGGAGGAGTGGGAGCATTGTCGTGCATGAACTTCTCTTCCACCGTGGTGGGGACCACCACGAACTTTTCCTGCCCCCCTTTGCCCGGCTTGATGAGCTTGCCGATCCGGATCTTGCGGGGGAACCCGTCCTCTTCCCTGAGCCGGTCCCGCTCCATAAGCTCGTCCAGGGAACGAATCCGGGTGGTGTAGGATCCTTGGGGCTCGTCCATGGCCAGGATCAGCCCGAATTTGTCGGTATCATTACGCGGCACGTGCCGTCCTCCGCTAGATTTCATCTTCCTGGGTGCAGAAGTATTCGATCGTCTTCTGGGCGCAGGTGCGGCAGTAGCCGAGCTTCTTCAGCATGGTGTCCACCATCCGGTCGTAGAGCTTCTGGTTTTCCTCGTTGGTGCGGTTGGCCAGGGCTCCGATGAGGGAGCCGGCGCCGGCGATGTCGCTCTTGAGCCGCACATCGGTCACCGCCTTCACCAGTTCCAGGTTGTCCATGAAGTCGTAGTTGGGATCCACGGAGATCTTCTGGCCGTAGATCTTGCGGATGGAGGTGCGGAAGCTCTCCCGCTGCTCCTCGGTTTTCAGGCCAAGGCGGTCCTCCACGTTCTTCACGTAGCGCTCGTCGATCTTCAGGGCCTTCAGCTCGCCGGTCTGGGGATCCTTGTACTTCCACATCCGGTCGGGGCCGAGGCTCTCGGCGTCGATGCCGATGATCATGTTCACGTAGTTCATGACGTCCTTTTTGATGGCGTAGGGCTCATCCATGTAGGCGTTGAACATCTCGGTCATGATCCGCTCGCGGTAGAGCCCCTTGGCGATCTTCAGATCCTCCAGGTACTTGGCCCGGTCGTTCTGGTCGGGGACGTAGTCGAGGACGATCCGCTCCAGAGACTTGAACACGTCATAGGCCACCATGCAGCGCCCCTCGTTGGTCTCCGAGCTTTCCACGAGAAGCTGGACGGCCCGCCCCAGGTTCCGCTGGCCCAGCCCCTTCTGGCCGAAGCGCTTGGTGACGTCCTGCTCCTGGCTCAGGATATCCACCACCTCGGCCAGGGTCTTGAGGCTCTTCTCCCCGGCGACCTCCCCGGCAGCCAGCTTCATGGCCTCGATGGGGGTGAGCTTCTCGGAGTGGGGGAGCCGCGTCAGCACCACCCCCACGCAGGCGGCGTAGTTCAGGTTCGGGTCCTGGTGGAGTTCTTCACGGTTCAGGGTCGTCTTGGTTTCGCCGCCGATGGCGTAGGTGGTGAGCTGCTCCTGCATCCGGTAGTTGGTGTTGTGGGAGACGTAGCAGATGCGGCAGCGGTCGATGATGGGCGCCTCTTCCTTCTCGGAGAGGTAGCGGTTGAATTCGGCGTTGTTGCTGGTGGCGATGATGAGGGTGTCGATGGGCCAGCGGTAGCCGTCGATCTCGATGACCCGGTTCTGGATCACTCCCAGGTAGACCTGCACCAGATCCTTCTTGTTCTTGTAGATCTCGTCGGAGAAGTGGATGCCGCCGCCGGCCACCCGGGCCAGGGCGCCCCGGCGCAGATCAAAGCGGTAGGGGTTGTTGATGTCGGTGATGTGGAGAAGCCGCTGGATCGACTCCTCCCCCAGGAGGTCCACGGCGCTGGAGGTGATTTTGTCTTTTGCCGCGTACTTGCCGGTGATGGTCCCCAGGGTCTCGGTGAGGGGGACCGGCATCACCTCGATAAACTTCAGCATCTCTTCGATGTTGCCGCCGGTGAAGTTCCGGATGTCGTTCAGGATGTAGCTGGTGCAGGCCCCCAGGGGGCGGTAGTTTTCGGAAAGATGCTCCATCTGGTTGTCGGTGAAACCGAACTCCCTGGTCAGGAACTCCTCCCCCTCGCTTCGGGTTTCGAAGAGGTTCATGGCAAGGACCATGGGGTCCTCGTAGGTCTGGGACTCGATGACGTCGATCTTCCCGTAGCTCCCCAACTGGGCCATCCCGGTGAAGCGGAAGGAATGGCGGCGGTTCTCAGACTTCGTGAGGAACTCCCGGTAGCGTCCGCAGACGTACTCCACGAAAAAGGTCTTGCCGTTGCCCGGTTCCCCGACGAGGACGAAGGCCATCTCCTTGGAGGAGCCCCCCTCGGCCGCGTCCTTCACGAAGGAGACGAAGCTGTTGATCTCGTCGTACATCCCCACGGGATGCTTGCGGCCGGTGCGGAAGATCCGGAAATCATAGGTGGTGCGTCCGTTGACCACCACCTTGTCGACCCCCTGTTCCAGGATCATCCGGGTCACCCCCTGGAAGGCGTTCTCGAAGCGGCGTTTTCCCTCCTTGACCGCGGCGATATGTTCGCGCAGCGTCACGGTGCTGGTACCGTTCATCGTATTCTCCCCTCCCTCGAGACGCGGGCAGGAAAAGCAGACCCTTTGCCTGCCCGAAAAGTGTGGGCCGCGGAGCAATCCTTGGCATTTGTTAAGTATACACATTTTCGCGGGGAGCCAAGGTCCCACGCTCTTTTTTTTGTTCGACCAAGGGGCTGGCATTTCAAAAGGTTACCACCCAAAAACTTGATCGAAACAGGTCGGCAAAATCCTGGAAACAAAAAAAGGGGAAAGACCGAAGTCCTTCCCCTTTTCCGTTCATCCAGTAAGAGCTGGAATGATACATCATGCCGCCCATAAATCAGATAACATAGCTGATTTATTAAGACAGAGCCACTTCACTATGCTTATATACCGTAAAATGTACCACTATCCTCCCACGTCTCACTAAATCATCAGCCAGGAGAGCAACGTCGTCACGCGGTATCGATCCCCCCACGCCCCCCTCTTTTTGAAAGGGGTTTTGAAAAACGGTAGTGATAATAGCGACCAATGGGGAGGGGATCGCGGTACTCTCATGAATTTTTCAAGGGGGGGTGCGTGTATCAGTAGGTTTATAGATTCTCTGATAATATCTATCAAAACACCTTTAATGGACTTATACGGCATGGTTTGCGTTACCCGTGCAATGCTATTAAAAGAGCTTGCCCTATTGACAACGATTTGACGTGTCGTATGCTTGCCTGCGTAGCTATAACATTCCAAACCATAAGATCTTTTTGGTAATAACAATTCCGCTTTTTCCGGTCTATTCTGAGCTGTTTTTGACTCGGGCCACGACGGCAGCCGCCACAGGGAATAAACAACTATCGAACAACCTTAAAGAAAGTACCTACCACTACCACCACAAGACAGTTACACACAATCCTTTTTACGCGAAGTAACAGGCGAACGGAGAAAGGGGAAGCGATGACTTCCCCTTTCTCCTGGAACCTTTATGATCACATCCTTTTCCGATATTTTCTAACCTCCAATTCTTGCTATTTCACGGTTGATCTCCTCTTCGACAATGCGTTTGATCTGAGCTCCTTCATTGAACCTCATAAGCGCGTCGGTAAGGAAAGAGCGAGGACCGAACTTAGTTGAAGAGTTCCGCCCTTCGTGAATGGCCGAGGCGTAGGCGGCGGAGTTGAAGATGACTGTTTCCATGGGGCCGGCTGTGAAGGTGCCGGCGGGGCCGCTCTTACTCTGGCCTGGGTAGAGGAAGTCAAGCATCCGGCGAAGGTGTCCGGTTCTAACTGGGACGGGGTATCCTCCTGAATTTTGGTATAGCTTGAAATCAACCCTCTCCCCTGTTTTTTTAGTAAAACCTGTGAATTCGCCAGCATCAGCAAGTCTCTGGCGAGTACGTCTAGAAATTGACTGTCCGGCACCGGCACCGGAAAGAAAAGCATGGGCCTCGCGGTGAGTGCCGGCGGCGATGCGTTTGTGTTAGCGGCAATGTAAAAATGACCCACTTCGGAAATTGAAAATTGACCCACTC
>CAZBEB010000025.1:0-58035 GCA_964490805.1 uncultured Geobacter sp.
CATTGAGGCGGTGGAGGGGGCGGTGCGGCGGGCGAACCCGTCGGCCCGGCTGGTGAGGACGGATTCGGTCATCACGATGGCGGAGGGGGAACGGATCCGGGGGAAGCGGGTGCTGGTCATCGAGGACGGTCCTACCATCACCCACGGCTCCATGCCCTCCGGTGCGGGGCTTGCCGCAGCCCTCCAGCACGGGGCCGCGGAAGTAATCGACCCCCGTCCCTGGGCACATGGGTCGCTCCGGGAGGTCTACGCCGCCTGGCCCCACATCGGCCCGGTCCTTCCCGCCATGGGGTACAGCCCCGCCCAGGTGGCCGACCTGGCCCGCACCATCGAAGCGGTTCCCTGCGACCTGGCGGTGGCCGCCACCCCTATCGACATCGCCCGCCTCACCGGCACGGGGCGAACGGTTCTCCGTGCCCATTACAATATTGCCGAAGGGGAGGGGACGCCGTTGCGGCGGGCGTTCGAGGAATTCCTCGGAACCTACATCTCCACCCGCGTCACCACCCCCTGCAGCTTGGCCGCCGGAATCCGGTAGAACTGGACGAAGTTCGGGGTCTGGCGCTTGAGGGTGGCAAAGAGCTTCCAGATCGGGTTGTCGGTGGCGATATCCTCGACGCCGTAGAAGATTACCTTCTCGCTGATGCCGCTGTCCTTGAGCTTTGCCTCGATATCCAGAATTTCCATGTAGCCGGCCTGAATCTCGAAGACGTCGATACCCGTGGCCAGGCCGGTCTTGAGCATTATCTCCTGGCCGAAGGGTTCGTCGGTGCGGATGATGGAGATGAGGATGTTGCGCTCATAGATTATGTTGCTGCGGATGATGCAGTGCACCACATAGGGGGGGACGGTGTCCCACTCCTTCACGAAGAAGAGGCCGGTGCCGGGGATGTTCTTACCCTTGGCGTAGATCTGCTCGTAGGCGAAGCGGAAAGTCTCGAAGTCCAGGGGCTTCAGTGCCCGGTAGAGGGCCCGTTGCCCCCTCGTCCAGACGAGGATGGTGGCAAAGGGGATCGATGCCAGGACGATGGACCAGTAGCCGCCGTGGGGAATCTTGTTCAGGCAGGAAACGAAGAAGAGCAGGTCCACCAGGGTGATCCCCACGGCAAGGGGAACTTTCCACTTTTTGGTGGTGCGGGAGAAAATCATGATCATCATGATGCCGGTGATGGTCATGGTGCCGGTGACCGCCAGACCGTAGGCCGCCGCCAGGTTTTCGGATTTCCGGAACAGGAGCATGATGAAGAGCACCGCCAGCATCAGGATCCAGTTGATGGAGCTGATGTAGATCTGGGATTTGAGGTGCGTGGAGGTGAAGTCCACCTTCAGCAGCGGCATGATGCGGGTGGTGATTCCCTGGTAGACCACGGAGAACACCCCGCTGATCATGGCCTGGGAGGCGATTATGGTGGCGAGTATGGTGAGGACGAGGAACGGGATGTAGAGTTGGGGCGCCTGATGCTGCACCATGCCGAAAAGGTAGTTTTTCGCTTCGGGGTGGGAGAGGAGGAAGACCCCCTGGCCGAAGTAGTTGATGATCAGGGCGGTGAAGGCGAAATACCAGGCCCGCAGAATCGGCTTGCGCCCCAGGTGCCCCATGTCGGCGTAGAGGGCCTCGCCGCCCGTGGCGCAGAGGATCACCTCCGAGAGGACGAAGAAGCCGGCCAGCCCGTGGTGGAGCATGAAGTTGATGGCGTAGTGGGGGCTCACTGCCGCCACGATGGAGGGCATGGTCACGACTGACGTGAGGCCCGAGAGGGTGAGGGCCGTGAACCAGACCACCATGATGGGGCCGAAGGCCCCGGCCACCTTGTCGGTTCCCTTGAATTGAACGACGAAGAGCCCCACGGCGATTATGGCGGCGATAAGGATGAGGGTGCCTTGCTGCGTTGCCTCCAGGCCGGGGATGAGGACCATCCCCTCAACGGCCGAAAGGATGGAGATGGCGGGGGTGATGACCCCGTCCCCCAGCAGAAGGCAGACCCCGATGTAGGATAGAAATACCACGAAGCCCAGCTGGCGCCCCGACTTGAGCATCCGCACCAGGATTTCCTTCAGGACGATGGTTCCCCCTTCACCCTTGCGTCCCAGGCTCATGGCGAGCCAGGCATACTCGGCGGTGACGAGGATGGTCATGGTCCAGAATACCAGGGAGAGGATGCCGAAGACGTTGTCCACGGTGGGTTTGGTGAGGGCGAAGATGACGGTGAGGGTGTAGATGGGGCTCGTGCCGATGTCGCCGAACACCAGACCCATTGCTTTGACGATGCCCCCCCAGTAGGAGCTTCCTTCCGAATGATTCATTGTGTGCCTCCCGTGTGCGAAGAGGCAGACAGCCGTGGAACGAAAAAAGCCACCGGCAATCGCCGGCGGCCCTGTAGCCGCTGTCGTGCCCTTCCAGATGCCTACGAGGTTAGCTGACGGGCTCGAGGCTGAAAGTCCTCTATCCGGCGTCTTTGCCGGAATGCGCCCCAAAGTTGGGTCCCCCGCATCCGTTCTTCCGAACGGATCTCGGCTGCGTTTTTTCGTTATTATGCTCCGCTGGAGAATAACGTCAAGGTTTTGTTTATAAAGTCACCTGGAGTAGATGCGTCAGACGCTGCCGGAGTGTATACTGTTGAACCAAATAATGCGTGTGTTGAAGGGGGATGATCCATGGGTACTGCACTGGAAGCACTTTTGATAGCCAAGGGGGAGAAGGAAGTCGCCCTGCTGCCGAAGATGGCCAACCGCCACGGCCTTGTGGCCGGCGCCACCGGCACCGGCAAGACGGTGTCGCTGCGGGTGCTGGCCGAGCGGTTCAGTTCAATCGGGGTGCCGGTATTCATGGCCGACATGAAGGGAGACCTGTCGGGGCTGGCCCTGCCGGGGGACGAGAACCCCAAGGTGGCCGAGCGGGTGGCGAAGATGGGGCTGGAGGGGTTCGCCTACGGCGGTTTCCCCGTGGTCTTCTGGGATGTATTCGGGGAGCAGGGGCACCCGGTCCGGACCACGGTCTCGGAGATGGGGCCGCTCCTCCTGTCGCGGCTCCTGAACCTGAACGACGTTCAGAGCGGGGTCCTCAACGTCATCTTCAAGGTTGCCGATGACAACGGCCTGCTGCTCCTGGACTTCAAAGACCTGCAGGCCATGGTTCGCCATGTGGGGGACAACGCCGCCGAGTTCCAGACCGCCTATGGCAACATCTCCGCCGCCAGCATCGGCGCCATCCAGCGGAGCCTCCTGGCCCTGGGGGAGCAGGGGGCCGACCGGTTCTTCGGGGAGCCGGCCCTGAACCTCCAGGACTTCATCCAGACCGACTCTGATGGCCGGGGGGTGATCAACATCCTGGCTGCCGACAAGCTGATGCAATCGCCGAAGCTCTACGCCACCTTCCTCCTCTGGATGCTCTCGGAGCTCTTCGAACAGCTCCCCGAGGCCGGGGACCCGGAGAAGCCGAAACTGGTCTTTTTCTTCGACGAGGCCCACCTCCTCTTCGACGATGCCCCCAAGGCCCTGGTGGACAAGATTGAACAGGTGGTGCGACTCATCCGCTCCAAAGGGGTGGGGATCTACTTCGTGACCCAGAACCCGGTGGATCTCCCCGACACGGTGCTCGGCCAGTTGGGGAACCGGGTGCAGCACGCCCTGCGGGCCTTTACCCCCAAGGACCAGAAGGGGGTAAAGGCCGCGGCTGAGACCTTTCGGGCCAATCCGGGGCTCGACGTGGCAACGGTCATCACGGAACTGGGGGTAGGGGAGGCGCTGGTGTCGGTCCTGGATGAGAAGGGAACCCCCACAATGGTGGAGCGGGCTCTGGTCTGCCCACCCCAGAGCCGCTTCGCACCACTCTCCGGCGCCGAGCGGACGGCGGTCATTGCCCGTTCTCCTCTGGCGGGGTTCTACGAGAAGACGGTGGACCGGGAGTCAGCCTACGAGACGCTCAAGGCCAAGGCTGAGGCGGCTGCCGCCGCTGCGGCCGAGGCTGCCGCGGCACCGGCACCGGCGCAGGGGGGCAAGAGCGAAGTGGCCGGCCAGGTGGGGACGGTGCTCGGGGCCTTTGCCAAGAGTGCCGCCCACGCCATCGGCAGCCAGGTGGGGCGCCAGATCATCCGGGGGGTGCTGGGGTCGATCTTCGGGGGAGGACGGCGCCGATAAAAGTGGTACCCTGAACCTTAAAACGGCAGTTGAATGCTACCGGAAGAAGTGCATGAGGGTGGCCACTGTGGGCCACCCTCTTTTCATGGGGCGAACAGAAGCCCCCCCTACTGAACGTACCAGAAGCGCCCCTCGGGGGTGCGGGAGATTCTGACTCGTCCGTCGGAATCAATGGTAACTTCCTCTGCCACGGTTGATTTCTCTTCGTGCTTGATGTTTTCGGCGTAGATGCTGCCCACGATCATCAATTCGTAAGTGACGCGGTAAGTTGCACCGGAGCCTTTTGGTTCGATCCGGAGTCCGCTCATCCCGATCTGAATCTGATCGAACACGCCGAACATGTTGCGGAAGTGATCCTGAAGGTCGGTCAGTGTCGTCCCGTCGCCGGCGGACCAGGAGTCGTCGAGGCAGCCCATGAGCCCTGAATCGTTTTTGTTTTCGTAGGCTGTCCTGAATGTGTCGTAAAAGGCTTTGATACGTTCCGTATCCCGCTGCCGGTAGTCCATGATCATTCCCTGCAATGATGCCAGTTTACCCTCGTGGGCGGCCAGTTGTCTGGTGAAGGTAGAATCATGGGCAAAGGTGTCCCCGTCGTAGCGGTCGCGCAGATCCCTGTACCGGGAGCTGAGCCCGTCGTAGACGGCTTGTTCCACTGTCTTTTGCGCCAGGTACCGCCCGGTTTCGGCGGCAATGGCATCGAATGTCTTCCGGAATTCTGCCAGACGCTCCCGCCCGCTGGCGGCCTGGGTTTCCGCCAGGGATGCCTGCTCGATGAGGCGGCCTTTGCCGATGATCACTTCCTGCACCATGAGGCGCAAGGCACTGAACTCCTTCCCCAGATCGAAGTCAAAATACTGCAACCCGTCGTTTTCCTTGAAGCGCCCGATCTTGTGCTGAATTTCTTCGGAACGGCTTGCCTTCCTGTCGGTGGGGAGGGGGGGGAACTCGATGGTGAACGGGAGCAGTTTCTCCACCAGTTCCAGTTGCTTCCGGTAGTCGCCGGAATCGGGCTTCAGGGATTGCAGTATCCGACGCGCCGCTGCCAGTTCGCTTTTCCAGACCGGAGTGTTGCCGATCAGGAAATTCTCTTCCTTTGCGGGTAGATAAAAGCCCTTGCTGGTGAAGAAGGTTGCCAGCATTGCCCTGGTGGCGGGCATGGAATTCTGGATGAAACGGTAGACCTTGAGCTTCTTCAGATCTTCCTCGGCCTTGGCGAGTTTCGGTTCGCGGGCAAGTTCATCGGCCTGGGCGAAGTGCGGGTATGGGGTGTTGACGATGGCGTAACCGGTGGCGCGGTCAGGATAGAGATCGCCGCGGGGAATATAGCGGCCGGACTGGAGGTCCTGAACGATGACGTTGTCCTGCAGTTGCCTCTCGTACCATGCGGTGAATTCCTGCTCCAGGTCCGTGAGATGGTCGATGTCCCGCTGGCGGTTGGCGAGGTCTTGTTCAATTTCCCCAATCAGTTTTCGTCCCTTGGCTTCGATGGCTGCCGGATTTGTTCCTTGCAGCCCCCTGATGGAATCCAGGTGCTTCCGGTAGTCGATTTTCCCCCAGGATGGGTTGGCGACGGTGGGAAACTTGATGTTTTCCACTTCCTTGGCGGTCCACGCCTCGCCATCCCAGTTCTTTTCGGTTGTGGTGTAGGTCAGGCTCCGGGGGGGATTCGCCTCGGGATCGGTCCTGCTGGCGAAGGAGGCATCCTCGGCGGCCTGTTCCGACGGATAGGCGGCCAGATCGTTGTAGAGGGCCACGGTCTGGTCGTCGAGGGGCTTGAAGCCGGCGTCGAGCTTTTGTGCATTACGGATCCGCTCGGCCAATACCGTAAAGGCGTTAATCCCGTTGATATGGCTGTTCAGTGTGTCGATGGGGGCCACGATCCGGTCCCGGAGCTTCTGTATCTGCCAGGCAACAGTGTTTATGGTTACGTCGGAGTCGTCAATGGTGCTGATGGCAACGTGACGGTTGTCCCGCAGGTATGCCTCGGCTTCGTCGATGGCCGCGCCGGGCTTGAAGTCAGCCAGTGAAAAATTATCGAGGATGCTGTTGCGGTAGCTGTCGCCCGGCGACAGGGCGAGGACGTAGTCGGCGATCTGGCCCTTGATGGCTCGGATGGCGGCGATGTTTTCGGTTACGGCTGTCCGGACCCGCCTGGTTTCGGTGGTGAAGTATTCAAATACCTGGGCTAGTTCCTGCTGGTCCCTGCTGTACGAAAGGGAGGCGGTGCCGAAGGCGATGTTGAAGGCATCCGCTGCCTTGGCGGCAGCATTGCGCCAGTAGGTGTCCCGCTCCCTGGTGGCATCATGGAGAACCATTGCCTGGATCTCGGGGTTCTTGTCCCCTCCCCGCAGATAGTGCTGGTACATCGGTGTTTCCGTCACCGGAGGGGGGTCCCCCTGTTCAATGGCGCCAAAGCTTTGGTTGAAATTTTCCTGTACCTTTTCAAAGAGCTTTCCCTGTTCAATCTGCCAGGCAAATATCTTGAGCTCTGCCTCCTCCATTTTGTTCTCGGCCAGAAGTGAACTGATTTCGCTGGGCTCCAGGGGGCGGTATTCGTCCAGAAGGCTGATCGCATCATCCACAACCGGTTTGAGCCGCTCATCCAGCGCCGCCTCGTAGGCCCGGTAGTCATCTCCCGCACCTTCCGCCAACCGCGGCGCGGACATGGTTTCTTCCGCGGCGGATTCGCCCTGGGCGGCCATCTCTTTGTCAATGGCGTCCACCCGTTGCATGACGGCCGTGTGGAGCGCCTCGAATTCCTTCTGGAGCGTGAAGTCGTTGATGATGAGGCAGAAGACCGCATGGCGGTTTGCCTCGCTCATCACTTCGTGGAGGCTGTTGCGCACCGCCATCCGTTCGTTGAACTGGGCCGGCCTGATGGGGGCGTACTGGCCCTCGAGCCTGGTTCTTTTCTCCGCAAGTTCCTTCAGCTTGGCGGGGAAGCCGGCAGCCTGCTTGCGCAGTGCCGCCTGGTTTGAGTAATAGGCGAACACCTGGTCGGCGTTGGCAAAAGCCTTCCCCACCTGCTCGGAGAACGCCTTGAATTTTTCCTGCTCCTGGTGGAGCCGGGTGGCGACCCATTCCTTTCTTGCCTGCTCGTTCAGATCCTTCAGCAACTGCATGATCCAGCGGCGCGAAGAGTTTTCGAATTCCTGCAGCAGCCGCACTTCATGCTCGTTTTTCTCCTCGTCCAGGGTTCCCCGGAGCCAGGCCAGGGTGCTGTCCGATGCGGGTAGTTCCGGGAATTCTTCCCCCAGCTTGTTTTTCACGTAGGTTTTGACCAGCCCCCGCGTGCTTTCGTCGGTGATCAGGTACTTGTTGAAAAAATAGGTGACCGTGTCGGCGTCGAGATTGAAGAGCTTTGGCCCGTCGCCGCTGGCGGTGCCCCGCAGCCTGCGGTCGTAGTTGACGGTGCCGTAGAGCACTTCGATTTCCAGGGCGGCCCGGCTGTCCTGGACGAGGCGGTGGGACTGGTAGGCCAGCTTGACCGCCTCCCAGAGGCCGTTGACCACCGGATGGTTCACCATCCCCACCATGACGTCAACGCTCCCCATGAGGGCCTCGTCATAGACCCCCTCTCCCAGCTTGGTGGAGACTTCGGCGATCTTGGTCACCACCATGTGGATCTTGAGTACATCATCCTTGAACTTGGGAAAGGCGTCGGGATCACCATTGAGTAAAACCTCCTCCCCCTTTCCCATTATGTCCCAGATTACGTCGAAGGTGGCGAGCTTTTCCGCCGCCTGCTTTGCATCCATCTTCTCCATGGAGTAGGTGGCCATGTTCATGCCGTAGGTGGCGGCCTTGGAGAAGTCTTCGCTCCTGGTGAGCAGCGAACCGCCCCAGGCGGTGGCGTGGCAGAACAGGAAGGTGAGCGTAATCAGCCAGCGTTTCATGGGTATTTCCTCGAATCCGGTTGTTCTGTTATCTCCGGTAATGCGGCAATGGCCGGACCGGGAATCCCCAGCGCCGGCCATTGCCGTGGTGCCTTGTGTTCACGGGCCGTTGTCAGAAATTGCGGCTGCCGTCGGGCTGGTACTTGTACCGGTAGGTGGAGCGGGTTCTTGCTTCCCCGAAGTCCGTGTAGGAGACCACCTCCAGCAGGGCGTACTTGCCGTCCAGAAGCTTGAGTGCATAGGTGGTGCCGATGCTGTCCCCAACATTGAAGCCGGCGGAAAAGGCGGTGCCGTCGGAAATGGTGTAGCCGCCGGCAGGTGCCTGGCTGACATCGTCGATCCCCACGGTACCGAGGCTCTGGAAGCCGATGCCGCTCTTGATAATCATGAGGTTGGTTTCCAGGTTGATGTCGCCGGTCCAGTTATTGGTCACTTCCTGGGATGCGAAGACGAATCCGGGCTGGATGCATGCGTCTTCGTCGCATCCGGCGTTGAGGGTGAAGCTGCTGGACTCCACGGAATCTGCTGATGCGGGCACGCCATCGTTTTCGATGGTGGCGATGGCGTCGGAGAAGGGCTGGGTGATGACGTCGCCGGAAGCGGTGACCACTATGGTCTGATCGTTAGTGCCGGTGTTGACGGTGCCGGTGGCCACGTTGGAGGCGTCGGAGAGGCCGAAGATCAGCGGGTTCTTCATGCTGGAGACCAGCGGCCCCTTTTCGCCGAGGCTGAAGATGAACTCGCTGGAGCCCTTGTCGGTCAGGGTTTCGCCGCTCCTGGTGGAGGTCAGCTTGCGGCTGAAGGTGAAGCCGGCGTAAATCTTGCCGTTGGCGGCGGTGACGTTGTTGAGGGTTTGGCGGAGGTCGATGTTGTCGAATGCCGTGAAATCCCTGCGGATGGCCCGGTCGAGGATCGTTGGGTCAGCGGCGAAATCCTCGCTCACCAGGGCCATGAACCGGGCCGGGTCCTCGGCCATGTAGGCGGCCATCAGCTCGTCCAGTGCCTGGCGGATGAGGGTGGAGATGTTCTGGCCCGAGATGGTGATCTCCTTGCGGGTGGCGTCCACGTCGTTGGTCTTGCCGGTGGTGTCGATGATCTTCACGTAGAGGACGTACGTCTTCCCCGTTTCCGGGCGGAAGCTGTACTCGAAGCTGCCGTCGGAGGCCTTGCGGGCCTTCTCCCAGCTCTCCTTGTCGGTGGTGCTCACCTGCACCGAGCCCACGGCCGACGAGCTGGTTGCCGCCTTGCCCCGCAGGGTCACCTGGCCGTTCTGCAAGGTTTCCCGATAGATGGTGACCTTGTCACCCAGTTCGTCGTAGGAGACGCCGTTCAGATAGAGGTAGCGGGTGGATATCTCATTCTCCGCCTGCCCGAAGATCCACCATTTGGCGTGGCCGGTGGCTGGGAGCAGGGCCAGCATGATGAGGATGACTAGGTATCGTACTGCGTTCATGGATTCCTCCTGAATCGGTAAAGTGTAATGGTGCCTCAGTCCAGCCCGAACAGCGGGGGCCGGCTCTGGCTGTAGAGTTTGTAGACCCCGTTCTCAAGCACGAAGACGAGAGATGTTTCCCCGGTTTCGTTCCTGGTTCTGGAGGTCTTGATCTCGGTCCATCCCCGGGTGAAGGTGATGGCCACAAAGGCCTTGCCGCCGTCGTCGAGGGTGATGTTGTTGACGGTATAGCGGAGCGACAGGTCGTGGTACCTGCTGAAGTCCTGGCGGACGGCGGTTTCGAGGATGCTTTCCTCGCCCGTGTACCTCTCGCTCACCAGCTCGGCGAAACGGCCGGCGCTCTTCGCCTCGTAGGCGGCGATGAGCTGGTCCAGGGACTGCCTCACAAGGGTGTGCCGAGACATGGCCACGGCTGAAGCGGAGCCGGTATTGCCGCCCACCTGGAGCCCCGCGCAGGCTGGGAGCACGGTGCAGACGGCCAGCAGTAGCAGGACGGTTAGATATGTTTTCATGGAATCCCCCTGACGTTTTCTGTCAAGCATACACCATTTCCGTCAGAACTGGATGCTGATGCCGGCGGTGACGCTGGTCTCCCGGAAATCCCGGCTCCCATTGGCTACGTTGGGGTCATAGCGGTAATCGTTTATGCCCGCTTTGGCGTAGAGCATCCCCTGCATCTGCTTAAGAGCGTCGGGGCGCCAGTAGACATTCATGCTGGCGAAGGTCTTGGCGGTGTCGGTGCCCTCTTCCTTCAGGAGCCGGTTCTCCCCCGCCTTGAAGGTGGAGGTGATCTTCAGGTCGGGGACATCCACGCCGAGGCCGGCGGAGTATTCCACGATCTGGTCGGTGTGCTCGGCCACCTCGTCGTTGTGGGTCCATCCCCCCAGGTAGAGGGTAGGCTTCAGGATGAAGCGCCCCACCGTGTGCCGGCAGGAGAGGCTCGTGTTGTAGGTGAACTCCACATCTTTGCGCTTTAGTGTCGCGTCGGCGGGGTTTTCCTGGTCGTAGACGATGATGCCGAAGGAGGTGTCGCTGTCCAGGTTGCCGAAGCGGTCCCGGTATCCCATGGTGATGTAGTGGTCGAGGCTGTGCATCACGGGGCTGTAGGCCCGGTCCAGCTTGTAGCTGAAATCGGCCACGGCGTACTGGCGCTTGAACGGCTTTTTCAGGGAGAGGGCGATCTCGGGTTTGTAGTGGTCGGTGCCGTATGCCTTCTGGCCGTCAACGTTGTCGGTGTACCAGAGCATTGCGCTGGTGATGGAGAGGTCCTTGCTGTACTTGTAGCGCCACTTGGCTTTGAACTTCTCCCGGTCGGGGGTGGCGGAGCCGACGGTGGTCCTGAACTCGGGGGAGACCCGCTCGTACTCGAGGGTCACCCGACTGGGGCCGCCGTCGCCGACGGCCACCACCTTGTGGGCGTGGCCGTGGTAGTCCTCAAAGGAGGCGCCGGAGCTTGGGCTCTGCTTGCCGTTGAGCCATGCCGATTCCCCGGAGACGGTGAGGCCGGGGATGGGACGGTATTCCCAGTCGACGGTGTAGGTCTGGTGGTTGCTCAGCTCTCCCCCGTTGGCCCGCACGTGGTCGTCGGTCTGGACACCGCTGAAGCCGATCCAGAAGTTTTCTCCGATGTTCTGCCGGATTTTACCCCCCATGACCTGCCGCTCGACGGCATCGACCCCCCAGAAGTTGTCCCACCGGGAGTAGGCGATTCCATAAAGGAGGCTCACCTGGGGAAGGTGGGCCTCCTCCGGGGTGAACTTGTAGGAGCCCCCCTTGACCGCGGTGTTGAGGGCATACTGGGAGAACGACTCGAAGGTGTCGCCCACGGTAAAGGTGTGGATCTTGTTGGTAAGCCTTCCCTGGAGGTTGGTGAGGGAGAAGGTTTTCTGGTCGTTGCGCCGGTCGTCGGTGGCCTTGGCCCCCACGTTCCAGTTGTAGTCGTATTCCCCCGCCCGGCCGTTGCCGAAGAGGTTCAGGATCTCCAGATAACGACTCCCGTCGGTGAGGGATGACTGGCTTCTCCCCGGCCCGGTCACATCGTTCCAGGTAACGGAAAAGTCGTTGGAGCCGTGAATCTCGTGTTCCGCCGCCTGGGCCGCCACAGGCGCCAGGGCCGCAACGGCGAGCCATGCCGCGAGCAGCCGCAACCGCCGTGCTTTTCTCAATCTCCTCATGAAAATTCCTCCTTGTGGGGTGTGATAGAGGTGCTAAGTTTATGCATCATGTGGATTAGAAAACTACTCCGTGGTTTTGCGGAATTTATGCAAGTACTGTGCAGAAACAGGCATAAAATGCTTTGCAATTTCTCATTTATATCGGCAGAACCGGCGACTGCTCCAGTCGCCCTTCTGTCAACCGCATCATTTTATGTCGACTAAAATGTCAACCATGGCATACTTGTTGAGAATTTTTTTATAATGTTCCTTCAATAATCAGGGTTTCAGGTAATCCAATGCGACCAATTAGCGCCTCGCTCCCTTTCATCGCCTTTGTCGTCTGGCTGCTGGCCGTTCCCATGGATGGGTTCCTGCTGGCCTCTCTCGGGATTGAGAATGCCATTCTCTATTTTCTTCTTCCCCATGTGGTGACGCTAGCGGTCATCGGTACCGTGCTTTGCCGGTATTCCCTATTTAGCCTTGGTGTTGCCGGTGGCGCCGTGGCCATTGGCGCCACGGTGCTGCTTCCCCATGCCACGGCAGGTGCTCCCTGGCTGCTTGCATCTGCCGGCATCGGTTCAGCATTTGTCTGCGTCAGGGCGGCGAGCCATCTAAAGCATGCTTCGTCGGTGGGTATATCGGCCGCCTTTGGGCTCATGACGGCAAACCTCCTCCTTTTTCTCTTCACCGCCATTCCTTTGGCTGATGGCGTCAAATTTTACCTTGCTGCCATTTTTCTTCTGGTTCCGGTTTTGGTCCGTTCCGATGCTTGCGGGGAAGATGGCGGGGAGGTGAGTCTTCCGTCGTTTCTCCCCTTCGTGTTCGTTTTCCAGATGGTGAGCGGGCTCATGTACGGAACCCTCTACAGCCACTATGCCCGTGTCGCCGTGCTCCCCGGCGTTGAAGTCGCCTTCTATGCCATTGCTGTAGCCGTGGGGTGGGCGGTGCTAAGACGCCGGCGGGAAGTGCTCCTGGCCATGGCAATCGTGGCGGCCATGTTTGCCTTTTCCCTGTACCTCGTGCCCGGTTCAGCTTCAGTAAACGCAGCACTCTTCGCCATGCAGGGGGCCGCGGGTTTTCTTGACCTTTATATCTTGGGGCTGCTCCTCGCCCAGCGGAACCACCGTCAAGCGTTGGGGATCGGACTTGCCGTCGCCTGTTCCGGGATCATTGTGGGAAAAGGGATATCAGTGGCGATTGGCGACGCTTCGCAACTGGTGGTTGCTGCGGCGAATCTCGTTCTCACCACATCGGTCCTGCTACTCTATCTGGTTATGCGGGGAGCGCGCCGGGAGGTGCAAACGGAGGTTACCGCGATGCCATCCCTGTCAGTCGAAGGAGAAACGGACGTGGTTGCAACTCCGGTGGCGTCGAAGGCTCAAGAGCCCTCCATTGTTCAGCTAACTCTTCCTGCAGGGTTGCGCAAGCGGTTCTCCGAGAAGGAAAAATCGGTCCTTGGCTGCGTGGTCCAGGGGATGACCTTCAGGGAGGCGGCCAGAGAACTGGCAATATCGGAGTCCTCAGTCAAGACATACATGAGGCGGATCTACGACAAGATGAGCGTGTCGGGAAAGGACGAGTTGCTGGCTAAGCTGGGGGAAGAGCAGGGGAATTGATGGTGGTGTCTGATGTTACGGGATAGAAAAGGGCGACCCCTCCTGGGGCCGCCCTTTTTGCAGTCGTGAAGGCGGGAATGCTACTTCGTGGTCCTCAGCCCCCGTTCTGGCCGGCTGAAGGCGTGGCAGAAGGAGCAGTCGTACTGCTTGCTTGCCACGTGCTTGCTGTGCACCGATGTGAAACCGGGGTTGGATTTGAAACTGTGGCACTGGACGCAGACCACCGATTCGGCCCCTTTGAGGGTGTAACCGAGCTGTTTCAGGTTCATGCGGGCCGTGGAGCCGTGGCAGTCGGTGCAGGCTAGGGCCTTGTCCTTGGTCTTAACTTCGTGGTTAAGCACCTGGTACTCGTCGGTGGTGACCATCTGGTAAGGCGCGCCGGCGGTGAGCCCAAGGTTCACGAGCCCCGAGTTGATGGCGTTGTAGAGGTTGCCGGTGGCGAAGTAGACGCTGGTGTCTACCGGGATCAGCTGATTGGTCAGGGTTGCCAGGGGCTGGCTGGCGGTCTTGTACTTGAACGGATAGAGCTTGGCCTTGGGATCGTTGATCCCTCCCTGGGGACGGCTAACCGGGTAGTTGCCGGTGGCCGGGTCGGGTGTCGCGATATCGAAGAGGTCGTAGGCCCAGGAGGTGCCGTTCCAGAAGGTGTAGACCGGTGTCAGGTCGTTCTGCATCTCCATGAGTGGATGGTAGGTGCCGGTGGTGCCCACGTGGGGCTGCTGCCAGTCGCGGAATACTTCGGTGGCCTCGGTGGCGGCGGTGTCGAAGGCGTTGCGGGCATAGGTCCCGATATGGCAGGTCTGGCAGGCGACCCGGGCCATGTGTTTGTTGATGTCGGTGGTGGCGTGGCCGCTGGTGCCGGTTTTGGTGGCATGGCAGGCGGTGGTGGCGCAGCTTACCGGTGTGGCGCCTTCGGTCGGACGAAGGTCGCTGCCGCGGCCGGGGATCTGGTGTTCGCTGGTTGCGTGGCATCCCTGGCAGGTGAGGTTGGCGCCGGTAGTAGCCATGTGGACGTCATAGGCGCGGTCGGTGGTGCTGCCGTGGGCCAGGGCCAGGTCGCCCCGCTTCACGCCGTCGCCGCCGCCGGCCGTGGCGTGGCACTGGAGACAGCTGGCGCGGGTCGGTTTGTGGACTGTCTGCACCGCCTGGTCCATGGTGATGGTCATTTTGGCCGTATCGGGGACCATGGCGCCGTTTACTTTCACCCGCTTGTACTTCTCCTGGTGACAGACGAGACAGTCGATGTTCTCCAGTTGGGCCTGGTCGGCGGTGGCGGTGGGCTGTGCGCCGCGTCCCACGTGACAGTTGCTGCAGCTGTTCCAGTTGCCGGTGATGTTGATGCAGTAAGCATTCATGGCCCCTGCGTTTTTGCCGCCGCCGGAATTGTGGTTTGTAATTGCCGGCGTAGCTCCCTTCCACTGGTAGTGGACCGAGGCGTGGACTTGGGTTGCCTGGGCGCTGTGGCAAGCAATACAGGTACCGGCGCCATTCCAGGTGAGGTTCGCGTGGGGGGTGCCGGTGGGGGGCGGGGTGTCCTTGACAACACTGAACGAAACCGAGCTCTCGCCGCTGCCGCTTGTTGCTTCAAAGGCCGTCAGAGCCCGCCAGGTGCCGGTTGGCGCACTGGAGGCAAGAGTGTGCTTGTAGGAATAGGAGCCGTTGCCGGTACTGGTCATGGTTCTTTTTGCGACCGTTACACCCTGGGGGTTGATGATTTTCACTTCGCGTTTTTTGGCCGTCGTCACCGGCTTGCCGTCGGCCGATGTTACAAGGGCGGTGACCAGCACCGTATTGCCCTGAAGGTATGATGTCTTGTCGGTCGTCATTTTAATGACCAGATTTGCCGCGCAGGCCAAAGCCGGAACCACCAGGATCGCCAGCGCTGCCATACAAAGGTAAAGATACCGGTAGGTAAAACGTTTTTTCTGCATACGGTTGGCCTCTTCTCATACGGCTCGGTCGCCGCCACGGTGCTTGAGGTTCGTTGTTGAAGGGAACGTTTGGGGGGTATCTGACTGCACGGTGTGGGTGGGTCGTTGTCAATCCCGCTGCTTCCTGCCTTTGTCGTATGGGTGAGGGTCGGGTTTCACCTCCTTTCGTTTTTGGTCTAAACAAGATGCAAAAAAGCCGGGGCCTTAGTATCGTTCGGGGAAACGATAGTTCGGCGACCCGGCTGTCTCGGTGAGACCCGATGGGCTTTCCGTCCCACCCTCGCGGATGGTTTAGTATTGTCGTCTATCTCTGATATTAAGTTGTTACGTCATTGTAATTGATGTCGTATTTATCATATCGGAATATTGGAATGCAACTTTAATTTTTTTGCTTTAGGGGACTAAAAGGCCGGAAACCTGCCGAAATCATTTCGTACTTTGGTTTTCGGCCTTTTGTTGTGGGTGGAACGAAAATATTGCTGCCAGAGTCACCTCTTTGTTATGGCGTCGATCCTTACCGTGCAAAATATCCGTCGGTGAGAGTCTTCATAAAGAGGACGATGCTGTCCACCTGCGGACGCGGGAACATGTTCAGCGGTGCGCGGTTTGCATCCACTTCCGGCGGAGGGAACAGTGTGGTCATGCCGCTGCCTGCGCCGCCACCCATGCCGTTATCCATGGCAGCACGCCAGTGGTAGAAGAAAACGATGTCATCAATGGATTTGAAGCAACCGTTATGGCCGTAAGACTTCACGAAATCCGGTGCGGGACGCTGGTCCACGTTGCGCAGGGTCGGCACCTTATGCTTGCCCATCTCCGGTCCATAGACCGCTGCCTCATATCCGGCGCTCTTCAGATAGCCTCCCAGGCCGTAGTCAACCCAGTCCACGCCATCGGGGTTCCACTTGAGAGGCATGGTGTAGAAGGGGTTTTGGGGGTTTTTCGGGGTGCCGATATTGCTGTAGCTGAAGTTGGTGAAGAGCGGATAGCCGTTGGGGCCGGGCGTAAGGGTGTGGCAGGAGGCGCAGTCCGCACGGTTCGGATCGTTGAATGCTGCCAGTCCCTGGAGTTCGTTATCATCCAGCCCCAGGCCGCGGAAAGCCGTCCAGCGATTGGGGTCCGTTCCACCGCCGGGGCATCCCATGGCGCCACCTGCGCCGCCGCCACCCATGCCGCCGGTACCGCATTTGATTTTTGAGACATCCTTGCCGGCGGCAACAGCATTATCCCAAAACATGTCGAATTTCGAAGTGAACGGATTGACCTCCGCGCTCCGTTCGTAGGCCGCCACAGAACGGCCGATTTTTTCGTACACACCTTTCACATCGCTGACACAGTTGAGGGTGCCGGCTCCCCACACTTCTTCGAAGAGGGGGGCGTAGGCCGATCTCTTTACCTTGATGCAGAGGACCTGGGCATTGGGGATGGCCTGCTCCAGGGGGTTCAGGAAGGGGCCTTGGGCCTGTTCGGCCAGCGGGTCGCCGAGGACGGCGCCCGTGGCCCGCCCATCCCAGAACATGCCGCCGGACCAGTTTCCCGTAGCTTCATCATAACTGAGCAGCGGGCTGTCACCGGCATATGTCGCGGTAGGGGGCTTACGGTTCCCGAAATGATTGGGAATGGCGCCTTCGTAGATGGCCATGCTGGCATTCACGGCCGAGTCAGGCCCTGTGAAACCCGTTTCAGGGGCGTGGCAGCTGGCGCATGACTGGGTGCCGTTAGCCGACAGGCTCATGTCGAAGAAGAGTTGCTTGCCGAGTGTTTCCTTTGGTGAGAGATCGGCCGCCGACGAGGTCGTGGCCGCCGCCAGAAGGAGGATACCCGCCAGCATCGGAATATTTGCCATAGTCATCGTCACTCTCCTTTCAGTCCGTTTTTGTTTTCAAGGGGGATTTTTCCCCTGTAGGTCACCGGAGAATTGATTCAACAGCCGAAGAAATGGTCTGCCGAAAGAAGTGGTTTTATCGTACGTTTTCAGAAAGGTGGGGGAGGGATTGCTCCCTCCCCCATCTGTGGCAACCAAAGCAGACAGAGTTTAAGGTGTGGTCACCATGATGCTGTCCGACCACCCCGACTGGGTCGTGGCATTGAAGGCAAGAACCCTGTAGTAGAAGGTCTTGGCCCGTGACGTGGTCTGATTGAAGGTGGTGACATTGGCCGTTACGGTGGCGTTGACCACTCCGGCGGAGAATGTGGCGTTGTCTGCCCGCTGGATCAGGAAACCCGTTTCATTGGAGGCGTTGTCGGTCCAGTTCAGGGTGACAATGGCCGTTTTTGCGTTTTTGGCGGCTGCAGCACCGGTCAGATTGCTCGGCGCCTTGACCGTGCTCGTGGCCCCGCCCCTGGAGTCCAGCGTCAGGGTAGGGAAGCCTCCGAAAAGGATGTTGTTGAATGCCGGATTGGAATAATTCCAGACGTCGCCGACAACGTTTATGGCGTACACCTGGTATTCGTACAGCGTGTTGGTTGCCCCTATGGGATCGTTATATGTCCTGGGGCCGGTTCCGGGCCCTACGCCGGTTTCGAGGTAGGGGACGACGCCGAGCTGCGATGACTGGATCGTTGCGATGGTTGACCACGGGCCAGTGGAACCGGCAACTCTCCGCTCTATGACGAAGGCGGTTTCGTTCTTTGAGTTGTCGGTCCAGGCCAGTTCGTAACGGCGCTGGTTGCCGTTGCCAACCCGCGTTGCAACAAGTCCGGTGGGTGCTGCGGGGGCGACGCCGACCACCTGCGCGTGCATCATGTCCATCTCTTCGTGGCTGAGGATGTGGCAGTGGTACACGTACTCCCAGCCGAAGTTGACGTAGTGGTTGACGACGTCAATTGGCTCTCCGTCGGGGTTGAAGGCCATGATCGGCAGGCCGAGGGCTTCCTGCTGGGTCGAGTTGGCGATGTACTCACCCTCGTGCATGGAGGGGTCCAGCAGCCGGATGCTGTTCGGGAGGCCGCCCCAGGTGTCGGGGAGTTGAGGTACCACCGGCCTGAGAGCCACTATGGTGTCCTCCAGGGGGCTGACCCGGATAGTATCCTTCCAGCCGAGTTCGTTGAGGTCCGGTTTGCGGATGATGCCGTCCCAGCCGACCCGGTTGATGAGCTGCACATCGTACAGGTGGAAGTGAATGGGATGGGTATCCACGCCGTTGTGGGTGATTTTCCAGATCTGCGTGCCGTCGTCGGTTGTGGCGAGAGGTTGGAGCTGCGTTCCCGGCGGCAGCTCGACGCCGTCGAGGATCTCGGTCGGAGGGAAGGTGTACGGGTGGAGGATCATGTTCTGCAGGCCGGCCTGGGCGTTTGCCGTTTCCACTCCCAGGAATCCGCTCATGCGCCCGTACTCCTTCTCAAAAGCTTCACCCATCTCGTCCTGGATCATTTTCGGCTGGAGCGGGAAGGTGAGTGACGGCCCGTCGGCGCCTCCCGCCAGAGTTTTGAAGCTGAAGGAGGTGTCGAAGATCTGTACCAGCCCAGAGTTGGGGCCATTGTCCTGGAACAGGGTGCCGTAGGCGGTATTGTAGGCTCCCTGCCCGACGATGATCGGGTTCTGGCCATTTTTGAAAACGCCTTGTCCGCCGAGGCTCTCGGCCTTGAACGCCGTCTGGAGTGCGGTCAGGTTGAAGGGGGTGCCGGCGCCTGGATTCACCTTGATCTGCATAACGGTTCTCGTGTTGGGGCCGTAGCCGGGGAGCGTGGAATGGGCTCCCCCCGTATCCCACAGGTCGGCATTGCCGGTGTAGTAGTCGTAGCGCGGGTCGCGGGCCGGGAACGCGGCAGGGGCGTCGTTGTAAAGGATGAGGGTCTGGCCGGCGTACGCTGAAAAGTCGACGATTACGTCCGCCCGTTCAGCTGGGGCGATGAGCAGCGAGTGTTTGTCAACATTGCCCGCGTTGAATACCGTCGGGTCGGAAACCCATGTGGTTACCTGCGGCGGTATGACCACCGGCGCCGGGAGGAACCCCCCTTCGGTTCCGATCTGGTACCAGTTCGGCCCTTCAGTGCCTGCCAGCGGAGTCGGGAAGACGACTGCCGGGTCGTCCAGGGCTGCCGCCACTTCGGCTGGGTTAAGGGCGACTTCGGTGCAGGCCACGCCAGTGCTTTCGGGGGTGGCGGGAATTGTGCCGTCGCAGATATTTCCGGCCGCATCAACCGCCTTGTAGATGGAGAGGTTGAAGAAGCGGTCGTTGGCCGCATTCAGGACCCGGAATCGGTAGGCCTTCGGATCAACGGTGAGTGTCGGGTAGACAGTGCCGTTGACCACCGGCGTATCGTGGAAAGACTCCATGCCCATGGAGAGGTAGGGGACGCCGGGCATGAGGGGCGGTTCGCACCACTGCGTGTTCGGATCGCAGGCAGGGTCGTAATAGTCGTTTGCGATGGGTCCGTACATGACGTCGTTGGTTGGGGGCCAGAACCATGGGCCATAGGCCCACCGGCCGTACTGGTTGACCCCCGAGCTGTCGCCGGGGTTCTGTGCCGGTGAATAGACGTGGGGGAGCCAGAGGTTTCCCAGTCCGCCCCATCGGGTCGAGTCCCAAGTCTCATCCTGCATCATGAGCTGCTCCATGGAGGGGACGTATGTCTTGTCCTGCACTACCAGCGGTATCGTGTCGGCAGCGCCGGGTATGAGCCCGCCGTCAACCAGGGCCTGCTCGGTGGCGTCGGTGATGAGGTAGGGGGCGGCCTCGCCGGCATAGACGTTCAGGCGGGTGATCCCCCAGGCGTGGTCATGGTAGAACATGAGCCGTGCGCTCTGCTGATTGGTGTAGAAGAACGTCATGGTCCCGGGGCCCGGATCGGGCATGTCGGGGACGCTTCGCACGCTGACTCCCTTCGGATAGGGAGTGGTTTCGTCGGCGGGGGTGATCCACTGGTGGGGGGTGCCGTCGCTGATCCACGGGCTGATGCCGCCGTGCAGGTGGAGCGTGCCCCGGTTTTCCGCGTAGCACATGCCCATGGCGACGTGCTCCGCCTTAGTGGGGTCGCTGCACATGGGGTTCTGCGGGTCCATCATCATCGACGGGTCCATGTGGCCGTCGGCCGTCATCCCTGATCCCATAACAGTCGTGTCGGTGGGGATGAAGAGGTTGCCCCCCGCGCCGGTTGGCAATAGGTTGCGGAACAGTATCCTCACGGGCCGATCCTTTTGGGCCACGATTGCCGGTCCCAGGTAATGGGCCGGGGCCGGGCCGCCCGCCAGGTTGGCCTGCCGGTAGCCGCGCAGCTTGGTTGGGGGGAGGTCTGTGTGCATCTTCTCGGTGTATTCCACCAGATCGATTTCATAGTAGTCGGTGCCGGGATACGTGGTGGTATCTGGGACGGCCACCGGTATGTACTGGCCGAGGTTGTTGGCATTACCTTCCCCAAGGCCCGCCAGCCCGTCCACGAATTTCTTGATGCCGCCGCTGATGATGGTTGTGCAGGTCTCCCCGGCGGGGCAGTCCGTGTCGGTGGTGCAGGCTGTCGTCGTGGTCACTGAGCATGATTGGGTGACCGTGGGGAGGGGGCTGTTGGCGTAGTTCGGGTGGCTGAAGTAGTGGGGAGCCGCGCCTGGCATGGCCATTGCCGTCGTAGCTGCCAGAGCCGTTATCGCCAGGGCCTGGAGTGCCTGCCGGAGGGATTTTCTCGCAGTCATGGCGCAACCCCCTTTCCTGGCTTCTGTGGAGCCGTCTTTGCACCTGTAGCCTTGGCCTTGGCCCGGTCGGCGGCCGCTTGCCGGTCGGCATGGGAGATGCGAGCCTTGCGCCGCTGCTGAACCCGTTCGGCGCGCTCTTGCATGGCGTCCTTTCTGAGGTCGGTATTCTTCTCGACGGTCGGAGCCGGCTGGGCCAGGGCTAGTCCGCCTTCCCATGAGAGAACGCCGATTGCCATTGGCAGGCAGATAAACGAAAATACAATGAGTTTCTTCATGTTTTGCCTCCTTTCGTCCTTGAATACGTTGCTTCTGCTGATAGTGAAGGGCTTTTCTCCTCCTTTACCGTGGAGTTGTTTCTTGCCGGGTCTTTGCTTTGGCCCCAGAAAAAGAAAAAGCCGGGCACCAAGGAGAAATCCTTTGGCGGCCCGGCTGTCTTCCTGGGAAGACCCGTGGCTTTCCGTCACCTGCTCGCGCAGGTTTTGGCTTTGTCCCGGATTGCGGGTATGTTAACTGCACGATACACAACAGTTGTTGCTTCTCATGTATAACGGGCTGAGTTGCTGATGCTTGTCCGCACAATCCCGTTTGTTGTGTGCGTGATTTATCTGTCTCGTGTCGGTAATTTGCTTACAAGATAAAATTTAATGATTTCAGTTGGATGGCTTTGCGGTGTGCAGGGGTGGGATGGCGTTTGATTGAAATGTGGTAGAAAATTAATTATTGGAGCACTACGGAGACTCTTGCAAGACTACTGAATCAGATTGTGCTTCACTGCGTAGCGGGTCAGGTCGGCGTTGCACGTCATATCCATTTTCTGCAGGATGCGGACTCGGTAGGTATTGACCGTTTTTATGCCGACTCCCAGCGCTTCGGCAATTTTGCGGGGAGCGGCTCCTGCGGCGATCATCTTCAAAACCTGGAATTCACGATCCGACAGGCGCTCATGGGGCTGGTTGTCGATGTCGGTGCCGAGCCTTCTTGCCAGCAGGTCTGTCATGGATTCGCTGACATACTTCTTTCCCAGGGCGATTTTCTGCAAAGCATCAATCAGTTCCAGCGATGAACTCCCTTTTGTCAGGTAGCCCGAGGCGCCGGACTTCAAGGCGCGCAATGCGTACTGCTCTTCCGGATGCATGCTCAGGATTAATACCGGCAGCTTGGGCCGGATGTTCTTGATCTCGGCCAGTATATCGAGGCCGCTGCGCCCTGGCATGGAAATGTCCAGGATGACCAGGCCATAGTTATTGACCCGCAATTTTGCGAGAAGCTCATTGCCGTCGGCTGCTTCATCCACTACGCTCATGTTCGCGGTCTGGGCAATGACCTGCTTCAAGCCCTCGCGAAAAATTCCGTGATCGTCGGCAATGATGATTTCCAGCATACGCATGTTCATCCTCCTGGCTGGGCGACCGGAATATGGGCGATGACGACAGTGCCCCATTGCTGGAAGCGGCAGATTCTTACCCGCCCTCCCAGGGCATAGGCCCGCTCCCTCATGCCGGTTATGCCCAGCGAGCCGTTGTCGCGGACCTTTGCGGCGGTGATTCCCCGGCCATTGTCAGCCACCATGAGCACAAGCCGGCCGTTCCGTTCCTCAAGGGAGACCATGACGCTGGTGGCCCCCGAGTGGCGCATGACGTTGGTCAAGGCTTCCTGGCAGATGCGAAAGACTGCCGTTGCCAGGTCCTTATCGATATTCGTTTCCGACAGCAGGATGTTGGAGTCGCATCTGATGCTGGTGAGTTTAGCGAATTCCGAAGCCTGCCATTCGATGGCGTCCGCAAGCCCCAGTTCATCGAGAATGGAAGGCCTGAGCTGGGACGATATCTTTTGAACTGTTTTGATTGCATTGCGGAGGAGCTCCGCCATCCCTGCGGTTTTCTCAACCAGGCGGCGGTGGTCCCGGTATTCGTCCGCCAGGGATGATACCCCCAATTGCACCGTCGCCAGCACCTGCCCCAGTTCGTCGTGTATCTCCCGGCTGATGGCCGTCCGCTCCTCTTCCCTGGCCTTTTGGAGGTGGTCCGACAGAGAGCGGAGCCTCTTGCGGGAGGCCCGCAGCTCATCCGCCGCCTGCTTGCGGGCAGTGATATCACGCACAAGGACGAGCCGTACGGTGGAGCCGTCGGAATTCCGCAGCGGAGTGTCCAGTAATTCGAACGTTTTGCCTGTGTCAACCGATAGCCACTCGCGGGAGGTGCTCAGACCCTCGAGGATATCTTCCAGTTTGCAGTCGGGACATACGCCGGGTTGGCCATGGAAGTATTCGTAACAGAAACGGCCACGCACGGGACCGAACTCTTTCGTCAGGGTCGAGTTCACATACTCAAAGCCGTGGTTCTGGTTGATGATGCAGACGCCGGCCGGTATGGCGTCAAGAATCTGCTTCAGCTTGTTCCGCTCGGCGGCCAGTTCCTCTTCGGCCCGCCGGCGCCGGGCAAGTTGCAAGGTGAGCGGCCGGAATACGAGGAGGATGAGAGCTGGAAACAGGAGCGCCAGCAGCAGCAGCGCGACTAGAAT
Source organism: uncultured Geobacter sp. (assembly GCA_964490805.1). Classification (GTDB taxonomy): domain Bacteria; phylum Desulfobacterota; class Desulfuromonadia; order Geobacterales; family Geobacteraceae; genus Geobacter. The sequence goes on from CAZBEB010000025.1 coordinate 23,339, forward strand.
GTGGTGGTGGGGGTGGGCCCGCAGGTCGAGATGCTGGACCGCGACCATGACGACCACTTCCGAAGCGAATACGGAAATGGCCACTGCCGCGATAAGAAACATGGGTGAGCAGTACAGTCGCCGGATATTATGGACCAGCTCTTCCGGTGATATGCACCCTGGGATTGCATCCTTTCGCCCCATGGAACCGTCCCTTTACGTTCTCTCGCGACGCTGGGCACGGCGCTTATGGGCGGACTCGCACTGCCGCCGTTCCTCGTCGGTGCGGGGAGTCCAATGGGGAACCTCGGCCGGATTACCCTCTTTATCCAATGCCACCATGGTGAAGTATCCCCGGGCCGCCTCGCAACTCTCCCCCGTGAAGACATCCTCCGCTTCCACCGTTACCGCCATGTCGATGGAGGTGCGGCCGGTGCAGACCACCCGGGCCTCAACCTTTACCACCTCGCCAACTTGCACGGGCCGGATGAAGGCTATTTCTTCAGCGCCGGCGGTAACCACGTCGCAGCGGGCATAGCGCCACGCTGTAATTGCTGACGCTTTATCCATGAGGCTCATGAGCACGCCGCCGAAGATGCTTCCGGCCGCGTTGGTGTCCTGGGGGAGGAGGGTTTCGATCAGGGTCCAGTCTCGGTTCATGGTTTGTTCATCTCCTTTTCCATCTCCAGTACGCGCAGAGTGATTTTCATGATTGAATCCGGGTTCAGCGATATGGAGTCGATTCCCTCCCGGACCAGGAAGGCAGCGAACTCCGGATAGTCGCTGGGGGCCTGGCCGCAGATACCGCTGAGGCGGTGGTTCCGCCGCGCCCCCTCAACCACGTCGGCGATGAGGCGCATGACGCCGGGATCCCGCTCGTCAAAGACGTGGGCCACGAGGGTCGAGTCCCGGTCGATGCCGAGCGTCAGCTGGGTCAGGTCGTTGGAGCCGATGGAAAAACCGTCGAAGAGCTGGGAGAATTCATCGATCATGATGACGTTGTTCGGTATCTCGCACATGACGTAAACTTCCAGGCCGTTTTCTCCGCGCACGAGGCCGTTTTGCGCCATTTCCCCCAGAACTTTTTCCGCTTCCACGATCCGGCGGCAGAAGGGGATCATGGGGATGACGTTCACGAGCCCCATCTCGTCCCTTACCCGTTTCAGGGCGCGACACTCAAGGGCGAACCCCGCCCGGTAGCGCTCGTCGTAGTAGCGCGACGCCCCCCGGAAGCCGATCATGGGGTTTTCCTCCCGGGGCTCGAAGGCGCGTCCTCCCAGGAGCGAGGCGTATTCGTTGGACTTGAAATCGCTCATCCGGACAATGACCGGCTTGGGATGGAAGGCGGCGGCGATGGTGCCGATACCCTCGGCCAGCTTCTCCACGAAGTAGGCGGGCGGGTCGGGATAGCCGGCGGTGAGGCGGCCGATCTCGCGCCGGGACGCCTCGTCTTCCACCCGCTCCGGGTGTACCAGGGCCATGGGGTGGACCTTTATGTGATTGGTGATGATGAACTCCATCCGGGCGAGTCCCACGCCGTTGTTGGGAATCCGGCAGAGGGAGAAGGCTTCCTCCGGGTTCCCAAGGTTCATCATGATCTTTGTCCGGGGCCGCTCCATACCCGTAAGGTCCACCTGTTCCACCCGGAAGGGAAGGACGCCGTCGTAGATGCGCCCCACGTCTCCCTCGGCGCAGGATACGGTTATCTCTTTGCCGGTGGCGATCCGCCCGGTGCCGTCACCGGTTCCCACCACCGAGGGGATACCCAGTTCACGGCTGACGATGGCGGCATGGCAGGTGCGCCCCCCCTTGTTGGTGACGATGGCGGCGGCGGTCTTCATGACCGGCTCCCAGTCGGGGGTGGTGGTATCGGCCACCAGCACCTCTCCGGGGCTGAATTCGCTCAGCTTGTGGACGTCGGTGATGATCCGCGCCGGCCCGGCGGCGATCTTTCCACCGACGCTGGTGCCGGTGACCAGCACCTCCCCCTTGCGCTCAAGAACGTAGGTTTCCAGGAAATCGAGCCGCTTACGGGACTCCACCGTTTCTGGGCGGGCCTGGACCATGAAGAGCTCGCCCGAGACGCCGTCCTTGGCCCATTCGATGTCCATGGGAACGTCATGGCCGGCCCGCTTCGCGTAGTGCTCCTCGATGAGGAGGGCCTGGCGGGCCAGCTCCAGCACCTCGTCGTCGGTGAGGCAGAAGCGGCGCCGCTCCTCCTTGGGCACCTCCAAGTTCCGGGTCAGGTGCTTGGAGGTGCCGGTGCCGTAAATCATCTTGATCTTCTTTTCGCCGAGCTTGCGCCGGACGATGGGGCGGAACCCCTGGCGGAGCGTCGGCTTGAAAACCGTGAACTCGTCCGGATTCACGGCCCCCTGCACCACGTTCTCCCCCAGCCCCCAGGCCCCGGTGACCAGGACCGTGTCCCGGAAGCCGGTTTCGGTGTCGAGGGTGAAGATGACGCCGCTGGAGGCCCGGTCCGACCGGACCATCTTCATGATGCCGATGGAGAGCCCCACCTTGAAGTGGTCGAAACCCTGGTCGATGCGGTAGGAGATGGCCCGGTCGGTGAAAAGCGACGCGAAGCAGCGGCGGCAGGCGTCCAGAAGCTGGGCCTCGCCCCGGATGTTCAGGTAGGTCTCCTGCTGCCCGGCGAAGGAGGCGGTGGGGAGGTCCTCGGCGGTGGCGGAACTGCGGACCGCTACGTCGCAGTTCTCCCCGTGCTCGGCGCAGAGTCCCCGGTAGGCCTCCACGATCTCCGCCGCCAGCTCCGCGGGAAGCGGCGCGCCGTAGACCAGCTCCCGGAGCCGGTGCCCCCGGAAGGCCAGGTCGTCCACGTCTTCCTTGTGGAGTTTCGCCAGGGTCCGCTTCATATCATCCAATACTCCGGCAGAGCGGAGCAGGTGCCAGTAGGCCTCCGCCGTCACGGCGAAGCCGTTGGGGATTTTCACCCCCAGGGGACGGAGCTCCCGGTACATTTCCCCCAGGGAGGCGTTCTTTCCACCAACGAGGGGGACGTCGCCAATGGAGATATCAGAGAACCAGCGGATGTAGGTCATGGGAGACCTCCTCCGGGAGTGGTCAGGTGTCCTGTAGGGGCGATCCTTGTGATCGCCCTGAACCTCGTCATCGCCTAGGTCAGGGCGAACACGAGGTTCGCCCCTACGAAGTCATGGAACGTTTACCGACACAGTTTTGCCGCAATTTCCGCCACGTATTTTCCCTGGTACCTGGCGCCGGCCAGATCGTTCTCGCTGGGGAGCCGCTCTCCCTGGCCGCCGGCGATGGTGGAGGCGCCGTAGGGAGAGCCGCCGGTGAGCTCATCCATGCGCATCTGGCCGGCGAAGGCGTATGGGAGACCCACAATAACCATTCCCTGGTGAAGGAGGAAGGTGTGGAAGGTGAGGATCGTGGATTCCTGCCCCCCGTGCTGGGTGGCGGAGCTGGTGAATACGCCTCCCGCTTTCCCCACGAGGCTTCCCTTCATCCAGAGGCCGCCGGTGGCGTCCAGAAACTGGCGCATCTGGCCGCACATGTTGCCGAAGCGGGTGGGGGTGCCGAAGATGATGGCGTCGGCTTCAGCCAGTTCGTTGACGGTGCAGACGGGAATGTGGGCGAAGGCCTTCTGGGGCTCGACGGCTCCCATCTTCTCCAGCACATCGGCCGGCAGTGTCTCGGGAACCCGGCGGAGCACCGCCTCGGCGCCGGGGACCTCTCGGACCCCTTCAGCCACGGCTTCGGCCATGCGGTAGATGTGGCCGTACATGGAATAGAACGGAATAAGCACTTTCATGGGATATCCTCCTTGATGGTTACTTTCAGCAACATCAAGGGTACCGCATTCCGGGGGGGATGCAATCGGGCGGGGCTGTCCCAGCAGTTGTCGGCAGGGGGGTCAGCGGTGATGGATTATGATCTGGCCGCCGGCGAGTTTTTTCTGGAGCCAGAGGCCCAGGTACTGCTTGATCATGGTGCGGGTGAGGGGGAAGAGGAAGAAGAGACCGAGGAAGTCGGTGAAGAAGCCGGGGGTGAGGAGAAGGAGTCCGCCCATGAGAATCACGGCACCGTCAAGCATGCTTGCGGCCGGAATCCGGCCACAGGCCAGTTCCCGCTGGATGCGGCCCATGATGGCGAACCCCTGGGACCTCATAAGCCATGCCCCGGCGAAGCTGATGAGGAGAAGCAGGGCCACGGTCGGCAAGGCGCCGGCGAGCCTGCCGACTTTGATGAGGAGGTAGATCTCGATAACAGGGATGATGCTGAATATGAGGAAAAGTTTGAAAAGCATTGGGAATGAAGAGGTCTTTTCCCGCTTGCTAGCGGCTGGCGGCGCAGCGCCCGATGGAGCGGAGTCCGTGGTGGCGCGAGCGGTCCCTTTCCCCGGTCAGTAATCCACAGGCGGTCAGGTAGCCCAGGGTCAGGGATAGCATGTCCGCCACCCCGCCCATGGTGAGGTTGAGTCGCGAGTACTCGCAGTTCAGGTCTTCGAGGAAGGAAATGTGGTCCCCGTTCTCGGCTATGACCTGTTCAAGGCGCAGGCCGTCGCGGCGGATTCTGGCGAGGCCCATGGCTCCGCCGCGGTGCAGGGTCGTGGTGTCCTCAACGGTCTGCATGAGGCGTGAAAGGGTGTGGAAACAGGCAATGGAGAAGCTGCCGGTCCGCTCGATGGCATCCAGGTAGGCCGGTACGCCGCAGGTGAAGAGCGACGGGAGACCTCTTTGGGCCTCGCGCACTATGCCGCCGGTACCGTAACGGAGGCGTGCCGAACGGCCGTTGGTGGCGTCGGCTTCGCCCTGGGCAGCGAAGTACTGTGCGGCGGCGGCCACCACCGCCTTTTCCATGGCAGATTCGTCATGGGAGCCGGCGTGCCAGCGTGCATTGATAAGAAGGCCGCTCAGGAAGATGTATCCCTTATGGGAATTGGTCCCGAGAACCTTGAACATGACTTCCTCTGCCTTCCGGCCAATGAGCGCCCGGCAGATGAAATGCTCGTTGTCTGCCAGTGAGCGGATCATTTCTTCCAGGTAATCGGCCAGGATGTGGAGGGAGCGTTCCATCTTCGCCATGCTCAGGTCCGGATGGGAGCCGCAGTCGGCGAGATCCACGAGTCCCGGTTTTGGCGTGAGGTACAGGCCCATGGCCGCCCCTTTGATGAGGGACTGGGCAAAGCGTTCAATCTCGGCAATGCGTGAGAAATTCATGGTTCCTCTTGATTTCAGCGCTGATTCAGTACATCTGCCAGGTGCACGACGGACCCATACTAGCACGAATTGTGCGTGTTTGGATAAGGTGTATACACATATTTTTTCAGGGGAGCCGGATCAGCCGGAGATGGTGTTTCCCCCCGAAGCCTTGGCAGCGTCGAGGGCCGCGATTGCTGCTTCGACCAGGTGGTGGCCGCGGTCTCCGGCAGCAGTGCCGGCAATGCCTCCGGATATGGTCAGAGGCGGGAGCATGCGGCCGTCATGAATGTCGATGACCGTATTGGCCACCCTTTGGCGGAGACGTTCGGCGATCATTCCGGCTGTGGCGCAGGTGGTGTCGGGAAGGAGGATAGCGAAGGAATCTCCTCCGTAGCGGGCCACCGTTTCGGCGGGGCGGAGATAGTTGCGCAGGGCTTCGGCAACGGCGCGGAGCGCCCGGTCGCCTCCGGTGCGGCCATGTTTTTCGTTGAAATCGCGAAAGTTGTCGATGTCGGCCATTATGAGCGAGAGCGGTTTCCCGCTGGCTTCGGCGCGATTCACCTGGCGTTCAAGTATCCCTTCCAGCCAGCGGCGGGTGTGGAAGCCGGTAAGGGGGTCCACGATGCTCTGGTCGTGGAGCGCATACTCCCGCGCCGTTCCGGAGAAACTCTCGAAGGACCGGTTGCTGCCGCGCCGCAGGAGAATGCCGAGGAGGTTGCAGGCGGCGGAGTGGGATGCCTGGGCCAGGGACCAGATCAGATCTTCCTCCATAATCAGTATGCGGCAGGGTTCCGCTGAAACCAGCAGGCAGGGCACGCCGGGTTCTCCAACGGCAAAGGTTTCCCCCACGATGTCGCCCGGTTCCAGGAACAGGGGGTCTTCGGTCTCGCGCACATCGTAATGGAGGGCGAGGCGTCCCGCCAGGAGCACGGCGATGCTGCGATCCAGGGGGCCTGCCCCTTCAAGCTGCTCGCCCTGCGAAAGCTCCTTTACGTTGCAGTGGGAGAGGATTCCCTCCATGCATTCAAGGGGGACGAAGCGGAAGAGCGGTACGGATTCAAGTTCAGCGGCGCTGAAAAGAGGGTTGCCGGTCATGTGGTTTCTTTGGCCGGGTAACCGTTAGCAACCACGTCCAGGTGGCCGTCGGTGGGGCAGAAGATGAGGCCATGGATCGGTACGTCCTTGGGAATGAGGGGGTTCTGGCGGAGAACGGAGACGACCCTGTCCACGTTTTCCTCGGGACAGGTGAAAGCTCCCATCCACTGGGCCAGGTCCGGCACCTGGGTCTCGATGACCGCCGGGTCCACGCCCCGTGCCACCATCCGCTCCTTCAGGACCTCGGCGTCGACGCTGGCCATGCCGCAGTCCTGGTGCCCGATTACGAAGATTTCTTCCACGCCGAGCATGAAAATTGCCGCCACAAGGCTCCTGATAACGCCGCCGCTCATGGGGTCCACAATGGTGTTGCCCGCATTCTTGATGACCTTGGCGTCACCCCGCTTGATTCCCATGGCAGGCTCAAGGAAGTCCACGAGCCGGGTATCCATGCAGGTGAAGATGGCAAACTGCTTCTTCGGGTTCTTGGGAAGGGGGGAAAGTGCGCCCGGACGGACGAATTTCCTGTTGGCTTCGAGGATAGTGTCAAGAAGAGTCAAGCTTCACCTCGCGAGTAAATTTGCGACACCATTCAATATACCGGCATCGGCAGTGCTGTCAATCGGTTCATGGCCCCGGGCGGCGCGGCGATTACGGCGGCTGTTCCGGAAAAATTCTTCAGAAGCACAGAGCAATGATCATTTCTTCGCATCGATCCCGTAGCTCTTCATCTTGCGGTAGAGATTGCTCCTTTCCAGCTCGATGGCGTCGGCGGTCCGGGAGATGTTCCAGTCATTTTCCTCCAGCTTCTGGATGATGAATTCCCGTTCGAATTCTTCCCGCGCCTCGCGAAGCGAGTTGGGTTCCTGAAGGCTTCCATGCCCCTCGCGGCCATGGGGTGCTGCTGCGATGGAATCGGGAATCTGCTCCGGGGTGATGACTTTTCCAGGGGTCATTATGACGAGCCGTTCGATGATGTTGCGCAGTTCCCGCACGTTCCCGGGCCAGTCGTATCCCTTGAGGATCTCCACCGTTTCCGGAAGCATCTTCTTGCGCTCCTGCCCTTCGCGCTGGGCAAATATGATAAGGAAGTGCTCCGCCAGGAGCGGGATGTCGTCCCGGCGCTGGCGCAGCGGCGGCACCGCGAAGGGTACCACGTTGAGACGGTAGAAAAGGTCTTCGCGGAAGGTTCCCCGCCGGATTTCTTCGGGGAGATCCCTGTTGGTGGCGGCGACAATCCGCACATCCGCCCCCAGGGTTTTGGTCCCGCCAACCCGCTCGAATTTCCCCTCCTGGAGGATGCGGATCACCTTTGCCTGGGTTTTGAGGGACATGTCGCCGATTTCGTCCAGGAAGATGGTGCCGCCGTCGGCCAGATCGAATTTACCCTTTTTCTGGGCCACTGCGCCGGCAAAGGCTCCTTTCTCGTGGCCGAAGAGTTCGCTTTCGATGAGCTCCTCGGGAATGGAGGCGCAGTTGATTTCGACAAAGGGCTTCTCCCGCCGGGGACTCCAGTGGTGGATCGCCCTGGCCGCAAGTTCCTTGCCGGTGCCGTTTTCTCCGGTGATGAGGACCGATGCGTCAGTGGCGGCCACGCGCTTGATCTGCTCCCGGAGATGGACTATGGCCGGGGTTTTCCCCACTATTTCGTGCCCCTTGAAGGCTGCCGTGCGGAGCGAGTCGTTCTCGGCCTTGAGGCGCCTTACGTCGAGCCCGTTCTTGACGGTAACCAGGACTTTCTCCAGGGAGAGGGGCTTCTCGATGAAGTCGTAGGCCCCCAGCTTGGTGGATTTGACCGCCGTTTCAATGGTGCCGTGGCCGGACATCATAATCACGGTGAGCAGGGGGTGAAACTCCTTGAGCGCCTGCAGCGTCTCCAGGCCGTCGAGTTTCGGCATCCAGATGTCGAGGAGAACCAGGTCGGGATTCTCCTTCTTGGCCATGTCCAGGGCTTCGAGCCCGTCCTGGGCGAAGATGGGCCGGTATCCCTCATCTTCCAGGATGCCGGCCAGGGCCGTGCGGATGTTCTGTTCGTCGTCGACGACGAGGATGGTTTCGTTCATGGAGTTTGTCCTGTTACGCCGTTGCCGGCAGTTCGATGATGAATTTGGTCCCGCAGGGAGCGTTGTCCCGCACGCGGATGAAGCCGTTATGGTCGGCGATGATCGTACTGACGATGGAGAGCCCCAGGCCGGTCCCCGATGCTTTCGTGGAGTAGTAGGGCTCGAAGAGGCGCGGCTTGTCTTCCGGTGAAATGCCGTGCCCCGTGTCGGCCACGGTGATGACGGCCATCTTCAGCTCAGAGTCGTAGCGGCTTTCGATGTCGATGCGCCCTTCGTCCCCCACGGCCGCCACGGCATTGTCGAGCAGGTTGATGAAGACCCGCTTGATCTGGTCCCGGTCGAGCTGGAGGGCCGGCAGCTTTTCGTCGCCGCGGAAACCGAACGCAATGTTCCGGTGTCCCTGGCTGAACAGGGTGAGCGCTTCGCGGATTATGCCGTTCAGGTCGTTGGGGGCGGGGTTTGAGGCCGGCATCCGGGCGAAGCTGGAGAATTCGTCCACGAGGGTTTTTAGTTCATCCACCGATTTTACGATCATGGCGGTGCATTCGTCGAAGACCGTGTCGTCGGAGGCGAAGCGGGGGAGGTAGCGCTTGCGCAGCCGCTGGGCCGAAAGCTGGATCGGGGTCAGGGGGTTTTTGATCTCGTGGGCGATGCGCCGGGCCACTTCGCGCCAGGCTGCCATGCGCTGGGCTTTTATGAGCTTGGTCATGTCGTCGAAGACCACGACCGTTCCCAGGAATTCGCCGTTTTCGTCCCGCAGCATGGTCAGGTTGAAGAGAAGCGTCGCCCTGGTGTCGCGGAGCGGGAGCGTTACCTGGCGGCTGAAGGTGTCCTGCTTTGCCAGGACCATGTCGCGCAGAATACCCTTGATGGTGTCGATCTGGTCCTGCTGGAGAACGTCCCGGAAGTTCTTTCCCACCACGTCGCGGTGGGCGATCTGGAGATGCTCTTCCGCCGACTTGTTGATGGTGGTGATAACGCCGTGGCGGTCCACCGAGATGACCCCGGCGGCTACGTTCCGCAGCACAATTTCCATGTACCGGCGCCGCTCGTCCAGCTCATGGTTGCTGCGGACAAGCTCCACGTTGGTCTGGCGCAGGGCCTGCTGGTGGTTGCGGAGATCTCCGGTCATCTTGTTGAAGGCGGCCACCAGTACCCCGAATTCGTCGCTCCCTGCCTGCTCCAGCTGCACGTCAAGGTTCCCTTCGGCCACCTGGCGGGTCGCCTCGGCCAGCTCCTTGATGGGGGTCGTGAGGGTGTTGGCCAGGTAGATGCCGAACCAGACCGCCAGGAAGACGATGACCATGGTGATGAGGAAGAGGGTGAGGATGTACCCCGCCCGGATCGGGCTCTTGAGAATCTTCAGTTGCCGGAATTCCTCATAGGAGCTGGTGATCTCCCGCATCTTCTCCACAAGGGAGTAGGGGACGAAGTAGTTCACCACCACCACCCCGACCACCTCGTCGGCCCGGTAGGTGGAGTAGATGGGCATGATGCCGCGGATCAGGTCGGCTTTCCCCACGGTATTGACCCGGCTGAGTTCCTTGCCGTTGAGACCCGCTTTGATGTCTTCGGAAGATGGGTTCGTGAATTCGCCGATGGGGACGCCGGGGTTCGATGCGCGAACGAGTTCTTCGTTCTGGGAGGAGTACACCTCCACGATGCCCAGGTTGTATTCCTGCTGTTTCTGGTGGACCAGTTCCCGGAGCTGGGGAAGGTTGTCCTCGTTCAGGAGCCGTCCGTCCCTGATGGTGTTGCTTATCTGGCGGCCGTAGTAGAGGGCGTTGGCGGCCGAATTCTTATAGTAGGTCTGGGCAACTTCCAGGGACTCGGCAAGGGAGTTCTCGATCCGGGTATTGAACCAGTTGCGGATGCTCTGGTTCACGTAGGTGGCTGAAACCACGAAGAGAAGCATCGTCGGAATAAGGGATAGCCCCATGAAGGCGATGACGAGTTTTGTACGGAGGTTGGCCCCCAGGGCCTTGTTTCGTCGCTCCATGAGGAGCTTGGCCACGTTGCGGAAGACCATGTAGATGAGGAGGATGATGAGGAGGAGAATGACGTTGATGATGCCGAAGATGAGGATATTGCTTCCCATCGGCACGTCGGAGCTGATGTTGGAGAGGTGAATCTCCGCCCGCATCAGCACAATAATCATCAGCACCGACACGGCGATGATTATCGCCTCCCGCCGCCGCTTCTTCCGTTCCTGCTCCGGCGGGGAAATCATGTCTGGTATGTGGTGCTTGTTTGTATCCATGGGTGCGGCATCCTGAGTGTGGCGAAAATGCAACAGTGCAACTCTATACAACTGAGCCCATTAATGCAAGAGCTGAAAATGTTTGAAACAAAGATGCCGAGGCGGGGTGTTTATGAGCGGGGGACCTGTAAAGGTTTAAACGAGCGCAGTTTTTTTGTTTGCATTACCTAATTAGTATGCAATAATGTGCCGTTTTTGTCTCCGTGTTGTGGCTGCAGTGGTAACCGTGCGATTTCGTCACTATGCAAACCGGTACCAGCACCGGAGACAAACCATCTAGAACTGTGTAAAGACGGAGGAGAGAAGGTTTCATGAGGTATTCGATGTTATGCGCCTTACCCGTTATTGTTCTGGTGATGCTGCTGGGTCATTTCCGCACGGCCGCGGCCGGGGCCGAAAGCATCCGGGTGAATGGTTCGGGCAGTGCGCTTTATGTGATGAAGCCCTTGATTAAAGCATATTCCCAGGTCCATCCCGGCGACCGCGTTGAAATGGAGAAGCCCTTGGGGAGTTCCGGGGCCATAAAGGCCCTCCTTGCCGGTGTGTTGGATATTGCCGTCAGCAGCAAGGTTCTGCAGCCGGACGAGATGTCGCAGGGCTGCATATCGATTGAGTACGGCAAAATGCCTTCGGCTGTGGTTGCGGGGAAAAATGTGCTCCGAAAGAATGTCACCACGAAAGAGCTGGAGGATATCTATTCCGGAAAGGTCCTGAAATGGGCTAACGGTGAGCCTGTGCGACTGATCCTGCGACCCGATGCCGACATCGACACCAAAATCCTCGAGGGGCTGTCGCCGGGGATGGGGAAGGCGGTGCGGGACGCTCACGTGCGTCGCGGGATGATCGTGGCGGTCACGGACCCGGAATCCGATGAAATGGTCGCAAGGATTCCAGGGTCCCTAGGCGCGGCGGCACTGTCGGCGATCATGGTGGAGAAGGCATCCTTCAGGGTTCTTGCCCTCAATGGAATAATGCCGTCAGTCGAGAATTTGGCCAACGGAACGTATCCCCTGGCAAAGGATATCCGCTTCGTCACCACAAGAAACAGTTCTCCCGCTCTCCGGAGATTCATCAATTTCATCTATTCGCCCCAGGGAAGGGCCATTGCCGGAAAGGCAGGCGTGCTCGTCACGGCAAAGGGCGGAAATACACTGTGAAAACCCGTTACAAGAGCCTGTTCCGCATTACCACCCTGCTTGCGGGTGCCGCCACTATTGTTGTGTCGGTCCTGATACCGGCAGGCTATTTTCTGGTCTCATATAAATTGTTGGCGGGGAAACTTGAAATCCAGGCCGAGGTCAATTCACGGGTCATCAACAGGATGGTAACGGCAAATCCCACGATGTGGCGCTTCGAAGAAATACGGCTCATGGAGATGATGGAGCGCCGATGTCAGCCGGGAATTCCCGAGGCGCGGCGGATTCTGGATCGCCGGGGGAAGATTGTCGTGGAGAGTGCGGACAGTCTGCGGCCGCCGCTGGTTTCCCGGAGCCAGCTCATCTACGATGCCGGCCATGTGGTGGCACGGATTGAAATTATCCGCTCGCTAGCGCCGCTGGTTCAGGAAACCGCGCTTGTGACCGTTGCTGCCATGCTGGTCGGGGGGCTCTGTTTCATGGTGCTCCGCACGCTTCCCCTGCGGGCTGTTCAGCAGTCGGACCATTCACTGGCGGAAAGCGAAGCGAAATATCGCTCCCTCTACGAGTCCATGAGGGAGGGGATGGCACTGCACAGGATCATCTGCGGCAGGGACGGGAATCCCGTGTCGTTCGAGGTGGTCGATGTCAACCCCTCGTGTGAATCGATGCTGGGGATGGGGACGCCGGCAATTGTCGGCATGGACGGGAGAGCGTTTTTCAACGGCGCTTTGATGGGCCACTTTGACGAGATAGTGCGTGGCGCCGATACCGGAGAATCGTTGATGTTCGAAGTGCCAATGCCGGGGGGAAACCTCGTCTTTGACGTATCGGTCTTTTATCCCGACACGGGATACTTTGCGACCCTGTTCGAGGATGTGACGGAGAGGAAAAAGTCGGAGGAGCAGATCCAGAGGCTTGCCTACTTCGACACCCTGACCGGACTGCCGAACCGGGCACTGTTCTCCGACCGGTTGAACCAGGCCCTGGCCGGTGCCATGCGCGACAACAGCAAGGTCGCGGTTCTCTTTATCGACCTCGACGGCTTCAAAGTCATCAACGACAATCTGGGGCACGCCCAGGGAGACGTGCTCCTGACGAAGATTGCGCAGCGGCTGGGAGAAAGCGTCCGGCGCAGCGACACCCTTGCCCGCCTAGGGGGGGACGAGTTCACGGTCCTCATATCCTACACCGGTGAAGAGCGCAATGCCGCACACCTGGCCGAGCACCTTCTCGAAACGATTTCACCCCCTTGCGAAATAGGCGGGCACATTGTCTATACGACTTCGAGCATCGGCATCGCCATCTTCCCCGATGACGGCAGGGATGCGGAAACGCTTCTGCGGTGCGCCGACATGGCCATGTACGCGGCCAAGGATGCCGGGCGCAACGGTTACCATTTCCATTCCCAGGAAATGAACTGCAAGGCCCATGAGCGGATGGAGCTGGAAATGAGTCTGCGGCGGGCATTGGAGCGGGAAGAGTTCTTCCTGGAGTTCCAGCCAATCATCAGGGCGAGCGGCGACTGCCTGGTCGGCGCCGAAGTCCTGGTGCGGTGGCAGCATCCCGTCAAGGGGCGGGTCATGCCGGGGACCTTTATCCCCGTTGCTGAAAACTCGGGGCTGATACTCCCCCTCGGCGAGTGGGTGATGCGCAAAACGTGCGAGAAGATTACTGAATGGCGGAAAGCAGGCCTTCCCCCCGTAAAGCTGTCGGTCAATGTTTCGGGGCGGCAATTCGAGCAACGCAACTTTGCCACCATGGTCCGCGACATCCTGGAGGAAACGGGCGCCGATGGCGCAAGCCTCCAGCTGGAACTGACCGAAACCAGCCTCATGAAAGACGCCGAAGCCACTGCCCGCGCACTGCACAGTCTCCGGGAACTGAACTTGAGAATTGTGGTCGATGACTTCGGGACGGGGTATTCTTCCCTGGGTTATCTCAAAAACTATCCCATCGATCACATCAAGATCGACGGTTCGTTTGTCCGGGACATATGTGACAACCCGGACGACCGGTCGATTGTGGAAGCAATCATTGCCATGGCGGACAAACTCAACCTCAACGTGGTGGCAGAGGGGGTCGAGACCCGTGAACAAAGGGATCTGCTGCGGAAGCTCGGCTACCAGGAGATGCAGGGAGCATTCTTCTACCGGTCATTGTCCGAAGAGACTTTTGTGACGCTGCTGCGCAATCCCCGGTTCAGCACGCCGCTAAGGGGCTTTGATTTCCTCTCTTTTGGACCGGAGCTTTTTCAGGAGTGCGGGGTACCCTTCATTCACGATAAGCCTGTTGAACTGTCCCCGGTAGTTTGAGACGAGGCTTACCCCCTCGATCACCACGTCGTAGGCCAGCCATTTCCCTCCCTTTTTCATGAGGCGATAGCCTAGGGAATACTCGTCGCGCTTGGCGGTGACCACCTTGGACTTCACCTCGGCATACTCACCTTCGATCCGCTCATTGAGGTAGACGATCTTTTCCTGGTTGTAGGATTCGATCTTGCCGGCGTAGGAGTTTTCCAGGAGCGTCTCGAAGAGGGAGACGAACTCCTGCTTCTCGGCGGCGCTGCGGTCGCGCCAGTGGCGGGCCATGGAGCGCTGGGCCATCTCGCCGTAGTCGAAGATGGCGCCGATGGCCTTTTTCAGCTCCTGACGGCGCTTCTGCTCATTCTGGGGCTTCTTCATCTCCTTGTCGGAGACGATACGGACCACCTCGTCCACGGTTTTTTTAACCGTTTCGGTGGGGCTTGCCTGGGCAAAAGCCGGGCCGCCCAGGGCGAGGGCGATGAAGAGTATCGGCAGGGCAAACCATTTCATAACAAGGTACCTCCCTCCTTATGAGTTCTCGATCCGGGTATTGAACCAGTTGCGGATGCTCTGGTTCACGTAGGTGGCTGAAACCACGAAGAGAAGCATCGTCGGAATAAGGGATAGCCCCATGAAGGCGATGACGAGTTTTGTACGGAGGTTGGCCCCCAGGGCCTTGTTTCGTCGCTCCATGAGGAGCTTGGCCACGTTGCGGAAGACCATGTAGATGAGGAGGATGATGAGGAGGAGAATGACGTTGATGATGCCGAAGATGAGGATATTGCTTCCCATCGGCACGTCGGAGCTGATGTTGGAGAGGTGAATCTCCGCCCGCATCAGCACAATAATCATCAGCACCGACACGGCGATGATTATCGCCTCCCGCCGCCGCTTCTTCCGTTCCTGCTCCGGCGGGGAAATCATGTCTGGTATGTGGTGCTTGTTTGTATCCATGGCTGCGACATTCTTGGTGTAGCGAAAATGCAACAGTGCCACTTTATACAAACGGGAGCGTTAATGCAAGGGAGCGATTGCTGTATGGATAAGGATGATGAGGGGATGAAAATGGAGCTATCCAATAAAAAAGGGGCACTGAAGATTCTTCCTTCAGTGCCCCTTTTACGATTAACGCCGGTTCCTAGCAGGGATGGACCACGGCATTCCCCACGATTCTCGGACGAACGTACTTGTTCTTTTTCATAGGAATATTCCACCTCCTTCCTTCATGTGATTGTCTCTGTCTGCTACCGACTCCAGCTGCTCGACGACATCTTGAACGAATCTGCTGTCGACCAGGCCGAGACAAGGGATGTGGTACTCGCATCCCTTGCCTGAACGCGCCAGTAGTAGGTGGTTCTGCTTGTCATCGATACCGACCAGCTTGTCCCCGAGATCCACCCTGACGTGTATTTGACGGTGGAGAAGGAGGAACTGGTGCTCACCTGGACCAGGTATTGGGTCGAGCTTCCAGCGTTAGGGTTTGTCGAGGCGTTCCACTGCAGCGAAACCGGACACGATGACGAGCAGGTCTGGTCTGGCTCCGCAACCAGTTTGGGAACGGAGGGGGCACCGGTCGTTGTGCCTCCGCCAGTGTCACCGCCGGTGGGGACATTACTGGTGGTCCACGGAGTCTTCGTGTTCCACTGCTGCTTGGAGTCGTAGTTGTCGTGGCATACTGACGGGCTGACGCTGGAGCTTCCGTCTCGATCGTCGCTCCAACTGCTGCTGTCGCCTTCGATGATGCCGGGCATGTGGCCGCCTCCGCCACCCCTGCGGCCATCTCTACCCCCTGAAATTACCGGGTTTGAGTTGTAGGGGACGCGGCCTCGGTGCTTGTAATCGAGGCAGTTGGTGACCATCAGCCGCGGGAGCCGTGCGTTGTGGACCGTATGGCACTTGGAGCAGGAGTAGGAGTGTTTGACGGTCTGGTTGGCGGTTTTCCACCCTTTGACCGATTCATGGATCCGGTCCTTGCTCTTCCACGCATGGTTCGTGCCGTTGGTCAGGGTTGCCTTGCCGTGGCAGTTGAGGCAGAGCCCCGCGAACTGCTCCGGCGTCTCCTTGATGGTTCCCGAGGAGAAGGTGTTCTGGTCTATGTGGTACGAGTTCATGGTTGCCGCCTTGTAGGCGGCCTGGTCGCTGGAGCTGGGATCGCCCCCCCTTCTGCCGCCGCCTCCCATGTACTCGTAAGCCTGGTTGTCGGCGGTTGCCACGTCTTCCTTGTAGGGAGAGGTGAGCCAGGTTCCCTTGAGGAGTGGCACCCCGTACTGCTTGTTGGTGCCCATGGTGGGGCTCACGCCGTGGGGGTCGTGGCAAGGGGTGCAAAGTCCGCCGATGGCGTGGGCGGGAGTGCTGGACATGGCTGAAGAGGCGCCGAAGTGTCCTCCCCAGTTGTTGAGGGTTGCCTTGTACGGATAGCGCAGGGCGCTGCCGAAGGTTCCCGTGCGGAAGTAGGCCGAATCCCAGTACCCCATGACCTGCTGGGTGGATCCGAAGGTGGCATTGTAGCCCCATGGTGTGTTGCTGAGAGACGCGCTGAGGTGGCAGTCGAAGCAGATGCCTGCTCCCGCGTTGTAGGCGTTGCGCTCGGCGGCGGAGCCGCCGGCTTTGGGCTGATAGGTTACAGTGTAGCCCCCCTTGCCGGCTACCGTATCCTTCAGAATGCCGCCATTGGTGGTGGCGCTGGCATAGCTTGTGGTGGTGCCGTTGACGGTGGAGCCGTGGGAGTTGTGGCAGTCGAAGCAGAGAACGGTTGCCGAAGCCATCCGATCGGTCCAGGTCTCCTTGGTATCCCAGCCCCCCTTGTTGGCGGCGGCGTTGCCGTGGGCCGAGAACGCCTTGGTGACGGTACTCTTCGGGGTTACGTTGGTGCCGCTGTACTTGCCCCAGGTGGTGGTTCCGGTGTCGCCGTACTTGGTGGCGATGCTGGTGCCGTCCCAGGCGTAGCTGTTGGGGGTCTTGCCGTCGCCGAAGGGCTGGATCGTGTTGTTCTGGTCGCTGTGGCAGCCGAGGCAGTGGCTGTTGATCTTGGCCATCTCTGTCCGGGAGCCGAATGCCGTGTACTGCACTGCCGTGGTGCCGACAACGTATTGCGCGGGACGAGAGCCTGCCCCGTAGATGACCAGGTCAACGGGGCCGCCCTGGACGTTGGAGTTGTGGTAGGACTGGTTGATGGTGCCGTCGCTGTTTGCCTCCCAGTGGCACTGGTAGCAGTGGGCAGCCGTGATGGAGTCGCCTTGAACGTGGTGGGAGTTCCCGCCGAACTGCGGACCGATGGCGGCCCGGCCCCTGACGGACACTGAGTGGCAGGTGAGGCATGCGGCCGTGCTTCCCCACTGGGCCGGAGCGCCGCCGTGGCAGGCGATGTTGGCGCAGGTGCCGGTGGCCGGATCCCATGAGGCGTCAGGACCTGCGACGGTTGGGTTGAAGACCACGTTCACTGTGCCGCTCAGGTGCTGGGAGTTGGCGACGATGGCGCCGGCTACGGTGGAGCTGGCGGTCGTGTAGTGGCAGGTGGAGCAGACGATGGTCCCCAGCGCGCCCTTCACGTGGGCGAGGTGGCTGTTGGCAGTGAACTTGCCGGCGCCGCCATTGCTGTAGTCGGGAGCGCCGAGGTCATTGCCCGTTCCGTGGCAGCCGCTGCAGCCATAGTCGGCGCCGGAGGTCCAGGCCGCCGGGTCGGCGTAGACCAGGGCACCCTGGTTGCCGTTGGAGTGGCAGTAGAGGCTTGCGCAGGTTCTGGCGGTATTGTCATAGGCGCCGGTGCCGCCGATGGTGGCCGTGGCGGAGAACTTTACGTCCTTGGTGCCGTCCACGTGCTTTGTCGTGTCGATGATGGAGGAACTCCCGCTGACTGTTGCGCTGTGGCAGACGGAGCAGGCGAACCCGTAGCTCAGGTGTCCCGGATGGGCGTTGGTTGCCGGTGATGCGTCGTGGCAGGCACTGCACTCGTCTGGTGTGCCGATGATGCTCCCCTTGGCATTGGCCCAGGTGGGAGCCTTGTAAACCGTCGGCTCTCCGGCAGGGGCGCCGTTGCTGTGGCAGTAGACGGTGGCGCAGGTGCCGGCGCCGGAAGTCATGTAGGAGGGGGTTGCGCCGCCGCTGGCGGCGAGGGTCCCGGTGGTGGCGATGAATACCTGCTGGTAGTTGCCTATCGCATGCCTGTTGCCGCCATGGCACTCGAAGCAGCTGAAGGCATAGGGGGCCTTGCCCGCGTGGGCTAGGTGGCCGGTCCTGGACTCATCCTTGAAAACACCGGAGGTGGCGTACCCGGTGGCATAGCCGAGGTGGCCGCCGGCGGTGTTCTGCTGGGGCGGGAAGCCATGGCAGCCGGTACAGTCCGCGGAGAAGGAGCCGGAGGTGCTGTTGTGGGCGTGGCACGAACGGCAGGCATTGGGATCGGTGCTGGCATGCTCGGCGGGATAGCTGCCGCCGGGGGGCGGCACGCTGTGGCAGGCTTGGCAGACCCCGTTTTCGCCGGAGAAATTGCTCAGGTCGCCGATGTCCTGGTTGAAGACCGGCCGGCGGTAGGAGCTCAGTTTGACTCCCCCAGAGTAGTTCATGTAGCGCCGCACGAGCCAGACGTTGGGCCGGGTGCCGTCCCCCTCGTCCACGTGGCCGCCGTGGCAGTCGGTACACTGGATGTTTTGCCCCTTGCGGTTATGGGCAAGTTTCCCCGCGTGGCAGTTGGTGCAGATGTTCAGATTGTTGGCGGTGCCTCCGCGCAGGTCGGTGCGCAGCAGATATCCTTCCGACGAGGAGAGGAGACCGAAGGTGGCCGATTCCGGCCCGTCGACGGTGCCCGAGTTGGAGTCGGTGAAGTGGATCCCGTGGCAGGTGGTGCAGAGGACCTGCCCCCCCGTCAGCCTCATGGCAGAGGTGGGGTTGGTGGGGTTGGCATTTACCGGCAGAGGCTGATACTCGGCTGGCTTGAGCTTTGCCTTGGATGTGGCGCCTGTGTAGGAGAAGAAGACCGGGTGCGTGCCAGTCCGGTGGTTTCTCGTGTTTCGGACCCCGTGACACTCGAGGCAGAGCCGGTCGTTAGTGTTGGCCATGCGGAGGAAGCTGCCGTTGGTGTTGTCGTGGGGGTTGTGGCAGGTGCCGCAGTTGACAGTTGTCTGTAGTTGGTTGGGTATTCCGCCGACGAGGGTTGCCGAGGGGCGGGATGCCCCTGCTGCCGGATTGATGACCGGGGCATACCAGTTGTGGGAGGTCTGCATCCGTCCCGAGGTATAGACTCCCATGGACGTGGTGCCGAAGGGGTTGGCCAGGTCTTTCGGGCTGAACGACTTTTCCGTCACTGTCGGGTTGTGGCAGGTAACGCAGAGGTTGGTGACGCCAGTCACGTCCATCAGGTAGTCGTCCGGGTTGGTGTGGCAGGTGTAGCAGGTGCTGGGGTGCGGCACAAAGGTGTCGGCGTAGCCTGGCGACAGGGCCAACAGAGCCAGTATTGCGGCACCCAGCATCAAGGCGAGGGTGTTTTTCATAAATTCGCTCCTGAAGAGGTGATGTAGTCGGGTTTCGTTTATCTATCTACTTATGCTTGGCGATCAGCTGTTACGGGGCGTAGGTAACATAGGCTGACTGCTTGGCGATGGTGCCGGCCGGCGTCGTCGCCGTGACGGTGAATGCGTTGTTGCCGGCCGTGAGGCCGCTGATGGTGCATTTCCAGGTGGTTGCCGAGGTGTAGACGACCGGTGCTGCCGCCGCGGCTGTCGCGGTCGTGACTGCGACGGCGCTCTGCGGCTCGACCGTCCCGCTGATGGTGATGCTTGGCGTTGCGACCGTCATGGCTACGGGGTCGATGGCCAGCGCGGGGAGTGTGGCGGGGGAAGGGCTCGTTCCGCCGTCGATGCCGTACAGGGTGAGGTAGCCCGAGCCGTTGGCAACGGCGATTCGCCGGTTTGCCTGGTCGAAGGCCAGGTCACGCGGTGCCAGGAGCTGCCCCGCCGCAAAGCCGTTGGTGCCGATGGTGGCAAGGAGTGTGCCGTCTCCGACCGGGTCTATCGCCTTCACGCAGCTGAGATAGGAATCTACGACATACATCCGGTTCAGGGCGCCGGCCCCGTCGTACTCGAAGGTTACACCCACGGGCCACCGGAACTGGAGCGGACCGTTTCCGAAGGACCCGATGGTCTTCACATGGCGGTAGCCGGCAGAGGCGCTGAAGAACTGAATCCGGCCGTTGAGGGTATCGGCGACCGCAATCTGGTTGGCAGACTTCTCATAGGCGATGGCGGTAGGCATCGAGAACTGGCCAGCGACGGTTCCCGGCGTGCCAATGGTCTGCACGAACTGCCCGCTGGCGGTGAAGACCTTGACGTTGTTGGCCAGACTGTCAACCACGTAGACATAGCCGGCAGCATCAACGGCAATGCCGGTTGCCTTCCGGAACTGGCCCGTTCCGAAACGTCCCGCCTCGGTGCCGTTTTGATCAAGGACGGCCACGTAGGTGCCGTGGCTTACCAGCAGGGTCCCGTTGTCGGCAAGGGCGATTGCCCGGGGGGGGGCCGAGGTTTTCAACAGCGCACGGGGTTCGCCGGCGGCACTGAACTTCGCCACCCCGCCGGCCCTGGGGTCGGTCACGAAATAGTTGCCTTGCGAATCGAAGGCGAGTTTGAGTGGTGTGCTGAGGCTCTCGGTTACCGGTTTGAGGATGGTTACAGTGGGGGGCGTTGCGGCATGGGAGACGCCTGCCAGTGAAATGGCGAAGGCTCCCAGCCAAATGGCCATGGGGCCACGAGGCCTTACTAATCGATTTACCATACCTTTCTCCTCCTAATGATGAAACATTCCGTACTCTTACCACTCTAAACATCTAATTAGTTGTGTGAAGACAGGCTAATATCGCTAATATTCCTCAAGTTTCAAGCCAAATTGTCTGGTGTATGGAAAAAATATTTAGTTGGACAATGGTCCCCATGATTACGGGGTGTTAGACGGGAAAGGTGGCGGCCGCAAAAAAAAGGGGAAGCGATTCCCTCGGTCTGTTACGTGATATGGCAAGGTACCCTTACGGCGCTTTGATTTCCTCGCTTTTGGACCGGAGCTTTTTTAGGAGGGCGGGGTACCCTTCGTTCACGATAAGCCTGTTGAACTGCCCCCGGTAGTTTGAGACGAGGCTTACCCCCTCGATCACCACGTCGTAGGCCAGCCATTTCCCTCCCTTTTTCATGAGGCGATAGCCTAGGGAATACTCGTCGCGCTTGGCGGTGACCACCTTGGACTTCACCTCGGCATACTCACCTTCGATCCGCTCATTGAGGTAGACGATCTTTTCCTGGTTGTAGGATTCGATCTTGCCGGCGTAGGAGTTTTCCAGGAGCGTCTCGAAGAGGGAGACGAACTCCTGCTTCTCGGCGGCGCTGCGGTCGCGCCAGTGGCGGGCCATGGAGCGCTGGGCCATCTCGCCGTAGTCGAAGATGGCGCCGATGGCCTTTTTCAGCTCCTGACGGCGCTTCTGCTCATTCTGGGGCTTCTTCATCTCCTTGTCGGAGACGATACGGACCACCTCGTCCACGGTTTTTTTAACCGTTTCGGTGGGGCTTGCCTGGGCAAAAGCCGGGCCGCCCAGGGCGAGGGCGATGAAGAGTATCGGCAGGGCAAACCATTTCATAACAGGGGTACCTCCCTCCTTATTTTTCCAGCGGCAGGGCGCCGACGGCGTAGTCCAGGTTGGCCCGGGACATCTTCTGGTTGTAGATGGCCTGGAAGTAGCCGGCCCGCATCCGGGCGTAGTTCTGCAGCCCGTCGAAGAGTTCCTTAGCCGGGCCGACGCCGAAGTCGAAGTTGGCCATGGCCGAGACGATCCACTTTTTGGCGTTGGAGTAAGCGCCGCGGGTGGCTTCGATGCTCTTTTCCGATTCCTTCAGCTCCAGCCAGGCCTTTTTCACCTGGAGCGGGATATTGTTCTCGGCGTAGAGCCTGGTGGCCAGGAGCCGGTTGTACTGGGCCCGCTCCCCGGCCACCTTGGAGCCGGTGATGCCGAAGTCGAGCTTCCATTTGACCCCCAGGGCGATCCCGGACCAGAAATGGTTGAACTCATCGGTTATAAAGGGGTTGTCGATGCGGCTCCGCTCCGGCGAGTAGGCCCCGGACAAAAGCCCCGCCAGGAAGATGTCAGGGTAGTAGGCGGCCTTGGCCACCTCCACCAGGGCTTCCCGGGCCTTGAGCCCCTCCTTGATCTGCTTGAACTCGGGGCGCTTTGCCCGGGCTTCGTCTATGTAGACGGCCAGGTCCGCCACGGTCTCCTCGTCGGGGACGAGGCGCTCGGTGGCCACGTCGACCGGGGCCTCCGGCGGCAGGCCGACACGGGTGCGCAGGGCCGAGAGGGCCAGGGTTTCCCCCTTGTCCGCCTCGGCCAGGTATTTCCCCACCTCGCCGTTGAAGGCGTCCAGCTTGTAGATATCCAGTTCTTCCACGTTGGGGGAGGACTTGTCCAGAAGCTCCTGGGCCTTCTTGCGGGCCTTGTCAAGGTTCTCCCGCACCTCCAGAACCACTTCGCGCATTTCCCGGGCCAGGAGTACCCCGTAGTAGTACTCCTTGGTCTGGAGGGCCACTTCGTTGCGCCGCTGGTCCTTTTTCGCCCGGTCCACCTCGATGCCGTGGGTGGCCGCCTTCATGCTCTCGCTGATCTTGCCGAAGGTGTAGAGGGGCTGGACCAGGGTGGCATCGGCCCGGGCGAACCAGGTTAAGGAGTCGGTGTCGTTCACGCCGTCAGGCGAGTACACCTGATCCCCCCTTGCCTCGGGGACGGGCCCGAAGAGTCCCTGCATTTCGATTTGTGGAAACCGGTAACCCTTGGCCTCTTCCAGCCTGGAGAGCGCCAGTTCGATGTCGGCCTGGGACTCGCCCAGCTCCGGGGCCGTTGCTATGGCGCCCCGGATGCATTCGTCGAGGGTGAGGACCTTTGCCGATGTTGCCGGTTCGGCTTCCGGGGCCGCCGAGAGGGGAAGGGCTGCCAGGCACCATGCCAGTGCAATTGTGTGGAGCGTTCTCATGGAAGTTCCTCCTCCATTATTCGACTTTGCCGTGGATGTACTTGCTCAGCAGTTCCTCCAGGTCCACGGCCGCCTCGGTCTCCCTGATTCTGCCGCCGTTGGCCAGTATCTTCTCCGAGCCCCCGGGCTTCAGCTTGATGAACTTGTCGCCGATGATGCCGCTGGTGCGGACCGAGGCGATGACATCCTCCTGGAGTTTTACCCCGTTGGAGATGCGCAGGTAGACCCGGGCCCGGTCGCTGTATTTCGGGTCCAGCTCGATCCGGTCCACCCGGCCGATCTCCACCCCGGCAATCTCCACGGCGGCCCCCTTCTTGAGCCCCGAAACCGAATCGAATTCGGCGTAGACCTCGTAGTGGTTGCCCCCCACCAGTTCCATCTTTCCCAGCTTCACCGACAGCCAGGCGAGGCAGAGGATTCCGATGGCGACGAAGATACCTACAATCAGCTCGAGCGTAATCTTTTTCATGACATCACCCGTTTCAGATGAACTGGATTGGGCCTTCCAGGCTGCCGCTGATGAACTGCCGCACCACCGGATGTTCCGAGCGCTGGATCCCTTCCGGCGTGTCGGTGGCGATGATCTTTCCCTGGTAGAGCATGGCCACTGAGTCCGAGATATCGAAGATTTCCGGGATCTCGTGGGATACGATGACCGCCGTATAGCCGTAGCGCTCGTGGGTTTCCCGTATGAGCTGGTGGATGGCCCGGCAGATGATCGGGTCGAGCCCCGTGGTCGGCTCGTCAAAGAGGATGATTTGCGGGTTCAAAAGCAGCGCCCTGGCAAGTCCCACCCGCTTCTTCATCCCCCCGGACAGCTCGTCGGGATATTTCCTGCCGATCCCCCGGAGCCCCACGTTCTCCAGGGAGTCGTGGACCCGGTCGTGGATCTCGGACCGGGAGAGCCGTGTTTTTTCCTCCAGGGGGAACGCCACATTCTCGAATACGGTCATGGAGTCGAAGAGTGCCGCGTTCTGGAACAGCATGCCGAACTTCTCCCAGACCCGGTTCATCTCGAAGCGGCGCAAGGCAGTGATGTTGTCCCCCTCCACGTGGACCTCGCCACGGTCGGGCCGCATGAGACCGATCATATGCTTCAGGAGCACGCTCTTACCCTCGCCGCTGGGGCCGATCACCGCCGTGATCTTTCCACGGGGGATCTCCAGGGAGAGGCCGTCCAGCACGACCTGGGAATCAAATGACTTGTGCACGTCAACGAGTTTGATCATAAGTCACAGCATTACCGACGTAAGGAAGTAGTCCCATACCAGCACCAGTACCGACGACATGACCACTGCTTCGGTGGTGGCCCGGGATACCCCTTCGGCGCCGTGGCCGGCGTGGTATCCCTTGTAGCAGCAGACCCAGGCGATGATGCCGCCGAAAGAGATGGACTTCACAATCCCCGACCAGACATCCTTCCACTCCACGCTCCGCTCCATCTCGTGGAAATAGGCGCCGGGGTTCACCCCCAGGAGCTTCACCCCCACCACATAGCCGCCGTAGATTCCTACCACATCGAAGATGGCGCACAGGAGCGGTACGGCTATCAGCGCCCCGAGAATCTTGGGAGACACGAGATATTTGAAGGGCTCCAGCGCCATGGTCTTCAGGGCGTCGATTTGCTCGGTAATCTTCTTGATGCCGATTTCGGCGGTGATGGCGCTGCCGGCGCGCCCCACCACCATGAGGGCCGTGAGGACCGGCCCCAGTTCCCGGATGAGGGAGAGGGCGACCGCCGAGCCGAGCAGCCCCTCGGAGCCGAACTTGGCCAGAGTGTAGTATCCCTGGAGTCCCAGGACCATCCCCGTGAAGGCGGCGGTGAGAACGATGACGAAGAGGGACTTGGTTCCGATGAAGTGGATCTGCTTGAATATATGGATCGGCTTGCCGGGGCGAATGACGATGTTTACGAGGGCCAAGACAACAAAGATCAGCATCCGGCCCATTTCCCGGAACACAAAAACGGCCGCGCTGCCTAATTTTTCGAGAAAGGCGCGTAACAAGCATTCCTCCCGAAACTTCGAAGTGAGTGAGAAAAGTATAGGCCACGAACGTCCGATGTAAAGGAGCAAGGGGGTGGGCTCGAATGATTCAGGTCAGTTATCCGATATCGGCGGTCGACGGTTGCGTTTCCTGACACATTGCGTACAATGCCGTCGAGCAACCGGGCCGGAATGGGCCCCATGCCGGTTTTCCGATGGAGGGGACGGGATTTTCATGGATGAGCTGAAAGCGTTAGGGTGGAGTGACTGGTTTGCCGAGGCGGCTGCCGATGGGGAGGGGGATGCCGGGGCCGTGGCGCGGGTGACGGCCGAATTGCGGGGAGAGTACCGGCTGCGGGGCGTCGGGGGGGAATTCCCGGCGCAGCTTGCCCCCCGTCTCCGCAAGGGAGCTGCGGACCGCCTCGACCGTCCGATGGTCGGCGATTGGGTCCTGGTAGAACCGGGGACCGGCAGTGCCGAGGTGACGATTCATGATATTCTGCCGCGCCGGACGCTCCTTGCCCGCCGCGGCGCCGGAGGGGGGGGCGAGGTCCAGCCCATTGCCGCCAATGTCGATCTGGTCTTCATCGTCATGGGGCTTGACGGCAATTACAACGCCAGGCGTCTCGAACGTTTTCTCGTGGCGGCGCGGGAGAGCGGCGCCGAGCCCATGGTCATCCTCAGCAAGTCCGACCTCTGTGCCGACACGGCGGCGCGGGTGGCGGAGGCGGAGGCCCTTTCCCACGGCGTGCGCGTGGTCCCGGTGAACTCCCTGGACGGTGATGGCGTGGCGGTGGTGCGCGAGGCCCTCTCGCCGGGGGTGACGGCCTGTTTCGTCGGTTCCTCCGGCGTAGGGAAGTCCACCCTGGTCAACCTGCTGGCGGGGGCTGATGTCATGGCTACCGGCGCCGTGCGTGAGCGGGACGCCAAGGGACGCCACACCACCACTCACCGGCAGATGCTCTTTCTTCCCTGCGGAGCCATCGTCATAGATACTCCCGGCATGCGCGAATTCGGCCTTTGGCAGGCGGGGGAGGGGCTCGATGCTTCATTCCCCGAGATTGCCCAATTGGCGCAGCAGTGCCGGTTCCATGATTGCAGCCATGCCCACGAGCCGGGATGTGCCGTGCGCGATGCCTTGGCGGCGGGGGCGGTCGATCCGGGGCGCTATGCGAGCTACCTGAAACTCAGGAAAGAGGATGAGGAGGGAGCCGTGCGGGACGAAGTCGCTGTCCGGCAGGAGCGCAAAGGGAAAAAACGGCGGATTGCCATGGACTTGCGGGTGGTTCTGCGGAAGAAGGGTAAAAAGTAAGATTAAGCTACCCGCCCCGCCCGCAGCACCAGGGGCCATGCCACCTGCCGGACGTGGGCCGGCTCCCCCCATGCATCAGCCAGTTTTCCCGCCACCAGTTCCAGGGGATCTTCCCCCTCGATCCGCCGGTATTCCTTCACTGCCGACCATGTCTCGAAATAGCCCATGAGGTGCCCAAAATCCCATTCCGCCGTCATGGCGAAGGGGGGAGCCTCGATCTCCGCAAAGGGGAAGGGGAGGGTGCGGTAGCCGGCGTCCACGTGGGCCCGCTCGGGGGGCCAGTAGGGGCCGATTACGTCGCGGTAGAACCGGCCGACGATCCGGTCAATCTCTTCTTCGATGGCAAGGAGGCCATAGGTGAAGGCTGCGAAGACGGCGCCCTCGCGGGCCACCCGGCGCACCTCGGGATAGAAGCGGTCGAAATCGAACCAATGGAGGGCCTGGGCGGCGATAATCAGGTCAACGCCGGCATCGGGGAGGCCGGTTTCTTCCGCCGGCGCCACCCGGTACTCCACCCGCTCGTGGGGTATCGCGCTTTCGATCTGCCCGGCACTGGGGTCGATGGCGTAGACCCGGTTGAAGTGCTCCGCCAGGGCAACCGACGCCTGGCCGTTGCCGCAGCCGCAGTCCAGGGCCGCGTCGCGGCGGGCCGGCAGCCCCGCCAGCCAGGCAAAAAGTTCGTCGGGGTAGCCGGGGCGATAGGAACGGTAAGCGTCGGAACGCTCTGAGAAATAATCCTTGAATTGCTGGGTCATGGGGAGGTCACCTCGCCGCGAATCCGCCGGCAAAATCGATTACGCAACTTGTTTTAAAGACCGGGTGGGGACCGCAGGCGATTCCCGCCACCTTGAAGTCGGGGGCGAAGACGTTCTTCCGGTGTCCCCGGTCCGGGACCCCGTCGTCGATGATGAGCTGCATCGCCACGCGACGGGCATCGTCGGGGCCGTAGCTGATGTTCTCGCCGATGGTGCTCTGCCAGCGGCCGATGCGTTCGGCGCGGGACCTCATCTCCATTTTGCCCGAGCCGTGGCCCAGGGCTCCCGTTCGTGCCTGTTCCCGTGCCAGTTCGTCAGCTACGCGGGCGAGCCCCTCCGACCAGGCCAGCGGCGGGATGGGGCGCTGCCGTTCCAGAAATCGCACCGCTTCATCCACGGCGGTCGTTCCCTCTTTCGTGACATACCGGATCCGGCTTCCCGGCGGTATGTGATACTTCCCGGAGAATTGGGACCGGTAGACGCGCAGATGTTGCGCATAGGCCCGCGGATTGGTCCTGGCCGCGTTCAGCTCGGCAAGCACCGCCGTGGGCAGATAGTCCGCGGCGGCTGCCCAAAACGGCAGCGCGAGTAACAGTGCGGCGATGGCGGGGGGCATGGGCAGCATCCGGCGTAGCAATGTTATGGGCATGGTCGTTCCTTCCTTAAGGATGGCGAAAAGTTTACCGGTTACCGCGCAACAAATCAAATGAAGTAAAGGACGCCACCTGCGGGTATGCGCTGCGACTCATGTTGCGGTTACATGAATACAAAATAATGTTTTGAAAGAAGTCCTTCAGTCTGCCGGGTTGGTTCCGATATAATCCGGTAGGGAGGGAGTCATGGATACCTATATTATTGATGCGGAACTTGAACACTACTTCGGCGAGCGCCTCTCCTCATCCAACAGGGAAGCCCTTCGTCGGCTCTACATACGGGCAACTACCCGGTTCAGCGGCGAGGAGCTGGAGGAATACAAGCGGCGCCTCAGATCCCATGCCCGGGCTTACGCCAAGCTGGGACGGATGCTCCAGTCTCCTTTCCGCCATATGGAAACGGCGCTCTTCATGTCGAGCCTGACGCTGTTCGCGGCCGGAATCGTCATGTTCGTCAGCGGTTCGTTTCCGGCTGTGGTTGCCTGTTCCACTGCGGCCGGCTTTGTGGGGATGATCGAGTGCTACCGCAAGCTCGCCGAACACTGGTGGCGCTACGGGGTGATGGAGGCCGTCTACCGCGAGCTTGCCGAGAACCTGGCGGAAGGTTGAATGAAAAAGGCGTCCCCCGGGACGCCTTTTTTGGCGGATAGAGCGGTCAGGGGCGCCTTTTGAGGCGGACCAGGCCGATTACGACCCCCGCCACCCCGAAAAGGGCGAGGGTGGAGGGCTCGGGGGCGGGATAAACCTGCGCCGTGCCCGTTCCCGCCAGGGTCCAGGGGGAGGCCTCCGGCTGGAATATGCCGAGCGGATTGATGGCGAGATCGCAGGTGAGGGCCAGTTGAGTTGCGACTCCCTTCTCCGCGTCGTCGGCGTTGAGGATGGATGCCAGGCAATGGTCCGTGGCGTTCGTCATGACCTCCAGGCCGGCAAACGCCTGGCCGATGAGTGCCCCCTGCATGAGGTCGGCCAGGGTTACGGTGGGGTCGGTGTGACAGTAGAAATACCCGGAACCGCCGATTCCCGCCGAGATGAAGGGGAGCCCGTCGGTTGCCGCTGCCGTGCCGTCGGCGAGAGAGCCAACCGTTGTGTAGGCGGTGGCGCCGCTCCCCTGGTCGAGCCACAGGGCCAGCATCTCCCCCGGCGCCAGTATTTCCGCCAGGTTGATCGTGCTTGAACCGTCGGTGAACGCCGTCAGATCCGGATTTCCGAATTCCAAATGGGCCAGTGGCGACGTTGGGACGAGCGGATCGTAGGCAAATCCCCCGTCAACCAGGTATGGCGGGACGCTCAGAACCTTGTGGGCGTAAATTCCGGTCAGTTGCGCTTCGGGGCCGGCCGTAAAGATCGTTTCCCCTCCGGCCGTGATCCGGTTTACGGATATGATGCCCACCAGATGGTCCCCTGGCACCAGGTCAAACCCCGCCTTCTTGATTCCGTCGGCCCCGAAGACGCTCTCCACATAGCTGAATTCAAGCGTGTTCAAAGCATGGGGCTGGAGGATCGTCGCCGATGCTTCCAGTGCCGTGCCTGTCACCAATCCCGCAATAATCGCAAACAACACCCCGATACTTTTCACCCGTCTGCCCTCCCTGGCAATGGATTTCCGCCCGTCCGGCGGCATTCGCGGGGGCAGACTCCAGAAGTTTCAGTAATCCCGCCCGGTTAGGGTCGGCTGACGAGTTGTATCATGAAAAATTGTTAAAGGGAAGAGAGTCACTTCATTAGCAGCAGGCTCAGGGCCATGACCATCATCCCCGACACGAGCCCGATCAGGCTGTCGTGTCCTTTGCCGTAGGCCTTGCTGGTGGGGAGCAGTTCGTCGAGACTGATGTAAACCATGATTCCGGCCACCCCGCCGAAGGTGAGCCCCATGATCTGTGGTGGGATCGCGCCGCCCGTCAGCAGGCTGAGCGCAAGGAATGCCACGCCGGCGCCGACGGGTTCGGCCATGCCGCTGAGGAGCGAATAGGCGAAGGCCTTGCGTCGGTCGCCGGTGGCGTAGTAGATGGGGACGGAAACGCTGATCCCCTCGGGGATGTTGTGGAGGGCAATGGCAAGGGCGATGGCGGCGCCGAGGCCCGGGTTCTCCAGGGCTGCCAGGAAGGTTGCCAGCCCTTCGGGGAAATTGTGAATGGCTATGGCCAGCGCCGTGAACAGCCCCATTCTTGCCAGCCTGCTCCGGTCGACCCGGTGGTCATGGCTGCCGGCGCGCGCCTCTCCGGCCAGCGGGTCAGCCGTGTCGAATACCGGCCAGGCGGCTGCCGCATCGTGGAGGGGAGCCGTCTCCTCCTCCGAATGGGTCTCGTGGGGGTTCTTTGCCGCCGGCACCAGGGTGTCGATTAGGCCGATCAGGGCCATGCCGCCGAAAAACGAGCCGGTATTGATCCAGTGCCCCAACCTTTCCCCGTAGGGGATGGCCAGGGCCGCAAGCCCCTTCGGCAGAATCTCCACGAACGACACATAGAGCATCACCCCCGCCGAAAATCCCGTCGCAACCGACAGGAAGCGGTAGTCGGTCCGCTTGGCGAAGAAGGCGATGGCGCTGCCGACCCCCGTCGCCAGACCGGCCAAAAGGGTCAATCCCAGTGCGTACCAGATGTTGGCCATGACGGTATGCGTTGACTCAATCATGCTGGTGCGATCCTTACCGTTCCGCCAGGGCCAGCTTCACGCCCAGCGAAGCAAAAACCCCCGCAGTCAACCAGTCGAAATACCGCGCAACCCGCGGCCGCGCCAGGATGAAGTTGCCGATGCTCCCGGCGAAGTAGCCGATCAGGCAAAAAATCACCACCGCCTGCACCATGAAGATGATCCCCAGAAGCAGCATCTGGAGCGGGATATGGCCCGCTGAAGGTGTCACGAACTGGGGAAGGAACGCCAGGAAGAACATGGCCACCTTCGGGTTCAGCACATTCATGACGAACCCGCGCCGGAAGAGGGCTGCGGCGGGGAGCTCATCCACCGAAGCAAGCCTGATGGCCGAGCGCTCCTTAAGGGTCTTGAAGGCCAGGTAGAGGAGATACGCCGCTCCGGCGGACTTGACCACCGTAAAGGCGACCGCCGATGAATAGAATACCGCCGAGATTCCGAAGGCCGCCGCTGTCGTGTGCACGCTTACGCCGCTGCACATGCCGAGGGCCGTCACGATGGCCGGCTTGCGCCCCCGGGCGATTCCCTGGGTTATGACGAAAATGTTGTCGGGGCCGGGGGCCAAGGTCAGGGCAATGGATGCGCCGAGGAAGGCGAGGAGGGTGGAGAGGGGCATGGGAGTCCTTTCCGCAGATGAAGTGAGGCCTCATGGCGGGGGCGTGACGGCCTTCCCGGCCGGCAGCGGCTGCTGCCTCCCGCTGCCGGCCATTATGAAGGACTGATCCCGCCGGCGCAAGAACTCACTTCATGGCTGCGCAGAGGCCTTGCTGGGGAAGCAGCGAATCAGATAACGCCAAGCGCACGGCTCAGCGGTGCGGTCCTCAGCCGCCCCCGATGGAACAGGCCGGCCCGGCAGCATGGGCGCCGCCGTCGCTGCTGCCGCTGATGGCGCACGCCGAAATCTTCTTGCGCACCTCGGTCGACCCGCAGTGACTGCAGGTAGTCTCAGCTTCCCCGGCGCCCATTTTCTGGAGGCGGGAAAAATCCTGCCCGCAACTCTCGCAGTGATATTCATAAATCGGCATGGCATCATCTCCTTGTTTGATTCAAGTATATAAAATATGCCATATGTGTGTCTTCGGGAACAAGCCGGTTTTTGAAATCCGGGGCATATTTGGTAGATTCTATTAGTAAGTGCAGCACCTGAGTAGGGTGCAAGCCCTGGTCCAAGGAGATGCCATGTCAAGACCGATAACCGTTGGCGTCAGTTCCTGCCTTTTGGGAGAGACGGTGCGCTATGACGGCGGCCACAAGCACGACCACTACATAACCGATGTGCTGGGCAAATTTTTTACCTTCGTGCCGGTCTGCCCGGAGGTCGGCTGCGGCATGCCGGTCCCTCGGGAGGCTATGCGCCTTGAGGGGGACCCCGAGCATCCCCGGCTTGTGACGAACAAGACCCGTGTCGACAAGACCGAACAGATGCGTGCCTTCTGCCGGCGGAAGGTGACGGAATTGGCGGATGAAGAGCTCTGTGGTTTCATCTTCAAGAAAGATTCGCCCAGTTCCGGCCTGTTCCGGGTAAAGGTTTACAACGAGGGGATGCCGGCCAGGAACGGCAGCGGCCTGTTCGCCGCGGCAGTGGTCAAGCATTTCCCGCTGCTTCCGGTGGAGGAAGAGGGGCGGCTCCATGATGCGGCCATCCGGGAAAATTTCATCGAGCGGATCTTCTGCTACCGGCGCTGGAAGGATTTTCTGCTGGACAGCCCCGATATTGGCCGGCTGGTGACCTTCCATGCCCGTCACAAGCTGCTCATCCTGGCACACAGCACCAGCATCTACCGGGAACTGGGAAGCCTGGTGGCGCACGGCAAGGAGATGCCCTGGCCTGAGCTGGCCCAACGCTACGAAGCGCTCTTAATGAAGGCCCTTGCCTTGCACGCCACGGTCAAGAAGAACACCAACGTGCTGATGCATATCATGGGTTATTTCAAGCGGGATCTGGGCCCCGCTGAAAAGGAGGAGTTGCTCGGGGTAATCAGGGAATATCACGACCGGCTGGTTACCCTGGTTGTTCCGCTTACCCTGCTGAAGCACTATGTCAACAAGTACGGCCAGACCTACCTGCAGCAGCAGTACTACCTGTCGCCTCATCCGGCCGAGCTGATGCTGCGCAACCATGTCTGAGCCATGATCGTGCCGGCAGTCGAAGCGTCAGGTCTTAGCGCCTTTTCTGACGACAATGTTGACCACCCCTCGGCGTACCGATTTCCCGGTGAGGCTGCGGTAGACGGTGGCCAGGAAATTGACGGTGACAACCTTGTGGATATAGGCCTGGGTGAATCGGTAGAGCCATTTTCGCCAAAGTGAGGGTTGTCTGCTGCCCAGGAGCAGGGGGCAATAGTCGGCAAGTTTCAGGGTCAGCCGGGTTCCCGCGGCAGTTTCATCAACGATGAGTTCGAGCTGTCCCCGGTCGCACTCCTGCTTGTCTACCAGCAGGCCGCCGGAAATGTTAAGGATGGTTCTCTCCCCGGCAGCGTCCGTGGTGCACCGTGGGGGCAGAAACTGCAGCAGCGACAACGAGCTTGCCAGGAGGCGGAACTCAATGCCGGCAACCGTTTGCACCGGACGGATGATCCCTACGGTGCAGTGTTGAATATAGCGCAGGTAGCGTTCCAGCAGGTCGGCAGATGAGATGGTGCATGGAGAGCCGCCCGGAATCACCACCCATTGGATGGAGAATACGGAATGGTCCGCCTCGAGAATCTGCTGGCAGGCAATGGTGTCGACGTCGATTTCGGGCAGGCTGTCAGGGCTCATGCCGGATATTGTAGCATTAATTGCATCCCCTCGCGTTACGATTGCCGATGAAGTCTCGAACTCTGTACAATATTCGCAGTTCCGGGAGGGATTATGACAGGAAAAGTTCTGGTTACCGGCGCCTCGGGGTTCATCGGTCAACGGCTGGTCAAGGCACTGTGCGCTGCGGGTGAACAGCCCCGCTGTCTGCTGCGGCGCTCCCGGCTGCTTCCGCCAGGCGCCGAGGCCGTCAACGGTGATCTGCTGCAGGCCGAAACCCTCACGCAGGCACTGGCCGGAATCGACACCGTCTACTACCTGGTCCACTCCATGGCCGCCGGCCGTTCCGGATTCGAATCGCGGGAACGAACCGCTGCCATCAATTTCATTGCTGCTGCAGCCAACGCCGGGGTCAGAAGGGTCATTTATCTCGGCGGGCTCGGCGAGACCGGCAGCGGCCTTTCCGAACACCTGCAGAGCCGGCTTGAGATCGGTAACCTTCTCAAGGCGGCACCGTTTGCCACGACCTTTCTTCGCGCGGCAATCATCCTGGGCAAGGGGGGGGCCTCCTTCGAGATGATTCGTTGGCTGGTGGAGCGCCTGCCGGTGATGATCACCCCCCGTTGGGTCAGCACCCGATGCCAGCCCATTGCTGTGGATGATGTTATCCGCTACCTGACCGGCTGCCTGCATGATGACCGGACCGCCGGGGAGACCTTCGATATCGGCGGGCCCGAGATTTTAACCTACCGGGAGATGATGGAGCGTTTTGCCGCCATAGAGAACAGGCGCTTGCGCATTATCCCGGTGCCGGTGCTGACGCCGAAACTCTCGTCCTATTGGGTCTGGCTCGTGACGCCGGTGAAACCGTCCATATCCATGCCGTTGATCGAAGGGCTGGCTAATGAGGTTATCTGTCGGGACAACCGGATCCGCGAGCTGATCCCATTCCAGCTGACCCCCTATGATGAGGCGGTACGGATTGCGCTGGCGGAAGAGGAGCCCCGGACCGGAACTGCAAGGACTTAAGGGGTCAGAGGACTTAAGGGGTCAGACCTAAGAGGACTTAAGGGGTCAGACCTACACATTTGACAAGTGCACCGTCGTTGATACCAATCAATAAAAACGTCTGCTTCAAAATAAGCGAACTGAAACGAAAGAGGCGATGATGGCCCGTCCACTGCGAATCGAGTATCCTGGCGCATTTTATCATGTTACCGCAAGGGGGAACGAGCAGAAGGATATCTTCAAGAGTAAACGCGACCGGGAGAAGTTTCTATCTTATCTTGAAGCGGCCACGGATAGATATGGTGTTGTTATCCATGCGTACTGCTTGATGGGTAATCATTATCACCTGATGCTGGAAACCCCGCTTGGCAACCTTTCCCAAATTATGAAGCATATCAACGGCTCTTACACAACATATTACAACGTCAAACGCAGACGGGCCGGTCATCTTCTTCAGGGGCGCTACAAGGCAATTCTCGTGGATGCCGATTCATATGCGACCGAGCTTTCGCGTTACATACAGGCTCTTCGACGTTTCAAGTGGGTTGAGGGAATAGCGACTTGAAGTTGAGCTT
>CAZBEB010000026.1:0-55099 GCA_964490805.1 uncultured Geobacter sp.
AGAGTGGGTCAATTTTCAATTTCCGAAGTGGGTCATTTTTACATTGCCGCTAACATAATACTATGGCATCGTCTCCGTTGTACCATCCTGAGCCATTGGTTTGATCAGCTTGCGCAAGGATTAAGGCGTCGGCTCCGGACTGAGCAAGTACATATACATCACCATCAGCAACCACGCCTGTCAGGTTGATTGTTAAACCCGCTGTCATCTGGCCATTAAAAAACATCTGAATGCTGTACCCGCCTGAAGCTAGATCAATGGTTGCTCCAGTGCCGTTATAGATTTCCAATGCTTTATTGTTCGAAGATCCCTCAACGTACTCGGAAATGAACAATTCCGTTACAGGAAATGCGTATGCGAATGAATTGAACCCCACTAGTGCAAAAGCGATGGCCGTCGCACATAAATGTCGTAATAACGTGATTATTGAGCACATGGCAACCTCTTTGGCTTATTTAATTAGACTAAGCCAATATGCATGTGCTGTGCCATCCTTAACCCATTATTTTATCAGGACTATTTCTACCGCCGTGCAAATTAGCCGTATGATAGTGTAAAATTTTTCAACTATTTTATGGGGATCTTTACAGTTTTATGACAAAAAGGGCCAAGTTTTACCTTGGCCCCTCTTTTAAGCAATACTGCCAAACGCGCCGTCTATTCCTCGAAGTGTTCCAGAACCTTAACCAGCTCAACTATTTTATTTACAACCAGATCTTCCAGGGATTTACCCTTTTCAGCGGTTGCCTTTGTCGGATCGCCCCAGACGCCATTCCGCCAATATTTCCTCTTGTTCCTGACTAAAATGCCTGTGGGGAAAGAGGGGAATTCACACTCTCCCACCCCCTTTACCAGATGCGGATGCGTGTGCATTATACGCGATGTCTCAATTTCACCGGCATGGGCATCACCTTCTGTTTCAATGATCCCCTTTCCTTCCTTACTGGCAAGTTCGTATTCAGTCACGACTGCAATGTTAATATCAGGAATTTCCGGGAGTAACTCCTCTCCGGCATCCTGGAGTGCCATGCGATGCGCTCCACCTGCGTGACCGGTGAGTATGACGAAACTCCTCATACCCTGAATGTAGAGCGAACGCACAATATCCTTCATGAGTGCTTTGAGGGTGGCAGTAGTGATGGAAATTGTGCCAGGGTGGCATGAAGTTGAGCGACAGGACCCATAATGGACCGGCGGTGCCACAAAAAGCGGAATCAGTGAGGCCGCCTTTTTACCGACCTCATAGGCTTGTATCGTATCGGTGGAAAGCGGCAGATGCGAACCATGCTCTTCAACTGACCCGAAGGGTACGAATACCGTTCTTGTCCGCTTAAGACCTTCTTCAAACTCCACCATGGTCATTGTTTCGATAATCATGTCGTTCTCGTCACCCCTATAGTTGCGCCATAAACTTATGGGTCTGGGGAATTATCCGGACTTCTGCAAGATTTCGGTAAGCAATCTCCTGTAATTCCAGCATCTTGACAGGATTCACTTCAACTTTCCCTTTAAGGTTTGTGACTGGCTGGAGAATTAGAGGGATATTTCTGTTTACTGCCGAAATGAGTTCACTGGTGCGGATAATCTCCCAATCTTGCGTTTCAGCCCCCACGATTACCTTAACAAAAAGCTCTTTGCGCGCGGCAATTTCAAGGAACCTTCGGTGATCATCCCATAGATCGGTGCATCCCGAAGTGGAGGGAATCTTGATGTCCATACCAATAATGTCAAGATGATCCATCAGGGGCTCAAGTGCTGAATGCAGAGTTCCGTTAGTTTCAAGATAAATGGGGAGGAGCTTTCTCAGTTCAGGAAGCCAGGTCAGGAGGGTCGCTTGGCTCAAGAGCGGTTCTCCGCCGGTGATGCTGATTGAATGGTGAACACCCGGCCATCCCCGCAGCCATCCACTGATTAGAGAGGTAAGACGCTCCAGTGCCACAGGATTGGGAGTCGGAACAAAATCGCGCCTTCCTGGAGTTTGTTCAAGAATACCGGGGTCATCTGTGAATACGTTGGGAGTGTCGCAATATTCACAGACAAGGTTACACCCACGAAAACGGATAAAAACCTGTCGATATCCTATCAGCAGCCCTTCACCCTGGACCGACGAGAAAACTTCAGCAAGTTCTGCGCTTGACTTACTCATAATAGGTTGCGGCAGCGTTGTCAGACTCCCAAACCGTAATACTTTCAACCTTGACATTGCCGTCGTTGAGCCTTTTGGAAAGCTCGGTGTATAGATAGCGGGAAATATTCTCGGAAGATGGAGAGATATCTTTAAATGGGGCTAATTCATTGAGGTATTTATGATCAAGGGTGCGCAATATGGAATTAGTTTCCTGCTTTAGGATTTTGAAGTCAATTCCGAGACCTGCTTTGTCAAGCTCCTGGGCAGTTACGGTGACCTCAACCTTCCAGTTGTGCCCGTGCAGGTTCTCGCAGTCACCCTGGTAGTTGATGAGACAATGGGCAGCAGCAAAAGAAGTGTGAATGGATAATTTGTACATTGGCTGTTTTCCTCATGGTAATTTCGTGAAGTGGCGAAATAGTAACATGCACTTCTAAAAATTGCAAAAACTCCCTAATGCCGATACCTTTATGTTTACTTAGGTAAGTATATATGGTTAAATTCACCATTAATCCGGTGATGGGAGGCGATTATGGGCAGCGAAGCTTTAGAGGGGCAAATGCCCCTTTTTGAAACTCCAAAAATGATCGAGGAAGAGTCTTCTTTACCAAAGAAAAAAACACCCAGAACAACGGCAAAACGTGAACCCAGGGATACGAATCCAAGGGTCAAGCCCGGAACTGGCAAAACCAATCAAAAATCTCGTAGCAAAAGGAAGGGAACCGAGTCAGTTCGGCCGACATCCGGGCAGGTGCCCGATGGGGATGTGCGTCTCACCGCAAACATTCGCGAGGATCTCCATCTAAAATTGAAGATAGCCGCGGCGCAGAAACGGACAACGATAGGAGAACTTATCGAGATGCTTGTTGCAAAGCATCTGAAATGACGGATACTCTTTACTAAGTCGCTTTAAATAGGGGGTACCATGAATACCAAGGAACTAATTGATCTGTTTTTCCAGTCAAAAGCTTTTGGCGTTGTCGGCGCTTCGACAGACCGGCATAAATACGGTAACAAGGTACTGCGCGTTTATCTGCAGAAGAACCTGCGGGTAGTTCCGGTCAACCCTAAAGAACTGGAAATAGAAGGAATGCCGTGCGTTCAAAGCGTTATGGATCTTCCCGATGATGTGGAAAGTATCTCTGTCATTACCCCCCCTAAGGTAACCGAACAGGTAGTTGAGCTGGCGGCAAGGAAGGGAATAAAGAATATCTGGATGCAGCCAGGGGCTGAAAGCGACACTGCCGTTGACGCCTGCCGCAGAAACGGGATCAATGTCATTGCCGACGGAAGCTGCATCCTTGTAGTCCTCGGTTATAGCGATCACTGAGCACTTTTAGTCCCGTGCGTGACGCTCATAGAGGGAATCACCTTCCATGCTCGACAAATGAACCCCTGTCCTGTCTAGGATTTCCCCTGTGGTTCGCCAGAGCCGGGTAATCGCATCGGAGTACCCCACAAGCGCCTTGATCTGATTGCTCTTGGCCTCAGCAAGGTCGTTTTCCACATCGAGGACATCCTTTGTGGTGGCAAGCCCCACCTCATTCTTCTTGATGAATGACCGCAGCCGCTCCTCGGCAAACGCCCTACCCCGATCGGTAACCTCAAGCTGCTTATAGCCCGACTCCACCCCACGGATTGCCGCCTTTACATCATTCTCCACATTTACTTCAAGGCTGCGCAATTGTGTTCTTGCCTGTTCAAGGCGAAGCTTGCTTTTTATATATTCATTCTCAGCGGCATTATTGCCTAGTGGATAAGTAAAATGGAGCCCCACTCCCCATACCGGATAGTCGGTGGACCCCACCTTCTCCAGATCGCGGTTATATTGTCGGTCCAAGCCGGTCAGAGCAGCGCTTGCGCTTAGATTCAGGTCCGGAAGAGTTCTGTTGCGGGCCACCTGCATTTCGAGCTCTCTCGATTTGAGAGCGGTGCGCTGCTCTCTGATTTCCGGGCGGTTGTCCATGGATAGTTTTACCATCTCTTCACTATTTACCGTGAAAGGGTCTTTTGTCGGCACGTCTGAAGGAACAAGCTCATCCCTGCCCGGATACTGGAGAAGCACCCTGAGAACGTCATTCTGATCCTGCACCGCTTTTTCCGCGTCTATCAAATCCTTCTCGCGGCTGGCAACGCCGAACTCGGCATTGAGGATCTCCATGGCCGGCAGGACCCCGGCATTAACCCGTGCCTTGGTATCATCAAGAATCTTGCGGGCCAGTAGCAACGAAGTCTTTTTAACCTCCAGTTCCTGCCTAAGACTGTAAAGCTTGAAGTATTCAGTTCTCACCCGCAAG
Organism: uncultured Geobacter sp.; assembly: GCA_964490805.1. Classification (GTDB taxonomy): domain Bacteria; phylum Desulfobacterota; class Desulfuromonadia; order Geobacterales; family Geobacteraceae; genus Geobacter. The sequence goes on from CAZBEB010000026.1 coordinate 4,426, forward strand.
ACCGTGTCGGACATGGTGCTTCTGAAACGCTCCAGGGATTCTCCCTTGCTATTTCTCGCCACCATGATGGCAAGTTCAGTGGGCTCCCTGCCGAAGTTTTTCAGTAATGGCTGGATAAGATTCAAGGTCACATCCGATTCCCAGTATTCATTGAGCGATGTGGCTGATCTAAAATTGTTGTGATTATAGGAATTATTGAAAGTGACCCCCACGGTACCGCCTGTTGGAACCAACTGGGTCACGCCAGGGTTCAATGTGAACGTCCTGATGCGATTTGTAGGTGAACCTGTAGTGAACTGGCTTGACGGTTCGGTCACCGAATAGTTAAAGTCGGTATCAAGTTTAAGTGTGGTGTCATAGATACCTTCGTTCATGCGGATATCGGCCTGGGCCATGGCCGGGTTGTAAAGCTCTGCCTTGACATCGAGATTCTTTTCAACGGCACTTCTGACAGCTTCCGCCAGAGTCAGGGATGTCTGGCCCTCCGCAGCCAAGGCTGGCACAGATGCAAAACAGAGGCACAAGGCGGCAAACATCAGTTTCATTATTCAATTCCTCCTTAAAAGGCCGTTGAAGTGGGGAGCCCCCCCTCTTCGGCAAAAGCAGAGTTTCATCTGTATCAACGGAGTACCCTGAAAAACGTTGAAAATTTTATTCACCCCAAGAACATTATGCTTCGAACTATCTTCACTAAAACAACGCCTCTGTCAAGGCAAAGATTATATGACGCCCCCAAGAGAACCATCCGTAAATATATAAAATAACTGCAACTTACGGTTTTGTTTGCCTGACCTGATCAATCCGGTTATCTTGTCTACTGGTTGTTAATACATGGATGACACAGAGGTTCCCCTATGAAACAATTAGCCATGCTTGCTCTTTTCGTCTGTTTTTTCTCGTTTCCCGCGGCAGCTGAAGAACCGGCCAAAACTGAACCGCAAGCAGCTCCGGCCCCCTCGGTAGCCGTTGCAGCGGCACCATCTCAAACGCAAGTAAAAATAGGCTATGTCGATATTGCGAAGATCGCCAGCGAGTCTGCCGCCGGCAAAGCGGCAACAGCCAAAATGAAGGGGAAAAACGAGAAATATCGTTCCCAGATTAATAGCCGGCAAAAATCGCTGGAAAAAATGAAGAGGAATATTGAATCACAACTTCCGGTTCTCACTCCACCGCAACGACAGGCAAAGATAAAGGAGTTGGAGAAAAAAGTAGCGGAATTTCAGAAGTACGTCCAAGACGCAGAAAAAGAGATGCGAAAAATGGAGGGAGAATTTACCGAGTCACTTCTCAAGTCTATCCAGAAGGCTGCGGAAGAATACGGTAAAACCCATGGCTTTGCCGCCATCGTACCGAAGCGGGATCTGCTCTACCTTGGCAGCATGGTGGATGTTAAGGATGTAACTGAAGATATAATTAAAGATATCCATTAGGCACCAGTAACGAGAGCGAAATCAAGGGGCGCCCAAATCAGGCGCCCCGAACCACCAGAACTATTTCACTCCACAGCGTAAGATGAATTTATGAAGGATATCTTTATTTCCTCTTCGATTCACCAAGAATATAACCGGTAAGGGCACCGGCTGCGCCGCCGAGAGTAGCTCCAACCGCGGCGCTCCCCCCGGCTATCCCGGTAATCAGCGCTCCGCCTGCAGCACCGATGGCGCCTCCGCTCAATGTCCGTTGCTCGGTTTGCGACATGCCCGCGCAGCCTGCCGTCACCGAAACCAATGCTGCTATGGCGATGAATCTTTTTAGTTTCATAAGACATCTCCTTTCTTTCAACGCCTATCAAATTTCTGGCGATGCCTGAATTATGATCTTCCTACTCTTTGGTTTCTTCATAAAATCCGGCCTTTATTCTCGGCTTGACAATTCTGTCCCAAATGACTTTCATGACTGGATCTGAAAGTGATCCAGAATTGTCCGTATAGTATTTGTCGACCATGGCGACAACCTCTTTCATGGGCATTCCGGCCAACCCCTCAGCCATCTTTGAGGCTAGCCCCGCCTTTTTCAGTTCTGGCCGTTTCTCCTCAACTTCGCGTTCCATCGTTACGACATGGCCGATCCCCCAGACGAAGGCGACCTTTTCACCGGAAGTCATGGCCTGCCATGTCTCTCCATTCAAGAGAGGCATCTCTTTCAGATTTACACTGGTATCGGACAAGGACACCTCTTCAGCTGCACTCGCTTCAAAGTAAGTTCCCTCCATTGCCCCCACTAACACCAACGCACAGCACACGCAGGTAAGTTTCATAATTTTCATGATTGTCCTCCTTCCCTCAAGAATTAATCCTCAAGTTGTTGTAAGACTCACCGATAAGTAATCCAGACAGAGAAAGCACTTTCTTCATTTTGCCCCCGTCACGGGGGCTTCTTTTTGCGTTTGCGCCCGTAGTTCAACTGGATAGAGCACCAGGCTTCGAACCTGGGGGGTGGGAGTTCGAATCTCTCCGGGCGCGCCACAATTTTCCATCGAGGCTCCAACTGTCCCAAGGCACTTATTGTGCAAGTTTATCCCGAAGTGACGGCTATGCAATACATCGGAAACAACGACAATCCGGCAAACCTGAAATCCTCCCGCAACCATCTGTTTCTTCGTGCTTTTACCACATTACCAATAATGGGATAATTTATTTAAGTATCAGATGGTCGACTGTGATGCCCCCCCCCTTCAGAGTCAACGTCCCTGAAATAATTGAATAACCGGTCTGGAAGGAAAAGGTCGCATCATATCCCCCCATTAAAGTTACCGGAATACTGGAGTCCCAAATTGGACTTTCGCTAAAAGTTGTCATCGCAGATTGGATGGTGTCGCCGGCAACGGCAGCATCCAATGCAGACTGGATCGTGGTGTATGTTCCGACAGTGATGGCACCTTGAACCCGTCGAACAGGAAAACCGCTCCACGTAGAGGCAGCAGCAGTGTTGTTAACAAATGAAGGATCGGGGGTATCGCTTGCTGCTGTGGCAGTGGATAATAATTGTGCTGCTACGGTACTTCGTACCTGAATCGTTATCACTGCGGCATCAGCCGCGAAAAGATTGCCGACAAAGCATTCAACGGTGCCCGTTCCCATACAAATCCCGGCGTTGGTTGAGGTAGACAACCACTCAACACCCGACGGGAGTGCAGTAGTGACAACAATTCCCTCCGCCATCTCCGGGCCGTCGTTCGTAACCAATACGGTGTAGGTAAGTGTTCCGTCCACTGCCACGGGGTCCGGAAAATCCAGATTCTGAATACGGAGATCACTTCCGGGCCCAACCATCCCGCCAAACTCAAAAGCACCGATATCGCAGATGGCAGTTCCGTCCCCGTTGCCATCAAAAGGTCTCAGGAACGAGCGTTGGTCATTCAGTAGATTTCTTGTTCCCCCCTCAGCCTTACACCCCGCCGGATTGCCGGCATCCACCGCCGGACTGTCTGCCTGCAGTGCGTGAGTGCGGGTACTGCCGCCATTGTCCTGGAGCAGGCCCAACATGGCATTGACGCCGAACATATCGCCAGTAGCGTTCAGGCCGCACGTGTTGGTATCATCCGTCAGGTTATAACCATAGCTCGTAATGCTGTACGCCGGTACAGCGCAACTATTGATCAGCCCTCCAGCCATATTGCCGGCCATCAGCGAGTTCTCGGTGTCCAAGAGACCCTCATTATAGATGAAAATGGCACCGCCGGCCGTTGCTGCCGTGTTGTTGGCAATGGTTACATTGGCAAGGGACATGATCCCTTTGTTGGCAACACCCCCGCCGCTTGTGGCAGCGGCATTGCCGCTTATGGTGCTATTGGTAAGCTCTGCCGACGACTCATTATAAATGCCCGCCCCGATACTCAACGTGGCGCTGTTGTTACTGACCGTGCTGTTAATGAGCCGCAAGCCGTCAACTCCGCCGTTGTGTATGCCGCCGCCAACCGGCGCGGTATTGCTGTCCGCCGTTACGTTTACCAGGACTGCATCCCCGGCATTCAGGATTCCTCCACCGGAACCAATTGCCCCAGTAGCGGCGTTACCCTTCACCATACTGCCCGCCAGTGACATGGTCCCGGTATTGCCTATGCCGCCCCCCCCTAAAGGACGTGTTGTTGTTAACGGTAAGACGCTTGGCGATTAGAAGGCCATTGCTCAGAATACCGCCTCCGGTACCAAAAAAAGACGCACTGTTGTTGCCGATAGCCGAATCGGAAATCAACAGTGCGCCGCAGCTATGAATGCCGCCCCCGCCGGCCTTGTCATAATCACCATCGGATGCTTGAGGTGCCTGACCGTTTTGTATGGTAATCCCCGAGATATTTACGGCAATGCCGGCACATGCCGGGTCGACATGAAGCACACGGTCGATACCTCCCGCATCAATAATAGTCTTGCCTGAGCCTGCACCTGACAAGGTCAGGTTGCCAGTTATATCGAGGTCGCCACTCAGGGCGCCATCCTCGTTAACACCTGCAATGGCAAGAAAGTATGTACCGACAGGGATAATGATGGTGTCATCGCCATTGCCGGCCACGCAGCCATCGACAGCCATGTCCCTGTTAGCCGCAATTATCGCTTCACGGAGCGAACAACTGCCGTCGATTAAAGACCCGTTTGCATCCAAAGTACTGTTTACCGTGATTACAGCAGCCATGCCGGCAACCGGAAACAGAACTTCCACAGCAAAACTGGCTACCAGAACCGTTGTCATCAGCACGACAAAGATACTTTTCATAGGCGCCCCCGGATGCGGCACACAATCAATACATATCCGTTTCGTTCAGAATTTACTATTATACATCCTATTACCATATAGACCTGTGGTGTCAAAAAGCAAAAGGCGGTCTAGTGACCGCCTCCGCTAACTCAGGCAAAAAATATTCAATTATGGAATATGGCGAGCCGTTAAGCCTCTGTATCAAACGCACCGGAGATCACCGGCTACACCAGAGAGTGGTTCCCGCGTATCCTGCTCACCTCAACCGGGTTCACCTCGGCCTGTCCGGCAAAATCGGGCCAGGCGGCGACAGCTTCCCGTACCTGTCTCAAGACCTTCGGCGCCGTTCCAATGCCGAACCGGTCGGCAACCGCCAGCAGATCATCTCGCGAGATCGTGGCGAACTTGCCATTCACCGCCATGAGGTGCTGCCAGGTCCACTCCCCGGCAGGATTGAACGCGTAGGTGACATCATAGGCAGGCGCCAGTTCCCAGCGGCTCCCTTCCCGCAGCATGAAGGAAATGTTCTTGGTGTGGTCGTCGCAATTGGAGGCCATGACATTGAACGCCATGCGTCGGAACGCCTCTTCAAGCGCATCGTAATCGAGACCAAGGCGGATAATGGTCTGGAACAGCTGGCTGTAGTCATGGCTGGCCTTCTGTTTATAATCCAGGTGTGCCATGGCGCAGAGGGATTGCAGATGATGCTTCCGGTTACCCTGGCGATCGAAGCGGCGGGTCATGAAATGCGCCCGCCCGTTTTCCTCCAGCAGCCGGCAGGGAGACATGTGTATTCCGGCAGCAGACGCCATCAGGTGGTAGGCGTATTCAATGCGGCCATAATCCTGCGAGCCGCCCAGCTCCCGGTCTGCTCCCATGCCGTCGAACTTGAGCAGCCAGTGTTCGAAACCGGGTTCGACATCGAACTGCCCCGGCAGTATCTCATCGGTGGCCGGATTCCAGGCAATTGCCGCTTTGGCCCGCGCACCGCCCGCCGACGTCCCGACCTGAATGATCTGGGCCAGCGCGGCCTTGGCAAGGTGGTCCGAGCCAAGTTCGCCGTGGATCGCCTGCCGGGCGCTCTCCACCAGGCGGGACAGCTTGATTGCCGTGCTGCTCGCCATGGCAGGGGCGCGGGCCGGTTTGAATTCCAGCGCCCCCATGCCACGCTTACCCATATAGGCCAGGCGGTCAAGAGGGGTGACACGCGTCTTTTCAATGCCCTTGCTCGCCATCCAGGCATCGATAAGGGCATTGCCAAAATCGTCCGGCAGGGCGTCGGCCAGCATTGCCGGCAGCCGCTTGAAGCTCAACTCGGGCAGGTCGACAAAAACGAACGGTTCCCGCCCTTCGGACAGTGGCATGGCGAGTGGCGCCAGTTCGATGCCGGACTTGATGAAGCGGCTGTCGTACTCGAACGCGTAATAGCCCAGATTCGGCGCCAGGGCCACCGCCCCCACGGTCTTGCCCCAGATGCGCACCTCTATGGCATGCACCGGTCTATACACCGGATGTTCCTTTGCTTTTCGAGGCCCGCTGCCGCGGCTGTTTTGCTTTCAGCATCTGCATCGGGCTCACGCTCACCGTCGGCGCCAGGGTTTCCAGCCAGTCGGCCCGCCCCAGGGCGCGCAGCAACTTCACCAGCGAGGTCAACGTTGCTCCTCTGCCGTTTTCCAGATTTTTCACCGCATTGAGCGCCACCCCCGCCTGTTCCGCCAACAGACGCTGGTCGATGTTGCGGCGCAAGCGCAGCTCGCGCAGCTGCTGCCCGAAGGCAAGTTCCATTTCTTCCGCAGTTTTTGAGTTTTGCATAAATGTCTCTTTTAGGTCTTTTGATGCATTAACTATAATCAATAGACTTAATTTAGTCCATTATTTATTTGATTATCTCTCACCCGGCCTTCGGCCACCCTCTCCCGGTGGGAGAGGGCTTACATGGCCCTTCTCCCTCCGGGAGAGGGTGGCCCGCAAGGGCGGATGCCCGAGGTTTACCCTTTCGGTGACAAACTATTCAATCGTATGTTGTACTTATATTGTTTATCGGATGATCTGGTGTGGCAGAAACTTTAGCGAAAATTTAACAAAAATATCCATTTAAAACCGGTATGGTTTACAAGCAGGGACCTTTGGTGATGACAGGCCTAGCAACCTGAATATTTGTTCTTTTTGACTGTTAGGACCGATGTTCTCAACTTTCAATTCTCAGTATTGGAAATTCAGTCTATTCCCCCAACTGAATCATCTGATCGGTGATTTCGGTAAACGCCACATCGTGACTGATGAGGAACAGTTGGTCGTACCAGTGCTCTGTCACTTCCTCCCGGCCGACATCGATGGCGCGGAAGGCGGTGGCGAGGTTCTCACGGCGGGAAGCATCCAGGTTGGAGGTCGGCTCGTCGAAGAAGGCAATGCGGGCGCCGATGGTCTGGAGCAGCGCCAACCGCAGGGCCACGACGGCACTCATGGTCTGGCCGCCGGAGAGCTGGTCGTCGCTCCGTTCGCGGACCGCGCCGTCCACCATGTCCCGCAGGGCGATCTGGTAGTTTTCGCCCCAGACCAGTTCTTCATCGGCCTCGGAGATGGTACGGTAGATTCGGTCGGCGCGGAGGCTGATTTCTTCGCGGAATCGTTCCGAAAGCTGGGCTGATACGTTCTTGAAGACCTGGTTGCGGAGGAACTTGACGAGCTTTTCCTTCTGCTCGTAGGAGGTCTTCTCGGCCAGCTTACGGTCGATCTCTTCCTTGAGCACCTTCAGCTTGCCAATCTCACCCTCAAGGCGCAGGCGGTCCTTCTCCAGGTTCTCAATTTTCTGGCGCAGCGAGGCTACTTCCGCCACCAACCGGTCTTTCTCGTAACGGGCTTCCCGGTGCCTGTCGTGCTGATATGCTTCCTGGAGACGGGCAAGTTCGTCTTTCTTCCCGCCAAGTTGCTTCTGAAGGTCATCCAGAAGTCGAACCATCTTCTCCAGCGTCTGGCGCCGATTATCCAGATCAAGGGCATCCTTCTCGTGGGCATGGTAAGCGTCGCGGTCTGCCTGGAACCGGGCACGCTCCTTGGTAGCCGCTTCGATATCCGCATCAAGGCCGGCAAAGAGCTGAAGATCATCCTTGCGTTTTTTTACCCGGACTGCCGCCTCGGAGTGCTGCACCACCAATCCTTTCAGCTTACCGGCCCGCTCCTGGTTCCTGGTGCGGCGCTCGGCCAGGGTTGTCGCCTGCTTGTCCAGTTCCTGGTTTCGAACCGTGATGGCAGCAAGCTCCTTCTCCGCCTCTTCGGCGGCAGCAACCTCCACGGAAAGCTTCCCCAAGGTTTCGGCGATAACGTGCATCTGGCGGTCGAGGCTGGCAATCCTGGCGGTGAACACATCCTGCGGCGTGGTTCCTGCCACATTTTGACAGGGTTCCTTGAAGAAGGGACACATCCCCTCGCCAAGTTTCTCCTGCCCCTCCAGCAGCGCGGCCCGGCGCCCTTCCAGGAGCCCCCTATCAGACCGGAGGCGGTTGACCTCGTTGCGCAGGTCGGTGAGCCTGGCGGCCAGCTCCGCCACTTTATTGTCGGGCTGGAGTTTTTTCCGGGACCTGGCAAGGGCGGCCTCGTCATCCGTAATCCGGCGGCCCTCCCCTTCTATCTCCTTCTGTTCATGCTCGACTGCCTGGGTCAAGCGCTGGGCCTCCTTCTCCAGAAGGGCGACCTCTTTCTCCACCTCGCGCCGTTGCTGCTCCTTCCCCCGCAACGCCACGAGCGTCGACTCGGCCTTTTCATAGGCCTCCTTGCCCGGGCGGGTCTGCTCCAGAACCTTGCCGGCCTTCTCAGCCTCCCCTACCCGCTGCTTCTGGTCGCGGATCTTTCCCTCCCCATCGGTGATGCGATTGGCGAAGATCTGAATATCGGCCTGGAGAGCAGCAATCCCTTTTTCCTGGCCGTCAAGCTCAGCAAGTCGCTTCTCCACTTTCTGGAGTGTTTCCGTTTGTGCCGCATGACTTTTTCCGAGGGTTTCGGAATCCGTCTTCACCTTCGCCAGCTCCTCCTCGCGCTCGGGGAGGACGGCAAGCTGGTTCTCTTTCCCCTCTATTTCCACGGCGAGAAGCTTCACCTTTTCCTGAACTGCGGAGAGTAGAGAGCTGGTGCTCTTGAAGGTCTTGCGCCAGGCATCGATGCCGAGGATCTCGTCGAACGCCTCCTGCCGTTTGGTGGGCTGTTTGATGACAAAGGGGCCGAGGAACTCATTCTGGAAGGGTCCGATCACCAGCTTGAACTGGTCCGCAAGGGGGCGGCCATTGTTAAGACCGAGGAGTTCGGCGATGCGGGCCTCGGTTTCTTCGATCCGGGCGTGCTCCTCAACCTCAAACACCCCACCCTGCTCCTTGGCCAACAGCCACTTGGCAGGAGTGCCGACGGTGCGGGTTACCCGCCAGGTCTCGCCGGCATCCGTGCTGAAGGTAACGGCAATCTCCCCCTTTTTGGTACCGATGGAAAGGAACCGGTCCACGTTGGAGACAAAGTCCCGGGCGTCCACCCCAAACAGGGCGTAGCCGATGGCCTCGAACACCGTGCTCTTGCCGACGCCGTTGGGGCCGGAAAGGACGTTGATCCCAGCGGAGAAGGTAAGCTCAGTGTCGCGATGGGATTTTATGTTTTTCAGATGGATGGAGAGTATCCGCATATAATTTCACCACGAAGGCACGAAGGACACGAAGAAAGATTGTCCTTTGGATAGGGAACGGCGGTACAATCTCCCTCGCTGCTAACAGAGAAACCGAGCAACAATAAAATTGACAATGTACATCAGCAATATGGTCATAATTCGAGAAGACACCGACCATATTCTGTTTTTGAAAACAAAGCCGATCCCAAAAGCGACACCGGCAAATATTGTGCTCACGGAGGCAATCAGCAAATAGCTGTCGGCTGATTGGTAATTACATCCGAAAGGCGACCCCTTACCTATCAAATGCTCGTATTCTTGTGGTTTTGCCATAAAATCGATCATGTCCCACGCAAGAACAGAGAACAGCGCTCCCGTTGCTATAATGAGCAAGATATCAGCCCATTTCACTACATTATGAAATCTACTGGTATTCAACAATAAGCTCCATATCTTTTCCGTATTCGAGAAACATCGACACGAATTCGCCAATATACGATGTCAGGTCGATGCATCCTGCTGAACCGGCCTTCCACCCTCCATGGATGGAGAAGTCTTTTCTACCGTAAGTATTTGTCCCATCCTTGGGATGCAGCCACACGCGATGAGCCCCCCAAGCAATCACACTGCCCGGCCATTTGCCTCGCTTTAATCCGACAATGCTTGTCAGGCCCACTATTGCGTCCTCAGCAGAGATTTTTTGGTACTCTGATTGTTTCACCATCCAGGTCCCTTCCGGCAGAGGGCCTTGGCCAGGAAGATTCTGCTGTCCTTTCCCCTGATATCCGGGTCTTCCGGACACCGCCGGCCACCACTTTTTAATGTTGCCGGTATAATCACCCCAAACCAGTTGCTTCCCATTAAATTTCAAAAACTGGTTTCCAAGGAACTTCCTTTTTATTACCACAACTGCCCTGCCGCTTTTGATCATGTGCCTTATTGCATCCAAGACCTGATGATCACTCATGCGGTGCATACTGTACTGCATCACGTCATTACGGCACAGGAAAGACCTGAGCTGATGCATGCGCGTGAAATTGCCCAAACAGCCTGTAAGTATGCTGTCGGCAAATACCGGTTGTTCCACGAATGCATATGGTGGTACATCAGACCAACTATGGAGGTAGTAATCTTCGAAGCCTGATTTGATCAATACCGCATTTAAGCGCATGACTTCACTCCGAAATCAGGGACGCAATTCTATTGCCGTTCCATTGGGTACCAAAGCCCATATCTCTTCAATTTCCTTGTTGGTTACAGCGATGCATCCCTGTGTCCAGTCAACCACACGGTGAAGTGGGCCAAGCCAACCAAGCCCATTCCTTATGCCGTGAATCATGATATTGCCGCCGGGGCTGACACCTGATCGGCGGGCCTGCTGAATGTCAGCCTCTGAAGGGTAGGAAATGTGAAGGGAGCGATGGTATGAGCTGTTGACGTTACGGCTATCAACGACATAAATCCCTTCCGGTGTCTTTTTGTCGCCTTCCTGAAGCTTATGCCCCACGGGATTTCCCCCGAGGCTTATACGGTAAGTTCGGACGGCTTTGCCTGCGGACATCAAGTGAAGTCGTCGTGCGGATTTCTCCACGATGATTCTGTCTATTTGAGGGGTGACTGTAGACAGCCCTCGGCGATCCTGGTCGCAGCCAATCATGGAGGTCATCAAAACCACGACGGATATTGCACAGGCTATCGTTCTCATCTTGAACATTACTGTCGACGGCATAAATTGCATGACGTTTCGAGAGCCGTCAGCAAGCAGAAAGCTCGTCGTTTTGTTCATGCGGTTTCCTTCGTGCTCTTCGTGCCTTCGTGGCGGGAAACAAGAAGCCCCAGCAACTCGTCGCCGTCCACCTCCCCTTTGAGCACCTGGTCGCGGATCGCCAGGGAGAGCCGAACCAGCTCATCCTCTCGACCCTTGTACTCGCTCTTGGCGGATATCAATTCCCTGAGCACCTCCCGCTCGATCTCGGCGAGGCTCTTCTTTTCGGTTTCTTTGCCACCGCCGGCAGTGACCAGGGAGAGGTGGTTCTTGATCTCCACATGGATGGGGTTGCAGATTTCCTCAAGGACGAGACGAAGGAGCTCCCGTCCCAACTCAAAGGGGTGAAAGCCGACCCGGCCGGTGAGCTTGATTTCCAGCAGCGGCTGATGATCATCGCTGAACGATGCGATCTTCGCGGTAATCTGGTCACGGAAGCGCACAAGGGCGGCTTCGGCATCGGCAGCTCCGTCGAGATCAATGGTTGTCACCAACATAGGGCGGGGACTGGTTGGTCGGAACTCGTGGGTAAAGACCCCATCCTCAACGGTTACAAGGTAATATCCCTTGTCGTATTTCTCCTCACCGAAGTTGACACATTCGGGGGAACCGGGGTTGAAGACGTAGGGGCGGCCTTCGGGTGTGGCGATGATATAAGGCTTGTGACCATGGCCCAAGGCCACGTAGTCGAAGGAATCAGCCAGGGGGAGCGCTTCCTCCGGCTTCATGTTGCCGATCTCCACCGGTGAATAAGTCCAGACGCCGACATGGAAGAGAAGGATGTTGTTCGTGGTGGTAACCGCCTCGCAGATGCGCGACACATGGGCGCCAGCCTGGGTGCCGATGTAGCCAAGGCCGTAGATGTTGATACCGTTGACCTCGATGTAGCCCCCCATTCCCTGTTCGTAATCGAAGGGATCGAAACGGTAGCCGCCGGTTTCGGTGCGGGTGGGGCGCAGGAGGTGGATGTACCCCATCTGGGACAGGGCCTCCATCCAGGAGATGCTGTCGCGGCGGTGTATCCAGTCGTGGTTCCCTTCCACGGCGATGCAGGGGATGCCAGCGTCCTTCAAGGGCTGGAGAGTTTCAATGGTAAGGGCAAAGGTGCGGGGGAGGATCTGGCCGGTGTGGAACAGATCGCCGGCGATTAGGACAAAATCAACTCGCTCAGCGATGGCGTCGGACACGATGCTGCCGAACATGCGGAAGAAGTCTTCGTAGCGTTCAGCTTCACCGACTGAGGTGCGGTAGGTTTTGCCGAGGTGGATGTCGGCGGTGTGAAGGAATTTGATTGGCATCTAAATCACAATAAATTTTGCTGATCTGGCTCAGGTTTTGAAAACAGTTCAGACTGCACTTCAATTTGCCTTGTTCGTTTTCGTGTGTCCCATCTAGCCGATAATACATTAGCTAACAACGTACGAAACGCCGCAAGTGAGCTATCAGCCTTGATTTTGCTATGATCTAGAAGTCGATCCAGCGCAGCAGGCGTATTGATCAGGTAAATGGGGATACTGGCGTCAAACTCATTGCGGCGGGTAATCCGGCACTCCTGGCAGAGCATGGTGGCAGTCTGTTGTTCAACCAGTTCAACAATATGCAATCCGGTCATGGAACCGCAGGCGCACAATGGCACCGGATCAGTTGCGGTCGGTTCATTTTCCTCGATATTGAAGAGCAAGCCGAGTTGAGTCCAACCTGACAAATCTTCATCTTCAGCGCCGGGAGCGTTAGTGTATGCCTCACCCTGTCGGATCAGCTCAAGCAGGACTTGCCATGAGAACTTGTCATTATCACTAATGCCGTTTCCCAGAAGGCGTTGCACTCCTTCGGAACTCAGACGATAGGTAACGATCCTGCCATTGACCCCGGCGAGGATGTAATGTCCCTCTTTGCTGCGGTATGTGTGTAGGACTGGCATGAATGGAGCTCCTAAACAGGCATTAAACAACTCCAGCTGTAAGTATTTCCTGCTGCCAGGATTTCTCCATCAGCATGGTGAAACTCATCTGATTTGCAGATTCGCCTAAATCCAGTTCTCCTGCTCGAATAGCCGTGTCCACATGTGCAGTCAACAGCTCGAACATCTTGCGTTTGTATTCAGAATCGTCATTTCCTTTGAGGTGTTCACCCTTGGTTTCCAGAACGCTGAACTTGAACTTGCCGTTTTCTGTTCCATGAACACAGGCAAGCATATCGGGATAAATCCGGTTGCGCTGCCACCCCTGCAGGCTGTAGGAACGCTGATTGACAGCAATACGGTGCCACCAGTAGACTGTTTCACGGCTGTCCAGGTACCAGGCTGTGTCTTTTTCCAGGTCGTTAAAGTCGCGCTGGTACACCTTCTCAAACAGACTTTTTTCAATATCACCGCCATCCTTGCGGTAGAGCAGCCGATCTTCGTCGGACACTTCAATCTCCAGAGTCTTGGCCAGTTCCCAGTTCAGCGTGGCATCTCCTGAAGAAACGAGTCTCAAAGAAATATCCCCGCTTTCCAGCTTGTTTCGGAAGAGCGCTTCAGCAGCGCAATCGACCTGTTTTCGCAAGTCCAGCTTCATGACCTTCAGCAGATCGAGACGGTTCACATACAGCCGTTTGTCACTTACCCCGCGACTGCGCAATACAGTCAGGGTATCGTCCAGAATCCGCATCCCCTGCCACGGGTTCGGGACCACATCCAGCAGTTGCCGCACCAGAAAGGGAATATCAAGCCCCTCATCCGGAATCTCATCTACCAATTCGTGCTTGAATAACCCTTTCTCGTCTTCATCTTTCTGATCCAGATCAACACGGGCAATGGTTCTTTTGAGTTTTTCCTGTTCTTCAATCTTGACACTATCGGCTTGCAGATAACGGAACGATTCCCATTCAAGATCTCCCAGAATATCCCTGTCGTAGTCGAGCAGGCGATACCCTTTGGCAGCTCCTTCATCGCGAGCCAGAACTCTCGGCAAGAATATTGTCGGTACTGCGGAATATGCCGCGCGCCGATTAATCGTTACCTTTTTAGTCAGACGCTGCTTGCCGCCACCACCTCCAACAACCTTGACACTGGAGGCCAGGTCCGCCATCCCCTCATCCTGCAACCCCTTGCGTACCCCTTCGACCGCTTGGCTGACATCCTGATCAAAGGTGAATACATAGCACTCATCCAAAGCCTGCTTGTGGGTCAACTGGGCGTGGGGCTGGCGCAGCACGCGACCGATCATCTGGGTCAGCGCCGTATTAGCGGTGGTTTTGGAAAGAATCGCCAGAACATAGGCAAAGGGGCAATCCCACCCCTCCCGCAAGGCATCCTTGGTGATGATGTAGCGGACCTGACAGGTTTCCGCCAACAAATCGTCATCCCCCAGTTCGTCGTTCTCCGAGGTCTTCAGGCGGATCTCCTCTTCCTTGACCCCGAGTTTGTCCTGCAGATACTCGCGGGCATCTTCGGCATGGACAAAGGCGGAGTCCCGCTGATCCTTGCCGGTCCGCTCCACCCGCACCAGCATGATCGGCCTTATATAGCGTCCCGACTCCGCCTGGAGCAGTGTCGCCTCTTTTGTCAGCTCTTCCAGCTTCTGGTGGGCCAGCGTAAGCGTATGCTTCCACCCCCCCTTGTCCTCGTTATCCACATTGATCGGCAGCTTGATCATCTCTTCATCTTTGAGATCGTTGCCCGGCACGTTCACCAGCACATTGGACTGATGTTTGCCGCCGGTGTTGGGCGTTGCCGACAGCTCCACCAAAAAGCGGGGGTTGAAGCCGCACAGGGTTTCCCGCGCCGTATCCGAATAGGCCTTGTGCCCCTCGTCGATGATAATTACCGGCCGCACCAGGCGTAGCACGTTCCCCAGGCTCTGCTTGATGGAGAGCGAACCGGGGATGACTCCATCCATATAGCCAAGGTCGGCCAGATCGTTGATATCCAGATTGGTAACCGTGTTCAGCAAGGAGCGGTTCTTTTCGCTGTCGTCTTCGGGCGGGAAAAAGGAGGTAAAACGGCCGCTGTCGCGGAACATGCGCAAGGTCTCTTTTGACTGGCGGGCCGCCGAAGGGAGCATCAGCAGCATCACGCAGAGCTGCCCCTCCACATCCAGCAGAGAAAAGGCATCTCCCTTTTCCAGCAGCTTCACCCGTCCGCCAGAAGCCCGCGCCAGGGTCTGGCGGTAGGGATGCACCCGGTTGGCGAGCTGCTTCCAGGTCTGCCGGTAAATGGCGTCCGACGGCACCACCCAGAGGACCAGGCCGGTCTGGCGCTTGAAATAGTCGGTCTGCACCCGCTCAATTGTGCAGGTGGCCAGCAGGGTCTTGCCACCGCCGGTAGGCACCTTCAGACAGACATTGGGGATGGAGCGGTTAAGCCCGTCATGGCGGGAGAGATACGGTGCGACAACCGTGTTGCCCTCCTTGTCGCGCAAATACGGCAGGACCCGCTCGTTGTTGAGCTGATCCCAGGTATCGCGGCAAAAATCGGCCAGTACCGCTTCCTTGCCGCGGCTCTTCTGAAACGCCACGAAATCCTCGGCGTCGGAACGTTTTTCGGCCAGCAGCGCAAGGTAATGGTCGATCTTGCGCAGCACCCCTTGTTGATACCCTTTCAGTTCCATGGTCAGTCCCCCAGTATCTTGTGCACAGCATAGGGCAACTGACAGAACTCGATCCGCTCCTTGGTCAGCTCCTTCTGGCTCATGAACTTGGCAACGGCAAAGACGATGGAGCGTTTGCCGGATTTGTTTCCCGTTGCAATCGCCGCTACCCGTTCGGCATTCAGGGCCGCCTCGTTGGAGCGAAGCCAGGCGGTGTCCGGCTGATAGAAGAGATGGATGCGGAACAGCTCGGTTTCGCCGATGAAACCATCAGCGGATGGCGCTGCAACAGTTTCAAGAGATTGGCCTGTAGCGGTATAGAACACATAGCGGGCCAGGGCATCGAAAGCAGGAATCCCCTTGCCGGTCAGCAGACTCTCGATCTCGATCGGTTCGCCCAGGGTGCAATATGTGAAGCTGCCACCCAGACCGGGTGCCTGATCGATAACAGTGCGCTCGCCGGTAACGGTCAGCACACCGTTTTTGATCTCCTTTTTCACCTTGTCGAAGGCCGCGCCCTTGGTCTTTTCGATATGCTCAATTTCCCGGAGAATCTTCTGCTGATTCTTGGCAAAATCGGTCCAGGTGAGTTTGGCGTTGAACAGTTCTTCCCGCTGGGTGCCGGTGAAGGGGTAGCCGCCTATCACCCGCCGTACCCGCTCGGCGGTCAGGGTATCGGCGTACTCTTCGCACTCGATCAGGATGAAGCGGCGATTGCCACCATCCTTGGCATTGGCAGCAAGGACCGCATGGGCGGTGGTGCCGGAACCGGCGAAGGAGTCGAGGATAACAGCGGTCGGGTCGTCAACGAGCTCCAAAATCTTGGTCAATAACTTACTTGGTTTCGGTGTATCGAACGGCTTTTCCCCGTTGAATATTTCTTTTAGTTCTGCACTAGCATTGCGAGTACTACCTGCAAATTCATAGGGCCACCACGTTTGGTGTACAACTCCTGCTTTGGCCTCAGTTAAGAATTTTTTTTCCATCGGGAATTCTGCGTCACCTTTGACGCCCCACCATATTCGATTATCTTCTTCAAGCCACTTCATTTTTGCAGGTGGCCTTCTCCAACTACTGCCTTTTGGTGGATAAACTTGCTTACCTACAGGGCTTGTAAGTGGATAATAATCTCGTTCTCTAAATTCTGCTCGCGTTAAAGGTGCCGCTAACCAATCCTTACGAGGATCATTATCTGGGTTAGAATAATTTGCGACCTGCTCTTCGTTCCTTTCTTTTAAAGACAATGCAGCCCCAGGACTTTTTGTGTATGCAATTACGTAATTATGTGTTTCTGCCACACCAGAACTGTTGTTTCCAGGAGTGTCTTTTGATTGCCAAGAGAAAGTTGCTAGATGGCAGTCTTCACCAAAAACCTCATCTAGCAAACATCTTAATCTGTGAGTTTCTACATCATCAATGGTGGCAAAAATAATTCCATCTTCATGAAGCAACTCATGCAGCAGATTCAACCTCGGCCACATCATGCACAACCACTTGTCGTGCCGCTCCAGATCCTCCTTGTCCACCGGGTTGGCCGATTTCTTCAGCCATTCCTTCATCAGCGGCGAACGGACGTTGTCGTTGTAGCACCATCCCTCGTTGCCGGTGTTGTAAGGGGGATCGATGAAAACGCAGTCGATCTTACCGGCATGGGTGGGGAGCAGGGCCTTGAGCGCCTCCAGGTTGTCGCCGTGGATTATCAGGTTGTCGCCCAGCGACGGCTTGTGCCCCTCGGTCGGCAGCGACTTTTCTGGTTTAACCTTCAGCTCGCGGAACGGCACGCTCAAATGATGGGAATAGACAAACTGCTTACCCTTAAACTCCAATGTCGGCATTTTACAGGCTCCTTATCCATTCGAAGCATTCTTTGAAGGCGGGCATCTGCACTTCAATCTGCTCCGTTGTCATTTGTTGTAACTCTGCCTCTTGCTTGATGATAGCATCCTCGCCTTTATCGGTAGCGCCGGTAACATGCTCAATACATCCCTGTGACCATATCCATATTTTATGTGATTTAAGCTCATCTGCTACAGAGTTTGCCAGCAATTTGCCATCAGCTTCAGCCGCCATGAGAGCCCAGGAATCTGCAGATTGCCAACCCGTTTTTTTGTCCTTGGTTGGAAGACCATTGTCACCTAATGGAAAGGCATGTGTTGGTTGGATGCGTTTTAATATGGCCTTTGCTTGGCTGAGATCCGAACCTTCCTTGTCAAGCAATGCACTGCCACCTTTGCGGGCCTCTGTAAATGCAAAATCAAGATCCGCAATAGCACATGACTTTATGCCCATAGCAGCAAGCACGGGTAAAGCTTTGGGGATATCAGAGCAGCTTCCCAATGAAAGGAATGTCAAGTTATCAAGTTCCGGTGATTGACCATAAAGCTGCTCATACGCTAACGGCAGCAAACGCCGATCCGTTTTACCTTCACAAAGCACTACGAGTTCTGAAAAGTATATTTCGGCAAGATTACCAAGCTCAAACAGGGTACGAGACTGGGACTCTGCTTCTGACAGAGCAGAAGCCACAGCGTGACGGAGAGGTTTTTGTGTAAGCGTTCCTTCATCTTTATTTTTTTTGACAACAATCGTGTCGGCTGCATTATCTCGGCTAAGCATTAACGGAGAATGGGTAGAAAAAACTACCTGAAATCCTGCCTTGGATAACATCATTAACGCCTGTCGTAGTCTACGAATTCCTTGGGGATGGAGATACAATTCAGGCTCATCGATCAGCAACAATCTTCTCGCCGGGTTTTCAGAATTTGCTGAGCGTGTCTGGGCAAGATGCCGAATCAGCGCCATTTGTATAGCGCGCTGAGCGCCTGTGCCCATTTGGTCAAATTTTCGTCGATCACCGGTCAACTTGTCGGTAACATGCAAATCACCAGCCTTGAAAAATTCTTTGATATCCACAACTTGAAGATCAAGATCAAGCGCAAGACCAGGAAAAAACTGGGATAAAGTCTCTGTAGCCTTAACATCAAAATCTTTTAGATGACCGGAACGATTGTCACCATCAGCTGTTAAAATGTGACGGATTGTATCCAACGCCTGATTTAGATCGTCATGCGCCTTCAATACAGGCTCCATAATTTCGTCGAGAAGTTCCTTGATAGTAGTCCCGGCCTTTGCTTTACCAAGATCCTCGCCAATATCGTCCATTGCCTCAATATAGAGTGCCTCTGGAAGCAAGGCATTTACCGCCTGTGGTAACCCAGTGGGATAGTCACGCCATGTTTCAGGAACTCCCTCCCCTGTATAATGCTCGTGATCATAAATCTCATGTTTTATAGACTTTGCAGTCGTACCATTAGCGACACAACGAATCCATAGCTGGCCTTTTGCACAGTAAGGTTCAATGGCGGTGCGATGCTTTTGTTCTGGTACCCGAGAGAGCAACTCTGGTGTAATTCCAGAAATACATGCCGACACAACGATTGGCAGGGAAGCATCTGCAAAATCACCTGTGGAAAGGGCTGATGGTTTCAACACCCATCGTATCGCCTCTAAAATTGTAGACTTCCCAGCATTGTTCTGACCGACTAGGGGAGTGTAGCTTTCCAATGGCAGATTGACATTTTTACATGCACGATAATTTTCAATACTCAAATGACTTAGACGAGGCATAATCACTCCATTTTATGTAGTGTCAGTCCGGAGACCCGTCGCGAGACCGGAAGGCAATCTCAATGCGGACTCTGGCATAATCCTCATTGAGTACCTTCTTGTCGCGGAACACCGCGTAGAGAGAGGTCAAACTCTGCTGCTCATCGACGATCAGCAGATTTGGAACCTTGTGGAACTATTCGCCAACGGCAATCGCCTTGGCGCCGCTCATCTCGGCATAGCCCAGAAGAGCATACACCCGACTGGGAACCCCCGGTACATGGAGTCAAAAAGATCACGGACCTTGGTGGCCGACCAAACGAATGGTCGCTGGATATCAGGCAGGCCAATGTCTCCGATATCGATGTAGTGAAGCAAGCCTGCCAAATCGTAATCAACCCGCTTGAAGCAGGTGCGAAGGTCGCTCATTTTCTCTCCAATTCAGTAAAATGGAATATATCCGGCTCGACAAAGGACATCATGGGAGTAGCATTCCATGACGAACCGGGCAGAGAGCAAAGAAGATGAGGGAATGTCTTGATTATCTCTGCACAAACAAAAACCGCCCGCCAAATCAGAATTGGCAAGGGCGGTTCTCGCTTGGATCTCATATTATCGATGTTCGCATGACATCACAGTATCCTCAAAAAATCACATAATTACGCGCAATTAATACATCATTGGGCCGCCGATGTCAACAAATGCCTCTATTATCCTTCTGTTTCCGACTGGTTGAGCGGAATCCGTCGAGGAGAATACAACGACGTGGGTGCTGGTGCCAGCGTCACCCCCTCACCGACTACTATCTGACTGGCCATCCTGATCTTTTGATTTTTGCTGATCTAATGATAAAAAGCCGCCATCTTCCGATGGCGGCCAAAGGCTAAACTGCAGATGGTGCTTGTTCGAGAACCAACCCTCAGTGGGATGGGAGCTTATTGCTCGTACCCTTCCCACACATAAACGATGTCAAACCCGTAGGTATTCCGGACATATTCTGCGAAGATCTCCCTCGCTCGGAGCGCACCGGAATCGTCCTGAGAGGTAACCGCGAAGAGATGTCCCAAAGCGGGGCTGATGAGGCTGGCGAAAAGGACGTCGATGGCAACTTTTTCCGCCGGCGCCACTTCCCTGCGGCGGCATGCCCACTCATCAGTTACAATTCCAACACAGGCCCGGTAAACATCGTCAGGAACGGAGCGCCGGTCCGTCTCCCACTCATAAAGCCGTTGCGGCTTCACCGGTTTGGCGCCAACACCATACCGCCTGACAGCGAGTTCTTCCCCAAATATCTTCCCCGTCATTCCGACTACCTTCCGGATTTTCTTGATATCGAGTGCATTGTACATAGTTGCCTCCTCTTTCATGTCGGACCGCTTTCCTCTGGCCGGGGCCAACGGTCTGGGAACAAAAACTTCCAGCTCGTATCTGTTCATGACCTCCCTGCGGGCGGAAGCGTACCCTTCAGGAGGGAGCCTTGCCCGGAGCCTTTTCAACTCGGCATGCATCTCAACGTGGGCACCTGGAGGCATGCACGCCAGGTTCTTGATCCTGTTGTTGCGTCGATTCTCGTCCCGGTGGTGGATGACGTAACCGGCCGGCACCGGTGCCCCGTAGTGGAGCTCCCAGACAACAATGTGCTGCATCTTGCTTCGGGTTATCTTTTTTTCCCTGTCACGAATGGTCAGCTGAATGTAGCCCTGCGGGGTAGATCTGGGTCTGGCATTTTCCCAACAGGAGTTGCCTTCCGGCAGCCCACTTCCACCCAGGGGTCTCTCCTGGCGGCTGCGATGTGTGGTGACGACCGGGGAGATCATGCTACACCTCCCGGAAGAGCGGTCGGCTTCGCGACCATGAATCCGAACTTCGAGAGCACATCATGACCCACAAGGCCAAAAAGGGGAAAAGAGACCGTTATGCGGATATTGCGGTTTGCGAGTTGAATCTTGAGAATGAATTCCTCGCAAAATTCCGCCACCTCCGCCTGAGGTATCGGAGTCGTCCCCTCCTTGGAGATTCGTTGGAGCAAGTAACCGTAGATGGCGTGGGCCAAGAAAGATTCCATGTCCGCCATCATAAGCCGGAGCCAGTCCCTGGCCTCCTCCCTGGTCAGCTGGTTATGTCTGATAGTCAAGTTCCTCTTGATCCAGTCTTTTCGTGTTTCATCGATCTGTGCCATGATTCCCCCCTAACGTTGGTGCACGCTTCCCTCTGCCCTTAGTGCCTCAAGACCAACTCTTTGAAACAGCGGCAGAGGGTTGGCTCTCCCCTTTCCCCTCAGTACGAGTCGGAGTTTCAGCTGAAATTCGCCGAGGAACTGGCAAAACTCCCTCTCGGGGAAGCTCTCGTCCTGACGCTCCCGACGCCTGATCTTTACAAACCCATAGAGCGCCAACTGGTAAAAAAGCTTCTCGTCTCTCATCATCAGCCTCTGCCAGCGCACTGCCATGTCCTTGGAGAGAGATGCCGTGGTTGCCTCAAGGTTTTTTTCAACCCAGGTCCGCATCGCCAATTCCTCATTGTCACGCCTCATTGACACCTCCTTCGGACTCTACCAACAACTACTGAGCGATTCATTTAAGTGAATTATACCATTCATTTTTATAAATGTAAATAGCAAAATTCACAATTATGTATTCAAGGCTTGAACCGGCGTGAACTTCCTGCTATACATTGGGGCATGGATGAGACGACAAAGGCCGAAAAACGCAAGCGCGGAGAAGTGGTTGACGCCACCGTCTTCGTCGAGAGGGTTGAGAGCTTGATGAAACAAAAAAAACTCTCTCGGGCGGAGCTTGCCGACCGGGCTGACCTCTCCAGGTCTGCTCTCACTCAGTTTTTCGGCGGAGAACGAAAACCGAGTGCGGACGCTGTGGTAAAACTCGCCAACGTTCTTGACACTTCTACCGACTATCTCCTGGGGAGACGTGAAAAAGCTGAACTTGAGGACATCCTTCCGTCGGGCAAGATCAAGGAACTGCTCCATCTCTTCATTGATCTTTCCACAGCGGACCAGGATCGGGTCCTCGCCATGATCCGCTTACTAAAGAAAACCGCCCCCTCTCCCCCAGAGGAATCCTCTACGGACCCACCAGCCGCGTAACGAGAATGACCCTTTTTCTCATTACTTAGTGCACAGCACAAAAAAACGGGGCGTGCCCGCCGCTGTATGCGCCGGACACGCCCCGTTTCACATCCTACTTGTAATGTTTGGTGACTCCTTCCCGCCCGTGCCCCAGATACTCGGCGATCTCTTTGTCACTCGCACCTTCTTGGCCCATCTTCTGGGCCGTGTGATGTCGTGCCAAGTGACTATTCGCCATGTTTGCCTTGGTGCCGCCGGCACGGTGTAAGTCATTCCCCTGTTTTTTCAGGGCCTGCTTCAGTGTCAAGTGCGGAGGGATCAGTGTCTTGCCACCAGTGGCGGCTATATGCTCACCGACCCGCTGCAAGACCTCCCGCTGCTCATCGGTTTTGACCTCCAATTCGCGAGGTCTTCCTCCCTTTGAGCCCTCTACGACCAGAAACTCCCTACCGTTGTTAATAACCACCCCCTGCGACAAGAGAGATTCCTTGGCCCGAAGCCCAAAAACCCTCTGCATGTCAATAGCGAGGCCCTGCCATTCATTTTTGCCGTAAAGAGCCTCTCTAACCTCCTCCATCTTGTTGTTGTCACCATGCTTCGGTTGATACCGGTCGCTCCGGTCAATTCCCAGATCAGCATTGCTGGTGGGAACGATGTTATCCTTGCCGATTGCTTGTGCTATCCTTCTCATGGCAGTGGCGTAGTTCGCCATTGTGCTCGCCGAGACTCCCTCCGCTTTCAGGTGGTCGAAAAACCTCGTCACGTGTTTGGTCTTCATGTGATGGATCGATTGGAGTCCCTGGGTACCCATGAAGTCCGTTATCCTCTTAATATTCCCCAGCAGCTTCTCCGTTGTTCCACTTCCCTTGCCGTAATTTTTACCCACCAATTTCTTTGCCTCGTGTCCCAGTTTGCTGCCCATTGTTGTTCTCCTTTCTCCTGTTGTGTGGTGCCAATCTTGTTGAGTGTGTTTGCCACACAGCGGGGATCTGTGCCCTAACGTGGCACCAACTCGGAAGTTGGAGACGCTTCGGTTCCCTGAATTTGTGCATGAACCCGCAGGTTCAGTGCCCGACCTCGGCCGGGCAATCAGGGGGGCATACTGCCGGCTCCTTAGTGGATAGCGGAGGCGACACCAAAACAAGGAAGGAGGAGTTGCGAGGCATGGGTGGGGGCGGACGTGAGAAAAGAGCCATCCTCCTGATGTCTCTTTTCTCACGTCCGCTGAACGCCCGCTGCGCGGGCGACGGTCAGTCGACCGTCTCTTTCTCATCTCTACGTTCTGAGAAAAGAGACGGTCGCTTCCCGCGGCTACTTCAGTGGTAGAGGGAGATGTATGTGAACGGCCCGCGGCTTAATGCCGCGGGCCGGCAAGCAGAAGCTTGCCAGGTGGGGCAGGAAACGCTCCAGCACTAAACGACCATCCCAATAAGGAAAGATGTAATGCCCTTATTGCTTCGGCAGTTCCTACTTGGAGCAAAAACGAGAGGGACCAATCGGGTAGCCGGGGGGTTTAGCCCCCAGCCCCCACACCACCCGGCATGCGGGTCCGCACCGGGCGGTTCGACGAAGTTACCGGGCCGTAGCCGGGCAATGGATCTTCACCCACAGGTCTTTGACAGATACGAGTCCCTGATCTTTCTGCCACTGGTTGGTCATACCGTGCTGGGCGGCCAGCCTGCGGGACATGGCCCACGGACCGTTGCGATTCAGCCCTCCCCGGATGGCTGTGCCAAGCTGGACACCCAGTTTGAGCAGGTTCCGAATCTTGGTGCGGCACCACCGCCACTGTTTCCAGTAGCACAGCCGCATCCGCCGCCGTATCCAGCCGTCGATCTCCCCAGAGTGGCCGGAACCGGTCGGGGAACTCGTCGATGGTGACACCATCGACGCCGGGTGCGCCTTTGTTGGCCCGTACCCGTTTCCACGCCAGTTCCATGTTCTCTGTGGCAAGTATCCGCTAACAGTAGGTGCTCTTCCGGAGTTGGCTGGTCCATGACGCGCTTCACGGGCATTCCCCCGGTCGGGTTCGGTATGTCGTGAAAGCTCATTGGGGATTACCCCCTCTTCATCGTTCAGCCCTTCGGCGGGGTAAGGCTTCCCAGCTGTCTGTTACGACGCCGGGCTTGTTTCCAGTTACCGGATCGCTTTCGGCAACGTCCGCGCCTACTATGGCTTCTGCTGACTCCTGCCCCATCACGGCAGCTGTTACCAGCAGCCGCGCCAGCAAACGACACTGGCATGTGGAGCAGGCCTCCCCGGATAAGAGCGTGAACTGTGGCTACACAACCGCAGCATTTACCTTGGCATCCTGAATCTGTGGGACTTAGTCATGTTGTGTTGACTTGCCCGGACACCCGGCCTTGTATGCTGTTTCTGTTCGTCGGCTCATAGCTTTGCGCTCGGGCTTCCTTCAGACCTCTCCTCGCGGAGACGCTCTTGCCGGGCGTACCCAATAAACCGAAACGTTGATTTGAGATATCTGCTATGCAGAAACAAAAATCACATATCCCCATCTATCGGCGCAGAGGCCCACATCCAGGCGACACAATTATCTCGCCTTTCCGTGACTGCGTTGCGCCCCCAAGGCCGAGACGGAGTCCAATCTCAATTATGAATCTTTAGGTGAAATTCTTAGGTTGGAGATCACAGGCGCCGGAAGAGGTCCAACGCAACGTGCGATCGTGGGTGGAAAACTGCATCGATAAGGCGGCCGGAATGCCCGCCCCGGAAAGATTCACAAGTTTGATCGCAAGCGCCCTATCGATGCGGATAGGGATCACCTCGCAGACCAATCGATACCACCGATACCAAACTCTTGTACCGGCAGCCACAATACAGTCCTTCCCTGAGACAAAGAAGACACTTCCACTCGATTCGAGCGGAATCCCAAAGGGAGATAAAAAAGTAGCAAGATCTCTTTATTATCTTAAGTATAGTCACTGAATTTGCCACGTCAAGATTTTTTTTGTTGTTTGTATTATTTTTTTGTGTATCAGTATCGAGCCTAATTTTTTGTAGTATGATATAATCCTGTATCTTTTTTTGTTTATTTGTTATTGGCATATACTATTTTTTATCATAAGTTTATATATCAACTAGTGCAAACTTTAAATATTTGTATCATTTATTATGATGCGTATTTAGTTTTGCAATAAAGGGCGCTCTCTTGAAGAGGAAGGCTTTGGATATTCTGTCACCCAAACCGCAGGATAGTGAGTCTGATGCAGAATAGCTTATGTCATTTTATCGTTTGTTCAACCTGCCTCAGACGCAATTATTTAACCTTTTGAATCTCTACCAACATAGAGTAATTTGGTCCCCACTCCTCCGAATCGGGGAGAGGTTTTCAATCATTCTCAAGATATATGGAGATGATATGAAAGAAAGCGGTCGTTGACCGCTCCAGGTGTATATACTTGATATTCGTGGAGTAGATAGGCTATGGGCTGGTGGGGCATTGACCTGTTAAGGAGATTAGTCTTCGCCTATAGCTGAAACGTCACCATGGGGCCTGGACCGTCCGATTAGCGGCAATCTTCCGCTAGTTCACCAAACATTTATTCCCTCTCGACGGGAAGAGGGTGGCAAGCCACGGTAGCGGAAGGTCTGAGGTGTAACTTTGTCGTTATGCAGGATTGTTAAGGAGGATTGGTTCCTCCTGGCTCGCAATCCAGAGGGTGCCGCACGCAGTGCATTCAAGCAGGTTGTCGGCGTAACCGTCGGAGTGCATGGCGATTTCTATTTTCGTGTGATCGTTGCAGATGGGGCAATTCATGACGCGTCATCTCCTTCGTGTCTTTTGTCTGATGAGCTCTGAGCTTGCGCCAGTCCATCACAGGTCAAAATCCCCTGCAGCCTCAGGCTGATAGAGAATCTCCTCGATTCTGATTTTTTTGGCGAATGAGCGGACTGCCAGATCCAGGGTGTCGCCGGCACCAAAGCCAAGAATCGCGGTTCCGATGGGTGACAGGACCGAAATTTTTCCTTCCGCAATGTTTGCATCTTTGGGAAAGACCAACGATATGGTCATTTCCTTGTCGGCATGGAGATCACGCAGTTTCACCCTTGTGTTCATGGTCACGACATCCGGGGGAATATCCTGGGGGTCGACGATCCTGGCCGATGCCAGTTCCTCGTCCAGGCGCTGGAGGTCCTTCCGCTCGCGAAAATTTGTCGTAACAAGAATCTCTTCAAGCCTTGAGAGATCGTTCTCCGTCATGTAGATAGCTCGTGCGTCCATATTCGTCCTTTCTATACTGAAGTTTTCAACTATTTGAAAGTGCTGTGATTTTCAGAAGGTTTCCGTTGTGTCCAGCAACGCTCCTGTGAATCTGCTCAAAGCAGTCCCGGAAGGAGTTGGCTCAGGCCACCGGTGATGAATTCTATGGCAATGGCGGCCAGCAGAAGCCCCATGAGCCGGGTCGCGATATTGATGCCGGTTTTTCCCATCATTTTTCCGATGGGAATAGCCAGGCGCAGGATGAGCCATACGAGGAACGCCGTTGCCGCGCTGATAAAAATCAGGATGCCGTCATGGCCCCAACTCTCCGCCTGATTGCTGTAGATGATTACCGTGCTGATGGCGCCAGGCCCTGCGAGCAGGGGGATAGAGAGAGGCACCACGGCGATGTCCGCTTTTTCTTCAGCCTCACGCGCCTCTTCATCGGTGTACCTGCTTCGGCTGTGCTGGGCGTAGAACATGGCAATGGCGTTCAGCAGGATGAGGATTCCTCCCCCGACTCGAAACGATGCGATGCTGACGCCAAAAAAGCGCAGCAGCGACTCGCCTACCAGTACGGTCACCGCCAACACGATTCCCACCGAGCATGCAGCAACGCGTGCTGTCCGCAGCCTGTCTTTCGGAGGGTCGTCATTGGTTGTCGCCACGAAAACGGGAATGGCTCCGATCGGGTTTACGACCACCAGCAGAGCGGTAAACGTCTTTATGTATTCAGGCCACGTGAGCATCATAAAACCTTACACCCCTTTTGCTGACGCACTGTCCATGGCGCCCCGCCTTTCAGACACCCTGCGGGCCTCCCGCAACAAATACCGCACCAGTTTGGGAGACAGAGGCTTGTCGAAAACCCTTTGAATGCCCGCTTCGTTGATCTCGTGCCTCAGGGCAAGCGTCGGCAAGTCGGTATACATGAAGACGGCAAGTCCGGGACTAGTCCTGCGGGCTTTGCGGGCCAGCGTGATGGCATCCATGTCCGGCATCACCAGGTCGGTGAGCATGAGTTCAAAGGATGTCTCGCATAATGTGGCGAGGGCCTCTTCTCCGCTGCCAACACGGTGGACCGTTGTGTTGTTTCTGTCGAAAAGCTCTTCCAGGAGGGTCAGGTCGTAATCTCTCCCGGCGGCAAACAGTATTTTTGAGGCAACCATTGTCTTGCTCCTCTCTCAACGTAGTCATTACTGCTACCCCGGCAGATGCGGACAGAAGGCGACATCGGCTATATCCAGGCGGTATTCCCCAGGACAGACGGGTCCGCAGCTGAAATGCCTCCTCCGCCCGTTGCGGTGGTTTAGATGGGTATCGACCCCACCGGCGATGCCATATTCGGCACCCACTGATGCCAGGCGCTGTTTGCCGCATGCACCGCAACAATGGGGGACATTGTTCCTCCTCCCGCCTTTGGATGATAATCGTGTAAGCATTCCAGGTATCCTCCATCGCCAAGCGCGATATCCAGCCTGTCCATTACGCTTCGGACCGCCACGGATCAATGGAGCGGAACCGCGGTCCGAGGTCCTTGTTTCATCTTGGTCTTTGGCAGGGTGATGTGGAGCACCCCTGACGCAAAGTGCGCAGTCGCGTGCTCTCCCCATACCTTGACCGGCATCGGAAATGAGCGGCAAAACGAGACCTGCGAGTGAAGCGTTTGTCCGCTCGACACCCCGCCCTCCCCTCGTTCCCCCCTGATGCTGAGTTCGTTGTCAACGACACTCACGGCTATATTCTCAGCTTGGACATCGGGGAGTTCGACCGATACCATGAGGCTTTCTTCCGTCTCCGAAAACTCCACCGCCGGGAGCCAGTTTCCGTGGTCGATCACAGGAACGGCAACTTCTCCGGCATTGCATTGATGGGGGTCACCCGGACAGATGCACGACACCGTCGCTTCTCCATGGAGTACTCTGCCGTTCATTCCCATAACTTGACCTCCTCTCCTCCTTGTTCCCGCCGCTACTATGGCAGCGGTATCCGTGCACCTGACGGATCCCGGTTTCCGTTACCGGTCTTCACCATTTTCCTGAGCACGGCGGCCACCTCCTCCGGGTTCTGGTCCAGATAACTCATGAATCGCGGTTCCAGATAGTGCCCCCGGGAGACTGTCTCGGCCCGCCTGTCGGGAAGGATCAGGACGGTCCTCGTGTCGCGGAGAGCGGTTCGCATGGTAAGGAGGCTCTCCAGTTCATCCCTGTCCCGAACTACCAGAACGGTTATTGCCGGCTGCTCCAGAACCCGGCGGAATCGTTCCGTCAGCGCTCCCAGCGTCCGATACACCTCCAGGCCGGCAATAACCCCCGAGACCGTTTTCCGGATATCGTCACCAACTCCTTCAGGGGCGTAGAACAGCACATCCATAGGCAATGACCTCGCTCTGAGTCTCTGTATTCAATGACCCTATAGCATGGCGTGTGCCAGACGGAGCTGTTTCGGTTTGTGTTGTGTTTTCAGGTGTATACGACATGTGTGTTGTCAGAAGGGATTAAAGATTTTCCTGCGAAACTGGAATGATTCCAGCCGTACAGGAAATTTCCGGGGTGGGGACTGAGCCGTGAGAAGAACTCCATCTCTTTTGAAGAGGTTTTCGCCGAGGAATGGGAGGGATTGGTTATAACGCGGTATGCGTGCCGTCGGCTTCAGGGCACGTGCTTAATTGCCCTGAGTCAGGCTGTTCCCGTTTCAACCACTTGTCGATTGACCGGCAGGGTTACGGTAAAGGAGGTTCCCTTTCCCGGTTCGCTTTCCAGTGCAATCGTACCGCCATGGGCATCGATGATCGCTTTGGCTATGCTGAGGCCGAGCCCGGTGCCATCGGAGTTTCGCGCGGCGTCGGCCCGGTAGAATCGGTCGAATATCCGTGCCTGATCCTCCTTTCCTATGCCGACGCCGGTGTCTTTTATGGAGACAACCGCGTGCGCGCCACTACCGACGGCGGTGAGCTCCAACACGCCGTATTCCCTGTTATATTTCACGCCGTTTTCGAGGATGTTGAGAATCGCTTCCGTCAGGCTCTCACTGTTTCCCGGGATGGCGACGTCGTCTCCCAATGCCGCGACAACCTGAATGTGTCTTTTCTCCGCAAAAGGCGTCGTCATTTCCAGTGCTCTCTCGATGCAGGCGTTGAGGGATACGACCGCAAATCCCTGCGAAAGGACACCTGAGTCAAGGCGGGCGAGGGAGAGAAGGTCCTTCACGGTCATACTGATAGTATCGGAGACCGTCCTGATGGTCTGTATGGCATCAACGTACTCTTCCGGCGTCCGTTCCCTTTGCAGCACCACGTCACACTGAACCTTGATCACCGAAACCGGGGTCTTGAGCTCATGGGAAGCATCCGCGATCAGGCGCTTCTCGCTCTCGAACACCTTTTGGAGCCGATCGAGCATCCTGTTGAACGAGCCGGCCAGTCCCGCCAGCTCCCTGGTCTCTGATTCGGCATCGATCCTTTCCCCCAGGTTTTTGTGGGTGATGGTCTCGATTCTGCCGGAAAATCTCGCGAGGGGGGCAAGCGACTGCCGTGCTATCCACAAGCAGATGAGAGAGGCTATCACTATCCCCGAAGGGATGACCAGAAGGAGGAAGCGTCTGAAGGTGCTGATCATGTCCAGGCTGTCGCTGAGGCTCTCCGCCACAAAGACGGTGAACGTCATGCCAAAGGCGCTGAGATTGTGCCGAAGCACCCGAATCGGCTCACCGGCAGGCCCCACGGAGGTATAGACATCCTCTCCGGGGTCTTCTTCGGCAGGTTCAGGCGCCCCGGCGTCAAGATCGAAGCTGTCCTTGACAAGCGAAGGCGATGCGGCGAGGAGCTTCCCGTTCATCATCACTCTGAAGTAGTGCCCGGACCGCGGGATGGAATATTCCCCCGAAACAACCTCCTCCAGCTCCAGTTCAATGGTGTTGTCCTCCTCATGGAGGAGCCCGGTGATCACCTGCGCTTTCGAGTGAAGGGTCCTGTCAACCGCGCCGATGACGATCCCGTTTACCTCGCGGTAGATGAAGACGCCGACCGCGACGAACAACAGAGACGTGAACGTGATAATCGAGAGGAAGAGTCTTCCTTGTATGGAGTTCGGCATCCCTCTCATGCATCGCCTTTCAGGATGTAGCCCGCTCCCCGCACCGTGTGGATGAGCTGCCGGTCAAATCCCTTGTCCAGCTTGTTTCGCAGGTGATTCACATAGACGTCGATGACGTTGCTGTCGCGGTCGAAGTCCGTGTCGTAGATATGCTCCGTAAGTTCGGTTCTGCTGATTACCCTGCCGCTGTTCAGTGCCAGATATTCAAGAAGATTGTATTCGGTGGCGGAAAGGCGGATCTCTCTCCCGCCGCGGCTTACGCTGCGGGAGTTCGTGTCCAGTGAGAGGTCGTCTATCGCAACAAGGGGGGAAGGTTTCCCCTTGCTCCTCCTGATGACCGATTTCAGCCGCGCCAGGAGTTCATGAAAGTCGAAGGGCTTCACGATATAGTCATCGGCGCCGAAATTGAGCCCCCTGATCCTGCTCTCGATCTCCCCCCGGGCGGTGATCAGGAGGACCGGCACCTCGCATCTCTTCGACCGCAACGCGTTCAGGACCGTGAGGCCGTCCATGACCGGGAGCATGATGTCGAGCAGTACCGCATCGTAGGGATAGTTCTCGGCCATGTACAACCCTTCTTCGCCGTCGCCGGCCAGGTCGACGATGAAGGCGTTTTCCTCAAGCCCCTTTTTCAGGATCCCGGCCATTCTCTTTTCATCTTCGATAATGAGGATTTTCATCTCGCTCCACCGTCCGGTCAGAGGTCTTGACTTCCTTTCATTCTACCAGAGGGACCGGAGAGGACCATTCTCCCTCGGGGAGACTCCCCCCTCCGGTCTCTGGCCTTCAGGGGACGCCGCTCTCAGCCTGATTGACGCGAGCATCGCCGGGAGATGGGGCACCCTGAGACTCCTTCAGGAAGAGCATTCTGCGCCAGAGATGACGTCCGCGCAGGGTATGCACGATGACGGCTCCCCCATGCATCGACAGAAAGATCGGAATGAGGAACTGGCCGGTTTCGTGGACTTCCTTTACGGCGTGGACGAGTCCGGCCGCCTTCTGTCCCGGCACCAGGGTGAAAAAGAGAAAGCCGCCGCTTAGGGCCATAAGAAAAAATACCAGGAGGCCGAGTGTCTGCACCAGGCCGGCCAAACCTTCATGGAGCGGCCGTTCCGGCAAGCGCAGTCTCAAGAGCCCCATGAAGTCTTCCTGTACGCACTGGAGCCTTTCCTTCGTATAGGGGACCCACTGGGTGAACCGGAGATGCCGGGGACCCCAGATCCCCAGCAAGACGCGCAGAATAATGAAGATGGCCAACCCCATGCCGATCCAACCGTGGAGCGTGAATCCCGTGTGTTCCGCCTTCTTGTAATCGTCGGCCAGGCTGCCGGTGAGCCAGGCTGCAATGCCGAATGACGCAAGCCCCAGGTGAACCGCGATGGCGAAAACGCCGAGAGGGGCTTCAGCCGCATATTCCTTGGTAGCTGCCATGGCCGTGCCTCCTTGAGAGAACCGTTGCCGGTGATCTGTTCCTTTTCAGGCAGGGGGAGAGTTGCCGGGGCAAGGGAGACCCGCCCCGGCTTGGTTCTCCCCTACCGCTTGCCCCTTTTTACCTCTATCGTGCGGGCGGAAAATGTGGTGCCGACACGGCGCCCTTCCACCTCCACATAGGCGCCCACCTCAGCCTTGCCATGCTTTTCCTTGATGACGGTATCCCTTGACACCAGTATCTCCTCGCCGTTCACGATCCATTTTCCGTCCTTGCCCGCCGCGAGCGTTTCGATTGTCCCGAGGATTTTTCGTTCCTCCCGGCTGTCCCTCTTCACTTCGACCGTGTGGGCATTCAATATCCTCCCGTTCAAGGTCCCTTCCACCTCCACATAGGCGCCCACCACGGCCTTGCCATGCTTCTCCTTGATAAGGGTGGCTTTTGTTACGTTGACCTCTCTGCCGTTCACGTTCCAGACGCCGATCATCCCGCCGGGGAGGCTTCTGACCGTCCCATAGATCGTGCTTTCATACTGTCCAGCCCGCTCATAATATTCTTTCCCTTCATGCCTTCCATGCTCGCCGGCGAATGCGGCTCCTGCCGCCAGCGCCACGAACAGCCCCAGTGCCACGATGGTGATGAAGTTCTTCATACTCTCCTCCTGTTCCGGTGATTCCTGCCGTGTCTCCCCCATTGCAACCTTCATCCTCCCCACATGCTCCAACGTCTGACTGGTCACGCCTTTGCCTGATGGCGGTATCCCCTCGTCACCAGCATCCCCGCGTCGTGTGCGGTCCATTTTGCTTTCTTGGCAACCGGGCGCTTGTCGGCCGCCCCAAGGACTTTTTGCGCTTCCGTGGCGCCCCTCGTTACGGCAATCCTGTAAGCATTCAACGTCTTCCCGCTACAGGTCCCCTCGATTTCAACATAGGCGCCCACTTCGGCCTTTCCATGCTCCGCCTTGATGAAGGTGGCCTTTGGTACGTTGACCTCCCTTCCTTCCACGTTCCAGATGCCGGTCATTCCTTCGGGAAGACTTCTGACCGTTCCGGAGATCGTTCTTCTGTACTGTTCAGCCTCCGCGTACTCCCTCTCGAATGCCGCGATCAGTCCCATTGCCAAAGTCTTGATGAAGTTCTTCATACTCTCCTCCTTTTCCGGGGGGCGACTCCGGTTTCGGGAGTCCCCCCATGCTTTGACGTCATCCTAGCAAAGCGAATATGAAGGGAGGATTAAAGCTCGACACTTTTTTTGAAAAATTTTGGAGGGGGGCTCCGCGACGCCATGGGCTGGAGCCGGCAAGGGGGACTAGGTCGGCTTTATGCCGTGCTTGCTGAGGAGGGCGTACAACCTTGAGAGTGACAGTCCAGCGATGCGGCACGCCTCCTTGAGATCGTTGCCGGTGATGGAGAGCAGATCGCACAGGTATTCTTTTTCGGCCCGGGCGAATACCGTTTCGCGAAAGTCCTGTAGCCGGGGCAGCGACTGGGTGATCCGCTGGGGACCTGTTTCTGCTGCGGGTTGCTCCACGGCCGCCCGGGCAATCTGAACCCGCATGTCGAGGGGGAGGTGCTGGGGAAAGAGAGTCGGCTCCGTGCGGGCCGCCGCGAGGGCCCGTTCCAGCGTATTGACCAGTTCGCGCACGTTGCCGGGCCAGGAGTGCCGGGTCAGGGTGTCCAGGAATTCCGGGGCAAACCCTTTGGGAGCCAATCCATAGCGCTCGCAGAGCCGGTCCACGTGGTGACGGGCCAGCTCCTTGATATCCTCCGGCCGCTCCCGGAGCGGCGGCAGCTCGATGGCGAACGCACGGAGCCGGAACAGCAGGTCGTCGCGGAAACTGCCATCGCGCACCATCTGGTCGAGATCCCGGTTGGTGGCGGAGATGAGGCGGAAATCGCTCGCCAGTTCGCGCTGGCCGCCAAGGGGGCGGAACCGGCGCTCCTGGAGAACCCGCAGGAATGCCTTCTGGACCGAGAGGGGAAGCTCGCCCACCTCGTCCAGGAAGAGGGACCCCCCGTGGGCCTGCTGGATGAGCCCTTCCCGGGCCTTCTCCGCTCCCGTGAACGTTCCCTTTTCGTGGCCGAAGAGGAGGCTCTCCACCAGCGTTTCCGGCAGCGCGGCGCAGTCCACCACCACGAAGTTCCCCCCGGCCCGGCGGCTGTTGCTGTGGATGGCCCGGGCAAAAAGCTCCTTCCCGGTTCCGGTCTCACCGGTGATCATCACCGAGGTGTCGCCGGCGGCCGCCTGGGCCACCAGGTCCAGGCAATCCCGCATCCTGTGGCTGTTGCCGACGATGTCATGGCGCTTGAGGGCGGTGACGCTCGTGCCGCGGCCGGCAATCTTCTCCTGCCGGTACTGGAGCGCGCGCACGAGATGCAGGGTCATCGCCTTGAGGGAGGTCCCCTTTTCGATATAGTCCCAGGCCCCGCTCCTGATGGCCAACTCGGCGGAGTCCGGGTTGCCGTAGCCGGTGATGATGATTACCTCCGGCTCGGACGGAGTCCGCTGGATATCCGGCAGAACGTCGAGACCGTTTCCATCCGGCAGGCTGACGTCGAGCAGCACCACGTCAAATGCCCCTGCCGCCGCCTTTTCGAGACCCTCCCCAAGGGTCGCGGCACTTTCCACCTGGTGCCCCATCCGCTTCACCATGTGCCACAGGGAAGAGCGCATCGATTCGTCATCGTCAATAATAAGGATTGCAGCCATGATCTTAGACACTCCCGTTCATTACCCGTCGAATCGCCCGGGCCATTTCATCCCTGTCCACCGGCTTCCGCAGAACCTCGGCAATGCCTGCCGCCCGGGCCTCCTCACAGATGGCGTCCTCGTCTTCGTCCATGAAACCGGAGCAGAGCAAGACCGGCACATCGGGCCGGAGGAGGCGTATTTCCCTGGTCAGCTCCGTGCCGGTCACCAGGGGCATGGTCTGATCGGTGATAATCAGGTCGAAGTTCCCGGGGTGAGCGGTGAACAGCTTCAGGGCTTCGACGCTGCCGGTGGTGGCAACGACCTCGTAGCCGAGGCGCCGCAACATTTCCCCGGTGGTGGCGGCCAGGTCTTCTTCGTCGTCCACGAAGAGAATCCGCTCGCTTCCTCCGGGGGGGAGTCCGTCCGGAACCTCCTCCAGGGGCTCCTCGACCGGTTCCGTCCCGGGGATCAGGACCCGCACGGTCGTGCCCCTGCCGGGCTCGCTCTCCACCACGATTCCCCCGCCATGATCCTTCACGATGCCGTAGACAACGGGCAGCCCGAGCCCCGTTCCCCTCCCCGGCTCCTTTGTGGTGAAAAACGGATCGAAGATACGGTCCTGAACCTCTCTCCCCATCCCGTGTCCCGTGTCTTTGACCGTCAGTTCCACATAGGGACCGGCATGGAGGTCGGGATGGGTGCCGACAATATCCTCCCGCAGGGTGACTTCGGCCAGGGTTATGTCCAGCACCCCGACCTTGCCGTGCATCGCGTGGGCCGCATTGGTGCAGAGGTTCACGATGACCTGGTGGATCTGGGTCGGGTCGACCAGGGCCACCGCATTTTCGGAGCGGATGGCGGGACGGATGTCGATGGTCGTTGGCAGCGAAGCCCGCAGCAGTTTGAGGCACTCCTTTACGATGGGGGCCAGGCGCACCGTCTGGCGTTTCTGCTCCCCCTGCCGGCTGAAGGCGAGGATCTGCGTGACCAGGTTCCGGCCCCGTTCGGCGGCGTTGAGCACAATGTCAAGCAGTTCCTGGTTGTTGATCCCTTCCTTGGCGTCATCGAGGGCCAGTTCCGAACTGATGATGATGGCTCCCAGAATATTGTTGAAATCATGGGCGATTCCTCCGGCCAGCGTCCCCACGGCTTCCATTTTCTGCGCATGGCGCAGTTGGCCTTCCAATTGAATCTCCGGCGTCAGATCCCGGACAATGGCGGCATAACTTGCGACGGTGCCGGAGTTCTCCCTGACCGGGGAAAGAATTACTTCGACATCCACCGTGCTGCCGTCGTTCCGTGCGATGACATACCTTCCGGTTTTGGCTGTCGACTGTGCGACAACGTCTTTCAGAGTCTGAACGAAGGTCGCTCCCAGAAGAGACCCGCCGTAATTGTAAATACTTTCGCCGATGATTCCGGCGTGGTCTGACCCGCTGATCCTCTCAAACGCGGGATTAACGTAACGCACTTCCCCATCAGGGGCAAAAAGAATGACCCCCTGCATGAACTGATCAATGACGGCAGCAAGAATCGCATGCTGTTGTTCAAACTGGTTTTTTTCGGTCTGGATCCGGAGCGTCGCGATTCCGTAGGCGAGGTTGCCGGCCAGTTTCTTTAACAAGTCAACCTCTTCCGGGTCAAAGGCGTCGGCCTCATCGGCGTAAATGACCAGGGCGCCAAAGGTCCCGTCGTCGCCGGACAGCGGCAGCGCTATCACGGCAGACGCGATACATTTGAACAGTTCGCCGGCACCCAGTCTGGCATTGAGGTTTCGGACGACAGGAAACCCAGTAGAGAGAGCTTCCCGCGCGGCCCCCTGCCCCATGTCCGGGTCGGGAAGGGTCTTCATCTTCGCAGCCTTGTTGTCCCAGCACGCCACCGGTCGCACGGCTGCCACCCCATCGGCCTCGGCAAACCAGACCCACGCCTGACGGTAGCCCCCGTGTTCCACCGCAACCCTGCAGACATCCCTGACAAATCCCTGTTCATCCGCGGCATGCAAGAGAGCGTGATCGCACTCGCTCAGGGTCGCAAGCGCACGGTTGGTCCGCCGCAGCGACTCCTGTGAGCGTTTTATGGTCGCTTCCCTGCGGCGAATCAACAGAAACAGCAGAGCCGACGACACACCAATCAGCAGCACCCCGTTCAGCACGGTCAGCCACACCGCGGATGGCTGTCCCTTGAATGAGGTGCCGATCAGGGCGTACGTCACCAATAGCCACACTCCGCCAACCAGAGCATAGACGAGCGCGATTGAGAGGGGAGTCAGCCTCCTCTTGAACACAGGAGAAATCGTCTTGGACATGGGATCGTCTCTTCCGGGCCTGTCGTTTTGTCATCATCGCATTGCAGGATGACGACAGTTTTACAGTTCTAATGCTCCACTACCTCGTGCCGAACCGCACCCTTGCCGGCCAGTTTCACTGCATACATCAGATTGTCGGCTTTTTTCACCATCTCATCTACCGATGCCGGTGGGAGCATGTATGTTACCATCCCGACGCTGAAGGTTACCGGCCAGTCATCCTTGAGGGCTCCCTTAAGACTGTTCATCACTTTACGGACGACATTCCTTGCCGATTCAGCGTCGCTCTCCGGCAGGAGCAACGCTAATTCATCGCCGCCCAGTCTTGCCACCATATCGGTTGACCGTATGTTGCGACTGAGGGTCCCTGCCACTAAGCAGAGCAGGTCATTCCCTGCACTGTGTCCCATCGTATCATTAACCGTTTTGAAATTGTCGATATCGAGATAAATGATCGTCAGAGGGTGCCTGTAGCGAAGACTCCTGCCCAGTTCTTTTTCAGAAAATTCGAAAAAACACCTTCTATTGGGTAATTTTGTCAAATAATCGGTTTTAGCCAGGACCATTTCGCGCTGCAATGAGCTTTTGAGCGCTGTTATCAGAATCGTTACAGTTAAAAAAAATGCCAATTCCATCATGTCGTTCCAATAAAGAACGACCGGGTATTCGTGATAATTCTTCGCCAACAAACTGGCTACGAGCCATGTCAAAGCGCAGGCAACGGATATGGCAATGCCGGGCAATCTCCCTGCATACCAGGAAACCAGTAAAACGGGGATCAGGTAGAGAATGGAGAGCGAGAAATTGGGTCCCGTAAGATAGTCAATTACGCCAACCATCCCAAGAATGATAACACCCAACGTGATAACAAGGGGCTTAGGCAGACTGTTGAGGTAATCTTTCACGTTCACTTATTCTCTCTTGGGATAGCTGTCGTTCACCTGGCCTAGTCGCCCACCAACCGCTTCCGTTTCAGACCAGCTCGTTTGCACGGCGCATACCAACACCCGCTCTGTCGTAAGCAGTCATTATTTCAGCATATCGCATCTCGTGGGGGGTGTATGTATCCGGGAATTGTTTCCTGTCCCCAAAAGAAGTTCCTGCACAGCAGGAAAATTCTTGTCGGACAGGAGAGGCGTCAAAGAAGAACCCTTAACCTTTGACGGGTTCTCTTCCTCAGCCATGGGCAGGTTGTTGGGAGCTGGGGAGCATGAATTAGTCCTGTCTGGCCGGGTACGTTATCCGCATCCCCTCCACGGTCGCCATGGCCGTGAGGCTATGCCGCGTTACGCTCCTAAGGCTCATGATGTTGCTGACTTCGATGCCGCGGACGACGAGGGCATCACCGATGAGCGAGCGGTGACAGCGCCAGGGAACGGCCTCGGCGCACATGATGGCAGTCGTTTTTCTTCGGGCCACCTCAATGAGTTCTTCCAGGGCCGCGTCAAACGCCGGCGTCTGCATGTAGTCGGCAAAGCCTCGAAAAGAGGCGTTGTGCCACCCCATGTTGGGCGAATCGGTCCGGGTGTGCCGCAATCCTCCCAGCTCTTTCATGTGCCGGTAGCCGATGCGACGGTTACGGAGGTATATGCTCAGGGTGTCGCGATTGAACTGGGGATTGTGCCGCGAGCGGGGGATGGTGCGCACGTCAACGAGCTGCCTGATGCCGTGCGCCCGTAACAGTCCGACGAATTCATCCAGGCTGCGCGTCAAATGACCCACGGTGTATATGGTCAGGGGTTGGGACTCCATCGCTATTTCCATGACGGCCCGTCCTTTCCTTTCCTGTCCAGGCATCAGGTCACACGGCCTTGACCGCCTGGTTCGCCGCAATGAGGAGAGGATCCCACACCGGTGCGTAGGGAGGCGCGTAGCTCAGATCGAGCTCCGCCAGCTCGAACACCGTCATCTGCTTGTAAATGGCTGTGGCGAGGACGTCGAGCCGTTTCGCCACCACGTCCTGTCCCACCATCTGGCCACCGAGGAGCAGACCGCTTCCCCTCTCGAACAGAAGCACGATCCGCATCGTGCCTCCCCCGGGGAATGATCCTCTCGTCGGTGTGTCCACGTGGATTTTTTTGAACTCTTTACCCATCTCCTGAAGCTGTCGTTCGTTGAGGCCGGTTGTGGCAACCGTCAGGTCGAAAAACTTGAACGCTGCGGTCTGATCGATGCCGTGAAACATCGTCATGGCATCGCGGTGAGCTATGTTGTTGCCCGCAAGACGTCCCTGTCTATTGGCGACCGGGCCAAGCGGCATGTAGCTGTTCCTCCCCAGTTGGCGGACATAGTGCTCGGAGCAGTCTCCGGCGGCAAAGACGCCGGGGAGGTTCGTCCGCAAGAAGCGGTCAACCTTGGCGGCCCCGGCAACTCCGAGTTCGCCCCCCGCCGTGGCGAAAAGAGCGGTGTTCGGCTTTACTCCTATGGCAACGACCACGAGGCCGGCGTCGAAATCGCCGGCCGTGGTCCGTACCGTGGCGCCTTCCTTCTCCAGGACGTCCACGCCGGCATGGAACTCGATCCCCTTCTCAGCAATCTTCTCCATCACCTTGTCCCGGATCTCCGCTGCAAAGGCGGGGAGAATCTTCGGGGCTTTTTCCACGATAACCGGCCGGATCCTCTTGTTGTAGAGGACGTCGGCCACCTCCAGATTGGTATATCCGGCCCCCACCAAAATCGCACATGATGGCGACTGATCATGAATCAGGCGTTTTAACCGCCGTGTGTCGTCCAGGGTCTTGAAGTAACAGACCGTCGGATCATCGAATCCTGGAAGGGACAGGGCGACGGGCCGATTGCCCGTGGAGTAGACCAGGAAATCATAGCTTTCGCGGTACTCCCGGTTCTCTACCCGGTCGACAACCGTCACCTCCTGGCGCCGGGGATCGATGGCGACAGCTTCATGGCGGAGCCGGTAATCGATGCCACGCCCGTTCCGGATCGTGTCGAGGCTCAGGGCATAGAGATCCTCCACCGGTGTATCCTTGAAGAAGAGGTTGTAGGGCATCCCGCAGGCGGCGTATGAAAGGTCGCCGGACTTTTCCAGGACAATCACCTGTGTCTCGCGATCCACGCGCTTGATCTGGCTGGCAGCGGACAGTCCGCCGGCTACCCCGCCGATAATCACCGTTTTCATCTGATCGCCTCCAAGGGTTTGTTATTGGCGCGTTGCACCGTACAGTCGGTTGCCTTGAATACACATCATCCTGCTTTATGCAGCGCCGGGCTGGCAGTCGCAGCGAGTTTCAACCCGGTTTCTCCCTGCTTGTTTGGCAGCATACATGGCATCATCGGCTCGCTTGATAAAGGTTTCCACAGTGTCATCTGGATAAAACTGGGCAACGCCAAAGCTGCAGGTAACGCTACCGATCTGCGGGAACCGGTGTTGTTCCACGCGGGATCTGATTTTCTCCGCAAGTTCCCGCCCCGTCCTGACATCGTTGTTGTGCACGAGAATGACGAACTCCTCCCCGCCGAAGCGGGCGAAGATGTCGGTCTGGCGGATCATGCCGGTTACGATTCGGACAAGTTCCTGCAATACGTTGTCGCCGGTTTCGTGCCCATGGGTGTCGTTGACCAGCTTGAAATGGTCAATGTCGAAGAAGATGAGCGCCAGCGGCATACCGTAGCGCTTTGCCTCCTGTATCTCCATGTGAAGCCGTCCAGAAAACTTCCGCCGGTTACAGATGCCGGTCAGAGAGTCGGTCGTTGCCTCGTTCTCAAGGATTGCATTCAATCGTTTCAGTTCTTGTTCAGCGAGATCCCGTTCTTCGGTGCGGCGCCGCAGTCCCCTGTAGCCGGTATACAACCCAGTGAGCCCCAACAGCCACATGACGCCATGGCCTGCCCAGAGCAAGCCAACCTGTTTACCCATGGCCGGCCCAAAGAGCATCATGGGCAGCCTGATACTGATGCCGCCACGGATATCGCCCTTTTTGTAGCCCTGGTGAGCATGACAGGGAAGACAGCTTTCTTCGGTGACCAAAGGGCGCATGAGCCGCATGTGCCTCATGCCGCCTTCCGTTACCACGCTGCTGACCTCCTGGCGGCCCTGTTCAAATTCACGCAAAGCTGATTCCTCCCAGAGGTCGGCTTTGTTCTCAGGCCGCAATGGTTTAAGGCTCGTGATCCGTCCGGAAATTTTATCCTTCTTCTGGGCAAACTCGTAAATCTGGCGCGTCATGTACGACGGATTGACAAGGGTCAGACGACGTCCGGACGGTGTTATCACATCCCGCTCCTGGACCGATGGCGGGTAGAACTGATTGGGCGAAAGTCCCCGGTCAGTCGGCACATAGATACCACCATGAAACGCATTCCAGTTGCGGTAGAGGATGTCTTTATCGATATATGCTCTGGCGACATTCTGAGCGATTGCCACGATCTCCTGCCGGTGGACAGAAATGCTTGCCAGGAGCGATATGACAATGACGATTGTCCAACCACAGGCAAGGATCAGGGAATAGGTTTCCGGCTGGGTCAGGCGAGATGGTTTCAGTTTGTTGATCCGCATAGTGTCAACAATGAGCATAGATGCTCGCAAAATTTCCCCTCATGTTTTCATCATACCCCGTTCAGTCGGAACCGGCTGTCATATCGATCATGATGTCGTCGCCGACCACCTCAACCCGGTAGGTTTTCAGGGTATAGCCGGGATGGTCGGTGCAGAAGCCATTGGCCAGGTCGTAGTGCCAGCCGTGCCGCGGACACGCTATGATGCCTTCCTTGACGATTCCCGCCAGCATCGGACTTCCCTGATGGGGACAATAGTTCTCGCAGGCGGATATCTTCCCCTTGTCGTTGATCAGCACCACCTCTTCACCGTTGACGGTGACGAGCTTCTTGCCCCAAAGGGGGACTTCGGCGAGTTTTGCAGCAAACAGCATGGGGACCCCTCCTTTCCTATCATAGATCTGACGCAATAAACCCGCCGAGACGGAGCATTCCATCCCGTCGGGGCAGTGCTGGAGAAGGGCAGCGGCAGACTCCGTCAGGCGAAGCTCCTCAGATAGTCGTGTTCGGTACTCCAGCTGATGCACGAAACCGGGCAGACATCGATGGCATCATGTTGGATGTCGTCCTCCGATGCGCCGTTGGGGTCGTAGCATTCCGCCTTGTTGTCGTCATCGAAGCGAAACACTTCGGGAACGTTGTCCACGCAGAGCCCACAGCTTATGCATTCTCCCTTGTCAACCCATGGTGCTTTTGTCATCTTTTCCTCCCTCATCCGGTTTAGTTAAAAAATTGTCGGTCACATGGCAACCGCCAATGCAAGGCCGGTTAGCCTTCTCTCCATAAAGCTCTCGTTTCCAGTTCCTCAGCCTTCTCCTTGAGCCGTTGTTGCTCTTTCTTGAGTTCTGCCGTCATCTCTTCTTTTCCCTCTTTCGCCCCTTTCATGAATTCCAGTTCCAAAAAGAATTGTAGATCAACAGGAGCCATGGGGTTCTGCACGGAACTGGGAACCGCTTTTACGATTATCTTTCTGGAACAGGTGGGATGGTCGATCAGTTCGCGGTGAATTTTCCTCTCCTTATTGCTTATCCGAATCCTTTCCCTGTAAGGCTCGTCCCTCACTGTGACTTCCCTGATAATTGAGCTTTCAAACACAAAGGAGTCGAACACTCCGTTGACGAACACGTTGTCATTTTCCGTGTTTTTAATCTCCTTCAGAGTTCCCCTTTCGAACACGAAAAAATCAAAGCGCCCGGGC
Organism: uncultured Geobacter sp.; assembly: GCA_964490805.1. Classification (GTDB taxonomy): domain Bacteria; phylum Desulfobacterota; class Desulfuromonadia; order Geobacterales; family Geobacteraceae; genus Geobacter. Next base: position 47,244 of record CAZBEB010000026.1, read on the forward strand.
GCAGATTCCATTCCACGCATCTTGAGTTCCTTGGTAATTCCACCTTCAAGCCGTTCCAATACCCTGACTGCTTCCACATTCGACATATACCTCTGTGGATTCTCAACACTGTCTAAAACAACGGACCAGACGGTCTCTAATTCAGCTCGCACCCATGTCCTGAAGGTTATTGCCATCATTGTTTGATCTCCAGAGAAGGATTATCGGGTAGTGAGGCGTATCTATCGCACATGAAACAGATCACGGCATGCCAGGTCAAGAAGCAGTGGGAACCGGTTGCGCAAGCCAATCAGATAGAAGGTGCGGAGTCCGGGCGTGTGCCAGCTAACCGGTTCTTCTGCCTGGATCGCCTAACCAGGGAATACAAGCGTCAAAGTTAAAACAAGCCTACTTGGGGAGATACGCCACAAATTCATTGAGTCTGTTCAGCGCCATTTCTATTTCTGCAAGGTTTGCTTTCAACTGACTCAAGTCATTCGTATCCAATTTCTGTGCGAATTCTTGAATTATCGCTATTTGTTCCGACAACACCTCATTTGTTCTGCAGTTTTCCATACGGAAATCCTCCTTTACCCTCGCTGTTGGACACCCGCTCAATTATTCATCCGTCTCCTCCAAAGCAGTGCTTCGCATCTGGTTCCCTGCCAATGTACCTCAAGGTGCAACCATCTGCCGAAATGGTTCTGTCAAAGCCTTGGCGATAAACTATGGGATTAGGAAGGTGGGGAATGATCGGTATTCAGACTCCATCCGTTTGAGTCATCAGAGCCCCCTGAGTTTTTTGGATGTACTTCCCTCGCCCACTTCCTCCACTGGTAGCCCGCCTTCGCAATATTTATTGAAACCACCGATCAAGAAGTGAACATCACTCCAGCCATTCTGATGAAGGAATTGCGCGGCTCGTAGGACTGGTTCATCTCCCGGACAAGTCGAGTAGACAATGATTGGTAGATCGCGGGGGATTTCGGAGAGATGTTGTTCCAACCTGTCATCTGGCACGCGTAGAGCACCCCGAACTTTCATGACCGCCAGATCCCAGTCTTGGTGATGTCGAAAATTTACGAAAAACAGCTCCTCTCCGCTTTTCATGCGAGATTTTACTTCGTCAGCAGTCATTCCGAATTCGTCCATCATTGAGACCCTCCCTTTGACATCACGATGAACACGATTGTTCCAATCCAGTCCATCGCCAACAGCTTGTTTATCGGCCTCTCGTAGCGAAATGAGTATGCTGGCCGGCACTACAGCCGAGCTGAATAGTGATGCTTTCTATCATTCATCACGTTCCACGGTTCTATAGGCAGAATCAGGATCACATTGGGGGCGCAGGTATCGATCCAAGTCATCAAACACCTCATCGACGAGCAAGTGGATTGCCTGCACCTTGTTCAATTCTGGCGGTGTGGCCTGCGCGACGTAGTCATCATGCATCTGGGTAATGGACGTCTTCAAGTCACGCAGCTTGCAATAAACAACTACCAGCTCCCTATATTCACTCTCACCAAGTTCCTCCAGCATTTTTGCATTCAGTTTTTTCATGGTCGCTTTCTCCTTTTTTTGTTGGGACGGCGAAACGGGAAAGACAGCGTGTCGCCTGCGTCTTGCGGCCACCTCGACGGAATGATGCCCGGCTAGCTTTTCAGGAAACCAGAGATGATGGATAGGGGAATGGCGGCATAGCCCAAAAACAGCACCACTGCTGTTGCTATGCCTGCTTTTATGTAAATAGGACGCGTTTTGTCATTGCTCCATCCCATCGTCTGGAAAAAGCTCTGGATGCCGTGTGAGAGGTGAAAAAAGAGCACGATCATGGCAGCGACATAAACTGCGGTAATGGGACCGTACCGGAAACTGCTCACCATCATTGAATAAACATCGAAACGCCCTTGGGCGTCGACGCCAAGCGCCAAGCCGGGAATGATGCGAGCGGTAAAATGCAGGAGGTGGAAAATAATGAAAACCAGGAGAAGAAGCCCGGAATAGAGCATGGTTTTGCCGGCAAAAGTGGTGCTGAGCTTATTGTATATCGCATAGTCCGTGGGGCTGGCGGCCCGGTTTTCCAGGCTTATCTGAATTCCCAACACGACATGAATGACCAGTAACATCGCCATGATCGCCCGAAAAATCCAGACAAGAAACCCGAGGCTGTGTAGATGTTCAGCATAGGCATTGATGCCGTTTGGACCGATGAAAATGGATGAGTTCCCCAACATATGAATGAGAACAAAAAAAACCATGAGTTGCCCGGTTATTGCCATCAGGACTTTTCTCCCCACGGTGTTATTCAACAAACTCATGTTCCTACCTCCTGAAAGATATGAGCCAAACAAAAACTGATGGTCAAAAACCCTATTGATTTATCTTCAGGCTAATGTCTGACGCAGCACATAGGGGAGAATTCCCCCATGGCGGTAATAATCGAGCTCGTTGGGGGTGTCGATGCGGACCAGCACCTGAAATTCCCTGACGCTTCCGGTGGCGGTCCGGGCTGTGACCCGGAGCGTCCCGCCGGGGGCAAGGGAGGCGATCCCATCGATGTCAAAGGTCTCCCCGCCGCTGAAGCCGAGGGTTGCGCCGGTTTCACCCGCCATGAACTGGAGCGGCAGAACCCCCATGCCGATGAGGTTCGAACGATGGATCCGCTCGAAACTCTGCGCAATCACCGCGCGGACCCCCAGGAGCCTGGTTCCCTTCGCGGCCCAGTCCCGGGATGAGCCGGTGCCGTATTCGGCGCCGGCCATGACGACGAGGGGGATGCCCTTCTCCTGGTAGCTCATGGCGGCATCGTAGATGGACATGACCTCCCCCTCCCCCTTGGGGAAGTATTTCGTCACGCCTCCCTCGACCCCCGGCACCAGCAGGTTGCGGATCCGAATGTTGGCGAAGGTTCCTCGGACCATCACCTCGTGATTACCGCGGCGGGAGCCGTAGGAGTTGAAGTCCTCGGGCTTCACCCCCAGGGAGACGAGATAGCGGCCGGCCGGGGACTCCCGGGCGATGGCGCCGGCCGGGGAGATGTGGTCGGTGGTGACCGAGTCTCCCAGGAGCGCCAGAACCCGGGCGCCGCGGATATCGTTGACCGGTGCCGGCACGGCCGTGACATCGGCGAAAAAGGGCGGTTCCTTCAGATAGGTGGATGTTTCCTCCCATCGGAACAGCTCGCTCGCGGGAACGGGGAGCCCCTCCCAGTCCCCGTTGCCCCGCAGGATATCGGCGTAGCCACGGCTGAAACGCTCGGGAGTCACGTATCTGCGCACCAGATCGGCAACCTCCTCGTCCGCGGGCCAGATATCCCTCAGGTAGACCGGCTGGCCGTTCGGATCGATGCCGACCGGATCGCGGGTAAGATCCATCGAGATGTTTCCGGCCAGGGCATAGGCCACCACCAAGGGAGGCGAGGCAAGGTAGTTTGTCCGGACATAGTTGTTGATCCGCCCCTCGAAGTTGCGGTTTCCCGACAGGACCGCCGCCACGGCGAGACCGCCGTCCACTACGGCCTGGGCGATATGGTCGGGGAGCGGTCCGCTGTTGCCGATGCAGGTGGTGCAGCCATAGCCCACGAGATGGAAGCGGAGCCCTTCCAGGTATGCCATGAGTCCGGCGGAGGCGAGATAATCGGTCACAACCCGGGAGCCGGGGGCAAAGCTGGTCTTGACCCACGGTTTGACCTGGAGACCCCGCTGCACCGCATTTCTGGCAAGGAGTCCGGCGGCCATGAGGACCGACGGGTTCGAGGTGTTGGTGCAACTGGTGATGGCGGCAATGACGATGGAGCCGTGGCAGAGGTTGTAGGCCACGCCGTCGGGCTGCCTGACCGGCACGCACCGCTCCAGGGGGCCGAGCTTCTCGTCCGGAGGGGCGATGGAAAGCTCCGGGGCCACATAGCGGGGGGCCCCGCCGTCGCCGAACCAGCAGTCCAGGATGCTCCGGTCGATGCGGGCCGTCTCGTTCTGCATGAGCCCCGCCAAGGATTTCCGGAACGAGCCGCGCACCGCGCCGATGGGGATCCGGTCCTGAGGGCGGGAGGGGCCGGCCAAGCACGGTTCCACGGTGCCGAGGTCCAACTCGATGGTGTCCGAATACCACGGTTCCGGCTGTTCAGGGCTGTACCACAGACCCTGCTCCCGGTAATAGGCTTCGACGAGGGGAACCAGAGCGGCCCGGCCGGTGAGGCGCAGATAGTCGAGGGTCTGTCCGTCCACGGGGAAAATCCCGATGGTCGCCCCGTACTCGGGGGCCATGTTGCCGATGGTGGCGCGGTCGGCAACCGTGAGCGAGGCGAGGCCCGGACCGAAGAACTCCACGAACGCGCCGACCACCCCCTTCTTGCGCAGCATCTGCGTGACCGTGAGGACCAGGTCCGTGGCCGTTGCGCCCGGGGGGAGCCTCCCCGCGAACCTGAACCCCACCACCCGGGGAATCAGCATGGAACAGGGCTGGCCCAGGAGCGCCGCTTCCGCCTCTATTCCCCCTACCCCCCACCCCACGACCCCCAAGCCGTTGACCATGGTGGTGTGGGAATCGGTGCCGACAAGGGTGTCGGGATAGACCCATTTCCTGTCGTTCTGTTTGGCCACCATGGCAATTCGGGCGAGGTATTCGAGGTTTACCTGGTGACAGATGCCGGTATCGGGCGGGACCACGCGAAAATTGCGGAACGCCCTCTGTCCCCAGCGGAGAAACTGGTAACGCTCGCGGTTGCGCCTGAATTCGAGATCGGCATTCGTCTCGGGAGCCGAGAGGGTGCCGTACTGATCCACCTGCACCGAATGGTCGATGATGAGATCGGCCGGCTGCAAGGGATTGATCCGGGCGGGATCGCCCCCCAGGCGCTTCAGGGCCGAGCGCATGGCGGCCAGGTCGGCGATTGCCGGCACGCCGGTAAAGTCCTGGAGCAGAACCCGCGCCGGCATGAACTGGATCTCCCGATCCGGGAGAGTCCGGGGATGCCAGTGGCCGAGCGCCACGATATCATCCCGAGTGACCGTGACCCCGTCCTCACGACGCAGAAGGTTCTCCAGAAGGATCTTGATCGAGTAAGGGAGCCGTGAAATATCCGCGCGGAACGACTCGGCGAACTTCGGCAGGGAGTGGTAGTTGTAGCGGGATCGGCCAAGGGCCAGGATCGTCCTGCTTTCGAAACTGTCGAGGCTGTTTCGTGACATACTCTCACCTCACGCTGTCTTCGGCTGAAAATTTGGCCGATTACAATCGCTGCGTTTGTTCTGCCAGCACTTCGGCCATTGTCACGAACCGGTGATGCTCACCCTTCCCGATCGATTCCTCGACCTGTTCAAACTTTTCCAGCAGTTCCCGCTGCTCTTCGTCGCTCAGAATCTTGTTGGTCATGGGAAACAGCAGATAATCTTCCTTCCAGATATGGTTGGGGTAGAGGTTCACCAATCCTTGCAGACTTGCGCGCAAACGTTCATTGGCCTCGGGGGCACCCTTCCCGCAGGCCTCTGCGGCCTCGGCCAACTCCATAACGAGTTTTCTGCCGCTCTGATGCTCATGGATGAGGATCCCCAGGGGGCAGCCGGTAACCGGCACCCCTTTCGCCTCAAGGAGGGGAAAGAGGTGACTCTCTTCCTTGCCGTGATGACACTTGTCGGCGAACATCCGCATGAACTCCACCAAGTCCCGGAGAATGCTGCAGTCCGGCCCTTTCCCCGCGTCCAACCCTTCAGCAAGAGCGGCCATGACGCCCACCACCAACTGGATAATGTGATGTTCCTCTTCCAGAATTTCGGTCGGCTTCTTCTCCATTGTCCTCGTCCTCCCCAGTGTCAGGCAAAACTCCTCAGATAGTCGGGCTCGCTATTCCACGTGATGCACGAAACCGGGCAGACATCAATGGCGCCGCTCTGGATGTCGTCCTCGGAGGCGCCATTGGGGTCGTAGCATTCCGCCTTGTTTTCGTCATCGAAACGAAACACCTCGGGAACGTTGTCCACACAAAGCCCGCAGCTTATGCATTCTCCCTTGTCAATCCATGGTGCTTTGATCATATGCATCCTCCCGGTAAAAGTTTAGGCGCCGAACACGTTCGGCGCCCCTTGGACACGTAACAAACCTGAATTCTGTTGTGAGTGGCACCAAGGGTACTATACTTCCCGAGGAATGCAACTCAGGCAGACGATTGATCCGTTGAATCAGCTGGAACACGACCAACGGCCGGGAGGTCTCTGTCTTGGCGGAAACTGAGCCTGGCAGGTACTTGAACTTGCTGGGGGGCGTGATAACGTTAAGTGCACTCCCAATCTGTCCGAAGTGTCCGAAGGAGGAAATAATGACCGAGTCGATGAGTTCGCAAACAGCGGAGACAGCCGACAAAACAATCGGCGAATTCGTTGCCGAGGACTACCGGACCGCAGAAGTTTTCGAGAAGTACGGAATCGACTTCTGCTGTGGCGGAAACGTAGCACTTTCTGCCATCTGCCAGCGGCAAGGGATCGATCCTGCCGTCCTCTTACGGGAAATTGAGGCGGCGAAGAGGGAACCGATGGAGCGGAGCCAGAACTTTGCCGCGTGGGAACTCCCGTTCCTGGCCGACTACATCGTTGCCGTCCACCACGCCTACATCAAGGACAATGCCGGGCAGATAGCCCTGTACGCCCGCAAGGTCGCCGAGGTCCACGGCAGCCGCCATCCTGAAGTGGAAGAGATCGCCGCGATCTTCGACAAGGTTGCAACCGATCTGGCAGCCCATTTACGCGAGGAGGAAGAAGTCTTCTTTCCGGCCATAAAGCGGGCCGCTGCGGCGAAAAAGGCCGGGAAGTGGCCGGAGCAGCAGGATATCGATGCAATCCGAGGGGATCTGGTGAGACTCCGCCGGGAGCACGAAGAGGTGGGCGATGCAATTCACACCATCCGTCATCTCGCCAAGGATTTCGCGCTCCCCGGCGACGCCTGCAACACCTACGCGGTCACCTACCAGAAACTGAAGGAGTTCGAGGACGACCTCCACAAGCACGTGCACCTGGAAAACAACATCCTTTTTCTGAACGCGGAAAGGGATCTGGGGGACTATGACTGAGGAAAGGCGAGGCAAGGGTGGATTTACGGGTAGATCCGTTCGAGCTGAAACTGGCCCGGGAGGTGGAGCGGCTCCTTTTCCCGAAGAGTTCGCCAGTCTGCACCTGGAACTGCATCGGTGTGAAGAATCGCACGGCCGGGATGCTGGGCGGGGACTATTTCGACTCCATCACCCTGCCGGACGGCCGATTGGCCCTCATTGTTGGTGATGTCACCGGCCCCCCGTGTATTACGCGGCCAGGACTACGGAGCAGGAAGCGCTACGATTTGCCATAGTATCGATGGTGCCGATACACAGCTCTCGACCCAGACCCAGACCCGCTGTTATAGAGGTATATTATATGAAAGTTTTTCAATCGCACTTCTCAGTGTTTCTTTTAAGTACCCCTTTGCATATCGTCCGTAAGTAATTCCATGAGCTGAGTGCCCCAATATTGTAGCAGCTAATTTCTCTTCAACCCCGGCTTTCTTTAATCTGTCAGCTACAGTATGACGAAACGAATGGAAATCAAGCCCTCTTTCCTCAATCCCACATGACTTTCTAAAACGTCCAAACCACTTTGAAACAGCCTGCGAATACCCATCTCGCTCCCTCTTGAGTTCACTGAAAATAAGCTTATGACAAGCCGTTCTTTTTGAATCACAATAATCAATAAACTTCAGCCTTATTAGTTCGGAGTGTATAGGTACAAGTCTCTGGCTTGTTTCTGTCTTAAGTTTCTTTTCTTCCTTATTATTAACATCAATCACCCAAATTTCATCTTCCATGGCTCCTCGACGTTTTGAGTGGGTAAGGGTATGATTCGTCCTCATTCCCATAC
>CAZBEB010000027.1:0-37649 GCA_964490805.1 uncultured Geobacter sp.
CCCTGTGAAGGGTGTGGGCGGCTCCCTCCACCGGCGGGGTGGAGGGGCGGGGGTGGGGGCGATCTCTCCCCCTCACCAGTCACCCGACGAGGGGGTTGCCGAGGAGGTGAGTGGGAGGGGCGTAAAGTTACATCAGCGTTCCGTCAACCAAGCCGATTTATTGAAGTAATTTCGGTCCAGTCGGATGCTTCTGGTCAACCTTCGAATAGTCCCGGATCGAAAAGCTCCCTGAGGTTCGGAGCTGCCTTCGTGACGGCTTTCTCGCGCAGTTCGTCGAATCGCTGTTTGTTCTGCTTCAACTGCAGGATCGCGATGTAGAGGCAGAGCAGATAGTCCTGATCGAGAACGAATGCCGCTTTGTCCGGCGTGTATTTTGTCGCGTTCATGTTGTTCTGCTCCCGCTGGCAGACCACGCGGATAGTGGAATCGTTGGCGGTGTAGACCGCGATCAGCTCGCCCGCGCGGTTGTTGCTGAAGGTCAGGACCGGTTCCGCTTCCCAGTTCCCTTTCCTGTCCAGGTCCCCGAGGGAAATGGGCTCCCCGTGGTTCTTTATGAGTTCCAGGAACTTCCACCCCTCCATGGTCAGCAGTTGGCTCCGGACGTTCACGATGCTGACAACCAGTTGGCCCTCCTTGCTCTCGATAGAGATCGCGGAGAGGTGATCTTGGGTGGCAGTCTTTTTGATTTTCGCGAGGACCGCTTCGGCTTCATCAGGGAAATCCCGAGGGAGCTCATGCTGAACCTTGTTCAAAATGTGTTGTGTTAACACGCCATAGGGGAGCATCCGCTGGAGGTACGCCTTACAGCCATTGCTAACTGAATTGATGACGCGCTCAGGAATTGAATAGGCGTTTTTTTCTGGAGTGGTTGGAGGGAACCCGAGTTCCGCTTTAACCGGCGCCATCGCCTGATTATATATGTCAATAAATTGCATAACCGCCCGGTTATATTCTTCTTTTTCTTCTTTTGTCAGCTTTGCTCGGTTTCTAACCTTGAGGGCCAACTCAGGTGAATACTTCTCCAGATCTTCCGTAGTAAACACTGCTGCGAGATAGTGCTTTATAAACTCAACTTTGGGTATAAGGTTGCGAATGCCACGCTTTGACAGACGCTCTACCCAACACTTGTGCTGGGTATCCCCAACCAGAAGCACCCGCGCTGCCCAGAGAAACGCTCTCGTCTCTTTTGATTCCTTATCGGCAGCCTGCGGGCAATCATTAGGCTCTTCCAGCAGCATCCTGATTTTATCCAGCGTCACGTACTCCCAGCGAGGGCGCTCGCCCTGCTGAGAGCCCGAAAAATCAAGCACTTGAGACGTGCGGATCATCTTAAGCTCAAAGCTCTCCTCCTTGGGTCGGAGTCGGAATATCAAGGGGTCATCTATCAAGGATCGCATCCGCTATCGCCGTGGGGTCGAGTCCGAGGGACCTGGCCATTTTGTTGATCTGCTGCCGGTTGGCCGGGGTGTTGGTCAGCACCCGGGGAACAAACTTCCCTTTGCTCAGGGCATTCAGCCGCCGCTGGGTCAGCCCGAAGACCCGTAACCGGCTGAGGATCTCACTCTTAGTGATTCGCTGCTGCGCGATGTCGTGCTGCAGCACGGCCTGGGCGAACGTCTCCATGCACTTGGTCACGGCAGGGTTGCGCCGGGGCTTGGTGCTACGGGGTGCCGGTTGGGCGATGACCCGGGCACACCCTTCCGCGTCCTCGGTGAGCATCCCCAGTCGCCGGAAGATCCGCACGAGCTTGGGCCGATCGGTGGGGAGTAGGGAGTTGGGCTGGAAGATGTTGATGCCGCAGACCCGCAGGAGGTCCTCGGTCATGTGGGGGTGAAGAGCGCGGATGAGCTGCTCCCCGTCGGGAAGGCGGTTCTGGCAGTGTAACGTCCGGTACGGCTCCAGCCCCATGGTGTGAGCCTGCAGCACAGCCTGGGCCACCTGGACGGCCAGGGCCTTGCTGACCTCTTCCGGGTCCCCCAGGGCGAAAATCTCGCTCTTGGCCTTCTCCGGGTTCACCTCAAACTCTCTGGCGAGTTCCTCCACCAGTTTCTCCAACTTGGGAGTCGGGAGGATCAACCCCTCTTCGTGCTCCTTGATTTTCTTGGCGTTCTTGAAGTCGTCCCGGGTCCATGCCGTCTTGGTGGATGGTTTTCTTACGGTTTTCCCGTTCTCCTTCACCAGGCTATCCTGCATCGTGCAGCCGAGGTCACGCCAGACCCGATTCAGCCGCTCCGCCGCCTTGGCAAAGCTCTTCCCCAGCTTCGCGCCGGGGATGTGGTTATGGAGGATACCGCGCAGGAAGGCACGGACCACCATCGCCTGATCGCCGCCCCGATTGCGGGTCTTTCCCCCCTGGATTCTCACCAGGTGCAGGACCTTATCCGGCTTGGCATTCCTCCCCCGACGGCGCTCCCTCTCCATCTTGTTGCGGTGGGCGAGCATCTCGGTCACGTCCTGGTGCGGCACGGTGATGGGGGAGATGGAGCCGTCCTCTCGGGTGACGAGCTTTCGCTTCCAATCGAAGTCGGCGTTGAATCGCTTTTTCCCGATCTTCTGGATCAGATCGAGGTGGTCCTCCCTCTTCATCATCTCGTTGAACCCGGTCAGGCCGTAAAAGTCGTAGCTGAAGATCTCTTCTTCCTCCCGGACCCGCTGCACCTGCTCGTGGATCCAGTCCCCTTCCCACGTGGCCCGTTCAGAGCCGCCTTGCTCGTAAATCTTGCCGTATTCGTTCTCCTTGGCCTCGGTCTCCTCCTGCTCGCTCTTCTCCATGATGATGTCGCTTAAGGGCGGCTTGATGCCGAACTTGGCCTGGATGGTGACGATTTTCCTCTCTTTCGTCGTGTTTTCACCCCGGTACCGGACCCAGCCGATCTGGCCCCGGGTCTTCACCCCCAGAACCTCATCCGCCATGTGCTTGACTTCAAGGAATGTGTCTTTCTTGCCGTCCGTCAGCTCCCGGCGCGAGTTCTTCATCTGCCGGATGGGAAGGTACTCCTCGATCAACTCCATGAGCTTTCCACAGCCGCACCGCTCCAGTATGGGGAAAACGTCGGCCCGATCGTCCCGAAACTCCAAGCCCTTGTCGGTGATTTTGTAGTAGCCATCCTCATCCGTTAGGGAGAATCCGGCGGGGCGGGGTAGCCCCAGGAGAAGACCGTCGGTGGTGGCGGAGACGACGAGTATCTCCTTGTCGGGGTTCTTCTGCTGCCGGTTGTACTTCTCCACCGCCAGGAGCACGGCGGACAGGGCGGCCCGGGGAAGTCCCGTTGTCAGGGCTGCGGCGCACGGTTCGGAGATGGAGGATGGGAACAGTGATTTCATCTCCCCGGTGGCCGGGGAATAGGCTTTGCGATGCCGAATCGCCTGGGCTGTCTTGCCATAAAAGGAATTGAGGAACTCTTTTAACAGGCGCTCCATAACCTTAGCTGTCTGCCGATCCTCGTCAGTTGCGGTTTCATCCTTGATAATTTTTTTCTTATCCAGCCGCTTCTTCGTGAGCCAGGCCAGGTGATGAAAGAAGGGGCGCTTAGGAATGCGATCCGATTCATCCATCGCCATCGGGAGCTCCACGCTGCTCAGGGCTTCGATCTCCGCCCCGGCGTCCAGGGCGAGCATGATCTCGGGAGCCGTAACGGTGGCTTCTCCCTTTTGGGGGTAGATCAATCCGTAACGGTAATGGATCACCGGCAGGCAGGGGTATTCGGTTTTCCCCTGGAAGTCAAAGCGGACATGGGCGAAGCCGGGGATGATGTATCGCTCCGGACTGGCATCTCCCTCTCTCTTTGCCGTGGTCCAGCTCCTGCACCATTTGTCGATCAGGGAGTTATCCGCCACCTGGGCCATCTCCCGGATTTTCCGGGCCTGGGTGCGAGTAAGCCCCTGCTCCGACGGCTTCGCGATGGCACCCAACACCTGGTTGAACTCCTGGATGGCCCGGTTGCGCTCCTGCCGGTTGGTCAGGGTGGGTAGCTTGTCGAGGGCTGCTTTGGCCGCCCGGTAGGCCCCGACGGGTATTTTCGCCTCCTTCAACTCTTCATCGGTTTTGTCATCCAGCCTGTAGACCAACGGGCGGTAATCAACGGGAATGGATAGGTTCTTGATCAGGTCTTCCAAATCATCCTTGTCCAGAGGTTTCCCGGAGAGATCCACTCCGCACTGAATCTGGGGGCAGAGCGCCATGGCGGTCGGGTAGCACCCAACAAAGTCAATGTCCACCCAGACCCGGCCGCTCGTTTTCTCGTGGTCCTCGCTGTGCCCTACCAGGTAACTCTCGTTGCGGCCCCCGTGGTAGGCCCGCTTCACCAGTTTGTAGGGGTCCGAGAAGTGGTAGGATTCGAGAACATTCCTGTACGCTTTGAGGTTAGGGTACTTCTGGGTGTATCCGGCGACGGCGGCCGAGGCCAGGGTCCGGAAGACTTTCTTTTTCTTGATTCCCAACTTACGGGATCGGTGGAAGCCTAGGTCGGTCTTGGCTTTCCCCATATGCTCATCGATTACATGGATTTCTTTGAACCAGGTTCTGGGGCTCTCGCTGCCGGTGTCGCCTTGGTCTACCGTCTCGATTGCTATGAAGTCTTCGGTAGCATGAGCTTCTGCCCGGTAAACCAGTTGATGCAGTGATTCATTTATCTGATCGACGGTACCGGCGATTACGACCTTGTTGGTGTCATTGCCGGTTATTGTCGCCCCATTCATCCCGACCGTTACCGTTCCATGCTTGACCGAGACGGTGGTGATGAGGCTGTCTTTCCCGTAAGCCAGCTCAATCAGGTATTTTTGAAGCAAAAAAAAGAGCTTCAGCGTTACCAGGCTGTCCTGGAGGGCGTACTCCTCGTACTTATCCGGATGCTTACGCTGGTAAAGGTTCATCCGCTTTTTGAAGTAGTGATCGATGGAAATCTTGAGGTCGTTGTCTGAGCCGAGGAGGGTGGAGAGTTTGGCCAGGGACTGATAATCAATGGGGGCGACCAGACGGGTGTCGAATATCTTGACGTGTACGGGGCTACCTTCAACGACTAGAGAGATCAGGGAAGTACCGGTGACGGGAGACTTGCGGATGGCGGTTAAGGTCCTGGTGATGTAGGGCTCTTTACGGTCCGCGAGGACGCTCCATTCGGCGGTAACGTGGTGGGCTACGAGGATGACAATCGGGCATTTTTTGGGCTTACTGGGGGGGATCCTCCCGCCGTTGACGGACCTGATTCCCAGCTCGACAATCTCCGCCAGGGTCAGGCGCTCGCCAGGGGTGACATAACGGATGATGTTGTTGGTAGTGGAGCGAGAGGCGGTGGCGATTTGGTAGGAGATGACCACATTCTGGCCGCCGGATTCGTACCACTCGGCATCCAGGGCCATGAAGTAGGCGCGGTCATGGGATTTCAGCGACCACGGTTGGGACTCGTAGATCGGGAAGAAGTCTTGGTAATTGCTCGGTAATTGCTCCACGGGTGTCTCGGTACCGGAGGCTGTGACTATGATTCAAACGTACTCTCATTAAGGTGCAAATAATCCCGACCGTTCACACCCATCTAGAAACGCTTTCCTTAGGAAGTTGCAATCGGCAAAAGGGCTCTTGTTCGCCTGTCTGGCCAGCGTAGTTAGATAATCAGCAGACAGGCGACCGTCTTCCTTCTGTTGCGTCGCCGTCATCTTCCGGGCATGGCTTAAAGTGTTTATTGATTTTCAGCTTTTTCGTTATTACAGAGTATGCCCCAAAAATTGTCATTTCCAGAAGCCATGCTTCTTTAAAAAATCCTTTGCTTCTTGCTCATTCTTGATAGCGAAGTCGATTAACTTTGAAGCGTTGTCGTCATTGACCAACCCCCATGACGGAAGCTGCAGGCCAATGTGTACCCAGTCTTTCGGCCAGACTATTGATATCTTATCGATTAGCACACGATCAAACAGCAAACAGAAATTCCGCTTTTCCAACTCAACCCAATAGGCAAGGGCTTTAGGGTCGCTATTGTTTGCATCGATTTCTACCCAAGAGCCATGCTTTCTAATCGGCGCAACTCCGTCATTTTTGCCAACGATGTACAGTGGCCCGAATAGGGCATTACTACTGACTTTTTTCTCGCTGATAAAAACGATGTCGCCTTCAGAGGCTGAACGCAATTCGTGGGGCAACTCCTGCATGAATGCGGTTTTGCTCACCCCGTACATGGACTTCTGTAGGCAGGCTATCAGTCTTCCGAGTTCATCGGTATGAACCTTGAAAATTTTTGGCATCTTCTTACACCTGACCCAATTTTATAAATGCTTCCTCAAGGGCCTCTGAATCGATCTCTGTTGTGATCCGCTTTAGGTACAATTTAATCAGGTCCTTGATAGAGACCTCTTTTATCTTGATTCCGTCAATATCTTCAATTAGTTGTGTAGAATTGCACTGTGTTATTATCCAAACTGCCCGCTTATGCTGGCCGATAGTGTACTTTTTGCTTTTGATTACTATATTGTCTTTTTTGAGCTGATCGCAAAAGTTGCTTATTTGAACCTTCTTGGAGTCCTTGAAATTTTGGTCCAGCGTGCAATCATACAGTACTGAAAGCCCACTGAAGGTGAAAAAACCATCTGCTTTGCCTCTCTGGTCGCTTTGATGGAATTTATGAATTTCATTTATCCCCAAAGATTTTAACAACAGGAAAGTATCACTCTCAAAAATTTTCCAGTCGCTCGTTGATGCCAAGTTATTCATGAATGGGGGTAGCAATCTTTCAGAAGTTTTTGCTTTGGGGGGGGCAATAACATCTTCGCACCTGTACCAGCCTTCAGAAAAACCGGCATATTCGCGAGGGCAGGCAATTTCACGCTCAATGGATACGGTAAATTCAATTTTCTCGCCGAGATTGCGAAAGCTTCCTGTAGTACCCTCCCAAGCTTTCTCGAACCTTTTCGTCGCATTATGCAGCTTTATAAATATGGTACGTGTTCCTTCAACAAGGCTTGCCGAGTCAACACCCAATTTTAACATAAACTTGCTGTAGGATGTTTTGTTATTTTTCAGGCTGTCCCAATGACCAGCCCAATGTGTGACCATTACATAAACCATAAATAGTTTTCCTATCTCCCCGGATAATTAATAGTAAAATTCCCTTTACGCTGACATCCTTCAAGAAAGGCCATTTTAAGAAAGTTGGCGCCAGTGAATCGCGACTTAGCTGCGTGCCTTCTTAAGTCTCGAAGATATTCATCCGGAGAACGACCTTCTGCCCCAGCACTTTCATCTTTCCATCGCCATTCATCGCAAACCTCAACAAACCATGCTTTACCATCGCCATCCAGAAGCTTTCCTCGATATCGCTCTTCGATACCATAGACGTCTTTCCAGGTTTCAATCTCCTCATAAACTTCGGCAGGGCCAAAAGTGAGTTGAATTTCGTTTGGCGTGAGTCGATCTATATCCGGATTGCTTAGATTAATCGTAACTTCAATGTGATGACCCGGATTAGCATAAGGGTAGAAAACTTTTCTACGATGGACCGCTCTTGTCGGGTCTTTCGGCGTGAAAGCGGGATTTTTACTGGCCTTATAGCTGCTGTTGCAATGATGGCAAGCGGGAACGAGATTTCGGAAGTTGATTGAGTTAAAAGGGTACAGATTTTTGGGTAGATAGTGGTCATAGGCTTCCCGATGTGTGTGGTACACGCCAAGCATGTCATTTATTCCACAAAACGGACATTTACCGATGGCATTTTTCCGTATGAATTCCTTGTAGTGGTCTGCTATGTCTCCTATCTTCTCTTTGAGAGCAGCAATGCCAACCTCGTCATACAAACCCATGAAAAATGATTTCAACTGTTTCTTAAGGTCATCATGCTTTAGGGGTATCTCATCGTATCTGACTATGTATGTTGCTGGGTCATTAGCGCACACCTTTTGAATATTATTGTTGCCTTGGTACCACCGCTTGAATTGCTTTATTTCAGTCCGATTTAAGTTGGCAAAAAGTTGGTAAATGCCCTCAATATGGCTATTGAAGAAGTCAGCATTTTTTTTATCGGAGTAATGGAAAGTAGTCATTACCTCTTTGAGAGCAGGATTACTGTCGAATAATTCTAGGCGAAAGGCACCACTTTTGGGAGCCTTGCACCACACTTCATAGAAAATGAAATTTATAAAGCGCTGCATCCGATCCATAACATGTGGCACATATTTGTACGGAAACAGCATCAGCTCTGCTCCTCCGGACTGTCGAGAATGGTCTTGATGAGCAGCACCTTTTCCACTGAGTCGCCGAGCTGGCGGTTGATCTCGGCAATGATCTGATCCTTGTTCTCACCTTGTTCAAAGCGTCGCCGCAGATCCTCCAGCATTGTCTGGGCGCGCAGACCGATGGTCTCGCGTTTGCCAAAGGTGGCCATGGTAATTTTGTTGATTGACGCCCCCAACGTGTTGTAATCGGGGTGGCCCACCGAGACCATGCCATCGGCCTTATTGAACACCAGCACCTTTTCCGGTTTGCTGTCTGAGATCAGAAACGGTGTGTGGGTAGTGATCAGCATTTCTCGATCAAAAATATTTCCTGTAGTTGGGCTATTAGCAGCTTCTTCCTTTGGACTCTTGAAACACTCATTCACACGAGAGGCAAAGTTGGAGCGCCAATCGGGATTAAAATGGGTTTCTGGCTCGTCCAGTAAAAAAAGGCTGTTGGTGTTTTTGAATAACAGGCAAAGGCCCAGCGTATGCAACAGCTGGTGTTCGCCATCGGAGAGATTCTTGAGCATCACTGGATCAGCCACATCCGTCTTGCGGAATTTGACGAACTTGAAACGCATGATGCGCTCGTCAGAGGCCAACGTCGGAATCGTTTCGCTGACATAAAGACTGTTGGATTGGTATAAATCTGCCTTTAGACTATCACTTACAGAATAAAGATTTAATGTCAATAGCACCTGGAGCGCATGAAATAGAGCCAAGGCAGGATCTCCGCTCGCATCTAAGTCTCTAAAGTTATCTATGAAGGCTTTTTTGGTTGAATCATTGACGTAATAATCAAGATAAAGCGTATCAGTAGTATCATCAATGTAAGTGCATGTAGCACAACGCTTTAGTCGATTGATTATTGGGCTTATTTTAGCCAGATCAACCAAGGCATGGCGCTCGTCATGCTTAGCAGCTTCAAGCACATTTTCATCTACTTCAAGCAACTTGACTATGTTTACGGTATTACTACCCGTTTCAATATCCTTCATGAGTGCCACATTGTCAGGGCTAAAGTCCTTGGCAACAGCTGCACTAACTGAGATGCTCTTGTGGATGATGATGCGAAACTCTTTGAGTTCAATGATGCCAACATCTTCCCTAAACGGCATTATGCTTTCATTGTCTTGAAATAGCATATTACACAACAGAATTGCCTGACTAAAACCGTTGTCGAGATAGGTTAATCTGCTCTCCGGCCTGCCAAAGTAGGGTAGTTGTTGTTGAAGTGATTGCCAGTACTCATCAAACTGCACAAAACGCATCTTGAAGAAAGGCAGGCTTAGGATCTCGTTTTCTCCAGAGGAATATCCCACCACGTATTGGGGCAATAGAAAGTCCTGAAACCCCCATTCAAAAATCTCAGTGCTATTGATTTCGAATTCGCTTTGATTTTGCCATTGGAGTCTGACGGATTCTCCGGGCTTTTTCCATGCGATTACCTCAGCCCACTTCGGGCCACCCTTCTTTAGGTACTCTTGGGGGACCCTAATCCGGTATTCGAGTTCGAACGCGGTTGGAGTGAGCCTCTCGCTTAGGTCCTGCAATTGTTCAGGCAAGAAGCTGCGTCGGATACGTTGAACCTCAAGTTGAAAGAAGATCGCCGCCAGTACTTCCAGCAGGTTCGATTTACCACTTCCGTTGGGGCCGGCACAGACGAAAGGTGCAAATCCCTGCTCTTCCTGCAGGTTCCACTCACTGCGGAAGCGATACTCAAAACCCGCTTGCAGGCTGCGAAAACCCTTCGGATCGGTGATTTTAAGGCGTAGCAGCTTCAAGGTCGGGCTCCAACTTTGACCTCTATGAGATTCCCGAAAATCGGGTCCCCGTTTTCATCGTGACCAGTGATGTTACGCATTTGTTGTAGGTGATTTGTAGCCAGAGCATCGAACACCCAGGCCTTGAGTTCGTCGTATTCCGCCAAGCCCCAGTTTGGTGCATCGTTTTCGGCCAGCTCCCACAACCGCTGACGGGCGGCATCCATAAAATTCTGCGCAGTCAATGGAGCATCGCCAAGCTGCTCCAGCCAGGCATTCAGCCATTCTCCCAGAAGGGATTTGCGGCCTTCTGATGTTTGCAATACGGCAAGTTCTTCTGGTGCAGGCAACTCGAACAGTGGCTCCATTGGTTGTTTTTCCTCCACATCGGTCTTTTCTTCCTCAGTAAACTCAGGGCCGTCGGGTGGCAGTGGGAAACGCGACAAATCCAGCTCACCCTTGAACGCCTTCTGGCTCAAAGCACCAAAGAGATTTTCCAGATCAGTCAGGCTTTGCTGGTAGCGGGACTTGAGGCCTTCGACCTTTTCGGCAATGGCAGCGAATTGGTTCTGGAGATCGACCGGCGGCTTGATCATCGTGATTTTTTCGAAGTCGCCTTTGGTCAAGATTTTCTTCATTCCCTTTGAAGCATGGCTTTGGATGTACGCCTTGGAAACCTTGAATAAGACATACAAATAGAACGGATTGACATCTTTTTTCGGTTGAATGGCGTTGATTTGTTGGTTAAAAGCAACGGTTCTGTTTGTCAGTGCGGCCCGACCGATAGATTCGACACTCCCAGCTATGCAGGCCACCATAAGAGCGCCTTTCGTAACGGTTCGTGCCTTAGTTGCACCTGCTTCGGAAAGGTATTCGGCGGCCTGACTTATAAAGACGGAGTCAGCTGAAATGTTATCTGTCTTTATCCATTCAATGTGTTTGCTCGAATAGTTTGACGAGTCTTTCCTCGGAGGAGTATTGCCAGTTGATATTTTGCCAAACTGTTTCAATTCCGGTTTGTCCCACCCCTTCTCATTCCGCACTGGGTCACCGAAAATCTCTAGAAAGACGCTTTTGAGCAGGTCGTCGAGTTGTTGCAGGTGCTGTTTACGCCGAGCGATCAGCCCTTCAACCTTGCCGAGCAGATGGGCAATGCGCTTTTGGTCTTCGAGCGGCGGAAGAGGGATTTCCTTGTAGAGACGACGGATAACGCTGGGATGAGCCTTTTGTATCCAATCAAATTTGAGACGGGTATGCTTATCCGAAAGAACATAATGCAAATATTTGCAGTCAAGCTGACTGCTATCCAAGATTTCCAACGTCCCAGCAACGTTGGTCACAGAAAATTTATGCTTTGGCCGGTAAAACAGTTGACCACCACCGTCTACAGACCAAGTTATTAACTCCTTGTCAAACATGTATTTTCCATATTCGCCAAATTTCCCATTGTTCATTTGCGCTGACGAATAAATTGGAAACGGCCCAGGACACGCTGCAATGTCTAATTTTGAAATGACATCACCTCGGCCCAACTTGATGAGCCCTTTCTCAATCATTTCTTCCATGTCAATGACAGGCCACTTCATCCAACCATCCCCCGCAATTCCAGCAATTCACGGACAATACCACTCTTTACCTTGGCAAGGTCGGCGTCCTCCACTTTGCCCACTTCGGCCTGAATCAGCCTTTCCAGAATCACATCTGGTGGGTCGTAATGCACGTGCTCAAACACATCCTCCTTATACCGCGAGAGCGACAGGTCATAACCCTCACCCTCTATGTCGGCGCGTTGGACGACAAAGCACTTCTGTGTCCGGTCCGTATCCGTTTCAGAATTGCGGGCGTGGTACTTGGCAACGATCTCCTGCAAGTCGCCATACCCTTCATGTTTGGTGCGCTTGTCGTCCAGCGAATAGCCGTCGGCCTGCATTTCGTAGAACCAAACATGCTCCGTAGCCGACTTAATCACCTTATCCTTTGGCCCCCAAACCTTGGTAAAAAGCAGAATGGCCGTGCTGACGCCAGCGTAAGGTTTGAATACTCCGCTCGGCATTGTAATTATCGCCTTGAGGTCGCACCGCTCTACCAGCATCTGACGCAGGGTCTTGAACGCTCCAGCGGAGCCGAACAGAACCCCTTGAGGCACGATGACGCAGGCCGTGCCCCCTTTTTTCAGTAGGCGGTAGATGTTCTCGACAAATAGCAGTTCGGTTTTGGTGGTGGATAGGGAGAGGTTTTCGTTGATGTCCCCCTTGTCGATGCTGCCGGTAAAGGGCGGGTTGGCCATGATGATGTCGTATTCGGCTTCCTCGTTGTAGCTCTTGCTCAGAGTGTCCTTGTAGTCGATGTTCGGTTCATCGATACCATGCATCATCAGGTTCATCAGCCCCAGACGGACCATGGTGCTATCGATGTCGTAGCCTTGCAGGGTGTTTTGCAAAATGGTCTGAGCCTTTTCAGTCAGCGCCGCTGCCACCGAGGTGCGGACAAAGCCGTCTTCATCAGGCAGTAAACCATTCGCACCTGCCTTGATCGCCAACTGGGTGACAATGTACTGATAGGCTCCCAAGAGGAAGCCGCCGGTGCCGCAGGCCGGATCGGCAATGCGGTGTCCCAATTGGGGCTGTACCAATTCAGCCATCAGCTTGATGATGTGGCGAGGAGTGCGGAATTGGCCGTTTTTGCCAGCTGTCGCAATCTCTGAAAGCAAGAATTCGTACACGTCCCCCTGGATATCCTGAAACGCCTGTCCCTTCTCTTGGGAGTCCTTCTCCATTATCTCGAAGATTTCGTCGATGGTCTTCACCGCCTCCACCAGCAGGGCCGGCTTAGGGATGATGAACACCGCGTTCTTCATGTGGTGGGTAAAATTGGACTCCGCTCCATTCATGTCCTTTAGATAGGGAAAGACCTTGGTCTGTACGTGCTGGAGCATTTCCTCGGCCTGCATACGCTTAAACTCGCTCCAGCGGAGGGTGCGCTTGTCGATAGCGTATTTTTCCGGATCATCCTGATTGCGGTATTCCGGCGGAATCCATGGACCATTGAATTTGGAGGTGTAACTGTCACCGGTGAATTCGGCATCGGCCAGTCGTTTGTGATCCAACTCATCCAGTCGCTTCATAAACAGCAGGTAGGTAATCTGCTCGATAGCGGTGAGCGGGTTAGAGATACCGCCGCTCCAGAACTTGTTCCAGAGCTGGTCGATTTTTGATTTCAATTCAGGATTGTTTTGCAGCATTTGGTAAGATTCCTTGTTGTTGTGTGGTAACGGATTAGGCGGCCAGTCTTTCGGTAAGCTGCAGGATTTCGTCGATTTCGGCTGGGCTGAAAACGCCTCGAATCCCCTGCGGGTGAATCACCGTAAAGGGAGCGTTGATGAGATCGCGCTTTTCCACCTTCTCCCGCTCGATGAGGAAATTCTTCAAGAGATTCAGAAATTCCAGTTGCCGACTGCTGAGATTGGTGTGCTGCTGAATGAACTGCTCAAAGGCTTCTGATACGGTTTCCGGAAAGCTCTTCAATATCACGATACCGAGAATATGGCGGATAAACTGGATGAAGCGGGCCTTGTGGTTCTTGTACACCTGGCGCAGCAAGTCTTCGGTGATATGGGGATACTCCGCATGGAGCAGTTCCGCCAGTTCGTCGGCCTCGGTCGTGCTGATCTCGTCCCCATTCTTGATTTTCAGCAAGATGGGGTTACGCTCGGTTAGCTCGGCAATAAGGGCTTCCACCATTCCCCGGTAGCGGCTGATGCTGACGGCTTCGTGTTGCGGGCCGAATTCTACCATCTCCTTGTTGTGCAGGGTATCCTTCAGATCGAGGTGAACCGGTCCGGTGCCGGAACCGCCTTGCTCACGGAATTTCATCAACGGGCCAAGCTTGGCATTCAACTCATCCAATGCGTCTTCATCGGCCTTGGCCCAGTAATGATTGGTTTGAGCGGCGCGAATCAATGACTCTTCTGCTTTGACAAAATTAACGCTGAGCGGCAGTTCGCTGATCTGCTCGACGATGCCATCTTTCAAGGTCTCGGCCTGTTCCTTGTCTTCAATGAGACGGGCAAGGGAGAATTCCAGCAGGTCCCGTTCAAAGCGCATGGCCTTGAAGTCCGCTTCGGACACAGTGCGGAAGAGCGGCTTGATTTCGGTCCGCAGGAATTCCAATTTCTGATGATTGAGGGAAATCCAGAAGTTTTCTTCCTCCAGGCGGTGTAGGGCCGTGGCCGCTTCCTTGATTACCACGGAGCTTTGGGGTAGTTCGGCAATCTGCTTGCGTAGCTTTGTGGTCTCCCGTGCGGCAATGTCGTCATGGCCGCTGTCGAGCGCCTTTTCGATCTTGTCGAGGCGCAGGCCGACCAGGCGCACCGGCAAGGGGAGTTGCGGTTTCAGCTCTTTCCCCTTGGGCTGCAGCTTGAAATACTCGAAGTTGTCCCAGCAATCGAGAATAAGGAATACGTCCTTTTCGGTGCACCACGGCTTGATTTTGTTGGACTCCAGAAGGCGGGTGCCACGACCGATCATCTGCCAGAATTTGGTGTAGGAGTAGACCGGCTTGGCAAAGACGAGGTTGACGATCTCGCGCACATCGATACCGGTGTCGAGCATGTCCACACTAATCGCTATCCGTGGCATGTCATTGTTGGTGAATTGGTCGAGCAGGCCCCCTTTGCCGTAGACTCGGGGGTCATCCGACACCATCACCTTTGCCAGTTCACCATTGTACTGCGGGTAGAGCTTGTCGAAGATCTCCTCGATGCGTCGTGCATGGGACTTGGTGGCGCAGAATATGATCGTTTTCCCTGGCAGCACACCGTTTTGATCCTTGATGCACTCCTCCATGAACTCTTTGACAATCAGGGCATTGGTGCCCTTGTTAATCACCTGCTTTTCCAGCTGTGATCCCTCAAAGTTGATTTCTTCGACCTCTTTGCCTTCCAGGATCAATCGCTTCTGATCTTCCAGGGAGATGGTCCGTTTGTTGATCCCCTCGATCTGGAATTTGGTCTGAATCTTCATCACCAGGAAGTTGCAGAGATAGGGCGGGACGCTCCCCACCGCCTCCTCATAGGTATAGGCAAACGTGGGAACACCGTCCTCACAATGGAAGAGCCTGAAGGTGTTGTGGTCGATGATGTCGGTGGGCGTTGCCGTGAGCCCGAGGGTGATCGTCTTGAAGTAATCGAGGATTTCGGCGTAGGTGTTGTAAATGGAGCGGTGACTCTCGTCGATGACAATCAGATCGAAGAAGTGTGGTGACAGATATTGCGACTCATCCCGGATGATGTTGAGCATAGTGGGATAGGTGGCAACGTAAATGCGGCGGTCCTTGGCAAGCAGCTTTTCCCCGACATTCGGCCAGCGCGGTTCATTGGGGAGATATTCCTTGAATGCACCTAATGCCTGCTCACGTAACGCGATGCGGTCCACCAGAAAGAGGACCTTCTCGGCGTGGGCAGCACGCATGAGTGCATCCACCAGGGCGATGCATGTGCGCGTCTTCCCGGTGCCGGTGGCCATAACCAGGAGAAAGTCGCGTTGCTTCTGATCAATCGCCTCCAGGACCGCGCGGATAGCGCGAATCTGATAGTCGCGACCTGCAATAGAGGTGTTAATCAGTTCCTGGGTGAGTGGTTTGCGGTTGCGGCGAATGTACTGGAAGCGTTCGAGGTCATCGCGGGTGGGAAATCCTACGACCTTGCGCGGCGGGCAGTTGTCCAGGTCCCAGAAGTATGTTTCAAGTCCATTGGTGTAGAAACAGAAAGGTAATTCGCCGCCAAACTGTTTCTGAATGTTAAAGCAGTATTGCTTAGCCTGCTCTCGGCCGATGGCGGCCTCTTTACTGGTCTTCTTGGCTTCAACGACTGCGAGAGGTTTGGCGTCTTTGCCCAGGAGAACGTAATCGCTGAACTGATGACCTTGATAGGGAGTCAGGGGCTCGCTCACTCCTTCAGGTAGACCGATCTCGATATCGAACTCCTCAATCACCTGTGAGCGATCAGCAACATTCCACCCAGCGGCTTGGAGTTTCTTGTCGATTATCTCTTTTCTAGTCAGGCTTTCAGTTTTCATCGGATGGCCCTGGATTCATTGATTTTTAAAATTTTCAATCGCCACCACCTGCCGACACTTCGGATAGGTCGAACAGGCCCAGAAGAATTTCCCGGCATGGGGGCCGTTCTTAGCCTGGCGCTTAACCATGGTTGAGGCACATTTTGGGCAGACCGGGGGTACTTCTTCCGGTTGAATGCTGGGAGGGACTGCTTCAGTTGCAGACTCTGATGGTTGATGTTGAACGGTTTCCTGAATCGTTGGGGTTGCCGTGGTTACACTCCCCACGTTCAATAACTCGGCGAGCTTCGCTCGAACCTCTTGAATCTGATACCCCTTCTTTGCGGAGAAGCGAGCTACCGGGATCTTGGCCCCGACCAGCGCCTGATCGACAAACTCATCCCGCCCCGCCCGATCTTCCCGGCCATGGGACTGGTCATCCAGTTCCACCACACCGATAACGGATAAGTCCAAGACCGAACAGACCACAAAGTCCACATGCTTCTGGTTGATCTTGTTCAGGGCGGTGGTCCGCTTGCTATTGGATAGCCCCTTTGCCGGTTTGACGATATCCCCGAGGCGGACCTTGCCGAAGACCCGGTATCGACTATCGAGGGATTGCTCCAGGACACCAAGGAATGACCGCTCCGCAGGGGTAAAGAGGGTGTCTCTGCTCTCGAAGGCGAGCCCTTTGTCACTGGACGGCTGTTTGGCCTTGAGGGCGGCCAGGAGCGCTAATACGATGATCACAGCTGCAACGATAACCAGAAGATTCAATTTCAGTCACTCCTGCGGGAGGTATCGTTCTACGGAAATAACATCAAAAGGTGACAGTTTATGTCGCTTTTTCCGTTCAATCCCTGACGTCTACGGTTAAGACTCCATTCTCTCGCTAGGTATAACGTTTCCAACTTCACCTACTTCATGCCGTCGGCGTGGCTCCTGTCGAGCCTCTAATAAGTAGGTCGGTCAGTCCTTCGACCGTCTCTTTACATACAGGAATTAATCAGCGGAAACAACAGTAAGCATGGCTTTCAATCTAGGCCAACGTTCGATTGTCATCTGGATTGGAACAATGGCGGCAATAACGAGATTTTCTGAAATCCCAAATGATGGAAATTTTCGATAACGGGGGTTTCCTCTTCCTGCGGGATATGGATTCCTCCGCAACATCAATTTTGCGGGTTACCCCCTTCGGCGGTTTCGCCCCTTTCCCCCTTCGCGCGAACTAACATTTTATTGATCCCCGCGAAGTCGGGAAAATCCATTTCTTTAAGGAGTGAATCATGGCAATCGAGCTGAAGAAAAAGGCAAAGCCCCCCACAGGTGGAGGGTTGAGGGTGGGCGGCAACTGGGAGAAACCGTTGAGAACGGAAAACGAGGAGGTCTTTGGAGTTGATGAGTTTGCTCCCCCTGGCGATGATCCCGAAGACGATCCTCTCGATGCCCCGGACGATGACCCCGAGGATGAGGATGAAAGCGATGATTTTCATGAACCTTCTTACGAGCTGCTTCCGCCTAAGCAGGTATCGGCCGCTCTCCCCTTAGCGAAGCCTCTCCGTAGGGGTCTTGTTCCCGCAAAAAAGCCCACTCCACCCCGGGCCACTCCCCCCCGGCCCACTCCCGCCAAGGAAGCGAAGGGTTCCCCTGAGAGGAGTCGGTTAAGCTGCGAAATTGGCCGGACCCACCACCGGCGGCTGAAGATCCATGCTGCTTTGGAGGATGAGAGCATCGTCTCCATCATCGAGGGATGGATTGACGAGCACTGCGCGCCCCTCTAAGCCGTATCTGCCCGAGGTTGAAGCATACATTACCTCTTTGGAATCGATTCTATTTCAAGGAGGTCATCCATGCTTACCTTCCGCTCCCTGGCCGAGATCCAGCAAGCCCGTCTCCCCCCGCGCATCATCCGCGCCTTGACCGATGTGATGGGGAGGCTCCTGGCCGCCTGCGGCCCCGCGTTCGATCCCGACGATGACGGGTACCTGGTGCTGATCACCCCCCACACCACCGACGCGGACGGGGTGGCCCTCATGGGGGTCCCCTGGCGGGACGCCCGGCTGGAGGGGATCAGCTACGACCGGGAAAACCGCTGTTACCTGTCGTGCGTCCTTTTCAACAACCAGTTCGGCATCTCTCTGATCGTCCCCGATGAGCCGTGGCTCGACGCAGCTTTCCGGCAGAGGCTGCGCCTGGAGATGGGAGGAACCGATGGACCATGACCAGTACGGCCAGTACCGGCAGCACTATTCCGATTCAGCGTTCCAGGAGAAGCTCGCCGGCATCGGCGGCACGGTTCGGGAGCATGCCTTGCTCCTCTACCTGCTCCTGAAGGACCCCCGCACCCCGGCCTGGGTGATTGTTCTGGTCATCGCAGTACTCGGCTACCTCATCTGGCCCATGGACGTGGTGCCGGACGTTGTGCCGCTCGTCGGCTACACGGACGATTTGGCGGCCATGGCCTCGGTGCTGGCCACCCTCGAAAAGCACATCACCCCGGAGATGCGACAGAAAGCCCGGGAATAGGAACCACTCACCCATAACCCATGACACAGGAAGGCCCATACCACCACGGTATGGGCCTTCTCGTTTTCAGGAGGTATCACCCCATGATTCTCAACACCGACACGCTTCCCTGGCCCATCAGCCCCGAACTCTCCCGGATCATCCTGGAGGGACTGACCGCGACGGGCATCGACCCGGGCAGGGGAGCGATCCTCTCCTTCCGCGATCCCGACTACTCCCCCGAGGCCGGAGGGTTCCACCCGGTGGAGGTGGCCGTCGGGCCACAGGGGGGCATCCGGTACATCACCGATTTTGCCTACGTCGGGAGGCCACCCCACTGCGAGATGGCCAAGGAGCTCGATTTCGACTTTTCGCTCGGGCTCTTCCAGCAGTTCGGGGTCGAGTATCCCATCGCCAGCGGCCGGGAGATGTTCACGCTCTGGGAGTCCAACTTTCTCGCGTACCACCGGATGGGGGCCTACACCCTCTCGGTGGAGCCGATGGAATAAGGGAGGAAAGCCATGTCGCAGGAAGAAATCGTTACCCGTATCTCGCTCCGGATGGTGGCCATCGCCAAGAGCCCCACGGAGATCGTCTACGCCATCTCCCTCCAGAGCGTCATCGCCGAGATCGCCCGCCGTCTCGGCCCGAAGGCCCTGACCCTCACCCCCGAGGACATCCTCGCCGCCCGGGACGAGGTCCGGGCCGCCATCGGCCACCACCTGGACGAGCGGGAGTACATCGGCATGGGTCTGGACGCCTGGCAGATCGCCAGGAATCTGTGATCCGCTAACCCTATCCATAAGGAGCATACATATATGACCACTGCGATTGCCAAGATCGACTTTTCGAAGGAGCAGCTGGCCGTGATCGAGAAGCAATTCTTCCCGGCCGGAGCCAGCCAGACCGAGCAGCAGTACTGTTTCAGCGTCGCCCGGGAGTTGGGACTGAATCCCATTACCCGGGAGATCCATTTCGTCCCCCGGCGGCAGAAGGTGGGAGACAAGTGGGTCACGAGGGTGGAGCCCATGGTGGGGCGGGACGGCTTTCTCTCCATCGCCCACCGCTCCGGGCAGTTGGCCGGGATCGAGACCAGCGTCAGCATCCGGGACGTTCCCCAGCTCGTCAACGGCACGTGGGGGTATCGTCCCGACCTCGTGGCCGAGTGTACCGTGTGGCGCAAGGACTCCGACAAGCCTTTCACCGTCCAGGTGGCGTACTCGGAGTACGTGCAGCGTAACAACGAGGGGCAGCCCACGAGCTTTTGGAACAGCAAGAAGATCACCATGATCTCGAAGGTGGCCGAGAGCCAGACGTTACGGAAGGCCTTCAACATCCACGGAGTCTACTCGCCGGAGGAGATGGATGGCGGGTTCGAGACCGCCAGCGGGGAGTTTCTTCCCCCGGTTTTCGAGGCCGAAGTCTGTCGTCCGGAGCCGGAGCGGGGGCGTCTGTCTGTCGTGCCCCCGCCCCAGGCCCCTCCGACATCTCACCCCGTCGTCGATGATGACGACTGGCCGGTGGGGCCTGGTCCGGCGGACCCGACCAGCCCGCCGCCCCCTGGTGAGGATGGCGTCGTGGGGGAGATTATCGCCCTGTTGGAGGGGAAGCGAATCCCCTACGAGGTGAACGAGGAGCACGGCTTTATCAGCGCCAAATCGTACAACCATAAGGAACTTTTGAAGCAATCCGGTTTCCGGTGGTCCCCGGAAATCAGGGCGTGGGTCTTCCCCTTCGAGGGGGAGCCCTCCTAGGGAGGAACTACCATGACCAAATACACCGACACCCGGGGCAAGCAAACCGTCCTCTGTGACCAGTGCCGCCGGGACATGCCGATCGGCACCCCGGCCTTCACCCTCGCCCCGGGAACCGTCGCCGAGGGGTATATAAACCGGGACTACCTTAAAGGGGAGATGGTGCTCTGTCCCGAGTGTACCCATGTGGTGGGGGAGGCCCTCGCCCGGCTGGGGATGAAGTGGGCCGACAGCCTGGTCTCCATCCCGGAGGCGGCATGAGCGACGAGATCGTTGGCGAGTGCACCATCTGCGGTAACGACCTGCTGGATGACGAGGAGGCCTACGGGCTCACCGCCGGGGTCATGCGGAAGGAGTACGAGGGGTTCTGCTCCTCGGACTCCACCCCGTGGGAGGAAGTCCTCTGCATCGAGTGTATGGATGAAATCGACCGGGCGTTCCTGGAGATCCGCGAACGCCTTCAACAGTTACGAGAAAGGAAAGCGTCATGAACCTTGTCCCCTTCTTCGAGTCGGCGGTGCGGGAGCTGAACCGCCGCCAGAGCGAACCCCTAGGGGATCGCACTCAATATATCGGCTCCAGCGACGTGGCCGGATGCGCCCGAAAGGCGTATCTCCAGCGACAGTTCCCGACCTCGCCCAGCGTCACGACCCTTCTCAAGTTCGCTCGGGGTCACGCCGCCGAGTGGCTCCTGACCAACATCTTCCAGGCCGGGGGGGCCGCCTCCCTCTACGATGAACAGGTGGAGCTCTGCCACCCCGAAGTTCCCCTTCGCTGTCACATCGATTTTCTCTTCTACGCCGACTTCGACGGCAAACCCCAGCTCCACGCCGTGGAGGTCAAGAGCGTCTCCGGCATCCCGGACGCCCCCTATCCCCAGTGGGAGGATCAGCTCCAGTACCAGCTGGGGCTTCTCCGCATCCAGTACCCCCAGGGGGAAATCGGCGGCAGCATCCTGGCCGTGGACCTGAACGCCGGGCAGATTCACCAGTTCAACGGCTACACCTATGACGAAGCCACCTTCAATTACCTCTTCTGTCGGGGGCTCCATCTCCTGGACGCCCTGAACGGTCAGGCGGAGGCGTGTCCCTCGCCGTCACAGCTCTGCGGTTTCTGCCAGTACCGAGACGACTGCCCGGCCATGAGCGCCCCGTCGGTACAGCTCCCCCCGGAGGTGGAGATGCTGGCCGGCAAGTACGCCGAACTGAACGCAGCTAAGAGTCGGGCCGAGAAGGAGATGAAGGCGATCCGCCAGGAGTTGGTGGACTTCACCGGCCCGTCGTTCCGAGGGCGGTCCGAGGGGTATGATCTCACCGTCACCGCCGTGGAGCCAAGCCTCACCGTCGACGGGAGCCTGGTGAAGAAGCTCTATCCCGACATCTACCCCCACGTCCTGAAGGAGCGGGCCGGGTACTCCCGCCTGGAGGTGAAACCCATCAGGAAACGGGAGCTTCCCGAAGCGGCATGAGTCAGTAGATATTTACCTACACATCAAGCAAGCGTAACCCCGGCACCCTCAAGGTCCGGGGTTTTTGCGTCTGGAGGGAGACATGAAGCAAAAGGGATTTGTGGGAGTTGTGGGGCGGGACATGAAGGAGCCGAGAGCGAGAAAAGTAAGGAGGAACCGGTCCCGGCGGGGGATCTGGAGCCCCCGGGCCTGGATCATCCCCCTGGTGGTGGTCGTGACCCTCGGCCTCTTCCTGATGGCGGGGGCGAGGTGAGCCATGGATACCACGAAGGAATGGAAGACCATCCGGCTCCGGTGCCTGAGGGTGATCTACGAGCGGCAGGTGGTGCGGGAGGAGGCCCCCGCCTACCTACAGGCCGGGCGGATCAGTCGGCCGGAGGAGGTGTACGAGCTGCTGCACGACCTCCAGCGGGAGACCAAGGAGCATTTTCTGGCGCTACACCTGGACGGGAAGAACCGGATCATCTGCCTGGACCGCGTCTCAACGGGGAGCCTCAATCAGTCCATCGTCCACCCCCGGGAGGTGTTCAAGGGGGCGCTCCTCTCCTCGGCGGCGGCGGTGGTGCTGGTCCACAATCACCCCTCCGGCGATCCGACCCCCAGCAACGAGGACCGGGAGATCACCCGGCGGCTGCGGGAGGTCGGCGATCTGGTGGGAATCAAGGTGCTCGATCATGTGATCGTCGGAGAGGGGCGATATGTCTCATTCAGCGAGCTGGGTATCATCTGACAACCTTGCGGGTGCCAGGCGACAACGGCAGCGCAAGCCCCTGAAACATTACCTGGGGGTGGACCCGGGGAAGCTGGGGGGGCTGTGCGTGGTGCGCTCCGACGGGGAACCCCTGGCGTGGACCCGGATGCCCGAGGGGAAGGCGAGGATTCTCGACTGGATCGTCCGCGCCCGGGACGCTTACCCCCGCCTGTCGATCGTAACCGAGCTGGCCCAGGCCATGCCGAAGCAGGGGGTCGCCAGCTCCTTCAGCTACGGGGTCCACTTCGGCACCTTCGAGGCGGCCGCCATCCTGTTGAAGCTCCCCTACATCGAGGTGCGCCCGGCCGTCTGGAAGAAGGCCATGGGGCTCGGCAGCGCCAAGATCGGCAGTATCACCGCCTGCCGTCGCCTGTTTCCGGCGGTGGAGTTGGTGCCCAAGGGGTGCCGCAGGGAGCATGACGGGATCGCCGAGGCCCTCCTCATCGCGGAATGGGGACGACGGCAGGGGCTATAGGGGGGCTCGCCGGCTTTGCCATGAAGTTTCACGCCATTCAGGGTCATGTCGGCGGAGGCGTGGTGTGTCTAGGCAAAGCGCTTAATTGCACGACAAGTTACGTCGAGGAATCACGAACAATACATTGTAGACGGTCGCCAATAGGTAACCGAAAAATCAGGCCCGCCGGGTTTCGTCCCGCGCGGGCCTCGTTGTCGGAGGTGCAAATGCAGTTATCCCTAGAACCCGCCGATCTCCAGGCCATCGCCGATCTGGTAGTCCGCGCCCTAACGCCGAGGCTGGCGGAAATCCAGGAAATCGCCCGGCGGGCCGCCCTTCCCCAGCCGCGTCCGGCGGAGTCCTCGTCCGCCACGGCATCGGCCAAGGCCGATATCCTGTGCCGGGCAGAGGTGACCCGCATGATCGGTCTGTCGTCCTCCACGCTGTGGCGGATGGAGCACGATGGTCGGTTCCCTGCCCGGATCCAGCTCGGGCCGAGGCGGGTCGGCTGGCGACGCGCCGAGGTCGAGGCCTGGCTGGCCGAGCGGCATTCCGCTTAGGCCAGCGGTAGCCCCCGAAGTCCAGCCCCCCGAATCCTGGCCACGATTGGCCGATTATCGCATGTGATGGCGCTCAAGCGTCATCGCATGCTTTTAATACATTCCACCAAAATTTGATCCGATTTGCAGGAGGGGTAGCGAAGCGCCTGGAGGTTGCATGGGAGGTTGCACAAGCAAAGAAAAACAAAAAGGGGTTAGGCTTTTTTGGCCTAACCCCTTGATTTTATGGAGCGGGAAACGGGATTCGAACCCGCGACCTTCAGCTTGGGAAGCTGCCTTAACACTTTTCGTCATTGTTCGCAGACGTTCCTATACATTCTAATAATTCATTCCAATTAGTTGACTTTCTGCGGTTTTTACCCTAATTTATGTTCTCAGTTGTTCATATGTGTCAATCCTTGTGCAAGGTACTTCGAGGTACCACAGAGGTACCATCAGGTACCAGGAAGAGCCATGAAATTCACTGACAAATACATAACAAGTCTCAAGTCACAAGAAAAGGATTATCGGGTTCGAGAGGGGCACGGCTTCGCTGTCCGAGTACTGCCGTCAGGGGTGAAACGATTTGAGTTTATTTACACGATTGGTGGAAAACGGCGAATCATGCACCTGGGAAATTACCCGGCTGTTACACTGGCCGAGGCGCGAATTCAATACAACGAGGCTGCGGCACTCCTTGCACGTGGCACCGACCCACAGCAGCAACCCTCTCCAGAAAGCCCTGTAGTCCCTCCAGAGCAATTAACTATCACAGGCCTACATGAGCTATGGACGAAGTGGAGTGAGCAGCACCACAGCGCAAAGTGGGCCAATACGCTCAAGCTTGCCTTAGAAAAGGACATTCTGCCGACCTACGGCCAGCGTCTGGCCTCTGAGATCCGGAGGCGGGACGCCGTGGCGATCCTGGAGCAGAAAGCCGCTACAGCACCAGGCCAGGCGGTTAATCTCCATAAGGCATTGCGTGGCATGTTTCAATACGCTGTAGAGCGTGAGCTCGTTGAGTATAATCCCTTTTCCGAGATTAGGGCAGCCCGGACCATCCCCACCATGAAACAAACGGCCAGAGAGCGGATTTTAAGCGACGACGAAATCAAATATCTGTGGACTGCCATCGACCAGGGCGGCGGCTCGGACAGCACACAACGTGCGCTCAAACTGATGCTGGTAACCGGACAGCGCAACGGCGAGGTTTGCGGCATGCACCGCCAAGAGATCCAAATTGGCGTAGGCAAACCCCGCTGCCTGGAGTGCAAGCGCTGCGGCTGGTGGACGATACCCAAAGAGCGGCGCCAAGGGAACAAAGGAGGAGAACACAGGATCTACCTGTCTCCCCAGGCCATGCAGTTGATTGGTGATCGTAAAGACTTTATCTTCCCAGGCGACACAGAAAATTCCTCGATTTCGGCCAACAGCGTTAATCACCATGTCCGGCGATTCGTGCCGGCCACAGGGAAAGCCCCCTATTACGGCCTTCCCCGTTGGACGCCTCACGACCTGCGGCGGACTTGCGGTACCGGCATCCGGCGTTGCGGCGGCTCCAGAGACGACATGGATTTAATCCTAGGCCACGTTGCTGGTGGGGTAACTGGAGTCTACGACCGGCACACTGGCGAGGCCGAAAAACAGCGGTGGCTCACAGCCTGGGGAGAGTATCTGCAGGCACTATGTAGTTAAAAAAAAGGAGGGTGAATGAAGCCTCTAGAAGCAATCGAAATGATACGAAGGGCTGTCCGTGATGTGAGAGACAGGAAGGAAGAAGTAGTTTCGGTTGATGCGCTTCTAAACTACCTAGATGCGCTTGAGAGAGATGTCGCCTCAATCGACAAATCAGACGACAAAAAATTTGAGCTTGACCTGGCCATGTTCCGCGCTGAACATGAGCGGAACCTTGCCCACTACGGCGCACAGCAGGAAAACTCCCGCCAGATGTGGGACTCCGTATTCGCTTACGGTCAAGCGGCATTGAAAAGTGCCATTTTAGTTAACGGCGGAGCTGCTGCAGGTCTTTTGGCTTTTATCGGCAACATCTGGAGTAAAGGAATTGATCCTCTAGCTGTAGGGGATCTAACGTGCGCCATACTGGCCTTTACTTTAGGAGTGCTGGCTGCGGCCTTAGGAACGGGGACAACTTATATTACCCAATATGGTTATTGTTGCGACTGGAACACTTTCGCTCGAACGTTTCACGTCCTCACAGTGTCCATTGTCATAGGAAGCTATGTGTTGTTCTTTTTTGGCTCTCAAGCTTCTTACAGAGCCTTCTCTGAGCACCTGTCAAAAAAACGTCCTGCAGCAACTTCTGGCGCTAGCACTCGCTAGCGCTTTCTTCATAACAACTTATGCCCACTATCAAAGAAACCTGCTATCTTATCAAATCAGAGACTTACGCTCCAGGTAGTCCGCAAGCGCTGGGTGGGGTGAGATCAAAAATAGGCCTAGCCCGCCTATGAAAGGAAAGTTTTTTGTATGGTCAAAATTGAACTCGACAAGAATATGGAGCGTCGGCTAATTTTTTCGGTCCCATTAGGAGATGGGGAGGTTGTTTATATGAAAACCGACCTCACTTCTTTTTACGGAATCGTCATAGTGGACGCTCAAGAGTTTTTGAGGTTATGGAGAGCAGAGCCTAACAGTATCCACTTCGATCAGTCCCACGGCAATGTTGAGACTTGGAAAGCTGATAAGAAATATAAATATGCTGATGGGGGGTTTGCTTCTGGAAGCCTAAATCCTGTTCCACTAGCAGAGGTTGGTTTTTGGCCAACAGTCCCGTGCATATCGTTTGTAGACGGAGTAACGAGAACCATTTGGCTTCTCTCAAAGGGATGCAAAAGCTTCCCTGTGCATTGTGCCATAAACGAGGCGGCAAGTCTTTTCCGTGAAGTCGGAGCCCCCGGAACGGAATTGATTACTCAGAAATAATATTTTAGATTCCCCCCTCTCTAGATCCCCGGTCCTCCTGACCGGGGATTTTTTTTGCCCTGAATTCAAATTTTTTATCAATAAACTGAAAAAAACCTGTGATTTTTTCAGTAATAATTTCGGCATTTTAGAATTTGTTGATATTTATTTAATATCATAAGTTACTGTTTTCATTGTGTTTTTTCCTTGACGGCCCTCCAAATAATAAATATCGTCGATTACATCAGGTGCAGCGGAGAACAAGGAGGACATATGAGGATGTTGGCGATCCGGGACGTGCTCACATATGTGGGCGTTAGCAGGACAAAATTGCACGACCTGCGAAAAAATCACGATTTTCCAGGGCCATCGTTGGTTGTGGGCAAAATGCAGCGCTGGGATATACATGATGTTGATGGATGGCTGGAGCGCCAGCGGCAGCGGGCCACCCAGGGGTAAAATTATGGCTACTCCTGGGACAAACGGAGCGTACTGGATCCGGCTGCATCTGGCAGAGTTCGACGACCCGCGTTGGTTGATTGTCGAGTCGTTTCCGGAAGTTGCAGATGCAGTGCAAATCATATACGTCAAACTACTGATCCTGGCAGGGAAATGCAATGCAGGCGGCATGCTGGTTTTACCTGGCGGCCACCCATATTCTGAGGGTGAGCTGGCAGCAGTTCTACGCAGGCAGCCTGCAACAGTTCGCGCAGCACTGCAAATGTTGGAAAATTACGGTTTTGTCGAACGAGTCGGCGATCCGCCGGCACTGGCCCTGCCTGCATGGCACGATCAGGATGTCGATGCACTAGCTTTACTTGCCGACAAACGACAAAGAGACGCTGAGCGCAAGCGAACAAAGAGAAGTAAAATTAAGCAATTACAAGCGTCCGCGGACGTGTCCGCGGACATTCCGCGGAATGTCCGCTCGCAAAGCAATAATAAAAACCAGCTATTAGAAAAAGCAGCAGCAGAAACCAGACAACCTGCTGCTATCTCGCCTAAGGCTCAAGTTCAAAATCCCGCCACCCCATCACCCGAGGTCATATCGGCCATCGATAGACTGCCATCGAGCGTACGCCTTGATTGCCTTGCTGTGGCGATAATGAGCAAACACCTGCCTAAAGAAGTCCTGATCAGCAACATCCAGCTCCTCACGGACCGGCTAAACTCCGACAAACCCAACCCCATACCCAACCCCGGCGGATGGTTGCGCAATGCTCTGAAGCATGATTGGGCGAGCACGCAGCGGCAAAAAGAGGCCGAGGCGACAACCGAAAAAAACAGAGTACAAGCGCAAAAGCAGGCTGAGGCAGAGCAAGAGCAGAAGGAGCGGAGGGAGGAGTTGCGGCGACAGGCGCAACTGTTGTTGCGGCTGGAGGAGATGGCCCCACGCATCCGAGCAGAGATTGAGGCCGAGGCCGAGAGACGGATGCGGCGGATCGGCGGGAGCAATGACCTAGTGTATCAGGCTTGCTTGGCCGACGTCATTGCGGAACGTAACGGCGGCACGACCGCCTAAGCCCGAAAGGAGAACAATCGTGGATTTCAACAATTTGGTGGCGGCGGCAAAGGGGGAAATAGTGATGTTGCGAGAAATTATCATCGAGCCAATCCCCCAGCACCAGGTAGAGGGACAACAAAAATGCAACCCACTCCGCCTGCAATTCGCACGGGGGATGTTGATCATTGGCTTGATCTGCACCATCACGGGGTTAGTCATGTTTTTCACCGCCCCGCTGTCGCAAAAAAATGCAGACAGGGGGCACCAAATTGAACTGCTGCAGCTGGAAAACCAGCTCAAGCCCATGCCCCCCGCAGAGTATAAGCGGCGCTTCGAGGAGATCCTGAAAAAATGAGCAAAAAACTAGAACAAATGACACCCCAACAGATCAGGGAGAGAGGCCGTGAACTGCTGCGGCTGGCCAAGCGAAAAGAGGAAGAGGTCAGAAACCGGCAACTGGTGCGGATCGGAGAAATTTTCCAAAGGGAAATCCAGGCTGGTTGGATCACACCTTGGTCTGAGCTGGCCGTTGAACTAGAGGCAATCATGGGTTGCAACATTGAGCCGCCGCATTGGGGCTTAGTGACAGGGGGCCAGAGGGGCGTTCAAGCCCCCCTGGTGGAGGTGTCAAGTGAAGCTAACAGATGAACAACTCGCAGAACAATACGAACTTGCTGCACAGAACCTGGAAAACATACCTATCCCCGGCCAAGTGAAACCCACCTGGGAACAAATTTCAGCCGGCCTTGACCGGCTGTTGACCACAAAAGAGGAGGAACAAAACCAATGAGTCTGAAGTGCCCCTGTTGCAAAGAAGGTGCAATCGAAGTCCGGGAGAAAAATTTCTTTTGTGAGAACTACGTTCCCGACGGCGATCCAGGCGACTGCAATTTCATTCTCTGGCGGACTGATTTGGAAAAATTCGGCCGGGCTCCGCTTACAGAGGATGAGGCAATCAAACTGATCAAGGGCGAGCAGATACAGCTAAAAAACCTTAAGTCAAAAGCCGGGAAAAAATTCGACTGCAAAGGCGAGCTGAAAGAGATTGATTGTTCAGACAGGAAGAAGCGCTGGGGGGTCGCTTTCATTTTCCCAGAGCGTCGTGTTCTGGGAGAGTAGATCGGTTCCGCCCACAGGGTACACAGGCTCGTCAAGCCACCTGCCCGTGGGGGCTGGCCGTGGCTTAACGGCCTATGCACTTGTGGACGGCCAGATACGGGAGGCCAAAGCGACAGATAATCTCTGGCACTATACGCAAGCATAGCGTGCCTTAAAAACATGAAAATCATTAAAACACAAGGCTTTTAGTGTCGGACACATTTTGTCCGACAAATGTCGGGCAATGGCAATAAACCCAGAATTTAACGGACAAGAGGAGTCGGACATGTCGCAGAAGATTTCCGTGCGGGTCCCTGATGAATTGATCAAGTGGCTCGACGCAGAGGGTGAACGCCGTAACTGCGATCGCAGCGTGATAATTAATGATGCACTCCGCCTCGCAGCCACAGCCGTTGAGGTAAGACAGGTCACGGAGTTCATTAAAGAACTCACTCCGCTGATTACTAATCGACTTGATCGGCTTGAAAACTACACAGTTCAGTCACTTAACTTCTCGGGCGCTTTGGCTAGGAACGCAGGCGTTTTTGATCAAGCACAGGCAGGATTTGATCGCTGGAAAACACAGCAGCAGAAAGGTGTATAGAGCATGTCAAATCGAAACCAAATTGATGGGACCCTTATCTTAGCTACTAAGCTGCAAATGGGGTGGGCCGGTTTCCGGATCAAATTGCTTGCTGCTCTTTTGGGGGCGGTTTTTGGATGGGTGTTGATGTTTAATTTTCGGCCCCCTGAACCCGTCAGATTTGGCGAAACTGACTTCAATTTGCGTGACGCCCTGCAACTGGAGATTGCCAGAGGTGGGATCAAAGGGTTCTACCCTCTTCACGCACGAATGATCTATGAACAGGGAGGACTGATCCGGCTCTACGAAGTCCGACAGACGTACTGGCACCAATTCAGGAAATACGGTTACTCAAGTGTCGCAGGCGCAATCTTCTTATTTTGCGCCACCACATTTTGGGGTTACAGAGAAAAACACAAACGGGAGGCCGGTCAGTACGTGCGCGGGGCACAGCTTGTTATGCCTGCCGAGCTTAGTAAATTGGTCCAAAAAACAGCTCAAAAAATGTCCGCTCCATCCCCACGCTTGGAGGTCGGTAGAGTACTTATTCCGCGCAGGAACGAGTACACACCCTGGGTCATAATGGGGCGGCCACAGGTGGGGAAATCTACCCTGATCAAATCGCTCCTAGACCAGATCATAAATCTCAAAATTGGGAAACGTGTTGTCTTTGATTCCAAATTAGATTACACGGCCACGCATTTTCAACCGAGCGATTTAATATTTTCTCCGAGTGTCGACCTTCGGTCAATCCGTTGGACGATTTTTAACGACATCACTTCACTTTCTCAAATAGCTGATATGGCGGCAGCCTTGATCCCCGAAGGCAGTAAAGATCCAATATGGTCTATTGGTGCTCGTTTAATCTTTGAGGGGTTACTGCTGCACTGCTTTCATACAGACCACAAAACTAATACATATCTGTGGCAGTGTGCCTGTCTTCCGCCCGATGACCTGAAAAAAATATTCCTTCAAACACCCGGGGCAGAGATGGCGGCGGCACTGCTAGATAAGCCGGAAGTCGCAACGTCATTTTCATTCTCTGTCAACCTTAAGGCATACCTGAAGCCGGTCCAATTACTCGCCAGGATGGACGGGCCGTTTTCTATTCGTCAGTGGCTAGTTGACGACAAGAAGGACGGCCTATTTATTGTTTCG
Source organism: uncultured Geobacter sp. (assembly GCA_964490805.1). Classification (GTDB taxonomy): domain Bacteria; phylum Desulfobacterota; class Desulfuromonadia; order Geobacterales; family Geobacteraceae; genus Geobacter. The sequence goes on from CAZBEB010000027.1 coordinate 30,752, forward strand.
TCTCCTGAACATCAAGAGATCTTAAGGCCTCTGATGAACTTATTCTTGTCAACTTTGTTGACTGCACACAAGTCGCTTCCCGATGACCGCGAAAGAAGGATTTTTTATGTTCTGGATGAACTAGGAGTTTTACCGAAAGTACCAGGATTAACAGATGCTTTGAACTTCGGGCCAAGTAAGGGCCTTTGCGCCATTTTGGGATTCCAGAGTTACCAACAAATTGAGGAGTTGTATGGACGGAACACCATGGAGTCAATGTTGTCTGCTGCCGGTACAAATCTGATTTTTTCTGTTGGACATGACCGAACGCTCGAAAGTTTGAGTCGTCTCATCGGCGAACAAGAAATGATTGAATATAGAGGAACTCTGTCCACCGGGATCACGGACAACCGTCACGGTGGGTCCTCAATGGACCAAGTGATTAAAAAACGCCTTGTACTGCCGGATGAGATAAAAGATCTACCCCCTCTGAATGCCTACATGAAAATGCTGGGTTATCCGGCTACGCGGATTAAGCTTGAATATACCCCGTACCTAATAGTTGCAGAGGCAAACATTCCTGATCCCTCCTTTGACTTAACCATGTACCTCCGAGAACTGACAGCCATGAAGCATGAGATCGAGAGAATTGAAACGCACGTTGGCGAAGAACAGAGTTTGACAACGCCGCTAGAAGTTGATGATGCCTTGATGCTGGAGGGTTGAGCAAATAAAAAACTGCTTTTAGGAGGGAATAAATGCACGTCCATGATGCAATCGAATGGGTAAATATCCACAAAGGCCTGATATTTAAAAAATCTGCTATGTACACAAATTTCACACCATACGACAAAATTGACTACTTGCAGGATGCCTACGAGGCTTCAGTAAAAGCGGCGCTTTGTTGCCAACGGAACCCCACCATCAAATTCGAAGCATGTTTTTACAGGATTTGGCGAGACTTGGTGGCAAGCGTCACCCCTTTCCCCGACGAAGCACGGGAGGCCTGTAAAAAGAAAAAGGAGGCTTTTAAAGCTCTCAAGGAAGGTAGACCAATCCCAGAAGTAAACGATGAGCAGAACACGAAGAGAAAACCGTACTACAGCGGAGGCACATCAATGTCGTTCCCTACAAGCGCCTTTAGAGATATTCCCCTTGAGGCTATCCAGTCAAAAGCGCGTAAGAAGAAACCAATAATTGATATTGAGAAGGTATACGAACAACGGGTAAAGCCATTGCTTTCTGCCAAGGAGGCACAAGCCATGGAGCTCTCACTCGGTATTACTAGAGAGGGCCAGTTAAGCCTAAGTGAAATCGCGTTAAAAATGGGGATCACAAAAGACACCGCCAAAGAGTACATCGCGCGTGCTCGATCTAAGGCGCATCGACACGCAAAATCACGCATTAAGAGGCACGTAGCATGAAAAAGTCAATACTCAACGCAATTATAGCTATTGCGGTGTTAGTAGCGCCTGTCACCTCTTATGCTGCTTTCTCAGAAGAGTTTTATACATATGGGGGCTTCGACGCTGTTGTGAGCGCTTTCACTAAGTGTGGATTGCTTTTCGGAGCAAGTGACTACAAGTCGTTTTTTGCCGTTCTCGCCACAGGAAGCCTTGCAGCGCTTATCATGCGGATACTTGTGGGCATTGCCTTCGGTAGCCGTGATCTCCACGGTGGCCAGAACTATCTGACAGGTGCACTTGTTCCATGGCTCATCACATGTGCGGTCTTCATCGGCGTAATTATCCCCAAGGGCACCTTGCATATCTATGATCCAACGGAAAACAGATACCAGGCTGTTGGGGGGATTCCAGATCTCATAGTTTTATTTGCAGGCACAACAAATAAAATCGAACGTACTTTCGTGGAAATGGTTTCTACTACTGGAGACCCCGTGGGTTTTGAGTCGCAGGCAGGCGGTAAGGGGTTCCTAGGACTTTACAGCATCAGTCAAGCCAGCTTGCAGTCTTCTGACCCTCTCCTGGACCAGAGTCTCAAGAACTATATTACAGATTGTGTCTTGTTCGAGACCTCGCGGCTCCCTGGTTATGTACAGGAAATTCGAACCGAAACCACAGATCTCCTATCCTCTTTGGCAAAGGGGGTGAACCCAGCCAACTACACCACAGTGTACGATAAGACGCTATCTCCTCAGGGAGAGACATTGAGTTGCACTGACGCTTGGGCAAATATCCAGCCGAGAATTATGGCCGCTGATTCTCTGACAAAAAATCTCACAGATACCTGCACAGAGCTAGGGTTTGATCCCGGCAATGCTTCTTCTCTCAACGATTGCATGAACACTATGAGCGGAGTTGTAGGAACACAACTGCTAGCAGGGAAGACCAGCATGGACTTTCTGAGAAACATGTATGTGGCCCAGATCATGGATTCAGTTTTATCAAACAGCGACGCCGGTACTGGCTACGCTAATTTCAATATCCTCAATAAAGCTTCCGGTGCCATGAACTCGATTAACGGTTGGCTTCCCTACATCCGGGCTACGATCCTGGCAGTCACGATCGCTCTAACACCGTTCATTTGTTTGTTAATGCTGACACCTATGATGCCTCGAGCCGCTAAATTCGTTTTCGGGAGCTTTACCTTCCTTACAATCTGGGGTACCTGCGATGCAATCCTGCACCAGTTCTGCGTCGATTATGCAAACAAACTTTATGGCGAAGTACGTCAGTACAGCATGGGTATCGATGCACTCCGCTTCTTCCCTGGTTCGACGGAAAAAATCCTCGCCATGTTCGGTTTGGTCCGTGGCAGCGGAATGGCGTTAGCCGGCGCCATCACCTCCGGTGTTGTCGGTCTGGGTTCCTCTGTTGCGGCAAGCGTAGGAGGGAAACTTATGGGAGAGGTCTCTGCAACCGGTACACAGGCTGAACAGCAGATGCTGGATCCGGCAGCCAAAGCCAACGTTAGGAAGGCCAATCAAACAGCAATCCCTACTGAAACCCTTGCCAACGAATTCTCTTGGAGCCAGCGCCAGATGGGGGAATACGGACGCATCGCTGGGGATTTACGCCAACAGGGGGGAAGTATTCAGGGGGCCGGCGGCATGTCTAGGTATCTCGACATGAGGGACGGCCAGGGAAAGGCAGCATCCTACAGAGGGCAAGGTGACGTTGAGCTTAACGAACAATTCATGGATCAGGCTCAGGCAATGGGTATACCACGAATCGAAGCCCAAAAAATGGCCGCCGCCACCGTTAACCACGGTGAGGGTATTGCGGAGCTTCAGCGTCTTCAGCAACAAGGATTTACCGGCCAGCAAGCAGCCGACACCTATTGGCAGGGGAAAACAGTTGATCACATGATGAGCCGTAGCACAGGCCAACAAGACGGCTTTACTCTCTCGCGGCCAACGGCCGGGCAAGAAACCGGACGATGGGGACAGATCGTTGCAACATGGCAAGGGACACAATTAGTCGGGTTGCAAGGCAACTCAGTTGGCGTTGTCGACACTGACACCATCAGAGCTGGATGGGATAAATCTTTCGGACAGAGCTTCTCTGAGGTAAGACGCGCAGAGCAATCGATCGGAGAAGGATTTACCAGTTCCTGGGGTAATAGTGGCACATGGAGCCGGATCACGGCAGCATCGCAGCAGCTTTATACCGCAACCGGCGGCACTGTTGATTGGAGCAAGTCAATCAGCAGTTCCGTAATGTCATCCCTGAGAAACAGTACGGCAATTGATGAGCGCACCGGGCAGACTATTGATAAATCGGCGTGGGCACAGATCTCCGCAGGGATGGGTACTCCACAGGTTTCGCCAATCAAGGCGAGTATTGAAGGGGGAGCATCCTGGAGGATAACTACCAGCGACGGGAAATCATACACCGTACACCAGTCAGCGGAAGAAGCAAAATCAACCCAGGAAAGCATAGGCCAAACCTGGCGCACTACACAAAGTCAAATCCGGTCAAGCAATTATTCGGAAACTGCGCAGAAAGCGCTCTCTCAGATGGAGTCCATCACCGGCACTAAAACCGCCAGCGAAACTGCCAGCAAAGCCTACCAGCAAGCCTTGGACATCAACGAACGGAAGAATGAAGCTCTCTCAAGAGCGACAGAGGCCAGAACTACTCTCGATCGGGATTTCTATTCTTTTATCGGCCAGCAACAGTTCGGCGGAGGGGCGCACGGCGATCGGCTTGCGATCAAGCACATAGAAGGTTTAGCGGCAAATGGACAGACCGATGAGATCAACAAGATGAGGCAAGCATACTATACTGACCGAGGAATAACTCCCCAAAGTTTAGGGATGGGTATGCCAACTGTCAACGGCCCAAACGTAGGTGCCATTCAGCATGCTGTCGAACCGGTAGATAATAAGATCAACTCCACTACAAGCGAACTCAAACAACAGCTTGAAGAGCAACCGAATTTGAAGTCATCCCGTAAATCCAATCCTGCCGCAGCCGTTGCCACAGAACTGAAAGTGAAACCTGGAGCGGTGGATCCCGAGGATATACAATCAGGAATTTCCGACAACAAAGAGCAAATCAACGAAGGACGTGCTGCAATTATAAACGAAGGGAGAGGAGAAACTACGCGTACAGAAAGGAACTCTCTCCACACAACTGACCGAGGTAACATTGACCAAGAACCAGAGAAAGCCCCGGCGACAACAACTACTCCAGCAACAGCATCAGATAATGTCCCAGCACAACCGGTAGATCGGCCGTCAAGAGAACACAAAGAACAAGCTGAGCCGGCTACGCACCTCCGTCAGTCTGAAGTGGTTACACCATTAACCACTCAAACAACACAGTCTCAAGATTCCACGGTGAACACGCAGAGAGCAGCCAAGACGGCACACGTGACAAAAAGTGCCCACGGACAACCGGCACCCCAGCCTTCCAGTGAACAAAAGCAGGCCGAAACGGCAGCGCAATTTCATCAGACTGAAATGGCTATTCCTTTTACCCCGCAATCAACTCAGTCTCAAGATCCAGATATGAACGCACCGTTAGCAACGCAATCGGCGCATAAGGCAAAACCCTCTCCTGAACAACCGATCTCTCAACCTTCAAGAGAACATAAAGAACAAACTGAGCCGGCTACACACCTTCGCCAGTCTGAAGTGGTTACACCATTAACCGCTCAAACAACGCAGCCTCAAGATTCCATGGTGAACACGCAGAGAGCAACCCAGACGGCACACGTGACAAAAAGTGCCCACGGACAACCGGCACCCCAACCTTCCAGTGGACAAAAACAGGCCGAACCGGCAGTGCAATTTCATCAGGCTGAAATGGCTATGCCTTTTACCCCGCAATCAACTCAGCTTCTAAATATTGCAAAGAACACACCGACAACAGCACAGGCAGAATATGAGACAAAACCTGTCCATGAACAACCGGACTCTAAACCTTCAAGAGGGAAAAACCAGGGGGCCGCTAAGAGACAGACAAAAGCAGAACATGTGCAACAACTACCGAATAACATGACCAGCTCTGGTTCCACGACTCAAAAGATATTTCGAACAGTGCACCAACCCGGAGATAAGATTCATGCCGTTCCGGATATTGACACGAAGAAACCGTAGGATTGATGAATACCCGACGCCTTGAGGATTACATTATGAAATACACAATACTGTTTCTTACGCTTCTGCTGACTATTATGAGTAAAGAATCGATAGCTGGTTCCAGTTGCAAAGGTTCTTTTTTAAATCCTATAACTGATGTCTGTTGGGAATGTATGTTTCCTGTACGGATAGGAACGATGCAGTTCGGTAGAGACGACGAATTGCCAGGGGGAGAAGTAAGTTCACCAATGTGCGCTTGCGCTAACAATTCTGGAGTGGTAGCAGGGATAAAGGTCGCTTTTTGGGAACATGCCTATTTAGCAGAAACAGTGAAAGATCCGTGGTGTATGGTCGCCTTGGGGACAGAACTGAATACCAGCATGAACGAATTGCAGAGAGGGACTAACCGAACCCATACTAACAGTGATGCTGACTCAAGTTATGCCTCTCAACAAGTCCATTGGTATAAATTTCCAGTCTGGTCAATCTTGGATTTGTTTGGTGACTTTCCTTGCAACGATGGAGCTATATTCGACCTCGCATATCCCTCTGAAGTGGATCCTACTTGGCAAGATGATCAATTATCCTTCATCCTCAACCCTGAGGCTCTTTTATTTGGAAATCCTATAACTCAGTTGTCTTGCATGGCTGACAGCGTGGCAACTACTTATGGTCCTCCTATTGATCCGCTCTTTTGGTGCCAGGGGGCTTGGGGCTCAGCTTACCCATTGAACGGCAGCACAACGGTTACCAACCCCAATCATTTAAATGCCTCAATGGCAAGCAAGATGCTCTATAAGCTGAGCAGGGAAGGTCTTGTGTGGGATACGGCAACTGACTCGCAAGGGTGCTCAGCCTATGGCGAATACGCCCCAATTTGGAACAAAAGCCATTATCGCCTCCAAGTAGCAAAGCCTCGGAAACGAAACGATTGTATTCCGATAGGAAGATCTGACCTTTTATGGGGTTCCGGCGTAAATCCACCGCTTGGAACCGGATCACAGTCACCTGACAATTTCCTGTGGTTTCTGACCAGGGCACGCATATGTTGCGTTGGTTATGGCTTTTAGAGGCAAGACATGAGACCAATGAAGGTATCTGTAGCTAAAGCCGAAGATTACTATTACGACAGGGACGCAGTTTACAAACAAAGTGACAGCAAATATATCGGCACTGGTGCCGCTGCTTTGGGGCTTGAAAACAGAGCTATCGGCGAAGAGTTCTCTCTTTTGATTCGGGGGTTCTCCCCTGACGGCGAAAAACTGGCACAGAAGAAGAATCTCGCGGACAATAAAGCTATTGCCGGTACGGACATTCCCACTGCTGTCCCATAGCCTCTAAAGCAGTGCCAGCTGTGGGTTTGGGGTAATT
>CAZBEB010000028.1:0-34456 GCA_964490805.1 uncultured Geobacter sp.
AGCTCAACTTCAAGTCGCTATTCCCTCAACCCACTTGAAACGTCGAAGAGCCTGAGCAGATGGCTTTTCTGGCCCTAAATATTGCGCTTGAAATTTTGTTTAACGATGGGCGACAGGACATAAGTTACAAGATATCGCGAGGGACAGCAGCTCTTATCGGGAAAACAAAAGAGGAAGCACTCGCAGTTTATCACAGAGTAAAAAAGCTATACGGCAAACGCTCTGCACTTGTTCATAGCGGCGATGCCAAAATTACAGATAAAGAAACACATGAACTTCGTGACTACGTTCGTCGATGTCTGCGTAGACTCTTTGAAGCAAATATCCAGAAAGACATTTTGAGCGAACACCTGACTACTAGAGGTTTTGGTAGTGTTGCTTTACCGAAAAGGCGAAACACAACCCCTCGTCGAATCTAACTAACGCCACCTTAGCTCAGTCGGTAGAGCGAGTGATTCGTAATCAACCTAGGGATTTTAAGTCCCTTGCGTTTGCCTTCGGGTTATGAGCCCGACGGTCTGCGACCACCAGACCCACAGTCTGGTGAGCTGTCAGGTTGCACCCATAATAAATAGATCTAAATAAGGATATACCACTCATGACCCCAGCCGCAATCGTCCAAAAACTTTGGAACTTCTGCAATGTCCTCCGCGATGACGGCATGAGCTACGGCGATTATGTCGAGCAGCTCACCTTCCTCCTCTTCCTCAAGATGGCCGACGAGCGCACGAAGAAGCCCTTCGACCAGAAGAGCCCCGTACCGTACGGTTACGACTGGCCGAGCCTGCTGAAGAAGGACGGCGACGACCTTTTCGACCACTACCGCCACACCCTGGAGAAGCTGGGGCAGGAGAAGGGGCTCCTGGGGCTGATCTTCGGCCGGGCGCAGAACAAGTTCCAGGACCCGGCCAAGCTGCGCCGCTTGCTGGTGGACCTCTTGGACAAGGAAAACTGGTCGATCATGAGCGCCGACGTGAAGGGGGACGCCTATGAAGGGCTCCTGGAGAAGAACGCCAAGGACACCAAGAGCGGGGCTGGGCAGTACTTCACGCCGCGTCCGCTGATCAAGGCCATGGTGGACGTCATGGCGCCGAAGCCGGGGGAGACGGTCTGCGACCCGGCCTGCGGCACTGGCGGCTTCCTGTTCGCGACACACGAATACGTGACCGGCCACTACAAGCTGGACCGGGAGCAGAAGCAGTTCCTGGACAGCCAGACCCTGCGCGGCTGGGAGCTGGTGCACAATACGGCGCGCCTGTGCGCCATGAACCTGATGCTCCACGGCATCGGCGGCGAGAAGCTGCCGCTCACCGTTTCCGATTCCCTGGCGGCCGATCCGGGGGAGCGGTTCGACCTGGTCCTCACCAACCCGCCCTTCGGCAAGAAGAGCTCCACCACCATCGTCGGCGAGGACGGCAAGGTCTACGTGGAGAAGGAGATCATCGAGCGGCAGGACTTCTGGGCCACCACCTCCAATAAACAGCTGAACTTCGTCCAGCACATCAAGACCCTCCTGAAACAGCACGGCCGGGCCGCCGTCGTCGTGCCGGACAACGTCCTCTTCGAGGGCGGGGCCGGGGAGACAATCCGGAAGAAACTCCTCCATGAGTGCGACGTCCACACCCTCCTGCGGCTTCCCACCGGGCTTTTCTATGCCCAGGGGGTGAAGGCGAACGTGCTCTTCTTCGACAAGAAGCCGGCCTCGGAAACGCCCTGGACCAAGAAGCTCTGGATCTATGACCTGCGCACCAATATGCACTTCGCTTCGAGCGCACCCCCACCTGTAGCGAGGCGACCCCTGATAGTCGCTGGCGCGCTTACAGCTACGATGAGATCATTGCCCGGGACAAGGCAAGCCTCGACATCTTCTGGCTGAAGGATGAAAGCCTGGAGGACTCGGCAAACCTTCCCGAGCCGGGAACCATCCTGCGGGACATTATCGAAGACCTCCAGGGTGCACTGGAGCAGCTGAAGCTTATTGGGGAGGATGTGGCAGGCGAATTTTCAAATATGGCGGGAGAGGAAGATTGATTTTTGAAGCTCACTCAATTTCAGCGGGCGTTTGGAGGCTGAAACGCGAAAAGCCGCTCCGAACCAGAGCGGCTTTTCTATAAAATAAAATGTCGGCTACCGTGTAACTCATTTCACGGCTACCCCACGCAAAAAAGGTGGAAGTAAAACGTGTCAAACGGGGGTGGAAGTAAAACGTGTCCAAAACGGCCACATTATGCTTCAAGTTACACCGGATGGCGTTGGATGTATAATGGCGGAAGCACATGGGAATCGAACCCACCGGGGAGATTTCTCATCCCCCCCACCGGTTTTGAAGACCGGGCGGCCCACCAGCGACCGACGTGCTTCCAAGGGTTTTAAAAATAGGATATTTCACGCCACAACACAATACTCAATTTCCAATATATTGACTTGATGCGATTTCATGGCTGTGCAACAAGTCTTTTTTATATGCGGCTTGATGAATATGGTGTTAAATGATATCAATTTGCTTGAAGAATATCACTGTTACTTGAATTCTTAGCCTTGGGTCCGGAGGAATTATGCAATTTAAAAAGTTACGATTTATGGGGATCCTTTCTTTGGCGGCCTGCCTCGCCACTACGACAGCCTTTGGGGCACCCAAGGAGCAGGCCAGGGAGGAAGCCCCGGAGGCCGTCATAAAGCGGCTCTTTCCGAAACTTCCCGCTTCAGAGGTGACAAAAACCGAAATTGAAAATTTTTACGAGGTTGTGGCGGACGGCAATGTGCTTTACGTCAATGTGAAAACCGGCCATGTTTTTGTCGGCGACCTCTTTACCCGTGAGGGGAAAAATCTGACTGCCGAAGCCCGCTCCCGCCTTACTGCCGGCCGTCTCAAGCTTATCACCGACGCCGACAAGGCCAAGGCGGTGAAGGTGGGAAACGGCAAGCATGTGGTGATTGAAATAACGGACCCCGACTGCCCCTTCTGCCGGAAGATGCATGAGTACTGGGGGAACCGTCCCGATGTGACCCGTTATGTATTCTTCCTTCCCCTGGCAATGCACAAGGATGCCGAAAAAAAGGTGCGTTATATCCTGTCGGCTGAAGATAAGGAACTCGCCCTTTGGGAGGTTTATTCCGGGGAGCTTGACAATAATCGCGATCGATTGAACAAGCCCTATGATGACAAGGGGTTGCTCAACTATCACAAAGCCGTGGCTGCCAAGCTGGGCATCCAGTCTACGCCTGCTTTCTGGGTTGATGGAACCTTTGTGAATGGGGCGAATATCCAGCTCATCGAAAAAGTGATCGGCAAGTGCAACGTCAAGCCGGGAACTGCTGCCAATGAGCCGAAGGTGTGCGAGGAAGAAGAACCGTCGAAATAACCGAAGGGCAGGGTAGCCGGCTTTGATTCCGCTGAAGGACTATAATCCGACACGACGCTTTCCCCTGGTGAGCGTCGTGTTTATCGTTCTGAATGTCCTGGTTTTCTTTTACGACCGGCTCTCCGGCCACTACGAGCCGCTGCTCGTTGAAACGGCACGGGGGGTGATCCGCACGAGGCAGTTCGTTGGCGGGCTCACTGCGGATTTTGCCCTTGTGCCGGTTTCGCTCATTTCGAATCCGCTGCTTGCATGGCCCACTATTTTCAGCTCCATGTTCCTCCATGGCAACTGGCTTCACATCGGCTCGAACATGCTCTACCTTTGGATATTCGGCAATAACGTCGAAGATGTCCTCGGGCGGATGCGGTTCATAATCTTCTATTTTGCTTGCGGGCTTGTTGCCGCTGTTGCTCAGGTTGCGAGCGCACCCGGTTCCGATATTCCGATGGTGGGGGCCAGCGGCGCAGTGGCGGGGGTCATGGGCGCGTATCTGCTTCTCTTTCCCCGTGCGCGGATACTTACCCTGGTGCCGATTATTTTCTTCTTCACGTTTATCGAGGTGCCGGCGTTCCTGATTATCGGCTACTGGGTTTTAATCCAGTTCCTGAATGCCAACTGGCTTGGGGGAGGGGAGTTCCTGCGGGGGGGCGTCGCCTATTTTGCCCATATCGGAGGGTTCTTGGCCGGGGTGGTTTTTGTCTGGCTCCTTGGGGGGAAGCGTCGTGGTGGCTACAGGCGTTTGTAAGGGCGCTTACGGGTTTGCATCGAAACTGTGAAACCTTGGAGCGCCGGACCGGCCTTCTTCTGCCAGGCGGTAATGGTAACTGAATCTTATGCGGTACGGAGTCTGTTCTCCCGTGAATGGAATCCGGATGGCGAAAGGGGCGGTTTCGTCAAGGGCCATCTGGTGCGGGAAGAAGATGAAGGTCCCCTGCGCAATGATTTTACCTTCACGGTCAAGGATGGCGGCCGTAAGCTCCGGTTCGGTAATGTAGTAATAGCTTTGATTCTTCATCGTTCCGCTGATGGTGATGTCTGTGTCGTCCCTGGCCGTTTCCCAGGCAAACTGCATGTCGTACGACGTGTGGCTGTTGGGGTAGGCCATGTCGTGGATGGCTGCCTGTTCCGTGATGGCGCATCCGGTCATGAAAAGCAGAAACGTGAGCATGGCAACGTGCCGTAATCTCATGGAGTGTCCCCCGATGCTGGCAGTGGCGGCCGCGACGGCCCTGTTAGTAACAGTTTAACTATGACAAGAGTATGTTACTATTCAATCAGCAATTTTTATATGGATTGCAAGCCATAAGCAGACCTAATGGAGGCATCGTTTGGAGTCAGTTTTAGGTGAGTTGGCCGTCATATTCCTCCTGATTATCGGCAACGGTTTTTTTGCCGGTTCAGAACTTGCCATCATTTCAGCACGAAAGAGCAGAATTGCCCAACTGGTTGCCGACGGCGACCCTAAGGCAATCATCGTAGAACAGCTGCAGAACGACCCGCACCGCTTTCTTGCCACGGTTCAGGTTGGGGTAACTCTGGTGGGGTCCCTTGCGTCGGCGGTGGGTGGCGCAACGGCAGTCCGTTATCTCAAACCGCTGCTTGCGGCCAGCCCGGTTGCAGTTATCCAACAGGCTGCCGAACCGATCGCCATCGGTATTGTGGTCATCCTGATTTCCTACCTCTCGCTCGTCTTCGGCGAACTGGTTCCCAAGACTCTCGCTCTTCAGTATGCGGACCGTATGGCACTTCGTGTGGCCAAACCGATCCGGTTTATGGCTCAGGCTGCCGGAATTGTTGTGAACATCCTCACGTTTTCCAACAGGATGGTCCTCGCCATGATGGGGATAAAGGCCCGGGGCGACCAGGGCTTCGTCACCAGGGAGGATGTCCAGCATATTGTTGCGGAGGGGCATGAGGCGGGAGTTTTCAGCTCCACGGAAAACGAGTTCATCCGCAATATTTTCGATTTTACCCACACCTGTGTCCGGGAGGTCATGGTCCCGCGCACCCGTATTGTCGCCCTGGATCTGGGGCTTCCAACCGAAGAGCTGGTCAGGACGGTAGTAGACAACAAGTACTCCCGTTATCCCGTTTACCGGGGGAGCATCGAGAATGTGGCCGGTTTCATCCACGGCAAAGATATGCTGGGGGGGATTGTGAGCAACCCTTCCTTCGACATCGAGTCCATCATCCGCCCCACGTTTTACGTTCCTGAAGGAAAGATGGTGAACGATCTGCTGAAAGAGATGCAGCGCAAATGCATCCACATGGCCCTTGTGGTGGACGAATACGGGGGTATCAGCGGCCTGGCCACCACCGAGGACCTGTTGGAGGAGCTCGTGGGCGAGATCGAGGATGAGCACGACATCGAGGAACCGGGGAGCATCCAGCGCCTGCCGGATGGCAGTCTCCTTGTGGATGCCCTCTTCTCCATCGGCGATCTTGCGGAGAACCTGGGGATAAAGCTTGACGACGATGCCCCCTACGACACCCTGGCGGGTTTGATCCTCGACCGGTTGGGTCGTTTTCCCGAAAAGGGGGAGCGCGTCCAATGGGATCGCTTCACCCTTATCTGCGAAGAGGTGAAGAAGACGGCAGTCGTAAAAGTACGGATAGTTGAGACGGCGCCTCGGGGGGCCGATGACGATATTTCCACGACAAGGCAGGATTGAGGCAAGAGCGATGGACAGGGGCTACTTCTACTCATTGCTGGCATTTTTCTTCTGTGTGATCATTTTCTACGTGGTCTTTTCCATTGTTGCGCCGTTTCTGCCATCACTGGGATGGGCCGGAGTGATCGGCGTTCTGACATTTCCTGTCTACCGGCGGCTGCGTGCCGGGGTGGGCGGACGGGACACGATTGCCGCAGCTATCATGACTCCCGCAGTGGTGCTCACCCTGGTTATTCCCTTTGTGGGACTTACTTTTTTTCTCGTTCAGGAAGCGACCGTGGCATACGGCTTTCTGGAGAAAATCGCGGCCGACGGGGGCAAATCCCTGGTGGAAAGCATTCAGAATCATGCTGTAGTCAGGCCTTGGCTCAATCGCATCGAGGCTTATACCGGCCCCTTGAGCTTTGAGATCGACAGCAGGCTCTTTCCCGAAATGAAGGAAGTGGCCACAAAGGTGTTCGGCTATTCCAAGGAGATCATTAAGAACATTTTTGTGTTCGCCATTGAACTGATTCTGATGGTGATTACCCTCTTCTTTATCTATAGGGATGGAGAAAGCGTCCAGCGGCACGTCCTCGCGATTATCCCCCTCACCGAGGAGAACAAGAAGGTTCTTGTCGATACCATCCGCCGCGTCCTGAGGGCGGTCATGTACGGTGTCTTTCTCACCTGCCTCGTACAGGGCGCCCTTGGCGGACTGGGGTTCTGGGTGGCCGGGCTCCCTTCGCCGATTCTCTTTGGGGCCATTATGGCTGTCTGCGCCCTTATCCCGGTGGTGGGGACAGGACTCGTCTGGCTTCCGGGTGCGCTCTATCTTCTGGCCAACGGCGAGATTGCGAGAGGAGTCGGACTCATGGTCTGGGGGGTGCTGGCAGTAAGTTCCATCGATAACGTGATCAAGCCGTTTTTCATCAGCGGCAAGGCGAAGCTGCCGGTCCTGGTCATTGCCATCGGTGGCCTTGGCGGCCTTGCATCGTTCGGGCTCCTGGGGGCTGTTGTGGGGCCTATCGTGCTGGCACTCTTTCTTGCGCTGTTCGAGATGTATCGGGGAGAAGTCGAAACGGTGGGGAAAGGGGTGGGTGGGGGCAATTCGTGACTGCCCCCACGCCTTGGCTGTCTGCTATAGGGGCCGGTGTGCGGCCTTCGCCCTTTTATTGCCGATGGTGACCGAAGTCAGGATGGAAATCAGCAGCACTCCCAAAATGGTGCCGAGGGAGAAAATGATGGGAATATGGTAGATATCCACCAACAGCATTTTTGCTCCCACGTAGACGAGAATGACGGAAACTCCCAGTTTGAGGTACACGAACATGTCAATGACGTTGGAGAGCAGATAGTAAAGGGACCGCAGGCCCATGATCGCGAAAACGTTCGATGTATAAACGATGAACGGATCATGGCTTACCGCAAGGACCGCCGGGATTGAATCGACGGCAAAGATCAGGTCGCTGGACTCGATCATCACTACGGCCAGGAACAGCGGAGTGGCGGCCCGTACCCCTCCCTTTTTGATGAAGAACCGGTCATCGCGGATGCGCTTTGTGATCGGTACGAATTTGCGCACGAGACGGACAAGGAAGTTCTTCTCCGGATCAACCTTCTCTTCCCCGCCAAAAGCCATCTTGAGACCTGTTATTACCAGAATCCCGCCGAAGACGTACATGATCCAGTGAAACCGTTCCAGCAGTTCAATGCCGGTAATTATGAATATCCCCCTCATTATGAGGGCGCCGAGGATGCCCCATTTGAGGACCTTTGGCTGGTGGGTCTTGGTAATGTGGAAATAAGAGAAGATCATTATGAAAACGAACAGGTTATCCACCGACAGTGATTGCTCGATGAGGTAGCCCGTGAAAAATTCAAGGGCTTTGGTGGACCCCATTTCAAAATAGATCCAGACGTTAAAGGCCAGCGCCAGGGAAACCCAGACGATAGTCCAGGAGAGCGCTTCCCGAAATTTGATTTCGTGGCTTTTGCGGCTGAAAATGCCCAGATCGATGACGAACATCACGAGGATGACCGCCCCGAAGCCGAGCCACATCATGGTTTGCATTGGCATGAAATTACTCCGGAAACATTAGTGGTGAAAACGTGTCCGTGGAGATGGTTTGGGAACCACCTCCACGGTTTTTCCCTGTTAGAACCGTCTGTCGTAGGCCATCTGCTCAAGCCTTGCGATACGCTCCTCCATGGGTGGGTGGGTGGAGAAGAGGTTGAGCAGGGAACCGCCGGTAAGCGGGTTTACAATGAAGAGGTGGGCCGATGCGGGGGACGCCTGCTGCATCGGGATCATCTGCGAGCCCATTTGCAGCTTTTTGAGGGCGTTGGCAAGGGCCTGCGGGTTGCCGCAGATCCGTGCGCCCGACTCGTCCGCCAGGTATTCCCGGGAGCGGGAAACCGCCATCTGGATCAGCATTGCCGCGATGGGGGCGATAATCGCCATGGCAAGGCCGCCGATCATTCCGCCGGCACCTTCGTCATCGTCGCTGCGGCCGCCGCCGAACATGGCGGCCCACTGGAGCATGTTCCCCAGCATTGATATTGCCCCCGCAAAGGTGGCAGCAATGGTGGAGACGAGGATGTCGCGGTTCTTCACGTGGGCAAGTTCGTGGGCCATGACGCCTTCGAGTTCTTCCGTGGACAGGATGCGGAGGATGCCCTCAGTGGCGGCGACTGCGGCATGGTTTGGGTTGCGCCCCGTGGCAAAGGCATTAGGGCTGTCGCTGGGGATCACGTAGACTCGCGGCATCGGCAGGTTACCTTGGGTCGCAAGCCTCCGGATCATGCCATAGAAAGCAGGATTCTCCGCCTCGGTGATTTCCCTGGCTCCGTACATCTTGAGGACTATCTTGTCCGAGAACCAGTAGGAGAAGAAGTTCATGGCACAGGCCATAAAGAAGGCGAAGACCATACCGGACTTGCCGCCGATGGCGCTCCCCATGGCCACCATGAGGAGGGTGAGAAGGGTCAGGAGCAGGGTGGTCTTGAATCGGTTCATCATAATTCTATTCCTCCGTTTGCGCTGCGGTTGTCGTTATGCACCTTCATTTCAAGGGCTGTGACAACAGCGCGTTAGGGTGTTGCCGGGGCAAACAAAAAAGACCTTTACCCGCGGCGTTAATTGGCCTTGGATAAAGGTCTTGCATGCTTCGACGAAGTCGGAAGCCCCTGGCCCGGGTGTTTCCACCGTGGTGACGAGCTTTGGGTCGGCCTTGCGGACCGTTTGCTACTCCCCTTTAACTTCTAATAGGTTAATGATTCACTCTCATCATGTCAAGGGTTTTCCTCGACAATATACCCGTTCTTGCATTTAGCGGGGTAATCCTATAGCATTTCCCTTTTGCGGGTAGTTGGAATGGCTGGAATGGTAGCCGCAATAACATAATTAAACTTTTTGGGAGGAGCAGTGGATAGTGCAGTGCTCGTGACAACATTCGGTATCATTTTCCTGGCTGAGTTGGGGGACAAAACCCAGCTGACCGCCATGGCCCTTGCTACACGTTACCCTTGGAAGAAGGTTTTCGTCGGTATTGCCGTTGCCTTTGCCGTTCTCAACCTGGGAGCGGTCCTGGTTGGGAAACTTCTTTTCACGATTCTTCCGCTTTTCTGGATCAAGCTTGTCTCGGGGATTCTGTTCCTGTTCTTCGGTGTTACCACCTTTCGCGGGGGCGATGACCATGAAGATGGGAATGGGAAGCGGGCCTCGGCCCGGGGGCCGGTGGTCACGTCCTTTTTCATGATTCTCCTTGCAGAGCTGGGAGACAAGACTCAGCTCGTTACCACGAGCCTTGCTGCCCAATACGATTCTACCCTGGCCGTATTCACCGGTTCCACCCTGGCACTCTGGCTCGTTTCCCTTATCGGCATCTTTTTAGGCCGACAGCTTATGCGCGTGGTACCCCTGTCAACCATTCACAAGGCTGCGGGGCTTCTTTTTTTCTTGTTCGGAATTATCATCCTCTATCAGGTTGTGGCCGGTCCCTGATCCATTGATTTTTCGGTATGGCAACCGTACAATGAACAGCGGATACCAAAACCGGCAGAGAGCCTGATGCACGATAATTATGTCGAAAAATCCTTTCTTTACCTTGTTGCCCTTTCGTTAGCTCTCCACGCTGGCGTTTTTGCGCTGATTGTCCTGTTTCCGGAAACAAAGCCAGTGCTGAGGCAGGAACCGATAATGATCGATCTGGAGGACCTGCCGGATTTGAACACGCTGCCGTCCCCCGAAGCTAAGGGTAGACCGGCCCGCCACCAGGCGGAACAGGCCAGGCGGGTACCGCAGGAGGCGGCACCGAAAGGCGAGCGTGAACGGGATCGCATAGCCTCGGTACCCCCCAGCGCAAGAACCCTGCCGCAGCGTCCGTCGGCGCCTTCGCCCCCCGCATCGAGACCCCCACGGCAATCCAACGAAGAAGCCGCGGTGACAAGGGATAGAGAAGGGGAGGTTCCAGCCCGAGAGGTCCCCCGCGGTTCTGGAATACTGAGGCCCCGCGCGACAGCTGAAGCCCCCGGCCTGGAACAGCTGATGCCCAGTGCTGAGCGCCTTGCAAAAGTTGAGGAAAGTTACCGGAAAAAGTACCGGGACGAAGTGGCGGAAGGGGATACGAAGTTTCTCGACACCGACGACATTCAGTTCGGTTCGTTCCTGCGCCGGTTCGAGAACGCCATCTACGGGATCTGGCGCTACCCCCAGGAAGCGGCCAGGCTCGGTGTCGAGGGGGTAACGCCGGTAAAGATAACGTTCAACCGCAGCGGTGCCATTGTTAAATATGAAATCCTGCAGAGTTCGGGGAGCAGGATCCTCGATGACGAGGTGCTGCGTACCCTGCGTATGGTGGGACCGGTAGGGCCGTTCCCGCGGGGATACCAGAAAGACACCTTTAACCTGATTGCATTTTTCCAGTATGGCATTATTCGCGGAGCAAGCAGATCTCTCCGCTGAGTTCATTTGACTCTACAGATCTTCCAGTCGTTTCCGCAGATACTCTGCAAATTCCGGATTGAATTCTTCCCTCTTGAGGGCCATGTCTACCGTGGCTTTCAGGAATCCCAGCTTGTCGCCGCAGTCATGGCGAATCCCCTCGAAAAGGCATCCGTAAATAGCTTCATCGCTGGCTAGCTTGAGAAGGGCGTCGGTGAGCTGAATCTCTCCCCCCTTGCCCGGTTCCTGCCGTTCAAGGATCGGAAAGATGTCGGGAGTTAAAACGTAACGGCCGATGATGGCCATGTCGGAAGGAGCTTCTTCCCGTTTCGGTTTTTCCACCAAATCGGTTACCTCAAATACCCGGTCGGTAATTCTGTTTGCCTTGACGCAGCCGTAGGAGGAAATGTTCTCAGCAGGAACCTTTTCCAGAGCAAGAACCGATCTCCGGTATTTCCGGTAGACATCCAGAAGCTGCCCGAGGCAGGGCGTTTCCGCGTCAATGATGTCATCGCCCAGAAGGACGGCGAAGGGCTCGTTGCCCACGAATTCCCTGGCGCAGAGGATAGCGTGGCCAAGGCCCATCGCCTGTTTCTGCCGGACGTAGAAAATGTTCACCATTTCGGCGATGTCCCGTACCTCCCGCAGGGTATCGTCCTTTCCCTTTTCGTGGAGAAGCGCTTCCAGCTCGAACGAAATGTCGAAGTGGTCCTCTATGGCCCTCTTGCCGCGCCCCGTAACGAATAGTATCTGCTCGATGCCGGCGGCAACCGCCTCTTCCACGACGTATTGCACCAGAGGCTTGTCGATGAGCGGGAGCATTTCCTTGGGAGAGGCCTTGGTGGCGGGAAGGAATCTGGTACCGAGTCCCGCTACCGGGAAAACAGCTTTTTTAACCTGCATGGGTGGACTCCTTACGTTTCAGTCTTGATGGCCGTCGAGTGCCAGTCCTGCCAGGATATCCGGAATCAGCTCTTCTTTCCCCATCGCCATGATATGAACACCGTCACAATAGGGACGAGCAGCCGTCACAAGCCGGCGGGCGATCGCGACTCCGGTATCGAGGGGATGCTCGGCGTCTTCCAGTTCATTGATAAGATCGACGGGCACCTTCAGGCCGGGGACACGGTTTGTGACGTAACGGGCCATGCCGGCAGATTTCAGCAGCAGGATGCCGACGATGACCTTCGCCCTAAGAGGATGCACCGCTTCAGCAAAGCGCGCAAGACAGTCGGGGGAGAAGATTGCCTGGGTCTGGAAAAAGCTGGCTCCTGCGGCAACCTTTTTCGCCAGTTTGGGCAGGGTGATTTCGAATGGCTCTGCGGCGGGTGCCGCGGCGGCCCCGGCGTAAAAAGAGGTGGAGCCATGGAGCCGGGCGCCGGATAAATCTCTGCCTGAGTTCAGGGCGGCAATGGTTTGGAGAAGCTGGACCGATTCCAGGTCGAAGACCGGTTTGCCGCCGGAATGGTCGCCGAAGGAGATGTGGTCCCCCGTGAGGGCTAGGACATTGGTCACTCCGAGGGCTGCCGCAGCCATAAGCTCGCTTTGAAGGGCCAGCCGGTTCCGGTCCCTGCAGGTGAACTGCATGATCGGCTCGATTCCGTCCCTGAGCAGCAGTGCGGCTGGGGCAAGGGGGGATATCCGCACGTTCGCACCCTGGTTATCGGTAACGTTGACAGCATCAACGATCTTTCTGAGGTTGTACGATTTTTCCCTGAATTCGCCGCAGTCGCATCCCTTGGGGGGACAGACCTCGGCCGTGATGACAAAATTGCCTGCATCGAGTTTTCTGCGGAGGATTGAGGTCATGGAGGGAAACTTTTCACTTTTCCAGCTTCAGGCTTCCGGGCCTGAGATTCCTGGAAAAATCGCATGGAGGATTTGTGGCTGAGAGGGGGGACTGTTCGCCCCGGCCGAGGAGGCGTTGGTAAATCTGGCTCCACGCACACTCAGCTTCCGGGTTTACTTCGCACTTCCCTTCGTCCATGCCGCCACACGGGCCGTTAAGAAGCCCCTTAGGGCAGACGGTAACAGGACATATGCCGCCCGTTTCGTTGAGGATGCAGTGGCCGCAGAGCGAACAACGCTGTTCGAACTGTCCGAACCGACGGATGTTGCCAAGAAACAGGGTGTCGAGGCCGGCCACGGTCACCCGGTCGGCGGCGGCGGAAACCGACTGGACCCCGGCGCCGCAGGCAAGTACAAGGAGTGCTTCGGCGCTTTTTACCTGCTCTTCCTTGCTCCTCAGGTCTCGCTGGACGCGCAGCATATGGCAGGCCTCGTCGATTACGAGGGAGCCGGTGATTTCCTTTCCCTCGGCAGTGAGGTCCTCCTGCATTTGCCAGAGCTGTTCCTCTCCCCCGGACTTGCAGACCGTGGCGCATTTTGCGCAGCCGATGAGAAAAATGCGGGAAACGGGCTCCAGCGTGGCGAGGATTTCGGTAAACGATTTCTGTTTACTGACAATCATAACGGATCCGCAACGGGAAATCCGGGTTTCGGACCGTTAAGCACACTACTACTGCTCGGCCTTTGTATCCGCATTTTCGCCGTCTTAAGGGTGTCTGCCGAGTGGCGTGGCCTATGCCGATGCTCACTGGAGAGTCGATTAATGGTTATGGGTGCGGGTACTGCGCGTTTTATGGAACTATGTATTAACAGGCCGGATAAAGAAGCGCAGTGGATCCGGCAAAAGCCGGATATGTATTTATACGGCCGCCGATGGGCAGCCAGCACAGCTTCCGCCTGAAGCGCAGGCCGGCGCCTTTGCCTTCTCACCGCTGCTGTTGTAACCTTCGGCGTACCAGCCGCCACCCTTGAGGGCGAATCCTGACTGGGAGATGAGTTTCTGCACCGGGGCGCCGCACGAAGGGCATTCCTTCGCCGGTTCGTCGGAAAACTTTTGGCGCAGTTCGAACTGCTTGTTGCATTTGGTGCACTGGTATTCGTAGAGTGGCATTTTTCAAACCTCCTGCGTTAATCAGACTTCAATATAATAATTAGTGCCGGATTTTGTCAACCCTGGGGCAAGTGTGATTGTCAGCCGGAGGCTTTATGGAGAAGGAGAGAGCGAATCTCCTCGGCCGTGACGCCGGCGATCCTTAAAGTCTTGTGACGGGATTTGTCACCTGTGACGATTTGAATGTCGGATTTGGGGACCTTGAGGAGTTTTGCGAGGTATTCGATGCAGAGACGGTTTGCCTCGCCTTCAACGGGGGGGGATGTTAGACGAAGTTTGATGGCATCTCCCTGGATGCCGCAGATTCCGTTCCTTGAGGCCCTTGGCTGGACATGTACAGAGAAGGTGACACCGCCCGGATTTTCCGTAATCCGTAACTCGTCGGTGGTTTGATTACTCTTCATCGAGGGCGAGCATTTTGTAGTGGGTGTCGAGCAACGCCTTGAATGAGCTTTCGAACTGGAGCCGTTGCCGACGGATATCCTGAATCTGGTCATTGAGTTGCGCCAGGCGCCGTTCGGCGTCGGCCACAATTTTCTCCGCCTTCACTTCTGCCTCGGAAATGAGAAGTGAGGCTTCCTTTTGGGCGTTTGCCTTCATTTCTTCGGTGATTTTCTGCGCGGCGAGCATGGTCTCACGCAGGTTTTTTTCCTGCTGGGCCAATTGCTCCATGTCGGCAGCGGCTCTTTTGCACTGCTCCTTTAGATCGGTGTTCTCCCTTACCAGGCTTTCCATTTCCTCCGCAACGGTCTGTAGGAAAGCATCAACCTCCTGCGGGTCGAGTCCGCCGAGCATCTTCCCCTTGAACTGCTGTTGCTGGATGTCGATTGGAGTGATTCTCAAGGCATGCCCCCCATTCCGAGTTTCATCTTGTAGGCCAGATCATAAATACTGCGCACGAGGAAGCTTTGGAGAAAGTAAATTGCAACAAGAACGATGATCGGCGAGAGGTCAAGCCCCCCCATGTCGGGCAGGAATCTGCGGACACGGGAGAGAACCGGTTCGGTGCTCCGGTAGAGGAAGTTGACGATCGGATTGTATGGGTCCGGATTTACCCAGGAAATAATCGCCCGGGCAATAAGGATGTAGAGATAGATGGTGAGGAGGATGTCGGCAACCTTGGCAACAGCAAGCAGAAAATTGGCAAACACGAACATGACGTGCCCCTTGGTAATGGATGAACGACTGCCGCGTTATACAGGAAATAACGGCATGGTGTCAAGAAAGCGTCAGATATTGGGAGCTTTTTCCCCCGTGTAGATGGTTGCGATTCCGCAGGTGAGATTGCGGTGGGTTGTTGTGCTGAACCCGACACCGGTCATCATGCCTTTGAATTCCTCTTGGGAAGGGAACTCAAGCACTGAATCGGGCAGATATTTATAGGCGCTGAAATTGGAAAACAATCCGCCGATTGCCGGTAATACCTTCAAAAAATAGAAGTAATAGATCTTTTTGAAAATCTGCCAGCGGGGGGTTGAAAACTCAAGAATGACGGCCCTGCCGCCGGGCTTGAGCACGCGGTGCATCTCTGCCAGCCCCTGGCGCCGGTCAACAACGTTGCGGATGCCGAACGCGATGGTGACCGAGTCAAACGTGTTGTCGGGGAAGGGGATCGCTTCGCATGGGGCAATATCAAGGGTTATCCGCTTGGCGTAGGGGGATTGCGCCACTTTCTCGCGGCCGAGAACTACCATCCCTTCGGTGATGTCTATGCCGACGATGCTTACCGAGTCGGGAGTTTGTCGTGCAATTTCCAGGGCGACATCGCCGGTCCCTGTCGCAACGTCCAATATCCGCCCCCCCTCGGTCCAGCGGGTGCATTTTACCGCCAGCCGCCGCCAGCGGCGATCAATGCCGAAGCTCAGGAGTCGGTTGAGAAAGTCGTACCGGGGAGCAATGTCCGAGAACATTTCTCTGATCTGCTCACCTTTTTCGCTTAGTTTATACATTGTAAATTTTCTGTCCTTTTAGGGGTAAAGATGGTATAAAATTCGATTTTTTCTGACATATAAAACCAGTCATTCATAGCACAAAGCCATGTTCCGTGCCAGCAAAAACAGACTTCGGAACTTGGTCGCCCGTTTCTCTGCGGAGGTATTCCGCTGCGCAAGGGACGAATCCGGCGAAAGGAAAGGCCAGTGCAGATAGCTTCTCTCATTCGGTGGCAGGACATCGCCGACATCATAATAATGAGTTTCCTCGCCTATCAGCTGTATAGCTGGTTCAAGCATACACGGGCCATGCAAGTCCTCATCGGCATGGTCTTTCTCGTGGGGGTCTATTTCGTCACCCGGAACCTGGGACTCTTCATGACGAGTTGGATCCTGCAAGAGTTGGGCACAGTTCTTTTTGTTCTGATAATTGTCATTTTTCAGGCGGAGATCCGGCAGGCCCTCTACCGGTTCAGCCTGTTGAGAAACTTTTTCGGAAGACAGGATGGGGGCGGCCAGATCGATCTCGCCGATCTGGCCGGCACAGTGTTTCGGCTCGCCAAGGCGCGTACCGGTGCAATCGTTGTTTTTCAGAGGCAGGAATCCCCCGATGAATATCTGCTGCACGGGGTGCGACTGGACAGCGTTCCCAATGGCCAGCTTATCGAAAGCTTGTTCCAGGACGGTACGCCGCTTCACGATGGTGCCATCATTATAAAGGAGGGACGCATCGCTCTGGCATCGTGCCACTTGCCGCTTTCCTCTAAAACGGAACTGCCACGGCACTTTGGTACCAGGCACCGGGCAGGCATCGGTCTCAGTGAGCGTTGTGATGCTGCCGTGGTGATTGTTTCCGAAGAACGTGGCGAGGTTGGCCTGGCTATTGCAGGTGATTTTGAGCAAATCGGGTCGGCCGAAAATCTGGCGGACAGGCTCCAGAGGCTTCTCTATCCACAACGCCAGGAAAAAGTGCATATTACCATCAGGCAGAGACTTTTCCGCAATCTGGGCCCCAAGCTTGTGACTACGCTGGTGGTGCTGATCAGCTGGCTTATCATAACAACTAAGCAGGGGGGGATTTTTACTGTTACCGTACCCGTCAAATTTCATAATCTGCCGGCTGATGCTGTTCTGCTAAAGAGCACGCCGGAAGATGCCCAGGTTCAACTTAAGGTTTTTTCGAGCTTGATCCCTTCCCCGAATCAGCTTGATGTGGTGGCAGACCTGGACCTCTCCGGAGTGAGGAATGGCAGCAACACCCTGGCCATAAGTGATGACAACCTTAATCTTCCCCTGGGCGTAGTGGTCACCAGTATTAATCCATCGGTTGTAAAGGTGACCATCGGGAGGAAAATTCAAAAGCCTCTGAAAATTCGTCCCGTGCTGAAGGGCTCATTGCCCGGGCGGCAACGGATCAAGCTGGTGCGTGTTGAGCCCTCTGAAGTTGTTGTGGAAGGTCCTGAACACGTACTGGGTGGTATTGAGACAATCAAAACTGAAGTAGTAAACCTTGACGAGGTCCATCAGGGGACTGTCGCTGAAGCCAGGCTCATATCTCCCTCTCCGCAACTGAGAATCCTGCACGACGAGCCGGTTCGGGTGCGAATCGTCACCACCGGAAGGCGGTGAAGTCGTCGAGGGGAATAAAAGTTTGACAGTAGTATGTCGGTGTGTTATAAAAAGTGAATGTTCGCTGTGATTTATTAAAACAAAGGAGGGGATATGAGTATTCGATTGCGACTTGTCGCGCTGTCAATGATCCTCTTAGCCTTTCCCGCCCTGTCCCACGCCGCTAAAACCCACAAGATCAGAAAAAACGAAACCGTATCTTCTATCGCCAAGAAATACCACGTCAGCATCAAAGATCTTAAGTCTGCCAATAACCTCACAAATTCACGTATAAAGCCGGGAGCTGTGCTCGTAATTCCTCCCCGTTTGGCGAGCGCGGGCAGCGCTGGTTCTTCACGGGCCGCAACGTATAAGGTCAGGAAGGGTGATACCCTGACGAGGGTTGCCCGCAAGACCGGAATTTCCGTAAGTGAATTGAAACGTCTCAATAATATCAGCAAGAGCCGGCTCAAGCCGGGCCAGGTTCTGGCGCTCCGTGCCGTGGAGCCTGACGATGCCTCGGTATCGAAGCTCTCCCTCAAAAAGCCGCTTAAACACCTTGATATTTATAATGAAAAAGAATACGAGCAAACCCTGAATGAATTGATGGATATTGCTCCGGACAATAGCGCCGACTTTACGAAAAGCGTCAATCTCGAAGTTAACAGTATTTCCGAACTCAAGAAAACGGCCTACAGTTTTATCGGCACTAAGTACCGTTTTGGCGGTACCACTCGCAATGGGCTTGACTGCTCCAGTTTCGTACAGCATGTGTTCCGCGAGCTTGATGTTACGCTGCCCCGTACTGCCCGTGAGCAGTTTCACGTAGGGAATGCGGTTGCCCCTGGGGATCTCCAGAAGGGGGATCTTCTCTTCTTCCAGACCTATGCACGCTTTCCGTCCCATGTTGGCATCTATCTCGGCAACAATAAGATGATTCACGCATCTTCCCGCGATCGCCGGGTGGTCATTTCTTCTGTCGATACCCCTTATTACCGGTCGAGGTTCATTGGTGCAAAGCGGATTACTGCGGTCAATCCCGATGTGCTGACCCTTGATGATCTTGTTACCGGAGTTGAAGAAGAGAGCCTTGAAGATATCCTGGCTAATGACACCCTTGGCGTCAGCCTCCTGCAGTGATTCGTTCTGCACACAAGCAACAAAATCCGGTCCCTGTGGCCGGATTTTTTTTTAGGTTTTCAATGTTACTCCTTATGAGGACGTTTAGCGGTGCGGATACTTCTTGTTTATAGACCACATCCTGAGGGCGCGCGGGATCCGTTTACCTCCCTGATGCCAACGGGGCTTGGCTACGTCAATGCGGTTTTGCGCGAGAACGGCTTCGAATCCCGTCTGGCCAACCTTTCCGGGATATCCTGGCGTGAGGTGGAGGAGCTACTGCGGCGGGAGCGTCCCGACATCCTCGGCATATCGGTTTTTACCCATAACCGCCTTGAGTCGCTCCGGCTGGCCGCTTTGGCAAAAAAAATCGAACCTGCCTGTGTAATTGTTTTTGGCGGCCCCCATGCAACCCATTCCTTCGAAACCATTCTCGCGAATCATCGTGAGGTGGATGCCGTTGTCCTCGGCGAGGGCGAAGAGACGTTTCTTGCCCTTGTGCGTGCTTTGGAGTGCCGCAGGAGCTTGGCAGGCATTGCCGGCCTTGCAGTACGACAGGGCGTAAAAGTGGTTCATTCGCAACGTTCTCCCATCATGGATCTTGATGCGCTTCCACCACCGGTGCGCTATATCGACGATGCCCGGGGATGCGACATCCGCCGACAGCTTGAATTCATCATTACCTCGCGGGGATGTCCTGCCGCTTGCCGCTTTTGCTCTTCGCCGCGATTCTGGGGGGCAGGGCTCAGGTTCCGTTCTCCCCGTTCCATGGTCGATGAGATAAGAACCATCCGCGACCGCTATGGACTCATCTACTTTTCACTGCGCGACGATACCTTTACCGTCCGGAAAGACCGGGTTATTGAATTCTGCAAGCTGCTTCTGCAGGAAAAGGTTTATATCCTCTGGAACTGCCAGTCACGGGTTAATGCCGTTGACGAGGAGATGCTCGTCTGGATGCGGCGGGCCGGTTGCGAATGTGTCCAGTATGGAGTCGAATCCGGATCGGAGCGAGTTCTCGCCCTGCTCGGCAAGAGAATCACTCCCCAGCAGGTGCGAAGGGCGGCCAAGGCGACCCGGCGGGCCGGCATAAATCTTTCCATTTATCTTATTACCGGTGTTCCGGGAGAAACCGACGCGGATGTTGAGGCAACACTGAGACTAGTGAACGAGATACGTCCCCATGATGGACAGGTGGCCCCGCTTGCGTATTATCCGGGCACCGCGCTATTTGAAGATGCTGTGAGACTGGGCAAAGTGGCGGCTGATCTGTTCGATAGGGATCATGGAGAGGCCCAGTATGTGCGCAGCGATCCGTTCGTGGCCCGCTCTGCGGAGACCCTCCTGCGGGCATTGACCAGGGTAGGCATGAAGGCTCGCTTTACCCCGGCCGACTTTGCCGCTCAACGTGAGCTTCTGGGATATTGCCACGGGACAAATCTTGCACAGGGGGAATGGTTTGAGGAAAAAGGCCAGGAAGGAAAGGCTGCGGATCTCTATCGTGAGATCATAGAACGGGAACCGGAAAACCCGTGGGGGTGGCTGGCACAGGGAGGTCTCTTCGGTTTGCAGGGGGATGTGAGCTCCGCAAAAGACGCTTTTGCAAAAGTTCTTTCAATAGTTCCCGGCTATGTTCCGGCACATCTGGCGCTTGGTGACCTGTGTCTGGAGTTGGGGGACCGAAACGGTGCCCTTCGTTGGTACGAGGCGGCGAGGGGGCTGAACCCGTACGACCCTCTTGTGGGGGAGCGTCTGAAGAGTGTCTCAAAAAGATCCGGAAAGAAAAAAGGCGGCCCCTGACAGGGTGCCGCCTTTTTTAGTGGATAAACAGGTGCTACTTGCCGGCGATCCTGACTCCCGGTGCGAAAATGATTTTTTCGAAGGTCCGGTTCAGGGTTTTGCTGTGGAAGTTGAGCATGGGCGGAGAATCAGGGAACTCAACCTCCTCACCAACTTTCACTTTGGTTTGCATGATGGCAACCCAGATTTTCTGCCCCTTCTCTTCAACCTCAAGATAGGTGTATCCGGCAGCGTCCATGGTGGAGACAACCTTGCCCTTGTGGCCGGCCCCGGCTGGGATTTCAACGGGCTTCAGGCCGGCGTGGGGATTGGCCCCGCCGTGAACTGCATCTTGTGGCATTTGACCCTGACCAGGCTGTGCGGGCATGCCGCCCCCTTGGGGCATGGCGGTCTCAGGGGCTTTCGGCTTCTCCTTGCATCCGGCTGCGGCGAGCGATGCGACTGCAAGTGCAACCAACAATGTCTTTTTCACCTGTATCCTCCTGTTTGATGTACGTATTACCAGTTGTGGACATTATCATAGGTCCCAAATGTTTTACAATAGCAAAAAAAGCCTGTTATTTCCCGATGATGACTTCGCCTGTGTCTGTTATCAGCTTGCCTGGGAGCTGGAACACCCGTTTGAAGATGCCGAGAACCCCCTTGGCCATGGATTTGACCGGAACGGCGCTTACTGCGGGATTGTTCCACTTCCCTTTTGCCTCAAAGTAGGTGGAAATCAGGTGTTTGTCCTTTCCGGTGAGTATCCAGCCAACGATCGGAATCCGGTTTACAACCTTGTCGACGGTCTGGAGAGGTTGCACGCCAATGGTGGCATCGATTTCCTCTTTCACGAGGTTGATTGAGCCAACTACCGAGATGTTCATGGCGTTGCTGTCAATGAGGATGTCCTGGGATGATATGACACCGTCCCTTAGGGCTAGATTGGCATTGATGCGGTTATAGGGCATGCCGTCAGAAACCATGTCCGGTAGCTGGAATTTGAAGAGTTGAGACACGTTGAGTATGGAGAATATTTTTGAGAGAACCGAGAATTGCCTCAGCTTTCCTTCCTGGAGTTGCAGCTTTACATTGCCCAGGATGGAGCGTTTCAGCTCGTCAGCAGATTTTCCCTTGGCCGTAACGTCGGCGTCGAGCGCCAGGCTGCCGGTAATTATCTCGTTGTGAAGTCTGAGTTCCAGGGCCTGAACCAGTTCTTCAGCGGAAACTCTCTCGGCTTTGAAATTTGTCTGGTAGCGGGGCGACCCGTTGGAGCCGAAGTCGGCGCGGAATTTACCCTCGAACCGTCCGCCGAAGGCCGCGAACTCGACGGGTTGAAGGTAAAGTATCCGGTTTTCCAGCATGGCAATGGCATGGAACTGCCGGACCTTCATGTTCTGTAACTTAAGCTCTTCCGCATTTACGGATGCCTTGATGGTGGCGGCACTTTCCCGCCCCCCATCGTTTCGGCCCGGTTCCAGTCGGGTAAGCAGCAGAACATCCTCAATATCCAGGAATGGAGAGGTGACGGCAATGTCGAGTCGAGGGTTTTTCAGATGTTCCACTGTTCCTTTGAGGGATAGCGATGATTCATTAACCTTGCCGGAGAGGGATTTGATTCTGACTATGTCATCGGCAAACGACACGATACCCTGAACATTCCTGATCTTAGGTGTTTTGCCTTCGGAGGCCACCAGGCCGAGGTCGGCCACATCAAGGTTGGGGGCGGTGAATTCCAGGGAAAATTCAGGGTGGTTGAGATTGGTGACGGTTCCCTTGCCGAAGATGAGCGAGTTGCCGAGCATTGCCGAAAGACGCGGAGTTTCCAGTGAGTTTCCCTGGAAACTGATGCCCCCGGTAATGTTGTGCAGACGTTTGATGTCGTTTGTTGGTTTGAATGATGCGCCCGACAAGGTTACATTGCCCCGCCAGTTGAGGCCGGCGACGGTCTCAGCATTCCCGTCGGCATGGGCGTTTATCTGCATGTTTCCCTGGGGGTGGTACGGGTTGACCCGGGGCATGAGCGGGGCAAGCGATGATATTTCGAACTGGTTAGTCCTGATGTCGAGCTTTGCCGGTACGTCGCTTCCCGGTTGAAAGCGGGCCGACAAGGCCAGCGAAAGGGGCGGAAGCTGGTACTGGCATGAGAAGGTGTCAATTCCAGTTTCCGAGAGGTTCATCCTGAAGGAAAGGTTGTTGGCGAGTCCGGAAGGCTTGGCGATGATATTGGTCATCCGATAACCGGCGTTTGCCAGATTCCAGTCGCCGGACAGTGCATAGGCGGATGTGTGTCCCTGTCCGGTGAGTCGGAGTGTTGTGTCGCCCGTAAAGGACAGCTTGTCCCCCGCTTGTTTTCCGAGGAGCCAGGCTATTTCGGGATATTGGGGAGAGAACAGCGCGCTGAACGGATAAAATGAGGGTGTCTCAAGGGGGTAGTCGGCAATCATGCCGTTGAGGGTAAACGGCGATGTGCCGAATTTCCCCGACATGTTGCGCAGGATGAAATTCTTGCCCGATAGTTCAAGCTCTCCTTTAATGCTGTTAAAGGTGGGGACTCCGTTCCCCATGTCCACTACGCCACCCTCCAGGGCGTGGGCTTTGATGGTGAGGATGTTGTAATTCCGGTCTTTCTCCATGTGGAGGATCTGGCTGATCCTGCCGTCTAGATGCCCTTCGTCCAGCCTGTAAGTCCCTGCTTTGATGTGCTGCTCGATGAACTGCGACGGACCATCGGCGATAATGCCGAATGGAATGTAATAGAAGAACCGCTCCAGTTTGAAGGGGGCCATGGTGGCCCTGGCAACGATCCGCGGATCTTTTGTGTCAATGTTCTTGATTGCGCAACTCCCCCTGGCCGAGAGGCCGTCCATGCGAAAATCTACAGACGAAACGTCCACCTCATGCCGGTTGCGTTCAAGCGTGTAGTCAAGCTGCAGATCATGGGGGGTGAGAACGGCGTGGAATACCTCCGGATAGGAAAACCGCAGGCCAGCCACATGGATAGTCCCCTTGGAAGTGAAATCCGTCACGGTTCCGTGGAGCGAGCCTTTGACGTCGAACTTCCCCACCAGTGGGTCAAAGGGGACATACTTGCCGTAGTACGGCCAGTAGTGTGCGGCGGAGAGTTTCCTGGCATTGATCTTGGCATCCAGGTCCGTCTCCGCCATGGGGCGGCCCTTGGGGGGGAGACGGATGGCACCCTTGGCAGAGAGTTCTGCCTTGCCGTCCCGCTGTACCACCGTAGTTGTGATATCAAAATCGGTTTTTTTGCCGCGCGTAAGCCGGCCCAGTTCGAGATCGGTCTGTTGAAGAGCGGTTTGCACGCCATCGGGCGACGCGGCATGGTCAACGATCGTAATGTCGCCCCGGCGGATTCTGATCCCCTTCAGCCCTACCGGAGCCGCGCCCTTTTTCTCCTCCAGCAAATCGCTTATGTTGAATCTGCCATCTTTGTAACGGATGACTCGTATCGCAGGCTGCTCCACATCGAGTTTTCTGATGACAACCTTGTTGTTCAGGAGCGGCAGGAGCGCAAGCCGAAAGCTGACCTTTTCCGCCGTGGCAAAGGCTGACAGCCCGTCCCGTTCTTTTATGACGACTTTGGTAAAGGTGAAGGCGGGCGTGAAGTGGAGGGTTACATCTCCTTTTTCGTACGTAACCTGCCGGTTGAGGCTCTTCTGGACTTCGGCGAGAATTCGTCCCTTATAGGTGTCGAGTTCGTGGAATCGTGCCAGAAAAATCGCGGCAATGCCTCCGGCGATTATCACAAGGGCTGCAACAAAGGCGAACAGAAGAATCTTGGTACGGCGGGAAATCATGACGGGCGGGGCCTTTCGTTCGATCTGAAAACATACAAAGTATACCCCCCACCGGCACCGGGAGGCAACCATCTTCGCGCGAATGGATGTGTCGGCCCGGTTGCATTCTCGCTGCTCTCTCTGCTACTATGGCGCAATTTATGAGAATCAAACGCCTTGACATATCCGGCTTCAAGTCTTTCGTCGACAAGGTATCCCTCGACTTTCAACAGGGGATTACCGGCATCGTCGGCCCCAACGGCTGTGGCAAATCCAACGTGGTCGATGCCATACGCTGGGTAATGGGTGAGCAGTCCGCAAAGAACCTCCGCGGCAAGTCGATGGAGGATATCATTTTCGGCGGGAGCGAGTCCCGCAAGCCCCTCGGCATGGCCGAGGTTTCCATGGTCTTTTCCGTCGATGACGGACGGGTCCCCGCGAAATACCTGAACTACAGCGAGATTCAGGTGACGCGGCGCCTCTACCGGGATGGCGAGAGCGACTACTTCCTTAACAAGACTCCCTGCAGGCTCATGGATATCACCGAGCTTTTCATGGACACCGGTGTCGGTGCCCGGGCGTATTCCATTATCGAGCAGGGCAAGATCGGGATGCTTCTTCACTCCAAGCCCGAGGAGCGGAGATTCATCATTGAGGAGGCTGCCGGAGTCACCAAATTCAAGGCAAAGAAGCAGGTGGCCCTGAAAAAGATTGATCTCACCCGGCAGAATCTCCTGCGCATCGGCGACATACTGGCCGAGATCCGCCGCCAGCTCAATTCTCTCCAGCGCCAGGTGAAGAAGGCGGAGCGGTTCAGAGAGTACCGTGAAGAACTCAAGCAGATCGAGGTGGCGTCCATGGTGAGGCGGTTTATCGCCCTCGATGCCGCCAAGGAAGAGGTCGAGGAATCCCTGCGCCGCCACGTTTCCAGGGCTGCTGCGCTGTCGGCGGACTTGGAGCAGCGCGAACTGGTGCTGGATGAGCGGCGTCTGGCTCTTCTGGAACGGGAAAAATCTCTGGCCGATGCACAGGAAGGCGTGTTCCGGATCAAGGGTGATATCCAGCGATACGAGAGCCGGGTTGAGTTCCAGCGCAAAGAACTCGGCGGGCTGGAGCGTCAGCAGGAGCGCCTTGGCACGGAGCTTACGGGACTGGAGGGCCGGCTTGCCGCCGCAGGCGAAGAACTCAAGCGTCTGATCGAACAAAGCGGCGCTTTTGCCGTGGAGGCGGCGGGGGAAGAAGATTCGCTCCTTCTGCGCGAGAAGGAACTGGAAGATATGGCTGCTGCCGAGAGGGAACTCGTCACCGGTCTTGAAGAGGTGAAACGGGAGCTATTCTCTCTCCTTGCCGAAGTGGCCCAGTTCAATAACCAGCGCACGGCTGCCTCCCGGCGTCTTGAAGCCCTTGCCGAACGGGTAGAGCGGAACCATCGCGAGGGGATGCTGCTAAACGAACGGCTCGTGGGGTCGGCTGCCCGGGTCATGGAGCTTGAAAAGATCGTAGCCGGTCTTACCGCAGAGAAGGCCGGGCATGATGAGCTTATTCCGCTGCTTGCGCGCCGGGAAGCCGAGCTTCGGGAACGTCTTGGCAAGCTCGACCATGACGTTGCTGCCCGGCGTGACGAGCTGAGCAGGAAATCGTCGCGGCTCCATTCGCTTCAGGAGTTGGAGTCCCAGTTCGCCGGCTATGGCGAGGGGGTCAGAAACCTGCTCCTGGCTGAACGGTTCAAGGGGCGCTTCGGAGGGGTCGTTGCCGATTTCGTGGAAACATCTCCCGAGTTTGAGGCCGCTCTTGAAACGGTGCTTGCCGAGCGGCTCCAGTACGTGGTCTGCTCAAGTGCGGCAGATGCCATGAACGCTGTTGCCTTTCTCCGGGAGAGTGGTGGCGGCCGCTGCGCCTTGGTGGCGGGGAATCCTGCCCCTCCTGGCAACAGACCCGCCCCGGAGGGGGCCGTCCCGCTCCTGTCCCGAGTTACCATTGCTGCCGATCATGAGGGCGTTGTAGTACCTCTGCTGTCGGATGCGTATCTTGTCAGCGATCTTGAGACTGCCAGTATCCTTTCGCGACAGTATCCCCATGGCACTTTCGTAACTTCAGAAGGCGATGTGGCATTTGGTGGAGGGGTAGTGGGCGGTGGCTCGGGAGAGGGAACGGGGGCGGGGCTCGTCCACAAAAAGCGGGAGATTCGTGAACTTACCGGCGAAGTTGAACATCTGTCAGCAGTGGTTCGTGATCTCGAGGCATCCCGTGATCAGGCCCGCCGGGAAAGGGGCGACATTGAGGAAGAGCTTCGGGATGTGCGTCAGAAACTCCATCAGACCGACATTCAGCTTGTAAATTCCGAAAAGGATCTTCTGCGGGCAAAGGAAGAGGTGCAGAGGATCGAGGAGCGGATCTCGGTTGCCGGCATGGAGAACGACCAGCTCTGCGAGGAGCGCGAGTCCCTCGAAAGCGAGATTGCCGACGCTGATCGCCACAGGATTGCCCGTGAGGAGAAAAAGGGGCTGTTGGAGGCGGAACTGGAACGCTGCCAGGAGACTCTCATTGTCAGAAAACGGGAAATTGATGCGGCTCGCGAATCGGTCACCAGCCTCAAGGTCAGGGGAGCCCAGCTCCGGGAGAAGAAAGAAGCGGCCGGAAGGGCATTGAAGCAGACCGAAGAACTCATCGCCGACCTTCAGGGACGGAGCGCCGGACACCGTGACGAACAGGAGCGTTGCCGCCTGGAGAGGGAGCGGCTCGTCGCTCTCCTTGCCGAAGGGGAGAACGAGCTCAAAGCTCTCCTCGCTCGCCACGCTGCAGCCGAAGAATCCAGCCTGGCCCTTAAGGGTGAGTTCGATGGCCTGACTGAGACGCTTCGGGGCGAAGAAGGCGCTATCCGTGAGCTTCGTACCCTTGCCGAGCAGGCAAAAAACGCGGTTGCCGCAGATCGGCTCAAACTGTCGGAACAGACCATGGAACTCAATCACTTGGTCACGTCGCTCATGGAGAAATACCGGCTGGAGATGCAGCCCCTGCTGCCGGAGTACGCCGGGCAAACCCTCGAAGAGGAGGCTGTTGCCGAACGACAGGCTGAGTTGACCCGCCTCATCGACGAGATGGGAGAGGTGAACCTGACTGCAATCGAGGAGTACCGGGAACTGGACGAGCGTTCCACCTTTCTTTCGGGCCAGAAAGCCGATCTTGAGGAATCGCTCCACTCGCTTCAGCAGGCGATTCAGAGAATCAATCGTACGACGCGGAAGCGTTTCCTCGAAACATTCAATCTGGTGAACGAAAAATTCATGGAGGTTTTCCCCCGCCTGTTCTGCGGCGGGCGCGCCGAATTGAGGCTCACTAATGAAGAAGACCTTTTGGAGACCGGCATCGACATAATTGTCCAGCCGCCCGGAAAGAAACTCCAGAACGTAACCCTCCTTTCCGGTGGGGAGAAAGCCCTTACGGCCGTGGCGCTCGTCTTTTCCATCTTCCTCATCAAGCCTTCCCCCTTCTGCCTTCTCGACGAGGTGGACGCTCCCCTGGACGATGCCAACATCGGCCGATTCAATGACATGGTGCGGGAGATGAGCGAAATATCCCAGTTCATCATCATTACTCACAATAAGGCAACCATGGCGGTTGCCGACACCCTTTACGGCGTTACCATGGAAGAGCCGGGGGTGTCGAAGATTGTCTCCGTTAAACTGAATTAGAGGAGATCGAACGGTGTCGTTTAAAAATATTCTGACTGATCTTGTCCAATCCGTTCCCGGGGCCACCGGTGCAATCCTCGCCGACTGGGAGGGTGAGGCAGTAGATTGCGTTGCCACCATGGATGACTATGATCTTAAAATAATGGCGGCTCATATGGGAATCATCCTGAACAGGATAAAAGATTTACACGGCCGTATTCCCGGCGATCCGGTAAGCGAGACGATCATTACCATGGCCGGTCAGCGCGTTGTCCTTGCGGCCGTAGGCGATGACTACAGCCTGCTGTTAACCCTCGGGCGCGATGCGATTCCCGGCCGCGCCATGGTCAGGTTCAGGCAGGTAAGGGATATTCTTGTGAAGGAGATTTATTGATATGGCGGAGGAAGGGAAAGGGTTCTTTAAGGGCCTGTGGAAAAAAATCACCGGAGATGAAAACCCTGAAGAGGTGTCGTCTCCCGCACTGGAAGAGGCCGCGCCGGCCCTACCTGATAGCGACGAGGCAACCCGGGAGCGAAAACCCGGCCTGTTCGAGCGTTTGCGCCAGGGGCTCAGTAAGACCCGTGACAGTTTCGTGGGAAAGATCGACCGGCTTGTCCTCGGCAAGAAGGAGATCGATGCCGACACGCTGGAAGAGCTTGAGGAGATCCTCATTACGGCTGACATCGGTGTCCAGACCACAGTGGAACTTATCCGCACCCTTGAGGAGCGTCTATCGCGCAACGAGCTTAAAGACGGAGCCGCCCTGCGTGAAACCCTCAAGGAGGAAATATTCAAGAGGTTGAACAATGCGGCGCCGCCTATGGCGGTAGATTCAGCTTCTCCTTTTGTCATCATGGTCATCGGTGTCAACGGTGTCGGTAAGACGACCACGATCGGCAAGCTTGCCGCTCGCTTCTCCCGGGAGGGCAAAAAAGTCATATTGGCCGCCGGAGACACGTTCCGGGCCGCGGCCGCCGAACAGCTTGAGATATGGGGTGAGCGGGTAGGCTGTGATGTGGTTCGCCATAAGGAGGGAGCCGACCCGTCGGCCGTGGTGTACGATGGTATCAAAGCCGCGGTGGCGCGCAATGCTGATGTTCTCATCGTGGATACGGCGGGACGGCTTCATACCAAGGTCAATCTGATGGAGGAGCTAAAAAAAGTCTACCGTATCATGGGACGCGAACTCCCGGGCGCTCCCCATGAAACGCTTCTCGTCCTTGATGCCGCTACGGGCCAGAATGCCATTTCCCAGGCCAAGCTTTTCAAGGAAGCGGCCCACGTTACCGGCATCGCCCTGACAAAGCTGGACGGAACCGCTAAGGGAGGAATTGTCGCCGCTATCTGTAATGAGTTCCGGATTCCTATCAGATATATTGGCGTCGGCGAGGGGGTAGAAGACCTGCGCGACTTCGATCCGACCGAGTTCGTGGAGGCTCTCTTCCAATAATTGCCTTGACTTCGCGGGTACTCTGCAATACTATTTCATCCCAAAAAAGGTATCCCCACAATGGACACTGAACTGCTTGCCAGCCTTGAACAGCGTGTTGAAACTCTTGTTGAAAGGTATATTTCCTTGAAACAGGAAAATAATGCGCTCCGAGAGGAAAACAGCCGGCTTCTGAATGAGCGTGATGCTGTGAAGACCAAGGTTGACGGCATCCTGAGGAAGCTCGAAGGGGTTTGACGTCCGTGAAGGCTTCGCACCGCATCAGTGTGCTTGGTAAGGAGATTACCGTTAAGAGCGCGGCCTCTCCCGAACATGTCCGGGAAGTCGAAGCGCTGGTTAATCGCACGATTGCTGAGGCCCAGGCATCGGTGCCTGTAGTCGGTGATCCCAATGTGCCTGTGATTATAGCGCTCATGAATTTGGCCGAATCATGCCTCTCTCTTTCACGGGAGCTTGATGAGTACAAACATTTGGGCAACGCAGGCATTCAGCATCTCATTCAGCGTATTGACAACACCTTGCCTTGAAATGCTCTGTTGCAATCGCTTGGGTTTCGCGGTCTCCTGAACGGAGATTTTATTATAGTAGTTGTCCGGTTGGTCCTGAAAGTTTGATCAGTTACAGCAGAAAAGGCTTTGACGCTAGCATGTTGCAAGGCACTCCTGTTTTACTGATAGCAGCTGCAGAAGTTCATCCGTTGCCGAAAGGGTAAGTACGATCGCCGTAATACCGTAGCCACACGCCACAATCTATTTACCCGAGAAGCATCACCCGCCTCTGTTTGCTGGTCACTCTTTCCTGCCTCGCTCTCCTGCCGGAGACCCCGATCCACGGACGAATTCCGTCCTGCCTGTTTTAATTATTTTTTTCTTATTTATGCTGTTCTGAAAGGCTTGCATGCCAAAGAGAACGCTGCGGCAATTCATGCTTACGCAGCGCCGAGAGTTGTCTGCTGAGGAAAGAAAAGTTTCCGGGGATATTATTCAGCAGTCATTCATGGCAATGCCCTTCTTTGCAAAGGCGCGCATCATTGCCCTCTATTCGCCGGTACATGGTGAGGTGGAGACGCAGACTGTCATGATGGCTGCCCTGAGGGAAGGCAAGATCGTCCTTTTCCCGGTTGTCTGTGGGGATCAGCTTAGTTTTATCAGTGTTGCTGGTCCTCATGATATGACCAGGGGAGCTTTCGGAATAAGCGAGCCATGCCGTAGCGGTGCGGCCTACTCACCCGATGAGGCCGACCTCATAGTAATCCCTGGAGTTGCCTTTGACCGGCTCGGGAAAAGGGTGGGGTTTGGAAAAGGATATTACGACAGGGCGCTGCATGCGCTTGAAGGCAGCGGTAAACTTGTCGGGTTCTGCTACGATTTTCAGCTGGTTGATGAAATTGTCGCAGAACCTCACGATGTAGCAGTCGATACCATCATTACCGAGAAGAGGGTTCTTAATCTTCGCGGTTATCAATAGATCAAAGGAGGTATAAGAATTTGAAGATAGAAATCGCCATTTTTCTTATCCTGGCAGCCGGCGGGCTTGGTTACTTTCTCGGGAACGTGCTTCGAAAGCGGCTTTCGGACACTCTCGTTAACAAGGCTGAAGACCTTGCGTCAAAAATTGTCGAAGACGCTAAGCGCGAAGCAGAAACAATAACCAAGGAAGCGGAACTTAAGGCAAAAGATGAGGTCTACCAGGCCAAGGCAGAAGCAGAACGTGAAGCAAAGGAAAAGCGTAAAGACCTCCAGGCGCTGGAGAAACGCCTTCAGCAGAAGGAAGAAAATCTTGACAAGAAGATGAACCTTTTTGATCAACGTGATGCGGACCAAGTGAAAAAGGATCAGTTGCTCCAAAGCCGGGAGCAAGGGCTTGCCCAGAAAGAAGAGAAACTCGACAGCCTAATAGCTGAACAGCGGGAGAAGTTGGAGACTATTTCCGGCCTGTCTTCCGGTGATGCCAAAAAAATCCTCATGGACACCATGGAGAGCGAGGCCAAACTCGATGCCGCCAAGCGGATCAAAGTCATCGAAGAGGAAGCCCGCGAAACGGCAGACAAAAAATCCAAGGAAATTATCGCCCTGGCAATTCAGCGGTATGCAGGCGAATACGTTGCAGAGCGCTCTGTATCAGTTGTTGCCCTCCCTTCCGATGAGATGAAGGGGCGGATAATTGGCCGCGAAGGCAGAAATATCAGGGCGCTTGAGGCGGCTACCGGTATTGACCTTATTATTGACGACACTCCAGAGGCGGTAATTCTTTCCGGATTTAACCCGGTTCGTCGCGAAGTGGCGAAAATAGCCCTGGAAAAACTCATTACCGATGGCCGTATTCACCCGGGCCGCATCGAAGAGGTTGTTTCGAAGGCTGAGGAAGAGGTTGAGCAGACCATTAAGGAAGCGGGAGACCAGGCTGCTTTCGACTTGGGAGTTCATGGCATTCATCCGGAAGTGCTGAAGCTTATCGGACGTCTCAGGTACCGTACCTCGTATAGCCAGAACGTTTACCAGCACTCGCTGGAGGTCGCTTTCCTCTGCGGAATCATGGCTTCAGAACTCGGTATCAACGTGAAACAGGCTAAGCGGGCCGGTCTTCTTCATGACCTCGGTAAAGCTGTCGATCATGAAGTTGAGGGGTCCCATGCGGTTATTGGTGCTGATCTTGCCCGAAAATATGGTGAATCTCCCAAAATTGTTCATGCCATCATGGCCCATCATGAGGATGAGAAACCCAATACTGTTCTGGCCGTCCTCGTCCAGGCCGCCGATGCCCTGTCCGGTGCGCGTCCCGGTGCCAGGCGTGAGATGATGGAAACGTATGTTAAACGCCTTGATGATCTGGAGCGAATTGCCACATCGTTTACCGGCGTCAATAACTCATTTGCTATCCAGGCCGGGCGCGAAATAAGGGTTATGGTCTCCAGTGACGAAGTTACGGATGAAAGAGCGGTAGTCCTTGCGAAGGATATAGCAAAGAAAATTGAAGCAGAAATGACCTATCCAGGGCAGATAAAGGTAAATGTAATCAGGGAAACGCGGGCAATAGAGTATGCCCGTTAAGATTCTCTTTATCGGCGATATCGTTGGTGCTCCAGGCCGTGAAGCCGTTGCTCGTGATCTCCATCGCCTCATTGACCGCTACAGGATTGATCTGGTTGTTGCCAATGGTGAAAATGCCGCGGGTGGCTTCGGCATTACCGAAGATAAGGCAATGGAGCTTTATTCGCTCGGAATAGATGTATTGACGAGTGGGAATCACGTCTGGGACAAAAAAGAATCCTATCAGTTCATTCAGCGGGAAGACCGTCTTGTGCGGCCAGCCAACTATCCCCCGGGGACAAAGGGGCGAGGCAGCACCGTTGTGAGGACGGCAGGAGGGGTCAGTATCGGTATCCTCAATCTTGAAGGAAGGGTTTTCATGAACAGTCTTGACTGTCCCTTCCGCACTGCCGATAAAGAGATTGAGCAACTGAAAGGGCAAACAAATATCGTATTTGTGGACTTTCACGCTGAAGCCACTTCCGAGAAGGTTGCCTTGGGCTGGCACCTGGATGGAAGAGTTAGTGCTGTTGTGGGTACCCATACTCACGTGCAGACAGCCGATGAGCGGATTCTTCCCGGTGGGACAGCCTATATTACCGATGCTGGGATGACAGGAAGTTTTGATTCAGTAATCGGTGTAAAAAAGGAGTTGGCTGTGGGACGATTCCTGACACAGATGCCGGTGCGCTTTGAAGTTGC
The DNA here is from genome assembly GCA_964490805.1 of uncultured Geobacter sp. Classification (GTDB taxonomy): domain Bacteria; phylum Desulfobacterota; class Desulfuromonadia; order Geobacterales; family Geobacteraceae; genus Geobacter. The sequence continues at coordinate 33,005 of CAZBEB010000028.1, forward strand.
CAAGAAGGACATTCGTCTCAATGGCGTTGTAATTGCCATAGATGAGGTGAGTGGTTCCGCTGTTTCGATAGAACGTATTTCACTTGCTTGTTAGTGGGGAGGGAGAGGTTTTCATGTCGGTAGCAGAGCAAATGGAGATTATCAAGCGCGGTGCGACAGAAATACTCCTTGAGAAAGAACTGGAGGAGAAAATCGGCAAATCCCTGAGTACGGGAGTCCCCTTGCGGATTAAAGCCGGTTTTGACCCAACGGCGCCTGATCTTCACCTCGGCCATACGGTTCTCTTGCATAAACTGCGGCAGTTTCAGCAGCTTGGGCATGAAATATGTTTTCTTATAGGCGACTTTACCGGCATGATCGGTGACCCTACAGGAAAGTCAGAAACGCGCAAGGCGCTAACTCGTGAAGACGTCCTGAAAAATGCCGAGACATATAAAGAGCAGGTATTCAAGATACTTGATAAAGACAGGACACGGGTTGTTTTCAACTCTGAGTGGCTGAGCAAGATGACAGCGTCCGATATGATTGGCCTTGCCGCCAAGTCTACGGTTGCGAGGATGCTTGAGCGAGATGACTTTGGTAAGCGGTTCGCCAACCAACTGCCAATAAGTATTCATGAGTTCCTTTACCCTCTTATTCAAGGTTACGACTCTGTGGCCCTTAAGGCCGACGTGGAGATTGGCGGCACAGACCAGAAATTCAATCTCCTTGTTGGCCGCGAGTTGCAACGGGAGTGGAAACAGGCACCTCAGAGCGTCATTACCATGCCACTTCTTGAGGGTTTGGACGGCGTGAATAAAATGAGCAAGTCCTTGGGCAACTATATCGGTATCAATGAATCAGCCGATGAAATATTTGGAAAAGTGATGTCCATCTCTGATGAACTCATGTTCCGTTACTACGAGTTGCTGAGCGACCTGACGCTGGCAGATATAGATGATCTCAAAGTTGCCATACGGCGTGGTGAAGTTCACCCCATGGAAGCCAAGAAACAGCTTGGTCGTGAAATTGTTGCCCGCTATCACAGTCGTCATGCCGCTGAGGCAGCTGAAGAGAATTTTGTTAAAAGGTTCCGTGACAACCAGGCTCCGGATGACATGCCTGAAATAGTATTGTCCGCTGACGGCGGCAAGATGCTTATGTGCCGGGTGTTGTCCGAGGCAGGACTTGTAAAGTCAAATAGCGAAGGCCGACGTGCCATTCAGCAAGGTGGCGTTAAAGTAAATGGCGAGAAAGTCTCCGATGAGGCTTTCGAACTTATTGGATCAGGTGAGTATATTGTGCAGTTCGGCAAACGGCGCTTTGCTAAAATAAAAATAAATTAGTTCTAATTTTATTTCTGTTGACCGACAAGGTAAGGTTTGTTATAAACACGTTTCCTTTGAACGGGGACGGGGGCGAGCGAGAAGAAAAAAGCTCTCGGGCAAAAAAAGATGTTGACATACAGCGAGA
>CAZBEB010000029.1:0-27466 GCA_964490805.1 uncultured Geobacter sp.
AAATTACCCCAAACCCACAGCTGGCACTGCTTTAGAGGCTATGGGACAGCAGTGGCTCAGACCATAATTTTTGAATATGACAAAAAGGTTCTCGCCCTTCTTGATGCGGCCATCTATCACATTCGGAAATTTCTTCTTCTGCTGAAGAACCTTAGTGTTAATGCTACCGTCAGAGACAGGTTCCCTTTTCATCATGGTGACGGCAACAATGGCAATGGTCACCACACATAATAAAAGAAATAATTTCTTCATCGAATATGTCCTCTTCATAGCACTGCCTGTACCGTTAGTTCACCCATAACAGATCAATGCAGATTCACCTTATATTCGTCCCCCCTTGTCGAACCCGTCGTGCAGGTTGGCATTGGAGACATTTACGCAAGTGCCTGGGGAGTCTATGTGGGAAAATGGTATTGCAGGGTAAACAGAGCCGATCCAGTAAAGATCGACCTCAGCGCCAACTGCCTGTAATTATCCGTGCAATGGGTGTAAGTGCTGACAGTTTGACGAACTTCAGAGCTATTGTTCGCTTGCAAACCGGGAATGCTGGTTTTTTGTCGGAGATAATTATAAGAGGAGAGAGCCTATCGGGGTGGAGAGACGTCAAAGCCCCAATGCGCGAGCTTTTCCGCGAAATAAGGCCTTGAATGCATTTTGATCGTTTTCCAATCTTTCATAGTTTATAGAACTCGAAGGTGACCGTCTTGAGTAGTCGGTTTTCATGGTTAACTCGCTGACTTTCCGGCACTTGCAGCCCTCAGAAATCCCCTGACCGACACCGTTGCGCGGATGGGTTACCCTACGTTACAAACCTTCCATTGTCAAGGCCGGAGGGAAGCCAGCCAGCCATAAACCCTTGTCAGCAGCGGATTTAAGCTGGACATAACAGCGCAGATACCGGCATTTTTTTGCACGCCGGCCGATTCCCTGTTAATCTTTTACCTCAACCGGCAGAACCGGAGAGCCCTCGGCCCATTTCCGGAACCCCCCGCCGGGAACAAGGAGGACCAATGAAACTTGCACTTTTCTTCGCCATAGTCCTTACCGCCCTGGTAGTCACCTTCTCCGTGCAGAATTCGCAGGCGGTCCATGTGCAGTTCCTTGGCTGGTACTTCGAAGGGGCTCTTGTGGTCGTGTTGCTCATGACGTTCGCTGCCGGCGCGCTCACCATGTATCTGGCCGCCCTCCCCCGGCGTTTTACCCGCAGGCGCGAACTTGCAGACCTTCGGCGGCAGATGGATGAGTACAACCTTAAGATCGGTCGCCTGCAATCGGATATCACCGGGGAGGGAGCGCCGGAGAAATAATGGAATCCTCTTTCCGATCCAGAGAGGCTGCCGGAGAAATGGAAATTTCCCCGCCAACCGGAAGGGTTGAGAAATGACCGAATGGCACCTGGACATCGGGGCGACGCCGGTTGCCGAAGGGGTACGCTTCAGGGTTTGGGCGCCTCTGGCCTCTTCCGTGGCTGTTGTCCGCTGCGGAAACGGGGGGGAGGAACCGTCCCCCCTCTCCCGTGCCGGCGAGTACTTTCAGGGAACCATCGGGGGCATGGTCGCCGGAGACCGCTACTGGTACCTGGTTGATGGCTCGCTGCGGCGTCCAGACCCGGCGTCACGGTGCCAGCCCGAGGGGGTCCACGGCCCCTCGCAGGTGGTTGATCCGGACTTTGCCTGGAGTGATGGCGGATGGCGGGGGGTGAAGCTGGAGAAGCTCATTACCTGTGAGCTACACGTGGGGACCTTCACCCCGGCCGGAACCTTTAGAGGGGTAATGGAACGGCTCGACTACCTGTACGAGCTGGGGGTAACCGCCCTGGAGCTGATGCCGGTGGTGGAGTTCCCCGGCCGGCGCAACTGGGGGTATGACGGCGTATTCCCCTTTGCCCCGCACCATGCCTATGGAGGCGCAGCCGGGCTCAAGGCGCTGGTGGACTCCTGCCACTGCCACGGGCTGGCCGTGATTCTCGACGTGGTTTACAACCATCTGGGCCCCGAGGGAAACTATCTTCACTCCTTTGCCCCTTACTTTACCAACCGCTACCGCACTCCGTGGGGCGATGCAGTCAACTTCGACGGCCCCCTAAGCGACGGGGTGCGACACTACATTATCGCCAACGCCCTCCACTGGGTAAGCGAATACCACATGGACGGCCTGCGCATCGACGCCATCCACGGCATCTACGATTTCAGCGCCCGCCACATCCTGCGGGACATCACCCAGGCAGTCAACTCCCTGGCGCGGCGTCTCGGAAGAAATGTGCACGTTATTGCAGAAAGCGAACTGAACGACGTACGAACCATCACGCCGGCGGAATCGGGGGGGCACGGCCTCCACGCCCAGTGGTGCGACGATTTCCACCACGGGCTCATGACGTACCTAACGGGGGAACGTTGCGGGTATTTCGTTGATTTCGGCACCTTTCGCCAACTGGAGAAGGCCTTCCGGGAAGGTTTCGTATACTCGGGTGAATACTCCCGTCACCACCGGCGCCGCCACGGGAGTTCTTCGGCAGACCTGCCTCCCCGGCGGCTGGTGGTTTTCTCCCAAAACCACGATCAGGTAGGAAACCGCGCACTGGGGGACCGCCCATCCTCCCGCCTTTCCCTGGAGCAGCTCAAGCTGGCTGCCGCGGCGGTCATCCTTTCCCCCTACCTCCCTCTCATCTTCATGGGGGAGGAATACGGCGAAACGGCTCCATTCCCCTACTTCACCAGCCACGGCGACCCGGAATTGGCAGCGGCGGTGCGGCAGGGAAGGCGCACGGAATTCGCATCCTTTGAAGTACACGGTGAAGTTCCCGATCCACAGGCGGAAGAAACCTTCATCACCGCAAGGATAGATCCGGAACGCCGCCGCCATGGGTGGCACAGGTTCATCTACGCCTTTTACCGGGAATTGATCCGGCTGCGCCGGGAGCTCCCGCAGTTGCGCGCCCCCGAGAGGGATAGGATTGAGGTTGCCGGGCTTGAAGCGGATGAAGTCATTGCCCTTTGCTATCGCCATGGGGAGAAAGAGCTCATCGCTCTCTTTGCCTTTGGCTGCACGCCCCGCGCCATCCGTCTCCCCTTCCATCACGGCGAATGCATCCGGCTCCTGGACTCTGCAGATAAAGACTGGGGGGGGCAGGGAAGCGCCTCTCCAGAACTCGTCCGCCCAGGAGACGATGGCCCGAACCTCACCCTTATGCCATTCAGCGTAACGCTTTACGGCAGAGGATAATAGTCAGGGACTTTAGTTGGAGTATTCCATGGATCAAACAACCCTAGCCAATGCCAGAATACCGGCAGCAACATACCGGCTGCAATTCAACGCAGCCTTCCGTTTCCAGGACGCAGAGCGCATCGTTCCCTATCTTGACGCCCTGGGAGTGAGCGACGTCTACGCTTCCCCCTTCTTCAAGGCACGGGCGGGGAGTATGCACGGCTACGACATCGTCGACCACAACCTGTTGAATCCTGAAATCGGCAGCAGTGAAGATTTCGACTCCTACTGCGAAACCCTCAGGCGCCACGGCATGGGGCAGATTCTCGATTTTGTCCCGAACCACATGTGCATTGAGGGGGGCGGGAACCCGCGCTGGCTCGACCTCTTGGAGAACGGCCCCAGTTCCATCCATGGGAATTTTTTTGACGTGGACTGGTCGCCGGTCAAGAAAGAGCTGACCGACAAGGTTCTCATCCCGGTTCTCGGGGATCAGTACGGGACAGTTCTCGAAAACGGGGAACTCGTCCTCACGTTTGAAGACGGGGCATTTTTCATACATTACTATGGGCACCGTTTCCCCATCATCCCCAAGACCTACTCCCCCATTCTCACCCTCCGCCTTTCCGAACTGGGCCGCCTCCTTCCCCCCGATCACGAAGGGCATCAAGAACTCCTGAGCATCGTCACGGCCATCTCCCACCTCCCCTTCTACACCGAGCGCGATCCGGCATTGGTGCAGGAGCGCTACCGTGAAAAAGAGGTGATCAAGCAGCGGCTCTGGAAGCTGTGCCGCGACAATTGGGCCATCAAGGAATTCATTAATGAAAACGTCCGGATATTCAACGGCGAGAAGGGTAATCCCCGCAGCTTCGATCTGCTGGACGGGCTGCTGCGGAACCAGGTCTACCGTCTTGCCCACTGGCGCACCGCCACCGATGAAATCAACTATCGCCGTTTTTTCGACATCAACGAACTGGGCGCAATCCGGATGGAGAACCACCAGGTCTTCGAGGAGACCCACCGGCTGCTTCTGGAACTGGTGCGCGAAGGGAAGGTAACCGGGCTTCGCATCGATCACGCCGACGGACTCTATGACCCCACCGACTATTTCAGGCGGCTCCAGCGGGCCTGCTTCCTCCAGACCCGTCTTGCCTTGCTGCCTGCCGCCGCCGGCGAACAGGAAGCCCCGGATAACGAGAAGGGATTCGCCGAGGGGATCCTTGAACTCTACGACGAAATGATATCGGTCTCTCCCCAGTCCAAGCCTTTCTATATCATTTGCGAAAAAATCCTCGGCAAAAGCGAGCGGCTTCCCGAGGACTGGCGGGTTTACGGCACAACGGGGTACGAATTTGCCAACGCCGTGACCGGCCTCCTGGTGGACACCGGCAACAGCCGTGAGTTCGACGGCATCTACGCACGGTTCATCCAGGAGCGTCCCAACTTCGCCGAAATTGCCTACCAGAAGAAGAAACAAGTGATGCGGTTCTCCATGGGTGGCGAGATAAACACCCTTGGCCATTACCTCAACACCCTGTCGGAAAGCAACCGCCACACCCGCGATTTCACTCTGGGAAGCCTCATCAAGGCCCTGACGGAAGTAATCGCCCATTTCCCCGTTTATCGAACCTACACGGCGACCCGCAAGGTAGCCGACCGTGACCGCCAGTACATCGAATATGCAGTGGCCAAGGCCAAGCGGCGCAATCCGGCTATGAGCGAATCGATCTTCACCTTCATTGAGGATGTGCTCCTGCTCCGGTTCCACGACAGCACCGGCAGGGAGGAGCAGGAGCAGTGGATCGATTTCGTCATGAAGTTCCAGCAGCTCACCGGGCCGGTCATGGCCAAAGGGCTGGAAGACACCGCCTTCTACGTTTACAACCGGCTCGTCTCCCTCAACGAGGTGGGGGGAACTCCCGAGCGGTTCGGCATCCCCCTGGAGGCGTTTCACGGCCAAAACATCGAGCGGACCAAGAACAACCCCACTGCCATGCTGACCACCTCCACCCACGACACCAAACGGAGCGAGGACGTCCGCGCCCGAATCTGCGTCCTCTCGGAGGAACCTTCATTCTGGCACGACTGCCTGAGACGCTGGAGCCGCATGAACCGGGGCCGCAAGGTTGCTGTCCATGGAGTCAGGGTGCCGGACCGCAATGAAGAGTACCTCATGTACCAGACCATTATCGGCACCTGGCCGGCGCATGATCCCCTGGGCCCGGTACAACGGCCTTTCGTGGAACGGCTCAAGGAATACGCCCTCAAGGCGATGCGGGAAGCGAAAGTCAACACGAGCTGGATCAACCCTGATGCCCTTCACGAAGAAGCGGCGCTCCACTTTGTCGAAACCATCCTGCGGGACGTCCCCTCCAACGGTTTTCTCGCCGACCTGCGCCGGACGATTCCAGGCATAATCCGTTGCGGCATGTTAAACTCTCTCTCCCAGACCCTGCTCAAGGCAGCCTCGCCGGGCATCCCTGACTTCTATCAAGGAACCGAACTCTGGGACTTCAGCCTCGTTGATCCCGACAATCGGCGCCCGGTGGACTTCGAGATTCGGGCAGCCATGCTGAAGGAACTGCAAGCGGCGGAACTGGAGCGGGGACCCAGGGCACTGGCCCGGGAACTTCTGGAAACCATGAATGACGGCAAAGTGAAGCTCTTCCTGGTCTGGAAGCTCCTCTCCCATCGCCGGGCGCACCGCGCGGTTTTCGAACTCGGCAAATATCTCCCCCTTGAAGTTCACGGCCAACAGAGCGACAACGTCTGTGCCTTTGAGCGCTACGATGACGGAAAAACGCTCATTGCCGTTGCCCCCCGCTTCTTTACGCGACTGGGGGCCCAGACCGGGGGTCTGCCCCTCGGTGCGGACGTCTGGAAGGACACCAGGCTTGTCATCCCTTTCGAGAGCACCGGCCGCAGCTACCGCAATGTCATCACCGGCGAACGGCTCGCAACGTCACTGTGGGAGGGACAGACATCATTTCCCCTCGCCGCAGTACTTGCCGATTTTCCCGTCGCGCTCCTGGAGACGGTTGAAGAAGAGTAAGAAAAGGAGATATCCATGCCTCGCAGAGCACCGTTTTTGGACGACAATCCCCACTGGTACCGCGACGCCGTCATCTACCAGCTCCACGTGAAGGCCTTTGCGGATTCCGACGGCGATGGGATGGGGGACTTCCGCGGCCTCATGGAAAGGCTCGACTATCTCCAGTCCCTGGGGATTAATGCCATCTGGATTCTTCCCTTCTACCCGTCACCACTCCGTGACGACGGCTACGACATCGCCGACTACTACAGCGTGAACCCCAGCTACAATTCGCTGCGGGAGTTCCGTGAGTTCCTCCGGGCGGCGCACGCCCGCCGCATAAGAGTTATCACCGAACTGGTCCTGAACCACACTTCCGACCAGCATCCCTGGTTTCAGCGGGCGCGACGGGCAAAACCGGGCTCAGCGCACCGCGATTATTACGTCTGGAGCGATACCCCGGAACGGTACCGGGAGACCCGCATCATCTTTCAGGACTTCGAGACATCCAACTGGAGCTGGGACCCGGTGGCCAAGGCCTACTACTGGCACCGTTTCTACGCTCACCAGCCGGATCTCAATTACGACAACCCCAAGGTTCAGGCGGAAATGTTCCGCGTAATCGATTACTGGCTCCGGATGGGGGTGGACGGCGTGCGACTGGACGCAGTCCCCTACCTTTTCGAGCGCGAGGGGACCAACTGCGAGAATCTCCCCGAAACCCACGCCTTCCTGAAAAAGCTCCGGGCCCACGTGGACGCCTCCTTCCCCGGCCGAATGCTCCTGGGTGAGGCCAACCAGTGGCCCGAGGACGCCATCGCCTACTTCGGGGAAGGGGACGAATGCAATATGCTCTTCCACTTTCCCCTCATGCCCCGCATGTACATGGCCATCGAGATGGAAGACCGTTTCCCCGTGGTGGATATCATCGACCAGACCCCTTCCATACCCGAAGGATGCCAGTGGGCCATCTTCCTGCGCAACCACGATGAGCTGACCCTGGAAATGGTAACCGACGAAGAGCGGGACTACATGTACCGGGTCTATGCCGCCGACCCGAAGGCGCGAATCAATCTGGGAATCAGGCGCCGCCTCGCGCCGCTGCTGGGACGGGACAGGCGGAAAATCGAACTGATGAACGCCCTGCTCTTCTCGCTCCCCGGCACCCCCATCATCTACTACGGCGACGAGATCGGCATGGGGGACAACTACTATCTGGGGGACCGCAACGGTGTCCGCACCCCCATGCAGTGGAGCCCCGACCGCAACGCCGGCTTCTCCTCCGCCAACCCCCAGCGGCTTTTCCTGCCGGTCATCATCGACCCCGAATACCACTACGAAGCGGTGAACGTGGATATCCAGGAGCGCAACCCCACGTCGCTGCTCTGGTGGATGCGGCGCATCATCGCCGTGCGGCGGCGCTTCAGGGCTTTCAGTTGCGGGAGCCTCGAAATGCTCTACCCGGCCAACCACAAAGTTCTCGCCTTTCTCCGGCGGCTCGACGACGAAGTGATTCTCGTGGTGGCCAACCTCTCCCGTTTCGTCCAGGCCGCAAGCCTCGACCTTAAGGAATTCGCCGGGATACCTCCCGAAGATCTCTTCAGCCGCAACCGTTTGCCGGTAATCCGGGAGTCCCCCTACCCCCTGACCCTGGGCCCCCACGATCATTTCTGGTTCCTCCTGCGCCGCAAGGAGATACCGCTGGCAGCAGAGGGGGAACTGCCCCGCATCAAAATCCACGGCGGGCTCCCCTGGTGGGAAAGCCTCCGGCAAAGCCGGGGAGACACCCACCTGGAGCGGGTTGCCACCGGATACCTCAACCGCAGCGCCTGGTTCCGGGGGAAGGGCCGTGCCATTATCGGCTACGGATTGCGGGACACCGTGCTCCTGCGCCGGAAAGAGAAAGTGTTTCCGATCTTCTTTCTGGAGGTCCGCTACCAGGAAGGGGCGCCGGAAACCTACATGATTCCCCTTGCGCTGCTCACGGGAGCCGGTGCGAAAAGGGTCGCAGCCGAATCACCCCGGGCGGCCGTGGCAACCCTTTGCGTGGGAGAAGAAGAGGGGATACTCTGCGATGCGGTCTACGACCGGGAATTCAGGGAGGCGCTCCTCGCCCTTGCCCTCGGACGGCGTCATCTTCACGGCAATAGAGACAGTATTGTGGCCCCCGTTCATGCAGGAGGGGGGCGCACCGAAGACTTGGAGGAACAGGAGCACCTCATCTCCGAGATCCCCAAGGCGGAGCAGAGCAACAGCATCATCATCTACGGAGACCGCCATGTCATCAAGCTCTACCGCAAGGTAGAACCGGGCATCAACTCTGAAGTTGAAACAGCACGATTCCTCACGGCGAATTCCCGCTACCCCAACGTTGCCCCCTTCAAGGGGAGCCTGGAACTGCGGCGCCACGGCTCGGACCCTTGCACCATTGCCCTTCTCCAGGGCTATGTCCCGAACCAGGGGGACGGGTGGCGGCTCTCGCTCCACCTGCTGTATCAGTACTTCGACCGGATACTTTCACGCCGCAGCGAACTCCCCCCGCCCCCGGGGCGATTCACGAACTTCATCGACGGCAGCGCCTGCACGGTTCCGGAAACGATTGCCGACCTCATCGGGGGCTTCTACCTGGAAATGGCATCTCTTCTCGGCACCAGGACCGCAGAGCTTCACCTTGCCATGGCAACCGGAGGAAACGATGCGGCATGGCGGACGGAAGAGTATTCGACCCTCTACCAGCGTTCCGCCTACCAGTCCATGCGAAACCAGGCCCGCCGCAGCCTCCAGCTTCTGGCACAGCAGCGGAAGCTCCTGCCGGATGGCGACCAGGAACTGGCCGACCGGGTCCTGGCCGCAGAGAAGGAGATACTCTCCCGCCAGGCCCTTATCATCGGCCGGCGGATCGAGGCAATGAAGACCCGCATCCACGGAAACCTGAAGCTGGAGAAAGTGCTCTTCACCGGCAAGGATTTCATGATCATCGACTTTGAGGGGGAGCCCGACCGGACCCCCGGCGAGCGCCGCATCAAGCGCTCGCCCCTGAGGGATGTGGCGGGAATGATCCGTTCCTTCCACAACGCTACCCTTGCCGCCCTTGCCCGGCATGGGACCGCGCATCCCGGAGACATCCCCCTTATGGAACCATGGGCCAATGCCTGTTATTACCACGTAAGCTGCCGTTATCTTGCAGGGTACCTGGCACGAATGGGCAAGAGCCCGCTCGTGCCGACGGACCGGAGCGACCTGGAAATCCTTCTTCGCTCCTTCCTGCTCGACAAGGCCCTCTACGAACTCGGTTATACCCTCGTCAACCGCCCCGAAAGGGCTTCCCTTCCCCTGCGGGGAATCGAGACGGTACTGGAGGAATACCGGGAAAATTAGTTGTGCTACCCCCGCCACACCATATATACTTTTTCATATTTGAGCAGCGGAAGGACGGGAGACAGCCTCTTCGCCTCCGCTGCACCAGAGAAAGCTCCGTGCCCACAAACCAAGAACCGAACCGAAAATCACCTCTATGGACCACGCCACTGGTCCTTATCCATGACCTCCACCTGCTGCGCCGGTTTGTCCGGATTCGGCGGTGGATTTTCTCTCTTCTTGCCCGGCTGCGGATCAGCGAAAACACGCTCATGGCAATCCTTGCCGTGGGGATCGGGCTCCTGGCGGGCTTCTGCAACTACGCCTTCCGTTCCGGGATCGACTTTTTCCACCGGATCATCATCGAATACGGTTCCCGGATGACCGGCTATTCCCCCTACGTCTGGGACACAAGCCGCCTCTGGGCCGTGGTTTTCCCGGTTATCGGCGCCCTCATGATGCTGCCCCTCTTCGTCAGGTACAAGGAGGACATGGCCTTCGGCTTCCCCCGATTCCTGGAGACGGTAAACCTGCGGGGGGGACGCCTGCCGCTCAGGCACATGTTCACCAGGGGGATATCTTCGGCCCTCACCATCGGCTCGGGAGGTTCCGCAGGCCAGGAAGGTCCCATCGCCCAGATCGGCGGAACCGCCGGGTCAGTGATCGGACACTTTTTGGGGATGTCGGAGCAACGGCTCAAAATCCTTATCGGCTGCGGAGTCTCCGGAGGGGTAGCGGCCACCTTCAACGCCCCCCTCGCCGGTGTTTTCTTTGCCCACGAAATTGTTCTCCTCTCATCCTTCGAACTGTCGTCCTTCACCGGCATTGTCATCTCCTCAGGCATGGCCACCGTTGTCTCGCGGGCCATGTACGGCGACATCCCGGCTTTTGACGTTCCTGCCTACCAGCTAGTCAATCCAGTCGAGCTAATTTTATATGCCGTGCTCGGCGTCCTGTGCGGCTGTCTCGCCGCACTCTTCATAACCGGTTACGGAAAAACCCGGAACTTTTTCGGCAACCTGAACGTCCCCCCCCTCTGGAAACCCCTGATCGGCGGATTCCTTGCCGGCTGCGTGGCGGTGCTCCTCCCCCAGATACAGGGTAACGGTTACGAATTCATCGAAATGGCCCTGGGCAACGACCTGGGATGGCAGCTCGTCACGCTCCTCATCGTGGGGAAAATAGCCGCCACCTGTTTCACCCTCGGTTCGGGACTGCCGGGGGGGACCTTTGCCCCGTCGCTCTTCATCGGATCGGTCACCGGCATGAGTTTCGGCTTCCTGGCAAACGTGCTTTTCCCGCTGCAAACCGCAACGCCGGGGGCTTACGCGCTGGTGGGGATGGGAGCGTTTCTCGCATCGGTAACCCATGCGCCGATGACGGGGATATTCCTCCTTTTCGAGATGACCGGCTCCTACAAAGTCATTGTCCCCATCATGCTCGCCTGCGCCATCGGCACCGCAGTGGCCCGACACTTCCGCACAGAGTCCCTGGATACCGCCGACCTTGCGGATAAGGGGATCGACCTGCACACGGGGAGGGAACAGACCGTACTGGAGTCCATCAGGGTCAGGGGTGTCATGGTGCGGGACCCGGAGATTTACCCCGAAACCATGACCATCCGGCAGTTCATGGCCCGTACCCACTCATCGCGCCAGTTAACCTTCCCCATCGTCACCGGTGAGGGAGAGCTATGCGGCGTCGTGGCGATCCAGGACTTCCTCGGGGTCGCGTTCGATCCGGAGCTTCTTGACCGGGTCACCCTGGGGGAGATGGCCACCGGCGAGATGCAGACCATAACCAGTGACGATTCCCTGGCCGAAGCTCTGCAAATAATAGACTGTACAACGCTTGATGAATTGCCGGTTGTGGAGCCCGACAAAAAAAAGCGGGTTGTCGGCATCCTGACCCGCCGCGCCATCACCACCGCCTACAACAGGGCGATAATGGCGCAGTCCCTCAGGAGCTGAAACCCGCTTTGGAATGAATTAATTGGTGGATTGCTTAGCGGAACCGGTGGAAGGAATCTGCTCCTACTCGCCGGGCAGCGGCTCAACCGCCGCCTCGCAGCGCTGGTAATCGTCGTCGAAACGGACGATGTCGTCTTCTCCCAGGTACTCCCCGCTCTGGACCTCGATGATGACGAGGGGTATCTTGCCGGGGTTCTCCAGGCGGTGACTCTTGCCGATGGAGATGAAGGTGGACTCGTTGACGTTGACCATGTACTCGTCTTCGCCGCAGGTGACTTTAGCGGTGCCCGAGACGACTATCCAGTGCTCGCTGCGGTGATGGTGCATCTGGAGTGAAAGCCTCTGCCCGGGATTCACCTCGATCCGCTTGATTTTGTAGCCATTGCTCTCATCAAGGACGGTATATGTCCCCCAGGGGCGCTCGCCCCGTTCCATTTCCATTGTTTCTTGCTCCTTTCAGGACAGTCCGGCCTCTGACCGTTTCTCCATATACGACTTGAGCGCCTCGCGCCAACCCTCGAGCTTGAGCCCCGCGTCGTGGGTCAGCTTCCCGCAGTCGAGAACCGAATAGAGCGGCCGCCGGGCGGGGCGATTGAGTTCGGCGGTGGTCTGGGGCCTGACGGTCATCGCCACCCCGGCTTCGTCAAAAATGGCCCCGGCGAACTCGAACCAGGAGCAGGTGCCCCCATTGGCGGCATGATAGGTACCGCGGCAGTCATGGTCGATCAGTTCGCTGATGGCCAGCGACAGGTCCACCGTCCAGGTGGGGGAGCCAATCTGGTCGTCCACCACGGCGATATCCTTCCGCTCGCCGGCAAGGCGCAGCATGGTCTCCACGAAGTTTTTGCCGCCATGGCCATAGAGCCACTGGGTCCGCACTATGAGATGTTCGGGGTTCTGCCGCGCCATCTCCTCCCCCAGGAGCTTCGACTTACCGTAGACGCTCAGGGGATTCACCTGGTCATCCTCCCAATAAGGGGTCCCCTTGGTGCCGTCGAAGACGTAATCGGTGCTCACCTGCACTAGCAGCGCGCCGATCTCGCGGGTCGCTGCCGCCAGAAGCCCCACAGCCTCGCCGTTCACCCGCAGCGCAAGCTCTGCGTTGCTTTCACAGCCATCCACATCGGTATATGCCGCGCAGTTCACCACGACCCGCGGCTTGAGGGTAAGAAGCAGCCGGCGCACCGATTCCGGAGAGGTGATATCGATGTCCTCGATATCCACGCCCCGCACATCCCCCGGCAGCACCCGCATGAGGTCCTGGCCAAGCATTCCTTTTGCCCCGATGACCAGCAGCATCACGCCCCTCCGTACTGCTTCTCGTAGTAGTCGCGATAGGCGCCGGACGTGACTTCTTCAACCCAGGCGCTGTTGGCGAGGTACCAGTCGACGGTCTCGGCAATCCCCCGCTCGAAGGTGTAGGAAGGCTCCCAGCCCAACTCCCGCTTGATCTTTGCGGCGCTGATGGCGTAACGGCGGTCGTGCCCCAGGCGGTCCTTCACAAAGGTGATGAGCCCGCGGCTCTCCCCCTTCGCCCTTCCCAGCCGCTCATCCAGCAGGTCGCAGAGGAGCTGCACGATGTCGATGTTGAACCATTCGTTGTTGCCGCCGACGTTGAAAACCTCGCCCGGCTTTCCCCCCTTGAGGACCGTCTCGATGGCCGTGGAATGGTCCTTCACGTGGAGCCAGTCCCGGACGTTCCTGCCGTCGCCATAGACGGGCAGAGGCTTCTTGTTCACGATATTGTGAACCATGAGCGGTATGAGCTTCTCGGGGAACTGGTAGGGGCCGTAGTTGTTGGAACAGCGTGTGATGAAAGCAGGAAATCCATATGTTTCAAAGTAGGCCCGCGCGATGAGGTCGGACCCCGCCTTGCTGGCCGAATAGGGGGAATTGGCGGCGATGGGGGTTTCTTCCGTGAAGTAGCCGGTTTCGCCGAGGGTGCCGTAGACCTCGTCGGTGGAAACGTGGAGGAACCGGAACCGCTCCACGGCCTTCGCGTCCCAATGCCGGCGGCTCTCCTCCAGCAGCACCTGGGTGCCGAGAACGTTGGTGCGGACGAAGATCTCAGGGCCGGTGATGGAACGGTCCACATGGGATTCGGCGGCAAAATGGACAACCGCGTCAATGCGCTCCGCGGCCAGAAGCCCGCGGACCAGCTCGGCATCACAGATATCTCCCCTGACAAAACGGTAGTCGGGGTTTCTCTCCACCCCCACGAGGTTTTTCAGATTGCCCGCGTAGGTGAGGAGGTCCAGGTTGACCACTCTGCAACCGGGATTTGCCGCCATGAAGTGATTGACGAAATTGGAACCGATAAACCCGGCGCCGCCGGTGACAAGAACGGCCCGCGGAATGAATGTCTCAGCCATGAAGATCTCCGTTTCTGGATATGTTGCGTCCCCTAGAACACCCTCACCGTCCCCAGCGCCCCTAAACCCGACAGGGAAAAGTTGACGAAGAATTCCTTGGTATCGTTGCGATCCCGGTAGGTGACGATGACGCTCCAGCACTGGTGCCGGTATTCGAGCGCATATAACGACTCGAGGAAACTCTTTCTATCAAAGGAATAGCGGGCGGCATAGTTGGCGTAAATGGGTTTGAACAGGGCAACGGAAGCCCTCCCCTCCAGATAGTCCACCTCATCCCGGGCATAGCGATAGGTGACTCCAGCGGCGTTGCCGCTCTCGTCTTTGGCATCGGCCGATACCGCGGCGGTGGAAACGTTGGCGTCGTAGACATTGAAGCGGCTGTTGAGGGCAAGGGAAACCTGTTTAATGGGATTGGTCCTGGCCTCCAGCATCACATCGGAGAAGGGTCGTTTCTCATCCACAAGGGTCAGCAGGTCGCGGCGGGTGCCGCTGAAATCGTACCCCTGGGAAAGCCTCAGGTAGAGTAGTTCCCGGTACTCCGGATCTCCGCCTCCGGCAGTTGAGAACTTGCCGGTGAGGTAGTTGGACAGGGAGTATACGACCCGGTCCTCATGGACGAGCCGGTCGTCATAGTCGAAGAATGGCAGCTCCTCCTGGGATCGGTTCTGCACGAAGCTGTAGCGCAACTCCGGAATCATGACGTGGCGGATCTTGGAGAGGCTGCCGGGTCCCATATCGTAAACCCTTGCCATGGTGGACGAAACCGCCCCACCCGCAGTAACTAGCCCCATGCCGTCAAGGCCATCGGCCTCGGGAAGATTGTTGCCGTCATTCTCCGGGACGTCGTAGGCGTTGTAGAACCTCATCCGGTATCCCGCCCAGGCCGAGGTCTCAACCGCCCCAAATGGTTTCGAGTACGCGGTCAATACCGGATGGAGGTCGAGGCGCTGCCCCTTGATCCCCTCCCGGCGATAGAAGTTGGTCAGGCTCGATTCGTGGGAGATGAAGAAGGGAGAGTCCCACAGCCGCTCCCTGACGCCGGTCAGGCTGAGGGCGGGGAGTTTCTGGAGAGTCTTGCGGTTATCGGTCACATCTTCCCGCAGGTCCTCCATGTAACGGAATTCCCCCACGAGCACCTGCCGGCGGAAGCGCTTGGTGACCGAGATGGTGGAATCGAGCTGATTGCGGTTGTAAACCCCGGTCTGCTCGGCGAAATCCCGATAGAAATCCCTGTCGGTGGTAAGGTTGATGTCCGACTTGATGTTAAAGGTGTCGGAGATGATTTCCTGATGCTTCTGGCTCATATCGCCACGGAATCGCTGCTGCTCGGTGTCGTAGATGCCGTAGCCCCGGAACTCCCCTTCGCTTCCCCGTTTGCGGATATAACGATAGTCGAGGCCGAAGCCCACCCCCCGCTTGGATTGGATGTCGAGGTTGAACGTGGAATCCTGGCTGGGGTCAATGGCCCAGTAATAGGCCATGTTGAAGGTGAAACCCTTTTTGCTGGTATTGCCGGTGCGTGGGACAAGAAAACCCGACTGCCGCTCGGTCTTGACCGGAAAGATGATATAGGGGAGATAGAATACCGGCACGTCGCCGAGGTAAAGCAAGGCGTGTTTCCCGGTTGCGTACTCGCCAAGGGTAACATTTACATCCGATGCGGAAAATTTCCAACTGGGGCTTTCCGCATCGCAGATGGTGAAAGTCCCGTCCTCAAGCCGGTAGCTTTCGGGACCTAGCTTGAACATCCGCGCGGCGCGGACATGGAAGTTCCCATCCTTGATGAAGGCATTCCCCTGTTCCACCTCGCCAGTCTCGTCCTCATAGTTGATCTTCAGCCGGTCAGCACTCAGCGAATCGCCATTGCTCATGAGGGTAACGTTCCCCGAGGCTTCGGCTTCGTTCCGATCAGGGAAGAGAAGGGCCCTGTCGGACAAAAGCGTCATCCCCCGCCCGCTGATCCGGACGTTGCCGGTGGCCTCGATGCGGTCTTGGGCAGCCTCGTGGGTAAGGGTATCGGCTTCCACATGCACCGGTCCTCCGGTGTCGGGCTGGGCAAGGGCCGCAGCCGGCAGGGAAAGAACGAGAGCGGATAAGGGCAGGAGTTGTCTGAATGACCAAGAATTTCCCATGGCTGTCTGTATATTTATCCTCTAAAAGGTTCGAAATGCCGGTCAAGTAGAAGGGACCTCGCCTCACCAACAACATAAAGAGAGCCGCACACAAGGATCAGATCGTCAACTTCGGCACGGCTCCGGGCAAGGGCAAGACCGCCGGATACCGAACCTCCGTCTTCGGAGGGAACGCCCTGTTCGCGGCAATAGGCGGCAAGCTCTGCCGAAGGGCGTCCCCGTTCAACCGCAGGAGTAACGGCGATCAATTCGTGGGCCAGCGGCAGGATGGGCGCGAGAATACCTTCCGCATCCTTGTCCCCCATGACCCCGGCAACCACGATAAGCCGCCGGCGCGGCACATCACCCAGGGAGTCGGCCAGTGCATTGGCCCCCGCCGGATTGTGCGCACCATCGAGGAGAACGGCGGGAGGACCGGCAAAAAGCTCCATCCTGCCCGGCCAGCGGGCTTGGGCAATGCCGGTGCGGAGCACTTCATCCGTAAGCGTCTGGCCGTCAGCAGCGAGAAGCTCGGCAGCGGCAAGGGCCGTTGCGGCGTTTACCGCCTGATAGCGCCCGCCGATTCCCGGCACAAGGCCGGTAAGGCTGCGCTCAATGCCATGGAAGGAAAGGCCGTCCGCCTTCCAGCCGGCGCTGAAGTCCGTCCCGAAACGTATCAGGGAGCAGTCGAGGTCGCGGCACCGCTCCTGAATAGCCAGGAGCGCCTCCTGGGGCTGGGCCGAAAGCACCACCGGCCTCCCCTGCTTGATGATGCCGGCCTTTTCCCGGGCAATATCCGCCAGGGAATCTCCAAGCCACTCACAGTGGTCGATGGCTATGGGAGTGATGATTGAAAGGGTGCCGCCGGCAATGCTGGTGGCATCGGAGCCGCCACCCATGCCTGCTTCCAGGATGGCAATATCCACATGCTCCTGGGCAAAATGGAGCAGCGCCATGGCGGTCACAACTTCAAAAAAGGTGGTACCGTCCGGAGCGGCTGCCAGGACCTGCCCGGCAAGACGGCAGACCTCATCAGCGGCGATCTCGGTGCCGTCAATGCAGATCCGTTCGGTAAATCTGGAGAGATGGGGGGAGGTAAAGAGACCGGTCCGACGCCCGCTCGTAGTCATGATGGACGCCAAAAAAGCCGCCGTGGAACCCTTGCCGTTGGTCCCGGCCACGTGGACGGCCCGCAACCGCTCATGGGGATTGCCCAGCCGCTCAAGGAGAGTCTTGACCCGCGCCAGCCCCGGTTTTATCCCGAAGCGGCGCAGGCCATAGATATATGCAAGGGTTTCCTCGTAGGTCATGACAGGGCGGGATTATACGGGAACAGCAGGGGAAAATCCACCGCTTTGACCTGCCCTTCGGGCTCAGCCGCGATAGAGCATTGAAAGGATCCTGGCCAACTGGGCCTTCATGTCCTTGCGCTCGACAATCAGGTCCACCATGCCGTGGTCGAGCAGATACTCGGCCCGCTGGAACCCCTCGGGAAGCTTCTGACGGATGGTCTGCTCGATGACCCTGGGGCCGGCAAAGCCGATGAGCGCCTTGGGCTCGGCCATATTGACGTCCCCCAGCATGGAAAAGCTGGCGGTTACGCCGCCGGTGGTGGGATCCGTAAGGATGGAGATGTAGGGAAGGCCCAGGTCCTTGAGTTTTGCCAGGGCAGCGGAGGTTTTGGCCATCTGCATGAGGGACAGGATGCTTTCCTGCATCCGTGCACCGCCCGAGGCGGAGATGATGATGACGGGGGTCCGCTTTTCGATTCCCCGCTC
The DNA here is from genome assembly GCA_964490805.1 of uncultured Geobacter sp. Lineage (GTDB taxonomy): Bacteria > Desulfobacterota > Desulfuromonadia > Geobacterales > Geobacteraceae > Geobacter. The sequence continues at coordinate 17,827 of CAZBEB010000029.1, forward strand.
GATGGCGCGGGTAATCTTTTCGCCCACCACGCTTCCCATGCTCCCCCCCATGAAGGAGAAGTCGAAGACGGCAAGCTGGACAGGGATGGTTTCGATGGCTCCCGCGCCGCAGATGACCGCGTCCCTCGAGCCCCCCTTGGCCACCGCCTGCTGGATGCGGTCCTGGTAGCTCTTGGAGTCTTTGAAGCTGAGCACGTCCACCGACGTCATTCCGGCATCGAACTCCTGGAAGCTCCCCGGATCCATGAGCAGATCAATCCGTTGCCTGGCGGAAATACGGTAGTGATGGCCGCACTGGGGGCAGACATTGATATTCTTCTCAAGATCCTTCGTAAGAAGGTTTGCCTTGCAGCCTGCGCACTTGGTCAGCAGCCCTTCGGGAACCTTAACTTTCTTGTCGGACGCGTTGGGCGCCTTGTCGCGTTTGAACCACGCCATGTTTTCTCTCCATGGGGACAAACATAATCCCACTATTTTAGTCAGAATAAATTATTTGGTACCAGAAGACAGCAGCCAAGTCAATTACGCAACGGGAGGCTACCGGTCAACACCCTGTTTCAGCGAGGAAACAAATGTTGTTATCGCTTCCTTGAGAGCCTCTCCGCGATGCTGCTCGAAGAGCTTTACGATGGCGCTCCCTACGACGACGCCATCCGCCGAAGCAGCCACGCTTGCCGCCTGGTCGGGACTTGAAATACCGAAACCCACCGCCACGGGGATCGACGTTTTTTCCTTAATGGCAGCGACATTGCCGGCCACCGTCGTCTCTACGCCGCTCCTGGCCCCGGTAACGCCGGTCACCGAGACATAGTAGATGAATCCCCTGGCGCAACGAACCACCGTGCGTATCCGCGCCTCGTCGGACGTGGGTGTGAGTAGGAAGATTACATCCAACCCGTGCCGGTCGGCGCACGCCTTGAACTCACCCGCCTCCTCGGGGGGAAGATCCACCAGTAGCACTCCATCAACCCCGGCGGCGGCGGCATCGGCGGCAAAACGGTCAAGTCCGTACATCAGAATCGGATTGTAGTATCCCATGAGGACAATGGGGACCTGGGTACGGGTGCGAACCGATTTTACCGTAGATAAAATATTCGGCAACGTCGTGCCGGCGGCCAGGGCGCGTTCGGAGGAAAGTTGAATAGTGGGGCCATCAGCCATCGGATCGGAAAAAGGAACTCCGAGCTCGATGATGTCGGAACCGCTCTCGGCAAGAAGCGGGATCAGTTCCCCAGTTACTGCAAGATCCGGGTCTCCGGCCGTAATAAAGGTAACGAGCGCTTTTTTTCCACTGCTTTTCAGCTCGTCAAATACGTGGGCGATTCTGCTCATAGGAAACCTTTCGGGGTGGTGACTGGTCTGGTTTCGCAATCACTATTTTTCAATCTTGAAGCTTTGCATTTCTCCCTGGAGCACGTCAAGCTGGCGCGAGAGGCGGGATACCGAGTCTTCCATCATCTTGGCGGCACCAAGGTTGGTTTCCGTGGATTCCTGGATATTTTCCACGGCACAGATAATCTGTTCGCTGCCGCGGGTCTGCTCGTCGCAGGCCCTCTTGATCTGACGGATCATTGTGGTGATGTTCTCCGTGGAACTGGCAATAAAGTTACCAACTTTCGCCTGTTCCTTTGTGGAGACCCTCACTTGAGACGTGAGCCCCTTCATCCGTTCAGCGGCGACCATGATCATGTCGCTTCCCTTGGTCTGTTCACGGGTAGCGCTGGCGATCTGGCCGATCATGTCGGAAACCTGCTCCATGGCTTCGCGGATCATCTGGCTTCCCTTGGCTTGCTCCATGGTGGCCCGGGCGATGCTCTCCACCTGTCCGGTGGTTTCCTGAACCCCGACAACGATCTTGGAAAGGGCCTCTCCGGAACGCTGCGACAGTTCCTCACCGTCGGAGATGCTCTTCTCTGCCACCTCGATGGCTTCCACCGCCCGCGTGGTCTCGTCCTGCACCCCCTTGATCAACTGGGCAATTTCACGGGTGGAACTGGAAGTCCTTTCGGCCAGCTCTTTGATCTCGTCGGCCACCACGGCAAATCCCTTGCCGTGCTCCCCGGCCTGGGCGGCGATAATCGCGGCATTCAGCGCCAGGAGGTTGGTTTGCTCGGCAACTTCGTCGATAACCGACAGAATGGCGCCGATGTCATTGACCCGCACGGAAAGCGTCTCGATAACCTCGGAAGTAATCTTTGACGAACGCTTGATCTCGTTGATGCCGGCGATGGTTGCCTCCACCGAAGCCTGCCCGATCTCGGCATCACGGCGCACCTCCTCGGAAATGGTCGCCGACTCCATGGCGTTTTTCTCCACCTGCTTGATGGAACTGTCCATCTCCGCCACCGACGACGCGGTAGTGGAGGATACCTCCATAAGGTTCACGACGCTGCTGCTGATCTGCTTTATGGAAGCCACCATCTCCACGACGGACGAACTGACCTCATCAACGGACTGGGAAAGGGACTCCGCGTTAAGGGCAACCTCTTCGATGCTTGCCGCCATCTCCAGAACGGAAGACGAAGTCTCGGCAGCGGAAAGGGAAAGGCTGTCCACACCCTGGGAAACCTCTTTAATGGATGCGTTGATCTGCGTAACGGCCGAGGACGTCTGGGCAACGCCGTCCGACTGGACTTCGGCCGCAGAAAGGACCCGTCGCGACGCATCGAAGAGGTTGGCGGATATCTGCCCCACCTCGATGATGGAGCGGCTCACCTTCTTAACCAGCTCGCCCAGGGTTTCAAGCATTGAGTTGAAATCTTTGCCGAGCAGGCCCAGTTCATCTCCGGACGTAATGGGCACCCGACAGGAGAGATCCCCCCCCGCCCCACCCTTGACGGCGCCAACCATCTGATCGACCCGGCGGATTATGTTCCGGGTTGCGATAATGCCGAAGGCAATAGCCAGTGCCGCGGCAATAAAAATCACAATGATGAAGGTCACACTTATGGATGTCTTGACTTGGCCCGTTTCCTTCCCGATCTCCTGCATCAACTGCTTGACCGTCTCCAGGAGGTCGTCGATGTCACGGGTCACGAACTCGCTTGCGCCGGACAGCTCCGAAACCAGGCGGGATTCTTCAATCGAGGATGGAGCCTTGCTGCCGTCAACCACGCCCATTTTGTATGCGATGATCTTCTCGGCAATCTTCTCGTATTCCGCCCAGGTCTCCAGGAGAGCCTCGGCATGGGACTCCATGACGCTGTCCGTGAGCGCCGGCTGCAATCCCAGCGCGCTGTCCCCCTTCAGCAGCCCCTTGCTGTAGCGGCGGATGAGGTCGCGGCTCCGGTAGTAGGAATCGACGTGCTCCTTCACCCCTTTGGCATCATCATGGCTCAACATAGTTTCGAGAAGATCGGCTCTGGCAGTCTGCTCGGCCGCCTGAAGCTGAAGGGCCACCTTCTGCTGGTCATAGCGGTTCTGCAAAACGGTCCCGACACGACTTGAAACCGTGCCGATGCTCCGGATTCCGAAAAATCCGGTAACGGCAACAATGATTGCCATTATGACAAAGGAACCTATGAGCCGTACGCCAAGTTTCATATCTTTGAGCATGGAAGCACCCTGAACACGAAAATGTATTTGAATTTAATCCGTTACGGTATAACAGCCAAGGCTTGATTTTTCAAGCGAAAAGAGGCTCTCTGCATGGTTTTTCACCCCCTCGGCCTACCCTTCGGCCCGCTTGGTTTCAAGCTCTTCCCAACGGTGGAGAAGAACCTCGAGATTTTCCCCCAGCAGGGCGAATTCAGAGGAAAGGGCGGCAATCCCCCCCGGAGCCCCGGCATAGGCCGCCGGGTCCGCCAGGGCCGCTTCCACCTCAGCCATGCGCAGCTCCAGCCGTGCTATCTCCTGTTCCACCCGTTCAAGCTCCTGCCGCTCGGCAAAGGTGAGCCCGCGCTTGCGGGGCCGCTCGCGGACCGGAGCAGAAGGGACAACGCCCTTGCCTTCCGCCCCTCCCTTGCCTTCCGCCCCTCCCTTGCTTTCCGCCTTGAGCGCCTGCGCCCTGAGCTCCCGATAAAAGGTATAGTTTCCCTCGTGAAAGACAACCCTTCCCGCCCCTTCGAAGGCAAGGATGCCCGTAGCCACCTTGTCGAGGAAAAAGCGGTCGTGGGTCACCATGAGCACGCAGCCCTTGAAGCGGGTCAGCGCATCATCGAGAAGCTGCAGGGTGGGAATATCGAGATCGTTGGTGGGCTCGTCCAGAATGAGGAGATTGGCGTCGGCCAGCATGAGCCGGGCAAGGATGAGACGGCTCTTTTCGCCGCCGGAAAGGGTGTCGATTCTCCGCATCCGGTCGGACGGCGAAAAGAGGAACTCCTCCAGATAGCCGATTTTATGGCGCCGCTCCCCCCCCACCGTCACGTAATCACCCTCTCCGAGGAAGTCGTAGAGGGTTTCCTGCGGGTCCAGGATCTCGCGGTTCTGATCGAAGTAGGCGATGCGGGTCTTGTTGCCGACCACCACTTTCCCGTCATCGGGCAACTCCTCGCCCATAATCATCCGCATCAGCGTAGTCTTGCCGCAACCGTTGGGGCCGATAATCCCGACTCGGTCGCCACGTTTCATGAGGAAGGTCAGGCCGTCCACCAGCAGTTGTCCCCCCAGGGACTTTCTCACCCCGTTAAGCTCAAGGATGGTGCCACCCAGAGTATCGCCGGGCTTAAAGGCGATCGTCGCATCACGGGAGGTCTCCACGTGGGAGCGGGCCTCCAGGTCGTGATACCGGTCGATGCGGGCCTTCTGCTTCGTTGTCCGGGCCTTGGCGCCGCGCCGCATCCAGGCGGTCTCGTTCCGCAGCAGGTTCAGGAGCCGCTCATGCCCCCTGGCCTCCTGGGCAAGCCGCTCTTCCCGCTGAACTAGATAGCTGGAGTAGCCGCCGCTGTACGCCGTCATCCTCCCCCGTTCCAGATCCAGCATCCTGCTCACCACCTGATCGAGCACGTAGCGGTCGTGGGTAATGAGGAGCACCGCACCGGGATAGGCGATAAGGTGATCCTGAAGCCATTGAACCGTATCGGCATCCAGGTGGTTGGTGGGCTCATCCAGGAGGAGCAGGTCCGGGGCCTGGAGGAGCAACCGCCCCAGGGCCACCCGCCGCTTGGTACCGCCGGAAAGCTCTCCGATGCGCCGGCTCCGGTCAGGGATTCCCAGGTGGGTCATGATTTCGGCCACCCGGTGGTCGGTATTCCAGCCGCCATGATGCTCAATCCAGGTGGCCAGCTCACCCTGGCGCTCAAGCAGCCGCTCGTGGTCCGGCGACGGGCTTGCAAGCCGCGCAGCAACCTGCTCGTACTCGGTCATAACCCGACGGATTTCAACCAGCCCCCGCTCGATTTCCTCCCCCACGGTCAACTCATCGTCCAGCAGCGGCTCCTGGGGAAGATAGCCGATGGAAGCGCCGCGACGGGTCATGATGGTGCCGCCGTCCCGTTCCTCTAGTCCGGCGAGAATCTGCATGAGGGACGACTTGCCGCAGCCGTTGACGCCGATGAGGCCCACCTTTTCATCTTCGCCGATGGCAAAGGCAACACCGTCGAGAATGGCGCGGGAACCGAAACTCTTTGAGAGCCCGGTTACGTCAATCACATTCATTGGCGGAACCCATCCAGCAAACCGGTAACGCTTTTAAGGAGCGAAGACGTTCTATAGCGTTCAGGAACGGCAAAATAGCTTTCCTTGCTCACCGGGACAGTTGTGGTTCCCAAGGGGGTCTCCACCTCGAACCCCGCTGCCAGGCGATAGGGGATCCGCTTCGGGTCGGGCTGACGCTTGAGTATCTCCCACAGATCGCCGTAGGCGACTTTGAAGGGGAGCCGCACGTCGGTGGCCTTGTCCGCGGGGAACTCGATTCGCTCGCGTTTTCCCCCCTTGGTAAGAGGAAGCGCCATGACGTTCAGATCATAGGTATAGCCCTGCAGAATCAGGGGAAACGAATTGGGATTCGTAACCGTCAGCAGAAATTCCAGTTCCACCCCGCCGGCACCGACCCCGACGACATTCAGGTCTTTGACCGCCACTTCCGGCTTGCTCACAAAAAGCGAACAGCCGGCACAAAACATCAAGCCGACAACCAGCATAAACAGCTTCTTCATATAAATCCCCCCGCATTCTCGCAAACTGAAAACGCACTCTACCACATTTGCAGCCCCCCCGGAAGGTTTCCGGCGGCCACCGGAACGCTGCACCCAATAAAAAAGCGGGCTTCTCTCGAAACCCGCTTTCTCAGATTGCCACGATTTTTGCGCAGCAAGGCGCTATGAGGCAAAACCAAGTAAGAACCGTGGTTCTTCTGCCAGCAGCCTTAGGGGTGTCCTAAGCTCCCGAAGAAGTTCCTTTTTGTAGCGGCGCCGTTTGACTTCATAGGCATCGGCTTCCGGCCCGACGCCGCAGTACAGCTTTTTCGCCCTCCTAAGATTACCGCGCGCCATATCAAGTTTGGTGGCCAGCTCAAGAACGGCGGCCTCGGCACACTTTTCGTCGTCGGTCATCTCATCAGGGGTAAATCCGTGGCTCTCTGCCCGGTAGGGCATGAGTTGCCAGACACCGAGGGCACCCTTCGAAGAAACCGCTTTCGGATTGAATCCGATGGAGCCGGTTTCGGCCAAAGCAATTTCGGCAAGATCGAGGGGCATGAATTCGGTGCCGAGTGTTTTCAGGTAGCAGAGGGATGCGAGCCAGTGGGCACGCTCCGGGGTGGTTCGCCGGGCAAAGACCTTGGCAATGGCACGGGCCTGCCGCTGGCGCTCATCCAACTCAATACCCTGGTCCATGAGCCGTCGAACCTCCTGGTCAACCCCGGATTCGTTGAGCACCACCGTAACGGGGTCCCGGCGTAATCCTGTCTGGTTGCAGGAAACTCCAACAAGCATCATGACTGCTGATAAAAAGATCATTTTTTTCATAGAGTTTTTTTTGTCGGTTTTAGAGGCTTTGCCGGACGGTCAACGGTTACGGAACGGGACGCGCGCAAAAAGCGCGGGACCGGCACCGGCGGATAACTCCTTTCTTTGATGTAGAGACAGTAGCAGTCTCCCGGTTGCGCAGCTGAGCCGCAATGGTCCGAAAAGCAAGAATCGCCAATTTTAATGAATCAATTCCCTGTAAAAAACGGCAAAAGGACCCTAAGCGGGTCCTTCTCCTGTGCCCGTTCTATTTTACGGGCAGGCTGTGTTATACGATAGAACAACAGGGAATGTCAAGCAATTTTTTGACATTCCCCTGTATTTTCGATATGTTACGTGCAGATTTCTGGCAATATCACCTGTTTTGCGCTCACTTGAAACTTACCCCCATGACGTCCGCCACCGTATGGATATCCTTGTCGCCCCGGCCGGAAAGGCAGACCACTATCGTCTGATCCTTGGGCAGCGTCGGGGCAAGCTTTATCACGTGGGCTATGGCATGGGACGACTCCAGCGCCGGCATGATCCCCTCCTCCCGCGTCAGGAGCGAGAACGCCGCCAGGGCCTCATCATCGGTAACCGACACATACTCGGCGCGTTTGGAGTCCTTCAGCCAGGCATGCTCGGGGCCGACACCGGGGTAATCGAGCCCGGCGGAGACGGAGTGGGCATTGCTTATCTGCCCGAACTCATCCTGAAGGAGATAGGTCTTGTTGCCGTGGAGAACCCCCACCTTCCCGGCGCAAAGCGGGGCCGCATGGGCGCCGGAAGCAATGCCGTGCCCCGCCGCTTCCACGCCGATTATCCGCACCCCCTCATCCTTCAGGAACGGGTAAAAGAGCCCCAGGGCGTTGCTGCCGCCGCCAACGCAAGCCACGAGCACGTCGGGGAGCCGGCCTTCCACCTTTTTATGTTGGGCCTTGGCCTCCCTGCCGATTATCGCCTGAAAGTCACGCACCATTGCCGGATATGGATGGGGCCCAGCCACGGTGCCGATCACGTAAAAGGTATTGTGAACGTTGGTCACCCAATTGCGCAGCGCCTCGTTCATGGCGTCCTTGAGGGTGGCGGTCCCGGCAGTTACCGGCGTGACCGTTGCCCCCAGGAGCTTCATCCGGAAGACGTTCAGGGCCTGGCGCCGGGTATCCTCCTCACCCATGAAGACCTCGCACTCCATGCCGAAAAGGGCCGCGATGGTGGCAGTGGCAACACCATGCTGCCCCGCGCCGGTCTCGGCGATGACCCGCTTTTTCCCCATCCGCTTGGCCAAAAGCCCCTGGCCGATGGTGTTGTTCACCTTGTGGGCGCCGGTATGGTTCAGGTCTTCGCGCTTCAGGTAAATCTTCGCGCCGCCCAGCTTCTTCGTGAGTTTTTCGGCATAGTAGAGGGGATTGGGGCGTCCCACGTACTGCCGGAGGTAGTAGTCGAACTCCTCCTTGAACTCGCGGTCGTGCTTGTAGTGGTTGTAAGCCTTCTCCAGCTCCAGAAGCGCCGGCATGAGCGTCTCCGGCACGTAGCGGCCGCCGAACTGGCCGAAGTGGCCCTGCTTGTCAGGTAACTTCATATATATCCTCCAGCGTGATTATTCTATTTCGTCAATGCGCAGCAACCGGTGGCCTTCAAAAACGGAAAGTATTTCAATAACGCTTTCCGTAAACCGGCAGACAATTCGATATTTCCTGAATATCAGTTCCAGTATGTCGGGATTGGCGATTTCAGGGACAATCCTTCCCACCCGGGGATTTTCAGGCAAGGAATCCTCGACGTGTTCAATGATCCCCTCGACAAAAGACGCGGCCCTTCCGGGGCTGTCTTTTGAAATGAACTCCTCAATTTCGATCAGTTGCTCAAGGGCTTCGTGGGTCCATCTGATCTTCATCCCGGATTATCCATTGCTTCTTCTGGCGGCCAGGGTCGCCCTTATTTCATCTGCGCTGTACGTCTTGCCGCTCTCAGCATCGGCGATTCCCCTGGCAACGGAATCAAGGAATGATTTCTTGTACACCAACTCGTCGTAGTCGTCCGGCGACAGCAGCACGCCGGCCGGCTTGCCGTTCTGCGTGATAATCAGGGGATGTCCCGATTTCTGAAGGTCCTTGAACCACCTTGAGATGCCGGCCTTGAACTCGGCAATGGGGATTATATCGTTTGTGACCGAGATGGGTTTCATGGGCTGACTCCTTATCTTGATCCATCCACAAGCCATAATATAGGCCCCTAAAGGGGTCAAAACAAGCATGAATTTTTTACGACAACAGACCCAAAAAACAGCAATGCCAGTGTGCCGCCATCGTGAACTTCAAGGGATAGCGATCACAGTAAATCGGTCGTCAAGGATGTCCGCCAGGAGCGGCCGCACATCCTGCCACGCCAGGCCGCCACCGCCGCATCCGGGGCGGGGGACGATGATGCGGGTCCACCCCTCGCGGTCTGCCAGCATCCGCAGCTCTTCCGTGGAACATCTGAGACTTCGTTGCCTCATGTGACCCGAACCTCAGCAATTCGGGACCTAATTGCTTCGCAAGCCTTGTCGATTAATGCCAAAATTTCCTCTTGGTTTTTGCGGGCCTCGCTCCAGTACTCCTTATGTGAGCGCTCTATATACTCGAAGTCCATGACTTCTTCATGGCACTTATTCCTAACTGCTACCAAGCCCGAATAGACTTTTTCAGGATAAAATGGCACTGCTGTCCCATAGTTGATACATAAAAGAGAAGGCTCTGAGAGCTACTTGT
>CAZBEB010000030.1:0-26723 GCA_964490805.1 uncultured Geobacter sp.
TATGGGAATGAGGACGAATCATACCCTTACCCACTCAAAACGTCGAGGAGCCAAAAAATAGTTTGTATTATTGTTTGTTTGTTAGTTAGTCCATCGATTGGATACTCGTTAAATGGTGAAACTCATGGGGCAATTAACAAAGGCATAGCTGAAAAATCAATCAATAATTTTTCGCTTGACATTTATTTGAAAACTATTGGGTTGAGCAAAGGTATAAATGAACTGTTCGATAACACTTCGGTATCGGATGGGCTTAAGAATGGAGGATATTTTGAAGACAATCCTCCAATAACATGGAATCCAATTTCGTGGGTACCGTACATGCGCTCAGCGAACCACTTCCATAATCCACTGGTCCCCAATATAGATGACGCAGGATTTACTGGAATCTGGGGTTCCTACCTGCTTTCGGGCAAATCCGCAATCCTCTGGTCACAATCCCCGGTTGGTGACCAATGGCCGGGAGGACATTATTCGTGGATTGATGTCAGAAAATATTATTACACTGCCTTGACCTCAACATCCCTTGATATCAGAAACAACAATTTCGCCGATACCTTCAGGGGGCTTGGCCAGATCATGCATCTTCTTGAGGATATGAGCGTACCTGAACACGTACGAGATGACGGGCACTATACCGACGCCTACGAAGAATGGCTGGTGGACCCTCACAACGACAGTATCATAGTCAACGCTCTTGCCAATCCGATCTATCCTGATCCCTTGCTTCTGAACAACCTGAGTCCTTTTGCCGGTGCGCCTGTTCCGGTTGCCAACCTCTCTGATTCAAACATCTATACCGGGGGAAATCCTGCCATTACATTCACGGCCGGCACCGCCCCGATGATGGTTCCTCCCCAGAAAATCGGCCTTTCGGAATATACCAATGCGAACTACTTTTCTCCTGATGCCGTTTTCAAAAGTGGATTTCCCTATCCTGCGCTGACAAGCGTTGCGGAGTACGATGACCCTGTTGATCAGACATCCGGCAAGGTACGCATGTATCTGAAAAAATCCGGTGATGGCGAGGCAGTGAACCACCTTGCCGCCACGAGATGGTTTTATCGCTATCTGCCCGCTGTAAGCAAAGGGTTGGGGGTTACGTTTGATTCGAAGGTCTACAACGACTATGCAACGAAGCTTCTCCCCCGTGCAGTCGGCTACTCGGCGGCACTTCTTGGCTACTTTTTCCGTGGCACGCTGGAGATCAGTCCCCCCGATCAGTATATCTATGCCATTACCGACGGAAGTCAGACCCCTTACGCCTATACCGGCCCGTCTGGAGCGTGTCAGGAGCAAGCGTTCACCCAAGTCAAGGCCAAGGTGAGAAATACCACCCCTAAGGAGAAGGACGCTCAAGGAAACATCCTCAGTTACGAGGAGGCACAGGCGGGCGAACTGGTTGCCGTTGCCAGGTACAAGAGGAGAACCGACTACACGACCACCCTGAGCACCGATCCGCCGACTGCTGCATCGCGGGAGAACGATTATACCTATTCGGTATCCACACCCCTTGCAGTTTCTGCATTAAGCACGACACCCACCGAATACACTTTCGACTTTTCCGCATCTCCTGTTCCCGCGGGGATCACAGATCTTTCCCTGCAGGTGGTCTTTAAGGGGACTCTCGGAGGTGAGGCCGAAAAAGCCGTGGCGGTCGGCAGCAAGGATCTCATGGAGCCGGTGCAGCAGAGTCTCTGGAACCTGACCGATATGTTCTCCCTCAATTACCACCTTTACACGGCCGGAGCTATAAAAGCCGATCCGGAACTGGCTGCTCTCGTTGACTTGGACCACGATGGTGTCTTTAGTGAGGTTGCAGAGGGTGAGGCATTTATCGATCCGCTAGATATTATCTTCGATGTTTCGTACTCAGGAACTCCGTCATTCAGTTCTTCCTCCCCGTCGGCATCGATCAATATTGCCCCGGGAAGATATGCGCGGTTGATAGTGCTCGTTGACCGTGAAAGCAGTAACTTTATGAAGATTGCCTGGGTCGATCCTCTCGGGGCGTCGGAGTGGGTCGAAAGCTTTGACGGGACGGTAAGCCAAGACAAGGATGGTATTTTTTCATCGGTAACCCCGGTAACGGATTTCCGTTCTATCCGACAGCATTTCGATACCGGAGTTCTCGCCTGCCAGCCTTATGCTTTTGATCCGGAAACGGGCGAGCAGGTGTGCGAGTATCCTGAGGATGAGGCACTTCCTCTGACTAATGAAGCGCCAATTCCCATTTTAATCCGTTGACGAGTAGATGGGATTGTGTTTTGTTTGGATTCGAAAGGCAGTAAACCTTTTGCTTCCCGTATCTCGGCAGACATGGTGTGGTGCAACGCTCAATAGAAGGTAAGATGTAATCCCATGAATTTTCTCGAATGCCTGAAGAACGAAGTCCTCATCGGCGACGGTGCCATCGGCACCATGCTCTACGCCAAGGGGGTATCCCTAGACGCCAACGTGGAGCACCTGAACCTGGTGCGGCCGGAGCTGGTTCTGGAACTCCACCGGGAGTACCTGGCCGCCGGAGCCCGTGTTATCGAGACCAACACCTTCGGCGCCAACTGGACGAAGCTTGCGGCCATCGGCCTGGAGAAGCGGGAGCGGGAGATCAACCTGCGGGGGGCACGGCTTGCCAGGGAGGCTGCTGAAGGCGCCAATGCCTTTGTGGCCGGCTCCGTGGGCCCCCTGGTCCGGGTGAAGGGGGATGAGCGGGAGCTCTCCCCGGCCGAGACGGCCGAGATCTACCGGCGGCAGGTGCTGGCCCTGGCCGACGGAGGGGTCGATCTCCTCATCCTTGAAACCTTTACCGATCTGGGGCAGATTCTCTGCGCCCTGGCGGCGGCCCGGGAGACGGGGCTTCCGGTGGTGGCGAACATGGCGTTCCTGGAGAACGGCCGCCTGGCCGGCGGGGCCGACGTGGAGCGGGCGGCGCGGGAGCTGACCAATGCCGGGGCGAGCGTCGTGGGGGCCAACTGCGGCGCGGGCCCCCTGGAGGTGCTCGGCACCATCCGCCGCATGGCCGGCGCCACGGCGCTTCCCATCGCGGCATACCCCAACAGCGGGTTCCCCGAGTACGTGAACGGACGCCACGTCTACCGCACCACCCCTGACTACTTTGCCGAACGGGCCGCCGAGATGGTGGCCAATGGCGCGGTGCTGGTGGGGGGGTGTTGCGGCACGACGCCGGATCACATCCGGCGCCTGGCGGTGCGTCTTGCGGGGATGCTTCCCGCGGCCCGCAGCGTGGTGGCGGCTGCGGCGCCGGTGGAGGAGCGGCGCGAGGCGGTTGCCGGGGCGGAAGGCTTTCTGGCGAAGTGGGGCACGGAGCCGGTGGTTACCGTGGAACTGGATCCGCCAAAGGGGTTCGACTGCGAGAAGATTATCGCGGGGAGCCGGACCCTGAAGGCCGCCGGCGCCGATGCCATCAACATCGCCGAAAATCCCCTCGCCCGCATCCGCATGGGGAACATCGCCCTGGGGCATCTCATCCAGCAAGAGGCGGGGATCGAGACCATCGTCCACATCACCTGCCGGGACCGCAACCTCCTGGGGCTCCAGTCGGATCTCATGGGGGCGAGCCTGCTGGGGATACGGAATATTCTCGCCATTACCGGGGATCCCGCCCGGATCGGCGAGCAGGCCGGGGCCACGTCGGTCTACGACCTGAACTCTTTCACCCTCATAAAGCTTCTGGCCGACCTGAACTCCGGAGTGAACGCCCTGGGGAATCCCCTCGGCCGGGGGGCCGGCTTCACCATCGGCTGCGCCTTCAATCCCAACAGCCAGCGGATGGAGGTGCAGGCGGAGCGCCTGAACAAGAAGGTCGCCAACGGGGCTCGTTTTGTCCAGACCCAGCCCCTGTACGACCTTGCTCGCCTGGACGAGATGCTGGAACGCACGGCCGGCCTGGGTGTGCCGGTGCTGCCGGGAATCCTGCCGCTGGTGAGCGAGCGCAACTGCGAGTTCCTGCACAACGAGGTGCCGGGAATCGTCATCCCTGACGGTATTCGGGCGAGGATGCGGGGGAAGGAAAAGGATGCGGGGGTCCGGGAGGGGCTCGCCATCGCCCGGGAGTTCATCGATGCGGCCCGGAGCAGAGTCGGGGGATTCTATCTAATCCCCCCCTTCGGCCGGTTCGAAATCGCCGTTGAACTCGTGCGGCACATCAAAGGGCGTTGAGCTTCGTCCGAATCATCGCTCCAGGAGGTTTTCCCATGGGCATCCAACGAGCCGCATCGTTTCTTCTCCTGGCCGTTCTCCTTGCCGGCTGCCGCAATCCTTACCTGGTGGCCCAGCGCTTTGAGGACAGTTCCCGGAAGTATGGTCAGATGGTGCGATGGCATGAGTACGAAAAGGCCTGTGATACCTTTGCCGCCCCTTCCATCAGAGAGGACTGCCTCACCAGGGCCAGGGCAGCGGAAGGGGTTTCCATGGCCGACTATCGGGTCAATGGGACGGATGTCGATCGGGGAAAAGGTACGGCGACGGTTCGGGCGGAAATCGACTATTACATCCTCCCATCTGCCCGGCTCAAGACCATTGAGGACCTCCAGCAGTGGCGCTACGAACCGGTTGACGGAAGTGAGGGGTGGCGCATCGTGACGCCGCTTCCCGAGTTCAAGTGATACCCGCGGTATGACGGAACTAAACCTGCTGTTTCAATGTGGGCAATAATGTGGTAAACAGGAATTACCATCAGGCGTAACGCCAGAGACTAAAGGAGCGCACCGTATGTCAGACAGCAAAAACACCGAAACTGCTGCTATCATGGCTTTCTTCGCCGGCGCGGCCCTTGCGGCCGGTGCCGCCCTCCTGCTCACCCCCAAGCCGGGCCGCGAAGTCCGGGAGAAGCTCGGCGAAGTGACCGAGGATGCGGTCGGAAAAATCCGCACGGCAGTTCGCGAGGCAAAGTACAAGGTTGCCCCCAAGGGGAAGGACGAAAGCGGCGATATAGAAGGCGGCGGTTGCTGGATCTAGAAGCCTTTGAATGACAACGCCCCGTTCCCTCACAGAGGAACGGGGCGTTGAAGTTTTGCAGGCAATGCCGGGCTTCTTCAGATGGATTCGTAATCGACCGTAGCACTGGCTGCTGCCACGCCTTTCATGTGGGGGATCACCTCGCCGGCATGGTACGGATGCACCTGGTATGCCTGGAGGTCTTCCAGGGAGTCGAACTTCGTCACGAGGGCCAGGTCGTAGGAGCGCTCGGACCTGATGACGTCGATTCCCACTTCGATGTGGCGCAGTTGTGGAATCTTTCCTTGCATGCTTTCCAGTTTTTCCTTTGTCGCATTCAAGTTCGCCGGTGTCGGGTCGTTAAATCTGAAAAATACAATGTGGGTTATCATCGGTTTATCCCTCCCTTGAGTAGTTGTCCCTGAAACATTTCTGTTTCGTAAATTCCTGATATTGAATGTTTGAATGCCGTTGCCGCCGGATGCTGTCCGGCCGGAAACCAGCTTCAGCGCCGTAACCATAGCACACGCGCCGGGTCTTTGTCACCGGCAGGTACGTGGCTCCCTTTTTTCCTGGTAGAATTGTTTCTGTACTACATGGTCAAGGAGGGCCGTCATGGTGAAATTTTACGATCCTAAGGATGTGAACGACCAAGTCCGTGTGGAGGCGATTCTGAGGGAGGGGGGGATCGAGTACTTTCTGCTTCCGGAGCCCCAGGGGGGGATCGGCCCCCAGCAGATTCACGTGGCCGAAGAGGATATTCCCGCTGCGGAGGAGCTGCTGCGGCGGTAGCAGGTTACAGTGTCAGGCAGCGCTGAAGATGAAAAAAACCGGCCCGCTGTCGGGCGGGCCGGTACTGGTGGCGTTGCAACTGCCGGTTATTGCTGTTGTTGCGGTACGATGGTGATCTCTACCCGGCGGTTGATGGTCCGCCCGGCTTCGGTGCTGTTGTCGGCAATGGGCTTGCTCTCGCCGAATCCGATGGCGGTCATGCGGGCCGGTGCGACTCCGCGTGCGGAGAGAGCGCTCTTGACGGCATTGGCGCGGCGCTCGGACAGGTCCTGGTTCAATGCGTCGCTTCCGGTGCTGTCGGTATGGCCGGCAATGGTGATGTTGGTCGCGGGGTACTGGGTGAGTACCTGTGCTACCCGCGTGATCTCATCGTTGGCACCGGGCTGAAGTACGGCCGAGTTGACCGGGAAGAGGATGTCCGATTTGAAGGTGACGGCGAGGGTGTTCTGGTTGCGCTGGACACTGGCTCCGTCCACGGCCGCAACTGCCTGCCGCATGGCATTTTCCTGCTTGTCCATGTAGTTGCCGATGGCTCCACCGGTGAGCCCGCCGGCCAATGCCCCTGCTGCCGCTCCGATGAGGGTCGATTCGGTGTCGCGACCAATGGCCTGGCCAAGTCCTGCGCCGATTGCTGCACCTACACCCGTGCCAACGGCGGCTCCTGTCTGGGTTCGCGTCATCGGCTGCGAGCAACCGGTGACGGTTGCCATGGCGATGGTGAGAGCGCAGAGTGCTGTTCGTTTCATGGTTCCTCCCTGGTAAATTGAATGGTGATGCCTGTTAGCGGGGGAAGTATATCAATAGTCGCGGGCGGAGGCAACCATGAGGGGGCGAAGGGGACAACCTTTACTTGTCTGATTTCAGAGTTATCCTTTGACCCAGAAGGGGTGGTTCGGTTGGGTATCTTCAAGCGGAATGGAGGAAAAAGGTCATGAAAATCAGTGCGCGAAACGTATTCTCCGGAACAGTCAGCGGCATTTCCAAGGGGGCGGTGAACGCCGAAGTCTCCCTCGATCTGAAAGCGGGAACACCGGTTATCGCTGTCGTAACCAATGCCAGTGTCGACAGGCTGGGCCTGGCAGTAGGCATGGAGGCCTGCGCCATCATCAAGGCCAGCTCGGTCATCATCGGCACGGACCTCCATGACGCCAAGGTAAGTGCCCGCAATATCATGTGCGGCGTTGTCGCGAATGTGATAGAAGGCCCGGTCAGTACCGAGGTGGACGTGGAGATCGGCGGCGGCAATATCATAAGCGCCGTCATTACCCATGAGAGCGCCCAGCGGCTCGGCATTGCGAAGGGGGGGCATGCCTGCGCTCTCTTCAAGGCTTCGAGCGTGATTATCGGCGTCAATTGAGTTCCTGAAAGTAAGCAGAGGGGAGAGTCCGTTCGACGGCCCGGTGCCCAAAGGATGTGCAATCCCCTGTTTTTATGCCTACGGATTATGGCTTAAACGTTGTTGCAACGCCGCACGAATAATGCTGCCTCGGGGCGTGAGGCCGCTCTCCCTGCGGGGGGAGGGGGGCGGACTCTCTTTCGGCATCACCTTTGCGATAGAGCGATCATGGCGGCCCTGAAGGGGCTTGCCCCGGCTCGCGTCCGATGCCGATTCTGCCCATAAGGAGAAATTATCGTGCGGAGAATCATCGGTTCCATCTCAATTGCCTTTGCCTGTATCCTTTTAATCGTGCCCCCGGTATTTTCGGCAGAAGTGACCCTGTCGGCGGCGGCCAGCCTCAGGGAGGCGGTCGACGAGTTGACGGCCCGGTTTGCGGGGAGAATGCCCGGCGTCACCTTCCGGAAAAACTTCGGTGCCTCCGGCACCCTGGCCAAACAGATCGAGCAGGGGGCACCCGTTGACATCTTCATTTCAGCAAACCCGGAATGGGTGGAATACCTGAAGACCCGCAAGTTGCTGGAGCCCGCCAGCATCGACACCTTTGCCCATAACGAGCTGGTCTTTGCCGGAATCCCACCGCTGCCGGTTTCGGGCATGCGCGACCTGCCGAAGCTCCGGAAAATAGCCATCGGCAGTCCCAAGAGCGTGCCGGCCGGCGAGTATGCGCTGGCATCATTCAGAGCGGCCGGACTGGAGAAGGCGTTGGAGGGGAAGCTCGTCATGGCCAGGGATGTGCGCGACGCCATGAAGTACGCCGAGCTGGGCGAGGTGGACGGCGCTTTCGTGTACCGTACCGATGCGCTTTTGCTGGGGAAAAGGTCGAAAATACTCTTCACCGTCCCGGCGGGGCTCCATGACCGGGTCACATACCCCATGGCCCTTACCTTGACCGGGGCGGGGAAGCGGGAGGCGGTCAGGTTCCTGCGTTTCCTCCATTCGGCAGAGGCGAGGAAGGTGCTGGAAAAATACGGTTTTGCCATGAAATGATGCTGCTATGCTATCCTTTACCCCCGCAGACATAGATGCCATCAGGCTCTCCGCCAAAGTTGCCCTGGCCGCGACCATCGTTTCGCTCCCCTTCGGCGTTGCCGTCGCCTATGTGATGAGTTTTTACGCCTTCCGCGGCAAAACCTTCGTGGAAGTCTTTCTCAATCTTCCGCTTACCCTGCCGCCGGTGGTGATCGGGTACCTGCTTCTCCTGCTCCTGGGCAGGGAGGGGTTGATCGGGAGGCTTCTCGATGCGGCAGGGGTGAGGATAATCTTCACCTGGTATGCGGCGGTCATCGCCTCGGCGGTGGTGGGCTTTCCGCTCCTGGTCCGATCCATCAGAATCGCCATGGAGTCCGTAGACGAGCGCCTTATACAAGCGTCGCGCACCCTTGGCGCCCGCTGGTGCGACACCCTGGCTACCGTTATCCTCCCCCTCTCGCTGAGGGGGATTGCCGCCGGTTCATCTCTCATGTTCGGCCGCAGCCTCGGCGAGTTCGGCGCCACCATCATCATTGCCGGCAACATCCCCGGCGTGACCCAGACCATCCCCCTGGCTGTGTACGACTATGTCAGCGCCCCCGGCGGCGAAAGCGCCGCCCTGGCCCTTTGCCTGGTTTCCGCCGGGGTCTCGCTGTTGGTTCTATTCGTTCACGAATATCTGGTACGGCGCACGTCGAGGAGCGATTGAGATGAAGTTACGGGTGAAAGCGACCAAATCCTTCGGCGCGTTTCGCCTGGAGGCCGGCTTCGACATCGAGGGGAGCCGCATCGGCATCTTCGGCGAGTCCGGGAGCGGCAAGTCGACCCTGGTGAACATGCTGGCAGGGCTTGAACGGCCCGATTCCGGCGAGATTCTGCTGGACGGCGAGACCCTCTTCGACTCTTCCCGGCGGATCAATATGACTCCCGAGCGCCGGCGGATTGCGCTGGTATTCCAGAACCCCCACCTCTTTCCTCATCTTTCGGTCAGGGGGAACCTCCTCTACGGCTGGAAACGGTGCGCCGTGGCGAACCGGCAGGTGGGGCTCGACGATATCATCGACGTGCTGAAGATCGGCCATCTGCTGGAGCGGGGGGTGATCAACCTCTCCGGCGGAGAGAAACAGCGGGTTGCCCTCGGCCGCGCGCTCCTCTCCAATCCCCGGCTTCTCCTCATGGACGAACCGCTCTCCGCCCTGGACGATGCCCTCCGATTCCAGATTATCCCCTACCTGCGGGGCGCCTGCGAAGCATTCGCCATTCCGTACCTATTCATATCCCATTCCCTGGTGGAAATGCGGCTCATGGCCGACCGCGTCATCGTCTTCAGCAGGGGGCGACAGACGGCGGACGGTACGCCGGATGAGTTGGCGCGCAGCCGCATGGGGGCGAGCCCAGTGGGATACATAAACCTCCTGAGGCTTGCCGATCCCATGGAGCACCAGAGCCTCACCTCCTACAACTGGGAGGGGAACCGGCTGCTTCTCACCGCATCGCCGGGGGAGGGGGAGCTGCTCTTCGAACTTTCCTCAAAAGATATGATTCTCTTCAAGAAGCACCCCGAGGCGATCAGCGCCCGGAACCTCATGCGCTGCACGGTAACAGGCACCTTCGAGGCGGGACGGAAAGCGGGGGTGGAGCTGGAATGCGGCAAAGGCCGCCTGGTGGCCGAGGTGGCCGCCGAAGCGGCCCGGGAGTTGGAGCTTACGGTGGGGAGCGAGGTGTTCGCCGCCGTGAAGGCATCGGCCTTCCGGCGGCTGGGGTAGGACGGCTGCTACTGTTCCACTGTGCCGCAGGAGCAGGAACAGGAGCACGCCATGCCGTTGGCCTTCCCGAGGGCCTCGCGCCCCTCTTTGAAAGAGAGCCAGGCAATGGCCAGGGAGCCCAGAGAATCCAGGTAGCCGATGCCGGTCAGTTCATAGCCCGCGCTTGCCGCAAGCAGGGCCACCGAGAGCAGCAGGCAGGCCCGGCTGCAGGCCGCGTCGGCCAGAATTGCGGCGGAATTTAGGGCCTTCCCCACCGCGGTTTTTTGCCGGATGAGGAGCCACATGAACGAAATGGAAACCAGCGACACCACAATTCCCCAGACGGTGGTCTCCGGATGGTGCCCGCCGTAGATGCTGAGCCCCGCCGTCGCCACGAGCCCCGCCGCCAGAAGGTAAAAGGCCCCACCGGTAATCCGCAGCGCCCGGCGCTCGAAGGCGTCCCGCTTTTCCTCTTCCCCCTGCTGGAGCCGTCGCACCATGTGCCAGATTCCGATTCCCGAGATGACCTCAACAAATGAGTCGAGCCCGAAGCCGAAGAGCGAGAGGGTCTCGTCCGCCGCGCCGAACCAGACCGAAACGCCCCCTTCGGCGATGTTGTAGATGATGGTGATGAGGGCCAGCAGCGCCGCCTTGCGGTAGAGTTCCTGGAGTCGAAGAAATTTGTCGCACAGCATGTTTGGTAGGTCTCCTTGGATGTTCGGTTCAGAATGCCCACCAGATGAACCAGGCTCCGGCAAGGGCGATAATAACGCCGCTGGTTCGTTTCGCCCAGAGGGAGATGTTGGTCATTCCCCGTGAGGCGGCGAAGGCCTCCACGAAGCCGGTGAAGGTGCCGGCGGCGAGCATGAGGAGGCAGTGGCCGAGGGCGTAGGTGAAGAGGAGAAGCGTGCCGTAGAGGATTTGTCCCTTCAGCGCCGCGAGGGAGAGAACAACGACCAGTACCGGCGTGGCGCAGGGGGATGAGGCGACCCCGAAGAAGAGCCCCAGGAGAAGGGCGCCCGCTATGCCGCCCCGTTTCGGCTTGAATTGGGGCAGATCCGGCAGCCGCAGCTCGTAAAGCCCCAGCATCTGAAGCCCCATTGCCACAGCTACACACCCCACGGCCAGGTACCACCACCCTCCCACGGTGCCGAACATGGTGCCAAGCAGCGCCGCCGCCGCACCGAATATGGTGAAGGTAAGCGACAGCCCGATAATGAAGGCCAGAGAGTAGATGAAGGCCTTCTTCCGGTTCCCTTCGGCATAGCCCCCCACGAACCCTACCACCAGCGGTATGGTGGCCAGGACGCAGGGGGAGGCCGACGAGAGCACTCCCCCGAGAAAGACTGCGCCGAAGGCCAGAAGCGGCTGAGTCGCAACAATCTGTTCGATGTTGTCGAGGAAACTCATCGTATTTCCAGGGCTTTCAGTTCCTTGACGATATCGGCCTTGTCCATGAAGCCCATATGTCGCTTCACTTCCTTGCCCCTGGTGTCGAAGAATATCTGGGTCGGGATCATCTGCACTCGGAACCGCCTCGGCGCGGCCTGGTTTGCATTGACGTCCACGAACAGGACGCTTGCCTTGCCCCGGTATTCCCCTGCCAGGGATTCCAGGATTGGCGCCATTTTCTTGCAGGGGATGCAGTATCTGGCTCCCAGGTCGATCACCGCCGGTTTGCCTGAGGCGAGTGCCCTGTTTATGACGGCGTCACTGGCCGAGGGAAGCTCTGCCCGGGCGGCGGTGGCGGCAAAAAGAAAAAGGAGAGCGGCAATAATGCGCATCACAGCATCCCCCTTATTTCATCCGCTCCAGGCACTTTGCCGGAGAATTTGACGACGCCGTCCACCACCAGGGCAGGGGTGCTCATCACCCCGTATTTCATGATTTTGGCAATTTCCTCCACCTTGACCACCTCAGCCTCTTTGCCGCTCATCTCCACGGCCTTTTTCACATTCTCATAGAGGGTCTTGCATTTGGCGCAACCGGTGCCTAGAACTTCGATTTTCATTGCGTGCCTCCTTTGGTTTTCTGAATACTGGAATCTACATCCTCACGGGAAGTTGCCTTGAAAATCCCCGTGTCATGAACGAAATCGTAGGCTCTGTCTCCCCGGAGATACTCTGCCAAGCCGATCAGGCCATCCGAGAGGTACTTGGCATTGTATCCCCTTGTTCTCAAATAGGTCATGGCAATGGCCGAGCGGTCCTTGTGGGGGCAGGCGGTGACGATGATCTTGTCTATGGGAAGCTCCCCGAGCCTTTTGGGCAGTTCGTTCAGGGGGATCGTCACGGCGAAACCCATGCGCCAAGCGGCCACTTCCTCGGGGAATCGCACGTCGACAAGAACCGCCTTGCCGCTGCCGAGGAGAATGGCCAACTCCTTGCTGTCAATCTTCATGTCGGCGCGCACCTCGTAGTCGAACCCCTTCAGAAAGGCATCAAATGCCGACTCCTGGGCTCGTGCCACTGGTGCGGAGGTAGTCAGGAGCAGTATACAGAGCAGAGCAACGCGTTTCATTGATTATATCCTCCTTTGGATTGTGTCTGCGGGCTCGTCGTATCAGGCCCGGTTGCAGCCGGTACGGAACTCCGGTGACTTTTCAAGCGATTCCACGCATGGTGCCGCCACCGGTTCAGATCCTCGAACACGGTGTAAAAAATCGGTACGTAGAGAAGCGTCAGGAAGGTGGAGACCATGAGCCCTCCGATGGCGACCACCGCCAGGGGGGAGAGCCGCTCCAGACCGATGGCCCGCTCCAGGGCGATGGGAACCATCCCGACCGCCGTGCCGAAGGCGGTCATGATGATGGGCCGGGTTCGCACCCGCACGCTGTCGGTGAGGGCCTGGAACGTCGTGGCCCCCTGCTCCTTGGCGACTTCGATGAAATCAATCAGGAGGATGGAGTTCTTTACCACGATTCCTGCCAGGAGGATTACCCCCATGAAGGCGGCGGTTGACTGCTGCCGACCGGCCAGAAGCAGCGACCAGACGGCGCCGATGAGTGCAAGCGGTATGGCGCTCATGATGGTCAGGGGGTGAATGAACGACCTGAATGCCGGGATCAGGGAGAAGTAGAGGAGCACCATGCCGATCCCCAGGGCCGTGGTCAACGCAGCGAAATTGGTTTTCCCCTGCTTGGCGTCCCCTTCCTGGGAGATCCTGTAGCCGGGCGGCAACGCGATTCCCTTCAGTTCTTTCTGGACGTTCTCCATGACGTGGGAGAGGGCCGCCCGGGACTTGTAGCCGTAAATGTCGATACTGTTCTGCATGTCCTGGCGGGTGAGGAGCGCCGGCACATAGCTTTCCGTCATGGTCCCCAGGGATGCCAGGGGGACCGGCCCCAGCGGAGTGCTGACCTTGATGCCGGCCAGCTTGTCGGTCCGGTCGCGGTAGACCTCGGACAGGCGAATCCGGACCGGGAACCCGTCCTGGTTGGCCACCCGGAAGGTGGACGCGACTCCTCCCGACAGGGCCGCCTGGGCCTGGGCCGCCACATCCCGTGGCGAGATGCCGAAGGAGGCGCACCGCTCCCGGTCTGCCCTGAAGAGCACTTCTTTCTTGTCCAGCCCCCACGACATCGAGACCGATTCCAGCCCCCCTGCCTTCTCCAGGCGCTGTTTGACCTCCCGGCCGATCTCCGCCAGCACCTTGGGGTCTGGGCCGGTAACCATCACGTCCACTGCGGCGCGGATACTGGACATGGCCGTGGCGCCGAACTCGAAGATGTCCGCCGATTTGAGACCCGGAATCGCCGCGAACTCCCGGCGCAGATTGTTTTCCACCTGCCAGATGGACTGCTTGCGATGGAAGCGGTCCACCAGGTTGACCGTAATGTTGCCAACCTGGGGATTTTTGCCGCTGCCAAAAGACACGACCGCCGGCTCCGAACCGATCACGGAACTGATCGCCACCACCCCTTCCTGCTTTCCGATCGTTTCCTCCATGCGGGTCAGGATGGCGTTGGTCTGGGCCAGGGAGGAGTTGGCGTCGGCCTCGAAGTTGATCTTGATGATGCCGGTGTCCATGGGTGGCTGGACGCTCTGGCCCACCAGCGGCTTGGCGAACTTCATGGTGAGAACCAGGACCACGAAGGCGACGGCCACGAACCAGAAGCGATGGGTGAGCGCCGTCCCGAGAATCCCGGCAAAGAAGTCGCGGATGCCGTTCACGAACCAGTCGCTCCCCTTTTTGATGGCCGCCTCGAAACGGTTTTCTCCGGCACTCTTTTTCAGGATGAAGGGGGCAAGGATGGGAATGATGGTGACCGAGACGATGTAGGAGGCCACCAGGGCTATGGTGAGTGAGAGGGCCATGGGGCGCAGCACGGTCTGGACATAGCCCCCGATGAAGACGATCGGGATAATGACGACGATGGTGGCATAGGTGCCGGAGAAGATCGCGAGCATCACCTCCTCTACCCCGCCGGCCACCAGTTCCGTCAGGTCGCGGCTCGACTCGTGGTAGTGCCGTTCAATGTTCTCGATCACCACGATGGCGTCGTCCAGGAGCATCCCCACCGCCAGGATCACGCCGGTGAGTGTCACCATGTGGAACTCGAAGCCGAACAGCCACATGAAGGCGAAGGTGATGAGATAGGTGAAGGGGATGGCGATGGCGCACAGAAGCATGGTGCGGAGGTTGGCCAGAAAGAGAAACAGCACGATCACCGTGATGATGACCGCATCCCTGAGGGCCTCCAGCATGTTATCCACGCTCCGCTCGATGAGATCCTTCTGGGTGTAGCTGACCTCGAAATTGATGAAGGGGAAACGCGCCTGAAGCTTGGGAATTACTTCCTCGGCCGCGTGGATGGTATCCAGGGCGTGGCCGTTCTGCCCCCGCAGGATGTTGATGCCGATGGCCTCCTTGCCGTTGCCGTGGTAGGCCGACTGGGGCTCCTGTATCCCGGGCTCCACCCTGGCCACGTCCCGCAGGTGGACAATGCCGGCGTCGCGGCGGGCGATGACCAGGGATGCCAGTTCCTGCACCTTCCTTGCCGCGCCTTCGGTCTTGAAGAGATACTGCCCCTGCCGGTTGGTGACCATCCCCTGGGGGATGTTCTGGTTCTGGGCGGATACCGCGGCCATGATTTCCCCGAGGCTGATGCCGAAGCGGTTGAGCCGGTCCTGGTCCACCGTCACCTGGATCTCCGGCTGATGGCCGCCGAACACCTCGGCGTTGGCAATTTCGGGGTTGCGGAGCAGCTCTTCCTTGATCTGATTGTCGGCCAGTTCCCTGAGCTTGCGCAGGTCCGCCGGCGAGCCCGGCTTGGGTGCGATGGCCAGGGTCATCACCGGCTGGGTCGCCTGACTGATCTTGAAGACCTGGGGAGGACGGACTCCCTGGGGGAGACGGCCGGCGATCTTGCTGATGGCATTGGCCACATCGGTGGCGGCGGCGTCCAGCCCCTTCCCGTATTCAAACTCGGCCATGACCACCGACACCTCGTCCTTGGAGGTGGAAGTCACCTTCCGCGTCATGTCGATGGTGGAGACCTCCTTCTCGATAAGTCGGGTGATGTCGCTCTCCACATCGCCTGCCGCGGCCCCCGGCATCACCGTGACCACGCTGATCTGCGGGCGGTCCACGTCGGGGAAGAGATTGAACGGCATCTTCATGTATCCCATGATGCCGATCATCGAGAGGAGCAGTACCAGGGAAAGGACAAGATGGGGACGGCGGATGTATCGTTCGACGAAGGTCATTGCCTCCCTCCCGGACCGGCAGCGGCGGCGTTGCCTGGAGAAGGCGGCATTGCGGCCGTTCCGTTGGCAGGTGCAGTCGCTACCCGGCTTCCCTCGGCCAGTGTCAGGAGTTTGTTCTCCTGTGCCACGGCAACCATCTCGCCGGCCGCGAGGTCACCGTTGAGCGCAGTCTTGCCGCTTCCCGCGCCCAGTAGTTTCACCGGCCTGACCCGTACCACCCCATCCTTCACGAGATAGACGAAACTCCCCTGGGAGCTCTTGACCACCGCCTGCTCCGGCACCAGGAGACCATTCACCTTCTTCGTGACAACGTCAAAGCCCACGGTGGAGCCGGATGGGAGACCAAATGGAGATGACGGGGTCACTACCTCCACCATTGCGAGCATATTCTTGCCCAGTGCCGGATAGACCCTGTTGACCCTGGCGGGAGTGGACTGGCCGCCATTGGTGAGCGTAACCGGCGAACCGGGGCCGATGCCGGCAAGTTCCTCTTGGGGCACCTGGGCAAGCACCTTGAAGGATGACGTCTTTTCGATGGTCAGGATCGGCTTGCCCGGTGCGGCCAGATCCCCCGGCTCGGCCCAGCGTTTCGACACCACGCCGCTGAAGGGGGCGGTAATCCTGGCATATCCGGCCTGGGTCCTGGCGATACTGGTATTCTTCGACAGCCCTTTCAGGCTTTCCTCGTAGGCGTCCACAACGGCCCTGGCACCATCCAGGGTGGCCCGGGAACGTTCAAGGGCCTCCTGCGAGATAGCACCAACCTTGAACAGGGCCTCGTCCCGTGCATGGACCGATTTCTGGGTTTCATAGGCGCTCCGGGCCCCGGCGAGTCTCTGCCGGGTAGCCAGCACCTCGGCGTTGACCGCCAGGGTTCGGTCCATCAGTTCCCGGTCATCGATGGTGACCAGCAGCTCGCCACTGCGAACCTGATCCCCTTCCCGCTTGGTGATGGCGAGGATACTCCCGGAAATGCGCGCCGAGAGATCGCTTCTGGTGAGCGGCTCGATGCTCGCCAGGTAATGGGTGGCCATCTCCAGTGCTCCCTGTTCGATTGGAACAACCTGTACCGTGGGAACGGCGGGCCGAGGGGCGGGAAGGCCGGCGATCTTTTTCTCTTTGCTCTTGACGACGACAATGCCCCCGACGATCAGGACGGCGGCAATCAGTATAACGCTCACTCTGCGCTTCATTTCAGGTATACCTCCATGTCGCCGCTTGCCTTGTGCCACTCCAGGATCGCGGTGCTGTAATCAAACAGTGCCTGCGTGTAATTGGCATCTGCCTGGGCCTCGGCTGCCTGGGCCAGCAGCAGGTCGGCCATGGTGCCGGCGCCGGTACGGTACTTTTCCTGCTCGATGCGGAACGATTCCCGTGCCTGCTCAACGGCCCGCTCCGTGGCGGCGATCCGTTTGCGGCTTTCGGTCAGCGAAGCCTGGGCCAGTCGCAGATCGAGACGTATCTGATTTTCCACCGCCGTCAGTTTCTGCCGTGCCCGCTCCTTCTGAAATTCCTCACGGGAGAGGTCGGCGTGACTCGTTCGGTCGAAGAGCGGCAGGCTCAAAGCGGCTCCCACGTACCAGTTCGCCTCGTTGTATTCGGGGTTGAAGCCGAACTGATGCTGGTAGCCGGCCACGGCGTTCACGGTCGGCAGAAATCTGCCGAAGGCGAGTTTGCGGTTCAGTTCCGCATCGTCCACTGCTTTGCTGGCTATCAGAAACCGGGGATTGCCTTTCGCGAGGGACAGCCCCCTCGCGAAGTCCGCCTCCATTTCGGCGGGAGTCAGCGTGTCGGTCAGCCGGAGCGGCGGCGTTTCGGGCCCTACCGGCACTCCCATGAGGGTGTGCAGCGTGCTGCCCGCATTCTTGAGGGCTTCGTCCAGGGCCAGCAGCCGCTGCTCCTCATTGACCTTCTGCACCTCCACCTTGAGCAGGTCGAGCCGAGGTATCCGCCCCACCTCAACGAGCTGCTTCGCGTTCTTCAGCTGCTCCTCCAGGGCGGCCACCGCTCTCCGGGCGGATTCCGCCAAGGCCCCCAGTTGCAGGATCTTGTTGTAGGTGGCCACCGTGTTGGCGATCAGCTCGTTACGGGTGAGGATGAAACTGTCCTCCTGGACTCGCCGGCGCAATTCGGCAAGCCGCACGCCGTTCATCACCTGCCCCCCCTGGTAGAGGGGAATGGTCAGCACCGGCCCCAGTGAAGCATAGCTGTCACTGTAATGGGCAATGATCTCCCGGGACTGGGCGGGTATGTACGGAACCGGGTCCTGCCGCCGGTTAATGGCCGCCTCCAGGGAGAGCCGGGGATAGTGCCGGCCGAAGGTGCTTTCCACAGTTTTTCCGGCAATGGCGATGCCGGTCCGTGACTCGGCGAGATTGGGGTTATTGGTTACGGCCCGCTGCACCGCATCTTTCAAAGAAAGGGGCTCTGCGGCACTGGACTGGGATATAGGCAAGAGCGACAGCCCCACTAATACAATCAACAATCCGTACATTTTCATATGCGTACCCACTCATACAGCAGTTCGTTTAAATGGCGGCTTTTTCTGGAAGCCGCCGTGTTGTCAACCGGCAATCTCGCTGCTTGCCGCCCGAATGGCCTGAAGGATTATCTTCCGAACTCAGAACGCCTGCCAGACAAACCATCCCCCCACCAGCATGACGATGGCCCCGCTGAGCCGTTTGGTCCAGGCAGCGAAATTGACTACCCCCCTGGCCTTGACGAATGCCTCGATGAAGCCGGTGAAGGTTCCCGCTGCCAACATCAGCAGGCAGTGACCGATGGCATAGGTGAAAAGAAGGGCGATGCCGTAGATCACCTGCCCCTTTGAGGCGACGAAGGTGAGGATCACCACCAGGACCGGCGTGGCACAGGGCGAGGAGACAACGCCGAAGAAGAGTCCCAGCAGGAATGCCCCGACCATACCTCCACGCTTCGGCTTGAAATCGTGTTTGACGGGAAGACGAAGCTCGTAGAGCCCCATCATCTGGCCCCCCATCACCAGGGCCACCACGCCGGCAGCCACGTACCACCAGCCTCCGAGGGTGCCGAACATTGTTCCCAGGAGCCCCGCCGCCGCCCCAAAGACAGTGAAGGTGAGCGACAGCCCCAAGATGAAGGTCAGGGAATAGCGAAACGCCTTCCAGCGATCCCCCTCGGAATACCCCCCCACGAAACCTACAACCAGCGGGATGGTGGCCAGGACGCAAGGGGAGGCCGAAGAGAGGACCCCCCCAAGAAAGACCGCACCGAAGGCGATCAGGGGATAGGCAGCTATGATCTGTTCTATATTGTCAATAAAGCTCATTTGGCACCCAAGCTCTTGAGCATGGCAATGATGTCCGGTTTGTCCATGAAACCGATGTGGCGTTTTACCTCCTTCCCTTTGGCATTGAAGAATACCTGGGTCGGAATCATCATCACGTTATAGCGGCCGCCGATGGACTTGTCCTGCCAGACGTCGATGAAGATGACGTTGGCCCGTCCCCGGTATTCCCTCCCCAGTTGCTCGAGGATCGGGGCCATCTTCTTGCACGGGATGCAACTCCTGGCGCCAAAGTCAACTACGGTGGGGCGGCCGGAGGCCAGGGCTTTGCGAATGGCAGCGTCGTCCCCGGATGGGAGTTCAGCGTGGGCGGTTGCTGTATAGAGGACAAGAGCAAACAGTGCCATAAGGATACGATTCATTGATGTTCCTTTCGTGATGGGGATATGCTGAAATTTCAGTACTTCTGATAGGGTGGCATATTGACCCGCCTGGCCATATCGCGGATCACATCATAATCCTTGTCCCGGAGTTCCTCGAAACCATCGATCCATGCAGCCTTCATGACCTTGATCCGCTCGCCGTCAACCTCGACCGTATCCGTTGGTTTGAGTTCGAGCAGCGCCTTGCGGACTTTCTCCACCAGTTTAGGGTCGGTATCCTTTGCCGCCCCGAAGGTACAATAGGGAATGAGCGGGCTTTGTCCTAGGATGACGTAGTCGTCCGGCGATATTTTCCCTTCCCTCCCCATGATTTCTAGATCGAGAATCGGCGCTGCCGCCGCATCGACTTCGCCGTTCAGGACCTTGTAAATCACCTTTTCGTGCTTGTAGGAACCGCTGGGGATGTCCCATTTCGCCAGATCCTTTTCAGGATCCATGCCGCCTCGAAGCATCAGGTCGTATTCCGCCATATAGCCGGTCGGCGCCAGCATCGGGCCGAAGGTGAGCCGCTTGCCGCGGAGGTCGCTCAATTTGGTGATGCCGCTTCCCTTGCGGGCAATGATGGCTCCCGCTGTCCGAGAGCCGAACCGGCCCCGTTTTTCCGAAGCAAGGAGTTTCAGGTCGTAGTTTTCCTTGAGGATGACATACAGAACCGAGTTGGTATGGGTTAAGTCAAATTCATCATTCTTAAAGTGTTTCTCGAAGTCGTAGGTATCGACCGGTACCATTTCGAACTCGACTCCCGTCTTTTCCGAAAGGTAGCGGGTCAGGGGGAGGAAACGTGCCAGGGTCTCCTCTTCATTGTTGCAGTTCATGTAGCCGATCTTCATTTTCGGGCGCTCTTTGACCTTGTCACAGCCGGACAAGAGAAGAATCGGCATCGCTACCGCCGCAAGGACAAGCGTCCTACGCACCAGCCCAGCCATTGACGCGTTCAGCGACACTATCAGAGCATCCCCATGATCTCGGCAACCGAGGCCATTTTGCCGGAAAATTTCACCTCCCCGTCGATCACCAGTGCGGGGGTACTCATGACGCCATACTTCATGATGGATGGGATATCCTCCACCTTGACAACCTCGGCGCTCTTGCCGCTCTCCTCCAAGGCTTTCTTCGTGTTTTCGTAGAGGGTTTTGCATTTGGCGCAGCCAGTGCCAAGAATTTCGATCTTCATTGATATTCTCTCCCGTTCGTTTGAATTGTCGGCGGCCCCGCCCCGGCCCGACGGCGGAGCCGCTTCGTACCTCATTCCTACCGCCTCCACCCCGCCCAGGCGGGGTAGCCGTTGTCGTCCCTGAGCTTCAGGATCGCCTCCCCTTTTGTTACTTCAGCCGCGATGATGGCCGGTTTGCCGTTGTAGGTGATCCGCGATCCCTTCACCTCAAGGGAGTCCCCCTTCTCGATCTTGGTGTCGAGTCTCTCCACGTACCACCCCGGCCCCAGATGCACCGGGATCGTTTCCCTGTCGGTCTTGAGCATGACGTGGATCCCGTAGCTCATCCCCTTCACGGGGGTGACCTTGTCGATGCTCACCACCTGGCCGGCAACGGTCTCCACGGTCGCCGGGGCATACATCCGCTGGTAGGCGCCGCCCGCTCCCCAGCCGCCGCTGCCGCGCCACCCACGCCACGGTCCGGCCAGGGCCGGTACCGCCATGAGGGCCGCCAGAACAAAAACCACTGCCGCAGACATCCATTTCCGCGTCTTCATTTGCTCCTCCTTTCGAGCCGGTAATGACAGGACGTTCAGTAGATAGACCTGATCCTGCCGGTTAACTTGTCGACGATGACCACGTCACGCACCGCGCCGGTTCCGTCGACCAGAAGCGCCCTGAAAAACCGGGGCCGCTCCTCCATGGCGCCAATACTGAGGTCGTGGCCCGCCAGGAACCCCTCAATGATCTTCCGTGCATCGGCCGCCGTTTTGACGGCAGCCCTTGCACCGTAACAGCCGCACTTTCCATCGTCATGGTAACCGCCGTAGGGGATCGGAGAGGTGGGCTGGCCGGAATGGGCGGGTGCTGCCATGAAAATAATGACGGCCGTGACTGATGTGATGACCGTTCTGGATGCATTTTTCATGGATTCACCCCTCGACCGTCCCCTGGATTACCCCCGCATACTTTTCTGGTTTTACCGGCGGGTGGCCCGAGTCCTGGGCAACTCTTATTGTTCAAGAAGAGCCTTGCGCTCGGCATCGGTCAGCTCCGACCCCATGCTGTTGATAACGCTCTGGAAGGCGGAGGGGCCCGGAAGGCCATGCCTGTTGGCAAGGGCACCGATTTTTGACTGAAGATCGATCACGTCCCGAGCGAGCGCCTTGACTCTGGCCGGGTCCGAAGGCTGTTTCGTGGCCTCGCCGATGAGTTCCAGCTTCTTGACGACTATCTCTCCCCTCAGCCCCGTGCTCTCCTGCTGGAACTTGATCACTTCCTCCATGTTGATGGGTGCTGACGCTGCCGCGTTCGACTGGGCGGGGGTCATTGCCCCTGCCATCAGAATTCCTGCCGCTGCCATTGATACCGCGATCATCCGTTTCATAGCCGCTACCTCCTTTGGTGTGGTTTGCATCAAGGATAGCAGCCGACTGTGAGCTGAACGTGAAGGGATTATGAAAACATCATGAAGTTTCGGCCGGCATCTGAATCGTGAAGCAGGTCCCCTTGCCAACCGTGCTCTTCACCGTCACCGTGCCGCCATGGGCTGCCACAAGCTCCCTGACGATGGCCAACCCGACCCCCATCCCCTTGGCGAACCTCCGGTAGAAGCGCTCGAAGACAAGGGGAAGATCTTCCTCACTGATGCCGCAGCCGGAATCTTCGATGCTGAGAGTTACCACGTTATCTTCCCGCCCAGCCCGCACCGTGATCGTCCCCTTTCCCTGAAGGGCCTTGACGGCGTTGCCCAGCAGATTGATCACGACCTGGCTCAGGCGTTCGGGGTCGGCGGTCACGAAAAGGCCATGGGGGGCATCGAGCGTGAAGTCCGCCTCCGGCGCCGAACAGGCAAAACGCTCAACGATCGGTTCCAGAAACTTACGAAGCGCCACTGGCTCCCTTCTGAGGCTCATGGCGCTCGCCTCGGCCTGGCTCAATTCCTCCAGGGCGCCGACGATGCCGCGCAGGCGGTCAAGCTCTCCCATCAGGGAAGTGAGCCGCCCATGGTCCGCTGGCAGCACACCTTCCGTCATCGCCTCCACCTGAAGGCGCATGGTGGCGAGCGGCGTGCGAAGCTCGTGGGCCGCATTGGTCAGAAGCCCCTTGCGGAGCGATTCCTGGGAAGCGAGAGCATCAGCCATCCGGTTGAAGGTCTCGGCCATGGTCCTGAATTCCCGTGTTCCTTCAACAGGCACCCGCGCATCCGTTTCTCCGCTGTGGAGCGCGCCGGCCGCTTCGGTAAGCCGTTCCAGCGGGGCGGTTATCCGGCGGGAAAGGATGATGCTCAGCACCAGGGTAACCGACCCTACCGCGAGAAGGGAAAGGAGCAGGAGGCGGTTGCTGCGGTCCACGAAGACAAGTTCCTTGTTCGGGGCCGTGCAGGCGACTTCAAGCTCGCCAATCTCCTCGCCACCGTGAAAAAGGGGGTGCACAACCGCGGACCCGAAATCGGCGGCGATGTCCCCCTTGGCGTAGGCGAGCACCCGTCTCTTCATGGGGGGCGATAGCCGCTCCATGGCCTGCCGGATGTCCATGACCGGCCGTTTTTCCCCATCGACAACCCGTACCGCCAGCCCCATCATATAGGCCCAGACGATGTCGTCGGCCAGCGCAGCCGGCTCCCATCGCCCGTTTTCGGCGAATTTCCCCTCCAGCCGCGCCATGATCCAGTAGGTTCGGTCCTCCATGCGGCCGCTCATGAAAGCACGAAAGTCCCGGACAATGAGCTCCCGCACCAGCAGTCCCGAGGAGAGGCCGGCCAGGGCTATCAGGAGCAGCAGGGCGACCAACCGCGACCAGAGGGTATCAGGTATCCTTGATGCCATTAAAGCGGTACCCCACGCCGTACACAGACTCGATGTAGAGCGGATTTCTCGGCCGGTCGCCGATTTTGTGGCGGATGTTCTTTATGTGGGCGTCGATGCAGCGCTCATAGCCGTCGCAGGAATAACCGAGCACTTTTTCCAGTAGCTCTTCACGGCTGAAGACCTTGCCCGGCACAGAGGCAATCCGCAGGAGCAGCTTGAATTCCGTTGCCGAGAGTTCGACGGGATTCCCGGACACAATGGCCTGATAGCATTCCGGATCGAGAACCAACGCCATCTTGTTGAAGCTGAGTTTGCCACCCACCGTATCCTTGGAGATCTCAGCAGTGCGCTTGAGTGCAATCTTCACCCGGAATACCAGTTCGCGGGCGCTGAACGGTTTGACGACGTAATCGTCAGCGCCGAGAGAGAAGCCGATCAGGCGTTGTTCCTCGGACGATTTGGCGGTGAGCATGATGACCGGAATGTCTGCCATCCGCTTCAGTTCCTGACAGACAAGTTCACCGGGAATATCGGGAAGCGACAGATCGAGCACCACCAACAGGGGAAGCTCCCTGCGAGCCTGCTCCAGCGCCTCCTGTCCACGTTCGAGGCAGTCCACCCTGTAGCCCGCCTCGATCAGGTAGGCTCTCACCACCTCGGCAATCGTGGTATCGTCTTCGACAAGGAGGATGTAGCCAGATTCCGACATACCGCTACCCCTGGTGCTGACAGGCACTTCGTGCCGGCTGATGGTTCAACTCCTTGATCATCGGTCCGTTCATGCAGGTGGCGCACTCCATCTGGATAGTTGTGTGGGTGATGTTGAAGCGCTCCGCCAGAAGATGCTCGATGGAGTGCAGGATTGCCACCCGCCGATTTTCGCTGGCGGTGTCGATATCGACGTGAACCGACAATGACAGGATATGGGAGCAGACGGTCCAGATGTTGAGATGATGCACGGCCTGAACTCCTTCAACAGTACGAATCGTGTCGGCCACCTCCTGCAACTCCAGACCCCGTGGAGTTCCCTCCATGAGGATATGCACTGAATCGCGCAGCACTCGTCCCGCGCCGGTCAGAATCAGCAGACCGATGCCGACCGAGATCAGTGCGTCCACTTGATACCAGCCGGTGTAATACATGATGATGCCGCCGACAATGACCCCGACCGATGCCGCCGCATCGCCGATCACGTGGAGAAAGGCGCTCTTGACGTTCAAGTCGTCATGGGAGTGGCTGTGCAGCGCCTTGGCTGCCAGCAGGTTCATGACAAGGCCGACAACTGCGATGATCAGCATCGGCAGGCTCTTTACTTCCTGGGGATCGACAGATCGCCCCCATGCCCCGTAGAGAATCCCGAGCGCCATCAGCAATACGGTCAGGCCGTTAACGAATGAGGCGAATACCTCGGAACGGTGAAAACCGAACGTGTGCCGCTCCGAAGTGGGGAGCGCGGCCAGCTTGACTGCCGCCAGGGATAGCAACAACGCGAACAGATCCAGAAAGACATGGGCCGCGTCGGATAACAGCGCCAGGGAGTTTGTCCAGAGCCCACCCGACACCTCGGCTGCCAGGGTGACTGCGGTCAGGGCTATGGCGGTCTTAAGCTTCCCGCTGATCTGTTTGTCAACGGCGGAACACATTGGCTCACCCTCACAATATGGCGTTGAACAAATACCCGACGATGACGATGGCCACCGCAACCGTCCCGAAGAAGACTCCGAGCAGTCGGTTCTTAAGGACGTTCTTCAGGATGATCGCCTCGGGCAGCGACAGGGCCGTCACCGCCATCATGAAGGCGAGCACGGTGCCGATGGCCATTCCTTTGGCGGTCAGGGCCTGGACGATGGGTATCACCCCGGCGGCGTTGGCGTAGAGGGGGACGCCGAGAGCAACCGCCACCGGCACGGCAAAGGGGTTGTCCCTGCCGGCCCAGCGGACGAGGAAATCCTGGGGGACGTAGCCGTGGATGAAACCGCCTATTGCGATGCCGATCACCACATAGGGCCAGATCTTCTTCAGGAGCCCCAGCGTGTACTCCCGGGCATAGGCGAACCGCTCCGGCCAGCTCTGCTCGGCGACTTCCCCATTTCCCACCCGCATCTCCCAGACGTAATCCTGGACGTACTTCTCCATCTTCAACCGTCCGATGATGATGCCGGCCACAATGGCCACCAGAAGCCCCGTACCGATATAGATAAAGGCTATTTTCCAGCCGAACATCCCCCAAAGCATGATGAGGGCCACCTCGTTCACCATGGGGGAAGAAATGAGGAAGGAGAAGGTTACTCCCAGGGGAACACCCGACTCCACGAAGCCGATGAAGAGGGGTACCGCGGAACAGGAACAGAAGGGGGTGACAACCCCTAGCAGGGCTGCCATGACGTTACCCACGTATTCCCGCTTGTGGGAGAGGATCCGCTTGGTCTTCTCAGGAGGAAACCAGGAACGGATAATTGCAACGGCATAAATAATGACCGTGAGGAGGAAAAATATCTTGAGGGTGTCATAGATAAAGAAGTTGAGGGCCTCTCCCAGGTGGGTGCCGGGAGTGAGGCCGAAGAGGTCGAAGACGAGGTAGTCGGCAATGGGTTTGAACATCACGGGCTCCATGAACACATGATTGTTTAGTCATGTATGCAATTAAAAAATTTTCTTGCTGCCTG
Organism: uncultured Geobacter sp.; assembly: GCA_964490805.1. Taxonomy (GTDB): domain Bacteria; phylum Desulfobacterota; class Desulfuromonadia; order Geobacterales; family Geobacteraceae; genus Geobacter. The sequence continues at coordinate 25,907 of CAZBEB010000030.1, forward strand.
GTTCCGGCCCCTTACCGTGGGCCACTTCCTTCATACCGCCTTGAGCAGTGCGTGCCGTCCGGAGATTTCCTGTTTCACGATGTGAGTGATTGTGTCCACCACATCCAGGATCTCCTGGTGTTTGATGGCATAGTATATCTTGAGCCCTTCCTTGCGGCGTGAAAGAACCCCGGCAGCCAGCATCATATTCAGGTGGCGGGAGGTATTGGACTGCTCTTCGCCGATGGCGGGGAAAATTTCGCAGACGCAGCGCTCGCCGTCGCGGAGGAAGTCGATGATCTTGAGCCTGGTCGGCTGGGCCAGGGCCTTCAGGATATCGGCGCGAAGCTCTACCAGTTCTTTCATGGGCGTCCTTTCGGTAAATGACTATATAGTCATATAGTCTGCAAGCACTGCGCTGTCAAACGTTTTTTCCACACGTCGCTACCGCTCCAATCCGGCGCATGCATCGTCGCACAGCCGCTCACGGCATATCCTGCTCTGTCCGTACTCCCTCCAGCTTCTCCTTGATGTAGGCGACGAATGCCTCCTCGTCTGGGAAGCTGATGGCCTCCGTGGGGCAGAGTCGGGCGCAGGTGTGGCACTCCACCACGCAGTTGTACGGGTTCTTCACTTTGGTCTTGCCCGTCGCCTCATCGAACTCCAGCACGTCGTTCTTGCAGAACTCAACGCAAGCCTTGCAGCCGATGCACTGTTTTGCGTCGATGGTGGGGTACCATTGGATATCCTCTCTCGGAATGCCGCGCCATTCTTTCATTTACTATGGCTCCTCGACGTTTTGAGTGGGTAAGGGTATGATTCGTCCTCATTCCCATAC
>CAZBEB010000031.1:0-26118 GCA_964490805.1 uncultured Geobacter sp.
AAAGCTCAACTTCAAGTCGCTATTCCCTCAACCCACTTGAAACGTCGAAGAGCCCCTCAATAATGGCATTGGCACTTTTGGTCCATTTGAACGGTTTGGCACTATGTGCGTTATGCACCTTAATGAACCGCTGAATTTCGTCTCTAAGTTCTTTGACACTGGTAAATACACCCCGATGAATTGCCCTGCGTTCCAATCGGGCAAACCAACCTTCCACGGCATTGAGCCACGAGGCGCTGGTTGGGGTGAAGTGCAAAATGAACCGAGGATGCTCTGCAAGCCACGTGTTGACCTCCGCCGTCTTGTGAGTGCTGCTGTTATCCAAGATAACGTGCAGATCCAACTCCTTGGGCATTGAGCGATCAATCTGGCGCAGAAAATCGAGAAACTCTTTGGCTCGGTGCCTTTTGGTAACTCGGCCGATCACCTTACCCGTCAGAACGTCAAATGCAGCGTACAGGCTGGTTGTGCCGTGGCGTTTGTAATCGTGGGTACGACGCTCGATCTGGCCAGGCCTCATCGGCAACATCGGTTGAGTGCGATCCAGTGCCTGAATCTGGGTTTTCTCATCCACCGACAAGACAACAGCATTGTCGGGAGGGTTCATGTACAAGCCGACGACGTCGATAACTTTGTCGGCAAACTGCGGATCATTGCTGATCTTGAAGGTCTTAAGGCGATGGGGCTTCAGGTCCGCGGCATCCCATATCTGCCGAACCTGCCATGTGGTAATCCCGGCAGCCTTGGCCATCAGGCGTACGCTCCAATGGGTCGCCTCTCGGGGGATGCATTCGACAGACAGCCGCAATACTTCCTTGACCACTTTCTCGGAGAGCTTTTTCGGTTGTCCGCTACGTGGTCGATCTTGAAGGCCTTCAAGGCCATGATCCTTGAAACGTTTGCGCCACCTGTACACTGCACGAGGGGTTGTGCCAAGGGCGACAGCAACCTCTTCAGCGGTTTTGCCGTCAGCAGTGAACAGAATCACTTTCGCCCGAGAGACAGTGCTCTGGGCAGCCTTGGGGGATCGTAGTATTGACTCCAACAACTTACGATCTGCTGCCTTCAATTCGTATTGTTCGTGGGTGCGTGCCATGAGAGACACTATAGCACACTTCGGTTTTAATTGACACGACTAACCGCACACGACACTAGTTGTGCCTTGAGCTCAGTTATGGCCGCCTCCCGTTTTTGTGACTCGGCATTTGCAATCCTTGATATCCATACTTTGCCAAGAAACGCAGAAAGCGCGCCAATGACAACCGCAGCCCCACCTGCCACCTTTAAAAGCTCTTTATAGACGAGTGTGACTATTTCTGAAGTTTCCATTTTTTCTCCAGCGGGGCAAATCTAAGAACGTGGTTATACATTGCCTTTGTTACTATCATCCTTTTGGAGTTCCGCAATCTTAAGTTTCTCTTCAAGAGCTTTTCTCTTGAAATATAGAGCGATGATGTTTTCAGAGATGGGTAGATTTATCGAATGTATATACCAAAGAGTTAAGGCAGGGGATAAAACTAGAAAAAGAGCTAATAAAATTCCTTCGCTATCTTTTGGTATTCCTTGGTCTATGACAAGATAGCAAAAGACAGCAATTAGCCCTAAATTCAAGACAGTAACTATCAACTTCATATTTAAGCCTCCGATGAAAGGATTCATTACTTAATGAAGAGCACAGGAATTATGGTGTCAAGTCCACACTTTGACAAATATTCCGACTTGCTCCGAATCTCTATAACCATGTAAGAAAAGGGGATGGAAATACATTCCGTCCCCTTCTCCGATTCACTTCTTCACTCTGCATAAAGCTCAACACCCCTTAGCCAGGCGTATGAACTCCCGCACCTTTGCCGCATCCTTCTTTCCCGGCGAGCTTTCCACGCCGCCCGAGACATCCACGGCGTAGGGCATCACCGCCTCCACCGCCTCCCGCACGTTGTCGGGGGTGAGGCCGCCGGCGAGGATGACCGGGCCGAACTCCTTTGCCACCGCGGCGATATCCCAGTTAAAGGTTAGGCCGGTGCCTCCGTAGGCCTTGGGGGAGTAGGCATCGAGGAGATGGGCCGCAACGCGGTAGTTCTTGATGGGGTCGAGGCTCGTGATGTCCTTCACCCGGAACGCCTTGATCACCCGGCGCGCCACGGCGTCGCAGAACTCGGGCGGCTCATCGCCGTGGAGCTGCACCAGGTCGAGGCGGCAGCGGGCGGCCGTTTCGTTGACGAATTCCAGGGGACGGTTCACGAAGAGCCCCACGGTCTGCACGAAGGGGGGAAGCCCGGCGATGATGCCGGCGGCATCTTCCGGCGTCACGTGGCGGGGGGATTGCTCGTGGAACACGAAACCGAGGGCGTCGGCGCCGGCCTCAACCGCCATGAGGGCGTCCTCCAGGGACGTTATGCCGCAGATCTTGACCCTTACCATGGCCGCATCAGATCTCCACCTTAGGCAACCGGGACAGGGACTCCCGGATCATCTCCTCGGGATACTCGAAATCCTCCAGTCCGCCGGAGAGGTAGGCGTCGTAGGCCATCATATCCAGTTGGCCGTGGCCAGAGAGGCAGAAGAGAATGGTTCGCTCCTTCCCCTCCTCCTTGGCGATGACTGCTTCGTCGATGGCGGCCCGCACCGCGTGGGACGATTCGGGGGCCGGGACGATTCCCTCGCTGCGGGCAAAGAGGTGGGCAGCCTCGAAGCAGGCGTTCTGCCGGTACGACTTGGCCTCGATGAGCCCGGCATGATAGAGCTGCGACACCAGGGCGGATTCGCCGTGGTAGCGCAACCCCCCGGCGTGGATCCCCGGCGGCATGAAGTCGTGCCCCAGGGTGTACATCATGGCGATGGGGGCCATCTTGGCGGTGTCGCCGTAGTCGAAGGCGTAGACCCCCTTGGTGAGGGTCGGGCAAGATGCTGGCTCCACGGCGAGGCAGCGGACGTTTTTCCCCGCAGCCCGGTCGGACAGGAACGGGAACGCGGTGCCGGCGAAGTTGGAGCCGCCGCCGCAGCAGGCGATGACCACGTCGGGGTAGTCCCCGGCCAGGGCCAACTGCTCCTTGGCCTCCAGGCCGATGACGGTCTGGTGGAGGCAGACGTGGTTCAGGACGCTCCCCAGGGCGTAATTGGTGTCGGGCCGGGAGATGGCGTCCTCCACCGCCTCGGAAATGGCGATGCCGAGGCTCCCGTTGCTGTCCGGGTCGTGGGCCAGGATGGAGCGCCCGGCGTTGGTGAACTCCGACGGCGACGGGATCACGTTGGCACCCCAGAGCTGCATCATGCTCTTGCGGTAGGGTTTCTGGGTGCACGACACCTTCACCATGTAGACGGTGCACTCAAGGCCGAACATGGAGCAGGCCAGGGCCAGGGAGCTTCCCCACTGCCCGGCGCCGGTCTCGGTGGCAAGGCGCCGGATGCCGGCCTGCTTGTTGTAGTAGGCCTGGGGGATGGCGGAGTTGGGCTTGTGGGAACCGGCCGGCGACACCCCTTCGTACTTGTAATAGATCTTCGCCGGGGTGCCGAGGGCCTGCTCCAGCCGCCGGGCCCGGTAGAGGGGGGACGGCCGCCAGAGCCGGTAGATCTCCCGCACCTCCTCGGGGATCGGAATCCACCGCTCGCCGGAGACCTCCTGTTCGATGATGGCCATGGGGAAGATGGGGAGGAGATCATCAGGGGTCACCGGTTGGAGGGTCCGGGGGTTGATGACTGGCGCCAGGGGGCCGGGCATGTCGGGGATGATGTTGTACCAGTGGGTGGGGATACGGCTCTCGTCGAGCAGGATCTTGGTCTGCATCGAATCTCCTTTGGGTGGCAACTATATGATTTTGTGGGAGTCGGGCATCCCGTTTACGCTCAAAGCGCCTCTCGCACCGCCGCAGTACGGCTCATTCCGCGCCGCCCCATCAACTCGCCCTGTCGGGCTCAGACACGATGGGCCGGCTCTGCTCCATTTCGCCTACAGCGGCTGGCACTCGGCCGCATTCGCTCCACGGGACACCCGACTCCCACAAAATCAGAAACTATCCCAGAAGTTCCCGCAGCTTGGCCCCGAAATCATCCTCCCGCATGAGGGACTCGCCGATGAGGAAGCCGTGGGCGCCGGCGGTCTGGAGGCGGAGAATGTCGCCGCGGGTGGTGATGCCGCTTTCGGCAACAACGAACCGGTCGGCTGGAATCATGGGAATGAGCCGCTCGGTTGTGGCAAGGTCGGTGACAAAGGTGCGGAGGTTCCGGTTGTTGATGCCGATGAGGGTGCAATCCGTGGCGATGGCGGTCTCCAGCTCATCCTCGTCGTGGACCTCCAGGAGCACATCAAGGGAAAGCTCCCGGGCGATCCCGGCCAGCTCTTCAATCTGCGCCCGCTCCAGCATGGCGGCGATGAGAAGGATGGCATCGGCCCCGGCGGCCCGGGCTTCGAATACCTGATAGGGATCGAAGAGGAAATCCTTGCGCAAAAGGGGCAGCCTGACCTGCTCGCGAATGAGGGAGAGGTAGCGCAGATTGCCCAGGAAGAACTTTTCCTCGGTCAGCACAGAAAGGCAGGCGGCGCCGTTTTTCTCATAGGTTTCGGCAATGTCCAGGGGGTCGAAATCGGGGCGGATGAGCCCCTTGGAGGGAGACCCCTTCTTTACCTCGGCGATTACGGTAGTCCAGCCCGAGGCGTGACAGTCGCGCAGAGCCCGCTCGAAGCCGCGAGGCTGGTCCTCCAGGTCGGCAATGCGGGATTCAACTTCCTCCAGGGGAGCAGCGGAACGAGCCGCAGCCACAACAACGCGCTTGCGTTCAACGATTTTTTTCAGGATGTCTGGTGTGTCGGTCATGGGTTGTCTTTCAGAGTGCAGGGGCAATTGATGAATCGCCCCTACTGGTGGGTGATCCTGATCAAATCTTCCAGTTTTGCCAGGGCGAGGCCAGAGTCGATGGCCTCGGCGGCAAGGCGGACCCCTTCGGCCGGGTCGGCGGCCTTGCCGGCGGCCACCAGGGCATAGGCGGCGTTCAGGAGCACCACGTCCCGCCTTGGCCCCTTTTCACCCTCCAGAATGCCCCGGACGATACGGGCGTTCCCCACGGCATCGCCGCCCCGCAGGTCGCCGGGCTGACAGCGGGAGAAACCCAATTCTTCAGGGGTTATGGTCCGCAGCGAAACTCCTTGGCTGCCAATTTCGGCAATGCGGGTCTCCCCGGTGAGGGTAATCTCGTCCATGCCGTCCCTGCCGAAGACCACGAAGCCCCGCTTGCAGCCAAGCTTCTTGAGAACCTTGGCAAGGAGCTCCACGAGATCTTCCCGGTAGACGCCGAGCACCTGGCAATCGGCTCCGGCGGGGTTCGTGAGGGGACCGAGGATATTGAAGATGGTCCGGATGCCGATCTCCTTGCGGGGACCGATCGCGTGCTTCATGGCGCCGTGGAGCGCCGGGGCAAACAGGAAGCCGAGGCCTATCTCGGAGATGGAGCGCTCCACCGTGTCCGGTGTCACGTCCAGGCTGACGCCCAGAGCCTCCAGCACGTCGGCGCTGCCGCAGGCGGACGAAACCGCCCGGTTGCCGTGCTTGGCCACCTTGACTCCGCAGGATGCCACCACGAAGGTCACCGTTGTGGAGATGTTGAAGCTGTTGGTGCCGTCCCCGCCGGTGCCGACCACATCCAGAATCGTCTCCTGGTCGATGTTGATGTCGTCCCGGTCGATGTCGAGGACCCCCTTGCCGACCCGGATGGGGGTGGCGCGATCACGCATGACCCGGGCCGCGCCGGTGATCTCATCCACCGTCTCCCCCTTCATGCGGAGGGCGGTTATGAAAGCCGCAATCTGGGCCGGGGTGGCCTCGCCGGACATGATCTGGTCCATGACCTCGATCATCTCGGCTTCGGTGAGGTTGATGCGCTCGACAACCTTGGCAATTGCTTTTTTGATCATATGGTTCACCTGTAGGGGCGATCCTTGTGATCGCCATGTTTCCGGGCGAATACAAGATTCGCCCCTACGATTTCGTCATCTCCAGAAAGTTGCGCAACAGGTCCATCCCCCCCTCGGTGAGGATCGACTCGGGATGGAACTGGACCCCCCAGACCGGCAACTCTTTGTGGGCGAGCCCCATGATCTCCCCCTCTTCCACCCAGGCGGTGATCTCCAGACACTCCGGGAGGCTGGAACGCTCCACCACCAGGGAATGGTACCGGGTGGCGTTGAAGGGATTGGGGAGCCCCCGGAAGAGCCCCTGGCCGTTATGGTGAATCGGGGAAGTCTTGCCGTGCATGAGGGTGGAACTGCGGACCACCTTCCCGCCGAAGGCGGCGCCGATGGACTGGTGACCGAGGCAGACCCCGAGAAGGGGTATTTTCCCGGCAAAGTGGCGGATGGCGGCCACGGAGATCCCCGCCTCTTCGGGGGAACAGGGCCCGGGGGAGATGACGAGACGTTCGGGCGCCAGCCGCTCGATCTCTTCGAGGGTGATGCCGTCGTTGCGAAAGACCTGCACTTCCTCCCCCAGCTCACCGAAATACTGGACGATGTTGAAGGTGAAGGAGTCGTAATTGTCGATCATGAGCAACATATCAGTCCAGCCCCTTTTCCGCGGTCTCGATGGCCTTAACCACCGCCATGGCCTTGTTGACGGTCTCCTGGTATTCCGCGGCGGGGTCCGAATCGGCCACGATGCCGGCCCCGGCCTGCAAATGCACCGTGCCGTCGCGGATGACGAGGGTGCGGATGGCGATGGCCAGATCCATGTTGCCGGAGAAGGAGAAGTATCCCACGGCACCGCCGTACACCTCGCGGCGGACCGGCTCCAGCTCGTCGATAATCTCCATGGCCCGCACCTTGGGGGCGCCGGAGAGGGTCCCCGCCGGGAAGGTGGCACCCACCACGTCGAAGGCATCCTTCCCCTCGGCCAGCTCCCCCTCCACGTTGGAGACGATGTGCATCACGTGGGAATAGCGCTCGATGACCATGAGTTCCGAGACCTTCACGGTGCCGGTCCGGCAGACCCGCCCCAGGTCGTTGCGCCCCAGGTCCACGAGCATCACGTGCTCGGCCCGCTCCTTGGGATCGGCCAGGAGTTCCTCGGCCAGTTGCTCATCCTGCTCCGCCGTGGCGCCCCGTGGACGGGTTCCGGCAATGGGGCGCAGTTCCACCCGCTCCCCTTCCTTGCGGACCATGACCTCGGGAGAAGCGCCGACCACAAGCGTCCCCGACATTCTGAGGAAAAACATGTACGGAGAGGGGTTCAGGGTCCGCAGCACCCGGTAGATGGAGAAGGGATCGACGGTGAGCGCGCCGGAGAACCGCTGGGAGAGCACCACCTGGATGATGTCCCCGGCCCGGACATACTCCTTGCACTTTTCCACCGCCGCCTCGAACTCCTGGCGGGTAACGTTGGAGGCAAAGGAAACCTTTTCAGAACCGGACACTGCCGGTTCCAGCCGAAGCGGCTTCCGCAACTTGGCAATGAGGGCGTCCACCCGGGCGATGGCCTCGGCATAGGCGGCTTCGGGGGCCTGGCCGTCCTCCAGATGGGCGTTGGAGACCACGGTGATCTTCTGCCGCATGGTGTCGAAAATCAGGATCGTGTCGGTGATGACGAAGCAGGAGTCCCAGGCGCCGATGACAGCGGGCTTCGCCGTTTCAAGCCGCTCGAAGTGGCGCACCATGTCGTACCCCAGGTACCCCACGGCGCCGCCGAAGAAGCGGGGAAGGCCGGGAATCTCCACGGGACGGAAACGTGCCAGGTATTCCCGCACAAAGCCCAGGGGATCGCCGGCGGTAACCGAGCGAGTCTCTCCGTTGGTGATGAGCTCGACGGTATTGCCGCGGGACCGGATGACAGTGGTCGGATTGGAGCCGAGGAAGGAGTAACGGGCCCATTTTTCTCCCCCCTCGATACTCTCCAGGAGGAAGGAGTAGGAACCGTCGTCAATCTTGCGGAAGGCGCTGACCGGGGTATCCATATCCGCCATAATCTCGCGGCAGACGGGGATAAGGTTGCCCTTGGCAGTCAAAGCCCGGAAGGTGTCGAAATCGGGGAAATACACGGGATGCTCCGATCAACGAAATGCGTTGCAAAAATAGCGGGAAAGACTGCTTTTTAAGGGAATTTAAACTAGCACAGGGGGTGGGGAGTGTCAAGAAACCGGGAGGGTTACGGGATGGAGAGATAGAATGTCGCTCCGTTCCCTTCTTCCCCTTCGGCCCAGGCGCGGCCGCCGTGGCGCAGGGCGATCCGCTGGACCGTGGCGAGACCGACGCCAGTCCCCTCGAACTCCTCGGCACTGTGGAGCCGCTGAAAGGCCCCGAAGAGCTTGTCAATATAGCGCAATCGAAACCGGCACCGTCGTCGCTGACGAAGATGACCCGCTCGCCGTCAACGGCGGTTTCACCGAACCGGATGTGGGCCGAATCCTTCTTGCCGGTGTACTTCCAGGCATTGTCCAGAAGGTTGTGGAGGGCCACCCGCAACAGCAGCGGATCACCTTCAACCACCACTCCGTCGGCGATCTCGAACGTGACCCTCCGCCCGGGCTGTGCCTCCTGGTACTCCTGCACAAGCTCACGCACCATGCGGCTCAGGTCGACGGATTCCCGGCGCATGGCGCTGCGGGAAACGCGGGAAAGGTCCAGGAGGTCATCGATGAGTTGCCCCATCCGGCGGGAGGCCCTCTTGATTTTTTCCAGGTAGCGCACCCCCTCTTCCGGCAGAGAGTCGCCGCAATCCTCAATGAGAGCCGAGCTGAACCCGTCGATGTGGCGAAGCGGCGCCCGCAGGTCGTGGGAGACCGAATAGCTGAAGGACTCCAGCTCCCGGTTGGCGGTTTCCAGCAGGATGGTCCGCTCTTTGACCCTCTGCTCCAACTCAGCGTTCAGACGACGGACCGCCTCTTCCGCCTCCTTGCGCTCGGTGATATCACGAAGCACCACCTGCACGGCCGGTTCGTCCAGGAAGGTGGTGGGGATGCCGATGACGTCGACATCGACAATGGTACCGTCCAGGCGCATAATCCGCTGCTCGCAGAGCGGAACAGGTGTTCTCTCGGCGTAGATTTTCCGGACCCGCTCAGCAACAATGGCACGGCTGTCGGGATGGACGAAATCGGTGATCGGCCGCCCCACCAGCTGGTCGGGGTGCTCGGCGCCGTACAGCTTCAGCGCGGCCGGATTGGCAAAGACGTAGCGGCCGGCACTATGGATGAGGATGGCGTCGGGTGACGAATCCACGAGGAGGCGGTACCGCTCCTCGCTCTCACTCAGGTGTTTCTGGCTCTGCTGGTATTCGTCAATCTGCTGGCGCAGTTCCTCCTCCACCCTGACGAACTCTCCATTGCGGTCCCGCACCTCCGACTCCAGCACATGAACCGTCCGGGCCATGGTGCCCAGGGTTGCGGCAATGGCCGCCAGAAGGATGATCAGCCCAACGCCGGCAAAGACCATGGTCTGCATATGCGGGATCGGCTCCCGGCCGAGGATCACCAGCCCCACTATCACCAGGGTAACGATCGCCGACAGGAACGAACCGAGAAAGAGAAGATGTTTGATGCTGACTTTCATGAAACCCTATTCCCCCAGGACCTCGTCACGAACAGCCACACCCAGGTAGCCATGCATTCCGGTGAGTGTTCCTTCGAACGCCTCCGTCACCGGCTCCCGGCGGTGATATGAAACCCGCCGCACGAAGGTCCATGCACATTACACTCCCAACAAAATACCGAACCATTATAATCAACAATCCGCTGAAATTCATAGACTTTCCGCTGCAGTTTCTCTCTGCTGGCCGTCACGGGAGCTATATGACCGAAAAAATACACGTACCCCCTTGAAAAATGACCGGGCCATCGCTAGGTTAAGGGGGTTCCCAATCACCACACCGACACAAAGGAGAAGACACCCCCCATGACGAAGACCACCAAGAAATTCGAAACCGAGGTCCAGCAACTCCTGGATCTCGTAATTCACTCCCTTTATTCCAACAAGGACATCTTCCTCCGGGAGCTCATCTCCAACTCTTCCGACGCCATCGACAAGGTACTCTTCGAGGCCCACCAGAATGCGGCGGTCATTGAGGGAGAACCGGAAGGCAAGATCAAGCTGATCCCCGACAAGGAGGCCGGCACCCTCACCATCCGCGACAACGGCGTCGGCATGACCATGGAGGAGGTGGAGAAGAACATCGGCACCATCGCCCACTCCGGGACCAAGGCGTTCCTGGCGAACCTGAAGGAGCAGAACGTGGCCGAGCACCCGGAGCTGATCGGCCAGTTCGGGGTAGGCTTCTACGCCTCGTTCATGGTGGCCGACCGGGTCACCCTCGTCACCCGCCGGGCCGGCCAGGACAAGGGCGCCGGCGTCCGCTGGGAGTCCACCGGCGACGGCACCTACACCGTGGAAGAAACCACAAAGGAAACCCGCGGCACCGAAATCACCCTCCATCTGAAGGAGGAAATGAAGGAGTATCTCGACGAGTGGAAGATCCGCTCCATCGTACGCAAATACTCCGACTACGTCCAGTACCCCGTCGTCATGGATGTGACAAGGACCGAAGTCCCGAAAGGGGTGAACGGCGAGGAGATCGAAGGGGCCGGCACCATCGAGAAAACGGTGGAAGAGACCCTCAACTCCATGAAGGCCATCTGGGCCCGCTCCAAGAGCGAAGTGACCGAGGAGGAGTACGAGGAGTTCTACAAGCACGTCTCCCACGATTTCGAAAAACCGCTGCGGACCATCCACTACTCCGCCGAAGGGGTGAGTGAGTTCAAGGCGCTCCTCTACCTGCCGGCCCACAAACCCTTCGACCTCTTCATGCCGGAGCGCAAGAAAGGGGTCCAGCTCTACGTGCGCCGGGTCTTCATCACCGACTCCTGCGAGCAGCTCCTCCCCGACTACCTCCGCTTCGTAAAAGGGGTGGTGGACTCCAGCGACCTCCCCCTCAACGTGTCGCGGGAAATCCTCCAGGAGGATGTGCAGATCAAGCGGATCCAGAAGAGCCTCGTCGGAAAGATCATCTCAACCCTCGCCGAAATGCGGGAGAAGGAGGCCGATGACTACCTCGCCTTCTACCGGGAATTCGGCCAGGTCCTCAAGGAAGGGGTACACTTCGACTACGCCAATCGGGAGAAGCTCCAGGACCTCCTCCTCTTCGAGAGCACGAAGACCGAGGCGGGTACATTCACCTCCCTCAAGGAGTACGTGGAACGGATGCCCGAGGGGCAGGAGGAGATCTACTTCATCACCGGCACGAGCCGCGCGGCCCTGGAGCAGTCCCCCCACCTGGAGATCTTCCGGAAGAAGGAGTACGAGGTCCTCTTCCTCACCGACCCCGTGGACGAATGGGTAGTGCAGGGGGTCACGGAGTACGACGGCAAGAAGCTCAAGGCCGTGGACCGGGGCGATGTCATCCCCGCCACCGAGGAGGAGAAAAAGGAGCAGGAGGCCAAGCGGGAAGAGGCGTCCAAGCAGTACGGCGACCTCCTCTCCTTCGTGAAGGAGAAGCTCGACGCCCGGGTGAAGGAAGTGCGCCTCTCCAGCCGCCTCACCGACAGCGCCTGCTGCCTCGTGGCCGACGAGCACGGCCTGAACGCCAACATGGAGCGGATCCTCCGCGCCATGAACCAGGATGTCCCCGAGTCGAAGCGGATCCTGGAACTGAATCCGGACCACCCCATCATGCAGGTGATGGCCAACCTCTTTGCCAGGGACAACGCCAACCCGCGCCTGGCCGACTACTGCGACCTCCTCTACGACCAGGCGCTGCTCACCGAAGGCTCACCCATCAGTGACCCGCTCCGGTTCACCCGGCTCGTGGCGGAGCTGATGGTGGCGGACGGCAAGGCGGCGGCAGAGAAGTAATTCACGGCAGATAACTGAACAAAGGGGGAGTCGGCGACGACTCCCCCTTCATTCCGTTATCTGGCACCACAAGGAGTTTCAAGCAGCCAGAACATCCCCCTCTTCCCCAATATTCAAGTTCCCATTTCATCTGCAAGCTACTCTTATCCTCATTAGCCCCTGTGCAGTTGTCGAATATCCTTACAATCACACTCCCAAATCTTACAAAAGCAGAGTAATTCTTTACGGTTGCTTCATGGTTTAATGTCTAGAGCACGATAAATAGCCACGTTATCTCAAGGCACGGTTTTTGCGTTAAAGGCTACTAATTGCACAGGAATTTTCCATGGATGGCAATTATTATGACGGGTACTTTTACCCCCCGTCACTCCCCTGTGCTGAAAATGCGGAGTCGCGGCACCCGCTCCGATTCCCGCCGAAACGCCCTTCCCTGCAGTGAATCCCTTTTAGCCATCGTTAGCAGCGCACTAATTTCACAATCTGTACGCCAACACAGGGAAATTCCGTGTTCTTTTGCTGATTACCAATTTCCGATTACAAGGAGGAAGTTATGAGGAGAACATGTGCCGGGGATAGAAGTAGGAGGTCGTATACGGCTGGCACCTATATCTTTGTCCAAGGAGATCACAATGAGCCGGAATATATCTCTGCTACTACTCTATCTTCTTACCCTTGCGCCACGTTCTGCCGAAGCTACCTGGATTAAGACGGTTAGCACACCTTACTATCAACAACAGGATGCTCTTCCACTTTGGTCAGGATGTGGAGCCGCAACAGCGAAAATGATCATCGACTCTGACCCAATAAAAGGGACGTCAAAGACTTTGGCCGAGTACAGGACGGCAATTGAGGCTCATCGGGCAGAACCTCCAACACCCGCTACTGGCCCCCCTTATACCAATGGTTTTTATACAGATCCAGTGGCTATGGAATGGGTCATCGAAGAATATGACACCCGAGGTGAACCACCGGCACAGAATCGCTGGATTATCGACAGTAGAGCAGACACAAAGGAAGCAGCTGCAAAGCTTGCATGGACCATCGACAAATACGGTACCCCATCAGCCACCTTGGTATACGAGGGTGGGCATTGGGTAGCTGTTACTGGCGTAAGAACAAGTAGTCAGCCAACTAAAGGTAAGTTCACGACCGAAAGAATTCGAATCAATGACCCGGACAAGTTATCTACCATAGGTCACAATCAATGGATTTCCTATGAGACTTGGAGCAAGAGCTACCAAACAAAAAACAAGTACGGCACCACATACCTCGACAAGCTTGTCAGTGTAATCGACCCAGATGCTCCACCGGAAGAAATTGGAGATTACACAAGAGTCCAGCCAGGGGCACCATTAACGGCTAATGAAGCATTGAGTCAAGCCCTCACGCTTCTATCCCTGGAGGGTTTGCACGATGAATTCTTAGGGCTCACTCCCAAATATGCCGAACTCGTTTATATCAGTCAAACGACCGATTTAGGATGGTGGGTCGGTTTCGTTGATTCAATGGATTTAGTACACGGTGGCATGCTGATAGATCAAGATCAGTACGATCTCCTGATTGCTGGATGGGGAAGTAGTGAAAATGATTTCATCTCATGGGATCAGAGGGCGCTGCTCTGGCCGTATCTCGGTAGTAGGATACCAACAGCCGGCATCGGTGACGACACCTCTGGACTCTTCCACATTACACCAGTTCCCGAACCATCAAGCATCGTGTTACTCCTCGTGGGATTTATCGGATTGGGGCTTGTGTCACTCAGAAACAAGAAAACATAGGAGTTTGAAGCATTCGACGAGCGAATTCTCGGAAGGGGCGAATTTGTAGGAAGCATTGCAAAGAACCCCTGGACGCCGTCCACCTTGGACATTACAATATAGCGTATACGCCAAGCCGATCATCATCCCGGTGAAAATCAGGCGTTTCGATAAAAATGACGAAGTCCCGGATACGTCGCCATGAAACCATCACCAAAACATCTCACCTCCACCTCCCTCTACCAGCCGGAAGACTGCGAAATCCTTGAGGTAAGCGACCTAACCCCCCACGAGAAGCTCTTCCGTCTCCGCCTGGCCGATGGACGGCCCCTCGGCCACCTCCCCGGCCAGTTCGTGCAGGTTTCCCTCCTGGGGTGGGGCGAGGCGCCCATCTCGGTGGCGTCGTCGCCGACCCGCGACGGGTATTTCGAGATGGGGGTGCGGCGGGCCGGCTCTCTCACCGCCGCCATGCACGAACTGAAAGCGGGAGATGCCATCGGCATCCGCGGCCCCTTCGGCAACCCCTTCGACCTGCCGCGACTCCGGGGGAAAGATCTGCTCCTGGTCTCCGGCGGCTGCGGGCTGGCACCCATGCGGTCCCTGATCCAGTATTGCGAGGACCGGCCAGAAGAGTTCGGCGCCCTTGCCATCCTTTACGGGGCCAAGAGCCCGGCAGACACCCTCTTCAAGGATGATCTGGCCGCCTGGGAAGCGTCGGCCCGCTTTGCCTGCAGCCGCACCGTGGACCGGGTGACCGGGGGGGACTGCTACAGCGGCGGCGTCGGCCTGGTCACCGCCCTCATCCCCCCCCTGGCGATCGATCCCAACCGGACCGTGGCGGTGCTGGTGGGACCGCCGGTCATGTACCGGGCCGTCATCGACGAGCTGCACAAGAAAGGGCTCGGCTCCGACCGGATCGCGGTATCCCTGGAACGCCAGATGCGCTGCGGCGTCGGCAAATGCGGCCACTGCACCATCGAGCACCTTTACTGCTGCCAGGACGGGCCGGTGTTCTGGCTGAACGAAATCGAGCAGCTCAAAGGCGCGTTATGAAGCGTACTCTCACCGTCTGCCCATACTGCGGCACCGGCTGCATGTTCTACCTCGTCAGCGACGGCGGACGACTGGTGGGGGTCGAGCCGAGCGTAACCCACCCGGTCAGCCGCGGCGGGCTCTGCGTCAAGGGGTGGAACTCCTTCGCCTTCGTCCATCACCCGGACCGCCTGACTACACCCCTGATACGGCGCGGCGGAGAGTTGCGCCCCGCCTCATGGGACGAGGCCCTCGGCCTGGTGGTGTACCGCCTGCGGGAGATACAGGGGCGCCACGGGGCCGATTCCATCATGTTCGCCTCATCGGCCAAGGCCACCAACGAGGAGAATTACCTCCTGATGAAGCTGGCCCGGGGGGCGTTCGGCACCAACAACATCGACCACTGCGCCCGGCTCTGCCACTCCTCCACGGTGGTGGGGTTGGCCGAGACCTTCGGCTCCGGGGCCATGACCAACTCCATCGACTGCATCGACCGGGCAGAAGCGATCCTGGTAATCGGCTCCAACACCACCGAGCAGCACCCACTCATCGGTTCCCGCATCCTAAAGGCCGCCCGGAGCGGCGCACGGCTCATCGTGGCCGACAACCGCCGCATCCGCCTCGCCCGCCACGCCGAGTTGCACCTGCGCCACCGGAACGGCAGCGACGTGGCGCTCCTGAACGGAATGATGCAGGTCATCATCGCCGAAGGGCTTGAAGACCGGGAGTTCATCGAATCCCGCTGCGACAACTACCCTGCCCTGGCGTCTGCGGTGGCCGACTGGACTCCGGAGCGGGCCGCCGCCGTAACCGGACTGGACCCGGGGGAGATCGTCGCCGCCGCGCGGCTCTTCGCCAAGGCAAAGACCGCGATGATCGTCTACTCCATGGGTATCACCCAGCACAGCCACGGCGTGGACAACGTCCGCTGCTGCGCCGCCCTGGCCATGCTGACCGGCAACCTGGGGCGCCCCGGCACCGGCGTGAACCCCCTGCGGGGGCAGAACAACGTGCAGGGGGGATGCGACATGGGGGCACTCCCCGACGTCCTCAGCGGCTACCAGAAAGTGTCCGACCCGGCGGTCCGGGAGAAATTCGCCCTGGCCTGGGGGGTGGACGGGCTCCCGGAAAAGCCGGGGCTCCCCCTCACCAGGGCCATGGATGCCGCCGCCGAGGGGCAACTCAAGGGTATGTTCATCCTGGGGGAAAACCCGATCCTCTCAGACCCGGACCAGGGACATGCGCGGCGGGCCCTGGAGAGCCTCGATTTTCTCGCGGTGCAGGATATCTTCCTCACCGAGACCGCCCAACTGGCCGATGTGGTACTCCCCGCCGCCTGCTTCGCCGAGAAGGAGGGGACTTTCACCAACACCGAGCGCCGGATGCAGCGGGTGAGAAAAGCCGTGGAGCCGCCGGGCAAGGCCCGTGCCGACTGGGAAATCATCTGCGCCCTGGCGGAGCGGGCCGGCTACGGCGGGATGCGCTATCCCGACCCCTCGGCGGTCATGGATGAAATCGCCTCCCTCACCCCCATCTACGGCGGCATCGGCTACGACCGCCTCGACCCCCACGGCCTCCAGTGGCCCTGCCCCGACCGTAGCCATCCCGGCACCCCGATCCTCCACGTGGGCCGCTTCACCCGTGGCTCTGGGCGGTTCAGCCCGGCCCCCTACCGGCCTCCGGCAGAGCTCCCAGACGGCGACTACCCCTTCGTGCTCACCACAGGCCGCACCTACTTCCACTGGCACACCGGCACCATGACCCGGCGCACCCACCTCCTGGACCGGGAAGAGCGGTGCTCTTTCGTGGAGATCAACCCGGACGACGCCGCACGCCTCGGGATAAGGGAGCGGGACCGGGTGCTGGTGACGAGCCGCCGTGGCGAGGTGCAGGCCCGGGCCCGGGTGACGGAGATGGTGGTCCCCGGCGTGGTATTCATGCCGTTCCACTTCACCGAAGGGGCCGCCAACGCCCTCACCAACAACGTGCTCGACCCCGAATCCGCCATCCCCGAATTCAAGGTCTGCGCGGTGCGGGTCCGGAGGGCGCCATGAAATCCCTTCGCACCGAACAGCTCGCCCCCTTCTTCGCGTCCCTGGAAGCGACCCACGAGGTCCGCCTCCCCATCCTCCTCCCAGACGGAACCCGCACCCTCGGTCATCCCGGAGACGGTCCCCCGGCCCTCCAGGGTGGCCCGCTGCCGGGTAAGCCTACGGCGGCCTTCTTTCCCCATGAAGGACCGGTTTTCACCGCCGCCGACGGCACGGTGTCGCTTCCCCCGGCTCCGGAAAAACCGCTTCTGGTTGCCGGTTTCACCCGCCGCGACCTCGCCTGCCTCCGCTTCATCGACCGGTTCTTTGCCGACGGCTGGCGGGACGACATCTACTTCCGCCGCCGTCAGGGGGCGGTCATTGTCGGCGTATCCGGCTACTGCGGCCCGGAGGGCGCCCTGATGCCCTGCGCAAACGGCGACTGCGACCTGGAGCTGGTAGCGGACCGCGCCCGGTGGCTCGTCGTCCCCTACACCGACGCCGGCGAGGCCATTGTCGCCGGATTGCCCGATGCCTCACCCGACGGAACGCTGGAGCGGATACGGGAGGAATCGGCAGCGCTGACGGACACAAACGAGGCCCTTATCCGCCGGGCTTCCGAGCTGATCCGGGCCGACCGCGTTCCAGACACCTTCTGGGCCGGGATCGGCGACCGCTGCATCGCCTGCACCGGATGCAACCTGGCCTGCCCCACCTGCACCTGCTTCGGCGTGCAGGACTGGCGCTACGCCGGACGGGTGGAACGGAGCCGGATGTGGGACTCCTGCCAGCTGGACGGCTTCATGCGCGAGGCGAGCGGCCACAACCCCCTGGGCACCGAGGCGCTCCGCACTCGCCGCCGCATCCACCACAAGCTGGCCGCCGACCCCGAAAGGTGGGGTGAGATCAGCTGCTTCCTCTGCGGCCGCTGCGATGCGGTCTGCCCCACCGGCATCGGGATCTTCGCGGTGGCACGGGAACTGGTGGAGAGGTACGGCGGGAAGTGACCCAACGTTTCCATTAGTGGCAAAGTCCGTCGGTAAAAGTGGGCATAAGCAGCATTGACAGTATACGACGTATTTTGTCGCACCTATCGGTTTTACTGTAATCATCACACAACCGGGAGGTGCGTCATGATCTATCTCACCACGGACCAATTCGACCAGGCCGTATATTTCGATCTCCGCAAAGCCGAGCATCCCCGCCGGGCCGGCGGGCAGGAACATATCCTTCACGGGCTCCTGGGGAACGGGGTCAGCGAAGTGCCGGTCACCATACGGAGCTGGCGCGACTGGACCGACGTGGATTTCGGCAAGGGAGATCTCTTCAGCTTCGTGGACGAGCGGACCATCCGCCGAATGCTCGGCCAGGTGGCCCGCGAGATGGAGCTGCATTAATTCCGGGTTTCCCGCGGGGGAATTCTCTGGTATTATCGCGGTCCCACTATTGTTGAAAGGAGACCGCCATGAGCAGTTCGTGGAAAATCGAAACCCAGGCCATCCAGGGGGGGTACAGCCCCAAGTCGGGCGACCCCCGCGTCGTCACCATCTGTCAGAGCACCACCTTCAAATACGACAGCGCCGACCACGTGACGAAGCTCTTCGACCTGGAAGAGCCCGGCTTTTTCTATACCCGTCTGGGGAACCCCACCACCGACGCCTTCGAGCAGAAGCTGGCCATGATGGAAGGGGGCGTCGGGGCGTTGGCCACCTCCGCCGGCCAGGCCGCCACGACCCTCTCCATCTTCAATATCTGCCAGGCGGGGCAGCATTTCGTTACCGCCAGCACCCTCTATGGCGGCACCTACAACCTCTTCGCCTGCACGCTCCCCAAGATGGGGATCGAGGTGACCTTTGTTGACCCGGAGGCGTCGGCCGACGAGATCCTCGCCGCGTTCCGCCCCAACACCAAGGCCCTCTTCGCCGAGACCATCGGCAATCCCGGCCTGAACGTCCTCGATTTCGAGAAATTTTCCGCCGTTGCCAAGGAGAAGGGGGTACCGCTCATCATCGACAGCACCTTCGCCACCCCGTACCTCTGCCGCCCCTTCGATCACGGGGCCAACGTGGTGGTCCACTCGGCCACGAAATACATCGACGGCCTAGCCACCAGCGTCGGCGGCGTCATCGTTGACGGCGGAAACTTCAACTGGGACAACGGCCGCTTCCCCGAACTGACCGAGCCCGACTCATCCTACCACGGCCTCCAGTACGTGAAAGCCTTCGGCCCCATGGCCTACATCATCAAGGCGCGGGTGCAGCTCATGCGCGACCTGGGCTCAACGCCAAGCCCCTTCAACTCGTTCCTCTTCAACCAGGGGCTCCACACGCTCCCCCTCAGGATGCAGCGCCACAGCGACAATGCCCTGGCCCTGGCCCAATTCCTGGAAAGCCACCCCTGCGTCGGCTGGGTCAGGTATCCGGGGCTCAAGAGCCACGCCAGCTATGATCGGGCACAAAAGTATCTGCCGCTCGGCTGCAGCGGCGTCCTCACCTTCGGCATCAAGGGGGGTGCGGAAGCCGGCAAGAAGTTCATGGAGGCGTGCAAACTGGTGGCCCTCGTGGTCCATGTGGGAGATGCCCGCAGCTGCGTCCTCCACCCGGCCAGCACCACCCACCGGCAACTGACCGCCGAGCAGCAGACCGCCTCCGGCGTGGCTCCGGACCTGATCCGCCTCTCCGTGGGCATTGAGCACATCGACGACATCATTGCCGACGTGGACCAAGCCCTGGCGGCAAGCCAGAAATAGCAAACTGTTTCCTCTACCAGGCGCACAAAAGCCTGCCGGATATCCGGCAGGCTTTTTCTTTTCAGGCAAGTTTTATCCAGGTGACAGACGCTCAGTAAACCACCGGCTGTTCAATGGTGAGCTTAGGTTTGCCAAGAGGATTACGCGACGGCTTTTCCGATGTCTTCTGCGGAATTGTCACCGCACCCTCAGTATCCTCCACTGTTGGCGGGGCAGCAATCCGGGCGGGAGTCGACCAGATATTTTCAGGAGAGGGGAGACGCTGTGCCGCCGGCTTAGCGGTACCGGCCTTCTCCTTGGGCACCCCGACCGACTGGGCCAGCACGATCCGCTGCTCATTGCGCAGCCCCATGGCCTTCGCCAGGGCCGGGGAATCTATGGATGCCCGTACCACAGTGGCAAGCCCCTCGGAAGCGCAGAAGAGATAGACGTTCTGACTGATGGCTCCCGCATCGGCGGCAGAATAAAAGGCCTTCTCCTCACTGCCGGCATCCCCCATCTGACCATAATCGGCCACATAGATGAGATTCACCGGGGCTTCTGCCGCGAAGGGTTGCTGGCCGGTAAGCGCCCGGATATCCCCGGTTCCCTCCTGGATCAGCCGATGCCCCCGGGCGTCGTAGAGAAAGAGGCCATCGGCAGTGGCCACATAGATATCCATCTCCTGCCGGTTCATGGCGGATGGAGCGGTACGGCCACCCTTTTCAGGCCGGTTGATGCCGAAGGCTGCCCAGAGAAGATCGGAAAGCCGGCGGGCGGAAAGCGCTTCTCCGCTAAACTCCCGTGTGCTCTTCCGTTCCCGCAGGGCGTCCATAAGGGGCATTCCCCCTTCGGTACGGGGAGATGCCAATGAAATCACCCTGGACTCATCGGCAACAGCCGCCACGGGAGCCGCCAGCATAACTCCGAGAGCCCCTCCTGCAAGAATACGCGCTACGTTCATCCTCATCCTCCCTTTCGAGTGCGCCCCTCTCAGTGCTGCACGCCCTCACCGCCGGCAGGCTGCTGGGCGGCTGCGCGCATGGCGGCCTTGTGCTGCTCGAGGGTCTCCAGTTCGCGGACCTTCTCTCCGAGCCAGTGGTGGAGTTCCCGTGCAGTCTGGTAGTTGAGCACCACCCCTGTGGGGACGAACCGGACAAGACTCTGGGCGAAATCGTCGGGCTCCACACCGGTCTCGGCGCCGATGGTGCCGTTGGGGTTCACTTCGTGGGTTATCTCGTTGGGAAGCGGCGGCCGCTCAAGATAGAAATTCACGACCAGGTCGCCCCTGGGAGAGACGCCGCCATGGGCGCCGTTCACGTAGACGGGGTTGTAGTCGTAGGTGAAGATGTACTTGAAGGTTACTTCCGGTTTCTTGGACACGAGTGCTTCTCCTTCCTTGTATGGTAGTGGAATGTATCCCCGATAGATTCGTGGAACAGAAAACTGTTATCGAAAAAGGGGAACCGCCCCTCTGGCGGCCCCCCTTTAATAACACGTTACAGTGGTGGTTTCGAGTATTTTTCTTCTCAATTTCAACAAGAAAGGTTCCCGGAATCACCATGTCACCGGGACACTTCCCTCCGATGGCCAACCTTCACCACACACACCGTAAGTACGTCGTCCTCGATGGAGCAGACAATCCGATAGTCTCCCTGGCGGATGCGGTATCGCTCTTGGGCAGAAAGCTTCTCCACACCCTGAGGCCGCGGCTCGTCGGCCAGCGAGTGGATTCGTTCGACAATCTTGGCCAGGTCGCGCTTTGGGATTGCCTCCAACTCCTTGACTGCTGATTTCTTGAGAATAATCCTATATACGGCCATGCTTCTTGAGTTCCTTGAGAACCTCCTCGAAGGCTACAACCGGCTCGGCCACCCGTTCCTCGAAGGCGGCTAGGTCAAGCCGGTCTTCTTCAAGAGAGAAGCGCACCGACTCGTTAATGAGGTCCGAGATGCTGCGCGAGGTCTCCAGGGCCTTGATTTTCAATGCACGGTGCAGCATGGGGTCCAGATAGACCGTCGCTCGCTTCGCTGGGGATGTCGTTGCCATGTATGTACCTCCTGGCTGATGTCACCTTCACGGTAACATTATGACGTTATGACATCAAGACGCTCCATCCCTATGCAATAATCAGTCACAATCCATCACGGGGGATCACCATGACGCGAACAGCAACGGACACCGCACAGATTCTTACGGAGCTTTACGACGAACGGTTTGGGACTACGTGAGCAAACGATTCCGGATCGACTGGCCGGAATTGCGGGGCGTTGCTAGTCCACATTAAGAGGGTATATTCGGGCGATAACTACAAATCGCGACGATTCGTGACAAATAGACTTGCGAATCGCGACATTTGGCGACAAAATACATGTCGCGATTCGTCGCGAATATTTTTTTGCGAGGCAAGACATGACTGATACATTGCTACCCCCGCGGCAGAAAGAAATCCTCACGCTGCTGGCCATTCACCCGGCGGGACTACACAGTGAAGGTATCCGCAGCGGCCTGCAAAATGCGCCTCATATGCGCACAGTACAGCGGTGGCTTGCGGAGTTGGTGAGAGAGCGGCACATTGCCGCCGTTGGCAAAGGCAAGGCGACGGTCTACAGGCTGCTTGCGCCGCTTGACATGCCTGCGACACTGCCGGAGCCGGGAACACCAGGAGCGGAAGGGGCCTACGAGACATACATTCCGCTTTCCGAAGAGGGGCGCGAGATATTTTCCTACGTTCGCCGCCCGCGGGGTGGACGAACTCCTGTCGGCTACGAGCAGGGATTCCTTGCTGACTATATCCCCAACGTAACATGGTACCTGGGCGAGATAACTCGCAGGCACCTGCATCGCATTGGCGATACGGGAGAGATCGAAAGACCGGCCGGCACCTACTGCAGGGCCATCCTCAACCGCCTCCTGATCGATCTTTCGTGGGCATCCAGCCGCCTAGAAGGGAATACCTACTCCCGCCTCGACACCATGAAACTGATCGAGTTCGGCCGTTACGCGGAAGGGAAGGATGCCCAGGAAGCCCAGATGATTCTCAACCACAAGGCAGCCATCGAGATGCTGGTGGATGAAGCGGAAACCGTCGATTTCGATGCGCATACCTTTCTCAGCCTTCATGGACTGCTCTCCGAAAACCTGATGCCGGACCCCGACGCCAGCGGTCGTCTGCGCACCCGTCCTGTTCAGATCGGGGGGACCGTTTTCGTGCCCCTTGCCGTGCCGCAGCGTATCGAGGAGTGTTTCAAGGAAATCCTCCGGAAGGCTGCAGAAATCCGCGATCCCTTCGAGCAGGCGTTTTTCATCCTGGTGCATATCCCCTATCTGCAACCGTTCGAAGACGTGAACAAGCGAGTATCCCGGCTTGGAGCGAACATCCCGTTGATCAGGCATAACCTCTGCCCTCTGACGTTCATCGACGTGCCGGATCGGGCGTACATTGATGCCCTGCTTGGGGTGTACGAGATGAACAGGGTAGAACTGCTACGGGACCTGTTTGTCTGGGCATACGAACGCTCGACCAGGGAATACGTCGTCGTTCGCAAGAGCCTGGCGGAACCGGAACCGCTTCGGCTACGGTATCGCATGCAGATGCAGGAACTGGTGGCGGACATCGTCCGCAAGAGGCGGCTGGATGTCTCGGAGGCAGTTGGACGGTACGCGGAGGACACCATCGACGAGCAGGACCGGCCTGCTTTCATCGAGATGGTAGAGGACGAAATCAAGCGCCTCCACCCGGGGATTATTGCCCGCTATCGTCTCAGACCGTCGGAGTTTACCGCGTGGCAGGAAGCGAGACGGCTGAAATAATAGCAGCAGTCAAAGGGGCATGGAATCTGGCGCACTGGGAGCCGGAGTCCTTCATGAAGAATCAGAGTGATTGAGTGCGACAAAATCTGACGCGCTGCCGTGCGATGATTAATCCAAATCCACCACAGGAGGATCACCATGGCACGATCAGCAAGTGAAACGGCACGTATTCTCACGGAGCTTTATGACGAACGGTTCGGCGGGGCGGAGTGCATGCCGTACCGGATGAGTTGGGCGGAACTGCGCGACATTGCCGGCGTGAAGCGTCTTACCAGCGGCTTGTGGAGCAGAATCGTTACGTTATCTGTGAAGAGCCGGAGGATATCACGACGATGACGATGATCCATTGGAGGATGATGAAGAAGAGTAATTCACCGACCCCACCAGAAAGGGTGTCAAAGCGACTGAAGAGATGTAAGGATTCTGAGGGAACTCCACAATGCGCTATTTCGCCGCAAAACCAACGGAAGAAGAGCTACCTCGGATCGTCACCGTAGACATAGGGAGGATGGTTGTCAGGCAGGTTCGTCGCGCCTGCGCAATGCCGAGTGCATCCATCAGGGAGGGGCGGGAGGAGGTTATTCACGATTTCCCGGCACTCGGGCAGATCATGAAACTCTAAAGCTCAGAACAATAAGAGAACTCGACATTTTCTATGACAATACCGAGCCAGACCCTGGGAGCAACAAACACCCCCCTCCAGACACTGCAATTTTTGAACCGGACACTACTGCCAAAGGCTAATCATCTTGGTTGCCGATGTCAATGGATTGCGGGATAGTTTGAAATTGTCGGTTGCCATCAACTGCCGGTCATTACCCCCTACTTCACAACCAGTCCCTCGACTGTCAGGCTGCCGGTAGAGATGGTGAGGAGGCCTTTCAACACTGTTGGCAAACCGCTCTTACCCAGATAGTCGGCCTTGTAGCCACATTTCAGCGTGATGGACTTAGGTGAGCCCATAATGAAGCCCTCATCGGGCATGTCTGTATCCAGCGCAAGAATAGTATCCGTCATTCCGGCAGCAGCATAAGCGGCGGCAAGCGATTCATAACCGTTTACGCCGACTTTGGCCTTGGGAGCCAAAGTGAATGTAGCTGTAACAGCTTTGTCGGCAGTCATAAGTACCGTGCAGTCGCCAGACTGGTTTGTGCAGGCACTGCCCCAACCGCCAAACAGTGAAGTGCTGCCGGGAGTCGCGTAAAGTTTCACCTGGCTGTTTTCAGGATACTTTGCCGTGCAGGAACCGCTTGTGCAAGCGATACCGGGAGGGTTGCCGTTCACTGTCCCGTCGCCGGAACCATTCAGGGTTACCGCGATGGTCATGTTCATCAAAAGCATCGCATCAATGCCAACAGCCGGAGTGGCGGCGGTGACAGCAATCGCGGTTGCTGTGGTTATATCGCCTTTGTTGTCGTACCACTTTTCCAGATGCCCGGTAAAAGGCGACATAAACTTAACTTGATAGCTGCCATCACTCAGCTTTCCGGAAAAATAATTGCCAGCGGTATCAGTGTTTGTGTACCCCAAATATGATCCGTTGGCCGCATTGTACAGATAGACGAATACACCATCAAT
Source organism: uncultured Geobacter sp. (assembly GCA_964490805.1). GTDB lineage: Bacteria > Desulfobacterota > Desulfuromonadia > Geobacterales > Geobacteraceae > Geobacter. The sequence continues at coordinate 24,763 of CAZBEB010000031.1, forward strand.
GCCGACTCCCGAACTATTGGTTACTCGGCCGTAAATCCTGCCGCCATCTTCCTTCAAGGCAATATTGGTGACAACAGGTCCGCTCGACAGGCTTAGGTTTACTGCGGTGGCACTTGCGAAGTCGGCTCCCCCATACCACTGCTCGGGATAGCCCGAGGCTGTTGTTTTGATCCGGTAACTGCCGACCGGCAGTTCCCCGGTAACAAATGTGCCGGTCACGTCAGATTTGCAACTAGTTACATTGTTATTCTGGCTGTCATAGATGTAAACCCACGCGGAAACTCCTGCACCGCTGCTGTTTGTAAGCTTACCGCTTATTTTCAGCGGCGAGACCAGCGTTGCATTAATACCCGAGACCCCATTAATGACAACAGTCACCGGTGTGGCATGGGCGAAATCCGGTTGGCCGCTGTACCATGTTAAAGGGTAACCGCTGGCGGTTCCGTCGAAACGGACCCGGTAATTCCCCTCGGGAAGGTAGTCTGTGCGATAATACCCACTCAAGTCCGTAGCCAGGTTTGCCACGGTATTCTGGCTGTCATCAAAGACCGTCACGGCAATATTCGGAAGTCCCACCCCCTTATTATTTACAACTTGGCCGGATATCTTGCCGACCATCTTCATAACGGCGTCAATTCCGGTCGTTGCTGGAACAAATGCGGCGATTGTAGCGGCACCCGCAAAATCGCTTTTTGCCGAATACCATTGTTCCGCATAGCCGACATTCATATCGCTAAAACGTACCTTATAGTTCCCCTCAACAACATGAATTCCGTTGTTACCGAATGTATAAATTCCGTCATAAGGTGAACTGTAAGTCTCTTCCACCAGTTTCTGCGCCAAATCATACAGTTGGACCCTTGCGGTGAACGGCGTGCCTCCGGATGTGTGAACCGCGCCGGAGATGGTGACATAACGCCGCAACTGGATATTTGCAATTGATGTTGATGGAGCCGTTACGGTAATCGGCGTCGCTCCTGATATATCTAGAGCGTTGCTATAACAGCGACTTTCATATGTATCCCAGCCATTGAAGCATATTTTATAGTCACCGTTCAGTAATGGAGGAGTTATGTAATTCCCGTTGCCATCGGTATATCCAGCGGTATATCCAGGATCAATCGCATTGCCTACGGCATCATAGATCGTGGTGTTAATATTGGAGATGCCGACACCGCTGGTGTCGGTGACTTTGCCGGTGATTCTGCCCAAAAAAACAATGGCTGCATTTATCCCCGTAGTTTCATGAAATGCCGTAACTGTCACCAGGGCTGAACTCTGCTGGTCAGGAGCCTGATTGTACCCACTGCTGTCCCATAGCCTCTAAAGCAGTGCCAGCTGTGGGTTTGGGGTAAT
>CAZBEB010000032.1:0-25522 GCA_964490805.1 uncultured Geobacter sp.
ATCCAGAGGCTCCTGGAAGAGGAGTACCCCTGAGCTGGGGAACAGCTCAGGGGTACTCCTCTTCCAGGAGCCTCTGGATAAGACATACTGCCGGGATCCCCTCCAACCCGGCCCGGTATCCTTCGGCATACAGTTGGCCTCCCGGCATCTCGGCTGACAGGTCCTGACCGCCATGGAACCGGTCATAGAGCCCCTTCTTGTAGCCATCCCAGAATGGCTGCATTGCCGGTTCGGCGATGCTCGCAAACGATTCGGCCGACATTTGGTACATCTCGTAGGGCAATTCCATGGAACCCTCCCTCTTTTTCTGGTTTCCGGCGAAGTGGGCGAGGCATGCCGCCGGCCCCCGTCCCTTTCGCCAATGCCTGTCCCCCTTGTCCCGCCACCTGCTCAGTTAATCAACGTCAATCCCCTCAGGACGTTCCGGCCCACGAGATCGAAGAGGGGAAAACTCACCGTTACCTTCCGGTTGCGCGCGGCCAGTTGGACCTTAAGGGTGAACTCGCCGCAAAACTCCTCCAACTCCTCCTTGGAGAACCTCATCTGCCGGGCATCACGCTTCCGTTTCAGAACGAAGCCGAAAATCCCAAGGCAGAAAAACTTTTTCTGGTCCGCCATCATCAGCCTCAACCATTGTTTCGCCTGCTCTTTGGTCATCTCATTGTGTCGCAGATCGAGATTTTCTTTGACCCAGCTTCGTTCCTTTTCACTGATAACTGCCATGGTAGCCTCCTTGAAACGGTTGGTTGAAAACAGGGTTCGCCGTGTGTATTACCGTAAGAACGCCATCCGGGGCCTCGCAGCGGCGGTTCGCGGAAGCGATGCCGGCCCGCCCTGCCCGTTCCTCATACGGATTCCTCCACCGGCACCTCCTAGGACAGGTGGCGCAGCGGAACCCCCTTCGGGGACCGCCGCGATGGCCTTCCCCTTCCCGTCGCCTTTTGTTGCCTCGAAGGAGACGTCAGACAAAAGGAGAGATCCACGCCGAGCAGGCGGCGGTAATGGCAAAAGAGTTCACTTAGGCCATCCTCCACAGCCTTCAGGGCCACCGCATCCTGGGCCGTCGTCCTCAGCCTCTCCCGGGCGAAAATAAGTTGGGCAAAGGAGGGGTTGATCAGGCGGGAATAGTGGAGGTCCACCTCCAGGGCTCCCGAGGCCCCCGACTGCTCTCTCCTGGCAAGCCAGCATTCCGCGGCCACTTTCGCGTAGGCGGCAATGACGTGGAGGGGAACCGGCCGCGCTCCCCGCTCCCACTCATGGACCCGAGTCGGCTGTATTTTCATCAGCCGCGGGGAGTCGCATCTCAGCATCAGCTGCTCCCCCATTTCCTTTAACGTGAAGTACAGTTCCCGGCGAATGGTCTCCAGATCCAGCAGTTCGTCTCTCATTGGCACTCCTCCTCTTCCCGGGCAGGGCGGACGCCCCGCTCTTGCCAGTAGTGTTCTGCGCGCCGGCGATAGAATTCCGTGATACGGTGCCGCTCCAGTTCCAGCAGCAGGGGCGGAAGGTCGGGATCGAGCCGGTTCAGCTCACCATGGAGCTCCCGGTGGATGGCCCGCGGCAGGCAAAGCAGATTGCCGAAGCTGTTGTTCCGGGGGTTGCCATCGACATGGTGGATTGCCGCCCCCTTTGGGATACTCCTCCGATGGAACCGCTCCCAGAGAAGCTGATGGAGCGCCCGACGCGGGTGCCCCTTGACATAGAGGTGGAGATAGCCGTTGTCATCAACAACGTATGAGGCCTCGTTCCAGCAAGGGTCACTGCCGGGAAATCCAACCTCCACCTCCCCCGGCAACGCCTCGTCGCCGTACCGGACGGGGAACAGGGCTGGCAGCGCCGCGTTTTCGTGAATTCCGACCATTCCGTAGACCATGAGCTTTGCCCTCCTTCCACTTCACACTCTGTTAAAGACATGATACCATCATATCCACTCTGTGTCAACTCTATTCTCACTTAAAGTGGAGTGGCAACTAGGACTCTTGGGGGCATCATGGAAAATATTGCTGCAGAGATCGGCGCAAGGATTAAAAAGGGACGAATAGGGCTGGGGTTGAGCCAAAAAGAATTGGCCGACAGTGTCGGAGTTAAGGCAACCTCAATAGCGATGTACGAGAACGGCGCAAGGACACCGTCGATTGAGGTCTTTCTTAATCTCACGAAAACTCTTGGAATAAGCCCGAACTACCTGTTAGGAGCTACTGACCAGAGGGATGTTATTGCTAATGAGGAAAGAGGAGAGGCGTTCCGCCAATTCGCTTCGCTGTCACTGAGGGACAAGCGGGTGATCATAGAAGTGATGCGAGCACTGGCGAGTGTGAAGGAGTGACGGTTAAGGGCTACTGGATCTGGTACACCGAGTGCTTCAGGTCAGGGTACTACTGATAGAACCAGTGAGATCAATAACAACCCGACATGGCGGCGCTCTCTTTCGAGGAGCGCTTCGGGCTTCTGGTGGATGACCAGATGACCGACCTGGTGCCACGCAGGATGCGGAGCCGCCTCAAGTCTGCCAAACACAGGCTCTCCGCCTCCATTGAGGATCCGGACTTGCGGCAGGGCTGCGGCTTGGACGGCGCCGTTATCTCGTATTTCGGCCGAAACCGGCCACCGTTCCGACGCTAATCCGGCTATCGTTCCATGGGCCACTGTTACTGAGTAATCCGGACCCAACGGCGCCGACAAGAGCTACCCTGCCTGAGCCCTGGCCGAAGCTGCTGCGGAAAAATCGCCGTATCCAGGCTCGATGGCCGCTATAACAAACTGATCGGCCTCGTCGTGAAGTGTGAGGTGCTGATCCTCGTCGATCTGCTCATCTCTCCTATCTCGCGGGAGGCCAGTGGAACTTCTGGAGATCGTCGAAGAATGCTACGACCGCAAGGCCATCGTTACCAGCCAATTGCCGGTCAAGACGGTGGTGCCTTGCAGGACCCCACCCTGGCCGACGCCACTCTGAGCAGGCTAGTTCACAATGCTTACCAGACCTTTGAAAAACAAATAGAGAAAAAGCCTGATTTTTGATAGTATTTTGCGCATAACGTGCTGTGATTACAGGAGAAAGTTATGCGCGGCTCTGCTGAAACCTTCGGTCCCATGTTTGTCTATGTCACCACGGAGCAGTTCGTCTCGAAAAATCATCCGCTCCGTTCGCTCAAGCCCTTGGTGGATGCTGCTCTTTCAAAACTCGATCGCGATTTCGATGCCCTGTATTCGAAAACCGGCAGACCCTCGGTTCCCCCGGAATATCTGCTGCGGGGGCTGGTTCTCCAGTTTGTCTACTCGATCCGCAGTCATGTTGTCCTGATGGATCGCGTCAACTCGGACATGGCCTTTCGCTGGTTCATCGGCCTTGCCATCGACGACAAGATCTGGGATCAGAGCGTGTTCTCCTACAACCAGGACCGCCTGATCAAAGCGGACATCGGGCGTCGGTTCCTGGATGAAGTCACCAAGCAGGCTGCCGCAAAGGGGCTGCTCTCCAACGATCACTTCTCCGTCGACGGTACCCTGCTGGAGTCCCTTGCCTCCATCAAGAGTTTTCGGCCCAAGGATGACGACGATTCCGACAAGCCGGCCGGTAACTTCAAGGGAGAGAAGCTCTCCAACGAAACCCACCGCTCAACCACCGACCCCGATGCGCGGTTGAGCAAAAAGAGCAAGGGGTCATCCGCCAAGCTGTGCGTCATGGGTCATGCCCTGAGCGAGAACGATAACGGCTTCGTTACCCAGATCGAGGTGACCCATGCCGATGGTACCGCCGAGCGCCGCGCCGCCAAGCAGATGGTGAAGCGCCAGAAGGGGAACCGGGCAAAGCGCATCACCGTGGCTGCCGACAAAGGGTATGACACCCCTGACTTTGTCAAGGAGATGCGCAAACTCAAGGTTACGCCGCATGTCGCCAGCAAGAAGAAGGGGACCGCGGTTGACGGTCGCACCACCCGTCATGCAACCTACCGGCAGAGTATGAAGAACCGCAAGAAGATCGAAGAGTTCTTCGGTTGGGCCAAGGTCATCGCCGGGTTCCGCAAACTCCGGCATGTCGGGCTTGAGAAGATCAGATTCTACTTCACCCTGGCTGCCGGATGCTTCAACTTGGTGAAGATGAGAAATCTCATCGCCCAAACGTAGGTGAAGTGCACTCGGGATGCCGAAAAGTCATCGTAAAAGGGCAAAAACGAACAAAATATCGAGTCAAAGAGCAGAAAAACTAGCAAACATCGCTGAAAAAGCTCACCCAAATCAGCCCCGATTAGGTATCTGGCGGGATGACAGGGACTGAATGGGAGACTTTTTCAAAGGTCTGTTACATAGTCAAACTTAAGGGCGAATCGACGAGGCTAAAGACAATCACTGCTTGACCAGCAACCAGATGTTATGACAAAGAAAAGGTTACCCTACACACCGGATAGCGTCGAAGATTCCATACATAAACATCTCGCCTTCTTTCTTTCATATCGTAACCTGTCGTACACCATACGTTTCGCTTTTTTCGCGATTTTTGCGGCGCACAAATAATTTTCTATTTTAAAATGTAATTGTATTTCCTCTGCGATTTCGTAGACTCGCGGAGGTATCCTGTCTATATCAGACAGGATATTATACCAGCGAGTAAAAGCCCACTTCTCAACACCGCTCTTTTCCGGGAGGCTGATTGTTTTGATCAGTTCATCTCGGTCTTTTTTAGACAGTCGCCTGATCTGAGCTCGCAACGCTTGTTGGTTAAGCCAAAGTTTAGTGTATTTAAAAAGGAATTCCTGATCACTATCCGTCAATTTATCTGTTATGAGACCTTTTCGATGCATCAATTCCACAATTTTTACCGGTAACCCGAAACTGTCGGCGATATCACTAAACACAGATTTTTTCATGACACACCTCCCGTGATGCACCCCTCTATCAAACTGATTAATAAGGGCGCATTTGTAGTCTTGAATTGCCCATTGGGCAATATGGTTCGTTAACCTTCCATTCGAGCCCTAATGCCCATCATTCCTGTTCAAGTCTGGCGTCCTAATCTCAGAACGGATTTCGCTATAAATCCATGACACACCCAACGCTTACAACATCTTCAATGTCAACAACAAATGCCTCCTAGAGATAATCTCTCCTTTGAACACCATTCGTTTACGTTGGCTTCGAGCCCTATACTAATGCCTGAAAGGGACTGCCTCATAGAATCTCCCTATTTCCTGGTTTTTGGCGAAGTGAACAGACATGCGCCAAATGCCCTTACCTTTCACCAATTGCCTGCCTCCATTGTTCCGACACCTGCTCAGTTGGAAAATGGCAACCCCCATAACGTTCCAGCCCGTTATTGAAGAGGGGGAAACCTTTCTCTTCTCTGTGTCATATTCGATCTTTCTCGGTCCGATTTTTGCTCTTCCTTCCTCTTCCCGATTTTTTTGTTCGGGTCCGGCGGGAGATCCAGTCGCAGCGACTGCGCCAGGGACGCCTCCCATTGTTCAATCTCCGCTAGTTTAAACGCAACACGATGAGGGGCAAGGATGTAGGTCTTCGGAAAGTGACCCTTGCGCTGCCAGCGGTCCAGTGTCATGCGGCTTACCCCCAGTCTCTTTGCGACTTCCTTGATGGTGATGAATCTATCCCCCATGCCTAACCCCTCCCTCCTCGCCCGATACGGGCAATTCCAGTCATCTACTTTTGAGGGCATTATACCACACGGTTCGTTTCGTTGCAATACGCAATATACCGTTTTGAACACAACAGCATATTGCGTCACTAAAAGGTATATCTCCTTGATGGCATCCCATAAATGTGATAGTTTCCTGCCATTTCCGACACGAAGAGGAGCTGCTATGAACCTGGAGCAGAAATTGAAATGCATTCGTATACTTCGCGGCATCACCCAACAGGAGGCAGCCGACACCCTCTCTCGTGCCCGCCCCGGCAACCCGTTCAAGGTCCACACCTCCGTCATCAATCGCCACGAAGGCGGGAAGATGCAACCGCGGGAAAGGATCCTCCACGCCTACGCAAAACTCTACGACGTCGATGTCAACTGGCTCCTGGGCCGCTCCGCCCCCTTTATCGCCAGCGTCTTCCGGCCGATCTGCCCCTATGAGTTCGTTCCCAGCGTCAGACTGGCGACGTTCTGCAAGGAGATTGAAGATGTCCTCCCGACGTTCTACGACGGTATGGGGTTCACCGAGTGCGTCCGCCTCGAGGCAGATGTGATCCCTTACGACCCGGTGAATTATCTTGGCGGCGTGTATATCATGTCGAAGAAGGACTGTTACGCGATCTTGATTGCCAACAGTTTCAACTGCGTTGCGGAAGAAGCCCTCGGAAAACGCTTGATCGGATCCGCCTATATTCCCCCCGAGCTCTTCGTGGAATTCGCCATCTCCCCGGCCCTTCGCATCAAAGAGATCCTCGACGCCGCCGGTATCACCCTTCCCTGCTCGCCTGAAAGCATCGTCCCCGCCCGCTACCAGCAGCCACCCATGAGCCACCCCGCGAAGACGAAGGTCTGCTTCGAGCTCATCCACCCGGAGGGCGACGACTGGGAGTTTATTGCGCGCCAGAATGCGATCCTAGAGAGACTGAAGGGGGCGTTCCCGGAGATGACGGAGGCGGTGGTGACCGAGGAGCAGGCGCAGAAGTGGGACAAGTACCTCGCCCCGGAGATCAAGGAGGCGAAGAAGAAGCTGGGGTGGCTGTTCAACGAGGACTTTTCGATCAAGTGCAGGCGGTATTAGCGGGGGCCACCCCGGGGTATCGGGTGTCCTCTCCGGAGCCGCCCGGAAATCACCATAGAAAAAGAGGCCACCCTACAAGCCACCCGAACGAAAAAGGCCACCTCGTTATCGGGTGGCCTTTTCTTTCTAACTCTTTATTTTTGTTTGGGAATTTACTGGCACGCCTGAGAGGATTCGAACCTCTGACCTACGGATTAGAAGTCCGTTGCTCTATCCAGCTGAGCTACAGGCGCAGAGATTGGTCGGGGTGAGAGGATTCGAACCTCCGACCCCCTGCTCCCAAGGCAGGTGCGCTAGCCAGGCTGCGCTACACCCCGCAAGAAATGAATTGATAACATACCCTCCGGAGGCATGCAAGCTTTTTTTACAAAAAACCGCGGTCAGACAATCTTGCCTTCAGCAACGCCAAAGCCCTGCCGCGGTGGCTAAGGCTATTTTTTCTTTCCAGCGACATCTCTGCCAGGGATTCGCTTTCACCTTCAACCAGAAAGAGAGGATCATACCCAAACCCATCGCTCCCTTGCGGAGATTCCAGAATGGCTCCCCTCAGTTCACCGGCAAAGGTGGCGCACGAACCATCGGGTGTGCAAAGAGCTATCACACAATGGAATGCCGCACCACGACTTTCAGGAGGTACTTCTTTCAACGCTTCAAGAAGTTTTGCATTATTCATCTCATCAGTAGCTTTGTCACCCGCATAACGGGCCGAAAAGACACCGGGGCTCCCGCCGAGAGCATCAACGGCCAGACCGGAATCATCTGCCAGAGTCGGAAGCCCGGTTATTCCAGCAATAGTTGAAGCCTTTTTTACCGCGTTTTGCTCAAAGGTCGCACCGTCTTCCTCGATTTCAGGAAGATCAGAAAAATCGTCAAGCGATAATATCCGGCAGGGGATTCCTTCCAGAATCTTCCTGATCTCTGTGAGTTTGCCCCTGTTTCTAGTGGCAACAATCAAACTGTTCACAGTGAAAGCACCTTTTCCTGGATTGCAAACAGTTTTTGTATGCCGTCTTTTGCAGCAGCACGCATTCCATCCATCTGCTCAATGGTAAACGGAACTGACTCGGCAGTTCCTTGAACTTCAACAAAACGGTCAGAGGATGTCATGACAAAGTTCATATCCACTTCAGCCGATGAATCCTCAACATAATTCAGATCGGTAAGGATCTCGCCCTCGACAATTCCAACACTGAGCGCCGCAACGGCTTCCTTGATGGGGGTTTCCGACAGCGAGCCGCGCTCCACAAGCATGCGCATGGCATCAACAAGTGCAACATAAGCGCCGGTTATGGAAGCGGTTCTCGTACCGCCATCGGCCTGAATCACATCACAGTCGATGATAACACTTCTCTCGCCAAGAAGCGTCAAATCCGTGACGGCTCGCAGAGAGCGTCCAATAAGTCGCTGTATTTCATGGGTCCTTCCGCCAATCTTCCCCCTGGCAGCTTCCCGCGCAGAACGAGTGTGGGTTGCGCGGGGCAGCATCGAGTACTCGGCGGTAACCCAGCCGGTACCTTTCCCCCGGAGAAATGGCGGAACATTCTCTTCCACTGAAGCGGTGCAGATGACCTTCGTATCGCCAAATGCCACAAGAACGGAACCTTCGGCATGCTTGGTGTAATTTCTAGTAATACTTACTTCCCTGATGTTGCACGCACCGCGACCATCCGAACGCATAAGTCTCCCTTTTTCCAATAATATTTAAATGGAAAGTAAACGAAAGACTAGCTGAAGTCAATCCTGTCCGTCTGATCGTCCCGTAAAGCTTCCCTTGCAACATCATTTTCCCTAAGTTCACGAAGAGTTAGCGGTTTACTATCTGCCACCTGAAACTCAGTGAGTAACCTTTGGGTCAAAATAGCCTCGATTTCAGTGTTTGCCGCCGGCGAGTCGGAAACGCCATCAATCTTCCCGCCAGCCATCATTCCATGCCCCCCGGCACGTCCCCTCCCCTCCACGAGACGCTGAATAAGCAGGCCGGAATTCATGTCATGACGAATGGTGCGCAAAGATAGAATTACTCCGTCGCCGTAATGTCCCATGGCGAGCACAACTTCAATCCCCTCCAAACGGACAAAAAAATCTGCCATCTCCGCAACAATCTCCGGAAAACTCACTTTGTTGAGATTGGTCACCAGGAGCTTTCCGTAAATCTTTGCATTTTCCAGTGCGCTGCTCACCATCATGTAGTATTCGACAGGAAGCTTAGGATGGGTTATTTCGTAGAGGAGTTTCTTGTTGGTGAGCGAGAACAAACCGAAATAAGCGTCCCGGTCTGGTTTGTTAGCCTCCCGCCCGAGATCCTGCGTTTCAGACTTGATGGCATAAAAGAGGGCCGTTGCCAGCTTTGTACCGATATACACTCCCTGGGCAACGAGATACTCGAACAGGATGGTTGCCGTAACACCGTAATCATCCCGGACATCAACCCAGCGGCAAAGGCGGCTCGGTTCCCGCATCGGGTGATGATCGACCAGTATGTCCACCTTCACACCGTCAGGCAGAGAATTGTTTCCTGTTCCCGGCTGGGTATCCAGCATGCAGACCACCGAGAATTGCCGTAGATCCAGCAATCCAAGGGGAGTGAGAGGCATCTCGAGCGCCTTTGCCATGGCGAGGTTTTCGCTCCGGCATATCATCCCTGAAAACGAAATCACTGCTTCACGATTGACGGTCATCACAAACAGATGGCGAAGAGCCATGGCCGAGGCAAGACAGTCAGGATCGGGGTTATCGTGAACGACTATAAGTATCTTTCCCTTTCCCCGAACCCAGTTAAGCATCTCATCCGTAAAACGCTTTGTGTCTTTAACATCAATCCCGAATTCCATAGGTCCCCCATAAAAAGCACTGTTCAAACAAAAAAAGAGGGGAAAGACTGTGCTTTCCCCTCCCTGTGCCTCGCCGGGATATATTGTCTAGCCCAGCAAGAGATTATTATTCCTTGCCCGATTGGCTAATATCGTTGGGTCCAGGACCTCACCACAGCAGGTGCACTTCCAGGCATCAAAGGATCTTACGAAATCATAAAACTTCTCCGTAAACATTCTTCCCTTACATTTCGGACATCTCATTGGCAGCCCCCCCACTGTGAATTTTTTTGTGAGTGCACAGGAGGTTTCACCATATATGCCAAGCGACTCTTTTTTTAATGATTAGAGCTGAGGGCTCGCCCCAACATTAAAAAAAGCGGTGAGGATTCAATTAGATACTGACTGTTAAAAAAAATCCTTTATTCGATCTACTGTCTTTGGACCGATCCCGGGAACGCGTTCAAGGTCCTCTAGAGAGCCGAAAACGCCATTTTGTTGACGGTCGAAAACTATACTCCGGGCAAGCTTTGGGCCGATTCCAGGGAGTACCTCCCAATCAGGAGCATGCATGGCGTTGGGATCAAGGGGAATACCCAGAAGGATCATTTCGGCAACAGGCATCATTTCCACTGATATTTCAGTATATTTACCCCCTCCACAATGGAAAGAAACCCTTTCGCCGTCTCTCATGCGCCGGCCGGGTTCACGCATCACAACTTTATTTGCAGGAACTCCAGGGAGCGCCATATTTATGACGCCTTCCAGTTTCACCCCCTCAGGGAAATAATAGATACCTGATTTGTCGCGGACACCCGCAACCTTAATTCTAACAGAATTTGGATTTTCATAAGAAAAGGCCATGGTTGCCGCCTTAGACGGAGACAAACCACGGCCTTTAATAAAAACAAGGAGAGTTGCCAGCAAGGCAAGGCCCCAGAGCGCGAAAAGACGCGCCCTCACGTTCACTTTTTGGCGGCCTCGCCGTCGTCCGAACGATGGAGCTTATACTCGATGCTGTCGATTAATGCCTGATAGGAAGCATCTACAATGTTTTCGGAAACGCCGACAGTCCCCCACCGTGCTTCCTTATCGCCGGATTCAATGAGAACCCGCGTAGACGAAGCGGTACCTTGTCCGGCGGGAAGCACACGAACCTTGTAGTCAAGAAGCTTAACTTCCTTCAGCTTCGGATAGAATTTCTCCAGTGCTTTACGGAGGGCATTGTCAAGGGCATTCACAGGGCCGTTACCTTCAGCAGCCGTGTGTTCCACCTTGCCGCCCACCTTTACCATTATGGTCGCTTCGGAGAACGGCTTCTGATCCTCATGCCGCTTCTCGTCAATGACGCGGAATCCAATTACCGAGAAAAATTTCCGGTGGGTGCCAAGAGCCCGCTTCATCAACAGCTCGAATGATGCCTCCGCCCCTTCGAACTGGTAGCCGCGGTTTTCCATTTCCTTTATGTTGTCAAGGATCTCAAGCGTTACCGGATCTTTACTGTCCATGTTGATTTTGAACTCTTCAGCCTTGGCGAGAATGTTTGAACGGCCCGAAAGGTCAGAAATCAATACCCGGGTCATATTGCCCACCCGTTCGGGACGCATATGCTCGTAGGTCTCGGGATGGCGTTGAATGGCGCTCACATGAACCCCGCCTTTGTGGGCAAAGGCCGAATTCCCCACGTAGGGCTGATGCTTGTCGGGAGAAATGTTCGCCAGCTCATATACCAGACGGGAAATATCCCGCATTTTTCTCAACTGCTCATCGCTTATGCATTCCCTCTTCATTTTGATGTTGAGAGCAGGAATGATGGAGCAGAGGTTGGCATTGCCGCAGCGCTCGCCGAATCCGTTGATCGTCCCCTGAACCTGCACTATCCCCTCGTTGACCGCGTGGATCGAGTTGGCAACGGCACACTCGGAATCGTTGTGGGTATGTATTCCAAGGGGTGCTGAGATATGCTTGCGAACCTCACGGATAATATCCACGAGTTCGAACGGCATGGTGCCGCCGTTGGTATCACAGAGCACTATACAGTCGGCTTTGGCGTCCTGGGCAGCCTTGAGGGTTTTTATGGCATAGTCGGGGTTGGCCTTGTAGCCGTCGAAGAAATGTTCTGCATCGTAAAAAACCTCGGGAACCCGGGCCTTCAGGTATTCGAGGGAGTCAAAAATCAGCTCTAGATTCTCTTCAAGGGATATCCGAAGCGCTTCCCGGACATGAAAGTCCCAGGTCTTGCCGAAAATCGTACAGACGTCAGGCTCAGCCTGCACAAGGGTCTTGAGGTTGTGATCCTTGTCAGGGGTTATCTTGGCGCGCCTGGTCGAACCGAAAGCGGCAATTTTAGCCTGACTGAGCTTCTCCTTCTTGATGTCCTTGAAGAACGCGACATCCTTGGGATTACTGCCGGGCCACCCTCCCTCGATATAATGGATTCCGATCTCGTCGAGCTTGTGGGCAATACGGATCTTGTCTTCAACGAGGAACGAAATATCCTCTGCCTGGGTGCCGTCACGGAGGGTGGTATCGTACAGTTTGACTAAGCTCATGAATTCACCTTTGAAATGAAGTGTTAGATACGCGTATAGCGTTTAGCATGCCGGCATTGCCGGACACTAGACGCTATACACGAATACGCTGGAATTACTTGGTAACTATTTGCCGGAAAGGCCGAATGCGTCGTGGAGAACTCTCACGGCAAGTTCCGTGTACTTGGCGTCGATCACAACCGACACCTTGATTTCGGAAGTGGATATCATCTGAATATTGATCCCCTCCTGGGCAAGGGTCTGGAACATCTTGGTGGCAACACCGGCATGACTCCTCATCCCGACGCCGACAATCGAAACCTTGGATATGCTCTCGTCAGCTTCAACACCGGTGGCTTTGATCTCAGAGGCCACTTCCTTGGTGATGGCGAGGGCCTTTTTGAAGTCAGCCTTGGTTACGGTAAAGGTGAAATCGGTGAGATCGCCGCCGCTTACGTTCTGGACGATCATATCGACCGAGATATTGGCATCGGAAAGGGACGACAAAATCTTGGCGGCAATCCCCGGTTTATCCGGCACGCCCAAAACGGCAATCTTGGCTTCATTCTTGTCGTAGGCAATACCCGAAACGAGTACAGCTTCCATGTCCTTATCCTCCTTGGTGACCATAGTCCCTTGATTTTCATTGAAGCTTGAGCGGACATGAATGTCCACATTGTATTTTTTGGCGAACTCGACCGAGCGGATCTGAAGCACTTTCGCCCCGAGACTCGCAAGCTCCAGCATCTCGTCATAGGAAACCTTGTCGATCTTGCGGGCATCCTCACAAATGTTGGGGTCAGTGGTATATACGCCGTCAACATCGGTGAAAATTTCACAAACATCCGCCTTCATGGCGGCAGCCATGGCCACGGCCGATGTATCGGAGCCACCACGGCCGAGGGTGGTGACGTTCCCGTCCTTGTCGACACCCTGGAAACCGGCGACGATGACGATGGAGCCATCCTTGAGATCCGCCCTCACTTTGGTGTCGGGAATCTCTTCTATGCGGGCCTTGCTGAATACGCTGTCGGTAATAATCGGCACCTGCCAGCCATGATACGACTTTGCCTTGTATCCCATGGATTTAAGGCACATGGCCAGAAGAGCTATCGACACCTGCTCGCCGGAGGCGACCAGTACATCGTACTCGCGGTTATCCGGAAACTCGCAAACCTCGTTGGCCAACGCCACAAGCTTATTGGTTTCACCAGACATGGCCGAAACGACAACCACCATATCGTTGCCCGCGTCGTAGGTCTTGGCGACCCTTTTGGCAACATTGCGGATCCGTTCGATCGATCCCATCGAGGTGCCGCCGTATTTTTGGACGACCAGAGCCATCTACCGTTCCTCCTTTACGTATCAATTCCTAATGAATACGCCACTTCGCGTCGTCCCTTAATAACAGGAATCAGGACGTCGGTCAAAACATTTTTTTAATAATGCCTTATGGTTTGAACCGTGGGGGACAAAGTCGATACGACGCTCCATATCCCCCACATATTCGAACTGAATGTCAAGCCGTTCTGAAGGGAGTTCGGCGCCCAGACGCTCGGCCCATTCCACAAGGCAGACGCCATCTCCATGGAAGTAATCGTCGAAACCGAGTTCTGCCACATCATCACCACCGTGCAGACGGTAGAGATCGAAGTGATAAAGCTTTGTTCTACCCTGATATTCATTCAGAAGGGTGAATGTGGGACTCGTGATGGGAACTGAAGCATCAATTCCTAAACCGGCAGCCACCCCACGGACAAACTGGGTCTTCCCGCAGCCGAGATCACCGGTGAGGGCAATGAAGCTTCCAGGTTCAACCAGACGGCCGAGTTGCTCCCCCAGGGAAACTGTTTCTTCAACGCAATTTGAACGAAATGAAATCACGATGCCTTATTTGACCATGGTTCTGATGAGATCAATGCGTGAAACAATCCCCACGAGCCGCTTGCCGTCAACTACCGGAACGGCATGGAGCTTCTTGCTGCTCATGATATCCGCCACATCGTTTACCGGCGTATCAGGCGTCACCGTTTCAACCGTTTCGACATATATATCGCCGACGGTCTGTCCGGTCATTTTCTGGAGTTCCTTCTCAAATTTCTTGTCGCTTTCCAGGTAGAAAACCCAGTCAAAAAGAGAAATGACCGTGGGGATGTGAAGGCTTTTATCCTGTTCGATAAGATCCGACTCCGTCACGATTCCGATGAGGTCGCCATTCTGATCCACAACAGGCACACTGCCGACCCGACGGGTAGTGAACAGTTCCGCCAGGTCCCTGATAGTGGTCTCTTTTTTCACCGACACGACATCGGTAGTCATTATATCCCGTACTTTAAGCATAGTAAGTCCTTTCCCTGTATTAGGAACTGATTGATTTAAATGCCAAAGGAAGCCGCTCCTGCACATCAACCGCCGACATTCCGGTTTCGCCCTTGTCGGCAGCCACCAGATCCGCCGCATAGCCATGGATGAATACGCCAAGCTTGCAAGCATCAAAGGGAGAATAACCTTGCCCGAGGAGTGCCGCAAGAACCCCTGTCAGCACATCACCCATGCCACCAGAGGCCATTCCCGGATTGCCGCTGCCGTTCACGGCGATGCGGCCGTCCGGCGCAGCCACGACCGTACGCGCCCCCTTCAAAATGAGGTGCACGCCATATTGAACCGCAAAAGCCCGTGCAGTATCTATCCGGGCAGCCTCCACCGCAGTCGTTGCGGTACCGGTCAGGCGAGCCATCTCCCCGGGATGGGGAGTAAGCACCAGATGTTGGCTTTTTTTACGCGTCAGCACGTCCAAATCTTCGGAAAGCGCATTAAGTCCATCCGCATCGACCACGAGAGGAGTTTCTATCGTGGCAACGAGCCGCCGGACCAGGCTTGCCGCATCAGGATGCCATGACACTCCCGGCCCCAGGGCAACGGATGTTTTGCCGGAAATTGCCTCCAGCGCCACAGGAGCAGCAGCCTCCGAAAGACGGCCACTGCCGTAGTCAGGCAGCGGCAGAGTCATCGCCTCCGTCGTCTTGACCTCAAGGATGGCATTGAGGCTTGCCGGGACCGCAAGGGTCACAAGTCCCGCCCCGGAACGGACCGCACTGTTGGCAGCCATGGCGGCGGCACCGGTCTTCCCCGTGGAACCGGCAACAACCAGACAGTGACCAAAAGTTCCCTTATGGGCCTGCCTGTCCCGGGGCCTGACCAGAATTCGGGCGGCATCGTAATCAACGAATTCAATCCCTTCAGCAGCCTCGGAGACCTGAGGTGGAATACCGATATCCACCACCCTGAGCACGCCACAGTGACCGGCGCCGGGATACAGGACGTGACCCAGCTTTGCCAGAGCAAATGTGACCGTAAGATCGGCTTTGATCGCAGTGCCGAGAACCCGGCCGCTCCCCGCATCAATCCCCGAAGGGATATCGACAGCCACTACCGGCTTGCCCGAGGCGTTGACAAGATTGATAGCTTCGGCGAGACCGCCGCGCACATCGCTCTTTAGTCCGGTCCCGAACAGGGCATCCACAATAATCGATGCCCGCTCAAAAAGCGGGGCAAACGGGGCTAGCCCCTCCTGTGGCGAGAACGTTACGGTTTCAGGATTCAGGAGCTCAAGGTTTATGCGTGCGTCTCCGGCAATTTCTTGACGCTGGGCAAGGACAATGGTTCTGACCTCCCAGCCCTCATGCCGCAAGAGTCTGGCTATCACATAACCGTCGCCGCCATTGTTGCCCTTGCCGGCAACGATGAGCGCCATCCGCCCCGCAGCCGGCCCGAACCTCTCGGCAATGGCCGTCGCGCACCACTTGCCCGCATTCTCCATAAGGCTTATGCCCGGAATGCCGAACTCTTCGATGGCACGACGGTCCATCCGCTGCATGGTTTCGCCGGTGACAACCTTCATAGACGCTCCAGAACCACCAGTGCAACAGCGAAGTTCCCGTCATGGGAAAGGGATACGAACGTCTTGGTGAGATCCATATCGGTGAAAATCTGCCGAGCCTTGCCATGGAGCCGCAGGTCCGGTTTGCCCAGGGTGTCGTTGACCACCTCCACGTCCTGCCAGGTCAAGCCCTCCCGAAGCCCAAGCCCGCAAGCCTTGAGAAAGGCCTCCTTTGCGGCGAAGCGCAGGGCATAGTGCTGGGCGCTATGGGCCTTGCCGGCACAATACTCCTTCTCGTGGGTGGTGAAGAGCCGTTCGAACAGACGAACGTTACCCTCCTCAAGAAGGCGCTCGAAACGGCTGATGTCAACGATGTCAACCCCGGTACCGAAGATCACGGATGCCTCACGCGTACTTTATGAGATCGACCATATCACGCACAGCCCGGTCGAGCCCCATGAAAACCGCCCGGGAAATTATCGAATGGCCGATATTAAATTCCTCGATGCCGCCAAGGGACGCCACCTTCCTGATGTTGTTGTAATTGAGTCCATGACCGGCATTGATGCCGAGGCCGAGTTTGGAGGCAAGCTTAATGACGTTTTCGATCCGCTCCAGTTCGGCCTGCTCGGTTTTCCAGTCCTTGGCCTCGGCAAAAGCTCCAGTATGTATCTCAATATAATCGGCCCTGACTTTACTGGAAGCCTTCACCTGATCGGAATCGGGGTCAACGAAGAGACTCACGGCAATGCCGCCGTCATGGAGCTTCTCCACCACCTCGGCAATCCCCTGCATGGCAATGCGAACGTCAAGCCCCCCTTCGGTGGTGAGCTCCTGACGCTTTTCGGGTACCAGCGTACACATGTCGGGCTTAACGGCAAGTGCAATGGCAACCATCTCAGTTGTTGCGGCCATCTCAAGGTTCAGTTTGGTCTTTACCGTCTGGCGAAGGAGTTTCAGGTCTCGATCCTGGATATGCCGGCGATCCTCCCTCAGATGGATAGTTATGCCATCGGCCCCGGCCAGTTCAGCCATAGCTGCCGCCGTCACGGGATCCGGTTCGGACCCTCCCCTCGCCTGCCTGATCGTTGCCACGTGATCAATGTTTACGCCAAGCTTTGCCACCTACTTTCCTCCGATCTTCTTCTCGACCAGTTCGGCAATATCCTTTGCCCATCCGGTAATCTGGTATTTGTCCTGCCCTTCAAGCATTATCCGCAAGAGCGGCTCGGTTCCCGAATAACGGATAAGGATGCGCCCCTCATCCTTGAGCTTTTCCTCGACCCCGTGAATCAGAGCAGCCACCTCGGGAATCGTCATGATGTCCTTTTTCTCTGCGACCCTCACATTCACGAGAACCTGTGGCAGCGGAATCATAACTTCGGCAAGCTCGGAGAGAGTCTTGCCGCTGCGCCTCATGATGGCGAGAACCTGAAGGGCTGACAGCATTCCGTCGCCAGTGGTGTTGTGATCCAGGAAAATCATATGGCCGGACTGCTCACCGCCGAGGTTATACCCCCCCTTAATCATCTCCTCGACAACGTACCGGTCGCCAACGGCAGTCTTGATGACCTTCCCTCCGGCTTTCTTCACGGCAATGTCGAGACCCATGTTGCTCATGACAGTGGCCACCAGCGTATTTTTGCGGAGCTTCTTCTGCCTGATCATATCGGTGGCGCAGATGGCCATAATGTGGTCGCCGTCCACTTCGTTGCCGAACTCATCCACAAAGATAACCCGATCGGCGTCCCCGTCAAGGGCAATGCCCAGATCTGCCCGATGTTCCTTGACTGCCTCGCTGATCACCTCGGGATGGAGCGATCCGCAACCGGCATTGATGTTAGTGCCGTTGGGTTTGTTTCCGTACGGAATGACCTCCGCACCCAGCTCCTCCAGGACCGCCGGTGCCACCTTGTAGGCAGCCCCGTTTGCACAATCCAGGACAATTTTCATCCCCGAAAGATCAAGCTCCTTGGGAAAGGTGTTCTTGAGGAAAACTACATAGCGCCCAACGGCATCATCTATACGGTAAGCTTTACCAACCTCCGTGGCTATGGGGCGAAGAGAATCTATCTTTTGGGAGAAAATCAGATCTTCGATCTTAAGTTCCATGTTGTCCGGGAGCTTGAAGCCATCCCTGGAAAAGAACTTGATGCCGTTATCCTGGAAAGCGTTGTGGGACGCGGAAATGACAACCCCCGCATCAGCCCTCATGGATGATGTGATATTGGCTATGCCCGGAGTGGGGAGCGGTCCCACCACGAGCACATCGACCCCCATGGAGCAGATGCCCGCAACCAGGGCATTTTCGAGCATATAGCCGGAAAGGCGGGTATCTTTTCCGATGACGATACGATGCCGCCGGTTGCCGTTTTTGAACAGATAGGCGGCAGCCCGGCCAATCTGCATGGCCATTTCCGTGGTCATGGGATAGACGTTCGCCACGCCGCGAACGCCGTCGGTTCCGAAGAGTTTCTTCATGGACTGACTCCTGTCAAGGCAATTTATTGCGGGTTATGGACTGTACTGGAACGAAGCAGCCTGAGTTCGACGGTTGTGGGGAATAGACGTGTAATTTTAACTTCACTGGGGAGCCGGAGCCGGCGATCAAGCCCTGCATACAGGGTCTTTCCCTCTCCTATCCCCCTTGCGTCGAGGGGAATGATAATCTTTTCACTTCTGAGCTTCAACAAAAGAATTCTGGGTCCGGCAACGGTAACCACAACCTCCCGCGGAACTGGACCGGCAACAGCAAAACCGGGAGCAAGATTAATCACTTCAAGGGGGACGGCAAGTTCCATCTCGGCCGTACGCCTTCCCGTTACACCAGCCCACACAATCATGGCCAGTAACAGTGAAAGCAGCTTGATATCCCAATTTTCCACAAAGCCACGCCAATTCATGAAGAGAGCCACCTTGGCTCGATGAGCCGTCTGAGAGCTTTTCGGAGGCTGCCCGCATCGGGCAAGGGCATAAGCTTGCCACCGGCAACCACGGACATCTGCCCGCTCTCTTCTGATACAACGAGAGCAACGGCATCAACCACTTCAGTCAAACCCAGTGCAGCCCGATGACGGGTACCGAGGCTTTTGCTGATGGCTGGATTTTGTGAAAGGGGGAGAAAACAGCCGGCCCGCGTCAGCTTTCCCTTCTGAATAACGACGGCGCCATCGTGGATTGGAGAGTAGGGAAGAAATATCGAGGTAAGAATTTCACTCGTTATTTTTGCATCAATCTCGGTACCAGTCTGCAAGTGAACCGCAACCCCCATCTCGCGTTCAATCACGATGAGGGCACCGTGCCGGCGGGCCGAAAGATCAGCCATAGCCGTAGAGAGGCCATCGATGGCCTCCGAGGCATCTTCGGCAGCATGACTTTCTACTTTACTGCCGCTTCGCCCAAGGCTGACCAGACCGCGCCGCAAATCCTGCTGGAACACGATGGCAAGAATTATGATGATTGAGCCGAACATGGAGCTCAGAATCCAGTGGAGGGTATCAAGACCTGCAAGGCTGGTAAAAAAGTAAAGAATTCCGAGAGAAGCAATTATGAGTAAAAGACGCGCGGCAACCTTCCCCTTCAGGAAAAGGATGATCCGGTAGATGACGATGGCGACAACCGTGATATCCAACAGGTCTCGCCACCCGAAAAACTGAAGTGAATCTGACATTTTGGGCACCAGACCGCAGGGAGTTCGGCGGCGTTGCATCATGGAAGGAGAATACTGGTTGAATCAATAAAAACCGGGGTGCAAAACGGAATGGGCCATGTCGGCCACATCACGCATTTCCCGTACATCGTGAACACGAATAATTGTGGCACCGTTGGCAACAGCAAGGGCCACCGTGGCAGCGGTACCGAAAAGCCGCTGATCAACTTCGCGGCCGAGCACGGTACCGATAAAAGACTTGCGCGATGTTCCCACAAGAACAGGAAGTTCAAGGGAAGAAAAGTCCCGGAGACGCCTGAGGATCTCCAGATTTCCCTGAACGCTCTTGGCAAAACCTATTCCGGGATCGACAACAATCCGCTCCTTCGCAATACCTGCCGCCGTTGCCATGGAGACGGAACATCGCAGGAAATCCAGCACCTCGACAATAATGTTGTCGTAGCGAGTATCCTTCTGCATGGTATCGGGCCTGCCGCGGGTATGCATGACCACAAGTCCCGCTCCGGCCTCGGCAACCGTGTCGGCCATGTCCTTATCAAAGGTGAGGCCGCTTATGTCATTCACGATTTCGGCACCGGCACGGATGGACTCGCGAGCCACCACAGCCTTGTAGGTATCCACCGAAATCGGAACCGGAATCCGGCCAGCGAGACGCTCAACCACGGGAAGGACCCGGCGCATCTCCTCGTCGACTTCCACCGGCGTGACATTGGGCCGGGTACTCTCCCCACCGATATCAATAATGTCAGCGCCCTCTTCCACCATCCGGAAGGCGCGCTCTTCGGCAAGACCCAGGTCGATATATCTCCCGCCATCGGAGAAGGAATCGGGATTTACGTTCAGTATCCCCATGATACAGGGACGACGCGAAAGATCTATGGACCTCTCAATCAGGCGCCAGGATTGCGGCGACGCTTCTGCCTCGGTAATCTCCATCAGGAAGCGGGTGTTGCCTCGGGAGGCAGTTCCGAACCGCTTACGGACTTGATTATCTGGTCGACTTCATCGCCGGTCAGGTTTTCCTTCTCGATGAGTTGCATCGAAAGCTTGTGGAGCATATCGATGTTATCCCTGAGCAGGGTCGTCACCCGACTATAGCTATCCTCAACGATCCGGCGGATCTCACCGTCGATCTCCACCGCAGTGGCCTCGCTGTAGTTCTTATGCATCGACATGTCGCGACCCAGGAAAATCGACTCTTCCTTCTTGCCGAAGGAAACCGGCCCCATCTTGTCGCTCATGCCCCACTCGCATACCATCTTGCGGGCAAGGTCCGTGGCTCGCTCAATGTCGTTGCCTGCTCCGGTGGTAAGGCTGCTGAAAATGATATCCTCTGCTGCCCGGCCGCCCATGAGGACCGCAATGCGGTTAAGGAGCGCTTCTTTCGAATAACTGTGCTTATCCTCGGCCGGAAGCTGCATTGTGATGCCAAGTGCCCGTCCGCGGGGGATGATAGAAACCTTGTGCACCGGGTCGGAACCGGGAATCAGTTTTGCCACCAGCGTATGGCCCGCTTCGTGGTAGGCGGTATTCTTCTTCTCATCCTCGGAGATGACCATGCTACGGCGTTCGACACCCATAAGGACCTTGTCCTTGGCGTCGTCGAAATCCGACATGTCAACCACGCTCTTATCCTTGCGGGCAGCAAGAAGTGCAGCCTCGTTCACCACGTTGGCCAGATCGGCGCCTGAAAAACCGGGGGTTCCGCGGGCAATGACATCGAGATTGACGTTGGGTCCCAGGGGGGTCTTTTTGGTATGGACCTTGAGAATCATCTCCCGCCCTTTCACGTCGGGCTGGGGAACAACAACCTGGCGGTCGAAGCGGCCGGGGCGAAGGAGAGCCGGATCGAGAACGTCGGGACGGTTGGTGGCGGCGATCAGAATGACCCCCTCGTTGGACTCGAAACCGTCCATTTCGACCAGAAGCTGGTTAAGGGTCTGCTCGCGCTCATCATGTCCGCCGCCGAGTCCTGCCCCGCGGTGGCGCCCCACGGCGTCGATCTCGTCGATGAATATGATGCAGGGGGCGTTCTTCTTCCCCTGGACAAAGAGGTCACGAACCCGGGAGGCACCAACCCCGACGAACATCTCCACAAAGTCTGAACCCGATATGGAGAAAAAGGGAACGCCAGCTTCACCGGCCACTGCGCGGGCCAGGAGCGTCTTGCCGGTTCCCGGAGGGCCGACCAGGAGCACCCCCTTGGGGATGCGGCCGCCAAGTTTAGTGAACTTTTTGGGATCCTTCAGGAACTGAATTATCTCCTCAAGCTCCTCCTTGGCTTCGTCAACGCCGGCAACGTCCTCAAAGGTGATGCGTCCCTGCGCCTCAGTAAGGAGCTTCGCGCGGCTTTTGCCGAAAGCCATGGCCTTGCCGCCACCACCCTGCATCTGGCGCATGAAGAAAATCCATACCCCCACAAGGAACAGCAGCGGGAACCAGGATATGAAAATGGAGAACCAGGAAACCTTCTCCTCCTCCGGCTTGGCGGAGATGCTGATTTTCTTCTCGAGAAGCTTGTCCGAAAGCGTGGCATCCTGGGGCTTGTAACTCCTGAATTCCTTGCCGTCGGCAAATTTACCGATAATCTCGCTCCCCTGAACGGTAACCGCATTTACCTTACCCGCATCGACAGCGGCGATGAAGTCGCTGTAGCTCAAACGCTCATGGGTAGTGCGAGGTTTATTGAACAGGTTAAAGAGGAGAATCATCATCAAGCTGATCACAAGCCAGAGAGCCAGGTTTTTGTAGAACTGGTTCAAGGTTACCCCCGTTGATTTATCCTATGGCCGTCAGGCCTTTTGTATTCGCACTAATATCTAATTAATTGAGGAAAAAGCTACCATAACCCATGCCGGTTGACAAGTCATTTAAGGGCAATTCCCGCAGGCGAAGAGACCTCGGCGAGCACCGTGCGGACCGTATTTTCAGTGACGCGGGCAGCATGCCCGGTTCGGAAACCACAGACCCAGATAAGTTCATCATTACTGAAGACCAGCGGGATCAGACGACGGCGGTCACGCGCAACCTTCTCATCAATGAAAATATCCTTAACTTTTTTACTCCCCGACATACCCAGGGGGCTAATGCGGTCACCAGGGCGGACCCCCCTCACCAGCCACGGAAACGGCGCATGATCCAAGTCGAAACAGGCCCGCTCAGGAGGAAATTTTTCCATATCATCAGGCGGCGGAGCAATCTCGACCCTTAACTCAGCTCCTCCGGGCAGGGGGTAACACCCCGGCCCATCGACAACCAGAGACTCGTTCCACCCCACGCCGTCAACTCCACGGCAGAAAGCGACGGTTCCGTAAGACCGAACCACCGACACCTTTCCCGGCAACTGAAGTTTGAAATTAGGCTTGCTGGAATGAACGATCTCGTCAACCTGTCGGACATGAGCAGAACTTATTCCCCACAAGCCACCAGTAACCAGGGACACGGCTCGCCGGTATATGCGATACCGAACCCCCCGCAGTTCTGCAAGCAGCATATTAACGTCAAGAACCGCACCTTCAGCGTTAATCTCCCGCGCAGTCCGCTTAAGCGAGGCATCAGCAACCGCTTCAAGCACTTCATCGTCGGCTGCCAGAAGATCGGCAGTCACCGCCAGGCGCCGGGCAATTTCGGGGTTGAAGCGGGAAAGCGCGGGAATGAGCTCATGGCGGATGCGATTGCGGGTAAATACCGTGTCGGCATTGGATGAATCTACGCGGAAACTGATTCTCCGCGTATGCAGATACCCCTCAATCTCGGCTCGGG
This sequence comes from uncultured Geobacter sp., assembly GCA_964490805.1. GTDB lineage: Bacteria > Desulfobacterota > Desulfuromonadia > Geobacterales > Geobacteraceae > Geobacter. Next base: position 23,370 of record CAZBEB010000032.1, read on the forward strand.
AGAGGGTCAGCAGAGGCCGCACGTAACGGCCATCCCGGCGGGGGGACATGGCGGCAAGGCCCGTGACGCCGGCCCCTCGCAGAAGGCGCAGCAACACCGTCTCGGCCTGGTCGTCGGCGTGGTGGGCAAGGGCAACGGCCCGGGCTTCGTAGCGCACCGCCATCCGGTCGAAGAATTCATAGCGGGCGCGGCGTCCGGCATCCTCCAACGAAAGTTTCTCGCGAAGGCTTAAGGCCCTCACATCTGCCCGTTCACATTCAAAGGGAATACCACGTGATGCGGCAAGGTCCGCCACGAACCGCTCGTCTTCATCAGACTCATCACCACGAAGAGAATGGTTTAAGTGGGCAACGACAATATTCAAACGCAAGTCGGACAGGGAAAGAAGAATGTCGAGAAGAGCAACGGAATCGGCACCGCCGGAAACGGCAACAACCACCGTATCACCGGGAGTGAACAGGGAATGCTCGCTGGATAGGGAAAGGACTTTTGCGAGGACCGATCGCACCGGCTCACTCCATGGCGCCCGCCGTTGCAAGGCGTGGAAACGAAAAAACCCCTCTTTGGTCAAGAGGGGTCAGTTCAGTTATTGGTGGCGGTGCAGGGACTTGAACCCCGGACACTACGGATATGAGCCGTATGCTCTAACCAGCTGGCAAAAGGCGTGAGCTACACCGCCTAAATCACTCAGCTTTTCCGTCTGCACCACTCAGGAAAGGTACCACCTCGTTTGGAACACAACCCGTTTGCTGTGGTTTGTGTGTGTCAATTCTGTGTGTCAACTTGTGGGGCAAAATTACCCTCCCCGACGACCTCTTGTCAATCCCTTTCCCAGTAGTAATCATCTACAGTATCCTGGCACCTTTTCATATCAAAATTGGATTGGGCTTTATTAAGAATAGAGAATGTGATAATTGAAGATGTACAATTGAGATTTGTTATCTGGCACTCCAAATTATATAGGTTCATATTATGAAAATGTTCATCCCTACGCTAAAATGGCTCTTTCTTAGGCCTTGGCCGTTATGGGTGACGGTAGTAATTGGAATTATTCATTATTTAATTTACTGTGGTTTTACTAACGATGCACCACTCATCAACAAGTTTGTAAGTTCATCTTTACAACTAGTAGGTGGACTTGTTGTTCTTTATTCGGTCAACCAAAATATGGGAATGTTCAAGCGAGGTAACTTTTGGTTAATTTTCACCCAATGGTGCCAATCATTTCCACCTATCCTTAAGCCTATATCTGGTCATAGTGGCGTTCGTTTGGACTGCATTTTGTCCTTGGCAACTGGAACTGTTAAAAGGGAATGCAATACGATTGAGGAGCGCCTAGATGAATTGGAACGACAGATTAACGAATGTAACCAATTGATTCGTAATAAAGAACAGGAACTGAGAAAAGAACTTAGTGATGTAACCACTAGGCTTGAAACTGCAATATGCACTAATAATAAGGAAATTGAAGACGTAAAAAAATTACTTAACGAAACAGTAGTAGGTGGCATGAAGGTACAGGTTTTTGGCGTGATGTTAGTAATTTATGGCGGACTCTTAGGATATTTTGTATAGCGATTCTCCGTTGAATTAGCAGCACATCTTCAACATCCTGTAGTGCAGATTTTTCTTACAGGTGCCTCTCCTCGTGGCGTTCTGCCTGTGCTGCCGTGGGTCTGCTGTTGCCCTGACGGGTTCCACGTGCCCCCTCCCGGTACTCACCAAGCGTCGGCTTGGGTTTCGCGGGAAGGGCTGGCCATGTGCTTACGGGTCCGGGTAGGGCTTGGACTCAGAACCCATATAGTTCTATAAAGGGAAGTGAGTCTATTGCAACTGCCTGAAATACCAAGGCTTCCCACGTTTGACAGCGGCTAACCCTATCGCTGTCAGGGCTTCATGGAATGGCCAGTGGTCTAGGAGACTTCGCTTAAAGTTACTGGCTTTCTTGATACCCAGCTTTTTCATCACTTCTGTTGCTGCTACCTCAATAATCCCTAAAGTTATTATCTCTTGCAGGTATTCAACGGCTTTCTGCTGGTGTGGCGTCAAGGCAGAATTTTCCGTCACCCAAGATTGGACCTTGCAATCAGGGAAGATAGTTGTCAACGGCAATCGAAAATTGACCCACCTTACCGGTTGATCGGAAATTGAAA
>CAZBEB010000033.1:0-24691 GCA_964490805.1 uncultured Geobacter sp.
GCTCTCAGAGCCTTCTCTTTTATGTATCAACTATGGGACAGCAGTGGGATTAACCAGAGCAATGGCGCATTGAAGGTGCCATTTTTGTACCCAAATATGCGCCATTGGTCGAAGGTGGCAAAAAGCTCCCCATATTTGGTACCAAATTGGTAGCCAAAACAGCCACCATATAGTTCGGCATCCAAAACTGGTGACCAGCTTGGATGCCGAACTTTCTCCTACCACCAGTAGTACCAGCGCCAGTACCACCATGGGGCATAGCAGGGGCGATAATCTGTGCTGGAGAAGGCATACTTGAGCAGTGTCCAGTATGGTTTCCCCTTCACATAGCCATGGTAGAGCCGCACCTGCACCCGGTCCATCAGGATGTACGGCAGCGAGATGCAGGCAATGCCGATGGCCCAGTACCAGAATGTCCCAATGAAACAGAGGCCGACCAGTAGACCGGAAACCGCACTGGTCAGCAGCGGCACGACAATGGCAACCACCACCGCCGGCAGCTTTGCCCGTTTCGGCTGCCGCTCCAGGAGCCATTGCTGAGCGTCATAGTATTTGATCATCGGAAAACCTCCTCTAGTGGCGCTGTCGGTCAAATTCGCACATGTGCCGGTTTGCACAGGCAACCGAGCCTCGTCCCCTTGTCCAGAAAGCCAAAAATCCTTTTTCGGAGCAGCTTCAATTCTTCGGAAGTGATTTTGACGTCATTGGCAACATGCCAGTCCGGGATCATCTGCAGCTCCAGGATAACGAGGCCGGCTCTTGCCAGTGCCTTCCTCTTAAGGGGCCCGGTCTTATGCGTGTCGGTTACCTCGATACCAATGACACCAGATGTTTCATGGTAGAGATCAGAGTCATGAGACAAAACCAGCTGACAGTCCACTGAGTAGTTGAGACCGGAACGATCATCATGAACGGGCCACTCATCGGAAGTTTCATCAATCTTGAGCATGAACTCTTTCCCATACAGTCTGATTCGCCATGACCACAACTTGCACACGTACTCTTGGACCAGTTCGTGGGCGATCCCCTTGGAGCCCTTACCATGTCCGTCTCCGGAACCGCCGAGATAGGCAAAGCTGGAAGACTTTGCTCCGCGGTCCACCGGCACCATGGGTCTAAGCTTGATGAGGTCGTAGAAATGTTTTCCTTCCCACTCATCCGGAAACTGGCGCCGTAGACGCAGGGCTTCGTGTACGGTAATGATCGGGCTGGAAAAATCTGCTTTCTGGTACGCCAACAGTTTCATATATTCCCCTCGATGATGTTGCAGTCCGGCGTCAGCAGATTGATCGCCTTGCCGATGGCGATGTCCAGCATGATCACTTCCTGGCCGTTCAGATAAATCTTGCCGGCAGGTGCGCCTTTCTCGACCAGGCTGATTTCAAGTGAATGGATGCCGTCCTTTTGTCTGGCAACCATATAGAGCGCCTGCGGATTTCCGCCGTTATTGCGTTTGAGCGCCGTTACCAGTTCGATCTTGCTGCCCGCTTTGCTGCTCCGCTTCCAGTAGGCCTGCATGAAGTAATTCAGAGTCGATTTGACCATGGCCAGCCCATAGAGATCGTTATCGATGACAAAACCCCAGAAGTTTGCCTTGACCAGGGTGTTTCTGTTGAAGCGGGTCTTGTAATGGCCCCCGTTGTCCCGGTAGTCGTACCGTTCCATCTCGACCGTGGCGGAAACAGTTATTCCCTTGAAATTAAATTCGATCATCCTGCTTCCACCTCATTCCATAGTTTGCTCAAATACGTTGCTGATACCTTCAGTTTCCTCTTGCTCTGCAGATAGCCGGCGATGACACGAAAGCCCATACCATCTGCCTTCAGTCCCTTTACCTCTCCCCAGTAGGCCAGGATCTTCCGGCGCAGGACCGGTTTCCTCCCCCTGGTGACAAGGGTCGCTGCCGCCGCCCGGCGCAGATGGGTGAAATCGTCATACTGCTCCTGATCCGCCACCCGGTACCCTTTGCCCTTGATCGTGTCCCAGCCCCCCATGCGAGCGGCCATGACAAAGGCGCAGTACTTGGAGATCCGGCCGGGGAGATCTGGTCGCTCACCTTTCAACTGGAACGAACGCTTCACTCCGTCTTGGAAAATCTCGATGATCTGTTCTTCCGGCAGCGATGCCACCCAGTAAAAGAGCTTCTTCCGCTCATGTTCCGTCAGGCTGGTTATCAGGTTCAGTTGCTCGGTCATTTCATCCTCTCGTGTAGGTCAGGGTCTCCCGCAGCCGGAAATGGGAGGTTTCCAGGGAAGTCTGCTGCAGGGCCTGTTCATGGCTCATGCCGTGGGCGATGCACTCCAGGTAGCGTTCCTGGGCGAAATTGTGCTTGAGGCCGTGGCTGCCACGACCAGGTGCATACTGGCCGGTCTTGTGGGCTGCGCCATTGATTGCCTCTACATAGGCGAAGTAATCGCTCTCCAGTGTCCCGTGCCGGTCGAGATACTTTTCCAACCTGCGGTAGGTCGGAACGGAAACGAAGTGCTCGGTCTCTTTGCCGCCTTTCTCCACCGAGGCGACTATGCCTACTGGAGATGAGGTGACCGGATCGGCACTGATGCCGCGCAGACCGATACTGGTCAGCGGGTTTTTCAGCCGCCGGTTGCTGGGAGCGCCAACCCCTTCAGTGCGCAGGCCGCCTTCGTACTGCAATGAAGCCTGCAACTGGAAAGTCCCGTCACTGATAGCGGCGATCAGCCGGACCGGATCGGGATAGGCCCGATTGTCGAAGACCTTGCTCGACTTCCGGAGCAGTTTTCTGCTTCTGGCGTAGTATTCCATGCGCAGCTGTTCCGTGTTCAGGCGGGGAATATTCAGAGAGTGGATCTCAATATAGTGATTGATGGCGTACTCGAACTTTCCCAGTGCCGACAGAATGGTCTCCATGGTCTGCCGGGAGCGGTTCTTTTCGGCGTAGTGCGTCAGCCGCTCCTCCAGGTACACCGCCATGTCGTCGTGAACGGATGCGGTATCGAGAATGGAAATCCGTCCGTTTCTGGCCATGAATTCCACGAAGCGATGGGCCTCGTATTTGTAGACCTTCCAGGAGCCGAAGGAGCGGATGCCCAGAGCACTGTCCGCCTTTGCCTCACGGATTGAGCGTACCGCGTGGAAAACCGCTTCGGTCTGGGAGTGCAGTGATGTCGGCCACCTGTGTTTCATCGATTACCTCTGGCCGTTGCCGGCCTGCGTGGTGAGATGACATGCTCTTTTTCCGGCATCGCCATGCCGACGGTAGCAGCTCCGTCTTCCTGCTTTTCGTAGTGTCCCTTGTATCTGGACCGGGCAGGGATTCCTGCCGTCTGTCCTGATGTCTGTCATGAACCGGGACGCTACCGGTGATTCACATCAAACAGGTCCTCGATTGTGCTGTTCCGGGAAACGCCTCGCCACTGCGTTCAGGACTCAGGGGCCGATACCTGGTCCGCCATCTAATGGTTTCCGGTACAACGTTCGATCATGCGAGGGGGAGGTGCATTGACCTCGGCATGAAAGGGCTCTGCTTAGGTTGGCCAATCCCGTGAGTGGTGTCCGGCCGGGCCAAGTGGCTCGACGGCTCTGGGTACACCGGGCAGTGATGCTGCGAAAAATCTCTCCTATCTGAAAAGTCGTAACTGTTTTGTTTGTTTCCAATATCCAGGCAACACCCTGATTATTTAGAACTTTCAGGGGGAAGGCTCACCGGTAATGCCGGTATTTGTGATCATTTGTGTGCGATTGTCCCAGGCAGTCAGCCTGGCAATCGCAACTACTCCCTCTTCCGGAATGCACTGTCCGAATGGTGATGAACCCTTGATATCATCGATGAATTTCTGACGTGCCTCTCTAGACAGTGAGTGCCAGTAGTCGTCCCGCTCCTGCGCTTTCTGTTCTTTAGCCACCTGTTCTTCAATCTGCCTCTGGTTCTGGGCTTGCTTCTTCTCTGTGGCAGCCTCTGACTTGGCAGCGCGAACATGGGGTGGCTCATACCATTCCGGTACGACAAGATCCTCACAGAGTGCCTGGAGATAGCCGCCGTGGTTCCGGATCTCCTTGTGCTCCCGTTGCCAGGATACTGCGGCAATGTCAGCAGCTTGCATAACCCTCTCGCTACTGTGGCGCTTGATCAGAACGATCAGTTCATTGTCCGAGACAACTGAAAAGGGAGTGTCAGACAACAACAAGCGGATCTGTTCTGTTGTTATCTTTTCTATCTTCTTTTCTGTTCTGTTCTCTGGCGTGACGTCACGTGACCGGGCAACGTGACTGTCACGTGACACGTCGGCAGGCTCTGGAAGAGCAAGAAGATTGTCCCGCTGCTTTTTCCTGTGCCGCTGTTTACGCTCCCGGTCATTTTCCCGGCGCTTTTCCAGCTTGTCTTCGCTCTGATACTTGCTCCAATTGGCAATGAAAATTATTCCGTCCTGCTGGTCGATCATTTCCAGACCGGCAAAGATGGTAAGACCGAGCTGAACGGTCGGCAGGGCAATATCAGTAACCATGCTGAGCGTTTCAGCTGTGTATGGCAGGCTGTCGGAAACCATCAGGTACCCCCCACGGTTGCATTTGCCGGCTTCCGCCAGCATCAGAAGCCAGAGCAGGACGAGCGTATTGCCTTCCGGTCCTTTGCGGATCATCTTGATTTTCCGATGATCCAGTATGTTGCACATGATCTTGATCCAATCCATCTTGATACCTTTTGGCCGGCAGTAAGGCGATCAGGCTGTACTGCATGCTGTAGGCCCGGGTGTGACTCCGGGCTTTCCGCACTGTACCGCTGAAGAGCGAGAACTTGCCGGATCGTATAGGGTCAGCATCTCGACTTGTGCCCTGACGCTTTCCTGCTTCATTTTCTCGTTCACCAGGCGGATCACTCCGACACTGAGGATTGAAGTAATTCGATTGAGGCGTTGTTCAGGAGTCATGTGGAAATTTCTCGGTAGCTGTTTCAGCTGGACACAGAACGTTTCATTGTGTTATTTGTTACCATAATTAATCTTCAGTTTACGCTATCGCGTAATAATGTTACAAATAATAGTAAACATGTTACCTTGTCAAGAGGTTTTTAGGGGTTACTATGCGCATTTCTGAATTGTTTCGCAGGGCCAGGGAAGCGAAGGGGCTGAAGCAATCGGAAATTGCGGATCAGTGCGGTATTTCGCGTTCGGCACTCGCCCGTTTTGAGACAGGGTCGTTACGTCTTGCCGAGGAGACATTGTTACAGATCGCTCCGCTCCTCGACATCGATCCCGAGTTTCTGCGCGGTAATGCTAGGATTCCGTTCAAAAGTCCGACCAGGTCGCTGATCAAGTTTGTAGTGGACAAGTACCGCGTCAACAGCGATGTGCTTCTTTCGAGACTTATTGCGCTAAGCGATGTTCTTGAAGTCTATTACTTGTATCCGCCTCTTACGATTGTTGACCGCATTCGTCACCTCAATGTTGCCTCAAATCCGACCTATGCTCTTCTTATGAAGGATGAGGCCGGGAATGTTTATCTGTTCAGATGTAAGTCTCCCAAGGACTTTCTTGCCTGGGATGACAGTATCTCTTCATGGTTGTCTGAACAGCGCAGAATGGCCGGGAAAGGCGGCCACTTCGAACCTTTGATTATCTCAAAAGAATTGTTCGAGAAGATTCGTGATTGGCAGGGCATCGACAAGGAAGACTTTGACGCCGTGTTCAGCCAGAAGACTGAGAATCTCATCTATAAAGGGATTGCCCTCAGCGAAGCGGAAAAGAAATTGATTCTTTTCATCCGTGACCAGCATCTCGATCCTGAAGAAACAATCCAGAAACTCCAGCAGTAAATCTCCCTATTCACGCAATCGATAGCCTTTTGCCGTGACGATTCCCGGCAACTGGATATTTGTGCCTCTTGAATAGATAATGGGTTTCTGGTACACTTGCAAAACTTTAGGAGGTGTCTATGGCTGAAATTGCTGATAATGATCGCAAGTGTGCTCTTTACGTCCGGGTGTCGACAATCAACCAAGCCGAGGACGGGGAGTCCCTCGACGAGCAGGTTCAGACTCTGAAGAGCTATTGTTCCTACCGTAAATGGCAGAATTTTACGGTGTACCGGGAGGAAGGCTTTTCGGGGAAGGATCTGAAGAGGCCGGCGTTTCAGCAGATGGTTGCCGATATTCGCAAGGGGAAGATCAATACGGTCATCGTGAAAAAGATTGACCGTCTCTCCCGCTCGATCATCGATTTCGAAAACGTGTACAAGTCTTTTCAGGACCAAGGTGTCGATCTTATCTCGACACAGGAGAATTTCGACACATCGACCGCCATCGGCAGAAGCGTCATCAGGATCGTGCTCATTTTCGCTCAGCTGGAACGGGAGCAGACTTCGGAACGGACTATCGATGTCATGGCGCACCGGGCAAAACAGGGGATGTTCAACGGCGGCTATCCCCGGCTCGGCTACGACATCGACTATGAAAACAAATGCCTCGTGCCGAACGAAGATGAGATCCCGATTGCGAAAGAGGTTTTCACGACCTATCTGAAACTGGGCTCTTTGAGCGAGACCGCCAAGTCGCTCAATGACCGGGGTTACCGGGTGAAAACCTGGACAACCCAGGCAGGGCGGACACGAGGGGGAGACAAGTTCCAGAAAAACAATGTCAGCCGGATGCTGAACGATCCAGTATATATCGGCAAGGTGCGATACAAGAGCGGAATCTATGATGGACAGCAGCCGGCGATCATCAGCGAGGAGCTTTTCGAAGCTGTCCAGACGATTCTTCAGGCAAACAATATCTCCAAAACAGGTTACCGACAGAACGAGAATACCTTTTACCTGAAAGGGCTGGTCAGATGCGGGTCATGCCGTTCATCCATGTCGCCGAGTTTTTCCTATTCCAAGGGGAAGAAATATTACTATTACCGGTGCATGGTGAATAATGACCATAGCAAGGATCAATGCCGGATCGGTAGTGTTCACGCTCGCAAGCTGGAAGACCTGGTTGTGAATGAGCTGAAATTTCTTGCCGGTGATCCGCGGATTATTGATGGTGTCGTTGAGAATGCGTCAAAGGAGCAGCGGGAAAAGGTAAAAGCGCTAGCCGCCAAGAAGAAGGTGCTGACGGACCGGCTGACCCAGGTTGACAAGAAGGCGAAAAATCTGCTTGAGGTCCTTGGGGAGGGGGGCACCCAGAATAATCGCTCGGGCTACATCACCAAGGAGCTTGATGGGCTGGAGATTCAGGCAAAGCAGATGCGTAAAGAGATCGAAGCCATCGAGTTCGAATCCAATGATCTGGAGAACAAAATTCTCAGCGCCGACATGATCCGGGAAAACTTCAAAATCTTCAAGGACGTGTATGACCACCTGACCCATGACGAGAAATATGATCTGCTGCACCTTCTCGTGAAAAAGGTCATCTATTTCGAAGAAGAGGGAAAAGACAAGGACGGCAAGAAGGTGGGGAAAATAAAAATGGATCTATGGGAGTTGCCGCCCATAGATCCATCTATATTGAGCTCAGCAAATGATTTTGCTGAGCGTAACGATTGGCTCCCCAGCGCGGACTCGAACCACGGACAAGGTGGTTAACAGCCACCTGCTCTACCGACTGAGCTAACGGGGATCGGAGGTTTACCGCAAGTTGTTAACCTTACGGCGCTTTCTGCCTGGTTCAAGTTTTCAGCACTTTTGAGTAAGTAACTGAATTCAGGCCCCAAAAACATCTTGAAGCGAAAAGCGAAGATTTTTGTACCACACGCACACGGGGGATGTCAACAACATTCCTTTTGGCACCAGGGAATATAATTTCCCGCGGCGCAGCGAAGCAGAGTCACCGGAACCCCCCCTTCCTGAACAGTCTCCAGAACGTGACACAGACTGCCAGTGCGGGGAAGCGGCGCAAGGAGGGGCCGGGTTCAATGCGAACACCGGAGTGCCGCTCTATTTTCCAGAGGATGTAATCCAGCCCATTGTCAAAGGTAAGGAGAGCCTTGAGGAGTCTCAGGGCGGAGAGCACCTTGCCCTGCACCTTGCGCAAGCGCCAGCCAAGAGTGTTGAGATGTTTTTCCCTTCGGGGAATCAGCGCCCGATAACTGCCGGGAGCTCGGCCGGCAACGGGTTCGACGGCACGTCCCTGGGCTTTCAGCGCTTCAAGGGTAACTGCCTCATAATAATCCGGAGCGGCGTCATAGAGACGAACTGCGGTGCCCGGTTTTTCCGACCGGAGTTCGCAGCGATAGCTAAGGCCCAACCCGATACACCAAAGTTCACGGGACGTGAAGACTTCCGGAACCTGGGGCAGGGCGCGCCCCACAAAGGTATGCAGAGCTCGAATCAGGGACTCCTGGACCTGCGCGGCGATTTTCGCATCCCGGGTGTAAACCAGCCCGGAAGGCTGGGCAAAACGCCCCCAGATGTAGGAATGAAACCACGTGCCGGTCCCTTTGGCAAAATCATCGAGGGTCAGAACGGCGTATTTGGCCCGCAGGGTTCTCCCCCCATAGGGAAGCTCCAGATAAAAGACGTTCGGCGGCAGCAGGCGATTCATAAAAGACCGTAATCGCGACTTGAAGGCCCTTTGATAATCGTCGACAAGCAGGTAAAGATCGGCAATCCCTTCATCCACGCGGCCGCTGCGCAGCCAGGAGCCATAGAAAAGCACGGCGGCAACCCCGTCATGGCGCTGACGGGCAGCATCGGCCAACGCAGTGATTTCCGGCGGCAGTGCACGCGTGTTCCACTTCTGGATGATTCTCTTTATGCTATCGTCGCTCTTCATGGGGAATCTCTGCTGAGCCGGATCAGATTTTCAAAAACCGGGCAGGGCCTGCCGGCTCGATGATCAATGGACCTTTTGCCTCGAATATTTCTCCGTCGAGAGTGAATTTACCCTTAAAATCCAGGGTGATTTCCCGGACATTGTGACTGAAAAAACCGTTTTCCGGTGAAGCTGTTCTGGTGCGCCGGCCTCGCAGCAAGGAGGGCAGGTTGCGGAGCAAGCAGGGGGGATTCGCTTTCAGCGCGGTGAACCGGAGCGGCGCGGCCTCGGTTCCCCAGAAGGGATGCAGGCCGAGAAAGAGTCGTTCCAGGGTGCTGATCATGGCCACAAGGTATGCATTTTTCTGCGGAGGCGCTGCGTCAAAACGGATCTCCATATGGGTTGAAGGGACGAAGGTCTCGTTGCCGCTCAGGGCCGCCAGCAGAAATCGGGCGATTATAAGCCCCGGCAGCAGTTCTCCGCGAACGCCGTTGGGGTTCATGCGGGTATGGCAGAGGTCGATCCCCTGCGGGATGGCTCCCGCGCCGAAGAACATGCCGCATACCGGTTCAGAATCGTCGGCTTGGCTGAGTTTCAGCACGGGTCGTTCAAATACGGATTGACGGCTTCCTCCGGCACCGGAGTTCCAGCTGAGAATCTTCGCCAGGGCGGCCACGGGAGTGCCGAAAACACCCACATCACGGGAGAGCATACTGGTGGTCCCCGCCTGCAGCAGGGCGAGGAGAGGGGGGGCAGGGAAAAGCGAGCGCACGTAGAGGGCAGTCAGGACAGACTGGACGGTCCCATCTCCCCCATTGACCACCAGCAGATTCACACCTTTCGAAGCGAAATCGGCAAGAACCCCCTGCACCTCCGAAGGAGTGACGGCCTCTCCATGATGGATCCCCGGATTCCGGGCCAGAAATTCCCGGATTTTGCCGAGCCCCTTCTTGTTTCCTCCGCTCCGGGGGTTCGTGACCATGCCGATGGTCATGGCATGGTCATGGAGATCCGGCTGCGAGGGGATTCTCACGTTCACACGCGGTTGTTCGAGAAGCATCGCTGGGCAAGGGTCGGGTTCTTCTCCTCGGGATCGATTTCAAGAAACCAGGATTGCAGAGGTCCCTTGGCGATCCGAAGGGCAAAACCGGTTGCCAGCCGTATAACCAGGAAAATGCTGGAAACGACCGTCCACAGGGCAACAGCCGCCAGTCCCAAGTCCGGCCGCCCGGCAACTAGCCCCAGGGTGAGCAGGATCAGGTTGGGATTGCGCCGCCCCGTTATCAGGCGGAAATAGGAATCAATGGGCCGCCAGCAGAAAATCCCCGAAGGCTCCAGGCATTTCTTGAAGATACCCTCAACCATGCGGCCGGCAATGTACCCGATGAAGATCAGCCAGAATGCGTCCACCATCGAAAAAGGAATGCCCGGACCCCAGCCCGCCAGCCCGAACCCCCAGACGAGATACCAGAAGGGGGGCGAAATCAGGTCGATGGCATGGTCAAAAATGTGCCCGAAGTAGCTGGAATTGACGGTCACCCGCGCAAGCTTGCCGTCGACGGTATCGAGGAAGGTCATTCCCCAGGCGGCAGCAAGGCCGAGAGCGAAGTGGCCGTGGTAGAAGAGGAACCCGGCCATGATTACCAGTACCAGGCTTACGGAAGTTACCATATTGGGGGTAATGCCCCGGTTGGCGCAGAAGCGGGTCACCACCTGCGCCGGCCTTGGCCAAAGCCATTTGGTGACCAGGTCGGTAACCCCCTTGTACGACCCGGAGAACAGTCGCTTTTCCAGCTTTTCCCGGTTTTCCCCGGCAATGGGAAGGAGATAGGGGGGGTCGATCTTGCGCAGCTGCTTCATGTACGTCGGCGCAAGGGTCTGGGGAGTCTCGAACGAAAGGGAGGGAGGGAACGCGCTGCCGGGCTTCCCGTCCAGCACATCACGAACGGGGAGAGCATCGGCCGCCGCGACATGGGCGGCAACGGGCCTGCTCCCCGTTTCTGTGGCGGTCTGGAGGACAGTTCCGGATTTCGGGACCAGGTTCCTGATAAGACGCTCGTCATAGAGATAATCACCACGCAGGAGCAGGATCGAATCTTCGGGCGCGACGGATTCGGGGTTATCGATCACACTGGTTATGTTTATCTTTTTCAGGATGCGCTCGAGGCGCTGGCGGCTGGAAAGTCCCCACAGCTTGACGGGGGCCTCCGCAAGGATTAACGCATGTACGGTCATTGATATGCTCTCGGGGAAATAGTGGAATGTCCGTCAATAATCAAAGCTGATGGAAAAAAGCAAAATAGTATCCTATTATATCCCGATGATATCTGTAAAGCCGAATCCTGCCGGGGACAACGGGAAAGAGACGTTTGTTCTGGCCCATATATCGGACCTGCATCTCTCTTCACTGACCGGGGTCCGCCTCACTTCCCTGCTCAACAAACGCCTGCTCGGCTACCTCTCCTGGCACCGTCGCCGCCGCCACATCCACTCGCCACACGTTCTCGACGCGCTGCTGCTGGACCTGGCCGAAGCGGCGCCGGGCCATGTGGCCGTAACCGGAGACCTGACCAACCTCGGGTTGCCGGACGAGTTCCGTCAGGCAGCCCTCTGGCTCAAGCGCCTTGGCACGCCGGAAAGGGTTACGGTCGTCCCCGGCAATCACGACACCTACGTCGCCACGTCGTGGCATGACACATTCAGCCAGTGGGCGCCCTATCTGGCGGGGGATGACGACCGCGCTGCCGACGGGGTCTATCCGAGCTTGAGGGTGCGAGGCCCGGCGGCCTTGATCGGCCTCTCCTCGGCCCGGCCCAGCATGCCGTTTGTCGCCGTAGGAAGTCTCGGCCGCCGGCAGCTGGCGCGATTCGAAGAAGTGCTGGAGCAGACCGGCCGGCTCGGCCTGCTGCGCATTGTCATGATTCACCACCCGCCAATTTCCGGCAGCATCTCCTGGCGCAAGCGGTTGACCGACGCCCCCCTTTTCGGCGAGGTTGTTGCCCGCCAAGGGGCGGAACTGATTCTACACGGGCACGCCCACGTATCCATGGAGGGAGAACTCATTGCCGGGACACGTCATATCCCCGTCCTCGGGGTTCCCTCGGCGTCCAGTTCCAGCCCCATCCCGCAACGCACGGCCCGGTATCACATCTGCCGTTTTCAACGCACAGCAGACGGTTGGCTGCTGCGTCTCGCCATCCGCGCCTACTCTCCCGCCCAGAACAGATTCGTAGCCGGCGAAGAGAAGGAAATCCGCCTGCCTGCCTGTGACCGCTGACAAATCCTCCGCAAGCCGGCCCTCGCTTCAGGAAATTCTCCGCGTCAGGAACACTCCGCCGGCCAGGACGAGCAGGGCGGGGATGAGGGTTGTCCAGGCGGGAGAGATCTGGAGTATCAGGCCGGTATAGCCGAGAATCTGGTTGAGGAAGAAAAACGCCACGCCGGTAATTGCCCCGACCATGATGAGCCAGCCGAGCCCGGAACTGCGGGTCGAGCGGCACACAAAGGGAAGCGATATCATGATCATCGCCCCGGTCATCACCGGCAGGCTCAGTTTCTGCCAGAGCGCCAGCCGGTAACGCCCCGGATTTTCCCCCCGCTTCTGCTGATTGCCGATGACACTGGCGAGCTCTGACAAAGAGAGGGTTTGCGGCGGCAGAGCGAGTTCCGCAGCCTGTTTGCTGGTAAGCAGGTCGGGGAGGACAAGATGAGGGATCTCGCGCGCCGCCCCCCCCTGGTCCGTAATTACCTGCTGCCTTACTCCATGCAATGCCCACTTCCCCTCGGTGCCTATTTTTGTTTCACGGGCATGGATATAGCCCGCCAGCCTCCTCCCCTCGTCAAACTCGTAGATATCCACCGTCTGAATCCCGTTCTCCCTGCCGGTGTGCAGGTTTATAAAGCGCCTTCCGCTTCTGGTCCAGAAATCCCCGCGCGGCAGAATTGTTCCCGACTCAGAAAGTGCGGTTTCACGTCGGGTCCATGCCGTCTGCTCAAGGGACGGAATGATGAACTGGGCGCCAAGCAGAAGGGCGAGAAGGGTAAGGAGAGCGGGTTTCGCAAAAGCCCACCCGACACGCTGGATGGAGATTCCGCTGGCCCGCATGGCAAGCAGTTCGAGGTTTTTGGACAATAGCCCAAGGGTGATGATGCTTCCGAGCAGAGCACTCGGCGGAGCCAGCTCGATCATGCGGCCCGGCAGGGTCAGGGCAACGTAGAGCAGTGCGTCGCTCGAACTGTAGCTCCCCTTGCCGACGTCGTCCAACTGGCTGGCCAGCTCAAGAAAGCTGAGCAGCCCGGCCAGCACGAGATTGACACTGAACCAGGTGCGCAAAAAACTGGTCGCCAGATAACGGTCGAGAATCTTCACGGCAGCAACTCCCCACTGACCGGGGGGCGGCGCCCCAAAAGACGGCGAAGGGGATTGCGCCTGGGAAGCAGTACCAGCACCAGGGCACCGAGCAGGGCAGTTACCCACCAGATGCCGGGCACGGCGCCAACCGCCTGTTTTTCGACCCAGGTCTTGGCTATCAGGTTAAGGTTGTAAAAGGCGAAGAACAACACGATGGCTGCGGTCACTTTGCCGTATTTGCCGCGCCGCGGGGCAACCCGGCTCAGGGGAATCGCCAGCAGGGGCATGAGGACGGTGGAAATTCCCGTAGAAAGACGCCATTGGAACTCCGCAATATCCTCCGGCTCCGGTGATCGGGCCAGATGCAGCGTCGATGCGGCCTTGCGGCGATATTTGGCTGGAGGGGTCCGGTCGGTATCAAGCTGAAACACGTTTTCGCTGAAGTGGATAATTCGATCGGTTCCCTTCTTCCGGTTCAGCACATAGTGGTAGCCATCCCGGAAAACGATGGCCTTTTGTCCCTCTCCCGGACCGTTTATCTGGTGGGCGCTGCGGGCCGTTGTCACTTTCTGCATGCCCGATCCCAACTCCCATATCCAGACATTTCCGGCCTTGTTCCCAGCCGGGTCAAGCTTTTCGGCAAAAAAGACCACTTTTTCGCCCAACTCGTAGAACCGGCCGGCCTCAACCTTGGCGATGTCGAATTCATCCTTCCCCTTGGCTTCCAGGGCATAGATTTGCTCATACGCCCAGGGACGAACGAAGAGTGAAAGGACGGTAACCACGAGGCCGAGGACAAGGGCAAGGGAAAAAACCGAGATTATGATTCGCCCCGGGCCCACACCGCCAGCCTCCATGGCCGTAATCTCGCTGTCGGCATGCAGGCGGCTCAAGGCAAGGACAACCGCCAGATAAAGAGTGACCGGAAGAAGGACTTCAAAGGCAATGAGCACCTTGAGCCCAACCAGGGCGACAACCGTTTCGCCGGAAAGCAGGCCGTTGACCGCATCGTTGAGAAACTGGATTGCACTGTAGCCGGCGAAAATCATGATCAGAACCGCGCAGACTGCCACCAGGGGGGCCATAATTTCCCGTACTATATAGCGCTCCAGAATCAAAACGGCTCCAGACACTGCAAATGATTTTGCAAGAGATAAAGTATAGTTCCGGCATCAGGAATTCCCTTGACCCTTACCGGCATTTTCTCTAAATTACTAGAGTTAATCGTAACATACTAAAGCTGCATCCGACAAGAGACTGCCGGTTATCGAAAGACGGAGAGGAGATCGAATCAGCATGAAAGCCATTATTCTCAGCGCAGGACAGGGGAAGAGACTGCTTCCCTATACCGCTGAACGGCCCAAGTGTACCGTTCCCATTAATGGTCAGGCAATGGTTGAATGGCAGATCGACGAACTGATCAAATGCGGCGTCGAAGACATCTGCGTCGTGGTCGGGTACGGGGCCGACAAGGTCGAGCAACTGCTCAATGACCGGTACGGACAAGGCGGGGTACGCACCATTTTCAACCCCTTCTACTCCGTGGCCGACAACCTGGGCACATGTTGGATCGCCAAAGCAGAGATGACGGAGGATTTCATCATCCTGAACGGTGACACCCTCTTCCAGGCCCCCGTCCTGGAGAACCTTCTCGCCTCCGAGCCGCGGCCGGTAACAGTGACCATCGATCGCAAAAACAGCTATGACGGCGATGACATGAAGGTGATTCTCGATGGCGAGCGCCTGGTACGCATCGGCAAGGACCTCCCCCTCGACCAGGTTCACGCCGAATCCATCGGAATGCTGCTGTTCCGGGGAGAGGGGCCGGAGCTGTTCCGGCAAACCGTGGAAGACGTCATGCGCAATCCCACCTCCCTCAAGCGCTGGTATCTGTCCGTTATCGACGAACTGGCCCAGAAGACGCCCGTCTGGACCTGCTGCATAGAAGGACTGGTCTGGGGCGAGGTCGACTGCCCCGCAGACCTGAAACATGCCGAAAAAGTGGTGCGCGGAATTGCGGAAAGACAGGCCGGCGACATGCGCGGAGCAGTATAAAAGCGTTGTCACGGTTCAGTAAAATCCAGAAAGCAACTCCGGGCATGGCCCGGAGCTGCTCCCACAGACTTCCAAGGAATGTACTCCCGGATACCCATGACCACCCGGCCCAATGAATCGGCAACGGCCGAAAAGGACATTTCTTCAAGTGCTCCGCTGGAAATCCTGCCGGTAGGGAACAGGGCTGCACACCGCGAATTTCTGCACCTTCCCGGATCGCTCTATGACCACGACCCGGCCTGGATTCCGCCCCTGCTCCTCGAACGCAGAGAGCATCTCTCAAAGAGCAATCCCTATTTCAGACACGCAACGTTCCAGGCTTGGATCGCCCGCCGCGGAAGCGACACCGTCGGTCGTATCAGCGCCCAGATAGACCAGCTCCACCTGCAGCGCTACGACGACCATACCGGCTTTTTCGGCATGCTGGAGGCGCAGGATGATCCGGAGATCTTTCAAGCCCTTTTCGATACAGCTCAAGCCTGGCTGCGCGAACGGGGCATGAAACGCATCCGTGGGCCCTTCAACCTTTCGATCAACCAGGAATGCGGCTTGCTCGTCGAAGGCTTCGACACCCCCCCCGCAATCATGATGGGGCATGCCTTGCCTTACTATTCCCAACGTATCGAAGAACAGGGGCTCACCGCAGAGCAGGATCTCCTGGCCTACCGTATCAGGTCGGACTTCGCCGCGCCGCGCCATCTCGAGTCACTGGGTTCCCGCATTGCCGGACAGGTGCGCCTGCTACCGATGCGGCGCCGGGAGTTCGCGGAAGACCTGGCAATTATCAAGGACATTTTCGAAGATGCCTGGGCAAACAACTGGGGCTTTCTGCCGTTCACCACGGAGGAGTTCAACGATTTAGGGAAGAGCCTCCAACTCCTCGTGCCGACCGACTTCGTCCGCATCGCCGAAGTTGATGGCGAACCCGCTGCAATGATGGTAGTTTTCCCCAATCTCAACGAAGCGATCAGGGATCTGAACGGCAGGCTGTTCCCCCTGGGGTGGCTCAAACTGCTCTGGAGGCTAAAGGTCAGTGGAGTGAAAACCGGCCGGGTGCCGTTGATGGGGGTTCGGCAGCGTTATCAGCAGAGCCGTCTCGGGGCGATACTGGCGCTGCTGATGATAACCTCGCTGCAGGATTCGGCGCGCAGTCGCGGCCTGGAAGAAGTCGAGATGTCCTGGATACTGGAGAACAACATAGGTATGCGCAAGATCATTGAATCGATCGGCGGAGAATCCTACAAACGCTATCGCATTTACCGGAAAGACCTCGCTTGAGTGAGAGATCCGCTAACATGAACCCTTCACCCGCAAAGTTTGCCGCCGTCGTTCTCGCCGGCGACCGTGGCGCCGAAGATCCCCTCGTCAAGGCGGCCGGCGTCAGTTGCAAGGCCCTGGTTCCCGTTGCCGGGAGGCCCATGATCCTGCGCGTGCTCGATGCCCTTGAAGGTGCGGCGGTCATCGATTCATGCCTTGTGTGCGGCTCCTCGGACCGCCTCCTGGGCAAATCCCCTGAGCTTGATGCCCTGATCTCTTCCGGAAAGATTCGCTGGGTCGAGAACGAACCCTCGCCCAGCCGCAGCGCCAAAGCGGCCCTGGCTGAACTGCCACCTGACCGGCCGGTGCTGGTGACCACCGCAGACCATGCGCTCCTCACTCCGCAGATGGTCGATCATTTCTGCACCCAGGCCGCCAAATCAGGATGCGACGTCGTTGCCGGCCTTGCGCACTCCGAGATGGTGGCAGCGGCCTTTCCCGAGAGCCGCCGGACCGTAACCCGCCTACGCGACGGGGGCTACTGCGGATGCAATCTATTTGCATTTCTCACTCCCCGGGCCGGCAATGCGGTAACTTTCTGGCGGCGGGTCGAAGAGCAGCGCAAGCACCCCCTCAAAATAGTAAAATCCCTTGGGTTTATGGCCGTACTGCGCTATCTTCTCGGCCGCCTGACCCTTGAAGAAGGCTTAGCCCGCATGTCGTCGCTCATGGATGCCCGCGCCGGAGTGGTCTGGATGCCCGACGCAGAAGCGGCAGTAGATGTCGACAAGGTCGAGGACTGGACTCTCACGGAGAAAATCCTTTCAGGACGCCGGGAAAGCGTGCTGAAAAAGCCTTTTTATTAAATTGAACCTGTGCAATAATGCAACAGATTTGCCTCGTCGCCGGGGCCCCCCGCGGAAACAGGGCAAAGGTCAGGCAGAGTGGTTCAAGGATGGACGTCATGACCAATACTACCCTTGACAAATTCGGCTATCCCGGCACGCTCATTGAGGACGGCCCCCGCTGGGCCGTTCTGCTCCGACCCGCCCAGGTAACTCTGGGATCGTTGGTACTGGTCTGCAAAGAGCCGGTTCAGGAGTTTTCCGCCCTGAGCGAGCAAGCTTTTTCCGACCTCCGTGATGTAACCGGACGCATAGAGCGATCGCTTCGAAGAATCTTTGCTTTCGACAAAATCAACTACCTCATGCTGATGATGGTTGATCCCGACGTCCATTTTCACATCATTCCACGCTATGCCCAGGAGCGCCGGTTTGCCGGAACGGTATTCCGGGACCCGACCTGGCCCGGACCGCCAGACCTGAGCCGGAGCAATGAACTTGACGATGCGACCAGGCAGGCACTCTTGCAGCACTTACTCTCATGCTGGGAACGGACTTCCCCGTCCCCTGAAATTTCTGATCTATGAATGAACTTAAAATGACGCCGACCGAAAACACCATCGCCTTGCGTCAAGGTGACTTCCAAAGCCTGGCAGAGGCCCTCGATTATGCTGCGGAAGGCACGACGGGGATCAATTTCTATTCCGGGAAAGGGGCGCTTGAAGCCTCCCTCTCCTATACGCAATTGCGACACGGTGCCCGGTCCCTGGCGAGCAAACTCCTGGGACTCGGCCTCAAGCGGGGCGATCGGATGGCCCTGGTCGCCGATACCGATGCTGATTTTGTGCGGTTTTTCTTCGCCTGCCAGTATGCCGGGCTGGTTCCCGTCCCTCTGCCCGCAGCCGTACATCTGGGCGGGCGCCAGGCCGTAATCGAAAATTTACGCAAACTCCTGGTCTCCTGCGGAGCCAAGGCCGCAATGAGCTCCAGCTCCTTCTACCCCTTTCTGGCCGATGCCGTTGACGGTCTGAATCTGGACCATGTGGGGGAACCAGCCTGCTTCGACGCCCTTCCCGAAGCGGAGTTGCCGCTGCAGCATCCTCGTCCCGACGAAGTCGCCTACCTGCAATACACTTCGGGCAGCACCCGTTTCCCCCGCGGCGTTGTGATCACGCAGAAGTCAGTCATGGCCAACCTGGAAGGCATCATCCGCAATGGGCTCGGTGTCCGCCCCGGAGACCGGTGCACCTCCTGGCTTCCCTTCTACCATGACATGGGGCTTGTGGGTTTTCTGCTGGCGCCGATGGCTTCGCAGCTTTCCATCGATTACCTGAGCACGCGGGATTTCGCCATGCGTCCGCGCCTCTGGCCGGCATTGATTTCCAGAAACCGCGCCACCATCTCCTACAGCCCCACATTCGGGTACGCCCTGTGTGCGCGCCGCATTCGTCCAACTGAAATCGAGCAATACGATCTGAGCTCCTGGCGCATCGCCGGAACCGGTGCCGAACCGATCAGGGCGGATATCCTGGATCGTTTCGCCCAATTGCTGGAACCGGCCGGCTTCCATTCCCGAGCTTTTGTAGCCTCCTACGGCATGGCGGAATGTTCCCTCGCCGTAAGCTTTGCCCCCCTTGGCAAAGGTTTGGTTATCGACCGGATCAGTGCCGAAACCCTCACGGAAAACGGAACGGCCGTGCCCGTTGAGGAAAGCAGCTGCGCCGGAGAAACCAAAGAACTGGTCTTCTGTGGCGCACCCCTTCCCGGACACGAGATCGAGATCCGCGACGAGCAGGGGAGGGTGCTGCCCGAACGGCGCTGCGGAGTGCTCCATGTGCGCGGGCCCAGCGTCATGAGCGGATACCTCGACGACCAGGAATCCACAAGGGAAGTCCTGTCTTCCGACGGTTGGCTCAATACCGGCGATCTCGCCTATCTGGCCGATGGCCAGGTGATTATCACCGGCCGCAAGAAAGACATGATTATCGTCAACGGCAGGAATATATGGCCGCAGGATATTGAATTCATCGCCGAGCAGATGCCGGAAATTCGCTCTCGGGACGCTGCCGCATTTTCCACCGGCGGGGTTGGAGAAGACGAGGCCGTGGTTCTGGTGGTGCAATGCCGTCAATTTGACGAAATGGAGCGCGACCGCCTTGTGGAGGCCCTGCGCGGTCGCGTCAGGGAAGAGTTCGGCATCGATTGCATGGTCGAGCTCGTCCCCCCGCACACCCTGCCGCAAACGTCATCCGGCAAGATATCAAGAACCATGGCACGGGCCGATTTTCTCCACCGCAACCAGGATCTGTTCCCAGCCCCCCTGCAGTGTGTCGGCCAGACCGGGAGCTAGCGGCATGACTGAACTCGTACGGGAGTCGCGCAATGATGCCCCGTCCGCCCACGTCAAAACCGTTGCCATTACCGGTGGGACCGGCTTCATCGGCAAATCACTCATTCATCGATTCCTGCAGGAAAATGTTCGTGTCAGGGCTCTGGTACGCCCGGCTTCTATCTCGTCGTGCTTCAACACCCCGGGGCTGTCATGGATACATGGCGAGTTGAACAGTGAGGAGAGTCTGCGGCAACTTCTCGACGGAGCCTCAGCCGTCATTCATTGTGCCGGCTCGGTGCGCGGCGCATTGGCGTCCGACTTTGCGCCGGCCAACGTTTCCGGGGTAGAGAAAATTGCTCACATGGCACGGGATTCAGTGGATTCTCCGCGCTTTCTTCTGCTCTCCTCCCTGGCTGCCAGATCACCGGAACTCTCCTTCTATGCCGCAAGCAAGCGGCAGGGGGAAGAGGTACTACGCGGGGCCGCGAACGGGCTCGACTGGACGATTATCCGGCCGCCGGCAGTGTATGGCCCCGGAGACCGCGAAATGCTTCCACTGCTGCAATGGATCCGGCGGGGAATGGTCTTTGTCCCCGGAGGGGGGGCGGGGCGCTTTTCGCTGATCTTCATCGACGACCTTACGGAGGCAGTTCTGAGCTGGCTGGTGAGCGGTGCCGGCAGCGGCGGCTGCTTCGAACTGCACGACGGCAAAGCGGGAGGGTACTGCTGGGAAGAGGTCCGGGCAATAGCCTCTGAGCTTTACCGGCGTCCCGTCAGGCGCATCAATATACCGCGGATAGCCCTGGATGCCGCGGCCCATGTCAACTCCGCCGTTTCCCGACTTGCCGGATACCTGCCGATGCTGACGCCGGGCAAGGTCAGAGAACTGTGCCATGACGACTGGGTCTGCAACAATTCGGATTTCAGCGGCATCACCCGATGGGCTCCGGAAGTCGAACTGCGCGAAGGGTTGCTCCGCACGCTGGGGTGATGGGCTCATCAAATTAACTTAGAGGAACGAAGGCTATGTCCAAAAAAGACTATGCGGAAATATTCGAAGAGGTCAAGGCGCTCCTCAAGCAGTTTGACAAGGTTCCGGAAGACATCGGGGAGGAAACGGAGCTTGTCAACGATCTTGGTCTCGACTCCCTTCTGGTAATGGAACTTGTTCAGGAAGTGGAGGATGCCTACGATATTTCCTTCCCCTTGAATGACCTCTCCGGAATCCGAACAGTCAGGGATTTCGTGTTGCGGATCCAACAAGAGATCGAGGCCTGAGACATGGGACTCTTCAATAAACTTGCATTAATTGCCCAAGCGCGCAAAACGCTGGATGAGATGGGAATTGATCCATTCAACGTAGAGATCGAGGAGATCCTCTCGCCGACCGAAGCCCGCATAGCCGGTCGCAAAGTGCTTCTGGCCGGCACCAACAACTATCTCGGGCTGACTTTCGATGCACGGTGCATCGAAGCGGCCTGCCACGCTACCCGCTCCGAAGGAACCGGCACCACCGGTTCCCGAATGGCCAACGGCACATTCGCCGGGCATCGCGCCCTGGAACGGGAGTTGGCCGAGTTCTTCGGCTGCGCCAAAGCAATCGTCTTCTCCACGGGATTCGTGGCCAACCTCGGGGTCATCTCCACCCTCACCGGCCCTGGTGATACCGTCATTATTGACGGCGACTCCCATGCCAGTATCTACGACGGCTGCCGGATGGGTGGCGCCGACATCCTCCGCTTCCGGCACAACGATGCCGCCGATCTCGAAAAGCGCCTGCGCCGCCTGGGCGATCGGGCAAAGAATGCCCTGGTCATCGTCGAGGGGATCTACAGCATGCTCGGCGACCGGGCGCCTCTGGCCGAAATCGTCTCCCTCAAGAAGAAATACGGCTTCTGGCTCATGGTCGACGAGGCGCATTCGCTGGGTGTTCTCGGCAAAAAGGGCAGGGGGCTTGTGGAAGAGGACGGCTGTATGGGTGACGTTGATTTCATCGTCGGCACCTTCAGCAAGAGCCTCGGGGCGATCGGCGGGTTCTGCGTGAGCAACCATCCCGAGCTCGATCTGGTACGCTACGCGAGCCGCTCCTACCTCTTTACCGCATCTCCATCCCCGGCCACCATTGCATCGGTACGACAGGCGCTTCAGACGCTTGCCACCGGAACGGATCTGCGCGAGCGACTCTGGGCAAACGCCCGCAAGCTCTATGAAGGGCTTTCAGAGCTGGGCTACCGCCTGGGCCCCGAAGCGACGCCGGTAGTTGCCGTGTACATGGGATCGAAGGAAGAAACCCTCGCCTGCTGGAAAGGGCTCCTCGACAACGGCATCTATGTGAATCTGGTATTGCCGCCGGCAGCCCCCGAGGGGAAAAGCCTGCTGCGCTGCAGCGTCAGCGCGGCCCATACGGAGGAGCAGGTCCAACGGCTGTTGACCGCATTCAGAAATCTCCCCAGCCGTAGCGCCGCGTCATCATCCTCTGCTGCCCCATGAATAAACCACTCATCCCGCCCCCCCCCAGGAAAATAGCCATTTTTATGCGCTCCATGCAGGGGAGTGGCGGCGCCGAGCGTGTCATGCTTAACCTGGCCCATGGCCTGTCGGATCAAGGCCACCGGGTTGAGATGGTCATGGCACGCAAAACCGGGCATTTTCTGGACGAAATTCATTCCGCCATCCGGGTAGTGGACCTAAACGTCGGTTCGGCAAGGGAATCCTTGCTTTCCCTGCCGAGCCTTGGCCGGGATGCCTGGTTCTGGGCGCGCATGGTCCTGGCCTCCAAACCCCACTTCGTCCTCGGCGCCCTGCCGAAACTGGCCCGCTATCTGCGTCGGGAGAAACCGGATGTCCTGATCTCGGCAATGGATTACCCCAATGCCGTGGCCATCGCTGCAAAAGTCCTGGCTGGAAACAGCATACCGGTCATTGCCACTTTGCACAGTACGCTTTCCGCCGAAATCGCCAACTCCAAACGGCGTCGCATCAAGGCACAGCTGGAGGTCGCCCGGCGTTTTTACCCCCGGGCCGATGCCCTTGTGGCGGTCTCCCGCGGGGTAGCGGACGACCTTGCGCGGGTTCTGGGGAGCCAGGAAAAAATCGAGACCATCTACAATCCGGTAGTTACAACAGATTTTGCATCAAAAGCCTCTCAAACGCTGAACCATCCCTGGTTTACCAGTGACGGGCCGCCGGTAATTCTTGCAGTAGGGGGGCTCAAGCCGGCAAAGGATTTCGCCACACTATTCAGAGCTTTTGCCATCGCCCGGCGGGAGCGACCCCTGCGGCTTCTGATCCTGGGAGAGGGGAAGCTGCGCCAGGACCTTACCGATCTCGCCGCCCAACTGGGAATTACCGGCGATCTCCAAATGCCGGGATTTGTGGACAATCCTTACCAATATATGGCCCGGTCGGCATTACTGGTATTGTCTTCAATTTATGAAGGTTTACCAACCGTGCTCATCGAAGCTCTTGCCTGCGGTTGTCCGATTGTCAGCACGGACTGTCCTAGCGGCCCGTCAGAGATTCTCGAGCACGGTTATTACGGCTCACTGGTGCCAATGAAGGATGAGCATAAGCTGGCTGCAGCGATGCTCCAAAAGCTAGAACTGGATCGCGACAAAAATGTGCTCATCAACAGGGCTCAGGAATTTTCCGTGGAACAGGCGGCTTGGCAATACCAGCAGCTTATCGAAAAGCTTTGTTCTTGAGCGCGTATTTACTCCGCGAGACATTAGAGTCCCTTCCACTTTAACCTATTTCCCGTGCACCATATGTTAAACAGTAAAATGAACAAGGCCACGCCAACGATACCCGTGCTTGAGGGCTAGCTCATGACGGCATTGCCGACCAATTCCTGCTATGGCTGTTGGGCTTGCGCGAACGTATGCCCGGTGAATGCTGTTTCCATGGTTGAAAACGCTGAAGGTTTCCTCTACCCGAGAGTCGATGAAGACAAATGTACCGAATGTGGCAGTTGCATGCGTGCCTGCCCCGCCCTGCACCACCCGCACCCCTTAGACCGTAGCCTCGAACCAGCCACCTGGGCAGCATGGAGTCACAACCTTGAAGAGCGGAAAAACAGCTCATCAGGCGGGGTTTTTTCCGTTCTGGCCCAGCACACTCTTCAAAGAGGCGGGGTCGTTTTCGGTGCTGGATTTGGCAAAGATTGGGAGTTGCAGCATCTAGCCGTCGAACAGACAGAAGATCTCCACCTCCTCCAAGGTGCAAAATATCTGCAAAGCCAAATTGGCGATGCCTACAAAAAGGCAAAAGCATTTCTCGGAGAAAAACAGCCCGTTATGTTCACGGGGACTCCTTGCCAGATTGCCGGTCTTTACGGTTATTTGGAACACAAAGAACACCCCGTGCTCGTAACTTGTGAAGTCATTTGCCATGGTGTTCCTTCACCAAAACTGTTTAGGAAATATAAAAACGAAGTTTTGCAGACCCTCGGAGGTAACCTGGAAAAAATAAATTTTCGTGATAAACACCTCGGCTGGCGAAGTTATTCGTTGCTTTTCGAGTCATCTAGCAAACAAACACACTACGAATGTCACAGAACAGATGATTTTATGCGTCTTTTTTTAAGCAACATTTGCTTGCGAAAATGCTGCGCGACTTGTGAATATAGCCACTCGCCGCGAGTGGCGGACATTACTTTGGGGGACTATTGGAATATTGCCGATGCACACCCGGAGTTACCCGATAATAATTTAGGGGTTTCCGTTGTTATTTGTAATTCAGCAAATGGGAATTATTGGTTAGAGAAAATCAAATCCAAGTTATTTTTAACCTCTTCAACTTTTTCCAAGGCTGTTGCGGGGAATAAAAATCTTGTCACCCCCAGCGTGGAACATAAAAAACGTAGTGAATTTTTTTCAGTTATTGACAAACAATCGATTGCAAGTTTGCGGGTTAAGTTCTGCAAGAAAAAGAATCTTGGTTTGCGGTTTTTGTTGAAAATTTACAGAAAAACACGTCAGTTCTTTTGTTCAATTCCATCAAAAGCAAGAAGCAAAATTTTTCATTAACTAAACTGTTATCTATACAAAAAAAACGGCGCTACTATCGCTCGTTGTAAAGAAAGTAGTCGCGGCTCCTCGACGTTTTGAGTGGGTAAGGGTATGATTCGTCCTCATTCCCATACC
>CAZBEB010000034.1:0-22702 GCA_964490805.1 uncultured Geobacter sp.
TTTCAATTTCCGATCAACCGGTAAGGTGGGTCAATTTTCGATTGCCGTTGACAGTTTGAGGCTCCGCTTGATGGCGGCGGGGAACTGCTCGGCCAGAGTGCCGAGGTTGGCAATGGCGACACGATCTCCGCTAACTGTGATCTGGACTTTCAACATTGGTTTTCTCCTTTATGAATTCATCCTGAAACTGTTTGACCTGGTTAGCGGCTTCCCATAAAGCCGGGGTCTCCCAGGCTTTGCCCCTGCTAACCCATATGGAGTGCCGGCAACCATGAAAGGAGTTGCCGGCCTTGCTCGTGGCTATGGGTCGCTCTCTCGCCATTGAGTAAGTTCTAAAACCTCCCTTGATACCTTCTAAACCGCTCATTTTATTCTTAGTTGCCAGCGCCTTTCTGTGCACCATTGATTTCTGATTCAAACATATCGAGCTGTCTTTGATCCTGTTCAATTCGTTGCTGAAGGTCATTAACTATCTTCTCACAGACATCGATTCTCCCCCTGAGAATGAGAATCTTTGCCATAGTCTTGCTACGGTCATTCATTGTCGATACCTCCTAGATGAAAGATGGACGCCCGCTTGTTTCGTCACGCTCTATTGATTCGCGATGAACATTTTCTGCCAACGCGTAATATATTGTTGTCGCAATTTCATAAAGTCCTAAGGCTTCGGGGCAAGAAATCGGCTCATGGTCAAGGTTCCTGCTTGCTGAATCAAGCTGTCCACCAAGCACAGCACGCAACAACGCCGCTTGTGCAACAAGCTGTTCTGAGCTGATATACTGGCCATTTCCATAATGGAGCCCCATAGGGAATCTCTCTTGATTATTTTCTGACATGACTTTTCTCTCCTTCTCCGAATAATGGGCCTTCAGATTTGCCCAATGACGGGCCTTTGTGTTTGTCGACTCCTTGAAAGAATGTGGCACGGTTAGCGGCTAACCCATTAGCCGGGGTCTCCCGTGCCTAGCCCCTGCAATCCCATAAGGAGAACCCGGCAACCATGAAAGGACTAAACCGTTGCCGGGATTGCTGCAAGCTATGGGACGCTCTCTCGCTTGCAGCAAAACTCTAGCCGTCAGCTATACCGATCCCCGGAACTTCTGAAAACGTTCGTCGTGCAGGATCATATCGAGCGCGATAAGTATCTGTGAAATAGAAAACACACCGACTTCGGGAGGAACTTTTATGGTGTGTCCCAGGTGCAACGAAATCAGCGCTAGCAAATCATTAAGGTTGGTCATCTGACACATCCGGCCCATCTCCTCAGGGGTTTTTGTCCCATCCAGATGATTGAGCATGTCCTTGTGCTTGGATAAAAATTCCTGTTGTTGTTCCTTCAGAAGAGCTGCCTGTTTTGACTCTTCAAGCTTGTTCATCTGATCCTTCAACTGCTTAATTTCGTTATTAATACGATCACTTTCCAACATGGGTAATTCCTCCTTTTTGGGGTTTTCGGGTCGAATCATTTTCACTTTGATCCGATTCTCCGGTTTTGGTTCCTTCAATGTCGAGTTCCTGAAAATCCTTTGGAATCAGGGGGTTAGAACTCTCGCCGGCAGATGAATGGCCGGAGACGCTTGTAGTAGCGCCTTTGATAGCCGCCCCCTCTTGTGCCCCGAGGTACACAATTGATCCCTCGCGGCAATATCCGCGGCCCTGGTATTCATGGAAGAGGGTAGTCCCCTGACCGTCGGTTATCGGCACAAGCCTTTCCGCGCTGAATCCGATGGAAACGAAATCGTAAATGCCTGATTCCAGCCGCGCAAAGTCCTGTTCACTGACTCCCTTTTTCGGAATATAGAACCACGGCGAGAGAAACAGCACATCAGACATTCCCGGTGCCAGCTGCAACGCTTCGCCAGTTTCGGCAATCGCCTGCTTTAGAGGCATTCGCTCAACTTCGACGGCGAAAAACTTACCGATAGCGCTACGGTTAACGTTGCAGTCATGGTCAAGCAGCAGCGTCTTTCGAACAACGGTATCGGCAAAGTTCTGAAGTATTTCTTCGCTGAACCGTTCGCGGTCCCGGTCGATGCAGTTGTTCGCCAGTCGCATTTGCCCGACGAGCAGCTCGTCGGCAACATGCACGCGGTTTGCAAACTGGTTGATCGTTGCAAGCTGCACACTTGTAGGTGATGACAACAGCCGCCTTGCTCCGGTCGATGGTACGCCCTTACTCTTACTGCTGACAGCCGACGCAAGGCGTTTCTGTCCTGACGTTGCCATTGATTCAGGAATCAGCGGGTTGTCAGAAACCTTGCAATCTTCAACAGCATTACCGGGAATGAGCGGGTTAAATTCGGTACGATCCATGTTCTTTCTCCTTTTCTGTACTATTTCTTCAGAAGCAAATTTTTCGTGAAGCGACCAAAACAGCTCGTCAGAAAACTCTGTTATTGGTGGCTTCACCGTCCGCCATATTTTTTTAGCCATTGGGCAACGCCTCGTCACCTCCTCCCCCCCGTGACTTGCTCCCAAGGACTCGATACACCGAGGCGACGCCAATGTTCAGCCGTCTGGCAATATCGGCCTTGCTCACGCCAAGCCCGACAAGTTCGATGATCTCCTTTGCCTTCGCCTTTGCAGTCGGCTTCCGGCCCTTGTAGGCTCCGGCCTCCTTCGCGATCCTGATCCCTTCCCGCTGCCGTTCAAGCATCAGCTCTCGTTCGAATTGCCCAATCGCTGCCAGAACGGAGAGCATCAACTTGCCGGTGGGGGTGGAGGTGTCCAGGTTGATATTCAGAACCTTAAAGGCGACTTCCTTCTTCTCCAGCAACTCCACGACCTCCAGCAGGTGCCTGGTGCTCCGCGCTATCCGGTCCAGCTTGCAGCAAATGACGGTATCCCCCGCCCGGACGTAATCGAGCATCGCCGCCAGCTCCGGACGATCCGCTTTAACGCCTGATTCCTTCTCCTGATAAATCCGGTCACAGTCCACGGCGCCTAGCTGTTCAAGCTGCGCCGTCAATTCCTGATCTTCGGTTGATACCCGTGCATAACCGACGATTGCCATGATTGCCCCCTTTATTTCCTTGCAACTGTCGTTGCCAGCAGCCGTTCAGGATCATGCTCAGCTGCAAGTCGATTGAGCAAGGTTACAAACGGCTTGCGCTTGATAATCAGCAGGTCATTGTTTCCGGAGCCAATGTGTAGGACAGGGATTTTCCCCTTGCAGTAGGGGGATTCCGTCAACTCCTTCATCATCTCTGCTATTGCTTCGGGGATCTCATTTTTTGACCGGACACAGTAAAAATCTTCTGGGGGGAATATTTCGGTTTTCTTAGAATTCATCACTTTCAATTTCCTTTCTCTTTATGGTCTGTTTCTAACCGCCACAACGCCACATCCCCGAAATAATTACTCTTTTAATGTTTTCAGTATCCGCCACAACTTTAAATATCCGCCACACGCCACAAAATAACTGAATCAGGGGTACGGTAATAACAGCTCGATTTCTTCATCAGACACATATTCTGTGGCGTTGTGGCGGGTTGTGGCGGCATCGGTTTTAGGAAGCGCCACACGCAACTTGTTAATATCATTACTACAATAATCGTTTTGTTGTACTGTGGCGGATAAATCCCCCCCTGTGCCCGTGTATCGTGAAAATGCTTCTGCGAATTGATCCAACGCAAAGCCTTTCGGGGTGCCATAACCTATCCTGATATTCTTGCTGTGAATGCCGTAAGCCTTCAGTCTGTTGGCAAGCTGCCGGGGTTTTATCGGCAAGCCCCGGTTGTAGGTCGCCCAGGTCCATTCCTCGTCTGCACAGAGCGCCTTGATAAGGTCTGTCGTGCTGATCCGGTCGATTTGCTTTTCCTCGAAGATCTCCTTGATATTGGCGAGCAGTTCCGTCCCGGTGGTCTGCGTGATCTCTTCACTGCCGGAAATTTTCAGCGCCGCTGCCGTGCCAATCTGTAGCCAATCCCCCCCGGCAACCATTGCGATAGCAAGAAGCGGCTCCCAATTATCTTGTGCCCGGTCATTCAGGCTTTCCGGCAAAGGTGGCCGTACATGGCGGACCTTATCCCGGGAATCCTCGGCAAAGCGCGCCAACTTCGCTTTCAGGTCGTCAAAAAGTTCCGGTTCAGCATGGCGGATTCTTTCAACCTGTTCATGGGGCAGCTTCCGACGTAGTTCCAAAATAATGGCCCTGTCGAGAAGGGTGTCGGCTACATGGCCGATTCCCGCAAGCGCTTTTGCTCCCCAGGTCTTGAACCTGGTTACAGTGTGGCTGTCTCCCACAACTCGAATAGTAAAGGCGGTGTCACGGGTATGGCCGCTGTTCAATAATCCGCGGAGCTCTTCATTCTCTTTTAGAAAAGCGTCGCTTTCGTCAAGAAACAGGGTAGGGCTCCATAACTCGATGGCCCTGAAAAGCGCCGCCGGAGAAATGCCGCTTGCGGGGATAGCCCTAAAAGACATTTTCGCCATAAGGTTAAGAAGCTGAGACTTGCCGCACCTTTTTTCCGGTGCCGTGATTATTGCCAGTGGTGCAACCTGGACAACATCAATAAACCACGTCAAGGCGATCCAGAGCGCCGCCGCCTGAGATACTTCATGGTCGCAGGCAATAAACCGCCGGACTGTTCTTTCGATGCAATGTAACAGCTGCGCCGGGTTAATCGGTTCATGCCAGGGCTCAATCTCTTCGAAAATATCATTCCCGCCCTTTTCATTTTTGCGGAGTGCCGCAACCTCTTTATCAAGAGTTGCGGCCCTTACTCCCAGTGCGTTTGCAGCATCTTCCCGTGCCCGGTCATAGACCAGGGGGGTCATCTTTGCCAGCCGTGCCAACATCTCCTTTTCTGACACTTCCGGCTGGTTTTCGCGGCTCTCAAATTTCGGTTGTGCGGGGTTTTTGTCGGTCGGTGCAGGGGTTGGTATTGGCCGCTGTACCACGGTTTCAGGTGGTGCGGGTGGTTCTGCTGATTCAATGCCTTGCCGGACTGATTCAAGCCCTTCCCGTTGGTGTTTATCGTTCCAGTCTGTCGGCTTATTCATGGCATACCTCATTGAAAACGGGGATAGCCACCGCCGCG
This sequence comes from uncultured Geobacter sp., assembly GCA_964490805.1. Classification (GTDB taxonomy): domain Bacteria; phylum Desulfobacterota; class Desulfuromonadia; order Geobacterales; family Geobacteraceae; genus Geobacter. The sequence continues at coordinate 5,043 of CAZBEB010000034.1, forward strand.
CCGATCTGCCACGCCGCTGCCGTTGCTTTCGTTACTCCTACATTGCTTTCTGAATATTGGTCATTGTCAGCAGCAATTATGATAGGTAGTTCCGGCCACTTTTCCCGCGCCGCGGTGGATACTGCAAGCAGGTTTCCGGCATCGAAGGCAACAAGAACAAGATAGCCGGTTGCTTCATGGATACTTGCCCCTGTTGCATATCCCTCACAGATGATGATCTTGCCTGTATTGCCCTTGATCCGGTGGAAGTGTCCAACCTTGACGGTGCCGGTTTTGAAACGTTTATCACCATCCGGCCCGAGGTATTGCAAGCCGTGAAGCGTTCCTACCATGTCAATTACCGGCACAAGCAGCTTATTACCGGCTTCCTGCCAGCGGATACCGAAAGCCTTTACGCCCTTTGCCACAAGATAGGGGTGGTCCGGTGGGGGAATGGTTGCCCGTTCCCAATCTTTCATTGACTCAAATCGGCATTTTTCACGGTCAGCACTGAGCTGTTTTTCAACCTCTTTCAGCCGCGCTGCTCTCTGTGTTTTCTCTTCAGTTGTCAGCGTTGCCGGGGTGTCGTCATACCAGAAAAGCAACTTTTCACCGCTCACGTGGTTTTGAAGAAAACCGCCGGTATTATCGGCAAAAAGCTTGATCCTTCCTGAAGTATTGGTTGCCGGTTTACCAATGACTGGGACGGGGTGAAATCTCCCGTCTGCATGCACTTCTCGGCACTGAATGCCGATCCGTTCACAAGCTTCATGGAGGGTCATATCCGGCCCCCCATAGAGCAACAGGCTGAGTCACTTGACATTCCAGAGAGCTTCACGGCCTAACCTTTCGGCTGTATCCGGCAGCCGTTCAAAACCTCAATAGTCGCTTTCAATTCGTCCCGCAGATTCGCCAAAACAAAAAAAAGTCCTGACGCGCCATCTTTGCTGAGGTTTAAGGGCTTAGAGCCTTCAGGGGCAGAGATGACATCAAGAATAAAATCAAGCTTAAATTTTATGGTGTCTATCATGTCTATCGGATTATCCTGGTGAATCTCTGTATTTTCTGTTGCCTTCATAGCTTTTCCCTCCATCCTTTGGGTGTTTTCGCATTCAGTACGGGCATGACCAGCAGATGCAGCGGGATTACCTGGGCACGTTTTACAATCCTGGCCAATCATCTCTGTTTTTTCACACCTGTAGTCACATTTCATGGTCCCCTCCGTCCTTTGTAGTAAATTACCTTCTCACTGCCAGCCGAGCCGCTGCGGTGCTGGTTACTTTTGCCTTGTTCAACGGACTATCGTTAGCTACGGACAGTTTTTTTCTGTTGAATGAATGCGTCGATTACCTCCGCATCCCAAACCGTGATTTGTGGTGATAACTTCCTGCCTGGTGGCAGTACGCCGGTTTTCGCCCAGTACCAGACTTGCGATACGGAAACGTCAAGCATTCTGGCAATACTCACGGCCCGGTAAAATTGCTTGGCCGCTCCAGGATCCTTGCCGCCTACCGTGGGCGGATTCTTTTTCATTGCTTCCATTACGAGCCTCCTTTGTTTTTCAAGGTGTTATCCCTCCATCCGGTTTGTTTCGTTAAATCTGTTTGACTCTCCACTTATGGAAATATATATTTCCACTTGTGGTAAATGTCAAATTATTTTTTCCATAAGTGGAGAGTGAGGGGTCTAATGGTAAGAGAGAGGGGTAGCGGCACTACACCGCAGCGGGTAGTCGATTTGTTGCGAGAAGAGATAAAAATAAAGAGCAAGCTTGCAATCGCAAAGGAAACAGGTTTAGGAATCGCCGCAATTAGCCGCTATTCAAGTGGGATTGGTGAACCGACAACGGCAACGCTGCAAAAGCTTGCAGATTACTTTGAGCGCCCCATAGAATGGTTACGCGGAGAGAATATTGAAGATGAATGGGGGGAAGTGTACGGGGACGACCTGACAGAAGATCAAAAAAAAGAATTGAGTTATGAATTTTGGCGAAGAAAAGCGCTAAGTAACGCTTCAGCTCCTATTATGGTTGAAATTGTCCGATGTTTGACAAAAGTCCCACCAAAAGCAAGAAATACCGCATTTGCCCTGTTCCGCAACCTATGCGCTATGATTGAAAACCGATCTGGAGAGGAACTGATAAAATTTACTGCTGCTTTGAATGATGAACTTCAGTTATGTGAATGCCAACAAGATGAACCAAAGGAGGGTGAGTCTTAACCTGTCGGCAATACCGACGCCAGGGGGTAACAACTCTTACCCCCTCTGCATCATGCCGCCGATTTCTGCTTAACAACCATGCCCTTTTTCGCTTAGATTGCCCATTACCCGGCCTTCCTCAACTCCACCACCTTCTCGGCCTTCAGCTGGTCGAGATGATCGCTCCAAGCCTGCATCATGGCTGTGCGGTCATCAAGATGTTTCGTCCGATTGTAAGCCCCCCCAAGCCGATCCGGCACCTTGTGCGCTAACTGAGCCTCGATAACGTCCGGTTGAAACTTCAACACCTCATGCAGCATCGTTCTGGCAGTGGCCCTGAATCCATGCGCCACGATGTCGTCATGCGTGAAACCCATCCGGCGGAATGCTTCATTGAATGCGTTACGAGAAAGGGGTTCGCCAAGTGTCCTATGGTTCGGGAAAACATAGCGCCCTGATCCGGTTAGAGCGGAGATTTCGCGCAGCACTGCAACCACCTGCCTTGACAGCGGGGTGATATGTGATTCCTTCATCTTCATTTTCTCTTTTGGGATGATCCAGGTCGCTGCATCAAGGTCGATCTCTGACCATTCCATTTCACGGAGGTTGCCAGGTCGAATCAGCAGTTGAGGTAAAATGCGAAGCGCCTGCTTCAGAATATACGAGCCCTTGAAGGCCTCGATTGCCCTGAGAATCGGTGCAAGATCTGCCGCCGTGGTTGGCGCTGCAAAGTGCTTTGTGTTGACGGTTGGGAGTGTGCCTTTCAGAGAAACAGCGGGGTTGGATTTAGCCCTGCCGTTAATAATGGCATAAGTGAAAACCTGCTCCAAAATGCTCTTGAGCCGACGTGCAGTATATGCCGAATGCAGCGAGACGCCCTTGAGCAGTTGGTACAGTTCCGGAGTCTCGAGATTGACGAGCGGCTTGTCACCAATCGCCGGGAACAGATACTTTTCAGAATACCGCTTCACTCTGGCAGTCTGATCTTCTGTCCACTCGGTTTTTCCGTCAGCAATCCAATCAAGGGCAACGGTCTGGAAAGTGGCTCCATCAATCCGTCTCTGGGTGGCTTTTTCCAGCTTATCGACAGCAGGATCAACCCCGAGGGCTAACAGTTCTCTGGCAGCTGTCCGTCGATCTCTGGCGAGTGTCAAAGTGGTTTCCGGATAGGTCCCGAATGCGAGCGTTTTTCTTTTTCCCCGGAACGTATAATCGCATCGCCAATATTTGCCGCCTGCTGTAGTCACCAACAGGTAAAGCCCCTTGCCGTCAGATAGCTTGTAGTCCTTTTCACGGGGCTTTGCTTTCCTCAATTCAACATCAGTAAGCGCGGTGACTTTCCGTTTCATGGGCGTTTCCCCCTTTTACGGTATCTGTTTTACGGTATCTAATTTTGCGTCCGCAAATGTACCTTAAATATACCGTATATTTTTCACGCTTGCATAACATAAATTGAACCCGCTTGAGTGTCAAAAAAGAAAAAGCCCCGAATATTCGGGGCTTTCCTTTTTTAGCTTCAACAACATTACTGAGGGTTGGCAAACTACATCATGCCGCCCATGCCACCCATGCCGCCCATACCGCCGGGCATTGCCGGCAGAGCTGCATCGTCCTTGGGCTTGTCGGCGATCATCGCCTCGGTGGTCAGCATGAGGCCGGCCACGGAAGCGGCGTTCTGCAGGGCCGAACGGGAAACCTTGGTCGGGTCGATGATGCCGGCCGCGATCATGTCCACGTACTCGTCATCGGCAGCGTTGAAGCCGAAGGCCCCTTCGCCGTTCTTTACCTTGTCGACGACGATGGAACCGTCAACGCCGGCGTTCTGGGCGATCTGGCGAATCGGCTCCTCAAGGGCGCGCTTGATGAGGGTAACGCCAAACTGCTGCTCTGCCGGGAGGCTGATACCTTCAAGGGCGCCGAGGGAACGGATATAGGCAACGCCGCCGCCGGGGACGATCCCCTCATCAACGGCCGCGCGGGTAGCGTGGAGGGCGTCCTCGACCCGTGCCTTCTTCTCTTTCATCTCGGTTTCGGTGGCGGCACCGACCTTGATGACGGCAACGCCGCCCACGAGCTTGGCCAGGCGCTCCTGGAGCTTCTCGCGGTCATAGTCGCTGCTGGTTTCTTCAACCTGGGCGCGAATCTGCTTCACGCGGCCCTGGATATCGGCTTCGGAACCGTCGCCATCGATGATGGTGGTGTTGTCCTTGTCAACGGTGATCCGCTTGGCGGTGCCGAGCATGTCGAAGGTGGCGTTTTCGAGCTTGAAGCCGAGTTCTTCGGAGATCACCTTGCCGCCGGTGAGAACGGCGATGTCTTCCAGCATGGCCTTGCGGCGGTCGCCGAAGCCCGGAGCCTTGACGGCGCAGATGTTGAGGACGCCGCGCAGCTTGTTGACAACCAGGGTGGCCAGTGCCTCGCCCTCGATGTCCTCGGCGATGATCAGCAGCGGACGGCCGCTCTTGGCGGTCTGCTCAAGGATCGGGAGGAGATCCTTCATGTTGGAGATCTTCTTGTCGTGGATCAGGATGTTGGCGTTCTCGAGGGAAGCCTCCATGCGCTCCGGATCGGTCACGAAGTAGGGGGAGAGGTAGCCGCGGTCGAACTGCATCCCTTCCACGGTCTCAAGGCTGGTTTCCATGGCCTTGGCTTCCTCGACGGTGATGACCCCTTCCTTGCCGACCTTCTCCATGGCCTCGGCGATGATGCCGCCGATGGTCTTGTCGTTGTTGGCGGAGATGGTGCCGACCTGGGCGATTTCCTTGTGGTCCTTGATGGGCTTGGAAATCTTCTTGAGCTCGGCCACGATGGTCTCAACGGCGCTGTCGATGCCGCGCTTGATCTCCATGGGGTTGTGGCCGGCGGCCACCAGCTTGGAGCCCTGGCGGTAGATGGCTTGGGCAAGAACTGTTGCAGTGGTGGTGCCGTCGCCGGCAACGTCGGAGGTCTTGGAAGCGACTTCTTTCACGAGCTGGGCGCCCATGTTCTCGAACTTGTCCTCCAGTTCGATTTCCTTGGCGACGCTGACGCCGTCCTTGGTGATGAGCGGGGAGCCGAACGACTTCTCGATGATGACGTTGCGCCCCTTGGGGCCGAGGGTCACCTTGACCGCGTCGGCAAGAGTATTGACACCTTTCAGGATGGCGTTGCGCCCTTCCTGATCGAACTTGATAATCTTGGCCATGTTTCCTGTTCCTCCTCTATGGATTCTTCGTATTCTTAGATTGACGGACCTTTGGTTATGCCGGCCGTTATTCTATTACGCCGAGGATGTCGTCTTCCCTCATGATGAGGAAGTCCTGGCCTTCGACCTTGATGTCGGTGCCGGCGTACTTGCCGAAAAGAACCTTGTCGCCCACTTTCAGGTCAACGGGGATCACCTTGCCGTCTTCGGTCTTCTTGCCATTGCCGACGGCAACGATTTCGCCACGCTGGGGTTTTTCCTTGGCGGTGTCGGGGATGAAGATCCCTCCTGCGGTAACTTGCTCTTCCTCAATCCTTTTTACGAGGATGCGGTCCTGCAACGGTCTGAGTTTCATCTGCTGCGTCTCCTTTCTTCCATGAGTATGCTCACGTGATTTCATCGAAAAAAATTAGCACTCAATGCGGCTGAGTGCTAACACGGAGTAACTATAGTCACCCCTCGGGTAAAAATCAAGGCCATTCGCAAAAAAAAATTCAGGGGATCGGTGGGGAAGGAGAACCGCCTTGGGAAAGGGCGTCGAGGACTTTTCGCGAAAGATCTCGGGCAAGGGCACGGGCCAGCCGGTCCCGTTCCCGCTCTATGGTGGAGCGGTCGTGATCGAAGAAGCTCTCCATGGGAACGAAGATCTCCACCGAAGGGGTATTCTTTCCGGGCTCGTGGATATATACCCGGGCTTTGACCCGGATGTTGGTGGAGCAGCAACCGGAATCCTCCACATAGCTCCAGATGTCGCCGGAGATGTAATATTGGCGGGAAAGCCATGGGGCACCCACCGTGTTCAAGTCATCCTTGAGGATGGTGAAGGAGCGGATTCCGGTTTCACGCCGCCGGCCATTGAGCTGGTCCACGAAATCGTTGAATACGGTGGCGGAGAATTCCTCGGGAACGAGGGCGCCGGCGAAGGGGACCACGTAGGCGATTTCCACATCAGTGGCGGGGTGGAAGGATGGCGCGAGCGACACCTGGGGCTTGGGCCCGCAACCGGCCAGCGGAAGCAGGAACGGGATGGCGAGAAGCAGGGCGAGGACCAGCCGGCATATGGATTGCGTGCCGTGGATCACCATTTTCTCTTGGCCATCTCTTCCTGGTAGAATTTCTGGTAGAGGATTTCGTATTCCCGGCTCCCCGGCACCTTTGACTGGGAGTAGGAGGCGAGTTTCCTCCGGACGGCGGCATCCACCTCGCCGGTCACGGCGAAAAAGGAGGAAATTGCCTCCTTGATGCACTGGAGGGAGCGCCGCTCATCGGCGAAATCGGCCAGATCGTCCTTCCAGAGGCGATCCTGGATACGGTGGGCCAGATGGGATACGCGATCTTCGGATATGCTCATGGTTTCGTGCTCCGTGCCGCCTGGCGGGGGGTCATATAATAATACCCTTTTCCTTTGCCAGCCGCTCCTTGATCATCTTCAGCATCTTGTGCCGGTCGATGCCGGCGCCGCCCCCCATGGAGCGCAGGGTCTGCTCCAGGAGCCGTTCGGCTTCCTTCTCCAGATTATCCTCGCCTTGGGCATCGGCGGCGACGACCCCCCTGATCCTGTCCAGGACGACACCACGCTCGGCCTTGAGGGTTATGAGTCCCGCGTCGGTGAGCCGCTCCAGCACTTGTTCGGCAAGCCTGGCAATCTGCGCTTCTTTGAGCCTCATCGCTCCTCCCGGAATCTAACTTTAAGGGATGTGCCATATCCCCAAGGCCGTCTTTGCCGCTGCTTATGGCCGGGGAACCCCATTCTACCCATTGCCGGGGAAAAAGCAAGGCGCAGATGGCCCTCCTTTAGGTTATTCTGAAAAAGTCTTCATTATTGACCCCTGCCATCCGCTCTGCTATCGTTATCCCGTGAGTTGTTTGATATCCTGGGCGGGGAGGGGCGAGTGCTGATAGTTATGAACCACAAGGCTGGACCGAAGCAGATCGAGGCGGTTGTGAAGGCTGTGGAAGGCATGGGGCTTACGGCGGCGCCTATTCCGGGGAGCGAGCGCACCGCCATCGGTGTCCTCGGCAACAAGGGGTACGTGGATGATACGACCATCCGCCACTTGCCCGGGGTTCAGGAGGTGATCCACGTCTCGAAGCCCTATAAGCTCGTCTCCCGTGATTTTCATCCCAGGAACAGCATTGTGAAGGTCTGCGGCGTTTCCATCGGCGAGGGGAAGCGGCCGGTGGTGGTGGCAGGCCCCTGCGCCGTGGAGGGGGAGGAGCAGATTCTGAAAACTGCCCGGGCCGTCAAGAAGGCGGGGGCGGATCTCCTCCGGGGGGGTGCGTTCAAACCCCGCACCGGCCCCCACACCTTCCAGGGAATGCGGGAAGAGGGGCTGAAGCTTCTGGCCAAAGCCCGGGAGGCAACGGGACTTCCCATTGTCACCGAGGTCATGAGTCCCGACACGGTGGGACTGGTTGCGGAGTACGCCGACCTCCTCCAGGTGGGTGCCCGCAATATGCAGAACTTCGAACTCCTCAAGGAGCTGGGGCGCATTCAGAAACCGGTCCTGCTCAAGCGGGGCATGAGCGCAACCATCGAGGAATTCCTGGCTGCCGCCGAGTACATCCTGGCCGAGGGGAATCCCCACGTTATCCTCTGCGAACGAGGGATCCGGACCTTCGAGACCGCCACCCGCAATACCCTCGATCTGGCAGTGGTTCCACTCATCAGGGAGATGACCCATCTGCCGATAATGGTGGACCCGTCCCACGCGACGGGCAGGCGGAGCCTGGTGGCCCCCATGGCGAAGGCTGCTCTGGTGGCGGGAGCCCACGGTGTTCTGGTCGAAGTTCACCCGGAGCCGGAAAAGGCCCTTTCCGACGGTCCCCAGTCGCTGACCTTCCATGGTTTCGATGCTCTCATGGATGAAATCCGGCACCTGAACGAGTTCCTCGGGTTTGGCCGCTGAGGTGGAAATGCCCCTTGATTTCTCCGGGGCATGGCGCTAAACTGTTTACAAAGATTAGAATTCTCTCTGCCATGCACGTCAGGCTGATATGCCCCAGCGGAACATTTACGTAAAACGGGGGCTCTTTAGGCCGTGGTGTGCTGCCCCTCGCGGGACTTGCCTGAAGCGGCACAGAGCTTGCCACCTAGTAAGGAACTCGCTGTGAGGCCCTTACAAGCCAACGGCATGGTGGAGGGATGACGGAAAAGAGGGGGAACGCAGCAGCGTATCCCCCTCTTTTTTATGCCATAACCGTCTCAGCGTGCCTTGTGCCGGATGTTTTCCCTTAGAATTGCCGTGAAGAGGGGATTCTTGTCCGAGCTTGACATGGAGAGGGCCATCTCCACAGCAGTTATCTCTCCCCTGACGTTCCGGATTTTCTGCGGTACCGTCTCTCCAACCATCTTCCCCTCACCGTTGCGGAGGTAGGATTCGATGTCGTTCCGCACCACGCCGCCGTCGTCCAGGAAGGTGTATATCGAGGCCCCGAGCAGTTCGTCCTTGGGAAGCCCGAAAAGCTCTTCGGCCCTGCGGTTGGTGATGACAAGCTTGCCGTCGGCCAGGAAGGTGACGATTGCCGATTGGGCCATCTCCAGGACGTTGCGGTAGCGGGCCTCGGATTCCACCTGCTGCCGGGTCCTGATGTCCAGCTCCTCCATCATTTCGTTGAACGCTGCCCCGAGTTCGCCGATTTCGTCCCTGCTGTGCCGCTTGATCCGTTCCCCGAAGCTGCCGGTGGCGGCTACGTGGGCAATGGTGCCGGATACCTCCCGGATCGGATTGATGATGGTGCGGCGGACAAGAAGCCCCATCACGAGGATGATGAGGCAGAAGGTGAGCCCCCGGTAGGCCAGATCATTCCGGAAGTTGGTCCCGGCCTCGCGATACAGGTCGGCAAGGGGAATGGAAACCGACACGGCGCCGATTACCTCCCCGACCCGGTAGTTGTAGGAATAGTGACCCTTGGGAAAGCGGGCTCGGACAAACGGTGGCGCCTCTTCGTAGCGGCCGTGGCATTCGAGGCAGCTTTTCTCGGCAACCATCGGGAGCATGTAGCGGAAACTCCGCTTCTTTCCGGTTCCGACAATCCGGTAGGTTTCCGTGCTCTTATCCGATTTGAAGCTCCCGAGCATTTCGGCTTCAAATGAATCGGGGCGGTTCTCCGGGTTACGGTAGCGGAGCGAGACCTGCCGCACGTAATAGTTGCTCCCCTTGGTAAGCCGCCTGGCCACATTGGTGGCAACTACCTGGGGAACCAGGTTGTAGTTTTCGTTGGGTTCGCCGTTTACCACGCTGGAGATGTAGTCGCGGGTTTCGATGATCTGCCGGGCGATGCTCCGGGCGTTGTCAACGGCGATCCGGTTGATGAGCGCCCGCTCCCGCTGGTAGACGAAAAATGCCGCCGCAAGAAAGACGAAGAGCAGAAGCAATGAGAGGATGATGTTGAACTTGGTGCTGATCTTCAGGTTGGCAAACCAGGACATGGGGCCTCCGGCGTGGCGTTACTCACCCAGTATAACCGGCTCGTGGCGCGTAGCAAGCCCTACCAGATGTAATCCCGGGCGATTTCCCGCTTGTCGTGGCCGTGGAGGATATGAAGGATCCGCAGCCCTTTGAGTTTCACCGGCGACAGGGAGCCCAGGGGGATATGGACGATCTTCTTCCCCATGCGGGCCGCCAGCTGGCGGAAGAAGCTCCGGGGCGGACGGGCCGCCGCATATACAACATGCTTTTCTGGCGCGTAGTCCAGGGCCGCCAGAAGGAGCACCTCGGCCTTGGTGCGGGCGAAGGCGTAGTCCGGGTCGTGCCAGACATCCACCATGCGCCGGGGGGGGTAGGAGAGGAGGAACCCGCCGTACTCGCAGCGGCAGATGCCGGGACCCACGATGTTGTCGGCCGGGGAAGTGGCGTAAAAGGCCATGTCCGACTCCTGGTCATGCTCCCCGAGCCAGGTCATCCGGTAGGGAAACCGGCGCCCCTCCCGGTCCTCGTCGAAGATCACCACCACCCCGCCGACGCCCCCCTTGGCCCGCTGGTTCTCCCGCACGTAGATCCGGCCGTCGGCCAGGTTCCGCAGGGTCTCCCGCATGTCGATCCCGTCCAGGAGCGACGCCGTGAACGGTTCGGTGCGGGCGAGCTCTTCGGAAAGCTGCATGGCCCCCTTCCGCTTCAGGAACCGGCCGTAATCCTCGATGACCACGTCCTCCGGCGGGTAGGAGCAGATGGACGGGTTGTCGAACCCCTCAAGCCATTCGCCGGGACGCTTTTCCTTCTTCCGCTTCAGGAACCCCAGGTGCGACAGCCCCTTTTGCCGCTTCTGGCGGGGCCGGAAACGGATGCGGCGGCTTCCCCCCCAGATTTCCTCCGGGGAGATGGCAAGGGTCGGGATGTCGGTATCGTCCCGTTGCCAGGGATAGCAGGTTGCCTGCCGCCAGAAGGCATAGGCGAAGTTGTCGTCGATGCAGCCCCTGGCCGCAGCCAGGAGTTGGAAGAGGTCGGCAAGGAGCATGCCGGAAGTGAGGGCGTAATTGCGGGCAAAGCGGAAGAAGGCCCGCTTCTGCCAGATGTGAACAGGTTCGCCGGTTTCCTGCCGATAGTGCCGGGATGCCTCGTGGAAGAGCTGGTAGGCGATCCGCTGCCGGTCGGGGAATTCACCCTCCTTTCCGGCGTGGCGGGCGCTCCGCTCAATGGCGTGCCGCAGGAGGTCATCTTCGGGGATTTCCTGTTTTCCCCCGGCGATCAACTCCAGGGCGCTGTAGCGTTTGCGCAGCGTCGCCCCGCCTTCGGCAGGCTCCGGGGGGAGGGGGCCACGGCGCAGCTCGTAGACCGCCGACAGGAAGGGGAACTCGCCGAGGATCTCCCGGCAGGAATCCGGGTGCAGGTTGAAGAAGGCCACGTTATCGCGCCGCACCCGCTCAAGGGGTGGAGCCTGGGGGCGGCCGAACGCCTCCTTCACCCGCTCCAGATGAAACATTCCGCACATGAAGAGGATGCGGTCATGGTTGCGGGCCAGTTGCTGGAGCCGAAAGGCCATTCCCTGCTCCCGCAGCCGGTCTTCAGGGCCGTGGGGAAGGGACGTGCACCTTTTCCGGTACTCCTCGTAGTAGGGGGTGAGACCGATCCGGTTGATGGCGTAGGGATCGGGAAGCGCCTCGTGGTGCAGGGGATAGGTGTCGATATCCACGTCGATCAGCTCCACGGGGATGCCCTGCTCCAGCCCGAGGCGCGCCCCTTCGACGAGGGGGTCCGCCGGCTCGATGATGAGGTAGACCGTTTCGCCCCGCTTCCCCTTTGTCCCGTAGCTGAGCACCGATATTTCCGGCAGGCGCGCCACGCCCCGCAGGAAGGAGGCTTTCAGGGTTGGCGGCAGCTCAAGGGCTATGCAGTCGGGTTTGACATGATGCACCGCCTCCCGCACGAGCCAGGCGAATTCCATCCGGTAGTGGATAACTGGTAGGGCATGGACCGGGCCGAACTGTTCCAAATGAAGCCTGTGGGTCATGATAGAACTCGTGATTTCTGATCCATGCCAATTGGCGGTGTCGGACGATGCATAAAACAAAAAGCCATATCAGTCCGGTGAAAGTTACCCAATTCTACCCTGTTTGGTGGAAATTTGGTGAAAGTTCGAGACTCGCCAGGCTGAAAATTCAATTTCAGCCCGGTCGACATCAATTGGCACCGTCAAGTTTCCAGGATCAACTTGCCACCCGCACCATCCACAGTAACCATCTGGCCGTTTGTCAGCCGTTCGAGAACGTCGCGGACACTCATAACAGCCGGCACTCCAACCTCGCGAGCTGTCACAGCGCCATGGGACAGAGGACCGCCGCTCTCGGTGACCACCGCGCAGGCCTTGTAAAAGAGCGGCGTCCAGGCTGGATTGGTGGTGCGGGCCACAAGTACGGCACCCGCAGGGAAATTGGCAAAGTCTTCATGGGAATAAACCTTGAAGACCGGGCCACTGGCTGTCCCGGGGCTGCCGGGCAAGCCGGTGAAGTCGGTTCCAGCAGTATTTGTCTCGGAATCTTTGCCCAACTCCCATTTGGGAGAGCGGGTGCGATTGGTCTGATAGCACTCCTTGGCCCGATTGATCTGCTCCGACACATCTTGCCACACCTCGGCCGTATCTGCCAGTACGGCATGATCGAGCGCCTCTGCCGAGGCAAAAAACACATCCATCGGCTCCACCACCACTCCCCTATCCATGAGGGCCTCGCCCAGGGCGCGCAACCCCCGTCGGAATGGCAGCGTCAGCCGCGTGGTCTGGTAATGCTCGACATCGTCAAGGGACGTGTAGACCCGCGCCAGGCGCAGAAGCTCCTGCACCGAAAAGCGGAGCCCTTCCGGCAGGCCGGCGAGCAGGTGCCCTTCCGTTTCGGCCATGGCGACCTTGAGGGAACGTTCTTTTTCGGCCGGGTCTTCCATGGGAGAATCCAGCATCACCTTCAGGTTCTCCAGCACCAGCCATGGAGCTTCCAGCCAAGTGGGGTGGTAGGGGTCGAACTCCACTTCCCGGTGGCCGTGATCCTGCAGGAAGCGCTGGAACTGGGCGGCAATGTCCGGCTCCTGGCCGAACCCGCCTCCGGCAAGGAACGCCCGGCTTTCGCAGTTGCGCAGGGTGTCCGCCAGGCGGGGGCGCTGGGCGATTTTGCGGGCCAGCCGGTACAGTTCCTTGTTGACGAAACCGGTCTTGGTCTCGCAATAGGCCAGCAGACGGTCGAAACAGCCGGCCGCGGCCTGCTTGCCGACCGCCGCCTCCACGATGCCGTACACCAGCTTGTAGAGGGTGCGCTGGGTGATGGAAATGGCGATATTGGGGAGGAAATATTCAGCTCCCAGCCGTTTCACCCGCAGCACATGGTCCCAAAGCCGGTCCACCGGCAGCCCGGCCAGCGGCTCCGCCATCAGTTCCCCCAGCCCGAGCAGGTAGCGGTCAAGATCCCGCGACCACGTGAACGGCAACTCCAGCACCCAGCCATACCTGCTGCGCAACGCGGGCAGAGCGGCGACCAGTTCTTCGACCGAACGGGCGCTCAGTGCCCGTGCCGTCCCCTCGGCATAGATTTCCACCGCATTCTGGTTGCCGTACACGTAGTTGTTGAACAGGGTAAACCATTTGCCGTGGAACGGCGGCAGCCCCATCAGCTCGAACGAGTGGGCCAGCGACTGGTGAAATCCTTCTTCCACCAGATCCCACGCCAGGGGGGTGATGACCGAGGGGAAGCGCTCCGCCGATTCGTCGCGGGTCCACCGGGGCGGGATGCGGGTGACCGGACGGGCCTGAAGCAGCCAGAGCTGTTCTCCCTCAATCCCCCATTCGATGTCCTGGGGGTAACCGTAATACGCCTCTACCCGGCGCATCAGGTCGGAGAGGGCGGCAAGCCCGGTTTCCGAGAGGCAGGGTAGATCGGCTTCATCGTCCGGCACCGCGACCACCCTGGTGCCGTCGGCATCGGCGACAATCTGTCCGGTTTTGCGGGCAATATGGGCCGAGAGCACTCCCCCACCCGTTTTGTCGAGCACCCAGTGATCGACGGGGAACTCGCCGCCGACCACCGATTCACCCAGGCCATAGTTGGCATCAAGGGAGTGCTCGGCAGGATTGCCGGTAACGGGATTGATGCAGAAGCCGACCCCTGCCACGCGGTTGAACGCCATCTTTTGCACCACGACGGCCATGGCAGTGTTCGTCAGGCCGACACCGGCCTGGAGCCGATAGCTGATGGCCCGGGCACTCCAGAGAGAGGCCCAGCAGTCGCGGATTCGGTCCAGCACGCTGTCCGTGCCTACGCAGTTCAGATAGGTCTCGTGCTGTCCGGCAAAGGCCGCTCCCCCGAGATCCTCCGACGTGGCGGAGCTGCGCACGGAAAAGGCCGTTTTGTCCGGAAAATCGGCCAGTGCTTCGGCAACGGCGTCACAGAGCGGAACCGGCACGGGAAGCCGCAAAATACGCGCGCAGAGCTGCCGGCAGGCCTGTTCCAGGGCAGCGGGGGCGTCAAGGGGCAATACGTCGAACTCTCCCTCCAGACCTGGATCCTGCGCCAGAAATATCCGGTAGGAATCGGGTGGAATAACAAAGCCGGGGGGAACCGCGAAGCCCCCTTGCGTCAACCGGGCCAGATTGGCCCCCTTGCCTCCGGCAACGGCCGGGTCGAGCAATCGCGGGTCATTGAACTCAAGCAGCAGGGACATGGGCGGTCTCCTTCATGGCGGAACGGGAATAGCGGCGCGCTTCATACAGGGCAAAGGCCGCCAGCGCGAAACCGATGAGGACGTCGATCAGATAGTGGTAGCGCAGGTGCATGGTGGAGATCCACAACCCCGTAACGGGCGCGGCGAGAACGAGAAACTCGCGGCGATTGTGCCGCCGGGCAAAGCCGAGGATGTAGGCGGATACCGCGCAGTGCAGGCTGGGCCAGACGTCGACCCGGATGCTGCCGTGTTCGACCATGGCCTGATTAGCCAGCGTTATCGGCCCGCCGGTGAGGGGCGTGCTGAACAGCCCGGCATGGGCCAGCCACGGCCCGGCCGCCGGCAGCAACAGGTAGCCCAGAAAGCCGAGGCCGTAAACGGTGAACAATCCGGCATAGAATTCCCCGAGGAGTTCACGCTGCCGGAAGAAATAGCGCACCAGACTCATGAACAACAGGGGCATGAAAAAAATGTAGCAGAAGCTGAACAGCTCGGTGAGTGCGGGCGACGCGATCCGCTCCAGCAGGACTGCCGGTGTTTCCCCCGCCAGCAGCCGGTCGATGGCCAGCAGTTGGGGATCAAAACGGGTCGCCCGCACCGCCGGTATCGCGCCGGCCATGGCCTGGTAAGACACGTTCATTCCGATGGCCAGGAAGGCGCAGATGGCGGCCATACTCCGCCACCCCGGCCGGCTGGCGTGCCGGTTGCCGAGCCAGAGCATCATGACCAGCATGATGCCGAACAGCACGGCCCAGTTGCTCAGGCGCAACGCCTCGGCACCGGCAATAACGGCAATGTAGACGCTGAAATAGCGAAGGGGCGGATCAAGGAGACGTTTCATCGGGCAAGCACCTCATGAGCGTGCGGTACGCAGCCAGCAGGGGGGGCCTGGCAGCGGCATGGCAGAGGCCGTTGCCCAGGGTGATGGACAGCTTGCGGAACCGGTACCACCCCAGCACCCCGGTGACGGTAACAAACCAATAGGCCGTCGCTCCAGGCTGTCCCGACCAGCAGATCATCATGAGAGTGACGGCGATGGTCCAGATCAGCGCCGCCGGCAGCCCGATTACCATCCGCCAGAAGGAAATCACGTTGCGGTCGTCCGGCAGCTTCTGGCCGGCAACGACTCCCGCAAGGAGCACCGGCCCATTGAGCAGGGAAAACAGCGCCATTAGCGGCGCGAGGATCAGCCAGCAGCTGGCATACAACGGCCAGGGGCCCACCGGTATCAGCGGAATTCCCTGGTGCAGGCGAAGCCCCTCCTGCCGGGCGATCCTGCCCAGGTCATCGCCAATGCAAAGCAGGTCAGGCGGCAGGTTCCGCTCAAATCGCTTCAGTGCCCGGGCATAGGATATTGTGGTGCCAAGGGTGCAGGCATAGGCCAGCGCCTCGGCACGGCGCTGCTCCTCCTCATCGGCAAAGTTGGCGCCCACCGCCTCCAGCCCCTCAGTGATGCGCTGGTGAATAGTCCTCGCGCTGTCGCCGGCTGCCGGACAGATCGCGTTGCCGACCAGCACCTCCACCCTGCTCTGCCATGCGGTCGGATCCTCATAATGGACCCCGAGCGGCACGATTAACGGCTTTACCCCGGCCTCCAAAGCGGCGGCGGCAATCCGCGCCGCGCCGCGCTGGAAGGGGAGGTGCCGGGGGCCGAGGGTGCTGGTCCCCTCGGGCATGATCAGCAGCTGGCCTCCCCCCTGCAGGACTTCGAGGCACTGTCCCATGGCCTCCCGATTGTCGGCCTCGATCCCCCGTGCCCGATCCTTTGGTCGGGATACGGCGATGCCGGCGAACAGCAGGCGTCCCAGCGGAA
The DNA here is from genome assembly GCA_964490805.1 of uncultured Geobacter sp. Lineage (GTDB taxonomy): Bacteria > Desulfobacterota > Desulfuromonadia > Geobacterales > Geobacteraceae > Geobacter. The sequence continues at coordinate 21,361 of CAZBEB010000034.1, forward strand.
GGCGGTGCAGCTGGGCAGATACCATGGGGACAGCGTCCGGGACCGCCGCCACATAGGGCGCAGCATCCAGCGCCCCATTACGGTGGGTGCCCACAAACAGCACCGGACCGGCGGCCGGTAGCGGTCGGCCGACGATACGGATCCGATTGAAGGCTATCCGCCCGATCAGGCGCCAGAGTGAGGTCCGTATGGTGTGCCGCGTCGGAAAAGTTTTCATGGTTGGCGCAACGAAAACTCCGCTGGAAATCTGGTCTGGGAGCGAGAGGAGGCAGGCGATGCTGCTCCTGGGATGGCTAAGACGGCAAAGGCACGGTCCGTGACGGGAAAAGGAGGCTGGAATTGCTCACACTGCCTCAGCCCTGGAATCGATGTGCTCAGCGTAGGCGGCTATCTTGGCCTGCAGCCGCTCCGCGAGGTAGGGACTGGCTGCTCCGAGCGCGTCAAGGATGGTGACCGCTTCTGAGCGGTAGGACAATTTCTTTTCAGTGCTCCAGTGGGAAGGCGGCGGCTGCAGGTTGGTGATCCGGTCGGCCAGTTTCACCCTCCAGACCTCGGCTGGCTGCTCCCTGATCCGACGAAGGCTGTCCGCCATCTGCTCCTGCTTGGTGGGAAGTTTTTCATCCTTGGTCAGCGCAGCCACGCCGTCAGCCACGTCTTTGCCGAACACCTCATGCACCAGGTCATAACTGGTCGGCGTATCCTCGATCACGTCATGCAGCAAAGCGCACTGAACCGCCAGCGCACAATTGCATGCCGGTTCCACGGCAAACGAGGCGATCACCTCCATGCTGACCAGGCTCAGGTGCATAAGGTACGGGATGCCGGTGCCGGGCACCTTCTGGCCGTCATGGGCCAACGCCGCGAAACGGTATGCATTGATGTAGTGATCTTGCCAGGATGGGAACATGGCTGCTCCTCTCACATCAGGTCCATTGTCCATTGCAAAAAGCAACCAGTTCATCGGCGACAGCGACAGACACATTGATGACAATGAGTGACACGAAGGCGATAGAAATGATCAACTTCATGAATCTTCACCCAATTAGTGATGTACGGTCAGTATTTCGTTACTGGCCTTTGACGGGCCGCTTTTTGCCAGCCTTTTTTTTCGCAATTTTAACTTCTGAAGAATCACTGCTTGTCCAATAAGTCCTGGGACATTTTTCTGAACTCGCAGTAACAGTGTACTTCTGGTATTTGTTTGATGGTTTGTAATCGATGATGGTCCCTCCTACAATATACGAGAAGGCATTTTTTGTATCAGAACCTAAATCGATGCTGAAATTTGGGCTCCTCGACGTTTTGAGTGGGTAAGGGTATGATTCGTCCTCATTCCCATACC
>CAZBEB010000035.1:0-15825 GCA_964490805.1 uncultured Geobacter sp.
AGCGCTACCTTGACACGGTAGAGGTCGGCGGTTCGAGACCGCCCGCGCCTACCATTCAAACAACTTGCAGCCTAGGCTGTGTAAGGGGCATCGAAGTTCGATGCCTCTTCGTGTTAAGGGGCCAGCGATGGGTGACATTAAGGTTACACTTCCGGACGGGTCGGAAAGGGTTCTTTCTGCGGGCGCCACAGTGCGCGATTTGGCTGCTTCCATTGGGGCGGGGCTTGCCAAGGCCGCTATTGCCGGCAAGATTGACGGGTCGGCTGTCGATCTGGCAGCGCAGCTTGTGGATGGTGCCAAGGTTGAGATTATTACCGAAAAATCTCCCGAGGCTTTGGAGATTATCCGTCACTCTACTTCCCACCTTATGGCCCAGGCGGTCAAGGAGCTTTTCCCTCAGGCAAAGGTTACCATCGGTCCTGCCGTCGAGAATGGTTTCTACTACGACTTTGATGTCGATCACGCATTTACCCCCGAAGACCTAGATAAAATAGAATCGCGCATGCGGGATATTGCAAAGTCCAATCTTAAGCTTGAGCGCCAGGTTCTTTCCAAGAGCGATGCCATCAAGCTTTTCAAGGATATGGGCGAAACGTACAAGATTGAATTGATAGAAGCGATTGCCGATGACACGGTTTCCCTCTATCGCCAGGGCGACTTTGTCGATCTCTGCCGTGGCCCCCACCTTCCTTCCACCTCCAATTGCCGTGCATTCAAATTAACTTCCCTTGCCGGCGCTTACTGGCGCGGTGATGAAAAGAACAAGATGCTCCAGCGGATCTACGGGACCGCTTTTGCTGATAAAAAAGAGCTGGACGCATATCTTGAGCGGATTGAAGAGGCCAAGCGGCGTGATCACCGCAAGCTGGGACGCGAACTCGACCTTTTCTCGTTTTCCGATGAAGTCGGTGCGGGGTTCGTTATCTGGCATCCTAACGGGGCCATGCTGCGAACCGTCCTGGAGGATTTCGAGCGCAAGGAACACCTGAAGCGCGGTTATGACATCGTGGTGGGCCCCCAGATCCTCAAGACCGAGCTCTGGCAGCGTTCCGGCCATTACGAAAATTATCGCGAGAACATGTATTTTACCGATGTGGAAGGGCAGGGGTTCGGTATCAAGCCCATGAACTGTCTTAGCCACATGATGATATACAAGTCGCATCTGCGCAGTTATCGCGACTTGCCGTTGCGCTTCTTCGAGTTGGGGACGGTGCACCGCCATGAGCGCGCCGGGGTACTTCACGGATTGCTGCGGGTGCGCTGCTTTACCCAGGATGATGCCCACATTCTCTGCACCCCTGAACAGCTTGATGATGAAATAAAAGGTGTAATATCCTTTGTTAATGATGTTATGGGGATATTCGGGTTTGAGTTCGAGATGGAACTCTCCACGCGGCCCGAAAAGTCAATCGGATCGGATGAGGATTGGGAGCGCGCAACCAATGCGTTACTAGGGGCTCTTAAGGATTCAGGACGCCCCTACGATATTAATGAAGGTGATGGTGCTTTCTACGGCCCGAAGATTGACATCAAACTACGCGATTCTCTTGACAGAAGGTGGCAGTGTGCTACAATCCAGTGCGATTTTACGCTCCCTGAGCGGTTTGATCTGACCTATGTGGATGCCGATGGAGAGAAAAAGCGGCCTGTCATGGTCCATCGGGTAATCCTTGGTTCGATTGAGCGCTTTATTGGTGTTCTCATAGAGCATTTTGCCGGTAACTTCCCCTTGTGGCTTTCGCCGGTTCAGGCCATCGTGATGAACGTCACGGACAATCAACAGTCCTACGCTGCGCAGGTTTTTGAAACGCTTCGGGCAAGCGGGGTCAGGGTACGGAAAGATTTCCGCAACGAGAAGCTCGGATTCAAGATCCGCGAGGCACAACTCCAGAAGATTCCTTACATGCTAGTTATAGGTGACAAGGAAGTGGAGACCGGGACGGTGACTCCCCGGTTCCGCGATGCTACTAACCTTGCGGCCATGAAGCCCGAGGAGTTCGTCACGTTCTTAACCGAAGAAGTCAAACGTTTCAAATAGGAGGTGGCGCCATAGCCAAGCCGACAGTAAATGTAAATCAAGCCATCAGAGCCCGCGAAATACGGGTGGTTGGAGCAAATAGCGAGCAGCTCGGCATCATGAATTTGAATGATGCCCTTGCGCTTGCAGAGAGTCAGCAACTCGATCTGGTTGAGGTTTCTCCGACCGCTGTGCCGCCTGTTTGCCGGATCATGGATTATGGCAAGTTCAAGTATCAGCAGAGCAAGAAACTACAGGAAGCCAAGAAAAAGCAGTCTCATGTCGTGGTCAAAGAGGTCAAGCTTCGTCCGAAAACCGACGAACATGATCTCCAGTTCAAGATAAAGCATGTGCGCCGTTTTATCGAAGAGGGTAACAAGGCCAAGGTTACTTTGGTTTTCCGTGGCCGCGAGATTACCCACATGGATTACGGAATGCGTGCCCTTGAGCGTGTGGCTTCCGAGATTGAGGACATTGCTGTTATCGAGATGAGGCCGAAGATGGAAGGGCGGAGCATGTTCATGATCGTCGCCCCCAAGGTAAAAAAATAGATTTCGCATCATTAAGTATAGAAAAGGAGAAACGTAATGCCCAAGATTAAGACCAACCGCGGCGCCGCAAAGCGCTTCAGAAAAACTGCCAGCGGTAAGATCAAGAGAAACAGTGCTTTCACTAGCCATATTCTTACCTCCAAGACTCGCAAACGTAAGCGCCAACTCCGTTCAAGCTCTATAGTTGCCGCTGTGGATCAGAAGAATATCGCAAGATTGATTCCCTATAAGTAAAAACAGGGCCGGGATTCATTCCGGTCACCTGTTTTTCATAAGTCCGTGAACCGTGAGGAAGCGCCTCCCCTTGCGGATCCGGCAAAATTCACCTGTAAAAGGAGTAGCTGATGCCAAGGGTTAAACGAGGTTTTAAAGCGAGACGCAGAAGAAACAAGGTTCTCAAACTTGCCAAAGGTTTTCGTGGCGCCCGGAGCAAATTGTTCCGGAGTGCGACAGAGGCCGTAGACCGTGCGCTTAATTACGCTTTCAGGGACCGCAAGGTCAAAAAGCGTGATTTCCGTGCCCTCTGGATTACGAGAATCAATGCAGCTTCACGGGCAAATGGGCTTTCTTACAGCAAGCTCATCCATGGACTGAAAAAAGCGAGTGTCGAGATTGACCGTAAAGTCCTGGCGGATCTGGCTGTTTCGGATCCCAAGGGTTTCTCTGAGATCGCCACCGTCGCAAAAACACAGATTTAGTGGAAATTCAGCCGGATAGAAAAAGAAATGGAATGCTCAGCGTTCCATTTCTTTTTTTATAAAGGGTCCCCGTTATGAAAGAACAACTTGACGGTCTTCTCAAGGCCGCTCTCATGGAAATCTCCGAGGCAGGGACGGAAGAGTCTCTTCAGGAACTAAGGGTTAAGTATCTTGGTAAAAAAGGTGCGATCACGGCCGTTATGAAAGGGCTGGGAGCCCTTCCCCCGGAAGAGCGGCCGGTTGTTGGCCAGTTGGTCAATACGGTCAAGAATCAGCTTGAGACACGCCTTGACGAAACACTTGACCGTGTCCGGGACGCAAGTAAGCGCGAGAGGCTTGAGCGTGAACGGATTGACGTTACATTACCCGGCCGCAGGATACCCCGTGGTACGAAACACCCAATAACTCTCGTTATTGAAGAAATATCGGAGATATTTTCCGGTCTTGGTTTTCAGGTTGCCGAGGGCCCGGAGGTTGAGCTGGATTTCTACAATTTCGAAGCTCTGAATTTTCCCAAGGACCATCCGGCCAGGGATATGCAGGACACTTTCTTTGTGGATGATTCCATCCTGCTGAGAACTCATACGTCTCCGGTTCAGGTGCGTACCATGCTTAAGCATGCCCCGCCGGTAAGAATCATTTCTCCGGGTACGGTTTACCGGTGCGACTCCGATGCCACCCATTCGCCCATGTTCCACCAGATTGAGGGGTTGATGGTGGATAATGGCGTAACCTTCGGCGATCTCAAAGGGATTCTGACGACGTTTGTGACCCAGTATTTCGGCAAAGATATCGGGGTGCGTCTGCGCCCGAGCTTTTTCCCGTTCACCGAGCCCAGTGCCGAGGTTGATATTGCCTGTGTCATGTGTAAAGGGAAGGGGTGTCGAGTCTGCAAGGACAGCGGCTGGCTTGAAATTCTCGGAGCCGGGATGATTGACCCTGAAGTGTACCGCCATGTGGGATATGATCCCGAGGTGATCTCTGGTTTCGCGTTCGGCATGGGGGTGGAGCGTGTTGCCATGCTCAAGTACGGCATCGGAGATTTGCGGCTTTTCTTCGACAACGACCTGCGTTTCCTGCAGCAGTTTTAAAGTGCCGGTGGAATAAACAGGGACTATCGTTCCGTATTAATTACTAATTATGTCCCGGATAGGGTGAGAATATGATCGTCACATACAACTGGCTCAAGGAATTTGTTGATTTTGACCTTTCACCGCAGGAGCTTGCGGATCTTCTTACCATGCTCGGCCTGGAGGTGGAGGGTGTTCGGCACGTCGGCGGCGGACTCGATGAGGTCGTCGTTGCCGTTGTGGAGGAAAAAGCCCAGCATCCCAATGCGGACAAGCTTTCGCTCTGTAAAGTCAATAACGGCAAAGAGACGCTGGCTATAGTGTGTGGCGCCCAAAACTTCAAGGCTGGCGACAAGGTTGCACTTGCTCAGATAGGTGCGGTCCTGCCGGGAGATTTCAAGATCAAGCGTTCCAAGATAAGGGGCGAAGAGTCCTGCGGGATGCTTTGCTCGGAAAAGGAGCTCGGCCTGGCCGCTGAATCGGAGGGGATCATTATTCTTCCTGACGATCTACCGCTGGGAGTTCCTGTGTTCGACGCCCTCGGCCTCAAGGACACGATTTTCGAAATCGGGCTCACCCCAAACCGTGCTGATTGCTTGAGTATCGTAGGCGTTGCACGGGAGATTGCAGCAAAACTGGGTACTTCTGTGCAATATGCCCGGCATGCGGTTGTGGAGTCTGATTTTCCCGTAGGCGACCGTGCAGATGTGTCAGTTGAGGATGCTGAACTCTGCCCACGCTATACTGCCCGTTATATTGCAGGCTGCTCCATTGGACCGTCGCCATCCTGGCTTGTCAGGCGTCTCGAGGCAGTCGGCATGCGTTCCATCAATAATGTGGTGGATATAACCAACTATGTTCTAATTGAGTACGGACATCCCCTGCATGCATTTGATGCCGATCTTCTCGCCGGCAGTAAAATTGTTGTACATCGTGCTGCTGATGGGGAACGTTTCACGACTCTTGACGGCCAGGAGCGCATCCTCACGTCTGGAGATCTAACAATACGAGATGGGGAGCGGGGTGTCGCGCTTGCCGGGGTCATGGGGGGTGAAAACTCCGAGATCCGTCAGGAGACTTCGAATATCCTTCTGGAAAGTGCCTATTTCAATCCCTCTGCAATCCGCAGGACCTCCAAGCGTCTCGGACTTCATACGGAATCTTCGCACCGGTTCGAGCGGGGCGCCGACATCGGCATTCTTGTCACGGCCCTTGACCGCGCTGCATCGCTGATTGCTGATCTTGCCGGTGGCCAGGTCGCCAAGGGTATCATCGATGTCTACTCCTCCAAGGTGTCAAATCCCACGGTCAGGTTCCGTGTTGAACAGTGCAATAAACTCTTGGGTATTCAGTTGGATGCCGGCGAAATGGCGGATATATTCAAGAGGCTTGAGTTCAAAGTCGATGCTGTTGAACCGGGAGTGTTCAATGTAACCGTGCCCAGCTTCAGGGTTGATATAGAGCGCGAAGTGGATCTGGTGGAAGAGATCGCAAGACTGAGCGGCTACAACACGATCCCCGTAACCATGCCCATGGCCCGAGTCATCTCGGACCGACCGACTCATCATCAACGCCTTGTAAAGCGGTTGAAAAACGTTATGGTCGGACAGGGTTTCAACGAAGTCATCACTTTCAGCTTCATGTCTCCGGAAGTCCTTGATAAACTCCTGCTGGGCGATGGCGATTCCCGCAGGCCCTTTGTCCGCCTGCGTAATCCCCTCGTGGAAGAGCAGTCCGTGATGCGCACTACGCTTCTTCCCGGGCTCCTTGAAACGGTTGCCAGGAATCTTAACTATCGCGTGCTGACGCTCCGGATGTTTGAGCTGCGGCGCGTCTATCTTCCCGTAGAAGGGGAAGAGCTTCCCAGAGAGCCCCTCTGTCTTGGTGGAATCATGACCGGTGCCCGCCATCGCGAAGGGTGGAATCAGGAGCGCCATCAGGTAGACTTTTATGATGCGAAGGGCGTGGTAGAGCATATTCTCGATGACTTCTCCATAGGGGATGTAACTTTTGTCCAGGAAAGTCGCGATCCATATTTCCATCCGGGAAAGTCATGCGTAGTCCGGAGCGGTAAAGAAATTCTCGGTTCCTTCGGCGAACTTCATCCCGATATTCAGGAAAATTTCGGCATTGATCAGCCCCTTTATTATATCGAGATGGATTTTGAGAAACTTTCCCTGCTCAACTCTGATCGGGTCACCATCAAAGCTCCTTCTCGCTTCCCGGATACATTCCGCGATATTGCCATGCTCATTGCGGATGAAACGCCCGTGTCGGCCATTCTGGACTGCATTAACGCTTTGAAAATCAAGGAGGTTGAATGTGCAGAGATATTCGACCTCTACAAGGGGAAACACGTACCTGAAGGATTCAAGAGTGTTGCAATCAGAATCAGGTACCGTTCGCAAGACAGGACGCTTGCGGATGATGAGGTTTCTCCCCTGCACAAACGCGTGGTTGATACCCTGGTGAAAAAGTTAGAAGTCACGATACGTTAAAAACAGGTTGATTATCTTGGGCTGCTGTGCTATAAATCCTGTCGCCTTCGGTAAGCGCGATATATTTTGATAACTTATTGATTTTGAGGGAGTATATGACCAAGGCAGATATTGTTGAGCAGATATACGAGAAGGTGGGATTTTCAAAGAAAGAATCCGCTGAGCTTGTTGAGCGGGTCTTTGGTCTTATCAAGGAAACCCTCGAAAATGGTGAGAAGATAAAGATCGCCGGTTTTGGTAATTTCGTTGTCAAGGAAAAGGCCGACCGTCGTGGCCGAAATCCTCAGACCGGTGATGAGATAATCATATCCGCCCGCAGGATTCTCACGTTCAAGCCGAGTCAGGTTCTCAAGTCCTCGATCAATTCCTGAGAAGTTCTTCCCCGGAGGGAAGGTGGAGGCCAATCTTCCTGATAAACAGTATTTCAGGATCGGAGAGGTTGAGCGATTGACGTCGCTCAAAGCCTCGGTGCTTCGGTTCTGGGAAACTGAGTTTAAGGAGTTGAAGCCGCCCAAAAGCCGAACGGGGCAGCGACTCTACACAAAGCAGGATATTCAGCTCCTTCAGGAGATAAAACATCTCCTGTATACTGAAAAGCTGACCATTGAAGGTGCCCGTAAGAGATTAAAAACCGACTGCAAGAACAGTTCAAAAGTTGATTCAGATGATGCAAGCGGTCTTTTGAAGGTTGTAAATGAAGTGCGGCAGGAGTTGGAAACAATCCGCCGAATGTTGTTGCAGTAAAATATATCGGGGCGTAGCGCAGCCTGGTAGCGCACCAGACTGGGGGTCTGGTGGTCGCTGGTTCGAATCCAGTCGCCCCGACCAGTAAAAACAGGGAGTTAGCCATTGTGCTTTCTCCCTGTTTCCTTTTGTACCCCCATTTATGATTCGTATATGTAGCAAATGATCATAAAGGTTATGTCAACTCGTAGTTGTTTATCGGGGGTAGACATGAAGATTCTTGTCACAAACGACGACGGAGTGCGTGCTCCGGGGATCAGGGCTCTCGCAGATGCGTTGCGGGCCGTGGCTGATGTGATAGTTGTTGCTCCTGACCGTGAGCGAAGTGCGGTCGGGCACGCTTTGACGCTCCATCATCCTCTCAGGGCCAGCGAGATCCGCCCGTCTATTTTCGCCGTGGACGGCACGCCGACCGATTGCGTCAACCTGGCTATTCATGCCATCCTCAAGTTCAAGCCTGACCTGGTGGTTTCCGGCATTAACTGCGGAGGAAACATGGGTGATGACATCACCTATTCCGGGACGGTTTCCGCAGCAATGGAGGCGACACTCATGGGGATACCGGCATTGGCTGTGTCGCTTGTGACGTCCGGCCGCGGCGAGAACTATATGGCGGCGGCTTCCTTTGTGGCCAAACTTGTGCGTATTGTCGCTGTCAACGGGTTGCCGGGGGATACCCTTTTGAACGTAAATGTTCCTGACCTTCCCCAGGAACAACTTGGATGTCCTGTGATTACCACGCAGGGCAAGAGGGACTACGAAGGGAAAATCATTACCAATACCGATCCCCGTGGCCGAAACTATTACTGGATAGGTAATGGCGAGATGCAGTTCCGGGATATCGAGGGTACGGACTATTACTCTGTCAAGCGTGGCGGTATTTCAATAACTCCATTACATCTCGATCTTACCAACTACGCTTCCCTGGCCAAGCTGAAAACCTGGGATTTTTTATCCTAGGGCACGCAAGTTAAAATGCCAATTAGCTTGCTTTTTCAAGCATGTGTGGCGTCCATTGTACCCGCATCCTAATGCTGGACAGCGTCCGGGCGGTCTGTTATAGTCTGCCTTTCAGCGAATATAGGGGTTTTACATGAATTTTGACATCGCTCGGAAGCGGATGGTGGAGTCTCAAATCATCGCGCGCGGCGTAAAGGACCGGCGTCTCATCGAGGCGATGCTGAAAGTTCCCCGCCACGTGTTCGTTGAAGAGGCGATGGCAGCCCGGGCATACAGCGACACACCTCTTCCCATCGGGGAGAAGCAGACCATATCGCAACCCTACATGGTTGCCCTCATGACCGAACTCTTACAGTTGTCCGGAAACGAGAAGGTGCTTGAAATTGGTACCGGTTCGGGGTATCAGGCGGCAATTCTCGCTACTCTGGCAGATCGTGTCTACACCGTTGAGCGGATACGCCCTCTGGCATTAAAGGCTCGGAAGGCCCTCGACAGTATTGGCCTTCTGAATGTGAACATCAAGATATCCGATGGTACGGTCGGCTGGGAAGAGGAAGCTCCCTTCGATGCCATCATCGTTACGGCTGGAGCACCGGATATACCGGATAAGCTTGTGGAACAGCTCAAGCCCGGTGGAAGGCTCGTGATACCGGTGGGGAGTCAGTTCGAGCAGATTCTTGTGAGGGTGATAAAGCAAGAGGATGGTTCATTTGTCCGTGACGATATAGCCGGGTGCAGATTCGTCAAGCTGGTTGGCAGGTATGGGTGGGGCACTGAAGAGTGATCGGTTAAAACCGCTTCGCTGAACGGGGACAAGCATGGGTGATTTTCTCGAAAAGGAAGTTGTGGAACCGGAAGAGCATGTTGAGCGGCAGGCGGATGACTTGATTGAACCGGAACCGAGTTCTTTTGAATTCGAAGAGCCGGAGGAAGAAGAGGAGGAAGCTGACGAGGAAGTGAAGGTCGTCGAGGAAGAGCATTTCGATGACGCAATCAAGCTATACCTCCGGGAAATCCAGAAAACCACGCTTCTTACCGCCGATGAAGAAAAAGCGCTTGCAGCCAGAATTGCCAAGGGTGAGAAGGCTGCGCGGGACAAGATGATAGAGTCCAACTTGCGACTCGTGGTAAAGATCGCCAAAAGGTACATAAACCGCGGTCTTCCCTTCCTTGACCTCATTGAAGAAGGGAATATGGGGCTCATCAAGGCGGTGGAGCGGTTCAAGCTCTCCAAGGAATGTCGCTTCTCCACCTATGCCACCTGGTGGATACGCCAGTCCATTGAACGGGCGCTGGTGAACCAGTCGCGTACCATAAGGCTTCCGGTCCACGTCTCCGACGACATTAACAAAATGCTTAAAACAACCCGCGAGTTGGTGCAGCGTTTTAACCGGGAACCTAGTGTAAAAGAAGTTGCTACCGGGATGAATGTCAATCCGGCATACATACGCCGCCTCATGGTCCTGCTCAAGAAAACCTATTCAATTGAGCGCCCCATGGGTGAGAACAGCGATTATTTTCTCATAGATACCATAGAAGATACTTTGTCCGTATCTCCGGCGACTTTTCTCGAAGACCTGAACAAGTATGAGATAGTCTCCAAATGGTTTGCCTCCCTTACGGACAACGAACAGAAGATTCTGACTCTGCGCTTTGGGCTTGAAGACAAGGAGCCTCAAACCCTCGATACAATAGGGCGAAGCTTTGGCGTTACCAGGGAGCGGATTCGGCAAATAGAAGCCAAATCTCTTGAGAAGCTGAGAAAATATATTGAAAACAGTGGTATTAACGCAATCGAGTGATTTTGAATGAGCAACAAGGAGAATACAACAGGAATGAATGACCTCAGGAATATTATCCGGGACGTACCTGATTTCCCCAAGAAGGGGATCATTTTTAAAGATATTACAACGCTGCTTGCCGACGCGAAGTCGTTTCAGCGTATGGTTGACCTGTTGGCGCATCGGTATGTGGGAGAGAAGATCGACAAGGTGGTGGGCGTCGAGGCCAGGGGTTTCATCATTGGCGCAGCCCTTGCCTACAAACTCGGTGCCGGTGTGGTGCTCGTGCGTAAGCCGGGAAAACTCCCCTCTGAAACTTTCAGCAAGACCTATCAGCTTGAATATGGCACCGATACCCTTGAAATTCACACGGATGCAATTCGCAAGGGGGAAAAGGTGGTCATAGCCGACGACGTTCTTGCCACTGGCGGCACCATGGCTGCCGTTGTCGACATGGTAACGGCCCTGGGCGGAGAAATTGTCGAATGCTGTTTCATGGCTGAGCTTGAATTTCTTGCCGGTAGAAAGAAATTGCCTGAGGGTAAGGTATTCTCACTCCTTTCATTTTAACGGATTCGGTCACGTTTTGCCTTTGTCCGCCCGCCGGGAAAATGGTTGCAAAACCAGAGGTGTTGGGCTATAAAAAAGAACTTCTGTCCCCGTAGCTCAGCTGGATAGAGCACTTCCCTCCTAAGGAAGGGGCCGGACGTTCGAATCGTCTCGGGGACGCCAATAATAATAAGGGCTTACAGCTTTCGGCTGTAGGCCCTTTTGTTTTATGTGTCCTCTGGGGTTTTTCTCGGGGCCCACAGCCTCTTTCGGGAATCTTCGGTAGTTAATGCGATTAGCCGTTAAAAATTACTAAAGTTTAATATTTGCTGTCCGATAAATATATTAAGTTGGGTTAGTTTGTTGCGGCTAATGTTTACGGTGTGCTATGCAATTGTAGATATTGTGGTGATTGAGACAGCTCTTCCGGGTTTGTCGTGAGCATGCTTTTTTAACCGGATTCAACGGCCAAGGCAGACTGTTGTTACCTGTTGACAAGGCGACGAAGAATGGAGGAGTGAAAAATGAAAAAGAATATTATTTTGGCAGTTATCATCCTTTGCTGCGGTTCCGTAATGTCATTCGCTACCACTAACCCTAAAAAAGAGCAAAGAGTGTCAAGACCCTTCATGATTATTCAGGCGGAAACTGCCCCACTTTCCGAGTACGATAAGAAGTGTGAGCTGGACGTTAAGAAAAGAATTCCATTTAAAGGAACCGGAGTCATAGGGTTTGCCCCTTATGCGGGCGGCAATTACTATTTGACTGCTGGAAATAATAAAAAGTTCGCTCTGGGATATGTTTTTTCCGAGAATATCAATAATGTTGAAAATCGTCTTCAAGGTCTTGCCATAGCCGGAACAAAGGTACAGGTAAAAGGAACCCTGAAAATTTGGAAAGACGGATCAAACGGTTTTGACAGCAGGGCTCCGATAGAAATATTCAAGTAGGGGAATAGCCCGCTACATGTTCGACGCCGCGCGGTTCCGTGGTAAAGACATGTATCGTGATGCAGGATGCCGTCGGGAGTCCACTTCCTTGACAAGGTGCTCCGTTGGTGATAGGTTGTCAATTGCGAACCTGTCAAGGAGCATCCATGGAAGAACTTACCCCGCGCCAGAAAGAAGTCTTTCTGTTTCTCGAAAGCTACCTCGCTCAGCATGGTTATCCCCCCACCATGAGGGATATTGCCGCGCATCTGCGGATAAACGGCACCCTAGGTGTGATGAAGCACCTCAGCGCCCTTGAGAAAAAGGGGTATATCCACAGAGCCCCGGGCAACTCGCGCGGCATTTCCCTGGCCGGCCAAGGGGCCCGGCCGGTATCGCTTCCGGTGGTGGGGGTGGTGCGGGCCGGAATGCTCCAGCCGGCCATTGAGGACATCGAAGGATATCTTGCCATTGATCAGGCCCAGCTCAAGGGGGGGAGGTTCTTCCTGCGGGTAAAGGGGGATTCCATGGTGAATGCCGCTATCCTCGATGGAGATCTCGCCCTGATCCGCCCCCAGCCCACAGCAGAAAACAAGGATATCGTAGTTGCCATGGTTGATGGTGAGGCCACCCTCAAAGCGTTCTACCGTGAGGGGGGACAGATCCGTCTCCAGCCCCGCAACCCCAACATGGAGCCAATCATCATCCGGGAGGGGGAGGGGGAGGTCATCATTGTCGGGAAGGTGGTCGGGATATTCCGGACTCTGGAATGAGCCCTGCTGCAGCGGTGACTGGAAACCATGAACAGCACCATAATGCATGTTGATCAGAATGCCTTTTTTGCCTCGGTCGAGCAGGCGGCCAACCCGGCATTGCAGGGCAAGCCAATTGCTGTTGTCGGCGGTTCCGGCAGAACGGTGATAACTACCAGCTCCTACGAGGCCAGGGCCAAGGGGGTTAAGACCGGTATGGCGGTGTGGGAGGCTAAGAGAGCCTGTCCGGAACTGCTTATCGTGGTGGGTGATAACAAGAAGTACCAGTACATTTCCACCGAGATCAACAGGATCTTCCGCGATTATACCCCCGAGGTGGAGGCGTTCAGTATTGACGAGTCCTGGCTGGACGTTACCCGTTCCCTCTCGATCTATGGGTCGGCAGCAGATATCGCTCGCAAGATCAAATCCCGGATCAGGCATCAATTTAACATTACCTGCTCCATCGGCATTGCCCCCAACAAGCTCCTGGCCAAACTCGCCAGCGATATGGAGAAGCCTGACGGGCTCACCATTTTGCGGCCGGAGGACGTGCCGCGGGTTCTGGAAAGCATGCCGGTTCAGGAGTTGTGCGGCATCGGCAAAAAGATGCAGCAGCACCTGAATATGATGAGCATTTACACTTGCGGGGAGTTGGGGCGGTGTGATGAAGCCCGCCTGACCAGGAAGTTCGGTATCATAGGGAAGCGGCTGAAAGAGATGGGGCAGGGCGTGGATAATAGCCCCGTTGTCCCGTATGGTGAAGAGGATGATGTTAAGAGCGTAAGCCATTCCAGGACACTGGAACAGGATATCTCGGACCCCGGGGAAATCCGGCGTTTTCTATTGCAGTTGTCGGATATGGTGGGCAGCAGGGCCCGGCGCTATGGGGTTACTGGAAGGACAATTCATCTCTACGTCCGGTATGCGGACTTCTTTTCGTCCTGGGGGAAACAGATTACTCTAGCCTCTTACGTGAACCGTACCGATGAGATCTACAAGACGGCAGTTTCGATTCTGGAGACGGTGAAACTGGAGCAACCGGTCAGACTGCTCGGCATCGGTCTGTCGAGCCTCCGGCACCAGTCTGAGCAGTTGCCGCTATTCGAGGAGGAAAGGAAGAAAGCTGAAGCACTAAAGGCAATGGACGACGTCAATGCCCGGTTCGGTGTCATGTCGGTTACGTTTGGTACACTGGTGCCTGGCAAGGAAAAGGCAGGCAGCCGTGTAATTCCGCCCAGCTGGCGGCCGGACGGTATTAGCAAGATAGATGTTCAATAACGGTTCGAGTTGTGAATGAATGACGGTCCCATTCGGACCCTGCGACAAATCAGCAGGCATGCATTGGCACAGCGCATCTTTTCATTTGGGTGAATTTACAGGATGCCGCAGCGTTGTGCTTGTTTCTTAATTGCTCAAGCAAGGTTCCTTCCTCAGTAATCACGTCCCAGACATCCTTACGCACATTCCATATTTTCCCTAGCAGTTTTTCCACGTTTTCATAGCAGGGCTGACGCATGCCGTGGTATTGGACGATGGGCCCGATCGGTTTGAAAAAAATGCCGAAGCGGGTGAGAAGGCGCAGCAGAGAAGGTTCCATTACGGCAAACAAGTCGGTCACGCCATGTTCGGCGCTCATCTGTACAATGCCCTTCATAAGCCCGAGGGTGATATAGGGGATGATGTCCTGCTTGCCGAAATCGGGCCACAGCGTGGTTCTGCAATCCGAGCCTTCATGATGCAGAGTCTGTCTGAACTCCTTGGATATGCAGAACCTGGAGATTTCGGCTGCTTTTCCCTGATAGAACATCTTTGGATCAGAGAGGCGCGGGCTTTTGCAGATTCCCTGGATGGGGAAGCTCTCTTCCGGCTTGCTGGCGGGGAGGATGAGCCGTACTGTGCCGGCAATTGCACCGGATGTTCTGGTGGCGAGCAGGCGGTGGACGGAGCGTTTGTCATACTCGTCCCGCTCGATGCTGCGCGGGTGGGCAGAAGGGTCCTCGTAATCGTTTTCAATGCAGTAGACCTGGTATCTCAGGCGTTTGGCCTTTTCCACCAGGCCGGGGGTGTTGGCGGGGATTACATCAAACCAATGATTGTAGGCCTCTTTAAGGTTAAAAGTGCTGTCTGGTGCAAATTGAATTTTGGGATTCGCTTGTATGGACATCATTCCTCCTCCTTGAGTGATGCGCTGGAGTGCCGGATAATACGGTTTTGCTGATGTTAAGCAGTGGAAAAAAGAAAAGCCGGGACCGATATCTAATCTTTAGATATTTCGGCGACCCGGCTGTCTCGGTGAGACCCTGTAGGCTTTCCGCCCCATTCTCGCGAATGGTTTAGTATTATCGTCTACCTTGAACATATTCAATTGTAAAAAACATCGTAAGACTATCACCCCATTATCTGTAAATCAAGACTATTAATGTGACATTTTTCTCATGGTGAATGCATTTGTCCGGCTCATAGCAGTTATGAGCCGGCAGCTCATTTCACCAGAAATGCCACTTCCCCGTTTGCAGGACATATATTCCAAGAAGAAAATTCGTTATCGAGTGCGAAAGAATGCAGTGTGCAATGCTCTTGGTATAATAGAGCAGAACGTTGTATGCGATGCCTGCCATGATGCCGGCAAGGACATAATGGTGTTCCAGGCCGAAGAGTACGGCAGATATGAGAAATGATGGCCACGTGAAGAGTCCGACAGGGACGGATTCGAAATCTTTATGGATGATGTAGCGAATCAGGAATGACCGCCAGAAGAGTTCTTCCATGATGGGCACGACTATGGCGGCGCCAGCCAGCCTGAATGCCGTCATGAGGTTGCGGGTGGCGGCGTCGGGGATGAGCGTTGGATTGAATCCCTGGGGCGCTCCGTTGTTTTGGAGTATCCAGTCCATATTGATCCAGAGGATAAAGACGGCAACCCCGAGGGCAATGCTGACTACGCTTTTAATGGGAGATGCGAGATCCCTGTAGTTTATTTCGCAATACTTAGAGCGGGCAAAAAAGAGAGCCAGGCCTGCGAGAATAACCCTTATCGGATAGGTATAAAGAAACGTTTCCGGCGTGATATGGATAAATCCCTGGCGCGAGAAAAATCGAAGCGCTTCTTCAGCGCCGATGCAGGCCATAAAAAGGGCGAAGGGGAGAACCCTTTGAAAAATCGAAGAATTCATTAAGACTCCGGAGTTATCGGCTGAAGCAATGGAAATAGTTGTTGCTGTAACGCGCCCGGTACCCTGGACACAAGATAAGAGTCACGCAGCCTTCTTGAGT
>CAZBEB010000036.1:0-11561 GCA_964490805.1 uncultured Geobacter sp.
TTTTCAATTTCCGATCAACCGGTAAGGTGGGTCAATTTTCGATTGCCGTTGACATTTGGGGGGAAAATCGAATCAAGATCGTTCGGCACTGCCACCACCTCTCCACCGCGATTGAACCTACTGAGGATAGAAGAGGAGTTAAGTCAAGCCCATCTGCGGTTGTCGAGGGCATATATCGAGCACTTGCCATGGGGAGGCTGTATAGAGAAGTATGACCGCCCCCAGACCCTCTTTTACATGGACCCACCTTACTGGCAAACCGAAGGATATGGAGTGCCCTTCGGCCTGGAACAATACCAACGGATAGCGGCTCTGATGGGGAGCATAAAAGGGCGGGCAATTCTGAGTATTAACGACCATCCTGACATCAGAAAAGTATTCAAAGAATACCCTGCCCAGGAAGTGAAAATTGACTACACCATAGGGAGGTCAGGAACCGGCAAAGATAGGCAAGAACTAATCATAAAAAATTGGTAAAAATGAGGGGGTTCAACAGGCTGTTAATAACCCGTTGAGCCCCCTAAATCATTTATAAAACCAAGTGGACGAAATTGTAAAAGCATTTGGCACGTTACATTAATGTTCTGGAGACTTAAGGTGTGGACATCATCGGAAAAGAAAAAAAGGCTTCACGGGAAACCCGCGAAGCCTTGATTTTTCTGGTGCCCAGAGACGGAGTCGAACCGCCGACACGAGGATTTTCAGTCCTCTGCTCTACCGACTGAGCTATCTGGGCGAAAAGAGCTTTAACTTATAGCCCGAACATGTGTGTGTGTCAACATGTTTTTCGCCTGTTGTCCGACGCCATCACGATATGCCGCTGCAATCGCTGATTAGGCACGGGAGACGAACCGGCAGTCCCGGGTGTCGACCTTGATTTTTTCGCCCACTTCCAGGTAGGGGGGGACCTGGAGGGTCAGGCCGGTTTCGAGGGTTGCTTCCTTTGTCTGGGCGGTGGCGGTGGCGTTTTTCATGACCGGGGGCGTGTCGGTGACGGTGAGTTCCACCACCTGCGGCGGATCGACACTCACAAGACGTTCCTGGAACAGCCCCAGGGTCACCTCGGCGCCGTCGAGGAGATAGGGCTGGATAACTTCGAAGGCCTCGGCTTCCATCTCGAATTGCTCATAGGTCTCCAGGTCCATGAAGACCCCCCGGTCGCCGTCGGCGTAGAGGAACTGCCCCTTGTGGCGCTCGAAGTCGGCCTCTTCCACCTTGTCGCCGGAACGGAAGGTTTTTTCCAGCACCTGGGCGGTGAGGAGGTTGCGGTACTTGGTTTTGACCATGGTGCTGGCGCCCCGGGCCGAAGGGGACTGGAAGTGGACGTCGAGGATGACGCAGGGGGCGCCGTCGAGCTTGATGACGAGGCCCCGCTTGAAGTCGGATGTGGTGAGCATTGCGAATCTCCTTTGGGCGTGAAAAATCTCCTCTTCATAACAAAAAAGTGCTACAAAGACAACCAACTTGGACGAATGCCGATGGGAGTGCCATAACACGATGAAGATCGAAACCGAATACATAAAACTTGACAGTTTTCTGAAGGCAGAGAATATTGTTGCCTCCGGCGGCGAGGCGAAAATCATCATCTCCGAGGGGGAAGTGCGGGTGAACGGCGAGGTGGAGACGCGGCGCGGCAGGAAGCTCCGTGTCGGTGACCGGGTCGAGGCGGGCGGTGAAACGCTCGTGGTGGAATGATGGGGGATGCCGCCATGGAGCAGGTGAGTTGCCCCCACTGCCGGTTCGCGAAGGAGATGCCCGCAGGAGTCATTCCCGACGGGGCGCGGGTGACCTGCCCCCGCTGCGGCGGAAAGTTCGTCTTTGCCAGGGGAGGTGAGCGGTCGGCGGAAACGGCCCCGTCATCGGCTCCGGCTGTAGTCCCGCCAGCGGCGGCAGTACAACCCGAGCCTCGCCGGCCGGCGGCACCCCGCACCCTCCGCTTCACCTTCACCGGGTCGGCGAAGGAGTACTTCGGCATCTGGATCGTCAATACGCTCCTGAAGATCGTGACCCTTGGGGGGTACTCCGCCTGGGCCAAGGTCAGGAAACGCCGGTATTTTTACGGCAATACGCTTCTTGACGGGAGTCCATTCGACTATCTGGCCGATCCCAAGGCTCTTTTCCGCGGCTGGCTCATCGGGGTCCTGGCGTTTCTTGTCTACACGGCCGGGACCCACTATACGCCGAATATTTCCAAAATCCTCGGATTTGTCCTCTTTATGGCGGTGCCGTGGCTTGTGGTCCGTTCGCGGCTGTTCAACTGCCGCAACTCCAGCTACCGCAATCTCCGCTTTGCTTTCCGGAAAGATTACCAGGAGGCCTACGTGGTCTACGCGGGCCTTTCCTTTTTAGTGCCGTTCACCCTGGGGCTCATATTTCCCTATCTCATCTATCGCCAGAAGAAGTTTCTCGTGGAGCGTAGCTCCTACGGCCGGACCCCATTCACCTTCACGGCCTCGGGGAAGGATTACTACTTTCTCTTCCTGAAGGCGGCGGGGTGGCTTCTGCTCCTGTTGGTGGTGGTCATGCCGGCGGCCTTCTACATGATCTCCTCCCTGGCCGAAGGGGGGGCACTCCTGGCTGGCGGCGATCTGCGCCGGACCCAGATGATGGTGGGCGCCCTCATGATTTTCACCCTGCCGTTTCTCTACTTCTTCATCGTAGTCTATGTGCAGACCGCCCTGGCAAACCTCACCTGGAACAGCACGCGCATTGCCGGAAGCAGCTTCGTGAGCCGGATGAGGGTCCGGGACATGGCTTGGCTCTATCTCTCCAACGTTGCAGCCATCATCGCAAGCCTCGGACTCATGACCCCGTGGGCGTCGGTACGACTGGCTCGGTACCGGTTAGAGACCCTCTCCGTGGAGGGGATTGCCGATATGGAGGCATTCCGGGCAGGGTTCCAGGGAGATGTGAGCGCCACGGGCGAGGAGATCGGCGACATATTCGGGATTGACGTGGCCCTGTGATGACCGCGCCCGGCATCTACTACGACGGCAAAACCTCGGCCCGGCGGACCGTGCGCCTCACCCTGGAGGGGAACCGCCTCGTCGTGGCGGGTGAAGGGGTGGAGGTCTCCGCCGAGCTTGGTCGCCTGGTCATCTCCTCGCCCCTTTCCACTGCGCGGCGGTCGGTTCGCTTCCCCTCCGGCGCCCTCTGCGAAGTGAGCGACGCCCGCTTTATGGATGAGCTTATGCGGCGCCAGGGAAAAGGGAAAACGTCGGCCGTGATTCACCGGTGGGAGCGGAGCCTCCCCCTGGCCCTGGTGGCTCTCGTGTTGACGGTGGCCGTGGTCTGGGGCTTCGTGGCCTTCGGCATCCCGGCCATGGCGGAACGGGTCGCCCGGGCCGTTCCCCCGGCCACCGAGGTTTCCCTGGGGCGTGAGACCCTTGCGATGCTCGACAAGCTCGTTTTCACAGCATCCCGGCTCCCGGATTCCCGGCGGCGGGAGCTTAAGACCCACTTTTCCCGCATGACCCGGGAACTCCCCTTTGCCACCGGCTACCGGTTGGAGTTCCGCAGGAGCGACGCCCTGGGGGCCAATGCCCTGGCGCTTCCGTCGGGAATCATCGTCGTCACCGACCGGCTCGTGGAGATGGCAGCAGGCGACGAAGAGCTGATAGGCGTCCTGGCCCATGAGATGGGTCATGTGCGGCACCGCCATGCACTTCGCCACGTGCTTCAGAACTCGGCTACGGGGCTCGTGATTGCTGCCATCACCGGCGACATCACCTCAATCACCTCCCTGGCTGCCACGCTCCCCACGGCCCTCATCGATGCCTCCTACTCCCGCAGTTTCGAGATGGAGGCCGACGACGCGGCGGTGGAATACCTGAAACGCCGGCGCATCCCCCTGAAGAGCTACACCGCCATGCTGGGCCGTCTCGAGGCGGAACACCGGAAAACGAGCGGCAAAACCGGCACGGAAAAGAAGAAATCCCTTGGCGACTACTTCTCCACCCACCCGGTCACCGAGGAGAGGATCCGGCGGATCATGGAGGCGAACCGATGACCCGACTCGTGACCATTGCCGAGACCCTGGCTGCCGACCTTGAGGAGCTTTCCTTTTCGCCGCCGGTGGCCCACGTTTACAACCCTCTCGCCTATGCCCGGGAGCCCCATGCCGCCTATCTCTCCCGCTTCGGCTCCCCCACCAAGGAGGCCCTTTTCGTCGGCATGAACCCCGGCCCCTGGGGGATGGCCCAGACCGGTGTTCCCTTCGGGGAGATCGGCGTGGTGACGGAGTGGCTCGGCATCACCGGCATGGTCACGCGACCGGCGGACGAACACCCGAAGAAGCGGGTGGACGGCTTTGCCTGCCGGCGGAGCGAGGTGAGCGGCCGGCGGCTCTGGGGGCTCATCCGGGAGCGGTTCGGAACGCCGGAGCGGTTCTTTGCCCGCTTCTTCGTGGCCAACTACTGCCCGCTCCTTTTCCTCACTGCCGACGGCGGCAATATCACCCCGGACAAGCTGCACCGGGGGGAGCAGGAGCCCCTCTTCGCCGCCTGCGACCTGGCCCTGCGCCGGACCGTGGAACTGCTTCAGCCGAGGGTGGTCATAGGCGTTGGCGGATTTGCCGAGGGGCGCTGTCGTGAGGCCCTGGCCGGCCTAAATGTGGAGGTGGGGCGGATCATCCATCCGAGCCCAGCCAGCCCCGCAGCCAACCGGGATTGGGCCGGCACCGCTTTGCGGCAGCTCCACGGGATGGGAGTCGATTTCTGAAGAAACGGAGGTCCATCATGCCCGCCACTGACGAACTCATCGCTTTCCTTACTCCGAAGCTCGGCACCGAGATTCATGTTGGCCCCTGGCTCGTCGTGGAGCAGGCTCGGATCGACGCCTTTGCCGCGGCTACCGGCGACGTCCAGTGGATCCACACCGATCCGGAGCGGGCCCGGCGCGAGTCCCCCTACGGCACCACCATCGCCCACGGCTTCCTGACACTGTCCCTTCTCCCCTTCCTCACCGAGGCCAACGCCCCGGGACAGTTCGAGCGGAACTACCCCGGCATGCGCCTGCGGGTCAACTACGGCCTCAACCGGGTCCGTTTCCCGGCGCCGGTGAAGTGCGGCGCCCGCATCCGGGGACGGACCGTGCTCAAAGAGGTGGCGCCCCTGGGAAAAGCGGTCCAGATTGTCTACGAGATTACCGTGGAGATCGACAGGGAGCCGAAGCCTGCCTGCGTGGTCGAGCAGCTCTTCCGGCTCTATCCCTGACGGGAGGTTTCCGACGATGCCGACGCCCCCCGCATTCCCTCTCACGGTCTTCTACGACGGAGCCTGCTCCGTCTGCGCGGTGGAGATGTCCCACTACCGGAGCAAGAACCACGGGGGGCGTCTCATCTTTGTGGATATCAGCGCCCCCTCCTTCGACCCTTCCCCCCACGGCATCACCCTCGACGAGTTCATGGCCCAGATGCACGCCATCGACCGATACGGCCGGGTCTATCGCGCTATCGAGGCCTTCTGGGCCATATGGCAGGCCTTTCCGGCCTCGACCCTCTACGGGTTCCTCGGGGCGCTAGTCATGTTCCCGGGAGTGAACCTCCTGGCGAGGTTCGGCTACCGGGGCTTCGCCCGTGTCCGGAAATATTTCCCCCGGCGCACTCCCCCCTGCACCGGCGGCTCCTGCCGTATCGACCACCGCTGAGACCATCGGCGTTCCCTCCCTTTTCAACGGCACTCCCCTGTGGTAGTATCCATCCCCTTTTCATCCCGCCGGACAAAGGATCAATCATGAGCCAGAGCAGCGACATTCTCACTAAAATCATTGCATTCATCATCGAAGAGACCGGCCTGAAGCCGTTCCAGGTGGAAAACACCGTGGAGCTCCTGAAGGAGGGGGCCACGGTGCCGTTCATCGCCCGCTACCGGAAGGAGCGGACCGGGGAACTGGACGAGGTGCAGATCCGCACCGTGGAAGAGCGCCTTACCTACTTCACCGAGCTGGAGGACCGTAAGGTCACGGTGCTAAAATCCATCGAGGAGCAGGGGAAGCTCACGCCGGAACTGAAGCTCCGCATCGAGGGCTCCCGCCAGAAAACCGAGGTGGAGGACCTCTACCTCCCCTACAAACCCAAGCGCCGCACCAAGGCCACCATCGCCAGGGAGCGGGGGCTGGAGCCCCTGGCGGATATCGTGGCTGCCCAGGAGCTTACGTCCGGAACACCGGAGGAGGCAGCGCTCCCCTTCGTGGACCCGGCCAGGGAGGTCCCCGACGCGGCGGCGGCCCTGGAGGGTGCCGGGCATATCCTTGCGGAGCGGCTGGCCGACGATGCCGACGCCCGGGCCTTTGTGCGCCGCCTCACTTGGGATGACGGCATCTTCGCCTCCCGGGTGGCCAGCGACAAGAAGGAGGCGGTTACAAAGTTCGAGATGTACTACGACCACCGGGAGCCCTTGAAGAGCGTCCCCTCCCACCGGATGCTCGCCATGCGCCGGGGGGAGAAGGAGGAGGTGCTTCTACTGGCCGTGGAGGCGCCGGTGCCGGAAATCCATGCCGGCCTCAAGTCCCGGCTCGTGGGCCGGGAGAGCATCTTCGGGCCCCTGCTGGAGCGGGTGGCCGAGGATGCCTACAAGCGGCTCCTGGCCCCCTCCATCGAGGTGGAGCTGCGCCTTGAGGCGAAGAAGCTGGCCGATGAGGCGGCCATCCGGGTCTTCGCCCAGAACCTGCGGAACCTGCTCCTGGCCCCGCCGGCCGGGGGGAAGCGGGTCCTCGGCATCGATCCGGGGCTTCGGACCGGCTCGAAGCTGGCGGCGGTGGACGGCACCGGCCGCTTCCTGGAGCACGTGACCATCTATCCCCACACCGGCGAAGGGCGCGTCGCCGGGGCGAAGAAAGATTTCCTGCGGCTCGTGGCGGCCCACGACATCGAGATGATCGCCGTGGGGAACGGCACGGCGGGGCGGGAGATCGAGCAGTTCGCCAAGGAGACCCTGGCCGAGGCGGGGAAGCGGCTGCCGGTGGTCATGGTGAGCGAGGCCGGTGCCAGCGTCTACTCCGCATCGGAGATCGCCCGGGAGGAGTTCCAGGAGCTGGACCTTACGGTGCGCGGCGCCATCTCCATCGCCCGCCGCCTCCAGGACCCCCTGGCGGAGCTGGTGAAGATCGATCCCAAGAGCATCGGCGTGGGGCAGTACCAGCACGACGTGGACCAGAAGGCCCTGAAAAAGGCCCTGGACGACGTGGTGGAGTCGTGCGTCAACTTTGTGGGGGTCGATCTCAACACCGCCTCCTGGGCGCTTCTCTCCTACGTTTCCGGCGTGGGGCAGTCTTTGGCAAAGTCCATCGTTCTTCACCGTGACGGTACCGGCCCCTTCGCCTCCCGGCGGGGGCTCCTGAAAGTACCCCGCTTCGGCGAGAAGGCCTTCGAGCAGGCGGCGGGTTTCCTCCGCATCCGGGGGGGCGAGCATCCCCTGGACAACACCGCCGTGCACCCGGAGCGCTACCCGGTGGTGGAGGCCATGGCCGCCGACCTGGGGGTCTCCCTGGCCCAGCTTGCCGCCGACCCCGCCCTGGCGGCACGGATCGACCTCAAGCGCTATGTGACGGAGGCCGTGGGGCTTCCGACCCTGAGGGACATCGAGGCGGAACTGAAAAAACCGGGCCGCGACCCCCGGGAGGAGTTCAAGACTGCCGCCTTTCGGGACGACATCCGGGAGATCGCGGACCTCAAGGAGGGGATGATCCTCCAGGGGGTGGTGACCAACGTCACCGCCTTCGGCGCCTTCGTGGATATCGGAGTCCATCAGGATGGGCTCGTCCATGTGAGCCATCTCTCGACCCGGTTCGTGAAGGACCCCAACGAGGCGGTCCGGGTGGGGGAGGTGGTGAAGGTGAAGGTCCTGGCCGTGGATGGAGCCCGCAAACGGATTTCACTTTCCATCCGCGAGGCGGCGGAAGGGGGAGCGCCGCGGCCCAAGGGGGAACGGCCCCCCCGGGAGGAGAAAGGGAACGGGGGGCTCGACCTGGCAAAGCTGGAAAAGGCTGGGTTCCGGGTGAAGAAGCGGTGAGCGGACCTGGTTTCCGGTATTGACTTTTTCGCACAGGAGCGTATTTATTGACTCTTGTTAACCGTCAATGCACGACGAAAATACTGAATAGGGAAGGAGAAACAGCAATGGCGCAAATGGTGATTATGGCTTGGAAGGGAATTATCTGGCTTTTTTCGGCGGTTTTGTTTGGTATCCCCCTCGTTTTTTTCAGTGTGGTTGACTGGGTTCTTGACCAGATTTCCGGGGAAAGCCGCAACATCGATACGCGGCTTGGTTACTGGAAACCTTACGAGCAGTAGCACGGACAGCGTTTCCCCGAAACATGAAAGGCCCGCATTGAGCGGGCCTTTCATGTTTCAGCAGGGCGGCTGATCCTAAAGCAGAGCTTTAGCCGCGGCCAGTACCGCGGCGTAGTCGGGCTCACTGGTCACTTCCGGAACAATCTGGATGTACCGGATGGTGTCCGTGGCGTCGATTACGAAGATCACCCGGGAAAGAAGCATCAACTCCTTGATGAGGACTCCATAGGAAAGGCCGAAGGAGCGGTCCCGGTAATCGGAGAGGGTTTTTACCCGCTCGATGCCGGCAGCGCCGCACCAGCGCTTCTGGGCAAAGGGGAGGTCCATGCTCACGGTGAGGAGGACGACGCTATCGGGGAGCGCGGCCGCCTCCTGGTTGAAACGGCGGGTTTCGGTGTCGCAGACCGGGGTGTCGAGGGATGGGACGGCGCTGATAATCTTGATTTTACCGGCGAACTCTGCCAGGGAAACCGGTGCAAGTCCGGTGTCAACGGCGGTGAAGGCGGGGGCCTTGTCGCCGGGATTCAGAGCCGGACCGACAAGGGTCATGGGATTTCCCTTAAAGGTGATGATGCCTGAGCGTTCCTGCATTGAAAAGTTCCTCCTTTTCGGATTGGTTGCCCCCCAAGTTTACCGCAAGGGGGCGAAAAGAAAAGGAGGCAGCTCGGACCGTTTCAGCATCCCTCCAGTTGCAGCGTTGTCAGGAACCGCTGTTCTCCCCGCTCGAAGGGGACAACAACCGCCGCGCCACTGGAAACGACTTCCACTGAATATTCCTTGCCGGCAATGACCGATGGTGTCGAGAGGCAAACGTTCATCCCCCTCCCCGAGAAGATCATCTTTATCTCGCCGGCCAGCATGTTGGTTATCTCACCGATAGCGTCGTTCACGTCCCCTTCATCTTCGAGTTCGTCCAGACCCATGCCGAGCATGGATGCCGTGACCTCCCGGGCCAGTTCCGCGGGGATGTGGAGCCCCACCATTCCCGAGCAATCTCCGCCGAGCCCTACCATCCCCGAGATACTGCAGGTGAAATGGGAAACCGGCTTATCCAGAGGGTAGCTGTCGGCAAGGTCGTCGATAAAGACCATCGTGGAGAAGATGTTCTTGACGGCCCCGACCATATGGGTGACCAGGTCAGCTTCGCTCAGTGTTGCGCCTCCGACGGTAAAGCTAAGTGGCATTGCAGGCTCCTCTTTCAGACGAAATGGTGCGCTTTGTGGAAAGTGCGCCCCCATGGAAACGTATCGACCCCTGCGACGAAAACTATAATATTTTTTTCATCATGACCAACGGTAGTGCCGGCTCCAACAAAAGTGCTTGCCCTCTGAGCCCCAATGGGTGTATCACTTCTCCCCTTCAATTCCGTGAACAAGGAGCAAAAAATGGGTATTCTCTCCAGCACCGTCGCCGTGTGCCAGTTCAGGGTCGCGGGGGATCTCCCCTCCGGCGATCTTTATTCCTATGTTGCCGAAAATCTCGCCAGGCAGGCATTCCAGCCCATCGACCAGGGGGCTGCCGAGTTGTCCGTGGGGTGGGTCCACCTGGACGACCACCGGCAGATGAGCTTCGATACTCCCACCGCCTTCTGGCGCGACCATTACGTGGTCTTCACCCTCCGCCGGGACCAGCGCAAGCTTCCCGCCGCCCTCCTCAAGGCATACCTCCAGGTGGCCGAGCACGAGTATCTCGCCGCCAACCCCGGCTTTAACCGGGTGCCGAAGCAGAAGCGGGAGGAGCTGAAGGAGGCGGTGCGCCTGAACCTCCTGACCAAGACCCTGCCGGTCCCCTCCACCTGGGACGCGGTTTGGGACACCCGTACCGGCATCGTCACCTTCACCTCCCTCTCGGCCCCCATCATCGAGCTCTTCGAGGCCCAGTTCAAGAAGACCTTCGAGGGGGCCAGGCTGGTGGCCATCCACCCGTACAGTCGGGCAGAAGGCGTCGTCGGCGAAGAGCTGAAGCCTTCCCTGGAGAAAGCGAACCTCGCCACCAGCGATGCGGCCATCGACCTCATCCGGAGCAACCAGTGGCTCGGCTGGGATTTTCTCCTCTGGCTCCTCCACCGGACCATGACCGAAGCCTCCGAATACCGGGTGAACCAGCCGGGCCCGTCCCTGGCCGACGATCCCTTCGTTGCCTATCTCAACGACCGCCTCGTGCTCATGAGCGTCGGCGATGCCGGCACCCAGAAGATCACCGTGGCCGGTCCCCAGGACCACTTCCGGGAGGCAGTGACCGCCCTCGCCCATGGCAAGCGGATCACCGAGTCCACCATCTACCTGGAGCAGAACGAGAACACCTGGAAGCTGACCCTCAAGGGGGAGCTCTGCCACTTCGCCTCCTTCAAGGCCCCCAAGGTGGCCATCGAGAAGGGGGACCACGTGGACGAGGGGAGCGAGCGGGAGGCCGCCTTCTACGAGCGGATGTACGTCGTCGAGCAGGGGCTTCAGTTTTTCGACAGTCTCTACGCGGAATTTCTGAAGCTTCGGCTCGGGACTGGCTGGGGTGAGGAAATGGCGCGGATCGAGGGGTGGCTGGCGGGGGAGTGAGGCTGGGGGGCGCGTTCCGCCGTCATTGAGATTGCCGTGCAGGGATGCGAGCAAGTGGGCTGCAATTGCCCACGGCTGGCACTTCCCTGCACGGAGTACCCCGCACTCTGGAAAGCCTGCTACGGCAAGTCTCGCTCCAGCCTATTGCGGGATTCTTGTATTATTCTCTCAATCGCGGGAACGAAGATGTTCCGGGAAAGGGCGCAGTCCAATCAGACTCCTAAGAATCTCCCCTTGCGCGGTCTGCCGGGCCGAAACGGGCTGACGGTAAGGTCTGGAGGGCTGTAATTGGCCACAGACGACACGACAACGCCTCTTCGCTCCCGCGATTCAAAGAGCAATTTGGGCGGGTTTCTACCCTGTAGTTTTTCCATTCATAGGTCAAAAGAGCGAAGCTTCATTTTTCGTTGCTTCTTCACTTTCGTCTGATGACAAGGATTGACTCAACGCGCGCAATAGCATGTCATTGTGCTCTCGACACAACGTAACAATATACTGATGATTGCTATGCATAGGATTATCTTTGAGTCTTTTGCCAAGCAAAATTGTAGATTCTTCAGAGAATATGTTGTTTTTTATCTTGTCAATTTCATCCAGTGCCGCCCAAAATAATGTTTTTCGAGAGATTATATGACAAGCACTGACAGTTTTTTGATGGGTTTCTCCACTGCTGTCCCATAGCCTCTAAAGCAGTGCCAGCTGTGGGTTTGGGGTAATTT